>NZ_JBNAKE010000002.1:0-580602 GCF_052047475.1 Candidatus Pelagibacter sp. HIMB1782 | reverse complement strand
AATTAAAATATTTAATAATTATAATGAATTAAACAAAATCATAAAAAAAAAGATTGATTATGTCATGAATTCAATTGTTGGGATTAATGGTTTAGACCCTACATTGAAGATAATCCCATTAACAAAAAAAATTGCTATAGCTAATAAAGAATCAATTATTTGTGGTTGGTGTCTCATAAAAAAAAAATTAGATTTTTATAAAACAGATTTCATTCCAGTAGATTCTGAACATTTTTCACTATGGTATGGATTGAGTAATATTGATATTGATTCTATTGAAAAAATATATCTAACTGCCTCAGGAGGCCCTTTTTACAAAAAACCTTTAAAAAATTTTAACAACATTAGTGTGACAGAAGCATTAAATCATCCTAGTTGGAAAATGGGAAAAAAAATTTCAATCGATTCTGCTACAATGATTAATAAAGTTTATGAAGTAATTGAAGCTAAAAACATTTTTGATGTGCCATACAGTAAAATTAAAATTTTAATACATCCAAAATCTTATATACACGCTATTTTAAAGTTTAATAATGGGTTAATTAAATTAGTTGCTCATGAAACTACAATGAAAATTCCTATTTTTAATACCCTTTTTTATAAGAGTAATAAGATATATAATTCAAAGAATCTAGATATTGATAAACTAAATAATTTAAACTTGAATAATGTTGATACAAAAAGATATCCTGTAATTAAAATACTTAAATTACTTGAAAACACCAACTCTCTCTATGAAACAGTTATTGTATCTATGAATGATACATTAGTTAATTTATTTTTAAAAAAAAAAATTAAGTTTATAGATATAAATAAATATTTATTTAAGCTCTTAAAGCAAAAAGAATTTTTAAAATTTAAAAAGATTCAACCTCTAAACGTAGATCAAATAATTAAAATAGAAAAATATGTACATTTAAAAGTTTTAGAAAAAGTGTATAAATCCAAAAATGCTTAAAAATTCTATAAACTTTTTTTTATCATTAATAGTGATTATTTTATTATTAATTAATCATTCAAATGCAGAAAAAGTATTAAAAATAGAGGTATTAGGTAATGAAAGAATTCCATTAGAAACAATAAAAATGTTATCCAATATTAATGTAGGAGATGAGGTTTCAGCTAATCAAATTAATAATTTAATTAAAAATCTTTATGAAACTAATTTTTTTAAAAATATTGAAATTAACTTTGAAAAAAATATTCTAAAATTTTACATTGAAGAAAATCCAATAATATCGAATATAAAGATTGAAGGTATTAAAGCAAAAAAAATTCAGGAAGCTATTAAAACTGTTTTGTCTTTAAGAGAAAAATCATCCTTCAATGAAATTATTTTAAAAAATGAAAAAGAAAAAATACTAAATGTACTTAAAGTACAAGGTTATATTCAAGCAAAGCTAAATGTTTTTAAAGAAGAAATAGGAAATAATAAGATAAATTTAATTTTTGAAATAGATCTTGGTGAGAAGGCTAAAATTAAAAAAATAACATTTATAGGGAATAAAATTTATAAAGATCAAAAATTAAAAAGAGTAATAGTTAGTGAAGAATATAAATTTTGGAAATTCTTGAGTGGAAAAAAATATTTAAATGAGAATTTAATTAATTTTGATTTACAACTTTTAAAAAATTTTTATTTAAATAAAGGTTATTACAATGTTGTTATTAATTCTTCTTTTGCTAAAAAGTTTGATGATGATAATTTTGAATTGATTTTTAATATTAATGCTAAAAATAAAGTTAAATTTGGAAAACTTGAGTTACAGCTACCAGCAGACTATGATAAAAATAATTTTATAAAAATTAATGAAACATTTAAAAACTTAAATGGAAAAACGTATTCACTTAATAGGATAAAAGATATATTGGATGAAATTGATTTAATTGTTCTTAATGAACAATATGAAACAATTAAATCAGATGTTGAAGAAAATTTAGTTGGAGATTTGTTAAACCTAAAATTTGTTATTTCTGAAACTGAGAAAAATTTTGTAGAAAAAGTTAATATCTATGGAAACAATGTAACAGTTGAAACTGTTATCAGAAATCAGTTACTTATAGATGAAGGCGATCCTTATAATGAAATTTTAAAAACAAAATCAATAAATAATATAAAAAGTTTAAATTTTTTTAAAGACGTAAAATCTGAAATTATCGATGGATCTTCTAAGGATAAAAAAATAATTAATATTTCTGTTGAAGAAAAGCCAACAGGTGAAATAACTGCTGGTGCTGGTTTTGGAACTACTGGATCATCCTTTATGGTAGGTGTGAAGGAGAATAATTTTTTAGGAAAAGGAATTAGTCTGGATTCTAATTTAAATTTGAGCACAGAAACAGTTAAAGGAAGGTTTGAAATTGAAAATAAAAATTTTAAGAATTCAGACAAATCTCTCTTTTTGGTTATCGATGCAAGTGAAACTGATAGATTAAAAAATTCTGGCTATAAGTTTAATAAGACAGGTTTCGAGATTGGATCTGGTTTTGAATACTATGATGATTTTTTCTTAAGAATTGGTACTTCAAATTATTATGAAAGAATTGAAACCGACAATACTGCCTCAGCAAGGCAGCAAGCTCAAGAAGGGGATTATATTGATTTATTTTTGGACATTGGTCTTACTCTTGATAAAAGAGACCAAAAATTTCAAACAACTGATGGTTTCTTAAGTTCATACTCATTAAATTTACCTTATATAAGTGATACATACACATTAGTAAATAAATACAAGTACACATATTATACTGAATTTTATGAAAATAATGTATCATCTTTTTCTTTTTCTTTAAGAAGCGCTCACTCTATTAAAGACGAAGATATTAAATTATCTGAAAGACTAACAGTTCCATCAAACACATTAAGAGGATTTGAGTATGGTAAAATAGGTCCTAAAGATGGAGATGATTACATTGGTGGAAATTATATGAGTTCAATAAATTTTACAACTACATTACCACAAATTTTAGAAAATTCTCAAAATACAGATTTTATAATTTTTGTGGATGCAGCTAATTTGTGGGGTGTTGATTATAATTCGTCATTAGATGATAATGAAATTAGAAGTTCAATTGGAGTTGGTTTAGATTGGTATTCTCCAGTTGGACCAATGAATTTTTCATTAGCACAACCTATAACTAAAAGTTCAAATGATGTAACAGAAACATTTAGATTCAATTTAGGTACAACATTTTAGAAATGTTTCTTAAATTATTTAAAATTCTAATTTTATTAGCTGTTGTAACATCACCAGCTTTATCAAAAGAAAAAATTGTTTATTTAGATCTTGATTTTTTATTTGCAAATTCAATTAAAGGCAAAAATATTCAAAATGCACTAAAAAATATGGATCAGGAAAATATAAATTTTTTAAAACAGAAAGAAAATGATCTTAAATCTGAAGAAAACAATATTTTGTCACAAAAAAATATTCTTTCTGATGATGCATACAATGAAAAAGTTAATAATTTTAAAAAAAAATTAGATAATTTTAGATCAGAAAAGGACAAATTAGTTCAAAACTTTGATAAAACACGAAAAACTAAATTAGATAAATTTATGCTAGAAATTAATAATATTGTTAAGGAATATGTTGAAAAAAATTCAATTGATTTAGTTTTAAATAAAAAACATATTTTAATGGGAAAAAATAATTATAATATAACTAATGAAATCATAAAAATACTTGACAGACAAAATTAAAGTAAATGACATCTATTTATAAAAAAGAAATTATAGATTTGCTACCTCATAGGGAGCCAATGTTATTAATTGATGAGTTACACGATATAGTTAAACTCACTTCTGCAACCGCTGTATTAAATGTAAAAAAAGACAGTTTTTTTGTACAAGGACATTTTCCAGGGCAGCCAGTTATGCCAGGTGTGTTAATTGTTGAGTCGTTTGGTCAAGCAGCTGCTGCTTTGACTGCTCATGGTTTAGACAAATCCACATATGAAAATAAACTTGTATTTTTAATGGGTGTAGAAAAAGCGCGATTTAGAAACCCAGTTATACCTGACTGTAAATTAATTTTAAAAATCGAGGCTATAAGATCTCATGGTAGAGTCTGGAAATACAAAGGTGAAGCTTTTGTAAATGAAGTTAAAATGGCAGATGCAATTTGGTCAGCAACAATTGTAGATAAGAAATAAATAGCAATAAATATTGATAACTCAAAAATAATTGCTCTGTTAAAAGCAATTATGTCTAATCCCTTCTTTAAAAATAAAGGTCCTTTTTTAATTTATGATATTTTAAATTTTCTTGAAATTAAAAACGCATCTGTACCAAAGAATTTTGAAATTAAAGATATAAAGGATTTATACAGCTGCAATAATTCTGAGATTACATTTCTACATTCAAAAAAATATAAAGATTTAGCTCAAAAAACTAAAGCATCTTTTTGCATCACGACAGAGAATTTAAAAAATGAACTTCCAAATCATTGTGTCCCTCTAATTGTTGAAAATGTATTACTATCTGTATCTAATATCACATCAATGTTTTATCCTAATGCTATCAACGATGATTTTGATGATACTGCAATTGATATTAGTGAAACAGATTTTAAGGATAAAGTTATTTTTGGTAAAAATGTTTTAATAGGAAAAAATGTATCAATAGGTGAAAATTGTAAGATAGGTCATAACACAATAATTGAAAAAAATGTTTCTATTGGAGATAATTGCTCTATAGGTTCAAATACAATAATAAGAAATTCACTTATAAGTAATGACGTTAAAATTTTAGATAATTGTGTAGTTGGAAAACATGGTTTTGGTTTCTTTCCAAATAAAAATAAGAATTTAAGATATCCACATATTGGTATTGTAATTATTGAGGAAAATTGTGAAATAGGATGTGGTTCTACTATTGATAGAGGTTCGATGTCAAATACAGTTATTGGTAAAAACACCTTTTTAGATAACCAAATACATATAGCTCATAATGTTAAAATAGGAGAAAACTCTATTATAGCAGGTCAAGTAGGAATTGCAGGCAGTTCAATTATTGGTTCAAACGTGAAAATAGGTGGCCAAGCAGGAATTTCAGGACATATTAAAGTTGGTAACAATGTAGAAATAGGAGGTGGCTCTGGAGTAATAAGAAATATTCCAGATAATACAAAAGTAATGGGTTATCCAGCAAAAAATATTAGAGAATTTTTAAGAGACAACAAATGATTCACAAAACAGCTATTATAGACTCAAATGCTAAAATTTCTCAAAATGTAACAATTGGACCTTATTCTGTTATTGGCCCAAATGTAGAAATAGGAGATGGAACAGTTATTCAGTCTCATGTAAATATAACAGGTAATACTAAGATTGGTGCTAATAATAAAATTTATCCATTTGTGTCTATAGGAAATGATCCACAAGATTTAAAATTTAAGGGTGAAAAAACTTTATTAGAGATAGGTGACAATAATAAAATAAGAGAATACGTTACTATAAATCCAGGCACAGAAGGTGGTGGAGGTAAAACTAAAGTAGGTAATAATTGTCTGTTTATGGTGTCTTCTCATATTGCTCATGATTGTATTGTTGGTGATAATGTTATTTTAGCAAACAATGTTCCATTAGGTGGCCATGCTCATGTTGATGATAATGCCATAATTGGTGGCAATTCAGCTGTACAACAATTTACTAGAGTTGGTAAATTTGCAATGATAGGTGGGATGTGTGGTGTAGTAAGAGATGTGATACCGTATGGTATAGCACATGGAAATAGAAGTATATTGCAAGGGTTAAATCTTATTGGTTTAAGAAGAAAAGATATACCAAATAAAGAAATATTATCTCTTAGTGAAGCTTATAAAATAATATTTAATAATGAGAATTTAACAGAGAATTTAAGTAATTTATCAAACGATTTAAGAAAAAATGAATTAGTTTCCGAAGTAGTTAGTTTTATAGAAAAAGATAAGAAAAGACCAATTTGCACTCCCTTTTCAAAATAAAATGATTGGTTTATTTTTAGGTGACACAGATTTTCCTGAAATAGTTTTAAAGAAAATTAAAAAATTAAATAAAGAATATTTTATTATAGATTTTTCTAAAAATAATAAATTTAAAAGAGATAAAAATTCTTACAGGATTAGCATTGGAAAATTTGGAAAAATAATCAAATTAATTAAAGAAAAAAAATCTAAAAAAGTTTTGTTTGCAGGTAAAATAGCAAAGCCTAATTTTACATCCCTTAGATTAGATTTAAAAGGTATATATTATATGCCAAGTATTATTAGAGCTTCAAAAATTGGTGATGCTGCAATTATAAAATCTATAATTAAGATCCTAGCAGATGAAGATATTAAAGTTATTAGCTCTGTATATTTTAATCCAGAACTATCTCTTAAAAAAGGAAATTATACAAAAAATAAGCCTAATAAGAATGATAACAACTCAATTAAAAAAGCTAAAAATTATTTCAATAAAATTAATAGTTTGGATCATATACAGGCTTTAGTTGTCAAAGATGAAAAAATAATTGCAAAAGAGGGAAGGCAAGGAACAAAAAAAATGCTTTCAAAAGTAAAGAAAAATTCACAAGGTATATTAATAAAATTACCTAAAATTAAACAAGATTTAAGAATGGATTTACCAACTGTTGGTTTGCAAACCTTAAAAGATATAAAAAAATATGGATTAAAAGGTCTAGTTTTAAAATCTAAAAAGAATATTTTTCTTGATAAGAAAGAAGTATTAAATTTTGCTAATAAAAACAAAATTTTTATTAAAGTTATATGAAAAAAATCTTTGTATTAACTGGCGAACCATCAGGAGACAAACTTGCTTCAACTTTAATTTCAAGATTAAAACTAGAAAATCCTGAAATTGAATATTTATCCGTTGGTGGTACTCACTTACAGAATCTAGGAATTAAATCTATTTATGATTTGAAGGAAATTACATACCTAGGATTTACAAGTGTATTGCTTAATATTTTTAGAATTAAATCAAAAATAAATAAAACTGTAGAAGAAATAATAAAATTTAATCCTGATATATTGCTAAGTGTAGATAGTCCTGATTTTACTTTACGGGTAGCAGAAAAGGTTAAAAAAATAAACAGCAACATTAAAACAATTCATTATGTAGCACCTCAGGTATGGGTGTGGCGAAAAAATAGAGTTAAAAAAATTAAAAAATTTATTGATCATATTCTTTTGTTGTTTGAATTTGAAAAAAAATACTTTGACGAAGAAAATATTAATAATACTTTTGTTGGCCATCCTCTAATAGAAATAAATCAAAATAACAAAACTATTATTGACAATATTTTACCTAAAAATAAAAAAATAATATCTTTATTTCCTGGTAGCAGAAATTCTGAAACTAATGTTTTGCTACCTATATTATTAGGTTTTATTAAATTAATGAACCAAAAGCATAAGGAATATTTTTTTTACATTCATGCAACCGAAGAAAATAAAAATTTAATTTTAGAGTATGTAAAAAAATTCAACGTTGAAAATATAGATATTGTATCTGAAGAAAATATTAAATCTGAAATTTTGTCCAAATCTATTTTTGCTGTTTCAAAATCCGGAACTGTTTCGTTGCAAATTTGTAATTTTAATGTTCCATCAATTATTATTTATAAACTTAGTTTTATTAATTTTATGATCTTTAAAATGTTAGTTAATGTAAAATTTGCAAATATTATAAATATAATTAATAATCGTGAGGTAATTCCTGAATTACTTCAAAAAGAATGTAATGCAGATGAAATATATAGGTCTGTTATTTATTTTCTTAAAAACCCCATTTTGATGAAAAAACAAGTAAGTGAATGCTCTAAAACTTTAGAGGGCATCAGATCTAAAACTTCATCAGCTGGTGAGGCAAGTTCTATTTTAATTAAGTATCTTTCTTAATCTTTTCTCAACATCTGCTTTACCTAAAGATATAACAATATCATATAGGCCTGGTCCAAATTTAGATCCTGTTAGGGCTACTCTTAACGGTTGACCTACACCTTTGAAATTTGTTTCATGTTTTTTTATCAAGTTGTTAACTATTGGTTCTAAATTATCTCTAGTTAAACTTTCTAAGTTTTTAATTTCATCTTGAAATTCATTAATTATTTTTTTTGATTTATCGTCAATTAGTTTTAAATCATTTTCATTAAAATTAACTTCATCATTAATAATATATTTTGCATTATTAAATATTTCTTCCAGTGTTTTTGCTTTGTTTTTTAAAAATACTAAAGATGATTTTATTTTTGATGCTTTTTCTGTATTAATTTTATCTTTATATTCTTCACAATATCTTAAAAGATGATCATATAGATCGTTTTCATCAATATTTTTTATATAGTGCTCATTCATTGATAAAATACGGCTCATATCTAATTTTGACGGTGATTTTCCAATTCCTTCTAAGTTAAAAAATTTAATACTTTCCTCTAAAGTAAATATTTCTTTGTCTTGATATGACCATCCTAGTCTTAGTAAATAATTTCTTAATGCGTCAGGCATAATTCCAATTTTTGAATAGTCATCCAATGTTGAAGCATTATCTCTCTTGGATAATTTTTTACCCTCTATTGTATGAATTAAAGGTATGTGGGCAAACAGTGGTACATCCCATTTCATTGCTTCATAAATTTGTATCTGTTTAAAAGTATTTATTTTATGGTCATCACCCCTAATTATATGCGTCATTCCCATTTCATGATCATCTACAGTTGCTGACAAATTATAAGTTGGAGTTCCATCATTTCTTAATATTACAAAATCTTCTATTGTGCTGTTTTCTATTTCAACATCACCTTGAACCAAATCTTTAAGAATTGAACTTCCTTCAATTTTACTTTTAAATCTGATTACAGGTTTAATTTCATTAGGAGCATCTTTTTCTTCTGCATCCCTCCATTTTCTGTTGTAAATATAAGGTATTTTCTTTTGTCTAGCTCTTTTTTTTTGCTCTTCTATCTCTTCAGGTGAACAGTAACATTTATAGGCATACCCATTTTTTAATAATTCATTTGCAATTTTTACATGATTATCAATTTTATTTGACTGAATATATTCTTTACCATCATGTTTTATCCCTAACCAATTTAGGGATTTAATTATTTGTATTTTGTGTTCTTCTTTCGATCTTTCTTTGTCAGTATCTTCAATTCTTAAATGAAAAGTGCCTTTTTGATTTTTTGAATATAACCAATTAAACAAGGCGGTTCTAACACCGCCAATATGAAGAGCTCCAGTAGGAGAGGGAGCAAAACGGGTTGCTACTTTTGACATCAGAGATGTTTAGACTATTTTTTTAGAAGTTTCTATATAAAGATACTAAAACACCCTGAACTTTTACTCTATCGGGGCCAAATATTTTGGTTTCATAGTTTCTATTTGCACTTTCCAATGCAACAACTTTACCTTTTTTACGAATTCTTTTTAACATTGCTTCGTGCTCGTCAATTAATGCGACTACAATTTTTCCATTATCTGCTGTATCTGTTCTTTTAATAATAACTGTGTCTCCTTCGTGGATTCCAGCTTCAATCATTGAGTCACCTTGAACTTTCAATCCAAAATAATCTCCATTTTTTTCTAAATTATTTGGTAATGGTATTCTTGAAACTTCATTTTGTATTGCTTCAACAGGAGTTCCTGCTGCAATTTTTCCTAATACTGGAACTTCCATTTCATCAGAATTGTTAGTTTCTTCGTCTAAACCACCTTTGATAACACTTGGCGAAAAACTATTGTAAATATCATTTGCTGAAGCTGTTTCAGGTAATTTTACTACCTCTAAAGCTCTCGCTTTATGAGCTAATCTCTTAATAAATCCTCTTTCTTCCAAGGCGCTAATCAATCTATGAATACCTGACTTTGATTTTAAGTTTAGAGATTGTTTCATCTCTTCGTAAGAAGGAGATACACCAGAACTTCTCAACTTCTTGTTGATAAATAAAAGTAAGTTTTTTTGTTTTTTTGTTAGCATAAGAACAAATATCGTACAAAAGATGTTCTATAAAAGTTCTTTTGTTTTAACAATACTAAAAAATGCTAGTAAAATAGGGATTAAATTGACTACAAAACTGAAAAAATTGAATTTTCATCCAATTTTTTCAAAAGTGATTCACCAATTAAAAAAGTATTAATCGAAGTCTTATTGTTTAATTCCAATAATTCTTCTTTAGATTTAATACCACTCTCAGAAATTAGAGGTCCTTTGTGGTTTTTTACAACATTGTAAATATCATAGGTTGTATTTATATCAGTTTTAAGTGTTTTTAAGTTTCTGTTGTTAATACCAATTAGCGCATCTTTAAAATTTAATGCTTTTTGAGCCTCTTCAACAGTATGCACTTCTACTATTACTGACATATCTAATTTCAATGCCTCTTGATATAAATTGTTTGCAAGATCATCTGAGACACCAGCTAAAATAATCAGAATTGCATCTGCACCATAACTTTTGGCAAGTGGCACTTGAAAAGTATCAATAAAAAAATCTTTACATAATATTGGTAAATTAACCTTATCTTTTATTTTGCTTATATGAATTAAATTTCCTAAAAAATAATCTTCTTCGGTTAAAACTGATAAACAAGTAGCATTATTTTTTAAATAAATATTAGCTATTTCTACTGGATTGTAGTCTTCAATTATAACACCTGCAGAAGGACTTGCTTTTTTTATTTCAGCAATAATTGAAGTTTTATTGTCTTTTAAATTGTTCTCAATTTTATCTTTAAAATTTATGTATGATTTATTTTTTTGTATTAATTCGTCTAATTTTTTAAGATCTATTGATTTTTTTAGATTATCAATTTTTTCGATTTTTTTTTTAATTATATTTTCTAAAACGTTTTCAGACATTTTGTATTTGTTCCAAATGTGAAAAAGTTTTACCAGAAAGAATAAATTGTCTTGCGTGATTATAGGCCTCTTCAAAATCAACAAACTTTTCTGCAACGATTAAACCAGCTGCAGCATTTAAACAAACTGCTTTTGAAAAATCATTATCTTTGCCTTTAAATATTTCAATCATTTTATCTGCATTAAATTTTGCATCATTACCAATTAAGTTCTCAAATTTTTCTGCATTCACACCAATTGAATTAGGATCAACCAAGATTTCAGATATTTTTCCATTCTTCAATTGTATTATATTTGTTTTTGCATAAGGAGATATTTCATCCAATCCATCTTCGCTATTTACTATCCATGCAAATTTTATATTTAAATTTTTTAATCCCTCTGCAAAAATTCTTAACAATTTTTTATCAAATACTCCAACAACCTGCCTTTCTACTAGAGCCGGATTGCTTAAAGGACCAATCATGTTGAAAATAGTTCTTTTACCAATTTTCTTTCTTACAGGACCTACAAATCTCATGGCACTATGATAATTTGGAGCGAACATAAATCCAAAATTGTTATTGTTTATTTCTTGTTCTATTTCTTTCGGTTCTAAATCAATTTTAATATTAAGAGCTTCCAAAACGTCTCCAGAGCCACATTTTGAAGATACTGCTTTATTGCCATGTTTTGCAACTTTTATACCCATACTAGCTAAAAGTAAGGCTGATGCAGTTGATATATTAACAGTGTTCATGCCATCACCACCTGTACCACATGTATCTATGCAATCTTGAACGTTTACTCTTTTAGATTTTTCTCTAAGAACATAAACACCTCCAGCAATTTCATCTGCAACTTCTCCTTTTTCAGACAGAAGTGTTAAAAAATTATAGATTTGATCCTCATCAGCTTTACCAGTCATTAAAATTTCAAATGCTGACTTACTTTCTTCAAAGGTTAAATTTTCTTTATTTTTAAGTTTTTCTAAAATCTTTTCCATAAAATTAATAATTTATAAAACTTTTTAAAATTTTAATTCCTATCTTAGTTTTAATACTTTCTGGATGGAATTGCACACCATGAATATTAAATTGCTTATGTTGGATAGCCATAATTACCCCATCATCAGTTTCAGCTGTAATCTCTAAATCTTTCGAAAGGGTTTTTTTATCAATAATTAAGCTATGATATCTTGTAGCCTCAAAGGTACGAGGTAGATTTTTTAAAATCCCAATTTTTTGTGATTTAATTTTACTAGTTTTTCCGTGCATTAATTTTTTTGCTTGAATAATTTTAGATCCAAAGACTTGACCTATAATTTGATGTCCAAGACAAACACCTAAAAAGGGCAATTTTTTATGCAATGATTTTAAAATGCTTATGCAATTTCCAGATTGATTTGGATTTCCAGGTCCAGGTGAAATAACAATTTTATCATATTTTTTTCTTAATATTTCTTTAGAGTTAATTTTATCATTTCTTATGACATCAACTTTTACATCTAATGAAGAAATGTAATGATAAAGATTAAATGTAAAACTATCATAATTATCTATTAATAATATTTTCATTATCTTAAAGCATTTATCAAAGCTTTCGCCTTGTTCACTGTTTCATCATATTCGTTTGTAGGCTTACTATCAGCCACGATACCTGCTCCAGCTTGTACATAGAATTTTTTATTTTTTGCCACAGCTGTTCTTAATGCAATACAAGTATCAAATTCACCATTAGCAGAAAAGTATCCAATTCCACCAGCGTAAACTTTCCTTTTTGACGTTTCTAATTCATCAATAATTTCCATTGCTCTTATTTTAGGAGCACCAGATACTGTACCAGCAGGAAATCCTGCCAACAGTGATTTAAATTTTGAAAACTTTTTATTATACTCTC
Source organism: Candidatus Pelagibacter sp. HIMB1782 (assembly GCF_052047475.1). Lineage (NCBI taxonomy): Bacteria > Pseudomonadati > Pseudomonadota > Alphaproteobacteria > Candidatus Pelagibacterales > Candidatus Pelagibacteraceae > Candidatus Pelagibacter > Candidatus Pelagibacter sp. HIMB1782. The sequence continues at coordinate 567,883 of NZ_JBNAKE010000002.1, read as the reverse complement.
CAACTACATTGGAAACTATATGCATTACATGAGAGTACCTCTCAATTGTGAAACTCTCAGTTACCTTTACAGTATTTATTTTGGATACTTTACCAGCATCATTTCTTCCTAGATCTAAAAGCATTAAATGTTCAGAAAGTTCTTTTTTGTCTTTAAGAAGGTCTTTTTCATAAAAAAGATCTTCTTTTTTATTTTTTCCTCTTGGTCTAGTACCTGCTATTGGTCTAACTGTAATTTTATTATCTCTTAGTCTTACTAAAATTTCTGGACTTGCCCCAATAATTTGGAAGTCATTAAAGTTGAAGTAAAACATAAAAGGAGAGGGGTTAGTTACTCTAAGTTTTTTATAAATTTCCAAAGGTTTTTTTGTTAATTTTGCTTCAAATCTTTGACTTAAAACAACTTGAAAAATATCACCAAGTTTAATGTATTTCTTAGCTTTATTAACCATTGCAAGAAATTTATTTTTAGATGTGTTTGATTTAACTTTAATTTTTTTTTCTTCAAATACTCTTTTTGTATCAATATTTTTGATCGATGATTGAATTAATAGTTTAAATAGATCAGTTTTTATAGTGTCATACTTTTTTTGATAATTTCTAATTTTTTCATCATTAAAAACATTACTTATATAAAATATTTCTTTTTTTAAATTATCATGAATAACCAAGGTTCTTGGTCTCATCAATCTTACATCAGGTAAATTAAGATCATTTTTACATGAGTTAGGAATTTTTTCTATGTACCTAATAGAGTCGTATGAAAAATAACCAGAAATTAGCGAACAAATCTTAGGTAAATTTTTAGGTGTATCAAATTTAAAATTTTCAATAATTTTTTCTATTATCTCTTCTGGTTTATCTTTAAGAATGATTTTTTTATTTTCAGTGATTAAATATGACTTTTGGTTGTTGAACTCCCATATTTTATCAGGATCTTTACCAAAAATTGTGTATCTACCTTTAATTTTTCCTTTTTCAACAGACTCAAATATAAAACTATTTTTTTCCTCTAAAAAATTATCGATTAAATTTATTACTTCATCATCAGAATTTACTTTTTTAGAAGTGTATATAATCTGATTTTTTTTGCTTCTATGTCGAAACTTAAAATCTTTGAAGCTTCGATTAATTATCATTTGAAATAGTTTTTAATTCTATCAATAGTTTTTTGATTCAATTGAACCTGGTATTTATTATTCAACAGGGTATCGTAAGATTGTAAAATACTTTTTCTGTTGTTTGTATTTTGTGAATTTACAAATCCTTTGTATTCTTCACCTTGTTTATTTATAGTATTTTTATTTACATCTTTTATTTTGACTAAAAATATTTGATTATTAGTATTGTTTACTAAAGCAAAAGAATTTTGAGGTAATGAGTAGAGCATTTTAATTGAATTTACTTCAAACAGCCTATCATCACTAATTGAATTAATTAATCCAGTTTGGATTTTACCTGAACTTAACTCTATAAATTTACTTTCATTAAATCCATCATTCTGTATTTCTTCAATTATTTTTCTATTGTAATCAAATTTACCTTTTTGATAAATAAGCTCGACAATTTCACTTTTTACTATCTCATCATTTAGATCTGGTGAACGATCATATTCATCCTCTATATTATAAAGAATATAATTATCGCCACTTTCAAATATATCTAATTTGCTTGATTTTTTAGAGTAAATTAACTTTTCGTTCATACTAGAGTTTTCATCTGGAGCAAATTCATTAATATTATTCAAATCTACATTTATGTTTTCGATTATCGAACTAAAACTTTCATTTTGAGAAATTTTATTTTCTATTGCATCAATCTCGTTAAAAAAATCTTGATTAAATTCATCAATTCCAATTAAATTTTTTGGATTTAAAACCACATATTTGAAGTCAATATATTCTCTTTTTAATTGATCTTTGTTTTCTTCAATAAATGAGTTGATTTCATCTGATGTATAGTCATCTGCAATCTTATATAAATTTTCCATATCGAAGTATTCAATAGATAATGATTTATTGTTTTCTTCAAATTTACTTTCTATTAGAAATTCAGGGGTAACAGTGCCTGCACCGATAAAATCAAATAAGTGTTTCTGTAAACCTTGATTTTTTAATTTCAACTCAAACAAAGGAGCAGACATATTATTTGAAAGTAAAAATTTTTCATATTTAATTCTTTCAAAAGCACCGTTCTCGTCTTTAAAATTTTTATTGTCTTTTAAATATTTTAAAATTGTCTTTTCGTTTATAGAAAGTTTAAAATTTTCAATCTCTAGATCAATTAAAGTTGTTGAAATAAGTCCTGATAATAATTCTTCTATAATGTTGTTGTCTAAATTATTTCTTATTGCTTCTTGTGAAATTCCACTTTGATTGACATAGTCCATGAAATCTTGAGTGGTTACGTTAGTTTTATTTATTTTAGCAATGTTATTTTGATTGTTAGTGCTAAAGCCACCACCAAATCCACCAAAGCCAAAAGCTATTATGATGATTACTATTAGAACTAATCCACCAAATTGTTTCCAACCTAAATTTTTTAATTTTTCAACCATAACGTTATAAATTTATTGATCTGTAAAAAACAAATCTATAGATTAAAAAGTCAATTATGACAAATAAATATATGTATTTTATAGCTAATTGGAAAATGTTTGGAGATTTAAAAACTATAAATTCATTAGATAAAGTTATTAAATTCTCAAAAAGTCATAAAAAAAATAAGTTCAAACTAATTTATTGTCCTCCAAATACTCTAATACGTCCAATTTCAAAAAGACTTAGTAAAACAAATATTGAAGTTGGTGCACAAAATTCTCATCAAAATTTAGATTATGGAGCTTTTACAGGTCAGGTTAATGCAAGAATGCTTAAAAGTGTTGGAGCAAAATATGTGATCTTGGGTCATTCCGAAAACAGAATGGCTGGAGAAAATGACAATCTAATTAATCTTAAAATAAAAAATTCAATTAAATCTGGTTTAAAAATTATTTTTTGTATTGGTGAAACTCTAAAACAAAAAAGAGATAAAAAGACTAATCAAGTTTTAGATAGTCAATTAAAGAAAGGATTAAAATCTATCAAAAAAATTAATGATATAATTATTGCATACGAACCAGTATGGTCAATTGGAACTGGTTTAATTCCTTCATCAGAGGAACTGTCTAAATCAATTAAATTTATAAAAAGTAAATTTGGAAAAAAATCTCTAAAAGTTTTATATGGAGGCTCTGTTAACAGTAAAAATGTTGATCAATTAAAAATAATTCCTGACATAGATGGTTTTTTAGTAGGTGGAGCATCACAAAATCCAAAGAAATTTATTGATATAATTAAAAAAACCATTAATTAGTCCCCCATGGAAACATTATTACTTGTAATTAACATCATACTTGCATTTATTTTAGTTGTGCTTGTGCTACTTCAAAAATCAGAGGGTGGCGCTCTAGGTATTGGTGTTTCACAAGAAAATTTCATGCTATCGAGATCAGCTGGTAGTTTTATTACCAAAGCAACTGCGATAGTTGCAACTTTATTTATCATTTGTAGCCTTGCACTGACAATAATTTCAAGAGCAGAATTAACGCCTACAGGATCAGTTTTAGACACAGTTGAAGAAAAAACTGAAGATACTCCATCAATTCCTGAAAATAATTAATTAATACTTTCTATTTCTTTTTTTATTAGCTATAAGATAACTCCATGGCGCGATATATATTTGTCACTGGCGGCGTGGTTTCATCACTTGGAAAAGGTCTATCATCAGCATCACTAGCATATCTTCTGCAATCTCGAGGTTACAAAGTTAGGCTTAGAAAATTAGATCCTTACCTAAATGTAGATCCTGGAACAATGAGTCCATTCCAGCATGGAGAGGTTTTTGTAACAGATGATGGCGCTGAAACAGATTTAGATTTAGGTCACTATGAAAGATTTTCAGGAGTTACTGCAAAGAAAACAGATAATATTACTACAGGAAAAATTTATAGCGATGTTCTGAGGAAAGAAAGAAAAGGAGAATATCTTGGAAAGACAGTACAAGTTATTCCACATATAACCAATAGAATTAAAGAATTTATTAAATACGATACGTCAAAAGAAGATTTTGTAATTTGCGAAATAGGTGGAATTGTAGGTGATATTGAAAGCTTACCATTTGTTGAGGCTATAAGACAATTTTCAAATGATATTGGGAAAAAAAATGCTTTATTTATTCATTTAACTTTAGTTCCATATTTAAAAGCATCAGATGAAATAAAAACTAAACCAACACAACACTCCGTAAAAGAATTGAGAAGTATTGGTATTCAACCTGATATAATTATTTGTAGATCAGAAAGACCAATACCTTTAGAGCATAGAAAAAAAATATCTCTATTTTGCAATGTTGATATTAAAAATGTAATTGAAACGGTTGATGTAAAAACAATTTATGAAGCACCAATTAGTTTTGCTAAAGAAAAGTTAGATCTTCAAGTTTTAGATTACTTTAAAATAAAATCTAAAAAATCAAATAACTTAAATCCTTGGAAGAAAATTACCAAAATTACACTTAATACAAAAAAACAAGTCAATATTGCAATAATAGGTAAATATGTAGAATTAAAAGATGCATATAAATCATTAGATGAAGCCTTAACGCATGGAGGAATTACAAACAACCTGAAGGTAAATTTAGTTAGAATTGATTCAGAAAAATTAAAAGTTTCTGAAATTAAAAGCAAACTTAAAAATGTTTCAGGTATTCTAATACCAGGAGGATTTGGAAAAAGAGGAACTGAGGGAAAAATTGAAGCAATTAAATATTCAAGAATTAATAAAATACCATTTCTAGGTATTTGTTACGGTATGCAAATGGCGATAATAGAATTTGCTAGAAATAAATTAAAAATTAAAAAAGCAACTTCTTCTGAGTTTGATAAAGGTGGTGTTCATATAATTGGTTTAATGAATGAGTGGGAAAAAAGTGGAAAAAAAGTTAAAGGTACAGATAAAAATTTAGGTGGAACAATGAGACTTGGTTCTTATGATGCAATTTTAAAAGATAAGTCTAAAATTAGAGATATCTATAAATCAAGATTAATCAAAGAAAGACACAGACATAGATATGAAGTGGATATTTCATTTAAGGAAAAATTTGAGAAAAATGGACTAATATTTTCTGGTTTATCGCCAGATAATAAACTTCCTGAGATAATTGAACTTAAAAATCATCCTTGGTTTATTGGAGTTCAGTTTCATCCTGAATTTAAATCTAGACCTTTATCTCCTCATCCTTTATTCTCTTCATTTATCAAAGCAGCAAAAAATCATAAATGAGTAGTATTACAGTTAATTGTGGGAACATAGAAATTTCAAATGATAAAAAAATTTGTATTATTGCTGGTCCATGTCAGCTTGAAACAGAACAGCATGCAATGGATATGGCTGGAAAAATAAAAGAAATAACTTCCAAATATGGTCTAGGTTTTATTTATAAAACTTCTTTTGATAAAGCTAACCGAACAAGTTTAAAAGGTAAGAGAGGTGCTGGTTTGGAAGCTTCATTACCTGTATTTGATAAAATTAAAAAAGAATTAAATGTTCCAATTTTGACTGATATTCATAATTCAGAGCAATGTTCAGTAGTTGCTAATCATGTTGATGTTTTACAAATTCCAGCTTTTCTATGTAGACAAACTGATCTTTTAATTGCTGCTGCAAAAACAAATAAAATTATAAATGTTAAAAAGGGTCAATTTTTAGCTCCTTGGGACATGGTAAATGTTACAAAAAAAATATCAGACTCAGGAAACTCAAATATTCTTGTTACTGAAAGAGGTGCAAGTTTTGGATACAACACTTTGGTTTCTGACATGAGATCTTTACCTATTATGGCCAAGAATGGTTATCCGGTTATTTTTGATGCAACGCATTCAGTTCAGCAACCTGGAGGACAAGGAGAATCTTCTGGTGGTCAAAGAGAATTTGTTGAGTATCTTGCAAGAGCAGCTGTTGCTGTTGGGGTTGCCGGTGTATTTATAGAAACACATCAGGATCCTGATAACGCACCATCTGATGGGCCTAATATGGTTCCTCTAGATAAATTAGAAAATTTATTAAGACAGTTAACCGAAATTGATAAACTTATTAAGTGAGTAAAATAACAAAAATTAAAGCACGACAAGTTTTTGATAGTCGAGGAAATCCAACAGTAGAAGCTGAGGTCTATACAAATAATTTAAGTGCATCTGCCATATGTCCATCAGGTGCATCAACTGGCACATACGAAGCTTTTGAAAAAAGAGATAAAAATAATAAAAAATATTTAGGTAAAAGTGTTTTAAAAGCTGTTGAATTAGTAAATTCAAAAATTTCAAAAAAATTAAAAGGTCAAAGCGTTCATAATCAAGAGAGAATTGATGCCTTATTAATTAATTTAGATGGTACGAAACAAAAAACTAATCTAGGTGCAAATGCAATGCTTGCAGTATCAATGGCTGTAAAAAAACTTTCTGCAAAAGTAAAAAAACTACCTTTGTATAAGACATTTTTTTTAAAAAATAATTTTCAATTACCTTATCCATTAATGAATATTATTAATGGAGGAGCTCATGCCAACAATGGTCTTAGAATTCAAGAATTTATGATAAGACCAGATAGAGCAAAAAGTTTCTCAGAAGCAATGAGGATTTGTTTTGTTGTAATTAAAAACCTAAGTAATTTAATAAAAATCAAAGGTTACTCTACTTCAGTTGGTGATGAGGGTGGTTTTGCACCTATGATTAGTAGCAATAACCAGGCTTTAGATTTGATTGTCTCAGCAATTAAGAAATCTGGATTTATTAATGGTAAAGATGTTTCAATTTGTTTGGATGTAGCCGCAAATGAACTATTAAAAAAAAACAAATATTCAATCCATTCAAAAAATTTTGTTTCTGTTGAAAAATCAATAAAAGAATACCAAAAAATTATTAAGAAATATAAAATTAAATCTATAGAAGATCCTTTTGCAGAAAATGATTGGTTAGCTTGGAATAAATTAATCCGTTCTGTAAAAAACGTTCAGATTGTGGGAGATGATCTTTATGTTACAAATCTTGAGAGATTAAAAAAAGGATTTTTAAATATTTCATCTAATTCAATATTAATTAAACTTAATCAGATAGGCACTGTTTCTGAAACTCTAGATGTAATTAAATTTGCTCAAACTATTGGTTATAAAACAATAATTTCTCATAGATCTGGAGATAGTGAGGACACATTCATTGCTGATTTAGCAGTTGGAACAAATTCCAATCAAATTAAAACAGGATCTTTAGCACGTTCAGAAAGGGTTGCTAAATACAATCAATTAATTCGTATTGAAGAAGAACTTGGAAATAAGGCAAGAATGAATAAGATCAATTAATGTTGAGATTAATAAAAAGAAATTATTTTTTATTAACATCAATTTTTTTAATATTTTATTTCATTTTTAATCTAGTTTCTGGAGAAAGAGGGCTTTTTTCATATTTTAAAAAAAAAGAACTTTTGTCTGACTTGAAAAAAGAAGAGACATTATTAATTAAGAAAATAGAGGATATAGATCATAAAAATTCTCTATTAAGTACAAATCTAGATTTAGATTATGTGGAGATATTAATTAGAGAAAGATTTTTATTTGGTAAAAAAGATGAAACAATTTATTTAATAAAAAAAGATGAAAAGTAGACATCCTGAAAAAGAAAATAAGCCAATAAATCCAATTAAAAAAAAACCAGATTGGATTAGATCAAAGCTTACAAATAGCAAAGAATTTTTTTTAACGAAAACAATAGTTAATAATAATAATTTAGTAACTGTTTGTCAGGAAGCAAACTGTCCAAATATTACTGAGTGCTGGAGTAAGAGACACGCAACTTTTATGATAATGGGTGATACTTGTACAAGAGCATGTGCTTTCTGTGATGTTAAAACTGGTGTTCCTGGAAATTTAGACTTATTAGAACCAGTTAAAATTGCTGAAGCTGTTAAAAAGTTAAATTTAAAACATGTTGTAATAACTTCAGTTGATAGAGACGATCTAGATGATGGAGGTTCTGAACATTTTTATAATGTGATTAATCAAACTAGAAAATCAAATCCAAATACAACTATAGAAGTTTTGACACCAGACTTTTTAAGAAAAGGGGAAGCTTACAAAAAAGTTATTGAAGCTAGACCAGATGTTTTTAATCATAATATTGAGACTGTACCCAGTCTTTATTTAAAAGTAAGACCAGGATCTAGATATTTTACATCCTTAGAACTTTTAAAAAATGCAAAGAAAATTGATAAAAATATTTTTACTAAATCTGGAATTATGGTTGGTTTAGGAGAGACAAGAGATGAAATATTTCAAGTTATGGATGATTTAAGAGCAGCTGATGTAGATTTTATAACTATCGGCCAGTACTTGCAGCCATCAACAAAACATTTTCCATTAGATAGATATTATACCCCAAAAGAATTTGATGAATTAGGAACTATAGCAAAAGCTAAGGGATTTTTATTAGTTTCCTCATCGCCTTTAACAAGATCTTCTTATCATGCCGATGAGGATTTTGCTAAGTTACAACAAAACAGAATAAAAAGTAATTAATGCCTAAAGCATCAGTTACACGTCATATCGCACGTGATAAACAAACATTAATTGATTTTGTTTTAGATATTGAAAAGTATCCTGAATTTATTCCATTTTGCATTGACTCAAAAATTTATGAAACAAATGACGATGTGGATGTAAAAAAAATAATTGCTGATTTGACCATTGGCAAAAAACCCTTTGTAGATACTTATAAGAGCGATGTAAGATACGATAAAAAAAACGACTCTATTCACGTAACCAATATTGATGGTCCCTTAAAACATCTTGAAAATAATTGGAAATTTGTAGAAAAAGATAATTTAACAGAAGTTCAATTTGATGTTGATTTTGAAATTAAAAATAAGTTTTTGAATTTAATAATGGAAAAATCATTTCAATTTGGTTTAAACAAAATAGCTGATGCTTTTCAAAAAAGAGCTGAAAATCTTTAGGAAATAATTTTTATAATTTTATTTAATACTTCTCTTACTGTATTTTTTTGAATACTTGATCTGTTCTTAGATTTAAATTTATTTTCTAAAATTAATAAATATTTTCCTGTTTTAATCCCAATATAGACAAGACCAACTGGTTTTATTTTTGATCCTCCTCCTGGCCCAGCTATACCAGTAATTGATACATTAATTTTGCTTTTAGAAATTTTAGATAAATTCTTTACCATTTCTTCACAGCATTCTTTGCTTACAGCACCATATTTTTTAATGATATTTCTATCTACTTTTAAGATTTTGGTTTTTGCCTCATTAGAGTAAGTAATTAAACCCATTTGAAAGTATTTGGATGAATTTGCTAGTTTAGTAAGATTGCTAGCCAACAAACCTCCTGTACAAGATTCAGCTACAGAAATTGTTAATTTTTTATTTATCAATTTTTTATGTAGTTTTTTTAAATTCATCAAAATATGAAACTAACTAAATAGACTACAACCATTGAGTAAAGACCAGCCATTATATCATCCATAATTATACCAAAATAATTTTTATGATTTTTATCGAAATAGCTTACCGGAAATGGCTTTAAAATATCAAAAAATCTAAAAGATAATAAAGAAATAATATAATAAAATTCAATAGCAATATTGATTTGATTTGTTTGATTTAAATATAGCAAAAGTATCAAAGGCATCGATTGACCTAAAACTTCATCAATTACAATTTGTCTAGGATCTTTATTTTCAAATTCACTCTCTGTGTCTTTGACAGCAAAAAAAGAGTAAAAAAATAAAATAATAAAAAAAACTATTGAGAACTTTAAACTTGTATAATCAAGAATTTCATAAGCTATATAAATAAAGACTGTTGTAACAATCGATGCAACAGTGCCAGGCATTTTTGTCAAATAACCGTACCCAAAGAAAGTCGAGATTAAAACATTAATTTTTTTCATTTTGATATCGAGCAAATTACTTCACAGGCAATTGCTTTTTCTTTTCCTATTAATCCAAGTTTTTCTGTTGTTTTACCTTTTAAATTAATTAAATCTTTATTTATATTTAATAGATTTGAAAGCGAATTTAATATTTTATCTCTATATTTTGATATTTTTGGTTTTTCACATATCAGATTGATATCTAAATTATTGATATGGTAATTATTTGAATATAATAACTTTATAATTGGTTTTAGCATTTTTGGAGATCTAATATTTTTAAACTTGTTACTGTTGTCTGGAAAAAAAGTTCCAATATCCTTTTTTCTCATAGCTCCTAATATCGAGTCAATTATCGAATGAATAATTACATCACCATCCGAGTGTCCTTTTAATCCTGAGTGATAAGGTATTTTAATACCCCCTAGATAAAGTTTTTTACCTTTGATTAATCTATGGATATCAAATCCAATACCAAAGTAAGTTAATTTTTCTTTAATATCTTCTTTAAAAGTAATTTTAGTATTTAAATTTTCACCTTGAATAAATTTTACGTTTAAGTTTTTTTCAATAAATAAACTTGCCTCATCTGTAATCACTTTTTTTTGTTTAATTGATAGATTGTACAAATCTTGAAATTTAAAAGCTTGAGGAGTTTGTGTTAGAATAGAATTATCTCTACTTAAATTGATTATTTGATTTTTAATTTTATACTTGATTGAGTCTTTAGATTTGATTGAAGGTATTACTGCTTTATTTTTCTGTAGTGAAGTTATTAATTTTTTTAATAGATTTATGGTAAAATTTGGTCTTGCAGCATCATGTATTAGTACATTGGTAGGTTTGTATTTCTTAATAAACTTTAAAGCAATCAATGAAGAATCAGATCTTTCTTTCCCACCAACAATAATTGAAACATTTTTAGGAAATTTTTCTTTAATTTCTTTTTTTTTGTTAACTACAATTATTATTTTTTTGAAAAGTTTTGACTTTAAAGCCTTATCAAGAGAGTGTTTGAATAAAGGTTTACCTTCGTAAATGTTGTATTGTTTAAGTTTTTTCGAATTAAACCTTTTGCTTTGTCCCGAAGCTAGTATTATAAAATAATTAGTCATTAATTATAGAAATTTTATACCTAAATGTCAGACTTTATTAAGAAAAACATCTATTTGATAATATTATTTATTATCACATTATCGATAGGTTTTTTAACGTTTTTAACTTTTATTGACAAAGGTTTCATCAAACTAACTGATAAAAATCTACAATATCTTTTAATAGTTGATATTTTACTTTTAACTTCACTCTTTGTATTTATTTTTTTTGAAATTAGAAGAGCAATCAAAACTGATATTGATAAAGATGGTTTAAAATCTAACAAAAAGTATATTACTGTATTTGCTCTATTTACTTTAATACCCTCAATTCTAATTTCTATTTTTTCATTATTTCTTTTTTCTTTTGCCTTAGAAAAATATTTCGATAAGAAAGTTACAACTGTAGTTAATAATTCTTATGAGTTAGCTAAAAATTATGTAGAAGAAATTAGAAATAAAATTCAATCAGATATTGTTTTAATAGCCTTTGATACTAATAAAAGTAAAAATTTTTTAAATGATAATTCAAATGAATATAGAAGATTTTTAGATACCCAGAAATTAATCAGAGGTGTTGATGAAATTCACATCATTAATATTGATAAAAAATTATTATTTACATCACTAAAAGATGACCAGCCATATGTGCCCCCTGTAGATAGAGCTTTGGCACTAGTTCTTGACGATGACAGACCTTTAAAAATTATAAACGCTCCAGAAAATATGTCTGCAGCTATTATGAGGCTGCAAAATTTTGATAATAGATTTTTATATGTAATTAAATATCTAGATAAAGATATTTCAAAATACTTAACTGAATCTCAAGAAGCTATAAATTTTTATTATACTGTTGAGGAAAAAAGCACAGGTATAAAAATATCTTTTGCAATTATTTATGTTATAGTTGTTAGTGTTTTATTGTTTGTCTCTATATCAATAGCTATACGATTTTCTTCTAGATTTTTTAGATCTATTAATAATTTAATTAACGCATCTGTATCAATTGGTGAAGGAAAATTTGATACAAAAGTTCCTGAAGTAAAAACTGATAAAGATTTAGAAACTTTGAATAAAAATTTTAATTTGATGATTGATAGACTAAGAAATCAACAAGAAAAATTAATTATAAACGAAAGACATGAAGCTTGGAGCAATTTAGCAAGAAAACTTGCGCATGAAATTAAAAATCCCCTAACTCCTATTCAATTAACAATAGATAGAATGAAAACAAAATATTCTAATCAGATTAATGAAAACGAAAAAGAAAATTTTGATGAAAATTTAAAGATAATAAATAATCAAATTAAACAAATAGGAAATTTAGTTAATGAATTTTCAGATTTTGCTCGTATGCCGAAGCCTATTTTAAAAGAAAACAATTTAATTCAAATCATTCAAGACAATATTACATTATTAAATGAATTAGATAATACGATTAATATTTCGATTGCTAGCAATGAAAAAGAAGTTTATTTAAATAGTGATAAAGAACAACTTGCTAGAGTTTTCTTTAATTTAATTAAAAATTCTATTGAGAGTATTCAGCAAAGAGCTGAAAATGTCACTAATTTAGTGAAAAAGATCACTATTGAAGTTAATAAGGAAAATAACCACATAATTATAAACATTATAGATAATGGTATCGGATTTGGAATATTTGCAGCAAATATTAAAGATATTTTAAACCCATACTTTACTACTAAAAAAAATGGAACTGGATTAGGTCTTTCAATAGTAAGTAAAATTATAAATGATCATAATGGAAATATTGAATTTATACCTCTAGATGATGGTGCAAAAATTAAAATAAATTTTATTAAATAGAATGAGTTCTGAAATTTTAATTGTAGATGATAATGCCGATATAAGGAATATCATTAATGAGTTAATTTTAGATGCTGGTTATAAAACAAGACTTGCTGCTAATTATAATCAGGCATTATCTGAAATAGATAAAAAACTTCCAGATGTTGCCATTCTAGATGTAAAATTAGATAAGGGTGATAATGATGGAATAGAATTGTTATCACATATTAAATCAAAAGATAAAGATGTGCCTGTCATTATAATCTCAGGTCATGCAAATATTGAAATGGCTGTAAAATCTCTCCATGAGGGAGCTTTTGAATTCATTGAAAAGCCTTTTGATCAAGAGAGATTGTTAAATTTTGTTAGAAGGGCAGTTGAGAATTATAATCTTAAAAAACAAAATAAAGAATATGAAACAAAATTATTTTCATCATACGAATTAATTGGAAATAGTAAAAATATTTTAAATATAAATGATCAAATTAATAAAATTTCTATTACTGAAAGTAGAGTATTTATAAACGGTCCATCAGGATCTGGTAAAGAATTAATAGCAAGAAAAATTCACAAATTATCTAAAAGAAATAAAAATCCTTTTATAGTTTTAAATGGAGCATTGCTAGATTCAAATAAATACGAATTAGAATTGTTTGGAGAAGAAAAAGATAACGGCTCTATATCTTATGGAGCATTAGAAAAAGCTAACAAAGGAACTTTATTGATAGATCAAGTTTCAGAAATACCTTTGGATATACAGTCAAAAATTTTGAGAGTTCTAACAGATCAAAAGTTTAAAAGAGTTAATGGTTCAAATGACGTAAGTGTAAATGTTAGATTAATATGCTCCTCAAGCAAGGATTTGAAGAAAGAAATTGAAATAGGAAATTTTAGAGAAGATCTATTTCATAGACTTAATGTTTTTGAAATAAACGTTGAACCATTGAATCAACGTATTTCAGATATTCCACTTTTAATTAAATATTTTTCAAAAAAAATATCTGAAAATTATAATATTAATGAATTAGAAATAGATGAAGATAATACTTATATTTTAAATCATGAATGGCACGGTAATGTTAGAGAATTAAGAAATCTAATTGAACGAATTGCAATTTTGCAACCTGACACAAAGGAAAAAATTTCAAATATAATAAAAGAATCTCTAAAAAATATTAATTTCAATGAGCAATTGGCTGAAAATAGCCTATCTGTGCCATTAAAAGAGGCTAGAGAAAAATTTGAAAAGGAGTATTTAACTATTCAATTGAAAAAATTTAATGGAAATATTTCAAAAACAGCCAATTTTGTTGGAATGGAAAGAAGTGCCTTACATAGAAAGTTAAAAGGCCTAGGAATTAAAGAATTTAATTAAATGAATATAATCATTTGCGGTGCGGGTAGGGTAGGTTTTACTATTGCTAAACAGCTTAGTGAACAAGGTCATTCTATTACAGTAATAGATCCTTCTAGCGAAGATATTCAAAAAATTGACGATGCACTAGATGTAAAAGCTATTGTTGGAAAAGGAAGTTACCCATCAATACTTGAAAAAGCTAATGCTCAAGAAGCAGACATGATTATAGCAGTAACTCGAAATGACGAAATTAATATGGTTATATGCCAAATTGCTTTTTCGATATTTAAAATTCCAAAAAAAATTGCGAGAATTAGATCACAAGATTATTTAAATCCTAAGTTTACAACAGTTTATAATAAAGAAAACTTACCAATAGATGTAATTATTTCACCAGAAATTGAAATTGCAAAATCAATTCAAAGAAAACTTGAGGCACCTGGCGCCTTAGATAGTGTACCTTTTGCGGAAAATAAAATTAGGTTGCTTGAAATATTAATTAATGAAAATTGTAATTTGATCAATATTAAATTAAGTGATCTTACAAAAAAATACCCTAACCTCAAAGCAAATGTAATTGGTGTCATAAGAGAAGAGAGGTTTTTTATTCCAAAAAAAACTGATGAAATAAAAACTAATGATAAGATTTATGTGATTATAAATTCAACACAAATGTCTGAGACATTGGAAGCATTTGGACATACCGAAAAAATTTCAAAAAAAATTCTTATAGTTGGTGGAGGTAATATTGGTTTTAATTTAGCCAAAAATATTGAAGAAAATTTAGATGCTGCAAGAGTAAAAATTATTGAAAAAAATAAAGATAGGGCTGAATTTCTTGCAAGTGAGCTAAACAATACAATAGTTATTAATGGAGATGCGTTGGATGAAGAGGTTTTAGCAGAAGCAAATTTAGAAGAAGCAGAGACAGTTTTAGCTCTTACAAACGATGATGAAGATAATTTAATGGTGAGTGTTTTAGTTGAAAAATTTGCAAAAGATGAAAAAGAAATTGATGATAAACGAACAATGGCCTTAATTAATAAACCAAACTATTCGTTATTACAAAATTCACTTAAAATTGATGATTTAATTGATCCTAGAATGAATACTGTATCAAGCATTTTAAAACATATTCACAAAGGTACTATTGAAACAGCTTATACAATAATGAATGGCGAATATGAGGTAATAGAAGCTGAGATTATTGAAACATCTGAATTAATCAATAAAGAATTAAAAAATTCTAATCTTCCTGAAGAAATTAGAATAGGTGCTATACTTAGAGATGATAAAGTAATTATACCTAGATCAGACTTCGTATTTCAAAAAGATGATAAAGTTGTTTTTTTAGCCAAAAAAGACTCAATCTCTGTTGTTGAAAATATTTTTAGAATTAGCTCAATTTAATTAAATGCCAATACTTCGGGTAAAATATTTAAGTTTTTTCTTCCTATTGATTTCAATTTTTTCATTTATAAATATTATTTATTCTTATTATTTTAATTTATACTTAAACTTAAATACATATTACTTTAGCTTTATAATTTCTGCTTTAGTTGGTTTATTGTTTTACAAAATTGATAACTCAGAAAAAAAACCAACAATATTTGAAAAAATAATAACAGTTCTTTTTGGATATTTTATTATGCCATTAGTTTTATCCATTCCATTTTATTTTAGTATTTATAACTTAACTTTTTTAAACGCTTTATTTGAATCAGTTTCCGGTTTTACTTCAACTGGTTTTACAATCTTTGAAAATATAAAACATATCGATCAAGGTTTAATAATATGGAGATCATCAATTCAGTGGATAGGTGGGTTATATTTTTTATTTTCTATAATTTTTTTGATTGATATTTATGATGAAAACTTAAAAAAATCTCTTACAAATTTTTTATCATTTAATACAACTGAAATTTTAAAACAAACAATTAAAATATTTATTTTATATACAAGCTTAACTCTAGCTATTTTTATAATTCTTAATTTATTTGGAATTAGATCATTTAATTCATTAAATTTATCAATGACTATTATTTCGTCAGGTGGGTTCTTGCCTGTGAATGATCTCTCAAATATACTTATTCAAAATTCACAGATAATAATTTTTTCTTTATTAATGCTAGTTTCTTTTTTTAGTATTTTTTTTATCTACAATTTAATCTTTTTAAGAAAAAATATTAATTTTTTTCATGAGGATATTCATCTATTTTTATACTTTTTAATAACAGTTGGGATTTTTTTTATATTTTTTAGTTACGATAATACTTTTTCTTATAGTTTTTTATCTTTAGTAAGTAGTATTTCAAACATTGGAATTTCATTGAATGTTGAACAAACTAATCTTCAATTTTTGTATTTACTTTTGGTTATAATTGGAGGTTCATTTATTTCTACAAGTTCAGGATTAAGATTTTTAAAAATTTACTCTTTAACAAAATATTCTTTAAATCAAATACTTTCATTTAGCAGACCAAAAAATGTATTTATGAATAAGTTAGTATTCTCTAAAATTAACTTTGCAACTCAAGACATAAATAAATATTTTCTTACAATTGTTATTTTTATAATCTCACTTTTTTCATTAACAATTTTTTTATCTTTGAGTGAAATCAATTTTGAATATTCATTTAAACTGGCAGTTCTAACATTAATGAATACTGTTAATTCTTCAGCTTATGGAATTAGTGATTTTGATTTTCAAAATTTACATTTTATTACTAAATATATTCTTATTTTCTTTATGATTATTGGTAGAATTGAATTGTTATCTTTATTATTGATAGCTAAAAAATTTCTGTTTAAATATTAAATTTGTAATATATATGTATTTCAAATATTGCGCCCTTAGCTCAGCTGGATAGAGCATCGGTTTTCTAAACCGAGGGTCGTAGGTTCGAATCCTTCAGGGCGCGCCATTTCTTTATCTTTTGAGCATAATTTCTTCTTGAAGTAGTTTTTTTAAAATGTTTTAATCCTGCGAATTCAAAACTAAGTTTTGAATTATTTGTTAACAAATAAAAATAACTAAAAAGGAAGAATAATGTTTAAATACTTAAAACAATTAACTTCTTTAGTGGCAATGGTTGCAGTGTTGTTTACTTTTACAACAGAAACTATGGCTGCTAAAAAATCTAAAACACTTAAAAACACTCAAAAGAAGGGTTTTGTAAGATGTGGAGTATCTCAAGGTCTTCCAGGATTTTCTAATGCTGATGCAGCAGGAAATTGGACTGGTATCGATGTTGATGTATGTAGAGCAGTAGCTGCTGCAGTACTAGGTGATGCAAACAAAGTTAAGTTTACACCATTAAGTGCTAAAGAAAGATTTACAGCTTTAACTTCTGGTGAGATTGATATCTTATCAAGAAACACAACTTGGACTCTTTCTAGAGATGCTGATATCGGACTAACTTTCGTTGGAGTAAACTTCTACGATGGTCAAGGTTTCATGGTTAGAAAAAGTTCTGGTATTACTTCAACAAGCCAATTCAAAAATGGTATCTCAGCTTGTACAAACATTGGTACAACAACTGAGTTAAACATGAGAGACTTCTTTAACTCTAAAGGAATTTCTTATGAGCCAGTTGCTTTTGAAAAAGCTGACGAAGTTGTAGCTGCTTATGATGCTGGTAGATGTGATACTTACACTACTGATAAATCAGGTCTTGCTGCACAAAGAACTAAAATGACTAACCCAGATGATCATATTGTATTACCTGAAACTGTTTCTAAAGAGCCTTTAGGACCAGTTGTTAGACAAGGTGACTCAGTATGGGAAGATATCGTTAGATGGTCTTTAAATGCTATGATCGAAGCTGAAGAGTATGGAATTACTTCAGCTAATGCAGATATGATGAAATCTTCAGATAACCCAGCTGTTAAAAGATTAGTTGGTGCTGAAGGTGAATTAGGTGCTGCTTTTGGTCTAGACAATGAGTGGAGCTTAAGAATTATCAAGCAAGTTGGTAACTATGGTGAAAGCTACAAAAGAAATATAGCTGACACTGGAATTTTACCAGATAGAGGTCCAAATGAATTATGGACTAAAGGTGGAATTCTTTACGTACCACCTGCAAGATAATTGCATATTTAACTAATTAAAAAGGGCTAGATTTTTCTAGCCCTTTTTTTTATAAGCTCTTAAATGAACTTCAAATTACAAAAAATAGTTCCTCAGTTAGTTACAGTTTTAGCAGTCATATTAGTTTTTGGTTTCTTTAGTTATAATGCCCAAGTCAATATGGAAAATAGAGGTATTGATTTTGGATATGGTTTTTTATCTCAAGAATCTTCATTTGATGTTCAATTTTCTTTAATTGAATATGATGGTTCTCATTCTTATTTCAGAGCTTATTTAGTTGGATTATTAAACACGATCTTAGTCTCTGTTATTGGAATTATATTTGCAACCATACTTGGAGTAATAGTTGGTGTTGCAAGACTTTCACCAAATTATTTGATTAATAAATTTGCTGCATTCTATGTAGAATTTTTTAGAAATATTCCATTACTTTTACAGATATTTTTCTGGTATTTTGCTGCATTAAGAGCATTACCATTACCTCAAGATGCCGATGCAATGTTTGGTGTTTTCTTTTTAACCATTAAAGGTCTTTATGTTCCAGCTTTTGTTTGGGAAAACTTTAATGTTTTCTTTTATTCAATAGTTGCAGCAATAATTGCGATAGTTGTAATCAGAATTCATGCAAGAAAAGTTCAAGAAACTCAAGGTAAACAGTTACCAGTTTTATGGATGTCTTTTGGATTAATTTTTATATTACCATTATTAAGTTTTGTTATAGGTGGAGTAAGTCTATCTTTTGAAATTCCAAAATTAAAACAACTTGCAACTACATCATTTATTTATGAAGGTGGTGTAAGTTTGCCTCCTGAATTAATCGCATTAACTTTATCTTTAGCGCTATATACAGCAACTTTTATTGCAGAGTGTGTAAGAGCTGGAATTCAAGGTGTTGGAAAAGGACAAAAAGAGGCTGCTGCTTCGATTGGTTTAAATCCAAATCAAGTTTTAAAATTAGTAGTAATGCCTCAAGCTTTAAGAATCATTATACCACCAACTACTAACCAATATTTAAATTTAACTAAAAATTCATCATTAGCAGCTGCAATTGCTTATCCTGATTTAGTTTTAGTATTTGCAGGTACTGCATTAATGCAAACAGGAAAAGCTATTGAGATCGTTTCTATTACTATGCTTACTTACTTAAGTTTGAGTATATCAATTTCTATTTTGATGAATTGGTACAATAAAAAAATTGCTATTAAGGAAAAATAAATGTCAAAAATTAATTTTTTAAGACCTGATAAAGAAAATTTAAATACATTTTTGTATTTAGGTTCTTTGTTGTTTTTTATTAGTGTTTTAGATGTATTTTTGAATTCATTTTTTAATGTTAACATCACTGGTTTCCTACCAACTTTGTTAAGTTTTGTTGTACCTTTAGTGATTGGATTTATAGGTCTTCACTTTATTAGAATTGAACATAGTGGTTATAAATTTTTAGACAGTCTAAATAAAAATATCAATACCAATAGTTTTAATGCTGTTCTTTCATTATTAATTATCTTTGTAATAATTAAAGCAACACCACCAATTCTAAGTTGGTTTTTTGTTGATGCCAGTTTTGCAGGAGATAGTAAAGATGTTTGTTCAGGAACTGGTGCATGTTGGACTTATATAAAAGTTTGGTTTAACAGATTTATGTATGGAATGTATCCAAATGCTGAGCAATGGAGAATAAATTTATCTTTTATTTCTTTGGCTTTACTTGGATCAGTTGGATATTTTGCGACAGAGAAATTTAAAAAGTATTTAACTTTATACTACGTAGTAATTTATCCTTTTATTGCGTTCTTGTTTATATTCTTTTTTATTTCAGGTGGACCAGTATTTTTTGATTTTTCTTACGGTATAATTGCTGCAGTTATTTCGATTATCCTTGGATTTTTTATTCCAAGCAGATTTAAGTTTTATTATTTTTTAATTGTTCCATTAACAATTTACATAGTTCTTAAATACTTTGTTTTTTATGAGGAATTAATAGAACTTGGTAAACTTGATGGTTT
The DNA here is from genome assembly GCF_052047475.1 of Candidatus Pelagibacter sp. HIMB1782. Lineage (NCBI taxonomy): Bacteria > Pseudomonadati > Pseudomonadota > Alphaproteobacteria > Candidatus Pelagibacterales > Candidatus Pelagibacteraceae > Candidatus Pelagibacter > Candidatus Pelagibacter sp. HIMB1782. Next base: position 547,550 of record NZ_JBNAKE010000002.1, on the reverse strand, counting down.
AAATTGGGTTGAAACTGGAGCTTGGGGTGGATTGTCTTTAACATTCATTATTTCATTCTTTTGTTTGATTTTCTGTTTTCCTATAGGGATGGCCTTCGCTCTTGGTAGAAGATCTGAGTTACCTTTGATTAGATATATATCTGTAGGATTTATTGAGTTCTGGAGAGGGGTACCGTTAATTACAGTTTTATTTATGTCTGCTGTAATGTTTCCAATGTTTTTACCGGAAGATTTTTTCATAGATAAATTAGTAAGAGCAATTATTGCAATTTCTTTATTTGAAGCTGCATATGTTGCAGAAGTTATAAGAGGAGGCTTACAAGCTTTACCTAGAGGTCAGTATGAGGCAGCAAAATCACTGGGTATGGGATATTGGAAGATGCATATATTTGTAATCTTACCTCAAGCACTTAAATTAGTAATTCCTGGTATTGCTAATACTTTCTTAGCATTGGTTAAAGATACACCTTTAATTTTTGTAGTTGGTTTATTAGAAATAGTTGGAATGTTAAATTTAGCAAAAACTAATCCAGAATGGTTAGGATTTGCAATGGAAGGCTATGTATTTGCAGCAATAATTTTCTGGATTATTTGTTATGCAATGAGTAAGTATAGCTATAATTTAGAACAAAAATATAAAACAGAGCGATAATTATGTCTGACAGTATTATTCAAATTAAAAATGTAAATAAGTGGTTTGGAGATTTCCAAGTATTAAAAGACATAAATTTAGAAGTTAAACCAAAAGAGAAAATTGTAGTTTGTGGACCATCTGGTTCTGGTAAATCAACTCTAATTAGATGCATAAACAGATTAGAAGAACATCAACAAGGAGATATTATAGTTGATGGTAATACTTTAACTGAAGATACAAAAAATATTGAGCAAATTAGAGCTGAAGTTGGAATGGTATTCCAGCAATTTAACTTGTTCCCGCATTTATCTATTGTAGATAATTGTACACTTGCTCCTATTTGGGTAAAAAAAATGCCAAAAAAGGAAGCTGAAGAATTAGCACTAAAACATTTAGAAAGAGTTCAAATTCTTGATCAAGCTCAAAAATTTCCAGGTCAATTATCTGGCGGTCAACAGCAAAGGGTCGCAATCGCTAGAGCTCTATGCATGGAACCAAAGATTATGTTGTTTGATGAACCAACATCAGCCCTTGACCCTGAAATGATTAAGGAAGTTTTAGATGTAATGGTCGATTTAGCTAATCAAGGTATGACAATGATTGTGGTTACTCACGAGATGGGATTTGCTAAAGAAGTTGCAGATAAAATGATCTTTATGGACGAAGGTATGATAGTAGAAAAAGCTGATACAAAAGAGTTTTTTGCTAATCCAAAGAGTGATCGTACTAAGCTTTTCTTAAGCCAAATCTTGTAAAATATATATATATATACATTTTGATCTTAACAATTGCTTGACAGGTTTTTGGTTTTTAAGGTTTTTTTAAAAAAATAAATAAATTTTTCTATTGCAGTAGTTGAAATAAATTTGTTCAATAGACTTTTAAAATTTAATTAAGAGGGGTCTTAATGGAAGATAATTTCAACAAACACTTAGGGAACAAACTTAAGTTAAGAAGATTGGCTTTAGGTTTAACCCAAACAAAAGTAGCAAAAGCGATAAACGTAACATTTCAACAAATTCAAAAATATGAAAAAGGGACTAATGGAGTAAGTTCAATAAGATTACTTCAGCTTTCAAATTATTTAAAAGTACCAATAAATTATTTCTTTGAAGATTTTTCAGAATATTTAGTTAACTTAGAAAAATCGCAAGAAGGACATATGAATGTTAATTATAATTTTTTAGCGAAAGTTTATTCAGAACTTAATGCTGATCAAAAATTAAAATTTAACAAAACACTACAAATTTCAGGATCTAACATTTCTAAAGCAGTTTAATCATAACCAAAATGGGACCCCTTTGGTTGTTTGTTTATTCTTAAATATTTAAGATAAATTTTTTTTGGCTCCTCGGGCAGGACTCGAACCTGCGACCAATTGATTAACAGTCAACTGCTCTACCAACTGAGCTACCGAGGAATGTAAAAATCACAACTTACTTTTTTTTAAAACTAAAACAAGATTTTTTTTGGAGGCAACGCCCGGAATCGAACCGGGATACAAGGATTTGCAATCCTCTGCGTAACCATTCCGCCACGTTGCCTTCTTGTTTTAGACTTATAGCTTCAGGCCTTTTTATATTAAATTTTTTATATTAGTCTATTAAATAACGTTCCAAATTGATTATTGTTAAATAAGATTATTAAATTATAAACTTTAAAATCAATGAGTAACGATAAATATATCCATTCTGAAGTTGAAAATAAGATTTATTCATATTGGGAAAAAAACGAATTATTTAAACCAAAAAAAAATTCTAAAAAATTTTCAATAGTAATTCCTCCACCAAATGTAACTGGAAGTCTTCATATGGGGCATGCATTAAATAATTCTATTCAAGATTTATTAGTACGTTACCATCGGATGAATAATTATGAAACTTTATGGCAACCAGGAACTGACCACGCTGGTATTGCAACGCAAGCCTTAGTAGAGAAAAAACTCACTTCTGAAAAGATAGATAAGAATGAGATAGGTAGAGATAAATTTATTGAAAAGGTTTGGGAGTGGAAAGAGCAATATGGTGACATAATAATCAATCAATTAAAAAAACTTGGTTGTTCTTGTGACTGGTCAAGGAATGCATTCACAATGGATGAAAACTTATCTAAATCAGTTATTAAGGTTTTTGTAGAACTTTATAATAAAGGTTTAATTTACAAAGATAAGAAATTAGTAAACTGGGACACCGTACTTAAAACAGCTATTTCAGATTTAGAGGTAGATCAAAGAGAGGTAAATTCAAAAATTTACTACATTAAGTATCCTATAGATGGAACTAGTGAATTTATAACTATAGCAACCACAAGACCTGAAACAATGCTAGGCGACACTGCTATAGCTGTTAATCCAAAAGATGAGAGGTTTAAATCTTTTGTTGGCAAAACAGCAACTATTCCAATTGTTGGAAGAAAAATTAAAATTATAGAAGACGATTATGCTGATCCTGAGCAAGGGACAGGTGCATTGAAAATAACTCCTGCGCATGACTTTAATGATTATGATGTTGGTCAAAGAAACAATCTAGAAATAATAAATATTTTTACTGAAGAAGGTAAAATAAATGAAAACGCACCTGATCACTACAAAGGTCTTGATAGATTTGAAGCTAGAAAAAGAATTTTAAAAGAACTTAAAGAAAAAGAATTTTTTGTAAAAGAAGAAAATATTAAAAATAAAGTTCCATATGGTGATAGATCTAATTCTATAATTGAACCTTTCTTAACAGAACAGTGGTTTGCTGATGCTGGAAAATTATCTGTTAAAGCTAAAGAAGTTGTTAATTCAAAAAAAACAAATTTCTTTCCTGAAAATTGGTCAAAGACATATTTTCAATGGATGAACAATATTGAGCCTTGGTGTATTTCAAGGCAATTGTGGTGGGGACATCAAATACCTGCATGGTACGGACCCGATAATAAAATTTTTGTAGCTGTAAATGAACAAGAAGCAAAATCACAAGCAAAAGAATTTTACAAAAAAGAAGTAGAATTAGTTAGAGATCCTGATGTTTTAGACACTTGGTTTTCATCTGGTTTATGGCCTTTTGCTACTTTAGGGTGGCCAGAGGATGATGATTATTTAAAGAAATTTTATCCAACTTCAGTATTGGTAACTGGTTTTGATATTATCTTTTTCTGGGTTGCTAGAATGATTATGTTTGGAACAGAATTTCTAGATAAAGAACCGTTTAAAGATATATATGTTCACGCACTTGTAAGAGACGAAAAAGGACAGAAAATGTCTAAATCAAAAGGAAACGTAATTGACCCTTTAGATTTAATAGAAAAATACAGTGCTGATGCATTGAGATTTACCTTGCTTTCAATGGCTTCACCAGGGACCGATGTAAAATTATCAGAAGATAGAGTTAAAGGTTATAGAAATTTTCTAAATAAATTATGGAATGCTAATAACTTTTTAATAACAAATGAATGTGATTTTAAAGATATTGATGATCTACCTAATTTAAATGTAAATATTAATAAGTGGATATATTCGGAGCTTATAGAGGCAAAGAATAAAATTCAAAAAAATCTTGAAGATTATAGATTTGATGAAGCTGCAAAAAACGCTTATCAGTTTGCTTGGCACTCATATTGTGATTGGTATCTGGAGTTGTCTAAAACTATTCTTTTTTCAGACGATAATGATGCAAAAGCTGAGGTTAAAAAAGTATCATCATATGTATTTAAACAAATATTAATTTTACTACACCCATTTATCCCGTTTGTAACAGAGGAAATATGGCTCAAAGACCAATTTGATAAGAATGGTAGTGATTATTTGATGTATAAAAATTGGGTAACAGGAGAAGTTAATAAAGATAATAGTACAGAGCAGGTAGAAAATATCATCAACATAATTTCAGAGCTTAGATCCTTTAAAAATGAGCTAAATGTTAGCCCAGGATCATTTATTGATGTTTCAGTTAAAGGTATCAATGACTATCAAAAAGAATTTGTTAATAAGAACGAAGTAATTTTAAAAAAACTTGGAAGAATAAATAATATACTTGATGATGATTTAGAAAAACCTGCTGCAACAATGGTTGTCTCAGGTGATTTATTTAAAATTTATTTTGATAAAGATGTGGATTTAAAATTAATCAAAGAAAATTTAACAACTAAACAAAGTAAATTAGAACAAGAAATGAATAAAATTTCTCAAAGATTAGAGAATAAAAGTTTTATAGACCGCGCTCCAAAAGAGATTGTTGAACAAGAAAAAACTAATTATAATAATTTAAAGAATGATATTGAGAAAATATCAGTAACTATAAAGGGTATATAATGGCAAAATTTAATAAAAAGAAACTTCCAAGTAGACATACATCATTAGGACCAGATAGAGCACCACATAGATCTTTTTACTATGCAATGGGTGAAACTGAAAAAGATGTAGCAAAGCCCTTTGTTGGAGTAGTTTCAACTTGGAATGAAGCGGCACCTTGCAACATAGCTTTAATGAGACAAGCACAATCTGTTAAAAAAGGTGTCAGAACAAATGGTGGAACGCCAAGAGAATTTTGTACAATTACTGTTACTGATGGAATTGCAATGGGTCATGAAGGAATGAAATCTTCATTAATTTCAAGAGAAGTTATTGCAGACTCCGCTGAACTTACTGTTAGAGGACATTGTTATGATGCATTAGTCGGTATTGCTGGCTGTGATAAATCGTTACCAGGTTTAATGATGTCAATGGTTAGACTTAATGTACCAAGTGTATTTATTTATGGAGGATCAATTCTTCCAGGTACGTACAAAGGAAAAGATGTAACTGTAGTAGATGTATTTGAAGCAGTTGGAAAACATTCATCAGGCCAAATGTCAGCGGCAGAACTTAGAAAATTAGAATTAGTTGCTTGTCCAAGTGCTGGTGCTTGTGGAGGTCAATTTACTGCAAACACAATGGCATGTGTATCTGAAGCAATTGGTTTAGCGTTACCTTATTCAGCAGGAACACCTGCTCCTTATGAGGAAAGAGATAAGTATGCAAAAGAAAGTGGTAAAATGGTTATGAACCTTTTGCAGAAAAAAATTAAGCCAAGAGATATTGTTACAAGAAAAGCTTTAGAAAACGCTGCAACAATTGTTGCTGCAACAGGAGGATCTACAAATGCAGGTCTCCATTTACCAGCTATTGCTAATGAAGCAGGTATTAAATTTGATTTAATGGATGTTGCAAAAATATTTAAAAGAACTCCTTATCTTGCAGATTTAAAACCTGGTGGAAAATATGTTGCAAAAGATATGTGGTTAGCAGGTGGTGTTCCTATGTTATTAAAAACTTTATACGAAGGTGGATATATTCATGGAGACTGTATGACGGTTACAGGTAAAACCATGAAAGAAAATTTAAAAAATATTAAATTTAATCCTAAACAAAAAGTAATGAGATCTTATAAAGATCCATTATCTCCAACAGGTGGTGTTGTTGGATTAAAAGGAAACTTAGCTCCAGAAGGAGCAATTGTTAAAGTTGCAGGACTTAAGAAATTACAATTTACTGGAAAAGCAAGATGCTTTGATAATGAAGAAAGTGCTATGAAAGCCGTTCAAAGCAGAAAGTATAATGATGGTGATGTAATTATTATTAGATACGAAGGACCAGTTGGAGGTCCTGGTATGAGAGAAATGCTATCTACAACTGGTGCAATTTATGGTCAGGGAAAAGGGGAGAAAGTAGCCCTTATAACTGACGGAAGGTTCTCTGGAGCTACAAGAGGCTTTTGTGTAGGTCACGTAGGCCCTGAGGCCGCTCTAGGGGGTCCTATTGGTCTATTAAAGAACGGAGATATCATTGATATTGATGCCAAAAAAGGAACTATCAATGTTAGACTTTCTAAAAAAGAATTAGCATCAAGAAGAAGAAAATGGAAAGCTAAAAAATCTGACTTTGGATCAGGAACTTTGTGGAAATATGCGCAAACTGTTGGACCAGCATATTTAGGTGCTCCAACTCATCCAGGTAAGAAAAAGGAAGTTAAAGATTACTCAGAGATTTAATGAAAATAAGACCAGTAATTTTATGTGGTGGTGCTGGTACCCGTCTTTGGCCTAATTCTAAAAATCATCAAGCAAAACAGTTTATTGATTTTGGAAATTGGACTTTACTTGGAAAAACCTTAGACAGAACAAAAGCATCCATTTATGATGCACCCATTATAAGCACAAACAAAAAATATCTAAGTAAAGTTAAACATCATTTAAGAAAAAATAAAATCAGTAAATATAAAATTGTTGTAGAGCCAGCAAAAAGAAACACAGCCCCAGCTATTTTAAGCACAGCTTTAATTAAAGATATTCCTGATAATCAGCCGCTAATGTTTTTTACAGCTGATCATTTGATTGAGAAGATGAATATATTTAACAAGGCCATCAATAAAAATAAATCTAATCTTAATGAAAATAATATTTTTGTATTTGGCATCAAACCAAAATCCCCAACAAGTGATTACGGTTATTTCTTAACCAAAAAAATTAAAGGAAACATAAATAAAGTAACTAGATTTATTGAAAAACCTAAAGAAGCAAAAGCAAAAGAAATCATTCGAAAAAATGGATATTGGAACTCAGGAATGTTTTATCTTCGAAAAGATTCAATCATCAATAACTTTAAAAAATATAACCCAACTATATATAGAAATTGTGTAGCAGCAGTTAATAAGGCAAAATATAAATCAAACACTTATCATTTAAATAAAGCTTCATTTATAAAAGCAACCGCTAAATCGTTTGATTACACAATACTTGAAAAAACAAAGCAAATTAATGCAATTAATTTAGATATACCTTGGTCAGATCTTGGAAGCTGGAAAGAAATTTTAAAAATGTATGACAAAAATAAATACAAATACATTAAGAAGAAAAATGTTTATTACAGACCATGGGGTAGATACACAAACCTATTTGAGGGTAAAGAGTTTTTAATTAAAGAACTTTATGTAAAACCAAAAGGCATTTTAAGTTTGCAAAAACATCATCACCGTGCTGAACATTGGTTGGTTACTCAAGGAAATGCCAAAATAACACTTAATAAAGATATAATTACTAAAAAACCTGGAGAGCATATATTTATTCCATTAGAAGCCATTCACAGAGTTCAAAATCCTGGAAAAATACCAGTTAAGATTGTTGAGGCTCAAGTTGGCTCAATACTAAAAGAAACTGACATTGTAAGATTTCAAGACGTTTACGGTAGAGTAAAATAAATAAATAATGGACACTACAGTCTTTTTTGTAATTTTGTTGGCAACTGTTATGCACGCTATTTGGAATGCGATGGTTAAACATCATCCAGATAAGGCTATAGCGGTTCTAGCTATTGTTTTAGGCCACATACCTTTAGCTTTAATTTGTATTTTGTATTTTCCTTTACCTGGAAAAGAGTCTCTACCGTACATAATAGCCAGCGTATTAGCTCACCAAGGTTATCAATGGTATATGCTGAATTCTTACAAAGTAGGTGACTACACTAATGTCTATCCAATATTCAGAGGCTTTGGACCTTTGTTGGCTACATTAATCTCCATAATATTTCTTGGCGTTGTATTTAAAATAGCAACTCTAGTATCAATATTATTAATCTGTGCAGGAATTATGTTTCTTGGATTATTTGGTTCAAAAAACCAAAATCAAATTGAGATAATTAAATACTCATTACTTACCGGATCATTTATAGGTCTTTATTCTCTAATAGATGGATATGGGGCAAGAGTAAGTACATCAGCAATATCCTATATTAGCTTTTCCTTTTTATTTAGTGCTTTAGTTTTTCCTATCATTTTAAAACTTAATAAACATGAGAATATTTTTTCAAAGGTTTTTAAAGATGCAAAAATGATATTTTGGGTAGGTGGATCTATATCTTTTATTATCTATGTAATTGTTGTTTGGGGTTTCACAAAAGCTTCAATTCCTCTAGTTGCAGCTCTAAGAGAAACAAGTATTTTTTTCTCAATATTTATTGGCTATCTCTTCTTAAAAGAAACTATCAATCTTAAAAAAATAATCTCTATTGTACTTATAGTTATTGGGGTGATTGGGATTAAGCTATTTTAAATATAGTTGAATAATTTAAGAATAATTATTGTATTCAAAAGCAACAGCATTATTGGAACAATGGTTCTTATTAGTTCCATAATATGATTTACTCTATCAAGTTTTCTCTCTAATTTTCTAATTGGACTCATATTATTCCATTCTTTTTTAGTAAATCCGTATTTATTTTGATTGTTTTTCATGACAGAAAAATGTTTTAATGATTTTATGTAAAAAATCAAATTTTTGATTATTTACTAATAGTATTTTCATAATACTATAATTTAATGGAACTTTTAATAATAATTTTAGTTTTAATTATTGTTGTATTAACATTTTTATTGTTAAAAAAAGAAAGAGTATTTGGAATTAATACTGAAGATAATTTTGAAAAAGAAAAAGTAAAAATTATTGAAAGCAAAGATTATAGAAAGAATTTATATAATTTGCTAAATTACATTCCTGAAGCTGTATTAATTTTAGATAAAAGTAAAAAAATAATTTTTAGCAATAATTCCTCAAATAAACTTTTTCAAATAAAATTAAATGAAAATATAAGTGGATTTTTACGTAATCCAGATCTTTTAAATTCTATTGATAAAGCTTTTCAAGGCACAAATGTTACAGATTTAGAAATTGAAATCAGAAATCAAGCAACTCAAAGATTAAATATAACTGCTTATTTAGATCACAATAACATTTTTTTTGATGAACAATCATGCGTGCTGCTAATGAGAGATTTAACTGAATTCCATAAATTTCAGCAGCTAAAATCAGATTTTGTAGCTAATGTTTCTCATGAACTTAGAACACCATTACAGTCAATTAAAATGGGCCTTGAGACCTTTGATGACAATTCAGAATTAAAAAAAAATTCAGAAATAAACAATTTGCTACCAGTAATGATATCTCAATCAGAAAGAATGGAAAATTTGATTAGAGATTTATTGTCATTATCAAAAATAGAACTGCAAGAGCACATAAGGCCAACTCATGAGATAGATTTAATAGAATTGTTAGATTATGTAATTAAAACATACGAAAAAATAATTAGTAAAAATAATATTAAAATTAAATTTAATAAAATTGAAAATTTTAAAATAATTGGTGACAGAGATAAATTAATTGAAATTTTTACAAACCTTATTGATAACTCAATTAAATATAGTGACAAAAATAAAGAAATTACAATTTCTACAAAAAAAGATGGTGAACTTAATATTGTTTCAATAACAGATCAGGGAATAGGTATACCAAAAGAATCTTTGCATAGAATCACAGAGAGATTTTTTACAGTTGATCCTAGTAAAAGTCGTAGTGTTGGAGGAACTGGTCTTGGTTTAGCTATTGTTAAACATTTAGTTTCACAACATAGAGCTGAAATGGATATTAATAGTGTAGAAAATCAAGGAACAACAATAGATATCAAATTCAACTCACTATAATACAACTAAAAAGTTAGTAGTTGTAACAAAAGTTTAACCTTCCTTTAATAAAATATTTAAGAATCAAATCTATTTAGTTCGCATATGAATCTAAAAAGGAGAATTATGAAAAAAGTAATAAGTGTAATATTTGGATTTCTTTTAGTATTAAGTTTTACAACAACTAGTTACTCAAGAGATCAAATCAAAATTGTAGGATCATCAACTGTATATCCTTATGCAACAGTTGTAGCAGAAAAATTCGGTAAAACTGGGAAGTTTAAAACTCCAGTTATTGAGAGTACAGGTACTGGTGGTGGAATGAAATTGTTCTGTGCTGGTGTAGGTGTTAACCACCCAGATGTAACTAATGCATCAAGAGCTATTAAACCAAAAGAAAAAGCTTTATGTGAAAAAAATGGTGTATCTGAAATTATTGAAATTGTAGTAGGTAATGATGGTATTTCCTTTGCTCATGCAGTAAGTGCGCCAGATGCTAATTTTTCAAAAGAACAATTATGGAGAGCATTAGCAGCTAAAGTCGATGTTGATGGTAAACTTGTTGAAAATCCTTATAAAAAATGGAGTGATATTGATGCAAGTCTTCCTAACAAAAAAATTGAAATATTAGTTGCTCCACCTACTTCAGGAACTAGAGATGCATGGAATTCTCTTGTAATGGTTAAAGGTTGTTCAAAATCAGCTAAATCTCTGTTTGGAGATAAGGCTAAAAAAGAATGTGCAAAAATTAGAGAAGACGGTTATGCAGTTGAGGCAGGTGAAAATGACACTCTTATTGTACAGAAACTAACGTCTAACCCTGATGCTTATGGTTTCTTTGGTTACAGTTACCTTGTGGCGAACAAAGATAAGGTAAAAGCAGCTTCTATTGAAGGTGTACAACCATCTTTAGAAGGTATTCAAGATTATTCTTATCCAATTGCTAGACCATTATTCTTTTATGTTAAAAAAGCTCATATCGGAGTAATTCCTGGTATTCAGGAATTTTTAAAAGAGTTTACTTCAAAAAAAGCTATGAGTAACAGAGGTTATTTAGCAAAAATTGGGCTAGTTCCTCTAGCTTCTGAAGAGTACAAAACAACAAGATCAGCGGCTTTAGATTTAAATATAATTAATATTAAATAGATAAAAGTTATCCTGGAAAAAGGCCAGAATTTTACTGGCCTTTTTTAATTCAATCAGTGATTTAATTTGTAACAAAACTGTAACAAAGGGAAGATATAGAAATCTTCAATGAATTTTGTTCTTATATTTTTAATTACAATATTTTCTTTTTCGCTATTTTTTTATGGTCGTTCAAAAACAAAAAGTATTTCAATTGAAAAAAAAATAAAATTAAACGCTTTACCAAAGTTTTATGGTTATTATTTAGTTTTATGGTGCTCTTTACCAGCTTTAGTTTTTTTATTAGTATGGTCTCTTTTTGAACCTGTAATAATTAAATCAATAATTATCGAAACTGCTTCAAATCAAGGAGCGATTTTCAATGATAAAAATGAAGCAAATTTAATTTATGAAAAAATTAAAGCAATACATCTGGGAACATACTTTGGTGATATAGATATTATTTTAAAAGAAAGTGCTATTGCTTATGCTAAGTTTATTAATCTTTTTACAAACTCTAAAATAGTATTAATTTTTACCATTGTTATTTTATCAGTAATTTATTCATTAAAAAAAATTAAAAATAACAATAAAGCAAGAGATGATGTTGAAATAATTTTAAAAGGTTTGCTGTTTGTATCCTCCCTTATTGCTATTTTAACTACACTTGGAATTATTTTCTCATTATTATTTGAAAGTATAAAATTCTTTTCTGTAATAAATATTTTTGATTATTTATTTGGTACTAATTGGAGTCCACAAAGAGCATTTGTAAGAGATGCATCAGCAATTACACCAGAAGAATTAGAGGAACTAAAAGATGCGTTTGGATTTATACCATTAATTGCTGGCACAACTTTTATTGCATTCATAGCCATGTTGGTAGCTGTACCTATTGGTCTTTTTTCAGGTATATATATGGCTGAATATGCTTCATTAAAGATTAGAAGAGTATCAAAACCAATCATAGAAATTTTAGCAGGAATACCAACTGTTGTTTATGGTTTCTTTGCAGCATTAACTGTTGGTCCGTTTTTTAGACAGATTGGTGAAAATTTAGGTCTATCAGTTTCATCAGAAAGTGCTTTAGCGGCTGGATTAATAATGGGAATAATGATCATTCCTTATATTTCATCTTTATCTGATGATGTAATTAATTCTGTTCCGCAATCTCTCAGAGATGGATCTTATGCTATTGGAGCAACGAAATCAGAGACAATTAAGAAAGTGGTTATTCCAGCTGCATTACCAGGTATAATTGGTTCTATTTTGTTAGCAGTTTCAAGAGCTATTGGTGAAACTATGATAGTTGTAATGGCTGCTGGACTTGCGGCAAATCTTACTATCAATCCACTTGAGTCAACAACTACTATTACAACTCAAATTGTAATGATTTTAGTTGGTGATCAAGAATTCGATAGTCCAAAAACTCAATCTGCTTTTGCACTAGGTTTAACTTTATTTATTGCAACTTTAATATTGAATTACATTGCTCAACGAGCAGTTAAAAAATATCGAGAAAAATATGACTAAAGAACAAAGGTTAAAAAAGAGACATAACGCTGAAAAACGATTTAGATTTTATGGTCTAGCATCAATATTTTTTGCTTTATTATTTGTAATAATCTTGGTCCAAAACATATTTTCCAAAGGAAGTTCTGCTTTCATGAAAACTGCTATTAAAGTTGAGGTTTTCTTTGATAAAGATCTTATTGAAGTTGAACCAGGTGCTTCTCAAGAGGAGATATTAGAATCTGATTTTTTTGATATTACAATTGAAAGTCTATTAAGAGTATATCCAGTACAAAATATGGATGAGGAAAATGCTCTCATAGATTTATTTACAACAGATGCTGAAATTGAGATTAAAAAAGCGTTTTCAAATAAAAATAATTTGATTGATAAAACAATTACATTAGAGATCACAGCTTCTGATGATATTGATCAATTGCATAAAGGTAATTATCCTAGAGATTTACCTGAAGATAGAAGAAGAATATCTGATTTCCAACTTAAAATTTATGACAAACTTGTAGAAAACAAAACTATAACAAAAAATTTTAATAATTATTTTTTTATAAACGGAGACTCTAGAGATCCTGAAATTGCTGGAATAGGAGGAGCTCTTGTAGGTTCGTTCTATAGTATATTAATTTGTTTATTGTTAGCATTTCCAGTTGCTGTACTAGCTTCAATTTATTTAGAGGAATTTGCTCCAAAAAATAAAATTACTGATTTTATAGAAATTAATATCAATAATTTAGCAGCTGTTCCTTCAATAGTTTATGGTTTATTAGCTCTGCAAATTTTACTAGCTACTATCCAATTGCCCAGATCAACTCCATTAGTTGCAGGTATAACCTTGGCGCTGATGACATTACCAAGAATTATTATACCTTGTAGAGCTTCATTGAAGGCAGTGCCACCATCAATAAGAGAAGGAGCCTTAGCAGTTGGTGCTTCTAAATTTCAATCTGTATTTCATCATGTTGTTCCTTTAGCTTTACCTGGAACTTTGTCTGGAACTATTATTGGATTAGCACAAGCTTTGGGAGAAACAGCACCATTAATTTTAATTGGAATGGTTGCTTTTGTTGTGGATATTCCATCAACACCAATTGACCCATCTTCTTCATTACCTGTTCAAGTTTACTTATGGTCAGAATCTGCAGAAAGAGGATTTGTTGAGAAAACATCTGCAACTATTATGATGTTATTAAGTTTTTTAATTGTAATGAATTTTTTAGCAGTATATTTAAGACAAAAATTTGAGAAAAGATGGAACTAATGAATAGTGTAAAAATAAAATCAAAAAATTTGAATGTTTTCTACGGAGAAAAACAGGCATTATTTGATGTTAATTTAGATTTAAATGAAAAAGAGGTTACAGCTTTAATTGGTCCATCTGGTTGTGGAAAATCTACATTTATTCGATGTCTGAATAGAATGAACGATGTAATTGATATCTGTAAAGTCACTGGAAATATTGAAATTGATGGTATTGAAATTAATGACAAAAATTTAGATGTTGTATCTTTAAGGGAGAGAGTGGGAATGGTTTTTCAAAAACCAAATCCATTTCCAAAAAGTATTTATGATAACATTTCGTATGGTCCAAAAATTCATGGCAAGGGTGAATCCAAAAGCGAGTTAGATGAAATTGTTGAGAGTAGCTTAAAAAAAGCTGCTTTGTGGGAAGAAGTTAAGGATAGACTTGATGAACCAGGTACAGGACTTTCTGGGGGTCAACAACAAAGATTGTGTATAGCAAGAGCAATCTCTGTAAATCCTGAAGTTATATTGATGGACGAACCTTGTTCAGCATTAGATCCTATAGCAACAGCAAAAATTGAAGAATTAATCGATGAATTAAAAAAAACATATACTATCGTGATTGTAACACACTCAATGGCTCAAGCAGTTAGAGTTTCACAAAAAACAGGCTTTTTCCATCTAGGTAAGCTAATTGAAGTAGGTAAAACTGAGAAAATTTTTAAAAATCCTGACAATAAAATGACACAAGACTATATTACAGGTAGATTTGGATAAATTATGAGCAATGAGCACACAGTAAAATCTTACGAAGAAGAATTAAGATACTTAATTGACTCAGTGATTAAAATGGGAAGTTTAACCGAGTCTCAAATGGTAGATTCTATGGATGCTGTAATCAAAGTTGATAAAGACTCTATTGATAAAATTATTAAAAGTGATGAAGAAATAAATAAATTTAGATCTAAAATTGATACTCAGATTATGACTCTACTAGTCAAAAGAGCACCTATGGCTATTGATTTAAGAGAAACAATTAGTTCTTTAAAAATATCTCAGGACTTGGAAAGAATAGGTGATCTATCTAAAAGTAATGCAAAAAAAGTCAAACCATTACCATTAGATTTGCCTGAGGAGTTATTAGGAAATTTAAAGAGATTAGGAGACTTAGTAATTAAACAATTAAATGATGTTCTAGATAGTTATGTAAATAAAAATTATGACAAAGCTAAAGAGGTATGGGAAAAAGATGAACAAGTTGATGATTTGACCTATATAGCTATGGAAAGTGTTATTGATTTTCTTTCAAAAGATAAAAAAAATTTAGATTTTTCTACCCATTTAATTTTCGCAACAAAAAATCTTGAAAGAGCGGGAGACCATATAACTAATATTGCTGAAACAATTTGTTTTTTAATTAAAGGTGAATACTTAAAAGGTAGCAGACCTAAAGGAAAAGTTATTCAACAATAAAAATGAATGGTAGGATATTTATTATTGAAGACGAACCTTCAATAATTCAATTAGTTCAACATAATCTAGAAAAAAACGGTTTTATAGTATCATCCTCATTAAATGGTAATGATGGTTTAAAAGAATTAAAAAAATTTCAGCCTGATCTACTATTATTAGATTGGATGTTACCTGATCTTTCAGGGATAGAAATTTGTAAAAGTATAAGAAAAGATAATAGTTTTAAAAGTTTACCTATAATTATGCTAACCGCAAAAGGTGAGGAAGAGGATAAAATAAAAGGTTTAGATAGTGGAGTAGATGATTATCTAACAAAACCTTTCAGTTTTAATGAGCTTAAATCTAGAATTAAAGCTGTATTAAGAAGATCAAACCCAAATACTGTATCAAACAACTTAACATACGATGATTTAAATTTAGATAGAATTGAAAAAAGAGTATATAGGGATGACCAAGAAATCCAACTTGGACCAACTGAATTTAGATTACTAGAATTTTTTCTAGTAAATCCAAAGAGAGTTTATTCTAGGGATCAGATTTTAGAAAACGTTTGGCCAAACAATGTAAATGTTGAGAGTAGAACAATAGATGTCCATATCAGAAGATTAAGAAAATCTATAAATATTAAAAACAAAAAAGAGCTGATTAGAACCGTTAGATCGTCTGGTTATTCTCTTATTTAAAAATTATTTAATTTTTTTGAAGTTCGTAAATAGAAACATAATGTTTCTTCTTAGGGAGTGGGATTATGGTTGGAACTTTAGTCAATCTTGGTTTTATTGATTTATTTCCTACAATAATATTTTTGTCATAATTTTCTAAATTAACTTCAGGATGAGGGTTTCCATCATTGATTAATGGCCAAGCATCACAAGCTCTATAACCAAATAAAATTAAAGGTCTTGAGTTATTCATAAGATTATGTCCAGAACCATGAACTGATCTACAATGAAAAAAAACAACTGTTCCAGCAGTTCCTGTTATAGAAACACTATCTTTAGTTCCTATTTTATTTTTCTTAGTATCTATTTTTCCAACAAAATAATTTTCTTTACTGTGGTGGCTGTATAATTTCTTTTTGTGTGAATTTTTAATTATTTTAAGAGGCCCATTTTTCTCATAGCAATCATCTAAATATATACCAACTGTGATTAAGTCATCGTTTGTATGAGGGTAAAAAGCCCAATCTTGGTGCCATCCAATTTCACTTCCTTTTTTCTTATTTGGAAGCTTAAAATTTAATTTACCAAGATGAAATCTTACTGTTCCACCTAACAATTTTTTAGCTATGGATATAATCTTTTTATCTCTAGATAATTCATAGAAAACTTTATGCCTGTTCTGAGGATTATTTAGTCTTAAAATTTCTTTATTTTTGGATGAGTCTGAATTGTAAACAAAATGGTAATTATTATAGGATTGAGTTCCATTTACACCATTACGATATTTTTTCTTTTTCTCTTTTGAAATTACTTCATTAACAATTTTATTTATTTTGTTTATCTTTGTTTGAGAAATTAAATTTTCTTTAACAAGAAAGCCATTTTTTTTAAATAAATTTAAATCGTTCATAAAATCAAAATATAAAGAAAATAAATCCTCTTAGAAAAAATTACAATGCTTATTGTATTATAAAAATATCAGTGAATGTTATATGTTAATACGAGAATTTAAAAAAATTCCCTGATTAAACCTAATTTTTAATTAACAACCTTTGAAAGATGCAGACATATTTCTTATTAAATTGAAATATAGATCTTTGCCTGGATCTAATGTTGCACCTAGAGGATCCAGAACACCAGTTTTAATCTTCATATCTTTTGCTACAGCATTGATAATATCAGGATTAAACTGAGGCTCTGAGAACACACAAGCTACTTTATCATGCTCAATAATTTCTCTTATTTCAGCAAGTTGTTCTGCACCAGGCATTACATCAGTATTAACAGTAAATGCACCTAATACTTTAACGTTAAATCTTTCCTCGAAATATTGATAAGCATCATGAAATACAATTGAAGATACGCTGTTACTTAAATCAGTCATTACATCAATTGTAAGTTTATCAATTTCTTGCAAAGCCTTAGCTAAATTACTTTTGTATTTAGCTTCATTTTTTGGATCATTTTCAATTAAATGTTCTGCCATTTCATTTAAGATAGCTTTTGCATTAATTGGGTCCAACCAAATGTGTGGATCAAATTCACCATGTGCATGTCCATTATGATCATCATGTCCATGTTCGTCATGATCATCTTCTTTTTTACCGTGATCGTCGTGATCGTGGTCGTGATCATCTTCTTTTTTACCGTGATCGTCGTGATCGTGGTCGTGATCATCTTCTTTTTTACCGTGATCATCATCATGTCCATGGTCGTCATGATCATGTTCGTCAAAAATATTTCTTTCTCTAAATTTTAATACTTGTAATCCTTTGATTTCTATCAGTTCAATTTTTTCAGCTTTTTTTGCGATAGAACTTAACGGTTTTTCTAAAAAATTTTCTAAATCTTCTCCTATCCAAAACACAAGATCAGCATTTTGAAGCATTTTTGCATGAGATGGCTTCATTGCAAATCCATGAGGTGAGCTATAACCATCCACTATTAGATCTGGTTTACCTACACCATCCATTAAATAACTTGCTAATGAATGTATTGGTTTAATAGAAGCAACTACTTTAATTTCAGCATTTGCTGATGAAAATATAGTTAAAAAGGATATTAATGAAAAGATTATTGGTAATTTTTTTAGATTTATCATAAGTAATTATTTAAAAGTTGTTATATTATAACATTATGTAATAATATAACATTTACAAGTCAAGGAATAAATGAACTCTGAGAATAAAACTTTGGTTCAACTAAATAATGTAGGCTTTCGACAAAACGGAAAGTGGTTGGTAGAAGGTGTTTCGTTAAAAGTTGAAAAAGGAAAAATTGTAACTTTAATTGGTCCTAACGGGTCAGGAAAAAGTACAACTGCGAAAATTGCTTTAGGCATTTATAAAAATATAGAAGGGAATGTTGAAAAATATACTAACAAGATTGGATATGTTCCTCAAAAAATATCCATAGATTGGACATTACCTCTTCGTGTTTATGATTTTATGCTTTTAACAGAAAATATTGATGAGGAAGTAATAGATGAAGCTTTAAATTTAACTGGTGTCATTCACTTAAAAAATAAAAATTTAGGAAATTTATCTGGGGGTGAGTTTCAAAGAGTTTTAATAGCAAGGGCTATTTCAAAAAAACCAGAATTATTAGTTCTTGATGAACCTGTTCAAGGTGTAGATTACACAGGTGAAATTGCTCTTTATGAATTGATTAAAAAAATTTCAGACACTCTCAATTGTGGAATTTTGTTAATTTCACATGATTTACACACTGTCATGACAGCTACTGATCATGTTGTTTGTTTAAACGGCCACGTTTGCTGTTCTGGTACACCAATGGATGTGGCAAAAAACACCGAATATAAAACTTTATTTGGTGAAAAAGCATCTCAAATTCTTTCTGTATATGAACATAAACATGACCATGTTCATTCAGAGGAAGGGCAAATAAAGAAAAATTAATATGTTTGATGATTTTTTTATTAGAGCTTTAGTTGCGGGAATAGGTGTGGCTTTAGTTACTGGCCCCTTAGGTTGTTTTGTAATTTGGAGAAGATTATCTTATTTTGGTGATACACTCTCTCACTCAGCTTTATTAGGAGTGACTATGGCTTATTCTTTAGAGTTAAATATAGCCTTATCTGTTTTTGTAATTTCATCTGTAGTTGCTTTAATTCTTATTCAACTTCAAAAAAAAACTAATCTACCTGGTGATGCTTTGCTAGGTTTATTAGCCCATTCTTCTCTAGCAGTAGGCTTGGTTGTGATAGGTTTTTTAACATTCATTAGATTTGATATAATGGGTCTGTTGTTTGGTGACATATTAGCTGTAACTACAAATGACATACTAATAATTTGGATAGGTGGTGCTATCATATTGCTGATTTTAAAATTGATATGGAAACCATTATTTGCATCGACTGTTAATTATGAATTAGCTGAGGCAGAAGGGTTAAATCCAGAGCGAGCCAAAGCTGTATTCACAATTTTAATGGCAGCAATCATCGCAATTTCAATAAAAATGGTAGGATTATTATTAATAACCGGAATGCTAATCATTCCAGCTGCTATGGCTAGAAATATCTCAGACAGTCCTCAGAAAATGATATTTTTCTCAATTATAGGTGGTTTATTATCTGTAATACTAGGATTGTTTTCTTCACTTGAGTTTAACACAGCTTCAGGACCCTCAATTATTGCTGCTTCATTGTTTTTATTCATTTTATCTTTGTTTAAAATAAAGCAATCCATTCAATTGAAAAACTAATGACTAATTGATAAGAATTTATAGATGCAAAAAGAACACAATCTTTCTAAAAACCAAAAAATAATTTTTGATCTCATTGATAAATCTGGTGAACCTATGAAGGCTTATTCAATTCTTTTTAATGTTCAAAAAAAAGGGATTAAAGCACCATTACAAGTTTATAGAGCTTTAGATAAATTAGTTGAAATTGGAAAAATCCATAAGATCGAAAGCAGAAATGCTTTTATTGCATGTCAAAATTCTAGTTGCCAAATTTCTAAAGCAACAGCTTTTTCTATTTGTGAAAGCTGTGAAAAGGTTTCAGAGATAAATAATTCAAAACTTTCAAAATATTTATCAAATTTTGAGGATGACTCAGGAATGAGATACAACAAATATAACTTAGAATTTTTTGGTTTATGTAAAAAGTGTAAATCGAAGTAATGAGCACAGTATCTTTAACCTTAGATGAAATATTTGAACTTGCCAAAAAAACTCTTTTGGCTAATGGATGCGATGATGAAACAGCATCAATTTTATCAGATTTAATAAGAAATGCAGAAAGAGATGGCTCAGTATCTCATGGTTTATTTAGATTGCCAGCATACGTTACTGGTCTTAAAAGCGGAAAAATTAATGGAAAAGGTAAACCTGAAGTTAAAAAAATATCTCCATCAGTAATTAAAGTTGAAGGAAATAATTGTTTAGCACCTGTTGTATTAAATAAAGGATTACCAGAACTAGCTAAAGCTGCAAAAGAAAATGGTGTTGCAGTATTAGCAATAAATAATTCACATCATATGGCTGCTATGTGGCCTGAAACAGAAAAGTTAGCCGAAGATGATTTAGTTGCTTTTGCATGTACGTCTTACAAGCCTGCTGTTGCACCTGCAGGAGCGATAAAACCATTATTTGGAACGAACCCAATTTCATTTGCTTGGCCAAGACCTGGCAAAACTCCAGTTGTTTATGATATGGCAACTGCATCGATGGCAATGGGTGAAGTTCAGGTTGCTAAAAGAGAAGGGCACAAAGTTCCACTTGGAACTGGTTTGACTAAAGATGGAAAAGAAACAACTGATCCAGGTGAAATTGCTGATGGTGGAGTATTATTACCTTTTGGTGGTTACAAAGGTTCTGCGATTGCTATGATGGTTGAATTATTAGCTGGCGCTTTAGTTGGTGATAATTTTAGTTATGAAACAGCTGCTAAAGATAATAATGATGGGGGTCCTCCAAGTGGTGGTGAATTTATATTAGCAATAAGTCCAGATAAAACTTCAGGAACTGATTGGCAAAAACATGCAGAAGAATTTTTTGAGAAGATGAAATCAATGGGTGAAGTAAGATTACCTGGCGAAAGACGTCATAAAAATAGATTGGACAATGGCCCAAGAAATATAAACGAAGAGTTAGTTAATAAAATAAAATCTTTAAGTTAAAGTAATTTCAATAGGAGTGTGGTCAGAGGGTTTTTCTCTTCCACGAGGGTCTTTATTGATATTTATATCTTTAATTTGATCAATTAGTGAATTTGAAACTAAAAAATGATCAATTCTCATGCCATTATTTTTTTGCCAGGCACCTCTCATATAATCCCAAAATGTATATCCTTCTTTCTCTTCATTAAAATATCTATACACATCATTGAAACCTAGATTTATCATCTCTCTAAATTTTTTTCTGATTTCCAACCTATATAAAGCGTCATCCTCAAAACTTTTTACATTATAAACATCTTCTGATGAAGGAATAATATTAAAATCACCTGCAAGAATTAAATTTGGATTTTTCTTAGATAAAATTTTTAGTTGTTTGATTAATTGATCTAGCCAATTTTTTTTGTAGTCATATTTTTCAGTATCAACAGGGTTTCCATTTGGAGTGTATATATTTATTATTTGAATAGTTTTTTTCTTATGTTCAAATTCAGCAGAAATTATTCTTGATTGTTTTAATTTATCTTTAATCAAATCAGTTCTGATATTTTTTAATTTATTTTTAGAAATAATTGCTACACCATTATAACTTTTTTGACCAAATACGTGGCTTTCATAATCCATTGAAGAAAAATCATCATAAGGAAAATTTATATCTTCGGTTTTGATTTCCTGCATCATTAAAATATCTGGTTTATATTTTAATAAATAACTTTTGATATTTTCAATTCGTGCTCTTACAGAATTGACATTCCAGGATGAAATTAGCATTAAAGTGAGAAAGAAACACCACAACCACAAGAGGATTTTGTTTGTGGGTTAGATATTTTAAATTGTTCACCTATTAACTCAGAAACATAATCAACTTCAGATCCTTTAAGTAAATCTGCAGAGGTTTTATCAATTAAAATATTTTGATAATTTAAATCGTCGTCTTGTTTTGATTTATCGAAAGTGAATTCATATTGAAATCCTGAACAACCACCACCTTTAATAGCGATTCTAAAAAATGAACCTTTGTCTTTTTTTGCTAACAAACTTTCTATTTGTTTTAACGCATTATCTGTAAATTTAATTTCTTTAATCATGTCTCAACACTGATATTACTAATATAATACTTAATTATTTTAATTAAAGGATGAAAAAAGACGCTTTGTTAGGGGTATACAAAAGTAAAGGCAGACTAATTAAGGAATCTAATTCAAAATATCGATCTCCTTTTCAAAGAGATAGAGATCGTATTATTCATAGTGCATCATTTAGAAGGTTAAAACATAAAACCCAAGTATTTGTTAATACTGAGGGTGATCATTTTAGAACAAGGATTACTCACTCAATAGAAGTTGCTCAAATTGCAAGATCAATAGCTAAATATTTAAAATTAAATGAGGATTTAGCCGAAACTTTAAGTTTAGCACATGATTTAGGCCACACTCCGTTCGGTCATGCTGGAGAAGATGCCTTACATGAATGTATGGAGGATTATGGTGGTTTTGATCACAACCTTCAAACTTTAAGAATAGTTATGTTTTTAGAAAATAAGTATTTTAAGTTTAAGGGATTAAACTTAACTATAGAAACGTTAGAAGGTCTCCTTAAACATAACGGACCTGTAGAGGATATTGCTTTAGTTAATAAGTTAATAGGGATAAAAACTTTTAAAGGTAAAATTAAATATAATTCATTTCCCTATCTAGAAGCTCAAATTTCATCAATTTCAGATGATATTGCATATAACAATCACGATATTCAAGACGGTATAAAAGCCAATCTTTTTAAAATGGAGGAATTGGTCGAAATAGATTTTTTTAAAAATATTCATAAAAAATATAAAAATAAAATTACTAATAAAAATTATAAAATTGCAATTTATCAAATAATAAGAGACTCAATTGATCTCATGGTTAGAGATTTATTGATCAATACCCAAAAAAATATTCAAAAACTTAAGGTAAAATCCTCAAGAGATGTATCTAAATCTAATGAGTTAATCGTTTGTTTTTCTAACCAAATTAAGAATGCAGAAAAAGAAATTAAATCTTTCTTAAGAGACAAAATGTATGACAACAAGTCAGTATTGAAAAAAAATCATAAAGGTAAATTAATAATTAAGAAATTGTTTAAAATGATTAAATCAAATCCAAGAAAATTTTTGTCCAAAGATCAATTGACTAAAGACAAATATAGAGCTATTTCAGATTTTATATCCGGTATGACTGATAGATATGCTATTAACCTTTATAACGATAATAAATGAATATTTTTGAATTATATTTAGATAAAATTAAATCTGTTATCGTTAATTTGAATAAAAATAATAAACTAGAAATTCCAGAGAATTTTAATGGAATTAATGCAGAAATACCTCCACCAAAATTTGATTGTGATATTTCAACAAATGTTGCAATGGTTTTATCAAAAATCAATAAAACCTCACCATTACAGCTCGCAGAAAAACTTGCTCCCGAAATTAAAAATAATGACAGTGAAATTGAAACAATATCTGTAGCCAGACCAGGATTTATCAATATTAAATTTAAACCATCTTATTGGTCAAATTTTATTAAAAATATCACAGATAATGCAGATAGTTTTGGAATAAATGACAAGGAGAAAAAAAATAATTATTTAGTAGAGTTTGTTTCAGCAAACCCAACAGGTCCTTTACATGTAGGACACTGCAGAGGTGCTATTCTAGGAGATGTTATCTCTAATGTTTTAATTTTTAATAAACACAAAGTTACAAAAGAATATTATGTTAATGATTATGGTAACCAAATTATAAATTTTACTAAATCAGTATATTATAGAATTAGAGAAGTTCATTTTAAAGAAACATTTCCTGAAGATAATCCTGATTTGTATCCCGGAGATTATCTAATTGATTTTGCAAAAAATATAATTTCAAATAATTCAGATCTTAAATTTGATAATTTTGATGAAATTAGAGATAAATTAACAGTCTTATCAATAGAGCAGGCGCTTCTGCTTATCAAAAACAATCTTAATAGCTTGGGTATTAAACATGATAATTTTGTTAGTGAAAAAAATATCGTATTAAACAATGAAGTTGAAAGTGTAATAGATTTTTTAGAAAAAAATAACTTTATTTATAAAGGAAAAATCAAAGCCCCAGCTGGTGAAGATAACAAAGATTGGGTTGAAAGAGAGCAATTATTATTTAAATCAACAGAATTTGGTGACGATAAAGATCGTGCACTTCAAAAATCTGATGGCACATGGACTTATTTTGCAAGTGACGTTGCTTATCATAAAAATAAAGTTGATCGAAATTTTGATTACTTAATCAATATTCTTGGAGCAGATCATGCAGGTTATATAAAACGGATTACCTCCTCGGTTGAAGCACTGTCTGGAAAAAAAGATACGTTAATTTGTAAAATCAGTCAGTTGGTAAAGTTAATTAAAGACAACAAGCCTTTCAAAATGTCTAAAAGAAAAGGAGATTATATTACCGTAGATGACTTGATTGAAGAAGTTGGAAGAGATGCAACAAGATTTATTATGCTTAACAGAAGTAGTGATGTTGAATTAGATTTTGATTTCGATGCAGTCAAAGAAAAATCTAAGGACAATCCATTATATTATGTTCAATATTGTTACGCTAGAATTTCATCTGTATTTAGACATATAGATAAAGACTTAAATTCAAAAATTGAATTAAATGATTTTAATTTTGAATATTCTAATGATGAAATTAAAATTTTAAAAAAATTATCTGAATGGCCAAAATGTATTGACGCAGCTAGTACAAAATTAGAACCACATAGAATACCTGTTTACTTATACGATCTTGCATCTGAATTTCACTCGTATTGGAATTTAGGAAAACAATTTCCAGAAAAAAGGTTCATTAATGATCAAAAAACAGTCTCACCAGATAAATTGATCTTTTTGAAGGCTATTTCTAATGTAATAAAAACAGGAATGGATATTGTTGGTGTCGATACACCAAATCAAATGTAATGCTTAAAGAAATAAAGTACTTAATATTTGTTTTAGTAATACTTTTATTTATATTTTTTACAGGAAAATATTATTTTTCAGATGAACACAAAAAAAAATCATACAGATCTCATCAAAATATTGATGAGAAAATAAAATTATATTCAAAAAATTTACCAGTTTTAGAGAATGATACTGAAAATGTAATTGAGTATGTTAAGCAAACAAACAAAAAGAAAAAGAAAAAATTTAATTTTTGGAAATTATTAGACAATGATAAGTAAAAGAAAATCTTTTATAGTTGGTTTAAAATCAACAAAATTATCTAAAAATGAAATTTTATTTCTAAAAAAATATAAACCCTGGGGAATTATCCTATTTACTAGAAATATTAAATCTTTTGACCAAGTTAAAAAATTAACCTCTAGTATTAGAAAAATTTTTAAGGATAAGAAATATCCAATTATGATTGATCAAGAAGGAGGAAGAGTAAACAGATTAAGAAATTTAATTTCCTTTGATAATATGTCATCTGAATATTTTGGAGACTTGTTTAATAAAGATAAAAAAAAATTTGAAATCGTTTATAAGTTATTTGTAGATAAGAATTCTTATTTATTGAATTTAATTGGTGTGAATATTAATACTGTTCCAGTTTTAGACCTTAGAGTTAATGGCGCTAGCAAGGTAATTGGTGATCGATCTTATTCAAAAAATAAAAAAATTGTCTCTAAATTAGGGGATATTTGTATTGAATTATTTCAAAATAACTCAATAGGAACTGTAATGAAGCATATACCTGGTCATGGTTTAGCAAAAGTCGACAGTCATTATTCAACACCGATTATTAACAAAACATTTGGATATCTTCTAAAAAACGATTTTTGGACATTTAAAAAGAAGAAATGTTTATTTGCAATGACAGGTCATGTTGTTTATTCAAAAATTGATAAAAATAACACTGCCACTCACTCTAAAAAAATAATTAATATTATTAGGAAAAATATAGGATTTAAGAATATTTTAATTTCAGATGACTTATCAATGAAGAGTTTAAGTGATGATTTAAAACTTAATACTATTAATTTATTCAGCGCAGGTTGTAATATAGCACTTCATTGCAATGGAAATATGAAAGAAATGAAGATAGTCGCAGAAAATTCACCTAAAGTGAATAGTTTTATTCTTAAAAAAACATCTCAATTTTATAAAATTTTAAGTTAATATCTTTCCATGTCCACAAATGATTCTGAATTATTTAATGTTGATATAAATAATTATAATGGACCATTAGATGTACTTTTAGATTTAGCAAAAGCTCAAAAAGTTGATTTAGAAGAAATATCTATAACTAAGTTAGCAGATCAATTTCATGAGTATATTACCAATGAAAAAAACTTAAATTTAGAAATTGCTTCTGAATATCTTTTAATGGCTACTTGGTTAGCTTATTTAAAATCAAAATTACTTTTACCTGGTACCCCTGAAGAAGAATTTAAAGTTCAAGAAGTTGCAGAAAAGTTAAAATTACAGCTAAAAAAATTAGAATTAATTCGATTATTATCTGAACAAATGCTTAAGAGAAAAAGATTAGGTAGAGAGATAAGAACTAGAGGCATGAAAGGAAGTATTAGATCAATTTATAGCACTGAATATAATTTAAGCTTATTTGAACTAATGAAAGCTTACTCAACAATAATAATGACTAAAGAATTTCAAAAAATGAATATTCCAAAACTTCCTGTGTTCACAACAGAAGATGGGATTAAAACAATTAGAGAATTTTTTGGCAAACTATTTGAATGGAAAAAACTTGATGAGTTAATTCCAAGTAATTTTAAAAGTGGTTCAAAATACAAGAAAACTGGTAAGGCTGGAATTTTTGCTGGATCATTAGAATTAGTTAAAGAAGGAAATTTATCAATCAAACAAGATAAATTGTTTGATGAAATATATGTAAAGGAAATAAATGATTAAAAAAGCAAAATCTTCAAAAGATAATGTTTTAAAGTTTCCATCAAAATTATCAGATTTAGACAAAGAGATAGAAGCAATTATTTTTGCGGCAGCTGAGCCTTTAGATGTAGACACTATAGAAAGTAAAGTTTCTAAAAAAGGTAACGTTCCAGACTCTTTAGAAAAATTAAAACAAGAATATTCCAACAGGGGAATTAATTTAATTTGTATAAAAGATAAGTGGTCTTTTAGAACGTCACCAAATTTATCAAGTTTGATGTCGCAAGAAAAAACTGTTGAAAAGAAACTATCAAGAGCTGCAGTAGAGACATTGGCTATAATTGTTTATCACCAACCGGTTACGAGAGCTGAAATTGAAGAAATAAGGGGTGTTGCTTTTGGTACTAATACTTTAGAGATATTAATGGAATTAAATTGGGTAAAACCAGGTGGTCGAAAAGATGTTCCAGGTAGACCAATTCAGTACATAACTACTGATGATTTTTTAAGTCATTTTAACATACAAAAATTATCTGATCTTCCAACAATTGATGAATTAGGAGCTGCTGGTTTAATTGATAGTTCAAGTGTTGATAATGCTATTTTTGGGACTGGAAAATTTTACAAAGAAAAGCAAGAAGAGAAAAAAGAAGATATTTATTCTAATATAGATGAAATGCTTAATAGCACTCTAGATCCTGAAGAGAAAGAATAGTAAAAAGTAACTTTCAAAATAACCTTAAAAAGGTTATAAGTTTTTTATGAGTATAGGAATTTGGCAAATAGCTATTGTAGTTATATTGGTTGTTTTATTGTTTGGAAGAGGAAAAATTTCAAGTTTAATGGGTGATGTAGCTAAAGGAATTAAAAGTTTCAAAAAAGGAATGGCGTCAGACGTGACTGACGATACAGAGCCAAAAAATATATCTGACGATAACAAAGACTCGGATAACAAAAATTAATTTAAATGCCTACTATCGGTTGGTTTGAAATTTTAATTGTTGTTGCTATTGCAATAATAGTTCTTGGACCAAAGGATTTTCCAGTGATGTTAAAGAAAGCAGGCTCCTGGATTGGATCAGCAAAAAGGTACGTTAATAATATTCAAAATGAAGTTTCAAATCTAGAGATAGATGAAGAAAAAATTGATAACGAAATAAAAAAAGAAATTAAAAAAGATGAGTAATGAAGATCAGGAAGGTGGATTTGTAAGTCACCTAACAGAATTAAGAAAAAGGTTAATAAATAGCTTTATCTTTTTATTTATCTTTTTTGTAATTTGTTACTTATTTGCAGAACATATCTATGGTTTTCTTGTTGATCCATTTGCAAGAGCTGTAAAAGAAGACGGCTCTGATAGAAGATTGATATTTACAGCTTTACAAGAGACCTTTTTAACATATCTTAAAGTATCATTCTTCACTGCTTTTTTTGTTACATGTCCATTTATCTTGATGCAAATTTGGAAATTTATTGCACCCGGATTGTACAAACATGAAAAAATAGCAATTCTGCCTTACCTTATATTAACACCAATATTATTTTTTTTAGGAGGCATGCTAGTTTATTATTTGATAATGCCTCTTGCGATTAAATTTTTTCTTTCATTTGAAAGCACAGGTCTTTCAACAAATTTACCAATCCAATTAGAGGCTAAAGTTAATGAATATTTATCACTAGTTATGAAATTAATTTTTGCTTTTGGTATCAGTTTTCAGTTACCAGTTGTTTTAAGTCTATTAGCTAGAGTCGGAATAGTTGATAGTCAATTTTTAAAAGAGAGAAGAAAATATGTAGTTGTTATAATATTTGCAGCAGCTGCATTGTTAACACCACCAGATCCAATTACTCAAATAGGTTTAGCAATACCTTTATTAATTCTGTATGAATTATCAATATTTTCAGTAAAATTTATAGAAAATAAAAATTTACAAAAAGAAGATGCATAACATTAAAGAAATACGAAAAGATTTTTCCAAATTTCAAAAATCTCTTGAAAAAAGAAATTTAGAAGTAGATTTTGAAAAAATTCAAAAATTAGATGAACAAAATAGAAATTTAATTCAAAAAAAAGAAAGTTTAGAAAAAGAAAAAAAAGATATTTCTAAATCAAAAGATGAGAGTTTGTTTAAGAAATCTAAAGAAATTAGCAAGGAACTCGAGAAAATTGTAGAAGATCAAAAACAAATTAAGTTTGATTTAGATAGTATACTGTCTAGCATACCCAATATACCACATGAAGATGTTCCAAATGGTAAAGACGAAAATGATAACAAAGAAATATTAAAATCAGGAGAGATACCCAATTTAGAATTTAAACCTAAAACACATTACGAATTAGGTGAAAAACTAAATATGCTTGATTTTGATTTAGCTACAAAAACTACTGGTTCAAGATTTGTATTTGTAAAAGATAAATTGGCTCTTTTAGAAAGGGCAATATCAAATTTTATGCTTGATACGCATATTCATCAAAATGGTTATCAGGAAATATCACCTCCATTAATGGCATCAGAAAGCACTATGTACGGCACTGGACAGTTGCCAAAATTTGAAAATGATCAGTTTGAAATTAAATTTGACGAAGGTTCAGATAGAAAATTTTTGATACCAACAGCAGAAGTGATTTTAACCAATATTGTTAAAGATAAAATGATTGATCTTAATAATTTACCAATGAGATTTGTTGCTTCAACTCCTTGTTTTAGAAAAGAAGCTGGAAGTTATGGAAAGGATACAAGGGGCATGATTAGGCAGCATCAATTTTACAAAGTTGAAATGGTAAGCATTGTTGAGAATGAAAAATGTTTAGAAGAATTAGAGAGAATGACAAATTGTGCCACTGACATACTAGATAAATTAGAATTACCTTATCGAAAAGTAATTTTATGTTCAGGTGATATGGGTTTTAGCGCAGAGAAGACCTATGATATTGAGGTATGGTTACCATCAGAAAATAAATATAGAGAAATATCTTCATGTTCATCTTGCTCGACGTTTCAAGCACAGCGTATGAAGGCAAGATATAAAAATAATAATAAGGAAAATGTTTTTGCAGGTACGTTAAATGGAAGCGGTTTAGCTGTTGGAAGAACTCTGATTGCAATTATGGAAAACTATCAGCAAAAAGATGGTTCTATTATAATTCCTAAAGTTCTAAGACCTTATATGAACAATATGGAATTGATTTCTAACAATTAAAGTTGTTTTAATTAGTTAGATGGTATAAGAATGCCATAATTTAAAGGAGATTTATGGAAGGTTCAGGAATAGGTCAATTTATACCGCTAATTTTAATTTTTGTTATTTTTTATTTTTTCTTAATCAGACCACAGCAAAAAAAAGTTAAAGAGCATAAAGCAATGGTCGAAGGTTTAAAGAGAGGTGATAAAGTAGTCACATCAGGTGGTATAACAGGAAGAGTAGAAAGATTAATTGATAACGACAAAGTAGAAGTTGAAATAGCTGAAAATGTTAAAGTAGAAATTGTTAAAGCTACAGGTATTCAAAGTCTCTTAAACAATACTCCAGAAGTTAAAAAATAATCAATTAAGATAAGTGCTTTATTTTTCTAAACTAAGAATCTTATTTGTAACTTTATTTTCTTTATTATTTATTTTAATTGCGTCATCAAATTTATTTAAGTTCGATGATAGTTTTTTTAATAAGAAAATAAACCTTGGTTTAGATTTACAAGGTGGTTCTTACCTTTTACTTGAAATTGATAATGAGCCTGTAATTGAACAAAAATTACAAAATTTAACAACCACTATTAGAAATTATTTCAAAGAGAAAAATATCAAAATTAATAATATTAAAATTGATAATCAAAATATTTTTTTCAATGTTGCTGATTTAGACAAACAAGCAGTACTAGATGTGTTTCAAGATGAAAATAGTGATCTAAATCCTTATTACCCAAGATTTAAATCACACCAACTTGATATCGAAGATAATGGTATCAATTTAAAAGTAAGTTTTTCAAGACAAGGCATAATCAATCTTAAAACTTCATCGCAAGATCAAGCAATAGAAATTGTAAGAAGAAGGGTAGATGAAGTCGGTACTAATGAACCAAATATTTTAAAAAGAGGAAATGATAGAATTCTAGTTGAACTTCCTGGGTTAGATGATCCTCAAAGAATTAAATCACTATTAGGAAAAACTGCAAATCTTACATTTAGATTTGTAACTAATGATGAAAGCGATAGATTTGGTGTTGAGAAGTTAAAATTTGAAGATGGTTTAGAAGAGGCAACAGTAAGCAAAAGAATAATCATCAGTGGTGAAAATCTATTAGATGCACAACCAAAAATGGACACTCAAAACAATCAAACTATTGTGTCATTTACATTAGATAGAGTAGGAGCCAAAAGATTTGGTAAAGCAACATCTACTGGTATTGGAAAACAATTAGCCATTGTTTTAGATGGAAAAATAATTAGTGCACCTGTTGTTAGAGATACAATAGCAAGTGGATCTGGACAGATCAGTGGGGGATTTACTTTCCAAAGTGCTACAGATTTAGCTTTATTATTAAGATCTGGAGCTTTACCTGCACCATTAGAAATCATAGAGGAACGAACTGTGGGTCCAGATCTTGGACAAGACTCGATTAATGCAGGAATGATTGCTTTAGCTATAGGCTTTTTATTAGTTATTATTTTTATGTTTGTTAAATACAAAGTTTTTGGTCTAATCACTAACGTAACATTAATAATTAATTTATTTTTATTACTTGGTATTTTAACTTTATTTGAAGCAACACTAACTCTTCCAGGTATAGCAGGGATAATTTTAACCGTTGGTATGGCTGTTGATGCAAATGTACTAATTTTTGAAAGAATTAAAGAAGAACTTAAAGATGAAAGTAATAATATTTTAGCTTTTGATGGAGGTTACACAAAATCAAGAACAGCAATTATTGATGCAAATATTACTACTTTATTAGCAGCTATAATTTTATTTTTTATGGGGTCTGGCCCAGTAAAAGGATTTGCTGTTACTTTAGGTGTTGGAATTTTTACAACACTATTCTCAGTTTATTTTATAGCAAGATTGTTTACTAGTCTTTATGTGACAAGAAATAAAAACAAGGAAAAATTAATCTAATGATAGCTTTTAATAAATATTACAATCACTTTAACATACTATCTATATTGTTGATTACAGCATCACTTTTATTACTAATTTTTAAAGGTTTAAATTACGGTATAGACTTTAAAGGTGGAACATTGATTGAATTAAGATCATCAGATAGCAAAATTAGCGTAAGTTCATTAAGAGACAAATTTAATCAAATGAATTTAGGAGATGTTTCTGTTAAAAAATTTGGAAATGAAACTGATTTTTTAATTAAATTTGAAAATAAAGATAATAAAAAAAATATTATTGAAGAAATTAAAAAAGATTTAGATAGTTCTTTTGGAAATAACTATGATTTTAGAAGAGTTGAAAATGTAGGTCCTAAAGTTAGCGCTGAACTGCTTAAAGCTGGTGTGATAGCCATTTCTTTATCTCTAGCTGTTATGCTTATTTACATTTGGATACGTTTTGAGTGGCAATTTAGTTTGGGTGCAATTTTGGCATTATTTCACGATGTAATAGTAACATTGGGAATTTTTTCATTATTTAGTCTTGAAATTAATTTATCAATTATTGCAGCTGTTCTAACTATTGTTGGTTATTCTATGAACGATACGGTTGTAATCTTTGATCGTGTTAGAGAAAATTTAAGAAAATATTCAGATATTAAAATTTTTGAATTAACAAACATTTCAATCAACGAAACTTTATCTAGAACAATAATTACTTCAGCTACAACATTGTTAGCTTTATTGGCGATATTCTTTTTTGGTGGTGAAATTTTAAAAGGTTTTTCTTTAGCAATGATACTTGGTGTTGTATTTGGAACGTATTCTTCGATTTATATAGCTAATACAGTTTTAGTGAGATTAAGAGTATCACAAAAAACAGTCTTAAGAGAAGACGATAATAAAACAGTTTAATATAAGTTTTGAGCAGCTACCATTGAAAGCAACATTGGTAGAGATAAAAGTGTATTTGTTCTTGAAAATAACATTGCAGTTTTAGCAGACTTAGCTTTTGTTTCTGGATCAGATTCAACTATTCCTAAAGCTCTTTTTTGGTTTGGCCAAATCACAAACCAAACATTAAAAGCCATTACAATTCCTAACCACATACCAATTCCTATCGCCGTATGTTTTGGAACACCAGATCCAATGCTAAAAGTCATAGCATCGTGTAAATATCCATTTAACAAAGCTAGAATTAATCCTGAAAGAACAGTAAACGCAGCTGCCCATCTAAAATAAAACAACGCAGCTGGAGCAATTACTTTCCCAATAGCAGGTTTTTGTTCATCAGGTATTTTTCCCATATTTGGAATTTGAACAAAGTTAAAATACCACAATAATCCTATCCACATTATTGCAACAAGAACATGAATGTATCTGAACAACCAGCTCCAAAAAAGAGTATCGAAAGCAATACCATCATTTAAATAGGAAAGACCTAAAAATAATATAATTGCTAATGCAAGAGATGCATGAATTGTTTTAGATAGTGATGACAATAAACTGCTCATGATTCTTAATTAATATACACTAAATTTAGATTTTTTATAAGTTTTTATATTTAGTACAATAGAGGTTTTAAAAACTGGCCTGTGTAGCTCTCTTTTACTTTGCAAACATCCTCTGGTTTACCTTCAGCAACAATTTTGCCACCTTTAACACCACCCTCAGGACCCATGTCAACTATATGATCAGCTGTTTTTATTACGTCTAAGTTATGTTCTATTACAACTACTGTGTTTCCTAATTTTACGAAGGTGTGAAGAATTTCTAGTAATTTTTTAATATCGTGCTGATGTAGTCCAGTTGTTGGTTCGTCTAATATGTACATGGTTCTACCAGTTGATCTTTTTGATAATTCTTTAGCTAGTTTAATCCTTTGTGCTTCACCGCCTGATAGTGTAGTAGCCTGTTGTCCAATTTTAATGTAACCAAGTCCAACTTTTTTTAAGGTTAATAATTTAGATTTAATATTTGAAATGTTTTCAAAATATTCACAACCTTCATCAACAGACATATCTAAAACATCAGCTATACTTTTTCCTTTAAACTTGATCTCTAAAGTTTCTCTGTTGTATCTCGTTCCTTTACACTCATCACACTGAATATAAACATCTGGTAAAAAATGCATTTCATAAGTAATAACACCATCACCTTCACACGCTTCACATCTACCGCCCTTAACATTAAATGAAAATCTTCCTGGCTTATAACCTCTAGTCTTAGACTCTGGTAAGCTAGTGAACCAATCTCTTATAGGACCAAAAGCTCCAGTATAAGTAGCTGGGTTAGATCTTGGAGTTCTACCAATAGGGGATTGATCTATATCAATAATCTTATCAATTAATTCTACACCTTTATAACCTTTAAACGCTTTTGGAGTTTTTCTAGCTTTATTATTAAGTGTTAAGTTTAATGCATGAAATAATGTTTGTAATACTAATGTAGATTTACCACTTCCTGAAACCCCAGTTACACAAGTAAATGTTCCTGTAGGAATTTTAAGATTAACATTATTTAAATTATTCCCACTAGCACCATTTATTTCTACAAATCTTCCATTTTTGGCTAATCGTCTAGTTTTAGGAATTTCAATCTTTTGTTTATTTGCAAGATACTGTCCAGTTATACTCTTCTTATCTTTTTTAAGTTCTTCATAAGTTCCTTGGGCTGTTATTTGACCACCATTCGTACCTGCTTCAGGTCCAAGATCAATAATATGATCTGCGTTTTCCATAGTTTCAGTATCATGTTCAACAACAATTACTGTATTACCAAGATCTCTTAATCTTTTTAATGCATTTATTAATTTAACATTATCTTTTTGATGCAAACCAATTGATGGTTCATCTAAAACATATAATACTCCTGTTAAACCAGATCCAATTTGTGATGCTAATCTAATTCTTTGAGCTTCTCCTCCTGATAAAGTTCCAGACTCTCTTGAAAGTGTTAAGTAATCTAAACCAACATTAAGTAAGAAATTTAATCTTTCATTTATTTCTTTTAGGACATGTTCTGCAATTTTAAATTGCCTTTTATCTAAATTATTTTCTAAGCTTTTAAACCATTCAGCGGCATCATGAATTGATTTTTTAGTAACCTCACTAATATTTAAATCATTAATCTTAACACATAATGCTTCTTCTTTAAGTCTATCACCATTACAAGCTTCACATGCGGTATCAGATTGATATTCGGCTATTGCTTCTCTTTTCCACTCACTATCAGATTCCAAGAAACGTCTTTCAAGATTATTTATCACTCCTTCAAAGGTTTTTTTATATGAATATTTTTCATATCCATCATCATAATTAAATTTAATTTCGTCCTCATCTGAACCATATAAAATTATATCTTTTATTTTTTTTGGGAGCTTTTTCCATTTTTCATCAAGAGAAAATTCATAATGTTTTGCAAGAGAAGCCAAAGTTTGCGCATAATATAAAGTTGTCGATTTAGCCCATGGTTCAATTGCTCCATCCGCTAAACTTTTACGATCATCTGGAACTACTAAATTTGGGTCTACATTTAATTTCATTCCTATACCTTCACATTCTTCACAAGCACCATAGGGACTATTAAATGAAAACAATCTTGGTTCTATTTCTTCGATAGTAAAACCACTTTCTGGACAAGCAAACTTTGTGGAGTAAATTAATTTTTCAATTTTTCTAAATTTTTGAGGAAGAGTTTCATCCTCGTATTCAACAAAAACTAATCCATTAGCTAAATTTACAGCTGTTTCTACGCTTTCAGCTAATCTGTTTCCAAGTTTTGAATTAAGTACAATTCTATCAACTAGAATTGAAATGTCGTGTTTTAATTTTTTATCTAGGTTAGGAGATTTTTCTATATCGTATAATACATTATCAATTTTTATTTTTCTAAATCCACGTCTCTTATAGCTTAAAATATCTTTTTTATATTCACCCTTACGACCTCTAACTACTGGAGCATAAATATAAATTGTAGATTTTTTTGGTAATTTTTTAATTAAGTCAACAATTTGAGTGATTGTTTGAGAGGTTATTGGCTTCCCTGTAAAAGGAGAGTAGGGAATACCCGCTCTTGCATAGAGTACCCTCATATAATCATAAATTTCTGTAACAGTTGCAACAGTTGATCTGGGATTTTTTGAAGTATTTTTTTGTTCGATTGCTATGGCTGGACTTAAGCCTTCAATTAAATCAACATTTGGCTTTTTCATTTTATCTAAAAATTGACGAGCGTAAGCAGATAAACTTTCAACATATCTTCTTTGACCTTCAGCATAGATGGTATCAAAAGCTAATGAAGATTTTCCTGACCCAGACAAACCAGTTATCACTACAAATTTATCTTTTGGAATCTCTACAGTCACATTCTTCAAATTGTGTTCTTTAGCGCCCTTAATAACTATCTTTTTCATCATATTTTTAGTTGCTTTGAGTCAATAAAATTAATATTCAGAAGAATTGTGATATAAATCTTATTAATTAATTTAACAAATAGTAAAATATTATGGCTGGAAGTTTAAATAAAGTATTATTAATTGGTCGTTTGGGCGCAGACCCTGAAATTAAACAAATGGTAAATGGGAAGAGTGTAGCTAGACTAAGTCTTGCAACCAGTCAAACATGGAAAGATAAAAATACTGGTGAAAGAAAAGAAAAAACTGAATGGCACCGTATAGTTGTATTCAATGAAGGATTGGTAAATGTTGTTCAACAATATTTAAAAAAGGGTGCTCAAGTTTATGTAGAGGGACAATTGACAACACGTAAATGGAAAGATGAACAATCTGGCCAAGACAAGTATTCAACAGAAATTGTTATACAAGGTTATAATTCTTCACTTACAATGTTAGGTGGGGGAAATACAAGTGGTGGAATTCAGAATGACACAACTCAACAAAATAATATTGAGGACTCTTCTCAAGTGTCAAATGATATGGATGACGAAATACCATTTTAATTTCTATGCAAAAAACTGAAGAACCAAAAGATAAGAATATTAATCTAATCTCTATGCATGACGAGATGAGCTCGTCTTATTTGTCTTATGCAATGAGTGTTATTGTAAGTCGTGCATTACCTGATGTGAGAGATGGATTAAAACCAGTTCACAGAAGAATCCTTTATGCAATGTATAAGGGTGGTTATGATTGGTCTAAACAATTTAGAAAATCAGCAAGAATAGTCGGGGATGTAATTGGTAAATATCACCCTCATGGTGACCAATCAGTATATGATGCTTTAGTTAGGATGGTGCAAGATTTTTCAATGAGCTTACCTTTAGTTCAAGGACAGGGTAATTTTGGATCCATAGATGGTGATCCAGCTGCTGCTATGAGGTATACCGAAACAAGATTATCAAAAGTTTCACAATTTTTAATTGATGATATCGAAAAAAATACGATTAGTTTTAAAAGTAATTATGATGAAACAGAGAAAGAACCTAGCGTATTACCTGCGCAATTTCCAAATTTGTTAGTTAATGGGGCTGGAGGTATAGCTGTTGGAATGGCAACTAGTATTCCTCCTCATAATCTAGGTGAGATAATTGATGGCACTTTAGCTTTAATAGACAATAAAGATATTAAAATAAAAGAACTAATGAAACATATTCCAGGACCAGATTTTCCGACTGGAGGAGTAATAATCGGCAAAGATATAATTAAACAAGGTTACAACAATGGAAGAGGTTCATTTAAAATTAGGGGTGAAGTATCAGTTGAAAGTTTAAAGAATGGTAGAGATAGATTGGTAATTACTTCAATTCCATATCAAGTAAATAAAGCTGTACTAAATGAAAGAATTGCACAATTAGTTAGAGAGAAGAAAATTGAAGGAATTAAAGATATAAGAGACGAGTCTAATAGAGAAGGTATAAGAGTTGCTATTGATTTAAGAAACGGTGTTGAGCCAGAAACAATTAAAAGACAACTTTACAAAAATACTCAAATAGAGAGCTCTTTTGGTTTTAACACTTTAGCAATAGTAGAAGGGAAACCAAAAACATGTACGTTAAAAGAATTTCTTTCTAATTTTTTATCTTTTAGAGAAGATGTAGTAATTAAAAAAACAAAATTTGATCTTCAAAAAGCAGAGGAAAGAGCTCATATCTTAATTGGTCTATCTGTTGCAGTAGAAAACTTAGATAAAATTATAAAAATCATTAGATCTTCCAAAACACCTGAGGATGCAAAAAATGCTATACTTAAAACTAAATGGAAAATAAACAAATCACAAAAGCTAATTTCTTTAGTAGAGGGAAAAAAAGGTAAAAATATTTATTCTTTATCTGAACCACAAGTTTTAGCTATCTTAGAATTAAGATTACAGAAATTAACAGCTCTTGGTATCAATGAAATTGAAGTTGAGATTAAAAAATTAGCTGAATTAATTGCAAAATATAAAAAAATTATATCGTCTAAAAAAGAGCTTTTGAGAGTAATAAGCGAAGAATTAAAAAATATTAAAGAAAAATTTGCTGTTCCTAGAAGAACTAAAATTATTGATGCGGTATTAAATTACGACATAGAGGAAACAATCCAAAAACAATCTGTAATTATTACAGTAACTTTACAAGGGTATATTAAAAGAGGATCATTAAATAATGTAAAACAACAAAAAAGAGGTGGAAAAGGTAAATCTGGAATTACTACCAGAGATCAAGACTCTGTAATACAAACTCTGTCGGTAAATACGCATACATCAGTTTTATTTTTTTCAACAGAGGGACTTGTTTATAAAATTAAAGCTTGGAAAATACCCGAAGGATCATCAGCTTCAAAAGGTAAATCTTTATTCAATATACTTCCATTAAAAAGTCATCAATCTATCAGTTCAATTATGCCAATGCCTGATGAAGATACAGATTCAAAAAATTATCAAATTATTTTTGCAACAGCACAAGGTAAAGTTAGAAAAAATAGTTTAGAAGATTTCTCTTCCATTAATGCTTCAGGAAAAATTGCAATGAAACTTGATAACAATGATAAAATTGTTGGAGTTAAAATTTGTAAAGATGATCAAGATATAATTCTGAGTACTAGATTTGGTAAATGTATCCGTTTCGAAGCTAGAAAACTAAGAGTATTTAAGGGGAGATCTTCAAAAGGAATTAAAGGTATTGAACTAGCATCTGGTGATCAAATTGTTTCATTGTCTGTAATTGATAATGATAAATTAAATAAAAATGGAAAAAAATCAAAAGATGAAAAATCTGAATTAAAAGCAAAAGAAAAATTTGTATTAGCAATAAGTGAAAACGGTTATGGTAAAAAGACTTCTCATATAGACTATAGAGTTACAAATAGAGGAGGCAAGGGTATTATTGGAATTATAAATTCTCCAAGAAATGGAAATATAACGTCCTCTTTTCCAGTCTTTGAAGGTGATGAAATTTTAATATCTACAAACAAAGGAAGAGTTATTAGAGTTGCAGTGAAAGAAATAAGAACTGCTAGTAGAAATACTCAAGGTGTAAGAATTATAAAATTATCTGGAGATGAAAAAGTTGTTTCTGCAATTAAAATTGATGATAATTTAATTTAATGAGTAAAATTGCTATTTACCCAGGAACTTTTGATCCAATTACTTATGGTCATATAGATGTTATTAAAAAAGCACTGAAACTTTTTGATAAAATAGTAGTTGGAGTTTCAGATGTTAGTAACAAAAATTACTTGTTTTCATCAGAGGAAAGAATCGAAATTGTTAATAAAGCTTTATTTAAGGATTTAAAATTAAATAAAAAAAAAATTATAGTTGTTTCTTTTGGTTCACTAACTACTGATTTGTGCAAAAAATATAAATCAAATATCATATTGCGTGGCTTAAGAGCTGTATCTGATTTTGAATATGAATTTCAACTTGCTGGAATGAATAGAAAGTTGAATCAAGACATTGAAACAATTTTTTTAATGTCAGATGTAGAAAATCAAATTATTTCTTCTAGATTTGTTAAAGAAATTGTAAAATTAAATGGAAATATTAAAAAATTTACTACCAAAAGCACAATAAAATCTTTAAAAGAAAAATATGAATAGAATTTTATCATACATATTTATTTTATTTTTTATTAGTGCAAATCAATTAATAGCTGAGGAGAATATAATGATTTTAAAACTAAAAGATGGTGATGTAAAAATTGAATTATTTGAAGACGTTGCGCCAAACCATGTCAAAAGAATTAAAGAATTAGCTAACAGTGGAAAATATGACAATGTTGTATTTCATAGAGTAATCGATGGCTTCATGGCTCAAACAGGAGATGTTAAATTTGGAAATTCAGAGTCTAAGGAGTTTGATTTAAGAAGAGCAGGTATGGGTGGATCTGATATGCCTGATTTAGAGCAAGAGTTTAATAGTTTACCTCATGACAGAGGCACATTATCTATGGCTAGGGCTCAAGATCCAAATAGCGCAAATAGCCAGTTTTTTATTTGCTTTCAACCAGCTCCTTTTTTAGACAGACAGTATACTGTTTTTGGTAAAGTTGTTGAAGGAATGGAATTTGTAGATAAAATTAAAAGAGGTGACCAAAATAACAATGGCGCTGTAACAGATCCAGATAAAATTATAAGCTTTAAATCTTTGTAAAATATTAAATGGCATTAAAAAATTTTGCCTTTAAAGTTTTAAACAAAGACAAATTTGCTAGACGTGGTGTTATAGAAACTCACAGGGGAGAGATTAATACACCAGCATTTATGCCTGTTGGTACACAAGCAACAGTTAAAGCCTGTACAATCGATGATATAAAGAAAACTGGATCAGAAATAATACTATCTAACACATATCATTTAATGATCCGTCCTGGAGTGGAAAGAGTTGAGTCAGCAGGTGGTTTACATGAGTTCATGAATTGTGATTTGCCAATACTTACAGACTCAGGTGGTTTTCAAGTAATGTCTCTATCAAAGTTAAATAAAATAGATCGCGAAAAAGGGGCTATTTTTAATTCACACGTTGATGGAAAAAAATTTTATTTAAGTCCTGAAGAAAGTATTAGGATTCAATTGGGTTTAAACTCAGATATTGTAATGATAATGGATGAGTGTCCAAAAAAAACTGAAGATTATAATTTAATAAAAAAATCTATGGATCTATCTTTGTATTGGGCTGAGAGATCTAAAAAGGCATTTGGAAACAATCCTCACAAAGCTTTATTTGGAATTATTCAAGGAGGATTATTTAAAGATTTAAGATTAAAATCTCTTGAAGGACTTATAAAGATTGGATTTGATGGCTATGCAGTTGGAGGATTAGCTGTAGGTGAAACTCAAAACGAAATGTTTTCTACTTTAGATGGAATTAAAGAATATTTGCCAGATGAAAAACCTCATTATTTAATGGGAGTTGGTACACCTACGGATATTTTAGGAGCGGTAAAAAGAGGTATAGATATGTTTGATTGCGTTCTTCCAACAAGATCAGGTAGAACAGGTCTTGCTTTTACTTGGAATGGACGGGTAAATATTAAAAATAACAAATATCAACATGATAACACTCCGTTAGATCCTAATTGTGAAAATTTAAATTTAAATAAATATTCAAAAAACTATTTAAATCATTTGTTTAATACCAATGAAATATTAGCATCAATGTTATTAACACTTCATAATATAAATTTTTATCAAGAATTAATGTCAGAAATCAGAAAAAATATTACGAATAATACCTTCGATGAATTTCATGATAAATACATTGATAAGTTGTAGTTTTATTAACTGTGCTATTATGTGTACAACTTTATAATGAAAATCCCTCATTTATAACGAATTCTTTTTATAAAAATTACATTGAACGAATTGAAATATTAAAATTTATCTGTATACAAACCATATTCATTTTCATAAAAATGAATCTTTGTGGGCCGTTAGCTCAGTTGGTAGAGCAATTCCCTTTTAAGGAATGGGTCGATGGTTCGAGTCCATCACGGCTCACCATAATTGAATTAAACTTTTTCAATTGGTGGGAAATCAAGAATAACTTCATTCATCTTATCATTTAAATCTTTAATCCTATTATCAGATGATGGATGAGTGCTCATAAATTCAGGTGGCTCTTTACCTTTGTTTAGTTCTTTCATTCTTTCCCAAATTTTAACAGTTTCTCTGATGTCGTAACCTGACAAAGATGAAAAAATCATGCCAAGATAATCAGCTTCACTTTCTTGCTTTCTATTAAAAGGGTTTAGCAAACCAAGTTGAGTGATTAATCCAACAGTATTCATTCCTGTTGTTCTATTTACTTGTGATATTTTTCCTCCACTAAAAATATCAATTAATTGAGTGCTAGTATTTAGAAGTGTAGCTCTGCTTGCTCTTTCAACAGAATGTTTTGCTACTGCGTGAGCTATTTCATGACCCATAACAGCTGCTAAACCATCAGTATTCTTAGTTGCATCAAGTATACCTGTGTAAACTGCTATTTTCCCCCCAGGCATGCACCAAGCATTTCTTACTTTTTTTTCAATTAAAATATATTCCCAATCAAAATTAATAGTAGGATCTTCTAAACCTTCTCTGTCAAAATACTCCGAAATTGAATTTTCCATTTTTTTTCCAATTTCTTTTATTTCATTTAGCGTTTTTTTATCATCGCTCATTTTTTCTTTTTCTTTAACTTTTTCATAAATTTGGGCAGCTTGAGCATTTAATTTAGCTTCTGAAACTAATTTAAGTTGTTTTCTATCTGTAATGGGTGCTGTTGAACAAGAAGGCAAAACTAGCGAACAACAACTACATCCCACATATGACAAAAATTTTCTTCTATTCATATCTTGTTAAAATTGATAATAATTAATCATGAATCTAAACAATAAAATATTAATAGTATTATTTATCATTGCAATTACTTTTGTTACTTATTCAAGTTATAGTTAATAAATGAAAGAAACTAAGAAAAAACCTATTAAAAAAAGAGAAATTATAGGTTTATGGTTTTATATTTTATCATTAAAAATAAGAAATTACTTTTTTACAGGTGTTGTTGTTCTAATTCCGATAGGTTTAACAATATATTTAAGTAAGTTTCTAATTAATACATCATCAAAAATTTTACCTTCTCAAATAAATCCAAATTATTATTTGCCATTCAATATACCAGGTCTTGAAATAATTATTTCAATTATTTTCATAACTATTATTGGGTTTATATCTTTATCTTATTTAGGTAAAAAATTTCTTCAGCTAAT
Source organism: Candidatus Pelagibacter sp. HIMB1782 (assembly GCF_052047475.1). Lineage (NCBI taxonomy): Bacteria > Pseudomonadati > Pseudomonadota > Alphaproteobacteria > Candidatus Pelagibacterales > Candidatus Pelagibacteraceae > Candidatus Pelagibacter > Candidatus Pelagibacter sp. HIMB1782. The sequence goes on along the minus strand of NZ_JBNAKE010000002.1, from coordinate 504,068 downwards.
TGACAGTTTGTTTAAAAAAATTCCGCTGTTGGGAACTTTTTGGTCCGCAATTAAACAAATGTCACAATCATTTAAAGAAAGTGGCAGTAAAAGTAAGAGTGTTGTTCTTGTTGAATATCCAAGAAAAGGTGTATGGGCTGTAGGTTTTGCTACTAAAGAAAATTCTGGAGAAATTGCTGAAAAAACAAATCAAAAATTAATAAACGTATTTGTTCCAACAACTCCAAATCCAACAAGTGGTTTTTTGCTAATGTTCCCAAAAGACGACGTTATATTTTTAAACATGACTTTTGAAGAAGCTTCTAAATTTATTGTATCAGCTGGAACAACAACAACAGAAAAAAATTAAGCGATATCGTTAATTATATCTGCTCTATCGTACAGTTTAATTAAAGGTTTAAACTTACTTAAATTTTCATTTTCAAGTTCAATTCTTTTTATTTCTTTTTCAGCTAATTCAAATAAGTCACTGTTTTGAATTGGATCTGCTAATTTGAAATTTTTGATACCACTTTGTTTAAAACCTAAAATATCACCGAAACCCCTTATCCTCATGTCTTCTTCAGAAATAACAAATCCGTCATTAGTTTCTTTTAATATATTTATTCTTTTTTTAGCATTTTCACTTAAATTTGACTTAAACATCAAAATACATGTTGCTTCTTTCTCTCCACGACCAACTCTACCTCTTAATTGATGCAGCTGAGATAGACCGAACTTATTTGCATTTTCAATTATAATGACATTGGCATTTGGAAAATCTATTCCAACCTCGATAATGGTCGTAGATACTAATATTTTAAATTCTTTATTTAAAAATCTTTTTAAAATTTCATCTTTTTCATTTATATCTGTTTTTCCATGAAGAATAGAGACTTGTTTAGGGAATAATTTTTTTAAATATTCAAATTTTTGAATTGCAGAAGTATGATCTAATTTTTTAGACTCCTCAATTAATGGACAGACCCAAAATATTTGATTTCCTGAATTAATTTCTTTTTTTATAAATTTAATTACATCATTAATTTTACTTTCTAATTTACTGTAAGTTTTTATCATTTTACGGTTTTTAGGTTTTTCTCTAATAATTGATAAATCCATATCACCATAAATTGTCATTGTTAAAGTTCGTGGAATAGGTGTGGCAGTCATCAATAATACATCACAATCATTCCCACCTTTGTCAGATAATCTTTTTCTTTGATTAACACCAAACTTATGTTGTTCATCAATAATAATTAATCCTAATTTTTTAAATTTAACTGTTTTTTGAAAAATAGCATGAGTACCAAAAATTATATTAATCTTATTATTGATTAGTTCATTGAGGATTAATTTTTTTTCTTTGTAGCTAGATTTACCAGAAATTAATTCTGTTGATATGTTTGATGGATAAATTTTTTTTGCTAAATTATAATGTTGTCTTGCTAATATTTCAGTAGGGGCCATAACAGCTACTTGAAAACCAGAATTGATAGTGTTAAATGCAGCTAATAATGAGACAATTGTTTTTCCACTTCCAACATCTCCTTGTAATAATCTAAACATTTTAGTTGAAGATGATAAATCCTCATTAATTTCGTTAATTGATTTAATTTGATCATCAGTTAATGAAAATTCTAATTTATTAATAAGTTGTTTTTGTTTATTTAAATTAATAATTTTATTTTTTTTCTTAACTTTCTTAATTTTTTTTCTTATTTCTGAATTAACTAAAAATGTTGCAAATATTTCATCAAAGGCAAGTCTTTGATAAAAATGATCTTTGTATCTTCCTATATTCTCATGTTTATGTAATTCTCTTATGGCATCATTCCAATTGATATTATTGAATTTATTTAAAATTTTACTTGAGTGCCATTCTTTTAGGTTCGGTAATTTATCTATTATTTGTTTTATGATTTTATTATAAATTTTTTCAGATATTCCCTCAGTTAAAGAATATTTATTATGAACTTGTTTAATTAAACTAGAGTCCTCAGATACATACTTAGGATTGGTTATTTGATATTTATTTTTAAAGTAGCCAATTTTACCACTTACAGTTATTTCTTTTCCTAAAGGTAATATTTTTTTAATGTATCCCTCATAACTATTAAAAAAAACACAATCTAGCTCACCTGTTTCATCTGAACACTTAACTCGATTTGGTAATTTTCTAATTCTTGGAAACAAATATTTATTTGCTACAACAGTAACAGTTTGATTTTCACCGATTTTTAAATCTTTTACTTTTGTTGACAAACTTCTATCTGTATAGGCCTTTGGAAGTTTCCAAAGTAAATCAAAAATATTATTTATATTCTTTTTCTTAAGTAAATTTGTTGTTTTTACACCAACGCCATTTAAAGCTGTTAGATCAGATAATAAATATTCAAAATTAGTTTTATTATCCATGATAAATTAATTATATTCTAATAATGAGCCTCAATATAGATGAATTAAAAAAAAAAATTATTTACCGTTCTAATTATCGAGGTACCAAGGAGATGGATAAGCTCTTAGGTAAATTTGTAAAAAAATACATCAATGATTTGCAAAAAGAGGATTTAATTGATCTAGATAAATTTCTTAATATTGATGACACAAATTTGTATAATTTCTATAATGGTTTTGATACCGAAATTGAAATAGAAAAAAACAATATAAGCTTGTTGTTTAAAAATTTTAAATACTAAGATGATGGCGGAGAGACTGGGATTCGAACCCAGGAAAGAGTTGCCCCTTTGCCGGTTTTCAAGACCGGTGCTTTCAACCGCTCAGCCATCTCTCCGTGAGCAAGGTTTTATAATTATAATTATTTAATTCAACCATAAAATAGTCGAAAAAAACTCATTAACGACTAATATTAAATCTACATGAACAAAGAATTTAATAAAGGCCTTTTGCTTGCTGGATTTGGATCTTTTTGGTGGGGTTTTTTTGGGGTTTTGTATTTTAAATATATTACTTTTATTGGTTATATTGAACTAGTAGTTCACAGATGTTTATGGACAACTTTGACTTTAATATTAACAACTTTCTTTTTTTCAAAGTGGGATATCTTTTTTAAGATAATTAAAAGTAAACAAAATTTAATTTACCTTTTTATTTCAGGGTTTTTGATTTTTATGAATTGGGGTGTATGGATTTATGCGATTGCTACCAACAGAATAATAGATGCGAGTTTTGGTTATTTTATAATGCCAATATTAAGTGTTCTTCTTGGTTATATTTTTTTTAAAGAAAAATTAAATAATAAAAGAATTTTTTCAATTACTTTAGTTATTTTATCAATTTTATATTTAATTTTTGTAAGTCTAAAATCACTTCCTTGGGTTGGTATACTTGTGGCGCTAAGTTGGGGCTTTTATAATTTAGTAAGAAAAAAAGTTAATGTTGATACTGATATTGGACTTTTAATAGAAAGTTTATTTATATTACCAATTGCAATTGTTGCATTCTATCTCATTGCAATTAATGGTTACAATGATTTCTCATTATCCGACCCTCCAATGATGTTAATAATATTGTTGGCAGGTCCAATGACGGTAATACCTTTATTTTTATATGTAAGAGGAGTTGAATTATGTGGATTAGGTCCAACTGGAATGATTTTCTATATCACGCCAACTCTTCAATTTTTACTAGGTTTTTTTTATTACAATGAAGTTTTTTCATTTAATAAACTAGTAAGTTTCATTTTAATCTGGATTGCTGTAATAATATATTTAAGAGATTTATATGAAACTAATTAAACTTATACTTATTTTATCTCTTTTTTTTCATTCAAACACATTAGCAGATATCAATATAGAATTCGAAAAATGGAAAAAAAATTTCAAAAAAATTGCTCTAGAAAATAATATTTCTGAAGCAACATTTGATCTAGTTATGTCTAATACTAAGTTTTTACCTGATGTAATTAAATATGATAGATATCAACCAGAGTTTTATGAAGATACAAAAACTTACATATCAAAAAGAACCTCTGACCAAAAAGTAAAAAAAGGAAAAAAACTTTATATAGATAATTTAAGTTTAATTACCTCTGTTGAAAATGAATTTAATATAGAAAAAGAACTTCTCTTATCATTAATGGGTATAGAAACAAATTTTGGTACCTATGTTGGTAAAATGGACATTCTTTCTTCACTAGCTACATTAAGTTTTGACAAAAGAAGATCAGAATTTTTTACCAAAGAACTTTTAATACTTTTAAATTTAATTGAGAAAAATCAAATTGATTATAAAACATTATATGGTTCTTGGGCGGGTGCTTTTGGTTACTTCCAATTTATGCCTTCTACTATGAAAAATTATGCAACAGACTATGATGGCAATGGTTCAATAAATTTAAAAAGTAACCCCGATGCGTATGCTTCTGCAAGTAATTATTTAAAGAAAATAGGTTGGAAATCTAATGAACCATGTTTTTATAGAATTGATCTGAATAATGATATTCCAAAAAAATATTTAAATATTTCTGCAAAAAAATTACATGATAAGAAACAATTAAAGTTTTTTAGACAATACATTCAGAACAATTCAATTATATCAAATAATTACGATGAATTAGAAGTTGCAATAATAACGCCAGATAAAGATATAATTCCTGATGCGGAAACTTTAAATCCAGCTTATGTGGTATTTAGTAATTATGAAATAATTTTACAATGGAATAGATCTTTAAGATTTGCTTTAGCAGTCTGCACATTAAAGGATAAATTCAAAAATGAACTTTAAAAAAGTATTACCATTATTGCTGTTTATTTTTTTTGTGGGATGCAAACAATTAGAAACAACTCAAAAAAAAACTATTAAAACAGAACCTGATATATCAACAGCTGAAACAATTTTAAAATCTTCAGATGAAAATGATGAAGATAGTTCTAAATATATTTTTGATAGAGAGTATACCAACCAAGGCTTTGCATTAATTTACGACGAAAATCTCTTTAATGAAAAAAGTATTTCAAAAAAATTAGATAACAGAGGTTTGTTTATTTTTCATACCAAAATTAGAAAAAATTCTTTTGTGAAAATTACTAACCCTGAAAATACAAAAACTGTTATTGCCCAAGTGATATCTAATAAGGCAATTTTTTCAAATTTTTATAATTCAGTAATTACTAAAAGAATTGTTGATGAATTGTTGCTTGATGAAAATGAACCTTATGTTGAATTATCTTTAATTTCTAATGAATCAACTTTTGTAGCCAAAAAAGCTAAAACGTTTGATGAAGAAAAAAAAGTAGCTCAAAAGGCTCCTGTAGATGGAATCACCATAGATAATTTAGGAACCGTAGAGAAAAAGGAATTGCCAAAGACCGCTCAAAGTAATTTTCTATATTCAATAAAAATTGCAGATTTTTATTATAAAGATTCAGCTGAAAATATGATCCAAAGAATTAAAGACGAAACAAAGATAACAAATCCTATTATAAAAAAATTATCTCAAACAAAATATAGGGTATTATTAGGTCCATTTAATGATATAAAAAAAATTCAAGAGTCATTTGACGAAATAGAAAAACTAAATTTTGAAAACCTAAAAATTATTAAAGATGTTTAAAAAATTAAATTTAATTATTTTAATATTCATTTTATTTGTATCTAAATCATTTGCAAATTTTGATGTGAAAGCAAAAACTGCAATAATTCAAGATTATCATTCTGGAGAAATTCTTTTTGAGAAAGAAGCGGACTTATCAATTTATCCTGCATCCATGACAAAAATCATGACCTCAATCATTGCCTTCGACCTAATTAAGTCAGGAGATTTAAGTATGGACGAAAAATTTATTATTTCAGAAAAAGCTTGGCGATTATCTACAGCTGGTTATTCCTCAATGTTTATAATGGTAGGGGATGAGGTCTCGGTTGAAAATTTACTAAAAGGTATAATCATAGCATCTGGCAATGATGCTTGTATTGCATTAGCAGAAGGCATAGCAGGTACTGAAGAAGAGTTTGCAATCTTAATGACAGCAAAAGCTAAAGAGTTGGGAATGGACAATACAAACTTTTCTAATTCATCAGGAATTAATCACCCTGATAATAATTCAACAGTTAGAGACATAATGATCATGTCTAGATACTTAATTAAAGAACATCCGGAATTTTATAAAATGTTTGCAGAAAAAGAATTTACTTGGGATAGAACAGGAGGAGATCCAATAACACAAGGTAATAGAAATCCTTTGTTATATAAAAATCTTGGAGCAGATGGTATCAAAACTGGTTATTTAGCTGTAGAAAAATATTCATTAGCTTCCTCTATAGAGAGAAATGGAAGAAGATTAATTGCTGTTGGTAGTGGTTTTAATTCAAAAAACGCCAGATCAAAGGAAAGTACTAAAATGTTAACTTATGGACTTACAAATTTTGATTTAGTTAAAATTACTGAAGCGAATAAACCTTTTCAAAAAATAGACGTATGGTTGGGAAAAGAAGATACTGTTGATGTTTATACAAATGAAGACATTTACAAAACTATTAAAAAAGCTAAAAAAAAATTATTAAAAGTTTCAGTAAATTATGATGGTCCAGTAGAAGCACCAATAAATAAAGATCAAAAAGTTGCAACATTAAAAGTAGTTTATGACCAAGAATTAGTAGGTGAGTATGATTTGCTTGCTTTAAAAGAAATTAAAAAAGTAAATTTCTTTTCTAGATTGCTTAAATCATTAAACTACTTAATCTGGGGCGATGTCTAAGAAGCCAATAATTGTTTTTGAAGGTATAGAAGGCAGTGGCAAAAGTCATCATATTAAAATTGTTTCAAGGTATTTAAACAAAAATAAAGTTAAATATTTAAAAATCAGAGAACCAGGAGGGAGTTTAAATTCTGAAAAAATTAGAAAATTAATATTAAATAAGAAATCTGATTTTAATGTAAAAACTGATTTACTTTTATATCTAGCAGCCAGAAGTGAAAATATTAATCTTATTAAAAAATATTATAAAAAAAGAGTTATCTTAATTGATAGATTTATAGACTCTACAATTGCTTATCAACATTATGGTATGGGTGTTGATATTAAAATTATAAATATAATTAATAAATATTTATTAAAAAATATTAAGGTTAATTTTACATTTCTTAATGTTGTAAATAAAAAAAATCTTTTCTTAAGATTAAAAATGAGAAAATCTTTGAATAGATATGATCAATTTAATGCCAGTTTCTATAACAAAGTTCAAAATGGATTTCTTAAAATGTCAAAACTAAATAAGAAAAAATACAAGATAATTGATTCAAATTTAGATATTAAGAAAAATGAAAAATTAATTATCAATTATGTTAAAAAATTAATTAAATGAGCCTAAATTCTTCTACACAACTGAATTTGTACAAACATCAAGAGATTTTCAACCATTTATCTAAATTATATTTAAATAATAAATTACCAAATAAAATTCTTTTATCTGGTGAAAAGGGTATTGGTAAAGCAACATTAGGTTATCATCTAATAAACTTTGTATTATCAGAAGATGAAGAACATTCTTATGATGTTGAAAATAATAAAATTAATTTAGAAAATAAATCATTCAAACTTATACAAAATAAATCTAATCCAAATTTTAATCTTATTGACGTTGCTGAAGATAAAAAAAACATTGATATAAATCAAATAAGAGAATTAATTGTTAATCTAAATAAATCTTCATTTAATAATAAAAAAAGATTTGTTTTAATAGATAATATAGAATTATTAAATTTGAATTCTATTAATGCATTACTAAAAGTTTTAGAAGAGCCTAATGAAAATATTAATTTTATCTTAATTAATAATAATAAAAGAGTTTTACCAACACTTAAATCCAGATGTTTAAATTTCAAAATTTTTTTAACGAATGATCAATCTATTGAAATTGTTAATAAATTAATAAACGATGATGTTTATAATTTAATAAATCAAGATTTAATAAATTACTTTACAACACCTGGTAAATTATATGAATTATTAAAACTTGCAGAAAACTTTGATTTAGATCTTAAGGATTATAATTTAAATACTTTTTTGCAAAGTTTAATATCAAGTAAGACTTACAAAAAAAACAAACCCATTATTCAATTAATATATTCTTTTATTGAAGTTTATTTTAGAAACAATATATCTACGAAAAATATTAAATTATTTCACCTTTATCATTATTTTTTAAAAAAAATTAATGATACTAAAATTTATAATTTAGATGAAGAGACATTATTTATGGAATTTGAAGATAAAGTTTTAAATGGATAAAAATTTTTATATTACAACACCTATTTATTATCCATCAGCTAAACCTCATATGGGACACGCTTACTCAAGTATAGCTGCTGATTTTTTTGCAAGATTTAAAATTATTGATGATTTTAAAGTACATTTTTTAACTGGAACAGATGAGCATGGTTTAAAAATTCAAAGATCAGCTGAACGAGCAGGGGAGACTCCTCAAAAATTTTGTGATCAAATAAGCAAAACTTTTCGAGATCTTTCAGATACTCTAAATTTATGCAACACTGATTTTATTAGAACAACCGAAGAGAGGCATAAAAAAACAGTGCAATATCTTTGGTCTGAACTTGAAAAGAATGATGATATTTATCTATCAAATTATTCTGGTTGGTATTCAGTATCAGATGAAGCTTTTTATAGCGAAGATGAGATAGAAGAAATAGATGGAAAAAAAATAGCTATATCATCAAAATCTCCTGTTGAATGGATTGAAGAAGAGTCGTATTTTTTTAGACTTTCAAAATGGGAAAAACCTCTTTTAAAATATTATGAAGATAATCCTGACTTTATTTATCCAGAGTCTAGACGAAATGAAGTTATTAGTTTTGTAAAAAGTGGTCTAAAAGATTTATCAGTTAGTAGGAAAAGTTTTTCATGGGGTATACCAGTTCCAAGTAATAAAAATCATGTAATTTACGTTTGGTTAGATGCACTTACAAATTATTTAAGCGCACTAAATTACCCAAATGAAGATGATGAATTATTCAAAAAATTTTGGCCCGCATCAATACATTTAATTGGCAAAGATATACTAAGATTTCACGCAGTTTATTGGCCAGCTTTTTTATTGGCTGCCAAGATTGAAGTACCAAAAAGAGTTTATGGTCATGGTTGGATTTTATCCGGAGAGGAAAAAATGTCCAAATCTAAAGGGAATATTTTGGATCCTTTGGAAATAATTGAAGAGTATGGTTTAGATCCATTAAGATATTATCTAATCAAAGAAGTTTCTTTTGGTAATGATGGTAATATTTCTCAAGATAGATTGGAAGATTGTATAAACAGTGATTTAGCAAATAACTATGGTAATTTATGCCAAAGGGTTACTGCTTTTGCGATCAAAAATTGTGGTGGAAAAATTCCTTCAGAAATTAAATTTCTAGATGAAGATTTATTAATTTTAGATAAGTATAAAATAAATTTAGATAATATTAGATCTAAAATTGATCATCAAAATATTAACTTTTATATAGACTATATTGTTAATTCTCTTTTTGAGGCTAACAAATATTTTAATGATCAAGAACCATGGAAAAAGAAAGATGACAAAATTAGACTAAATACAATTGTCTATACTACATTGGAAATTGTTAGAAAAATTAGTTTCTTATTATATCCAATTATTCCAGAGTCCTCATTAAAAGCACTAAAAATTTTTGATATCAAAGAAAATCAAATAAAATTAAATTCCCTTGCAGATAATGAGTATTTAACTAAAGGAAATAATATTAATAAAATTGATATACTATTTAAAAAAATAGAAAAAAATAATGATTGATTCTCATTGTCACCTAGATCACGAACCTTTGTTAAGTGATTTAACAAATGTTTTACAAAGATCAAAAAATGTAGGTATTGAAAAACTGTTAACTATATCAACGTCTTTTGAAAGTTTCTCTAGAGTTAAGGAACTTGTTAATAAAGATGAGATGATTTATGGAACAATTGGAATTCATCCACATGAAAGTTCTACAAACATAATTACTGCTGATGAAATTATTGATAACTTAAAAAATAACAAAAAAATTATAGGTATTGGTGAAACTGGATTGGATTTTTATTATAATAACAGTGAAAAAGATAAACAAATTGCAAGCTTTATAGAGCATATTAAAGCATCAATAAAGACTAATATTCCGCTAATTGTTCACTCAAGAAATGCTGAAAATGAAACATTGGAAATTTTAAATGAATATAAAGATGAAAATATTAAAATTTTAATGCATTGTTTTACTGGTTCAAAAGAATTTGCAGAAAAATTATTATCTTTAAATTCTTATTTTTCTGCTAGTGGAATAATTACTTTCAAAAATTCAGTTGATTTACAAGAGACATTTAAATCAATCCCAACTGAAAATATTTTAATTGAAACAGATAGTCCCTTTTTAGCACCAGTTCCAAACAGAGGAAAAAAAAATGAACCATCATTCATAGATTTTACAGCTGCAAAATTAGCTAAAATAAAGAATATTTCTAAAAAAGAACTGATAAAGCTAACTACTAATAATTTTAATAAACTTTTTTTTAATTAAAAATATGAAATTTATTATTTTAGGCTGTGGTAGTTCAATGGGTGTGCCAAGACCAGATGGTTTTTTTGGAAATTGTGACCCAAATAATAAAAAAAATTACAGAACAAGATGCTCAGCTTTATTGAAAACTACTGATGAAAATATACTAATAGATACTTCTCCAGATTTAAGAGAACAACTTTTAAGACATAAAATTAAAAAAATAAATAAAGTTCTTTTTTCTCATATGCATGGAGATCAAACTCATGGAATTAATGATTTAAGATCTTTTTATATAAATAGTAGAAAACAAATTAATGTTTATGCAGATATAGATACATCCAAATATCTTAAAAATTCATTTTCCTACATTTTCAAAAGTTACTCAAAAGAATATCCAGCAACATTAAATTTAAATAAATTGCCAAAAAATATTTATACAAGAAATAAGAATAAAAAAATTAATATTCAATCTATTACAGTTGAGCATGGCAAAGTAAATTCAAATTGTTTTATTATTGATAAAAAATTAGCTTATATCAGTGATGTAAGTAAAATTTTTAAAAAGGATTTCAAATATTTTAAAAACTTGAAATTTTTAATAATTGATTGTTTGTGGTACAATTTTCATCCTTCACATTTCAACTTGGAAAGTTCACTTAATATAATCAAAATGTTCAATCCCAAAAAAGCTATTCTTACAAATTTATCACCAGTTTTAGATTATAAAGTACTTAAAAAGTTATTACCTAAGAATGTTTCACCTGCTCATGATGGTTTAACTTTAGAACTATAAAATATTTTCAATTGATTTAATCAACTTTTTTGACATTGGTTTAGTAAAAGATGCAAATGTATCTTCAACTTTTCCTTCTTTATTAATTAAAATTTTATGAAAATTCCATTTTGGAACAGCAGATTTACCATGATTATTTTTTGCCCACTTGAAAAGTTCATGAGCATTTTCTCCTTTAACTTCTGTGATAGTTGTTAGTGGAAAATTGATATTGAAATTTACTTCACAAAACTCTTTTACATCAGCATTATTTTTTTTTTCTTGATTAAAGGAATTTGACGGGACTCCAAGAACAACTAAACCTTTATCTTTATATAAATCCCATAATTCCTGTAATTCATCATATTGTTTAGTAAAACCACAAAAACTAGCTGTATTAACTACCAGGATAACTTTATCTTTGTAGTCATTTAGGTTTATTGTTTCACCAGTTATGCTTTCAATTGTGAAATCATAAAACTTTTTTTCATAGTTTGTTGTTGCTGAGGTTTTAAAAAAAAACATAACTATAGAAAGTACATATATTACTTTTCTCATTTTTTGGGTTTATTTGGAGTAAGTAATATTAAAAAATAACCAAATAAAGTGGATAGTAATGAACCAGTCAAAACACCTATTTTTACACCATCCATATATTGCATGTTTTCAACGAAAGCTAAATTTCCTACAAACAAACTCATTGTAAAACCAATACCAGTAAGAACTCCAACTCCATAAAAATTATACCAACTCGTATCGTTTGGCATTTGAGCAATTTTTAATTTTATTGATACATATGAGAATATAAAAACACCAAGTTGTTTACCCAAGAATAAACCAAGAACAATACCTAGTGGAACCTTATCCAACAAAGAAGCAAAAGATAAACCCTCAAGAGAAACACCTGCATTCGCAAATGCAAATAAAGGCATTATTCCAAAAGCAACATAAGGACTAATAGCGTGTTCTATTTTTATTAATAAAGAAAAATCTTTATCCTTTTTTCTATGTGGGATTGTCATAGCTAATAAAACACCAGCAATCGTAGCGTGGATACCTGAGTTGTGAGTAAAATCCCAAAGGAAAAGTCCAACTACCAAATAAGGTAAGAATTTTTTGATATTAAATTTATTTATTAACAACAAAACAATAAAAGCTAACAACATTAATGCTAAATACTTAATGCTTAAATCTCCAGAGTAGAAAAGAGCAATTATTACTATTGCTCCTAAATCATCGATTATGGCTAAAGCTGTTAAAAATACTTTTAAAGATAAAGGAACTCTTTTTCCAAGTAATGACAAAACTCCTAAAGAAAAAGCTATATCTGTGGCTGATGGAATTGCCCATCCATTTAACGTTTCGCTATCGCCCAAATTAATAAAAACGTAAAATAATGCAGGAACTAACATTCCTCCTACAGCAGCTATTATTGGCAGTAAAGCCTGTTTAATATTTGAAAGTTCACCTTGAAGAAATTCTCTTTTTATTTCTAATGTGACAAAGAAAAAGAATATAGCCATCAAGGCGTCGTTGATCCAATGTAATACAGATAATTTTAGACCAAAATTATTAATACCTATAAATAAATATTTATTTAATGTAGTAAAATATAAATCCGCAAGACCCGAGTTGCTTATAAATAATGCAATTATTGCAGCAAACAATAAAACAAGTCCACTTGCAGCCTCTAATTTAAAGAACCATCTGAAAGGTTTTGATATGTAATTAATCATAAAATATTAAATCAGGTCTATAATAAATAGTTTTATATCTTGCAATGTTTCAAAAAGGTTAAATAATATTACTTCTAAACCAGGAAATACATTAATTAGTGGAGTTTTAAGCGTATCAACTAAGATTATTAGAGCAACAAAAGATATAATCAAAACCATCAAATAAGAAAATAATTTAAATTTTTTATCTACAGACTTTTCAACAGTTTTTAAGTTTTCTGTTTTTATTTTAGCATAGATTATTTTTTCTTGTTCTGATGGTTTGCTAATTTCTAAATTTTTTTCTTTTACCTCATTATTTTGTTCTGTTTTATTTGTAGTAATATTATTATTTAACTTTAATGAAGTTTCACTTTCATTTTGTGGTTTGTAAAACCAAACTCTTTCACATGATCCACATTGAAGCTCACGTCCTTCACTGGGAATTAACGAACTATCAATTTTGAATTGTTTCTTTTCGCAAGGACAAGTAATTATCATGTCTTGTATATAACAGATTTTACTCAAAATTCTTTTAATTTAGACTTCTTTATTCATTGAAATTATCAATAACTCCTGTATTAGTACATCGAACGGAGTGTAGCGCAGCCTGGTAGCGCATCTGGTTTGGGACCAGAGGGTCGCAGGTTCGAATCCTGCCACTCCGACCATCTTTATGAAAAAAGCAATTATTTACATTCCAAACAAAAACCCAATGCAATCAGGTTTAGCTAAAAATGACAAATGGATATTAGAATTTAAAACTAAAGATCCAACAAAGAACCCATTAATGGGTTGGGAAAGTTCATCGGATACTTATTCGGAATTAAAATTAGAGTTTTCGTCAAAAGAACTTGCAATCAATTATGCAAAAAAAAAGAAAATAGAATTTGAATTAATTGAACCTAGAAAAAGAAAAACAGTAAAAAAATCTTACGCCGATAATTTTTTAAAATAAAAAATGTTTAGGTTTTTTACTCAAAAGCATTGGTTGTGGTGGTCATGGATCGGTTCAGCAGTAATTTTATCATCACTGTGGATACAAGTTAAAATTGATGTAAAAATCAATGAATGGTTTGGTCAATTCTATGACATGATCCAAAAAGCTTTGGGAGCACCAAATTCAATTACTATTGAAGAGTATTGGTCAAGCTTGTTATCTTTCATAACTTTGGCTGCTTTATACGTTGGTGTAGCCGTTGTTGTTAGTTTTTTCACATCACACTATTTGTTTAGATGGAGAACTGCTATGGTTGAATGGTATCATAGTGTTTATGACAAAGCTCGGAAAATTGAAGGAGCTGCACAAAGGGTTCAAGAGGATACTATTAAATTTTCAAGAATAATGGAATCGCTTGGAACAAGTTTAATTGAAGCTTTGATGATACTTATAGAGTTTATGCCAATTTTATTTGGTTTAAGTGTTGGAATTCCAATATTTTTCTTTGGTGATTGGGATTATGGATTAATAGTAGGTGCTTTAATTTGGTCAGTAGGTGGAACTATATTTTTAATTTTTCTTGGATTAGTTTTAAGATTAGTGGGTGTTGAATATGATCTTCAAAAAAAAGAGGCAGCTTATAGAAAGATACTTGTAATTGCTGAGGATGATGGAACTATTCGTCCAAAAACTATTGAAGAATTATTTGATGGAGTTAGAAGTATTCACTTTCTAAGTTACGTAAGATATTTATATTTTAATATTGGAAGAATAGCTTATTTGCAGGCAAATGTATTATCTGCATATGTTTTTTTAGCACCAGCAATTGTAGCTGGAGCAGTTACGCTTGGTGTGATGCAACAGATAATTAGAGCTTTTGGTAGAGTAGAGGGTTCAATGCAATATATATTAAAAGCTTGGCCAACTATAATTGAACTTGCTAGTGTATATAAACGATTAAGAGAATTTGAATCCAAAATTATACAAGAAGATATAATTGATAAAAAAGCCTAATGGCCATTAATAAAAAATTTATAGATCAATTCATTCAAGTAACTTCAAAGGCTGCAATAGCATCATCCTATTTTGTTGGTAAGAAAGATAAAATTGCAGCAGATAAAGCGGCTGTAGACTCTATGAGATCTGAATTAAACAAAATGGATATAAAAGGTCAAATAGTTATTGGTGAAGGAGAGTTGGATGAGGCTCCCATGTTATACATAGGAGAAAAACTAGGAACCAATAATGGTCCAGAGCTTGATATAGCTGTTGATCCATTAGAGGGAACTAATTTTGCAGCAAACAACCTTCCGGGGGCCTTATCAGTAATTGCAATTGCAGAAAAAGATAATCTATTTAAAGCACCAGAAACATACATGGAAAAAATTTCTACTAAAGTAAAAGAAAAAAACGTTGTTGATCTAGATTATTCAGTTAAAAAAAATATCTTTAATTTAAGTGAATACTTAAATAAAAAACCAGATAATTTAACTGCATGTATCTTGGAAAGACCAAGACATAATAAAATTATTAATGAATTAAGAGATTTAAAAGTTAAAATTAAATTTATATCTGATGGAGATGTATCTGGAGCACTATTAGTAACCGATGAAAAATACTCAGTTGATATTTTTTTAGGAACAGGAGGTGGACCTGAAGGAGTCTTGGCTGCTGCTGCATTAGATGCTTTTGATTGTGGTTTTCAAGGTAGATTTTTATTTGATACAGATAAAGACAAAAAAAGAGCTAAAGATATGGGAATAAATGATCTTACAAAAAAATATGATTTAGCTGAAATTGTTAAAGGTGACTCGGTTTTTTGTGCAACTGGTATTACCTCAGGTGATTTAGTTACAGGTATTAAAATTGAAGAAGACAAATTTATTTCAGAAACTTTAGTGACACATAAACAATCGAACCTTAAAAAGGTTGTAAAATTAAATCAAAAAATAATACGAGAAGCTTGATTAATTATCTTTTTTACAATAAAAAGCAGCTTCCGGTCCCTTCGTCTATCGGTTAGGACACGTGGTTTTCATCCTCGAAAGAGGGGTTCGATTCCCCTAGGGACCGCCATAAATATGTATTTTTATGTATATATGTTAAAATCCACTACAACAGGATTTAATAAAACATATGTTGGTTATACTAATAACATTAAAAATAGATTAATTAAGCATAATTCAAACAAAGGTGCCAAATCCACAAAAGGTCATAAATGGATATTAATTTATAAAAAAAGATTTAAAACAAAAAATGAAGCAATGTCATTTGAATATAAATTAAAAAAAAATAGAAAAAAAAGAAAAATAATTTTAGAAAAATTTGTTAATGAAAATATCTATATTACTACCATATAAAGAAAATTATTCTCCCGAATATCCTGGTGCAGTTTCATTGTTTGTTTCATCAATGGTAAAAATTAGTAAATTTAAAAAAACAACTAAAATTTATGGTTCAACTGATTATAAATCTTATCTAACTAAAAATTATGAAAATATATCACTCAAAAAAGGTATATTTGCCAGTCAAACAAAGCAGTACATTAATAATTTTATAAAGACACAAAAATCAAATGTCGATCTTATAGAAATTCACAACAGGCCAAATTATGCTTTTCAAATAGAAAAATTAAATAAAAAAATATTTCTATATTTTCATAACGATCCAAACACTATGTTGGGGTCAAAAACTGAGACAGAAAAAATAAAATTAATAGAATTATGTACAAAAATTATTTTCAATAGTTATTGGTCAAAAAATCAATTTTTAACAAATCTTCCAAGCAAGTACAAAAAATCACAAAAGTTAATAGTGATTCATCAATCAATAAATAAAAAAAATGTAAATTTAAGTAAAAAGGAAAAATTAATATCTTTTGTTGGTAAATTAAATTCAGCTAAAGGATATGATATTTTTGGAAAAGCAATAATTAAAATATTAAATAAATATCCAGACTGGAGTGCAAATGTTATAGGTGACGAACCTAGAGAAGAGTTTAGTTTTAGTCATAATAATTTAAACGTTTTGGGCTTTAAAAATCATAAAGAAGTTTTACTAAATTTTGAAAAAACCAGTATTGCTGTAGTTTGTTCTAGATGGAATGAGCCATTTGGTAGAACTAGCTTAGAAGCATCAAGTAGAGGATGTGGTGTAATAATTTCTAACAGAGGTGGTTTACCAGAAACAATTACTAATGGAATAATATTAAAAAATTTGTCAGTGAATTCTCTTTTCAAGGAGATAGAAAATTTGATACTTAATCAAAATCTATTAAAAAAACTCCAAAGTGAATCTATCAAAAACTTTTCTTTAACAAATAATCATATATCAAAAAAGATTGATGAATGTAGAATAAACAATTTTACTATAAAAAATTTAAATAAATTTAAGCTTACAAATCTAAATAATTTAAAAATTCTTCATGTTACAAATTTTAATGAGAGACATAATGGAAGGTTATTTTACAACTCAGGCAGAAGAATAAACAATGGTTTTATAAGACTAAATCACAGTGTACTTGAACTTAGCGATAGAGATATTGTCAGTTACTCAAGAAATCTAAATGATTTCAAAGGATCAAAAAAATTAAATGAAAAATTATTAGAAATTATTAGCAATTACATTCCAGATCTAATTGTCTTTGGTCATGCAGATCTAATTGATAATGAAACTATTAAATTTATAAAAAAAAATTATCCTAATACTAAACTTTGTCAGTGGTTCCTTGATAGAATGGATGGTGAATGGATAAAAAATAAGGATAGATTTATTAAAAAAATTGAACTGATGGATGCAAATTTTTGCACAACGGATCCTAAAGCTTTAAATTTTTCAAAATTGAATAATGTTTATTACATGCCTAATTGTGTAGATCAATCTCTCGAAAATCTAGAGGTTTATAAAAATAAATATTTTAAAAGTGACGTTTTTTTTGCAATGAGTCATGGAGTTCATAGAGGGGTCCTTAAAAAGGGTAAGGTCGACGCTAGAGAATATTTTATTAATAAACTAATAGATATTACCCCTAATATAAAATTTGATTGCTTTGGATTTAATGGTAGTCAACCAATTTGGTCAGATGATTTTTTAAAAAGTTTATCTCAAAACAAAATAGGTATAAACCTAAGTCAAGGAAAATCCTCAAATTTTTATAGTAGTGATAGGTTATCACAACTTTTAGGAAATGGTTTGCTTGTGATGATTGATGAAAAAACAAAAATTGGCAATTTTTTTAAAAAAGATGAAATTGTTACATATAAGAATTTATCAGATTTATCAGAAAAAATTATTAAATACTCAAATGATAATTATGCGAGATCAAAAATAGCAAAAAAAGGAAGAGATAAATATTTTAAATATTTTAACTCAAAAATTGTAGCTGATTTTTTGATTAAAAAAACTTTTGGTGTAAATAAAAAATATTTTTGGGAAAAAATTATATAATTAACACATGAAAATACCTGTATTATCATATCATTCTATAAGTGATGTTAATTCACCAATTTCATTAAATGTTAATTTTTTTGAAAATCAATTAAAATATTTAAAAAAAAGGGGGTTCAAAAGTATAAATTTTAATGAAATTGATAAAAAAGAAAATAAGACAATTATAATAACTTTTGATGATGGATATAAAGATATAATTTACAACGCTCTACCAATCTTAAAACAATATAATTTTAAGGCTACTTGTTTTTTAGTCACTAATTTTATTGGTGATTTTAATATTTGGGATAAAAAAAAAATTAACTATAAAAAAAAAGAATTAATGAATGAAACTGATATAAATGAATGGATATCAAATGGTATGTCAATTGGTTCTCATTCTCATTATCACTCAGATTTAACTAATATATCTGAGAACCACCTTATTAATGAGTTAGATTTTTCAAAAAAAATACTAGAAGACAAGTTTAACAATAAAAGTAATATTTTTTGTTACCCATATGGCAAAGTTAATGAGAAAGTTTATAGTTATGTTAAAAAATTTTATGACCGAGCATTAACTACAAATAGATCTAGATACAATACATATATCCATGACGTTCATTTAATTCCTAGAATTGATATGGGAAAAAATTTTTCTAACTTGAAAATGTTCCTAAAACTAAGCACATTTTACGAGGATATAAAATACAAAAAAAATGAATTATAATTGTAATTGTTCAAGAACAAATTACCTAGATCATAATTATACTTATTGGGAAGATAGGGAAATCACATCAGACGAATTTGAAATAATTAATTTTTTAGAAAAATCTTATGATTTAAGATCCAAATCTATACTACATATTGGTATAGGAAACTCCTTTTTTGCCAAAAAATTTTTTAAAAATCAAATATTTGGAATTACTATTTCGCAGAAAGAAATTGATTTGGCTTATTCTTTAGGATTGCCAAATTATAAAGTTCTTTTATGTGATAAATATTCTTTAAATTTTAAGGAAGAATTAAACCACATGAGTTTTGATTTAATAGTGGATACAAACTTAAAATCATATAGTTGTTGTCAAGTTTCATTTGATTTTTATATGGAAAATTTATTTCATAAACTAAATAAAAAAGGAACACTAATAACTTCTCAAAACGGAATGATTTGGTACAAAACTCTTAAACCAAAATTGTCTTTTAATTTTAGAAATTTTTTTCATTTTAAATTAAAAGAAGTAGAGGGAAATAAAGAAAATGTTTTATCTCATAAAGAATTAAAAAGTTTAGCCGGACAATTTAATTTAGAATTTTCTTTTGATGATAAATTGTGTTACTTAAAGAAATGAAAAAAAAAGCGTTGATTCTTGGAATTACAGGACAAGATGGTTCATACTTAGCAGAATTTTTAATAAGTAAAAAATATCAAGTTCATGGAATTAAAAGAAGAACTTCCACTCCTAATACAAGTAGAATTGATCATATTTTTGATAGTGTAAATTTTAACAATCAACACCTGATTATGCATCATGGAGATCTTTCAGATGTAGGCTCATTAAATAGAATTATAAATCAAATTAATCCTGATGAAATATATAATTTAGCTGCACAAAGTCATGTAAAAATATCTTTTCAAATACCTGAGTACACTTCAGATGTTAATGCATTGGGTCCTTTAAGATTATTAGAAATAATTCGTCATTATAAAAGGAAAAAAATCAAATTTTATCAGGCATCAAGTTCTGAGATGTTTGGTAAATCAAAACCTCCTCAAAATGAGAAAACTTTATTTCAACCAAGATCAGTTTACGCCATCTCCAAAGTTTTTGCATATCACAGTGTTATTCATTATCGTGAAGCTTATGGCCTGCATGCTTGTAATGGTATTTTGTTTAATCATGAGTCACCACGAAGAGGAGTTAATTTCGTTACAAAAAAAATTGTGCAAGGCTTAGTTAGAATTAAACAAGGTAGACAGAAAACTTTAACTTTAGGAAACTTATATTCCAGAAGAGACTGGGGACATGCTAAAGATTATGTGGAATCTATGTGGAAAATATTACAATATAAAAATCCTGATGATTTTGTAATTGCAACTAAAACCTCTCATTCAGTAAAGGATTTTATTAATATTTGTGCTAAAAAATTAAATATCAAACTTATCTGGAAGAATAATGGATTAAAAGAAATTGGCATTAACAAAATAAATAAAAAGACAATCATTAAAATAGATAATAAATATTTTAGAGAAACAGAGGTAGATGATTTGATAGGAGACTTCGCTAAAGCGAAAAGATTACTTAAATGGAAACCAAAATATTCATTTGATAAGTTAGTTGATGATATGATTAATAGCGAACTAAATGGTTAAAATAGTTTATCCCCTTACAGAAAGTGTTCTTGAAAAGGCAGATTTGAAAGCTGCAATAAAAGTCATTAATTCAAAAAAAATTACAATGGGACAAAAAACAAAAGATATTGAAAATTATTTTAAAAATAAAATAGTTAATATGAACTCCCTAATGGTGAATTCTGGTTCTTCAGCTAATTTACTTATTTTTCAGTGCTTAATTAATCCAATGGTTAAAAAACTTAAACCTGGAGACGAGGTATTGGTTCCTGCTATATGTTGGTCTACTTCCTTATGGCCAATTATTCAAAGTGGACTTAAAGTGAAATTTGTCGACATTGATTTAAATACATTAAATATAAGTTTATCTGATTTAAATAAGAAAATTTCAAAAAAAACAAAAGCTCTTATGTTGGTACATGCTCTTGGCAACTGTACAGATATGGAAAAATTATCAAAAATTTGCAAAAAAAATAAAATAATTCTTATTGAAGACACATGTGAAGCATTGGGTTCAACTTTTAAAAAAAAGCTTTTGGGTACATACGGTGATTTTTCATCATTTTCATTTTATTATTCACACCATATTACATCAGGAGAGGGAGGTATGGTTTGTTCAAAAAATTTAAAATATATTGAAATAATTAAATCCCTAAGATCACATGGATGGTCAAAAGATCTAACAAAATCAAAAAAAATAGCAGATAAATATAGAAACATAGATAAAAATTGGATCTTTATTAATTCCGGCTTTAATTTAAGACCTACAGATATAAATGCTGCAATAGGTATAGAGCAACTTAAAAGAATTAAGAAAATTTTATCAATAAGAAAGTATAATTTTTTAAAAATTAAATATGAATTATTAAAAAATAAAAAATATAATCAACAGTTTACTATACTTGAAGACCAAAAATTTTCAAATATAGCATGGTTTGGAATTCCATTCATACTAAATTCAAATGATAAGAAGTATAAATTAAGTGTGATGGAAAAACTAAGCAGAAAAGGTGTGATGACAAGACCAATTATAAGTGGAAATTTTGCAAAACAACCATCCATAAAATTATACAAAATTAAAACAGGATCTAATTTACAAAATGCAGACCTGATTGATAAAAAAGCTTTTTTTTTAGGTTTGCATAACATTAAAATTTCATCAAAAATATTGAAGTATCTTACAGAAAGTATTTATTCTTCTTTATAAGGATGAAAAGTATTTGTATTACTGGATATAATAGTTTTATAGGAAAATGTTTTTATCAAAAATATAAAAAAGTTTTAAAAATTTATCCTTATAAAAAGGATATTAACAATTTATATGAATTAAAAAAATTCATACAAAATAAAAAAATAACTCATTTAGTGAATTTTGCTGGTTTATCTAGATTAAAATGTGAAAATAATAAAACTGAATGTTTGATCACTAATTACAAATCAATTAAAAATATTGTTAATTATTATAAGGGACTAGATAAAAGTCCACACTTTATCTTTATATCAACAAGTCATGTATACAATTATTCAAAAACTAAATTAAAAGAGACCTCAAAAACCAATCCTAAAACTATGTATGCAAAACTAAAATTAAGATCTGAAAATTATATTAAAAAACATTGTAAAAATTATACAATTTTAAGACTTTTTAATATTTATGGACCAAATCAACCAAAAAATTATTTTATACCAGATATAAAATTAAAAATTAATAAAGGGGACACTATTAAAATAGACAAATCTATAAGAGATTATATTCATGTTTCTGAAGTATCTAGAATAATTAAATTTATTATTAATAAAAATATAAGTAAGACGATAAATGTCGGCTCTGGAAGGGAATATTCTTTAATAAAAATAGTAAAATATTTATCAAAAAAACTCAAAAAAAAACCAATTTTAAAAGTTAAAAATAAAAAAACAATGTTAGTTGCTGATATTTCTCTACTTAAATCATATGGTTTTAAATCAAAAGTAAATGAAAAATATATTAATTTTTAAAACAGATCGACTTGGTGATTTATTAAATATATCAGCAGTAATTTATAATTTAAAACAAAACTATCCAGAATGTAAAATTACACTCGTTTGTTCAAATTATAATAAGTCAATTGCCAGTTATTATAAAAACGATTTAAATATTATTATTTACGATAAACCGTTAATTTTTTTTTTGTTTAAAAATTATCTAAATTTAAATAAAAATAATTTTGATTTAATTTTACAACTAGATGGCAAAAATCATTCCTATATTTCTTCTATATTACTAAATGCGAATACCAAGGCATGTATTAAATATATTAAAAATAAAAAATTCTTTAATAAATTAATTTCTGTAAGTAGACCTAATTTTTTAATAAATAATTTCTTTGATAAAAATGAAATTTCGTATGAAAACTATGATTTAAGTGATAATAATAAATATCATTATTTGAGTTTATATTTAAACCTTTTAAAAAATTTAAATATAAAAATTTTTTCGAGAGATCATTATTTGCCATTTAAAAATCCAGTTAATCAATCAAATTTTAATGAGAGTTATTTTTTATTTCATATAGATCAACGATGGGAGGCATTTGAACAAATTACACAGAATTTACTAAATGATAAAATTTTATCTTTATCAAAAAATAACAAAATAGTTATCACCTCAAATTTAGGTAATAATAAAATCTTCAATTTTCTTAAGACAAAATTAGAAAACAATAATAATGTTCAAATTGTTGAAAGCCCTGATCTCAATAAAATATTGTCACTTATATATTACTCTAATACATGCGTAAGTAGTCACTCTGGTCTAATTGTTCATGCTGCGGCTGCATTTAAAAAAAACATAATTGATTTAGTTTCACCTAGTATTAATAACGAACTTGATAGATGGATACCTTTCAATATTAACTATAAAAGATTTGATATAAATAATTTTTATAATTTCGATTTTTAACTTTAGATCTCTATTTTATTTAATGCATTATTTTTAAATATATTTGCCTCTCTTATATATCTTCTGACCATTTGTGTTGTTTTATGACCTGTCATAGCCATTATGCTACGCTCATCAGCACCTGAATCAGCAGCAACAGTTGCAAAACCCGACCTTAAACTATGACCTGCAAAATTTTTGTTTTCAATACCTGCTAACTTTAAATACTCTTTCATTAATAAAACCACAGACTGGTCAGTTAATCTTTTGTCTGTTAATGATAAACCTTTAGAAAATCTTCTAAAAATAGGTCCAGATTTAATTTCAGATATTTCTAACCATTTTTTTAGATTTGTAACAGGACAGTAAATTTCATTATTAAAGTAGGGTAGTCCTTTAGTCATTCCTTCTCCAAATTGGTCAGTTTTTGATCTTTTAATAGTTATTTTTAGACCCTCAGGAACAAATTCTAAATCCTCATAATCAATTGAAATTAACTCGGTTCTTCTAAAGCCTCCTCCAAAACCAATTAAGATTATTGATTTGTCTCTAAGTTTTTTTATTTCCTTAGTTTTTTCATCATTTATTGCATTAATAATTGATGTTAAATGTTTAATTAATATAGGTTTTTTGCCTTTCTGAATGCTTCCTTTGACCCTTCTTATTCCCATTAAATTTTCAAGAATGATTGGATGTTTTGTATCTAGATAATGCCCTTTAAGCTTATGGACCATGCTTATTGACACTAATCTACGTCTTAAAGTGCTTATTTTTGAGTTTTTAGAAAGATGGGTTAAGTATAAGGAAACTATTTTTGGCTCTGATGGTAATGAATTTAATCCATGCTTTGCACAAAAAGTTCCGAAGTCTTTAAAATCAGATTTGTAAGCTCTTAAAGTATTATTTGCCTTTGAGCTTTTAAGGTTATTTAAAGTTTCCTCATGAAGTGATTTTAAGTCTGTTGTCAGTTCATTCATATTATTACTATTGATAACAATTAATTATCATTAGTAATATATTAATAGAATTTAATAGTCAATATAATAATTATAAATATTATGATCAAAAAATCACAAGAACATCTTTATTCAGTTAATGAAAGTTATGCAGAACATATGAGCGTAGCGTTCAAAGTAGGCTCAAAAATGATTACTGTTGGATTTATGGCTTTAATTCATGGATTAATACCTGCAATGTTCCAAAGAAATGCGAGTAATGGAATAAAAGAACTGTATAATTTTATAAACCAAAAAAGATAATTATTACAATAATTTAATACAAATAACTAATGTAAATGATTAGAAAAATTAAAAGAAAAGATAAGGAAAATTGGATAAAATTATATTGCGGTTACGCAAAATTTTACAAAGTTCCTATGAAACAAGAGATTTTAGATACTTTATGGAGTTGGATACACGATGAAAATCATGTTGTGAATGGAATATGTTACGAAACTGAAGATAAAATTGTTGGAATTGCACATTACAGAACAATGCCAAGACCAATTAAAGGTCAATATATTGGATTTTTAGATGATTTATTTGTAGATGAACATTTTAGAGGCCAGAAAATAGCTCAAAAACTTATAAAATACATAGAATCCTTATCTAAAGAAAATAATTGGGATGGAATTCGTTGGATAACCCACTCTTCCAATGAGACAGCGAAAAAATTATATGATAAAATTGCAAAAAATACAGGATTTGAATTATATGAACTTAAAAGGGACTAAATTTCAGATAAAAGTTTGGAATTATTTGAAAAAAATACCTAAAGGAGAAGTAAGAACTTACCTTCAGGTGGCAAAAGCTATTGGAAAGCCTAAAGCTCATAGAGCGGTAGCAAATGCAGTTGGGAAAAACCCATATCCTCCGAAAATACCTTGTCACAGGGTAATTAGGACTGACGGATCTCTTGGTGGATACTCAGGAAAAGGCGGAATTAAGACTAAGCTGCGCTTACTTAGATCTGAAAAAATTGACATTTAAGGTTAAAAAAGTGTTGAAATTAAACACTTTTAGATGATTTTCATGAATAATCATGTAAATAGCACTATTCACCCTTCAGTTGTACTATATATTCTAATATAACTAAATAAATACCCTCTATGGGCGATTAAAGAGCATATTCTATTACTGCATTGCTCTATTATTCAATGATATCAACCCTTTTTTAATGTCTTAAATTTGCTTTATTTTACAGCTTTTTTAAGCCACCTACCCTACAATTTTTGATGCAAAGATACAATTTAGAATTTTATTAGTAAAAAAATGTTGCAATTAAACACTTCTAGCAATTTAAATTATTTTTCAACGTTTTAGCTAAAATTAGTATTTTTTTCGAAATTAATGTGATCCAAAAAAGCTATTAATATTTATGATTTTAGTTAAAAAACCAAAATATTACTCTACTTCAACAAATATTAATGCATTTTAATTATATTTATATATAAATAATTTATTCAATAATTACAATATTTTAAAAGTATATATTAATGTAAAACATTAATAATTAGTATACAAATAAATACTATTAATTACTTCTTTTTAAAATGTATTCCCTTCTGGTTATATAGAGACCACTTAAGACAATTATAAAAAGACCTAAATAAGTCCAATTATCCGGTAATTCATGAAAGAAATAATAGCTAATTAATATGTTTGTTATGATTTCTGTATAGCCCAAAGGAGCTAATTTTGAGGCATCAGCATATTTGAGTGATAAAATTAAGAAAAGATGGGCTACAGAGGCTATAAGGCCGATTAAAGCCATTAAAATCCATTGATTTGTAGTAGGATTTACCCATACAGAAGGCATGAATAAGCTAATAATGACCGTTCCTATTAAACCTGAAAGCAAAAGGGTTAAAAGAGGGTTATCTGAAGTGCTAAGTTTTCTTGTTATAATAAGATAAAAACCATAACAAATTCCATTACCTAAAGCAGCTAAAGTAGCTAAATTAAGTTCAATAAATCCAGGTCTAATAACAATCAAAGTACCAACAAATCCTAACGATACAGCAGTCCATCTTTTCACCCCTACTTTCTCATTTAAAAAAAATGGAGATAAAGCTGTGACACAAATTGGTGCTACAAATGCTAAAGTTAAAGCTTTGGGGAGTGAAATTTCAGAAATTGCATAAAAAAATAAATACGTAGAAAAAACAAATATCAAACCTCTTATTAGTTGAAGAGCCGGTTTTTTAGTCCAAACTAATGACTGTCTGTAAAATATAAGCATTAAAGACAGAGTAAAAACTACGGTAAAAAAATATCTAGCCCATGTTATTTGCAAAACATCCATTGATGAGCTTAAATATTTAGCAAACGCATCCATAACAGGGACAATCATCCAAGCAGATGCATTTAAAATTATAGCCTTCACAACTGAAAGATATATCTTAATAGAAGTATTTTAAAGCAAAGAATACGACTATTGGAACTGTAATAAATGACATTAATGTAGAAACAACAATAGTGCTAGCGATGTTATCTACTATTTCTTTTGGTGAGTACATTGATCCAATTAAATAATTTAAAATAGCACTTGGCATAGCAGATTGAATTAAAATTACACCTGCACCAAATCCAGAAAGATCGAAAAAAATTATAATTAAAAAGCCAATCACGGGTCCAATGATTACTCTTCCAATAGAGGCAATTATTGAATTAGTGAAAGAAAAAATTTTTAATTTTGTTAATGCAATTCCTAACGACATTAATATTAAAACAATTGCTGTATATGTTAACAATTCAGTTAAATTAATAATTGCCTTAGGCATCTCCAAGTCAAAATAAATAAAAGTAACTGAAAATATAATTGCGTAAAAAGGTGGATTTTTAATTAAAATATTAAAGTCAAATTTTCTGTCGGCTAGAAACACTCCTAATGTAAAGTGAAGTAAAATTATAAGAGAAGATATTGATGCAGCTATTCCTAAACCTTGTGAACCATAAGCAAAAAGACAAATAGGAATACCCATATTTCCATTATTAGGAAGAAGAAATACTGGGATTTCTCTAATGATATCTTTAGTTTTTAATAGATATAAAATAATTATGCCTGTTAAACCAAAACCAGCAATAGCAATTAAATAATAAATAAAATAACTGGTATATTGTTCAAATGTTATACCTGTAGAAGTAATAGAATATATAACCATTGCAGGTGTACCAACATTTGAGGCAAAAGTAGTTATAAAGGAATTATCAAAATCTGGTTTTTTCTTACCAAGGTAATACCCAATCCCAACAACAAAAAAAACAGGAAATAATACTTCAATAAGTTTGAAATATATTTCCATTAATCAAGCAATCTAATTAACGTAGGTGATTTTAAGATATTCTTATTTTTTTTAAATATAGATAAACAGCTATTACAATTTAATTCTGTGGTTTTATGAGTAACTATTACGATGGTAGCTTTATTATTTTTTTTATCTGGGGTTTGGATTAATCTTTTGACAGAAATTTTATATTTAGCTAAACGATTGGTTATTTGAGATAAAACGCCTGGTTTATCTTTAACTTCAAATCTTAAATATAAAGAATTAACATAATTATTTACGTTGTAAGTCTTTAAAGTTTTAAGGTTATTTACACTTACACCAAATGGCTTTTTAATGTTTCCTCTTAAAATAGATAATAAGTCAGATAATAAAGATGATGAAGTGGGACCTGGTCCAGCACCCTCCCCTTGTAATACACTTTCTCCTACTGGTTTGCCATTAAGGATTACAGCATTCATTACTCCATTTACATTACCAATATATGATTTTTTACTTACAAGACATGGATGAACAGTTTCAAAAAGTTGATTATTTTTGAGTTCAGAGATACCCAGTAGTTTAATTCTTAAATCTAATTGATTTGCAATTTTAATATCTTTTAAATCAATCTTTTCTATTCCTTCCATTAAACATTTTTTATTTGATATTTTACTATTAAAAGCCAAAGCGGATAAAATTCTCACTTTTGCAAATGCATCAAAACCATTTAAATCTAATTTTGGATTTCCTGGTTCGGCATATCCAAGCATTTGAGCTTTTTTCAAAACATCAGCAAAATTTTGCTCAGAATTTTCCATCTCTGACAATATATAATTTGAAGTACCGTTTAAAATTCCATAAACTTTAGATAATTTATTTGTAGCTAATCCCTCTTTAATAGATCTCAATATCGGTATCCCGCCAGCAACAGATGCTTCGAATTCTAAATTGACATTATTTTTTTCAGCTAGTTTTGCTAAATTATTTCCATGTTTTGAAATTAAAGCTTTATTTGGAGTTATTACATGAATTTTATTCTTTAACGCAGTTTCAACTAATTTTTTAGAAACCCCATCTGATTGTCCAATTACTTCAAATAATATATCAACTTTTTCTTTTTTAAAAATTTCAAATGGGTTTTTGTAAAAAATTTTTCTATTAATTTTATATTTTCTTTTTTTATTTATATTTTTTGCAGAAATAGCTACTACATGAACTCTTTTTCCTGTTTTAAGTTCAATATCTTTTTTTTTAACAATTAGTTCATTAAATAAATAATTACCAACTTGACCAAGTCCAACAATTGCAACATTCACTATATTATTCATTTGCTTATATCTGGATATTTACTTTTTTTAGTATAGTCATCTATATAAATCTCATATTCTTCTAATGTCATTTTTGTTATATCGTCTGACTTTTTAAGTATTTCAGTTATTTTTTTTTGATTTTTTTTATTTTCAGCAGGATGTTCTGTCCAATACTGAGAATCTTTATTTAAAGAGCAATTACATAAAAAAATTAGAAAAATAATTAAAAAATATTTCATTTTAAAGCAGTTCTTTCAGGAAAATTAAATTTATTATTTAAATTTTGAACAGCCTGACCTGCTCCACCTTTGATTAAATTATCTATTGCAGAAATAATGATTATTTTGTTTTTATATTTTGATTTACACACTGTGATAAAGCAATTGTTTGTATTGATAACATCATTTGTACTCAAAAGTTTATCAGAATCTAATATTTTAACAAAATTTTCTCCCTTATAAGACATCTCAAGTGTTTTGATGATTTTTGATTGATTAACATTTTTTTCTAAATCTAAATAAATTGTACTTAATATGCCTCTAAACATTGGAGATAAATGTGGAGTAAAACTAAATTGAAAATTTTTATTTGTAAATTTGCTTAGAAATTGATGGATTTCAGAATTATGTCTATGAAAACCAACACCATAAGCACTTAATGACTCGTATAAATTCTTATCTTTATATTTTTTATGAACTCCTCTACCGGCACCAGAATATCCAGATTTTGAATCAATAATTATATTGTCTAATTTAACTAATTTTTTTTTAATTAGCGGAACAAGAGGTAATAATATTGATGTTGGATAACATCCTGGACATGAAATAATATTGTGATTTTTTAATTCATCACGATTTATTTCGGGTAAACAATAAATGCTTTTCTTCTGTAGTTTTGGAGCACGATGTTTTTGTTTATACCATTTTAAATAGTCATTAACTTTTTTTAATCTAAAATCTGCTGCTAAATCAATTAGAGTAATATTATCATTAAGTTTTTTTGCTATATCTTGAGCTTCACCATTTGGTAAAGCTGTAAAGACAACATCAATACCATTTAACAATTTAGGATTAAATTTTACAATTTTAGGTAATTTTTTTTTTGATAGAGATTTATCATAATAAGAAATATTTTTTCCAACAGACGAATTTCCACATAGATATTTAATATTAATATATTTGTGGTTAATTAATAACTTGATTAATTGAACACCAATATATCCTGTAGATCCGGCAACTAATGCATTAAGCTTAGGCATTTTTTATTATAGCAGTTTAAATTGTAAAAAAAATTATCTTTTAGAAAACTGGAAGCTTCTTCTAGCTTTTCTTCTACCAGGTTTTTTTCTCTCAACAGCTCTAGAATCTCTGGTTGTAAGCTTTTCAGTTTTCAATGTTGTTTTTAAATTTTCATCAAAGAGAACCAAAGCTTTAGAAATACCATGAACCATTGCTCCAGCTTGACCTGTAGGTCCGCCACCTTTTACACTACATCTAACATCATAATCTGTAGCTTGATTTATAATTTCAAAAGGTCTTGTAATTTGCATCTTGTGAATTTCATCAGCAAAATACTCATTATATAATTTGCCATTAACATAAATTTTACCAGAACCTTTTTTTAACCAAACTTTTGCTATTGAAGTTTTTCTTCTACCTGTCGCGTACTTACTATCTTTAAAGTCTAACTTTAATTTAGGAGTTTTTGTGTTTGATTGTACGTTTTCCATATTAATTTCTTGCAATGTTTTTATTGTTTAGTTTATCTAATTCTATAACTTTTGGGTTTTGTGCAGCATGAGGATGCTCACTTCCAGAATAAATTTTTAATTTTGTTAGTTGTTTTCTACCCAAAACACCACCAGGCAACATTCTTTTAACTGCTAATTTCAAAGTTTCTCCAGGTTTTTTTTCATGAAGTTTTTCTGGTGTAGTAACTTTAATTCCACCAGGATGTCCTGTGTGTCTATAGTACTTTTTGTTTTGAAACTTCTTGCCAGTAAATTTTGCTTGTTCGATATTTTTTACTACAACAAAATCTCCATCATCCATGTGAGGTGTATAAGTAGTCTTATTTTTGCCTCTAATAATATTAGATACAACAGTCGCTAATCTTCCAACAACTGCATTTTTTGCGTCAATCTCGTACCAAGATGATGTAACTTGATCTTTTTTTGTGAATTTTGTCATTGTGCGAGGATTAATACTATTAAATTATTCAAAGTCAATTTTATATTTAGGTTGTAAAACATAACTAATATGCTATTTATCTCTTGCCGATTTGATCCTATTGCGGGCATAAAACTGCTAAAATGGAATTTTCATTAAATTTTAAATCGGTAGGCATTTGAACTGTATTGTGCGCCTTGCATAAAGCAAAAGCACTAAAAAAGGAGTAAAAATGAGTACAAAAAGAAATAATCCAGAAACTATTGCGATACATGGTGGAGACTACAGAAGTGATCCAGCTACAAATTCAGTAGCAGTTCCAATTTATAGAACAACCTCGTATCAATTTAATAACACTGAACATGCAGCTAATTTATTTGCGTTAAAAGAGTTTGGAAACATCTATACACGAATAATGAATCCAACTAACGATGTGTTGGAAAAGAGAATCGCTGCGCTTGAAGGTGGTCTTGCAAGTTTAACTGTAGCATCTGGGCAAACCGCTTCTACTTTTGCAATATTAAACGTTGCTCAAGCTGGAGATAATATTGTTAGTTCAACAGATCTTTATGGTGGAACAGTTTCTTTATTTACGCATACTTTAAGTAAGCTTGGTATAGAAGTAAGATATGCAGATCCTTCAGATCCAAAAAACTTTGAAAAAGCAATAGACGATAAAACTAGAGCTTTTTATGGAGAAACATTACCAAACCCATATTTAAGAGTTTTTCCAATTAAAGAGGTTTCAGATATTGGTAGAAAATATAACATTCCATTAATCTTAGATAACACTGCTGCCCCTGTAATTTGTAAACCAATTGAACATGGTGCTGCTGTGGTTGTTTATTCTTTAACAAAATATATAGCAGGTCATGGAACAGTAGTTGGGGGTGCACTAGTAGATGGTGGAAATTTTGATTGGACAGCAGATCCAAAAAGACAGCCACTATTTAATGAACCTGATGCAAGTTATGGAGGTGTTGTTTGGGGTAAAGCTGTGCCCGAATTAACAGGTGCAAATGTTGCTTTTGCAGTTAGAGCAAGAGTAACCCTATTAAGAGATTTAGGATCAGCTCTTTCTCCAGATAATGCATTTGGCGTAATACAAGGACTTGAAACAGTTGCTTTAAGAATGAAACAACACTGTGATAATGCTGCAAAAGTGGTTGAGTACTTAAAAAATCATAAAGCAGTTAAGAGAGTTATTTATGCTACTGAACATAATGAAGAGATATCAAGTCGAGCAAAAAAATATCTTAAAAATGGTAATGGTGCTTTAGTTGGTATTGAATTATCTGGTGGTATCGAAGCTGGTAAAAAATTCATTGAGGCTTTAAAAATGTTTTACCACGTTGCAAATATAGGTGACGCTAGAAGTTTAGCAATACACCCAGCAACAACTACTCACAGTCAATTAAATGAGGATGAATTAGCTGCTTCAGGTGTAACCCCTGGATATGTTAGACTTTGTATTGGTTTGGAACATATAGATGATATCATCGATGATTTAGATCAAGCTTTAGACAAATCATCAAAAGGTAATTTAAAAGCAGTTAGTTAATTTTATTTATATGTCTACAAATAGAAATTAATTAATCTGTCTTTTGTATTTTGAGATAAATATAAAATACAAAGTTGAAAGTATTATCAAAATAGAATTTATCTGGTGTAAAGATGCAAATAACATTTTTACTCCAGATAAAATAGTTATCACTCCAAGAAAAATTTGAAATGCCAAAGTCAAACCAATTATAGTAATAGATTTGTACAATTTTTTGTTTCCAGTATTAATTACTTTAAAAAGGATTAAGGCATAAATGACTATAATTAAATATGCTAAATTTCTATGTATAAATTGAACAATAGAGGGATTATCAAAAACTTTTAAATTCAAAAACTCTTTAAAACTACTATCATCAGGAAAATAATTAACACCCATCAATGGCCAAGTGTTATAAATTTTACCAGCATCCATACCAGATACAAAAGCGCCTATAATTAGTTGCAAAAATAATAAAACTAAAAAAATTTTTACTATAAAAAGATTAATAGAAACATTTTGATTTGAAGAGGATGATAATTTTAAAAATTGCCAATATACAATTGATAAAATGATAAAAGCTGTTACCAAATGTATTGCTAGTCTATAATGACTAACATCAATTCTTTCAACTAATCCACTTGATACCATGTACCAGCCTAAAAATCCTTGAAAACAAACCAGTAAAAAAATAAGTCCATATTTTTTTATAATCCAAACTCCTTGTTTTAATGAAAAATAAACCATTGGGAGTAATACGGTTAAACCAATTATTCTCCCTAACTGCCTGTGTCCCCACTCCCACCAAAATATTATTTTGAATTCATCAAGAGTCATATTGAAGTTTTGTTGGCTGTATTCAGGAATTGTTTTATATAAACTAAAATATTCCAACCATTTTTCATTTGTAAAAGGAGGAAAAAAACCAACAAATAATTCCCAAGTAGTAATTGATAAACCGGAGTCAGTTAATCTAGTCAAGCCTCCGACCAAAATTATTAAAGAAACTAAAACTAATAATGATAGCATCCACAATTTAAGTTGATTATTTAAATGATTATTCTCACTGTACATGCTCAGATAAATATAATAATTATTAAGTATTCCAATAAATTAAATGTCGCCAAATAATAAAAAAAAACTAGATTTAATAAGAGTTAAGCTAGATAAATTAGATAATAAACTGTTATCACTTATAAAATATAGAACAAAGCTAGTTGAGGAAGTTTTAAAGCTTAAAGAATTTAAAAAAGAAATCGTAGATAAGAAAAGAATTAATTTTATTTTAAAAAAAATTAAAGCAAAATCCTTAAAACAAGGCATAGATCCAAAAATAACTAATCGCATTTGGAAAAATATGATTTGGTCTTATATTGATTACGAAAGAAGAAATTTTAAAAAAAAATAATTTATTTACTATGTGGTGGAAGCTTTTTCTCCACAAACATTTCGTGTTTTCTAGTATCAGGATTGTATTTTTTTGCAGATAATTTTACTTTAGCTTTTTCGCCACCTGCAGGTTTTTTTACATAATAAAAGTAAGGACTATCTGGTTTAGCTTCGGGTACCATTCTAACTTTTACGTGTGTTTTTTTTGCCATTTATTTTAGTGTTTTTAAAATATTTGATATTTTAGTTAACTTATTTTTTAATTTTTCAGCTTTTATAGATTTATCTGCCATTTCGTCAAGCTTTAAAGTATCTTCATTATCAAGGACCTTTTTAACTCCATTAATTGTCATTCCTTGATCTTTAAGCAAATATTTAATCTTCTTAAGAAGATCAATATTTTTTTCATCATAGTATCTTCTATTAGAATTAAGAATTTTTGGCTTGATTTGTTTAAACTGTGTTTCCCAAAATCTTATTATGTGAGTAGGCAAAGAACCTTTCTTATTGACTTTTAAGTCTAAAATTTTAGCAACTTCACCAATAGTTTTATAAGCCTGATCAGCTTTATCCATAATCTTTAAGATTTATAAACTCTTTAAATTCTTTTGAAGGTTTAAATAAAACAACATCCCTACTAGTTATTACTTTAGTTTCCTTAGTTTTTGGGTTTCTACCAATTCTACTTTTTTTTTGTCTAATGGAAAAAGTTCCAAATTTAGATAATTTAAGTTTTTTCTCAGATTTAATGTTAGAAACAATCGTAGATAAAAAATCATCAATTAAATTTTCTGAAATCTGTTTAGAAAAACCTAGTTGCATATAAACTAAATTAACTAAATCTTTTTTAGTTAAATTTATTCTCATTTAAAGATTCTGTTTAATCTTTTCTATCAAATTACCTTTAACAATTCTATGACAAACATCTAATGAGTTAGCGAAGCCAACGTAATCAGTGCCACCATGACTTTTTACTACTGGAGAATCTAATCCTATAAAAATTGCACCATTATACAGTCTTGGATCTAGTCTTTTTTTAAATTTTTTTAAATTTGAAATATTTAAAAGAGAGGATAGTTTTCCTATCCAATTGCCAGTCATTGCTTTTTTCAATTCGCTTGTAATGAAATTTGCTGTCCCTTCAGCTGTTTTTAATGCGACATTTCCAGTAAATCCATCGGATACAATTACATCAACTTCACCATCCATTATATGATTACCCTCAATGTATCCAGAAAAATTAAAATTTTCTGATTTTTTATCATTAAGAACTTGATATGTTTCTTTTATTACTTCATTACCCTTTAATTCTTCTGAGCCAATATTCAATAAAGCAACATTGGCTATTTCATCTGGGTATAATGAATTATAAAGAGCAGCTCCCATCGAAGAAAAATCACTCAAATTTTTTGAACTACACTCAATATTAGCTCCAAGATCTAATACAACGCTCATACCTTTTTTATTTGGCCAAAGCGCAGATAAAGCAGGTTTGTCTATATTTTCGATCATTTTAAGATTTAATTTTGATACAACTAATAAAGCACCAGTATTACCAGCAGATATAACTATATCAGCCTGCTTTTCTTTGACACTTTGAATAGCAAGCCACATACTAGTGTCTTTTCCTCTTTTTGCGCCTTCTAAAGGACTGTCCGTGCTTTTAATTGCATTCTCTGTATGGAAAATTTCATAGAACTCTTTATTAATTTTATTTTCAATTAATGGAGAAATTTTATTTTTGTCTCCAAATATTTTGTAAAAAATGTTTTTATTTGATTGGTGGTTATAAATTATGCCATCTATAATTTTTTTTGGTGATCCATCACCTCCCATTGCATCAACTGCAATTTTAATTTTTTCGGACATTAAGATAATTATACTATTCTTTTGGGTCTAAAACTTGTCTACCCTTATACATCCCAGTTTTTAAATCTAGATGATGAGAAAGTCTGTATTCACCTGATTTTTTATCCTCAACTATATTTTTAGTTGAAAATTTCATTGTTTGTGCTCGTCTCATTCCAGTTCTGGATGGGGTTTGTTTTCGTTTCGGTACAGCCATAATTATGGGTTACTTACACTTTTTAAATAATAATTCAAAGTTTTTTTTGATAAATTTAAGTTAAATTCCTCAAAATAATCAAGTAAATCATCAATATTATTAAAATCTTCTAAAAATATTGATAATTTTTCAATTTTATCTGATTTTGATAAATCGTCCCAAAAATGAATCTCAGAAACCATAGAATGGAATAAATTAATATAATCTTTCATTTTTTTGTTTATAGATTGGTCTCCATATCCTATTTCTCTAATACTCAATTCCAATTGCCTGAAGTTGAAATCATAAATTTCTTGTAATACTTTTTTATTTTCTTCATTTTTATAATTTTTAAGAAAAAATGAAAAATGAAGTAAAAATAAAGTTAACCTATCAGAAAAACTATCTTCTCTATTTAAATCCTTATATAAATCTTTATTTCTAGTGAAATTAATTAAATTATTATAAATATGTATATACTCATTACTCATGAATAAATTATATATATTTTTTTTATTTTTAATACTTTCAAATTGCTCTTTGAAACCAGTTGTAAAACATCATGGTGTCCCTTTTTTAGAAAAAAAACAAGATTCATTGGTAGTTAATAAGTCTAATAAAAATGATATTCGAAAAATTTTAGGTGCACCCTCTACAAAAAGTAAATTTGATAATGATGTGTGGATTTATATTGAGAGAAAACAGACACAGTCACAACTCAAGAATCTAGGTAGAATGAGGGTTTTTAAAAACGATGTTTTGGTACTGGAAATTGATAAATATGGAATTCTTAAAAAAAAAGAATTTTATAACAAAGAAGACATGGAAAACATTAAGTTGGTTGAGGCTACAACAGACTCTGGGTTTCAAAGAAACTCTTTCATCTATGACTTTATGTCCAGTATGAGACA
This sequence comes from Candidatus Pelagibacter sp. HIMB1782, assembly GCF_052047475.1. NCBI lineage: Bacteria > Pseudomonadati > Pseudomonadota > Alphaproteobacteria > Candidatus Pelagibacterales > Candidatus Pelagibacteraceae > Candidatus Pelagibacter > Candidatus Pelagibacter sp. HIMB1782. The sequence goes on along the minus strand of NZ_JBNAKE010000002.1, from coordinate 466,810 downwards.
AAAGATTAATGACCCTCTTGGTACGAGGGCCAAAAAACGTAAAGAAATTAGCCAGCGATAACTGCTAACAATAATAAAGCTACAATATTTGTAATCTTAATCATTGGATTAACAGCTGGACCTGCTGTATCTTTATATGGATCACCAACAGTATCACCTGTTACAGCAGCTTTATGTGCTTCTGAACCTTTTCCACCATGATTTCCATCTTCAATATATTTCTTAGCATTATCCCATGCTCCGCCTCCAGCAGTCATAGAAACAGCTACAAACAGTCCAGTAATAATAACTCCTAAAAGCATAGCTCCAACTGCAGCTAAGGCAGCTACCTGACCCCCTATTGATAGAATTATAAAATATAAAACTACAGGAGATAACACTGGTAATAATGATGGAATTATCATTTCTTTAATCGCAGCAACAGTTAACAAATCAACTAATTTTGCGTAGTCAGGTTTTTGTTTTCTTTTCATGATACCTGGAAATTTTTTAAACTGTCTTCTAACTTCTACTACTACAGCACCACCTGCTCTTCCAACTGCTTGCATTCCCATAGATCCAAATAAGTAAGGCAACATCCCGCCAATTAATAACCCAACAACAACATAAGGATTTGATAAATCAAAAGTTACAACAATACCTTCCAGAGCAGAGCCTGCTTCTTTAGAAAAATGTTTGATATCTTCAGTGTAAGCAGCAAATAAAACTAGTGCACCTAAACCAGCAGAACCAATCGCATATCCTTTTGTAACAGCCTTAGTAGTATTACCAACAGCATCTAGAGCATCAGTGGTTTTTCTAACTTTTTTATCCAAGTTAGACATTTCCGCAATCCCTCCAGCATTATCAGTTACTGGGCCGTAAGCATCTAAAGCAACAACCATTCCGGCTAATGCCAACATTGTTGTAACAGCAATTGCAATACCAAATAGACCTGCAATAGAATTTGTAATTAAGATACCAGCAACAATGATTAATGCAGGTATAGCTGTCGCTTCCATTGATACAGCTAAACCTTGAATAACATTAGTTCCATGACCAGTTGTTGATGATAAAGCTACAGATTTAACAGGTCTATAACTTGTTCCTGTGTAATATTCTGTAATCCAGATTAACAAACCAGTAATAACCAAACCAATTACTCCACAGTAATATAAATCCATTCCGTTAAATGTATTTCCATTTACAGTGTATTCATTTGTAAAACCAATTACATGATCAGTTACAGGCCAAAGAATAACTAATGACGCAACAGCAGATACAATAAACCCTTTGTATAATGCATTCATCACATTGTTATCTTTTCCAAGTTTAACAAAAAATGTACCTATAATAGATGTCAATAAACAAGCAGCACCAATTGTAAGAGGATAGATCATCATATTAAGATCACCTACGAAGAAAATTGATGATAAAACCATAGTTGCAACAATAGTAACGGCATATGTTTCAAATAAATCTGCTGCCATTCCAGCACAATCACCAACGTTGTCTCCAACGTTGTCAGCAATTACTGCTGGATTTCTTGGGTCATCCTCAGGAATTCCAGCTTCAACCTTACCAACAAGGTCAGCTCCAACATCTGCACCCTTAGTAAAAATACCCCCACCTAATCTTGCAAAAATTGAAATCAAAGAAGCACCAAACCCTAAAGCAACTAGAGCATTCACTATTTCTCTTTCATCCACTTCAAATTTCAATAATAAAAAATAATAAACTGCTATTGCCAACAATGCCAAACCAGCAACCAACATACCAGTTACAGCACCAGATTTAAAAGCAACTGATAGACCTTGAGCTAGACCTTTTCTAGAAGCTTCAGCAGTTCTAACGTTAGCTTCTACTGAAACTAACATACCAACATACCCCGCAATACCAGATAATGCTGCGCCTATTAAATAACCAAGACCAACTAATGGGCTAAATGCAATACTAACAATTACAAGAACAGCTGCACCAACAATTGCAATTGTTTTGTATTGTCTTGCTAGATAAGCTTTTGCTCCGATTTGAATAGCTGAAGCAATATCTTGCATTTTTGCATTTCCTGCACTTGAATTTAAAATGTTTTTTCCAGTTAAAAATCCATAAACGATAGATAAAAAACCAGCTCCGATTGTGTATAATAAAATAGTTTCGACAGTTGCACTCATATAACCCTTAGTTGTTGGTTGTTAATTTTTTAAGCCCGGACAATACAAAAAAAGTCAAAAAAGACAATAATTAACTTCAAAATTGGTGTATATAACCACCTGTATTATTGGCGATTTCTCTATCTTTTTGATCTAAAATTAAAGACTTGTTTTTACCAGATAAAATAGTTCCTATTTTAGAAATTTTTACACCAAGAGATTTACTTAATTTATTTATGATTCTGGCATTGTTTGGTCTAGCAGTAAACAAAATTTGATAATCATCTCCATTAGAAACTAGATCAATTTTATTTAAATTCTTACTATTAATTAGGTTGTTAAGATTTCTTGATACAGGAATGGATTTTTCATAAATTTTATAAGAAACATTTTGCTTGTTTATTAATTTATTCAAATCTGCGATTAAACCATCAGATATATCCATAGAACTTGTTGCTAGAGAAAGTAAATTTTTAGAAAACTTATTTTGGATATCAGGCATATAATATTTATTTATAAAATACTTCGTTTTAGATTTATTCAGTTTTATTTTATTTTTTAAAACTTGAAGTCCAATAAAACTATCACCTAAATTTCCTGTAACATATATATCATTATTTACATTAGATTGATTTCTATAGATTATTTTTTTTGAGTAACCAACTGAGGTTATTGTAAAGCTAAGTTTATTAGAAAAAGTTGTATCTCCTCCTCCTAATAATAAATCATATTTTTTCTGCTCTTCCCTTAAAGAATTGGATATTTTTTTAAGATTGTTTTTTGTAAAGTTTTTTTTGTTCCCTGATCCAGCAATAAAATAATATTTCGGGTTCACTCCTTTACAAATTAAATCAGAAATTGAAGATCTTAAAATCTTTTTAATAACTAAATCTGGTCTTTTAAAATCTATAAAATGTGTACCTATATTATATGTGTCTACAGAAATAACTAATCCTTTTTTTTTATCAAAAAAAACATCATCATTTAAACTTAAAGCAGCTTTATTTTTTTTAGTAATATTAGAAAAATAATTATTTATTAATTCAAATTCATGCATTTGTTCTTAATTTTTTTCCAACATTATCAAGCAAAGCATTTAGGTACTTAGTTTGTGAATTTTCTAAGAAATAATTTGATGAATTTAAATACTCTTTAATAATAATGTTTAAGGATAAATTAGGTTTGTACATTAATTCGTATGTAGCAGCTTTTAAAATAGTTTGAAAAACCTTATCTAAATTTTCAAAGACAAATTCATCACCTAATTTATTTTTTAATTCATCTATAATTAGATCATTTCTTTCGATAGTTCCTAGTACAATATCTTTAATAAATTTTTTAAATCTGTGTTTTGGAAACTGCAATTCATCATCTTCGTTATAAAATTTACCATAGAGTTTTTGAATTATTATAACCCTAGGATTATTTTTTGGATTAAAATGTGTTCTCATTTTTGAGATAGAATAGAAATTACTGCTTCAGCTGCTTCCGCACCTTTTTTCTTTCTCGCTTTAGCTTGAGACATATTCAAGCAAGTAATTATTCCATTCCCAATTGGTTTTTTACTTGAAATTGATAATTCCATAATACCATTGGTTGCTGCTTGAGAAATAAAATCAAAGTGAGGAGTTTGACCTTTAATAACACAGCCTAGAGCTAAAAAGGCATCATACTTATTTATGTTTTTTGAAATAGTTACTGGTATTTCAAAAGCTCCTGGAACATTAATAACTTTTATATAATTTTTTTTTGAGACTAATTTTAAAGCACTTTTAAGCAATCCATCTGCAATATCTTTGTAATAATCAGCTATAACAATCAAAATTTTTTTCTTCATTATATCAATTCTTGTTTAGTAATTTTTATACCATAACCATCTAAACCAATAACTTTTTTTGGAGATTTTGTGATTAAAATCATATTTTTAATTTTTAAATCCTTTATAATTTGAGCTCCAATTCCATAATTTCTTATTAATTTGTCATTACCCTTTTTATAAAAATCTTTATTTTTATAATCTTTCAGAGTTTGTGTTACAGATTTTAAATTAGAGTCTTTAATAAAGACTAATACGCAATTGTTATATTTTTTAAAATAATTCAAAGTTTTGTTAAATGAGTTTGGTAATTGTTGATTTATTAAATAATTTTGAACTACATTTGAAGAGATCACTCTTACCCTTGGGGCAATACCCTTTTTTATTTTTCCTTTAATTAGAGCAAAATGTTCTGCACCATCAATTAAATTTTCATAAATTCGAATGTTGTATTTTTGATTTTTTACAATTATTGAGCTTTGCTTTTTTAATTTAATTAATTTTTCTTTTTTAAGTCTGTAAGCAATCAAATCTTCGATCTTTCCTATTTTAAGTTTATGCTTATTTGCAAAATTAAATAAATCCTTACCTTTGGCCATTGTTCCATCTTCATTCATGATTTCACAAATAACAGCTGAATTATTTTTTTTTGCCAATTTTGAAATATCAACTGAAGCTTCTGTGTGCCCAGCTCTAACAAGCACACCTCCATCTTTTGCTATTATTGGAAACACATGACCTGGAGATACAATTTCATTTTTGTTAGCATTTTTCTTTGAAGCAACTTTAATTGTTTTTGCTCTATCCTTTGCTGAAATTCCTGTTGTGATTCCTTTTTTCGCTTCAATAGATATTGTAAATGCAGTTTTATTTCTTGATTGATTAATTGGTGACATTAATGAGAGGTTTAATTTTTTAGCCTGAACACTATCGAGAGCTAAACAAATTAAACCTCTGCCATACTTGGCCATAAAATTTATGTTTGTTGAATTAGTATCCGTTGTAGATATTACTAAATCGCCTTCATTTTCTCTTTTTTCATCATCAACCAATATGAACATCCCACCTTTTCTGGCAATGCTAATAATAGTTTCTATTGATGCAAAATTATTTTTTGTCATTAAAATAATTTCTTACATATTTAGACAAGATATCAATCTCAATATTTACCAAACTAAATTTTTTTAAAGTAGATAAATTAGTTTCTTTATATGTATGTGGAATAATCCAAATTTGAAAACCTTTTTTTGTAATTTTTGAAATTGTAAGAGAGATACCATTTACACATATTGACGCCTTCTCTATTAGGTGTTTTCTCTCCTTTTTTGGTATTTCAAAATCAAAAAGATAAGATTTATCTATTTTTTTAATAAAATTAATTATTCCAACAGTATCAACATGACCTTGGCAAATATGACCTGAAATTTTAGTTCCATATTTCAAAGGTAACTCTAAATTCAAAACATCTTTTGTTTTGAGAAATTTAAATTTGGACCTAATTAAAGTTTCATTAGATAAATAAAACTCCATTATTTTTGACTTATACGAAATTAATGTGAGACATACTCCATCACACGCGACTGATAATCCCATATCTTTTGATGAAACCTTTAAGTTGCTTTTAACAAATATATTGATCCCTTTTGGTCTTTTGATGATACTTTTGACGGTACCTTGGTTATATATAATTCCGTTAAACATAATTTTTATATAATTCTATTTTATCTTTTTTTAATTTCAGATTTAATTTTGACTTATATCTATATTTTGAATTTAAAGTATTTAAACTGTTAAATTCAACAAATTCTGTATTTTTAGATAAATTATTTGAACTTTTAAACAAATAAAATTTATTAAAAATTTTATCATTTATGAATGATTTTGTAAGTATATCTCCACCTTCAACCAATAAATTTCTACTTCCTAAAGAATAAAGTTTTTTTAATACTTCATTTAATTTGAATTCTTTATTTTTATTAATTTTAGATTTAATTAATAAGACTTTTTTAGATTTAAATAATGAGATTTTTGATTTTGTTGCTTCATTATAAAAAATAATTGTTTTTATTTTGGTTGCAGATTTTATTAAGTAAGAGTTTGGATTAGAATTTAGCTTATTATCTAAAATAACTCTTATAGGTGAAAAATTATTTTTGCTTTTAAGTCTACAATCAAGTTTTGGATTATCCTTATTTAAGGTTTTGTATGAAATTAATATCGTATCATTTTTATATCTTAAAAAATGCGAAAATTTATCAGAATAAATATTAGTAATTTTTTGCTTTTCTTTACTATAAATTAAATTGTTCTTTGAAACAGCAATTTTACCTGTAACAAAAGGTATTTTATTTTTTCTGTTAAAAAAATAAGGATAGTAAAATCGACTGATTTCTTTTTTTAAAAGATTTTTTCCAACTTTTATTTTACTTGATTTCAAAACTTTAAAAGATTTTCCACTAACACGTTCGTCAATATCAGAAATTGAATAAATAACTTCTGATATTTTTGATTTAATTATTAAATTTGTACAAGGTGGTGTTTTTCCTTTATGACAACACGGTTCTAATGTGACATACATCTTTGAGCCAGCAACATTTTCTATAGAATCTTTAATTGCATTTCGTTCAGCATGAGGTCTTCCATTGTATGAAGTTTGTCCTATAGATATAATTTTATTATCTTTAACGATTACACATCCAACGGATGGATTTGTTCCGGTTAAACCTTCACGAGCAATTGCCAAATTGAGGGCAATTTGCATGAATTGTATATCTTTGCTGGTAAAATTATCTTTTTTTGTAGACATCTAATCTGTCCACGAATTGCACAAAGTCTTTTTCTTCTCTGAAATTTCTATAAACGGAAGCAAAACGCACATATGCTACAGGATCAAGCTCTTTTAATCCTTCCATAACCATTGTTCCAATTGTACTAGTTGATATTTCTGTTTGTCCGAGTTCTTCTAATGATCTTGAGATTTTACTTATAAATTTTTCAGCAGTTTCGGTATCAATTGGTCTCTTTTTTAATGCTATATAGATTGATTTAGATAATTTATCTCTGTCAAAAGAAGACTTTCTTCCATTTTTTTTAACTACCATTAATTCTCTAAATTGAATTCTTTCAAAGGTAGTAAATCTTTCACCACATATACATAATCGTCTTCTTCTAATTGCAGTTCCATCTTCAGTTGGTCTAGAATCTACAACTGATGTATCACCTTTTTTTTCACAAGGACAAATCATTATTTATAAATTTTTATATATTGGAAATGATGAGGTTAGATTAATAACTTCATTTCTTACTTCATTTTCAACTTTACTGTTATCATCAGGATTTTCAGATAAACCTTTAATAGTTTTTGTTATCAATTCACCTACAGTTTTAAATTCATTTAATCCAAATCCACGTGTAGTAGCAGCTTGAGTACCCAATCTAATTCCCGATGTAATCATTGGTTTCTCTGTATCAAAAGGTATTCCATTTTTATTACATGTTATGTTGGCTCTTGATAGACTTTCCGCTGCAAGATTTCCCTTAACATTAAAAGGTCTTAAATCAACAAGCATTAAATGAGTATCAGTTCCATCTGAATAAATTTTAAATCCATTGTTTTTTAAAGTTTCGGCTAAGATTTTCGCATTAGCTAAAACAGATTTTATATAATCTTGAAAATCTGGTTGAAGAGCTTCTAGAAAACCAGCAGCTTTAGCAGCAATAATATGCATCAAAGGTCCACCTTGATAACCAGGGAAAACAGCTGTGTTAAACTTTTTACCAAGCTCCTCGTCATTAGACAAAATTATTCCACCTCTTGCACTTCTAAAAACTTTATGTGTAGTTGAGGTTACAACATGAGCGTAATCACATGGATTTGGATAACCTTTACCAGCCACAAGTCCTGAGAAATGTGCCATATCAACCATTAAATAGGCTCCTACTTTATCAGCTATTTCTCTAAATCTTTTAAAATCTATTACTCGAGAATAAGCACTGCCGCCTGCTATTATTAATTTAGGCTTGTGTTCTAAAGCAAGTTTTTCAACATTATCATAGTCAATGAGTTCAGACTCTTTATCAACGTCATAACCTATAGCGTTAAACCATTTACCTGACATAGATATTTTCAATCCGTGTGTTATGTGTCCACCTGAATTTAAACTCATTCCCATAAATGTATCTCCAGGATTTAATAAAGCTAAAAACACAGCTCCATTTGCTTGGGCTCCAGAGTGAGGTTGTGCGTTTGCATATTTACAATTAAATATTTTTTTTAATCTCTCAATTGCAAGACTTTCTGCAACATCGACATGTTCGCAACCATTATAGTATCTTTTTCCAGGATATCCTTCGGCATACTTATTAGTTAAAACTGATCCTTGAGCTTCAAGAACTGCTTGAGAAACTATATTTTCTGATGCAATTAATTCTATATGTTGTTGTTGTCTTAAGAGTTCGTCTTTTATAGCTTTATATAATTCAGGGTCCTTGCTAGACAAACCATCTTCGAAGAAACTCTTATAACTATCGTTTAAATAACTTTTTTCACTAGACATAATTAATTATATTTTTTTTACCCTTTTTAAGTGTCTCCCACCTTCGAACTTTGTATTTAAAAAAATGCTAATAAATTTTAATGCATTTTTTTTAGTTAGTAATCTAGATCCTAATGTAATGATATTTGCATCATTATGCAATCTAGATAATTTAGTAGATTTTTCATTAAAGCATTGAGCGGCTCTAACATTTTTATGTTTATTTGCTGCAATATTCATTCCAGTTCCTGATCCACATACCAAAATACCAATATTTTTTTTAGATGAATTTACTTTTCTTGCAACTTTATGCGCATAATCTGGGTAATCAACGCTATTCTCATTTGAAGGACCAAAATCTTGGAAATTAATTTTTTTCTTTTCTAAATAAATTTTAATTGCTTCTTTAAGTTTAAAACCAGCGTGATCTGAAGAGATAAATATCTTTTTCAAATTAATTGAATTTATAATCTAGCACACAAGCAACAAGGTGGACTCTATTTTCTTCACCACCATTAAATGCATTATGATATTTTGTGTTATTAGTCACCCAAACAGAACCATCTGCAGGCATGTGTTTTGCAACATTATCTATAACCATTAAGCATCCAGGATTAGTTACGATTGGAATATGCAATCTTGGTTCTGGATCTCTATGCCAACTTAAAGTTGATCTTGGTTCTTTTAATAAAATTCTTACTCTACCCAATTTATATTTGCTTGATAAAACATCATAAACTTCTTTAAAATAAGTATTCTCATAATCTTTTATAAATTCAGAATAAGCTGCTTCATTAATTTCTACATCTCTAGAAACCTCTTTTCCAGTTTTATCAGGTTTAGTCCAATAAACACCTCTAGCTTTATTGCCTTTGATTGAATCAGGATCACCAGGAATTTGAGTTAATGAAATAGCTCCAAAGTGTGTTATCCCAGCATCTTCGAATTTTTTTGTCTTAATAATTTGGTTATAAGCCTCTTGAAGTTTATTTATATCAAATTTCAAGTTTTGTTTTTGAAAATCACTAAAATCTAAAATTCTTTCTTCTTTTTTTAGGTTTAGGTTTACAACTTTTGTGTTATCAATGCTCATAAAAATGGTTTTGTACTTAATTTAAGAGATATTTGTATAATACATTTGTCGCATTAATAAAGTAAATTTAAACATGATTGTAGGAAAATATCCAAGCCTAAGATTAAGAAGAAACAGAAAATCTTCCTGGACTAGAAAACTAATACAGGAAAATACCCTAAGTCCTAATGATTTTATTCTTCCAATTTTTCTTATTGATGGAGTAAATAAAAAACAACATATAAAATCGATGCCTGGCGTCTACAGGTATTCAGTAGATAGAATCAGTCAAATTATCGACAAAGCGATAAGCAAAGGAATTCCAATGGTTGCTCTTTTCCCAAATACAAAAAAATCATTGAAAAATGAACTTGGATCAGAAGCACTCAATGAAAATAATCTTGTTTGTAGAGCATCAAGAATGATTAAAAAAAAATACAAAAATCAAATTGGAATTATGTGTGATGTTGCATTGGACCCTTATACCTCTCATGGACATGACGGATTAATCAAATCTGATAAAATTTTAAATGATGAAACAATTCAAGTTTTAATAAACCAATCTTTACTTCAAGCTGAAATGGGTTGCGATGTCTTAGCTCCATCAGATATGATGGATGGTAGGATTGGTAAAATTAGAAAAGCAATCGATCAAAACAATTTCCAAGAAGTTCAGATTTTATCTTATGCAGCAAAATATGCATCCAGCTTTTATGGTCCCTTTAGGGATGCCGTCGGGTCAAAAAGCTCATTAAAAGGAGATAAAAAAACATATCAAATGGATTTTAGAAATTCTGATGAAGCATTGAGAGAAGTTGCTTTAGATATAAAAGAAGGAGCTGATATGGTTATGGTTAAACCAGGAATGCCATATTTAGATATAATTAAATCAATTAAAGAAAAATTCAAAATCCCAGTTTTTGCTTATCAAGTATCTGGAGAATACAGTTTAATAGAAAATGCTATTAATAAAAACCTTGTAAATAAAGATGCAGTGTATGAAAGTTTAGTGGCTTTCAAAAGAGCTGGTGCAAATGCAATTGTAAGTTATTACGCTGATCGAATTGACAAAATAATAAAGTAATCACCTTAAAGTATTAAGAAATAACAATCTATTATTTGGAAAATTAATATTATTTGGTTTTAAAATCGTTTTATCTAGATAATCATTAACTAACTTCAAACCTTTTAATAAAATTTTAATATCTTCAACCTCTTTATCTTTTTCAATAAGAAAGTTTGGAACATATTTTTTTTCATTTGATGATGAAACAAAATAAACAGTTTCGTTATTTTCAGTATCTTTCTCTACTAAGTTTTGTAATTCTAAATCATAACCTAATATTTTAAGTAATTCTAATTCCCAAAAAATATATTTTTTTAACCAATTTTTATCTTGTAAAATTAAAAAGAAATTATGAATTATGAAAAAAACTTTTTCATTTGATTGTGCGTCTGCTGTTAAAATTTTAATCAAATTCATTGCAGAGGTTAAGCATGATAATTTTTGCCTATCGTCAAAATACAAAGGACTGTAAGCATTTAAAATTTCAACTTTAAAATAGCCAATCCTATTTTCATTTTTTGAGTTATAATTAACATGCAATTTATTTCCTATTTGTAGATAATTTTTAATTTTTTTTGATGTTCCGCCAAATATAATGCCTGACACTTTGCCTTTTTCTTTGGTAAAAATTTCTACAATCAAGGAGTTTTCGTTATATCTATTTTTACTTAATAAAAAACCTTCATCAGACCAATTCATATTATTTATTGAAACTATTTAAACACTCTGTGGCAGCACTTTGTTCGGCATTTTTTTTGGAATTGCCAATGCCAATAAAGTATTTTGTATTAGGTAATTTTACTCCTACTTTAAATACAGGTTTGTGTCTTGGTCCAGTGTTTGAGATTAATTTGTATTTAGGAAGACTTTTAAATTTTTTTAATGTTTGTTCTTGTAACTTTGTTTTGGCGTCAATTTCTGTAACAACGCTATCACTAATTTTTGCTTCCCACTGCTTTAAAATAAATTTTTCAACAATATTAAAACCTTTATCGAGATAAATTGCTCCTATTAAAGCTTCACAACTATCTGCAATAATTTTATCTTCAATTTTTATTTTTTTATTTCTTGGATTAAAAGTTTTTATATATTTTTCTAAATTAATTGATTTTGCAATTTCAAGACAAGATTTTTTATTAACAAGTGAAGCAAATTTCTTATCAAGTATTCCCTCTTTTTCGTTAGGATAAATTTCTAATAATTTTTTAGCCATGACTAGTCCTAGTACACGATCACCTAAAAATTCAATTTTCTCATTATTTTTAGAGGAATTAAAACTTTTATGAGTAAGAGATTGGTCTAATAAATTTTTGTTTTTAAAAACTATATTTATTTTTTTTTCTAGTTCTTGATACTTTATTTTCATTAATTAATAACATTAAAGGTTCTTTTAAATCTTATAGATTTATGCCATTTCCAAAATTCAATAAAACTTCCTATTTTTTTATCAGATGAGAAAAAAATAAATTGAGCCTTACCAACCAAGTTATCTTTATGAACATAACCAACACTTGAAAGAAATCTGCTATCTTTAGAACAATCTCTATTATCACCTAAAAAGAAATAATGATCTTCTGGAACTGTAAAAATATCTGAATTTTGATAGGTGTAATTTTTTAAATAAACTGTATGAAATTTTTTACCATTAGGTAATTTTTCCTCAAACTTTAAAACGTCTATTGTTGTGTCACCACAATAAATTTTAGTTTTAAGTGGAATTTTAGATTTAAGTATTTCGCTACTATTTAAATATAGATTGGCATCAATAAACTGGATTTTATCTCCTGGCAGCCCAATTAAACGTTTTATATAATCTGTTCTATTGTCAGCTGGTGTTTTAAATACAATTACATCGCCTCTTTCAGGACTTTTAAACATTATTCTTTTACTAAGTATTGGCGGACTAAAAGGGAAAGAATGTTTACTATACCCATATGAATATTTCGTAACAAATAATCTGTCACCTACAAGTAATGTGGGTTCCATCGAAGAAGAAGGTATATAAAAAGGTTGCACTAAAAGTGATCTAATTATTACTGCAATTATCAAAGCATAAAATAAAGTTTTTATATTTTCTGAAAAAAAGTTTTTATCTAGTTTCATTATGATTGAATAATAGCAAATGCTGTTGAATATTTTTTTTCATCTGAAATGGATAGAAAACAATTATATTTTTTAATTTTAAATTTATTTTGGATTATCTTGGTGATTTTTTTGTTTGTAACATAATTTGGTTTACCCATTTTATCGTTAACTACTTCTATATCCTTAAAGTTCAATTTCATTCTAAATCCGGTACCCATAGCTTTTGCAAATGCTTCTTTTGCTGCAAATCTTTTTGAAAAAAAGGATACTTTATTCTTTATTAAGTTTGATTGTCTTTGTTCTCTCACACTATAAACTCGATTAATAAAAGATTTACTTTTTATAGCTTCTTTAATTCTTTTATTTTCAATTACATCAACTCCAATACCTAAAATTTTCATTAATTTTTAATAATTTTTTTAAAATCTTTAATTACTTTGGGTAGCCCATAAAATATCGACTCTCCAATAATAAAATGTCCTATGTTGAATTCCTCGATTTCTTTAATTTTTGTTAAAATTTTGGTCGTTTTGTAATCTAAACCATGACCCGCATGTACTTCTAAGTCTAGCTTAGATGCAAGTTTTGAGCTTTTTTTAATTCTATTTAATTCGTTTGAAAAATTATTATGCGATTTAACATAATTAGCTAGTTTTCCAGTGTGAATTTCAACACAATCCACATTTAATTTTTTTGAAAGTTTAATATCGTTTAAATTGGGGTTGATAAATAAACTAGTTCTAATATTTGACTTTTTAAATTTAAAAATGATTTCTTTTAATTTTTTATAATAATCTTTTACATTTAAACCACCTTCTGTAGTTATTTCTTTTCTGTTTTCTGGAACAATACAAATGTAATTTGGTTTATATCTTAAAGCTTTTTTAATTATTTCACTATTCATTGAGACTTCAAGATTCACTAACACTTTGTTCAAAGCACAAATCTCTTTTGTATCTAAATCATTTATGTGCCTTCTGTCTTCTCTCAAATGAATAGTTACGGAGTCTGCACCCAATTTTATAACTTTTTTTGCTGCAAAAACTGGATTGGGATGTTTTTCACCACGTGCATTACGCAGGGTTGCAATATGATCTATATTTACACCTAGTCTTTTCACTTAATAAATCTACTTCCTGGAGTGGTAATGGGAATTGATTTTAGAGATTTAGGTATATTTTTAAGGTTATAGCTGGGCACATCTATTTTTAAATGAGAAACAATTTTATTTTTAATCTTCAAAGATTTTTTTGTTGATCTGTCAATTATAGAGGCAAATCCAACAAGTTTTGCGTTTGATTTTTTAATTAGTTTCACACATTCCAAACTGGATTTACCAGTCGTAATAACATCTTCTATAATCAAAACATTTGCTCCCTTTTTTATACTAAAACCTCTTCTGAGAGTAAATTTTCCATTCACCCTTTCACAAAAAATTGTTTCTTTTTTTAAAATTTTACCAATTTCATAACCTATGATCACACCACCCATTGCAGGAGCAAGTATTAAATCTATTTTTTTAAAATTTTTTTTAATTTTATTTGCTAATGATTTGCAAATTTTGTCAGCTAAATTAGGAAAGCTTAAAAGTTTAGCACATTGAATATACTTTGGAGAGTGTAGTCCTGAGGATAAAACAAAATGTCCTTCTAATAACGCATCAGTCTTTTTTAAAATATTTAAGGATTTTTTGAGTGAATGCATTTCTTTTTTCTTCGTGTCTAATTATCTTAAATTTTATACCTTTTTGCTTTAGCTCTGCAATAAAATTTGTAAAATTCTTAAGATTTCTAATTATTAATCTAAATTTAAAATTAATATAGTTTGGGTTTTTACCTGCCATCTCTAAATTAGAAATGTTAAGTTTATGACTTCCAATTAAAGAACTTATATCACCAAGTTGACCAGGTTTATCTGGTAGTGAAATCCATAGTGTAGTGTTATATTTTTTTGTTTTTTCCTCTTTTTGCTCACCTTTATCATGCCAATATCTTCTAATAGCAGCTCTTGCTTTACCTGTTTTGGTAGTAGGTATCCAATGCAAAGATGGTGAACTATTTTTAGATGTGAGAATGTTAACCCTATCACCATTTCTTAATATTGTTTGTAATTCACTGTTATTTCCATTTACTTCACATCCAATTGCAGAATTACCAATTTTAGTGTGAACAGCATAAGCAAAATCGATTGCTGTTGCATCTTTTGGTAATTTAATTACAGATCCTTTTGGTGTAAAGCAAAAGACATTTTCCTGAAACATTTGAAGCTTTGTATACTCATACGAGTCCTCAGGATTTTCGTTTTTTTCAATAATTTCAACCAAATCTTTTAACCAATCATACTCTTTCCAACTTAATGAATTAAATTTTTCAGAAGATTTATACTGCCAATGCGATGCAACACCTCTTTGTGCAAAGTCATGCATTTCTGTTGTTCTAATTTGAATCTCTATAGGCTTTTTATTTGAACCGATAACAGAAGTATGAATTGACTTATATCCGTTTATTTTAGGCGAAGAGATATAGTCTTTAAATTTACCAGGAATACAGTTCCATTTTTTATGAAATATACCAAGAGTTTTATAACAGTCATCAATAGTATCTAATATAATTCTAAAACCAATGATGTCTGTTATCTGCTCTAATGAAACTCTTTTTTTTTGAACTTTTCTCCATATTGAAAATGGAGTTTTTTCTCTTCCATATATTTCAGCATTAATTCTATGATCATTCAATATTTCGCTAAGCTCATATGATTGTTCTTCAAAAATATCTTTTCTATCTAATTTTATTTCATCAAGTCTTTTTTTTATTAATTTCCTCGCATCATAATTTAAAATTTCAAATGACAAATCTTCAAGCTCATCACGTATTCTGTGCATGCCCATTCTATCTGCCAGTGGAGCATAAATTTCCATTGTTTCTTGTGCAATCCTTTGTCTTTTTTCCTCTTTTGTAATTGCTTTAATCGTTCTCATGTTATGTAATCTGTCTGCAATTTTTACTAACAAAACTCTAATATCTTTTGATGTTGCTAAAATTAATTTTCTAAAGTTTTCTACTTTAGAATTTGATCCAGCTGTATTTTCAAAAACAGATATTTTAGTAACACCATCTACAAGATCAGCAACCTCATCACCAAATTCAGCTTTTATTGTTTCGTAGGTTGCAAAGGTATCTTCAATAGTATCATGTAACAACCCAGTAGCAATTGTGGCACTGTCTAATTTTAACTCTGTTAAAATATTTGCAACTTCAATTGGATGTACAGAGTAAGGATCACCAGAAGCTCTCTTTTGACTCTTATGGGCCTTTACAGCAAAATTATAAGCTTTATCTAATTTTTCAGGATTTAAAAATTTATTATAATTTTTAACTTTATTAATTAGTTCATTAGAATTCAGCATAACTTTATTATAACATTAATTTAAATTTGTTTAATAGACCTAATGTCTGCTTCAGGGAGTGAAGAAATCAAGCTTTTAATATCTTTTTTAATAATTGGATGATGCCATTTTTTTTGAATTTCAAAAAAAGGGATAAGTACAAAATTTCTTTTGTGCATAAGCTTATGGGGCAAAGTTAATTTGTTTTTTATTTTTAAAACCTTTTTATGAAAGTCGATTATGTCAATATCACAAACACGAGGATCATTTTTTTTACTCTTTTTTCTTCCTAATAAAATTTCAATTTTCTTACATATTTTAAGGAGACTTTCTGGATCAAAACAAAACTTTGCCTTGATAACTACATTTAAAAATTTAGGTTTTTTGGGGTCTGGCCATGAAAGTGTTTCATAAAAACTTGAGATAGATAAAAAATCCAGATTATTTTCGCTTAAGTGAGATTTTGCAATTTCTATATTTTTTTTTCTATCCCCTAAATTAGAGCCAATACCTAAGTAAACAATTTTAGCTTGATTTTCTAATATATCTCGCCTTTTCACGGTTCCAGTCCCTACTTTTTTTTGTTGCTCTTTTATCGTATTGCTTCTTTCCTTTAGCAACTGCTAATTCAATTTTGGCCTTCCCTTTTTTAAAATACATTTTTGTTGGAACAATAGTAAATCCATCTCTTTGCATTTTTCCAATTAATTTATTTATTTCTCTTTTATTAAGCAGTAACTTTCTTTCATCAGTTGGGTTATGATTGGAATAACTTGCTTGTTTGTAAGGTGAAATGTGAGAATTAATTAAAATTATTTCTCCTTTTTTTTCAACTGCATAAGAGTCTGCTATATTAACTTTTCCATCTCTTACTGATTTAATTTCAGAACCTTTAAGAACAATTCCTGCTTCTAAAATATCCTCAAAAAAATAATTAAAACTAGCTTTCCTATTTAAACAAATTATTTTTAAACCAGAATTGGTTTTTTTGTTCATTAAATCAATTTTGCTGACTGAAGAGACTTTTTAACAATTTCCTTAGTTTGTTCGGTAACTTTTACCAGAGGTAATCTAACATCATCTTCGCATAGATTTAATAATTTAGCAGCATATTTTACTGGACTAGGATTACTTTCAACAAACATTGAATGATGAATTGGCTGTAAAATTTTATCTAATTTTTCAGCTTCACCAATATCATTTTCAGATTTAGAAAATTTTTGAAAATCTGAACAAAGTTTTGGTGCTATGTTTGCTGTTACACTTATTGCACCTACTCCACCTCTTTTATTAAATTCTAGCGCATTGTCATCATTACCAGTCAATTGAACAAATTCTTTACCCATTTTTGATAACTGTTGATCAACCCTATCCAAATCTCCAGTGGCATCTTTTACACCAACTATATTTTTTAACTCGAACAGTCTTGCCATTGTATCAACATTCATATCAATAACTGATCTACCTGGTATATTGTAAATTATTATTGGTATCCCGCATTTGTCATTTATAGCTTTATAATGCTGGTACAAACCTTCTTGAGTAGGTTTATTATAATAAGGTGTTACGATTAGAGCACCATTTGCACCTGCCTTTTCAGCGTGTGAAGTTAAAGAAATAGCTTCCTCAGTAGAATTTGAACCTGTTCCAGCTATAACTGGAATTTTTCCATTACTTTCTTTTATGCAGAGATCAATTACTTTTTGATGTTCATCATGACTTAATGTTGGGGATTCTCCTGTTGTACCAGCAGGTACAAGCCCACTAGTTCCATTTTCAATATGAAAATGTATTAATTTAATATACGCCTCCTCATCTAAGAGATTGTTTTTAAACGGCGTAATTAAAGCAACATTTGATCCTTTGAACATAAATACTTATAACATAGTTTAAAGATTCATATACCAAAAGATTATGATTAAAAAATTATTATTTTTAATAATAACTTCCTTGATTAGCTTTAATTTCAGTGGTGCACAGATTGTACCTTTAAAAAAACCATCGCTATCCTCTGAGGAATTAAATAAAAAAATAATATTAAACACAATCAAACCTCTAAAAAAACCTTCAAAAGTTAAAGTTGAGAAAAAGGTAGCTAAAAAAGAAACCAAACTTAGTTTTCTTTTACCTAAAAAAAAACCAGTTATTAGAGGATTAATTAATTCAGAAACAGTAAAAATTTCTAAATTTTATAATAAAAAAGATTTTGGGATTGCAAAAAAAGCTATTGGCGAAATGCAAAAAGGCCAGTGGAAATCTGCAATTAAAATCTCAAAAAAAGCTAAAGATAGATCTATATATAATTTTATAAAATGGAGACATTTATTAACTACAGGTAATCAAGAGTCATTTTTTGATTACCAAGTCTTTATCGAAGAAAATTCAGATTATCCAAGAATAGATAGATTGAGATATTTGGCTGAGCATAAACTTTCGACGGAAAAAGTTTCTCCAAAAAAAATAATCAATTGGTTTTCAAAAAATGAACCTTTAAGTGGATATGGTAAAATGATTTTAGGTGAAAGTCATATTTTATCAGGAGACAAAGTAAAAGGTATTGCTCTAATTAAAAATGGATGGATTTCTGCAGATTTATCAAAAAATGAGTTAAAGTTTTTCAGAAAAAAATATAAAAAATATCTTGATGCAAATGACTATATTAAGAGAGCTGATTATCTTGCATGGAATAGTGATCATTGGGATTTAAAAAGACTAATCAGATATTTACCTAAAGACTATGAATTGCTCTATACAGCAAGACATATTTTAATGACCAAGGGATACGGTGTAGATCAAGCAATCAAAAATGTTCCAAATAAATTTAAAAACGATGCTGGATTAAACTATGATCGTTTAAAGTGGAGAAGAAAAAAAGGACGATTGGAGTCTTCTACTGAAATTTTGCTCAAGATAAGAAATGATAAAGATTATTTAGTTAGACCTGACAAATGGTGGAAAGAAAGAGAAATCATTTCTCGAAAGTTAATTTATAAAAAACAATATGAACTAGCTTATAAAATTAGTAGCAATCACGGAATGTCTGAAGGATCTGAATTTGCTGAAGCAGAATGGATGAGTGGTTGGATAGCACTAAGTTTTTTAAATGATCCACTTCTTGCTAAAGATCATTTTAAAAACTTTTTTGATAATGTTAATTATCCAATAAGTGTTTCTAGGGGCGCATATTGGTTAGGCAGATCATATGAAAAACTAAAAGATAAAGATCGATCGGAAAAATGGTATAAAGAGGCTACAAAATATTTAACTACATATTACGGACAACTAGCATTTTTAAAAATTAATCCTAATGGAAAATTTGAACTTGATAAAACAATGTTGGTTGAAGATGAATATAGAAAAGCTTTTTTTAATAAAGAATTAGTAAAAATCACACATCTTTTGCATGAATTAGATAAAGACAAGTATACAAAATTTATCTTAAGACATCTTGCTAATGATAACGTTTCTGAAGGCAGTGAACTTTTAGCTGCTGAACTTGCTACAAGTATCAGTAGATATGATTTTGCAATACAAGTATCAAAAATTGCCTCTTATCAAAAAAGATTTCACAACAAATACAATTATCCATTAATAAGCACACCTAAATACATTAATGGAAGAAAGATTCCTGAAAGTGCATTAATTTTATCAATTATAAGACAAGAAAGTGAATTTGACTTAAAAGCAAATAGTCATGCGGGTGCAAAAGGGTTAATGCAATTAATGCCTTACACAGCAAAATTAGTTGCTAAACAAGCAAAGCTTCCTTATGCAAAATCTCGATTAACAACCGATCCAGAGTACAATATAAATTTAGGGTCTCATTATATTGCTGGTTTAATTCAGCAATATGATGGTGCTTATCCATTTGCAATAGCTGCGTACAATGCTGGTCCAAATAGAGTTAAATATTGGAAAAAATTAAATAAGGATCCACAAAAAAAACAAACAAATTATGTTGATTGGGTTGAGCTAATTAAATTTAGAGAAACTAGAAACTATGTTCAGCGTGTATTGGAAAATTATAATGTGTACAGATATGTACTGGAACAAAATCCAATAGTAATGAAAGATTTTTTTAAAGATCAGCCTTTATATTAGTGGCGGAGAGAGAGGGATTCGAACCCTCGGTACAAGTTTCCTCGCACGGTCATTTAGCAAACGACTGGTTTCAGCCTCTCACCCATCTCTCCGTATGACATTGTGTAATAAGTGATTTTATTGAAAATTCAATATTTATAAAGTAATTATTCAATTATTATGGGAAATAAATACTCAGTATTTTCGTTAATCAAAAACGCTCTTTCATACCATGAGAATTGGCAAAGAGCATGGAAAGACCCTACTCCAAAAAAAGAGTATGATGCTGTCATAGTTGGTGGAGGTGGTCATGGTTTAGCGACAGCATACTATTTAGCAAAAAAACACAATATGAAAAATATTGCCGTTGTTGAAAAAGGATGGATTGGTGGAGGAAACACTGGTCGTAACACAACAATTATTAGATCGAATTATTTATGGGACGCTAGTGCTGGACTTTATGATCACGCGCTAAAAATTTGGGAAGGATTATCTCAAGAGTTAAACTACAATGTAATGTTTAGTCAAAGAGGTGTAATGAATCTTGCTCACAATTTGCAAGATGTAAGAGATTTAAAAAGAAGAACACACGCAAATAGACTAAATGGCATTGATGCTGTTTACTTGAGTACAAAAGAAGTTAAAAAGTTTTGTCCAATTATAAATACATCTCAAGATATAAGATATCCTGTACTTGGTGGTACATTACAAAGAAGAGCTGGTACAGCAAGACATGATGCTGTTGCCTGGGGTTATGCTAGGGGTGCTGATGAAATGGGTGTTGATATAATTCAAAATTGTGAAGTAAAAGGTATAAAAAGAAATGGTGATAGTGTTGAAGGTATAGAAACAACAAAAGGATTTATT
Source organism: Candidatus Pelagibacter sp. HIMB1782 (assembly GCF_052047475.1). Classification (NCBI taxonomy): domain Bacteria; kingdom Pseudomonadati; phylum Pseudomonadota; class Alphaproteobacteria; order Candidatus Pelagibacterales; family Candidatus Pelagibacteraceae; genus Candidatus Pelagibacter; species Candidatus Pelagibacter sp. HIMB1782. Next base: position 445,772 of record NZ_JBNAKE010000002.1, on the reverse strand, counting down.
AAAACAAAAAAAATTGGAGTTGTGGCAGCTGGGCATTCAAGTGTGATTGCTAATATGGCTGGAATAAGACTTCCTCTAGAGAGCAAACCTCTTCAAGCACTAGTATCAGAACCTGTGAAACCAATTATAGATACAGTTGTTATGTCAAACGCTGTACACGCTTATGTAAGTCAATCTGATAAAGGTGAATTAGTTATTGGCGCTGGAACAGATGATTATGTTTCATACACTCAGAAAGGAAGTCATCAAATAGTCGAGGGAACTCTAAATGCTATTTTAGAATTGTATCCAATTTTCAGCAGAATGAGAATGCTAAGACAATGGGGAGGAATAGTAGACATTTGTCCTGATGCAAGTCCAATATTAAGCAAAACTTCTATCAAAGGACTTTATTTTAATTGTGGTTGGGGTACAGGGGGTTTTAAAGCTACACCTGGATCAGGAGATTTATTTGCACACACAATTGCTAATGATGAGCCACACAAACTCAACGCAGCATTTAATTTAAATAGATTTGTAAGTGGAGACCTTGTTGATGAACATGGCGCTGCAGCAGTTGCTCACTAATGTTTGTTATTAATTGTCCATATTGTGGTGAGAGAGATCAGCAAGAATTTAAAGCTGGTGGTGAAGCTCATATTGAAAGACCAAAACAACCGACAGAACTTAGTGATGATGAATGGGCAGAATATTTATTTATGAGAAAAAATATTAAAGGTGTTCAATATGAAAGATGGAACCATGCTCATGGTTGTCGTAAATGGTTTAATATGATTAGAGACACTTCGAATGATGAGATTAAAGCAATCTATAAAATGGGAGAAAAACCCCCATCGATATAAAACAAATGTCAGAAAATTTAAGAGTTAAATCTAGTCATTATATTGATGAAACAACAAGAGTTTCGTTTAAATTTAATGGTACAACTTATTATGGATTTAAAGGAGACACTCTTGCTTCTGCTTTATTGGCAAATAATGTTCATTTAGTAGGTAGGAGTTTTAAATACCATAGACCAAGAGGTATAATGACATCAGGTTCTGAGGAGCCAAATGCAATTGTTCAAATTAATCCAAATACTAATAGAACTGAACCAAATGTTAGGGCAACTGAAGTTGAAATATATGAAGGAATGGAGGCATCAAGTCAAAATTGCTGGCCAAGTGTAAACTTTGATATTGGTGGAATAAATAATTTTTTATCACCCCTACTTCCAGCAGGATTTTATTACAAAACATTTATGTGGCCTGCAAGCTTCTGGGAAAAATATGAATACTTTATAAGACACTCAGCAGGATTAGGAAAATCACCAACGTTAAAAGATCCTGACATTTACGATCACAGAAATATTCATTGTGATGTTCTTGTAGTTGGCGCAGGTATATCTGGAATTCTAGCAGCCAAAAATGCTGCGAAGAATAATTACAAAACTTTACTTTTAGATGAAAAAAATGAATTAGGAGGATCAACTATTTATGAAAACAATGAAAGTAATAAAATTGATAATAAAATTTCATCTGAATGGTTAAAAAAAGAAATTGAAGAACTTAAAAATATTAAAAATTTAGAAATAAAAACTAGAACAAGTGTTGCTGCCTACCATCAATATAATTATTTGCTTGCAAGAGAGAACTTAACAGATCATTTAGAAAAAAAAGATAAGACAAATAAAATTAGACAAAGATTACTTAAAATAAGAGCAAAGAAGGTAATTTTGGCAACAGGTGCTTTGGAAAGACCGATGGTATTTAATAATAATGATAGACCTGGAATAATGCTTTCTTCTGCAATTAAAAAATATAGTGATTTTTATGGTGTAGCCTGTGGTAGTAAGATTGTATTTTTTACAAATAATGACAGTGCATATGAAAGTGCACTTTCATTAAACGATAAAGGTATTAAAGTTGAGGCAATAGTTGATATTAGAAAGCAATCCAAAACAAATTTAGAAAAAAGAGTTATTGATGCAGGTATAAAAATATACTGGGAACATACAGTTGTTGATACCTCTGGTTATAAAAGATTAAACAATGTCTCAATAATGAAACTATCAAATGATGGAACTTCAGTAACTGGAAATAAAATTTCTATTTCATGCGATTGTTTAGGGGTTGCTGGTGGATGGACTCCAGCTGTTCATCTATATACTCAGTCAGGTAGCAAACTTGCTTTTGACGAGGACAAAAAAATATTTATTCCAAATAAAAATAATTCAGATCAAATAAGTGTTGGATCTTGCTGTGGTGATTTTAAGCTTGATGAAATACTTAAAAACTTAAATGAAAAACTAAAAGATTTTTTAGATATAAATAAAACAGATTTCGAAAATATTACTGTTAATAATGACCAAGAGATTTCAAAAAGAAACATATGGTTATTACCGTCTGATAAAGCTTTAGGCAAAACTAAGCCTTTTGTTGATTATCAAAATGATGCAACTGCGAAGGATATAAAATTAGCTTTAAGAGAGGGTTTCAGATCTATTGAACATGTCAAAAGATATACAACAACTGGGATGGGAACTGATCAAGGAAAATTAGGAAATATGCATGCTTTGGGAATAATAGCAGATACAGCAGGTGTTAAGATGGGAGAACTTGGAACGACTACTTTTAGACCTCCATACACTCCTTTAACATTTGGAACAATTGTAGGACGTAATGTTGGTAAGTTTTTTGATATTTTTAGAAGAACGCCTATGAATGATTGGCATGTTGAACAAAAAGCAGAATTTGAAAATGTTGGTCAATGGAAAAGAGCTTGGTACTACCCTATGAATGGTGAAACTATGCACCAAGCAGTTCAAAGAGAAAGCAAAGCTGCAAGAGAAAGTTCAGGAATATTGGATGCGTCCACACTTGGTAAAATTGATATACAAGGAAGTGATGCCTCAGAGTTTTTAAATAGAGTTTATACAAACGCATGGTCAAAACTTGGTATTGGCAAATGTAGATATGGTTTAATGTTAAATGAAGATGGCATGGTATATGACGATGGTGTTACAACACGATTAGGTGAAAATCACTATCTAATGACAACAACAACTGGTGGTGCAGCAAACGTTCTTGGAAAATTAGAGGATTATCTTCAAACTGAATGGCCAGAATTAGATGTGTATTTAACTTCAGTTACAGATCAATTTGCTACAGCAAGTTTGTGTGGCCCTAATAGTAAAAAAATTCTTAAAAAAATTATTCCTGATTTAGATTTGTCTGATGAAAATTTTCCACACATGTCATTTAAAGAAGCAAAAATTGGAAGTATTGTTTGCAGAATTATGAGAATAAGTTTCACAGGAGAACAAAGTTTTGAAATTAACGTGCAAGCAAGTTATGGAAAAGCTCTATGGGAGAAATGTATAGAGGCTGGTAAAGAATTTAATATTACTCCTTATGGTACAGAAACGATGCACTTACTAAGAGCTGAAAAAGGTTTTATTATTGTTGGCCAAGATACAGATGGAACAATGACTCCAATAGATTTACAAATGGATTGGATTGTTAGTAAAAAGAAATATGATTTTATTGGTAAAAGATCTCTATACAGATCCGATACGATGAGAGAAGACAGAAAACAATTGGTGGGATTATTAACAGATGACCCTGAGGTTGTATTAGAAGAAGGAGCGCAAATTGTTTCTGAACTAGATAAAAAACCTGTTGAAATGCTTGGTCATGTTACGTCAAGTTACTTTAGTCCAAATTTAAATAAATCTATAGCTCTAGCCGTTGTCAGAGGTGGAAAAGATATGATGGGTAAAAAACTATTTATTCCTATGGAAGATAAAACAATTAATGTAACTGTTTCAAATCCAATTTTTTTTGATCAAACTAATGAAAGATTAAATGCTTAGTTATAATCAAGTAACAAATAGTGAAATTAATAACAACGGTGTTTCCATAAAAGAAATTGCACCAATAATGAAATTAAATTTAAGAGGTAAAACACGAGAATTTTTTACAAATGTAGGAAAAACTTTAAATATGATTTTGCCAACTGAGGCGAATACATCTTCATCTAGTGATAAACTTACTGCGATATGGTTAAGTCCAGATGAATGGATGATTGTATCAAATGAGACTACTAGCAAAGAAACCAATACATACCAATTAAATAATACATTATTTAACAATATTTCAAAAACATCATTAGGAGCAGTAACTGATGTAACTGACCAATTTGTTCAATTAGAGATAAAAGGTGAAAAAATATATGAACTTTTTTCCTCAGGATGTCCTTTTAATTTTAACTTATTTCGCGAAAAAAAAGGGTCAACAACTCAAACTTTGCTAAATCATATAGATGTTATTATTCACAATAAGGACGAAAATATTGTTAATTTATTTGTTAGAAGATCATTTGCTAAACACCTTTGGGAATGGATGGAAGATAGCTCTTCAAGATTATAAAGATTAATTTTTTCGCCTATAATCCCACGGCATTTCAAATTTACCTTGCCAAATACCTAATTTGTTATTTTTGGCATTAATTTCATCAGAAATATATTTTTTAGAATACTTTCTATATGCTACTGCATAACCATTTGAAACCATCCAAGAATTTAAATTTATATTTCTTTTAAAACACTCACCTATTAACCTTTTATACCTATCAACGTCTATAATATTACAATTCAATTTTTGATTATTAATCTTTTTAATTAACTTTTGAGTAGATACTTCTCCACACATATAATCTTTAGTGAAAGACATAAAAGATATTGTTAAATAAGTTTTTTTACATTTTTGTTTTTTTTCAGGTGCATCAATACCGTATAATCGAATTTTTTTTGAATTAATCTTGATTGTATCTCCATCAACAACTTTAACAAAACCTGAGATTTTATTTATATTTTCAGATCTTACATCGTTATATGTAAGTATAAAAAATATAGATGAAATAATTATCAAAATTATTAATTTCTTTTTTGTATAAAACATTAACCGATAGTTAATTTATTGTTAATATAATATTTAACATAAAAGAATAGTAAGATTGATATTAACCATTGCAATATTGCCCAGATATAAAAGAAAGTTTTAAAGTCTGCATCAATAGAACGTGCTATATAATAAGATAAAAATGGAACCAAAACGTTCCTTAAAATATTGTTAATCATTGCTTTCTCAGATTTTTTTAAAGCCATAAAGAAACCATTTGATAGAAAAAAAATTGGGTATGCTGGTAAGATAAATGCAGAAATTTTTAAATATATTGACCCATATCGAATAACTTCCGTGTTAGATGAGAAAAATTTTGGCATTAAATCTGCAGTTACAAACACCAATACTCCAGACGCTAACATTATAATCAAGCCGTATTTTACTGATGTAAAATAAGATTGCTTTACTCTATCATAATATTTGGCACCTATATTCTGTGCAATAATTGATATTATTGCTGTATTTATCCCTAATACAGGCAGTAAGACAACCTGCTCTATCCTTGTTGCTGCCCCATAACCAGCTACAGCATATTCTCCTGTAAATGCAACATAAGTAAATACAATCGTTGCAGCAATTGAGTATCCAAGAATAGCTATTGTGATTGGCATTGATTGGAAGAAAATGTTTTTAATGTAGAAAAATTTAATCTTAAAATTTTGGATATTGATCTCTTTAATACGTTTATTTTTTAACAATTTAATTAAAACGATTATTAGAGAAAGAAATTGGGCAATCAAAGTTGCATAACCTATACCCGCAACACCAAAAGCTGGGATAAATAAAAATCCAAATATAAATATTGGATTTAATAAAATGTTTAAAAAAAAAGATAATATAAGAGCATTTCTGTATGTAACTGTATCTCCCTCAGCATGTAGAAATGAATTTAAAGCAACAACCAGAATAAAGAGAATAGTTCCATAAAATATTACATTAGTATACTCAAGGCCAAGAGTAATTACCTCTCTCGATGAATTCATGGTTAAAAATAATTTTTCAGAAAAACTAAAGCCAATTATTGATACAATTATTGAAATTATTACTGAATAAAGAATGATATTTGTAAAATAACCTAATACATTTTTTTCATTTTTTTCCCCAATACTACTACCAATTAATGAAGTCCCAGCAACAGTGACACCAATAGACGTGGCAATAATTAGAAAGTAGATTGGAAAGGATTTGCTTAATGCAGATAAAGCTTCAGGTGAAATTTTCCCAGCATAAAAAGTATCAACTAAAGTGTATAATGTTTGAAATAATGTCCCAACACTTGCTGGTATTGCAAGTTTTTTTATAAGTTGAGAAACGTCATCTTTTAATAAATTCATTTCTTTAAACTAAAATATTTTAATATTCTTTTTGAAAGATATGACTTTTTCCAGTTTTTTTGGCAAGGTTAATTTGTTTTTGTCTCGTTCTAAATCTTGATTTTTGATCATTTGTTAAATTATCGTGACAATTTGGACAAGAAACACCTTCTTCATATTTTTTAGATTTTTTATCTTTTGGAGAAATAGGTTTTCTACAACCACTACACATTGAGTAAGAACCTATTTTCAAACCATGCTTTAAACTAATTCTGTTGTCAAAGACGAAGCACTCACCTTTCCATAAACTTTTTTTTGGGTCTGTTTTTTTTAAATAGTTTAAAATACCACCCTTTAATTGGTAGACATTATTGTAGCCTTTATTTTCCAAAAAGACTGACGCTTTTTCACACCTAATACCTCCAGTACAAAACATAGCAATAGGTTGATTTTTTTTTAATTTTTCAAGATATTTTGGAAAATCTCGAAAGTTATCTACATCTGGATTAATTGAACCTTTAAAAGTTCCAACTTTATATTCAAAAGGTTTTCTCGCATCAATTAAAACTGTTTTTTTATCTTTAATTAATGAGTTCCACTTTTGAGGGTTAACGTGACTATCTTTTTTTTTAATTCTCTTTTTTAAACTTAAATTCATTGGAACCACTTCTTTTTTAATTTTTACTTTTGGTTTATGAAACGGCTGAAAAGTGCTTTTTGAATTATTAATACTATCAAATTTTTCAAATTTAAATAATTTGTGTAAATAATCCTTGATCAGTTTAATATCTTTATTCTTTCCAGAAATTGTTCCATTTAACCCTTCACTAGAAATGATAATTGTTCCACGTATGTTTTTATTTAATAATTGATTTTGAAGTATTTTTTGATTTTTCTTTAAATAAGAAATTTTAATAAACTTATAAAATCCAAAAACATCAAACATTATAATTTTCTACAAACTGTCATACCATCACCTAATGGAACTATAATTTTTTCAACTCTTTTATCTTTGGAAACATAATTATTAAAATCTTTAATAGTTAAAGTGATTTTATCATCACTATTTTCATCGACTACTTGACCATACCACAGAACATTATCAATTATAATTAAGCCATTTTTCTTTAATAATATTAAAGATTTTTCGTAATATTCTTTATAATTTTTCTTATCAGCATCAATAAAAATTAAATCAAAATCATTTTCTTTTATTTCATTCAAACTTTCTAAAGCAGGTTTAATTATTGTTTTAATTTTATGACCTTGTTTTGCTTTTTCAAAAAATTTTATTGCAATTTCGTTAGTTTCTTGATTTTTGTCCAAAGCAATAATTCTACCATCTTCTGGTAAAGCAAGAGACATTGACAAAGCACTTAAGCCAGTAAAAGTTCCAATCTCTAGTATTTTTCTAACATTAGATGTTTTTACTATTAAGTGTAAAAATTGAGATTGTGAGATAGATATTTGCATCCTTTTAATATCTCCCAGAGACTCATTATAAGAAATAATTTCTTTTTGAACTGAATGAAGATCTAGTCCATTATTTAAAATGTATTCTTGAATTTTGGTGCTAATTTTTAGGTCTGAGCCCATGAACCTAAAGTTTTTTCTTTAAAATCTCATTTACTAGCTGAGGGTTAGCTTTTCCACCTGAAACTTTCATTACTTGTCCAACAAAGAAGCCAAATAATTTAACTTTACCAGATTTATATTCTGTAGCTTTATCTCTATTGCTATCAATTACTTTATCAATTAAAGCCTCTAAAGCTTTTGGATCGCTTTCTTGTTTTAAACCTTTTTCTTCAACAATTTTTTTAGGATCCTTGTCCCCTTCCATCATTTGTTCAAAAACAGTTTTTGCAATTTTTCCTGAAATTGTCCCATCCTTAATTAAATTAATTAATTTTGATAAATTACCGGCACTAATTGGACTATCGGTTATTTCTAAATTTTTTTCATTAAGTGCAGCAAATAATTCACCTATGATCCAGTTTGTTGCTAATTTAACGTCAGATTTTTTAACAACATCTTCAAAATAATTTGAGGTTTCTATATCTGAAACCATAATATTTGCTTCATATGGAGTTAATTTGAATTGATCTATAAATCTCTTTTTCTTTTCATCAGGTAACTCTGGTATTTCTGATTGCAATTGATTTATGAATTCATCGGAAACTTCTAGTGGTAATAAATCAGGGTCTGGAAAATATCTATAATCATGAGCATCCTCTTTTGATCTCATGGATCTTGTTTCATTTTTTTTAGTATCAAAAAGTCTTGTTTCTTGATCAACAGATTGTCCATCTTCAATTAAATCAACTTGTCTATTAGCTTCATATTCAATAGCCATTTGCATGAATTTAATAGAATTAACGTTTTTAATTTCACATCTTGTACCAAAATCTTTTGTTCCTTTTTTTCTCACAGAAACATTAACATCTGCTCTCAAAGATCCTTCCTGCATATTACCATCACAAGTTCCTAAATATCTCATTATTGATCTTAATTTCTTAATATAAGCATTAACTTCCTCTGGTGATCTTAAGTCAGGTTTGCTAACAATTTCCATTAAAGCAACACCTGACCTATTTAAATCAACAAAGGTGTTTTTTGGATCTAAATCATGGATGCTTTTACCTGCATCTTGTTCTAAGTGTAATCTTTCAATACCAACCTCTTTTTGACCATCTGGCATATCTAAAATAACTTTACCCTCACCAACTATTGGGTCCTTAAATTGAGAGATTTGGTATCCTTGTGGTAAATCAGCATAAAAATAATTTTTTCTATCGAATACTGATCTTTTGTTAATTTTAGCTTTTAATCCTATTCCAGTTTTAATTGCTTGCTTCACACAAAATTCATTAATCACTGGAAGCATTCCAGGAAATGCAGCATCTACTAAACTTACCTGCGTGTTCGGCTCAGCACCAAATTTAGTAGCTGATGTAGAAAATAACTTTGATTGGGAAAGTACTTGAGCATGAACTTCTAAACCAATGACAACTTCGTATTGATTATCCTTTCTATTAATTAAATATTCTGATTTTTCTTTACTCACTTAATCCACCAATCAGTTATTTTATTTTTAAAATTAATTTTTTCTTCCATTGCATAAGCAATGTTTAAGATATTTTGTTCATCAAATGCTTTTCCAATAATTTGTAAACCTAAAGGGTAGCCTTTGCTGTCATGACCAGCTGGAATAGAAATTCCTGGTAAACCTGCTAAATTTACAGGAACAGTAAAAATATCGTTTAAGTACATTGAAACTGGGTCATTTGTTTTTTCACCAATTTTAAAAGCAGAACTTGGCGTTGATGGAGTTAATATTGCATCTACTTTTTTGTACGCTTCATCAAAATCATTTTTAATTAGTTTTCTAACTTTTTGAGCTTTCAAATAATATGCATCGTAATAACCGGAAGATAAAACATATGTACCTATCATTATTCTTCTTTGAACTTCGGCTCCAAATCCCTCTGATCTAGTTTTTTCATACATATCAATAAGGTTTTCTCCATCAGCTCTAAAGCCATATTTAACACCATCATATCTTGCAAGATTAGAAGACGCTTCAGCTGGAGCCACTATATAGTAAGTTGGCAAAGCATAATTTGTGTGTGGAAGAGAAATATCAATTATTTCCGCACCACAATCTTTAGCATACTCAATACCTTTCTGCCAAAGATCATCAATTTCTTTTGGCATCCCATCAACTCTATATTCTTTTGGTATACCTATTTTTTTTCCTTTAATGTCTTTTGTTAATTCTTTGCTGTACTGGTTTCTTTTAAAATCAATAGAAGTTGAGTCTTTTTTATCGTATGAGCTAATTACCTCTTGCAACAAAGCACAATCTTGAACATTTTGAGCCATTGGACCAGCTTGATCAAGAGAAGATGCAAAAGCAACTATTCCGTATCTTGAACAACTACCATAAGTTGGTTTTAAACCAACTGTACCTGTAAATGACGCCGGTTGTCTAATAGATCCACCTGTATCGGTTCCAATTGTAATAGGAGTTAATTGTGCCGCTACAGCAGAAGATGAACCACCAGATGAACCGCCTGGAACTAAATTTTTATCAATCGGATTTTGAACATTGCCAAAAAAACTTGTTTCATTTGATGATCCCATTGCAAATTCATCACAATTTAATTTACCAATAAGAATTGCTCCCTCATTCCAGATATTCTGAGTAACAGTAGACTCATAAGTAGGAACAAAATTGTTTAATATTTTGCTACCAGCTGTTGTTCTTACATTAGCTGTACAAAATAAATCTTTTACTGCCATTGGTATTCCTGGTAATTTTAAATCCAATTTTGGATTGTCATCAAATTTTTTAGCTTTATCTAAAGCATTACCAAAATCTTCAGTAATATAAGTGTTTAATTCTTTTGATTTTTCTGATCTATCAACAAAAGCTTGAGTAACTTCTGAAGAAGAAAGTTTTTTTTCTTTAATATTATTAACTAATTCAGAAAGTGTTTGCTTGGTTATATCAGACATTATTCTATAACTTTTGGTACAACAAAATAATCTTCATTATCTTTTGGAGAATTTTTTATTATTTGTTCCCTTAAATTTTTACTTTTAACTTCATCAGGTCTTAATTTTAAAGTCGTTTCAGCCACTGATGTAAGTGGTTCAACATTTTCAGTTTTAAGTTCATTGAGTTTTTCAATGAAATCAAAAATTGAATTCAAATCACTAGCAAGTTTTTCAGCTTTTTTCTCATCTACTGAAATTCTTGATAATTTAGATATATGCTTTATGGTTTTAAGATCGATGCTCATATGATATTTAAATATGACGCAAACTATCACTATAGTTTAAAATATACAACATGATCACAATAGAAGAATTTAAAAAAAAACAGTCAGAAAAATGTCGTTTGATAGGTTTAGATTTGGGCTCAAAAAGAATTGGTGTATCAATTTGTGACGAAAAGCAATTAATTGCTACCCCTTATAAAACTATACTTAAATCAAAAAATAATGAATTAATTGAAGAGTTAAAAAACATTATTCAAGAGAATGACATCAAGGCAATTATCATTGGTTATCCTTTAAATATGGATGGATCTTCAGGCTATTCAGCACAGTCGGTCAATGATGTATCTAAAAATATAGATAAAGAGATAGATGTTGATGTGTGTCTCTGGGATGAAAGATTGTCAACTGTTGGTGCTTTTAATTTATCAAGCCAATTAGGTGTTAATGTATCTAAAAGAGAAAAGAATATAGATCAAAACGCAGCAGCTTTTATTCTTCAGGGAGCCATAGACTATCTAAATAATTAATCCTTGCCATTCAATAGCTTTATAGTTATAGAGTTAATTTTAATGGCAAAAAACATCAAAGCTATTAAAATTTCTCAAAAACATTTGTTAGGTATCCAAGATCTATCAGTTAGTGATATTAACTACATTTTAGATGAATCTGAAACTTTCATTAAATTAAATCAAAGTAAGAACAAGAAAATTGATGTTCTTAGAGGCAAAACTCAAATTAATCTTTTTTTTGAACCATCAACAAGAACACAAAGTTCATTTGAGTTAGCTGGAAAAAGACTTGGTGCTGATGTGATGTCAATGAATATGAATAATTCAGCAATTAAAAAAGGTGAAACTTTAATTGATACAGCAATGACTCTAAATGCGATGCATCCTGACATTATTGTAATAAGGCATCAAGATTCTGGAGCATGCAATTTATTATCTCAGAAAGTAAATTGTGTAGTATTAAATGCTGGTGATGGCAGACGTGAGCACCCTACTCAAGCATTACTGGATGCTTTAACAATAAGAAATAGAAAGAAAAAAATTGAAGGATTAAAAATTGCTATATGTGGAGATATTCTTCATTCCAGAGTCGCAAGATCAAATATTTATTTACTAACAATGCTTGGTGCTGAAGTAAATATTGTTGCCCCAACAAATTTGATGCCAAAAGAAATTGAAAAGTTTGGTGTTAATACTTTTACCGATATGAAAAAAGGATTGAAAGATTGTGACATTGTAATGATGCTAAGATTACAAAATGAGAGAATGACAAGTTCTTATTTGTCATCAAATAGAGAGTATTATGAATATTACGGTTTAACACCTGATAAATTAGATAATGCTAAACCTGATGCACTAATAATGCATCCTGGCCCAATGAATAGAGGTATCGAAATAGATACTAGATTGGCAGACGATATAAATAAAAGTGTAATCAAAGAGCAAGTTGAACTTGGAGTTGCTGTAAGGATGGCCTGTTTAAAAATATTTTGTGAATAAATGAAAAAACAATACTTTATTAATGCAAATATAATTGATCCTCAAAATTCAATTAATGAAAATGGAGGACTTATTGTTGGAGAAGAAGGTAAAATTGAAGCAATAGGAAAAAAAGTAAATACAAATAATTTACCATCCAGAGAAAAACCAATTGATTTAAAAGGAAAATATATATTCCCTGGTTTAGTCGATATGAGAGTTTTTGTTGGAGAACCTGGGTATGAGTATAAGGAAAATTTTAGAACTCTAAGTAATGCAGCTTTATCTGGAGGAGTAACATCTGTAGTAACAATGCCTAATACAGATCCTGTAATTGATAATGTTTCAATAGTAGATTTTTTAAAAAGAAGAGGACGAGATAAATCTAAGATTAATATATTTCCATGCGCATCTCTTACGCAAAATGTAGAGGGAACAAATATGACGGAATTTGGATTATTAGCTAATAAAGGGATTGTAGCTTTTACAGATGGTGTAAAGACAATTCAAAATACTAGACTAATGTCAAGAATAATGAATTCAGCAAAGGATTTGGGATGCCTAATAATGCAACATGCTGAGGATTATGAGTTAGCAAAAAACGGTATGATAAATTCGGGTATAATCGCTACAAAACTTGGGCTATCAAGTATACCAGATGTGGCTGAGAGAATAATTATTGAACGAGATTTAACATTGTTAGAAAAAGCAAAGTGTCGATATCATATATCTCAACTATCATCAGGAAAATCAGTAGAAATCATTAAACAAAGGAAAAATGATATTAAATTTTCTTGCGGAGTTTCAATAAATAACCTTTCCTTAAATGAAAATGATATTGGAGATTTTAAAACATTTTTAAAATTATCTCCGCCATTGAGAAAAGAAGAAGATAGATTGGCTTTAGTCCAAGGATTAAAAGATAAAACAATTGATGTCATTGTTTCGGATCATAAACCTGAAGATGAAGAATCAAAACGATTGACATTTTCGCAAGCAGCAACAGGTGCCTCAGGTATTGAAACTTTATTATCTTTAAGTCTAGAACTATTTCATAATGGATCTGTAAAACTTGAAACAATAATCCAAGCACTAACATCTAATCCAGCTAAAATTTTGAATATTAATAAAGGAAATCTTTCAATTGGTAATGATGCTGACTTTTGTATAGTTGATATAAATAAACCTTGGATTGTAAAAAAAGAAAATTTAATTTCAAAATCTAAAAATACCTCTATAGAAGACAAAAAACTTCAAGGAAAAGTAACCAATACATTTGTAAAAGGTAAAGAATTATTTAAGATATAAAAATGGAATTATTGACAATAGGTATTGTCTCGTACCTAATGGGTTCTATCCCATTTGGATTGATATTAACTAAAAAATTTTTAAAAAAAGATATTAGAGAAATTGGATCAGGCAACATTGGAGCAACAAATGCTCTAAGAACTGGTAATAAATTTATTGGTTATTCAACTTTAATACTTGATATAGTTAAAGCTGTTATCCCAGTTTTATATGTAAAAGTAAATTTTCCAGATTTGATTTATGTATCAGCTTTATGTGCTTTTCTAGGTCATGTTTTCCCAGTTTGGTTAAGGTTTAAAGGTGGTAAGGGAGTAGCAACTTATGTTGGTATATTATGTAGTATAAACATAATATTTGGGTTAGTTTTTGGCATTTGTTGGCTTGTAACTTTTTTTATTTCTAAATTTTCGTCATTAGCATCACTGATTGGATCATTCTCAGTTCCTATTTATTTGTTAATTTTTGATTCAACAAAAAATGAAATATTTTTTGGGATAATGTTTATTTTAATATTTTATACTCATAGAGAAAATATTAAACGACTGATAAATAAAGAGGAAAACAAGACTAAAATTTATTAATTTGACTATCAAACACTTTTAAGTAGTTTGTTAAATTATGAATCTAGTGATAGTTGAAAGTCCCGCAAAAGCTAAAACTATAAACAAATATCTTGGCGATGATTATACTGTTTTGGCAAGTTATGGACATATAAGAGATTTACCATCAAAAAATGGATCAGTTGATCCTGATCATAATTTTAAAATGGAATGGGAAGTTGATAGTTTTTCAAAAAAATATTTAAAAGAAATAACTGATGTTGCAAAAGAATCCTCTAAAATAATCCTTGCTACTGACCCTGACCGTGAAGGAGAAGCTATAGCTTGGCATGTTAAAGAGTACCTTGATGAAAAAAAACTTCTAAAAGATAAAGAAATTGAAAGAGTGGTTTTTAATGAGATAACCAAAAAAGCTGTAATTCATGGTATTGAAAATCCACGACAAATCGAACCTTTGTTGGTGGATGCGTATATGGCAAGAAGAGCTCTTGATTACTTGGTTGGCTTTAATATTTCTCCAATACTTTGGACGAAACTACCTGGATCAAAATCAGCCGGAAGAGTTCAGTCTGTAGCTTTAAAATTAATCACTGAAAGAGAACATGAAATAGAATTATTTAATCCAGAAGAATTTTGGACACTTACTCTTAAATTTGGAGATGATAATAAAAGCACTATTACTGCAAGTATCTCTCAATTAAATGGTGACAAAATAGAAAAATTTACTTTTAGAGACAAGAGTAGCATTGAAAAAGCAATCAAAGAAATAAAAGAAAAAAGATTTCAAATAACAGATATTTCGTCAAAAGTTGTAAAAAGAAACCCCTCAGGTCCATTTACAACTTCAACATTACAACAAGTAGCATCTAGTAGGTTAGGTTTTGGAGCTTCAAGAACAATGCAAATTGCACAAAAACTATATCAAGGTGTTGAGATTGATGGGGATACTGTTGGATTAATTACTTATATGAGAACTGATGGAACTAATTTATCAGCTGATGCAGTAAATGATTTTAGAAATTTTATTAAAAATGAGTATGGCAATGAATATCTACCTGCTTCTGCAAATAATTATTCTGGTAAAAAAGCTAAGAATGCACAAGAAGCTCATGAGGCTATTAGGCCAACAGATATAAATAGAGCACCCGACACATTAAAAAAATATTTAAGTAGTGATCAACAAAAACTATACAATTTAATTTGGTCCAGAGCTTTGTCCTCACAAATGGAAGTTGCTCAATTTGATAGAAATACCATAACAATAGAGTCAGAAGATAATCAGACAATATGTAAGGCAAGTGGCTCAGTATTAAAATTTGATGGTTTTTTAAAAGTTTACTCAAATACAAGTAAAGATGATGATGAAGAAATTTTACCAGAAATGTCTAAAGGGCCAATTAATATTGAAGCATTAATAGATGAGCAACATTTTACACAGCCACCTCCAAGATACTCTGAAGCAAGCTTAGTCAAAAAATTAGAGGAATTGGGAATTGGTAGACCTTCTACTTATGCAAGTATAATTTCCACAATAGCTAATCGAGGTTATGCAGAAATAATAAATAAAAGGTTTTTTCCGACAGATCGTGGAAAACTTATCTCTGCCTTTTTAGAAAAATTATTCTCTAAATATGTTGATTATAACTTTACTGCAGGTTTAGAAGATCAATTAGATGAAATTACAACAGGGAAGGAAAGCTGGATAAAAGTTTTAGAGATGTTTTGGAAAGATTTTAATAATAATGTTTCTGAAGTTAAGGAGAAAAGAACTAGAGAAGTGTTAGATCTTTTAAATGAAAGTCTAGGTGCTTTAATTTTTGATACCGATAAAGATGGAAATATTGTTCGAAAATGCCAGCTATGTGATACGGGTTCACTAAGTCTTAAAAATAGTTTTAGAGGTGGGGCTTTTATAGGATGTTCAAATTATCCAGAGTGTAAATTCACTAGACCCTTGTCCAAGGCTAAAGCAGCAGCTCAATCACAGTTAGCAGAGCCTAAATTTTTAGGAAAACATGAAAATGGCAATGATATATATCTTAAAAATGGAAGATTTGGTCCCTATCTTCAATATGAAAAACTTGAGGAAGAAAAATTAGAGGAGACAAAAACTAAAAAAAAGAAAAAAACCAAAAAATCTAAACCGGATGTTAATGAATTAATTAAAAATGTTTCTATACCAAAAGGTTTGGAGTTAGAAAGTATAGATATAGAAAAAGCTCAATTTTTATGTTCTCTACCAAAATCAATTGGAGTCAACCCTGATAATCAAAAAGAAATTATTTTAAATACTGGAAGATTTGGTCCTTATCTTAAGTGCGAAAATAAATCTGCTAGAATAGAAAATGTAGAAGAAATTTTCTCTATAGGATTAAATCGAGCAATTACACTCATTGCTGAAGCGAAACCAGGTAGAATGTCTTCTTCAATTATTAAGGATTTAGGAGAACATCCGGAAGATAAAAAACCAGTTAGGGTTATGAAGGGGCAATATGGTCCTTACATTAAATATAAATCTTTAAATGCAACAATTCCTGAAGAAAAAGATCCAACAGAGCTTACAATGGAAGAGGCCTTAATCCTTATTGAGAAAAGGAAAGAATACGATAAAACTAAAAAGAAGAAAAAAACTAAAAAATAATGAAAATTAAATTACTCACTTATTTATTAATTTTGACACTCGCTAATGTTAACTTATCTGTGGCAGATGATTGTAATGAATTTGATAAATTAAGTAAAGAATATGCAAAATGTACGGCTGAATTGATCAAAGAAAAAACTTCTGAAAAATATAAAGAAGGAAAAAAAAAACTTAATAAATTAAATTTAAAGGAGAAATTAATTAAATTTAAAAATAGCAAATCACACAAAGAATTCACAGAGAAATAAAATGAACTTTGAAAAAAAAATAGAAGAACTAAATATTATTTTACCAGAAGCCAAACCTCCTGTTGGCTCATATGTTGCAACTAAAGTAATTGGAAATCTACTTTTTATTTCAGGTCAAATATCAATAAATGAAAATGGAGAATTAATTAAGGGAAAAATTGGTAAAGATTTAAGTACAGAGCAAGGCTACGAAGCTGCGAAAAGATGTGGATTGAGCTTAGTTGCTCAAGCAAAGGCTGCTTGTGATGGAGACTTATCTAAAATAAAGTCTTGTATCAAATTAACAGGATTTGTTAATTCAACTGATAACTTTACAGAACAACCAAAAGTAATTAATGGAGCTTCAGATTTAATTGCATCAATTTTTGGTGATGCTGGTATGCATACAAGAGCTGCAGTAAGTACTAATAGTTTACCACTCGGAGTTTCTGTAGAAGTTGATGCTATATTTGAGCTAAACTAAACTATCTTCCAATTCCAAAATAATTGATATTCAATTTTTTCATTTTAACAGGGGAATACATATTTCTCATGTCATAGATCTTAAAATTTCTCTTATTAACTAATTTTTTAAAATTCAATAATTTAAATTCATTCCATTCAGTGTGTATAATTACTAAATCAGAATTTAAACACGCAGGTTTGATCTTATCGAAAAATTTAACATTTTTTAAATTTTTAAATTCTTTTTTTTCTCCCGAGGGATCAAAATATCTTATCTTGCAATTTTTTTTATTAAAATAATTAATCATTGGTATACTAGAAGCTTCTCTCATATCATCAGTATTAGGTTTAAATGTTACTCCAAGAAATGTAATTGTTTTATTTAAAAGTTTGTTATTTAATATTTTCTCAACCCTTTTGATTGATAAAAATCTACGTTTATCATTCGATGAAACTACAGTTTTAACAATAGACAAATCCGTATTAAATTTTTTACCTGTATCAATTAAAGCTCTAGTGTCTTTTGGAAAACATGATCCTCCATAGGCTGGTCCAGCTCTCAAAAATCTATCTCCAATTCGCTCATCCGATCCCATACCAAAAGATATATCTTTAACGTCTATACCCGTTTTTTCACAAAGGTTTGCAATCTCATTAATAAATGAAATTTTCGTGGCTAAAAAAGCATTCGAAGCATATTTTATTAACTCAGCACCTCTACGTGTAGTATTAAAATACCTGCTATTTTTTTTAATAATAGGCATGTAAAGTGATTTTAAAATCTTATTAGCTTTTTTACTATCAGTTCCAATGACCACTCTATCTGGATAGATAAAATCTCTTATGGCCTCACCTTCTCTTAAAAACTCGGGATTAGAAACAATATCGACTAATTTTCTTTTTTTTAAATTTTTTAAAATATTCTCAATTTTATCACCAGTAGTCACTGGGACTGTAGATTTAGTTATAATAATTTTGTAACTTTTAATTATCTTTTTTAATTCTTTTACAACACTAAAAACATATTTTAAATCAGCTGAATTACTATTTTTTCTAGTTGGAGTTCCAACACATATAAAAATTATATCAGAACTTGAAACTGCTTTTTTTAAATCTGTAGTGAATTTCAAACGATTTTGTTTATAATTTTTTTTTAAAATTTCCTCCAAACCAGGCTCATAAATAGGAACGTTACCTTTATTTAATTCTTCTATTTTTTTTTTATCTTTATCTACACAGTAGACAATATTACCAACATCAGAAAAACAAACACCGCTAACCAAGCCAACATAACCTGTGCCTATCATACAAAGTTTCATATTTTTCCTATTTCTTTATTTGAATTAATGAATCCTTGCATGGTCCCACAATCTAAATATTTACCTAAAAAATTATGAGCAATAAATTTTTCACCTTCTTTAATTAAAGTTTGAATAGCATCAGTTATATGAATTTCACCTCCTTTACTTGGTTTTTGCTTGGCTAATTTATTAAATACAGTTTTTGGAAGAATGTATCTTCCTATTACTGCTTTATTAGAAGGAGCATTTTTAATTGAGGGTTTTTCAACCACTCCATCAATGAAATAATCATTTTTGGAAATTTTTTTGTTTAAACTATAGATACCCCATCTTGAAACTGTTTTAGAATTAACTTTCATACTGGCCATTACAGAAGATTTGTGCTTATGATGTACTTTAATCATATCTTTAGAACAGTTTTTTTTTATTATCAAATCATCTGGTAGCAACATTAAAAAATATTTATCTTTTATATATTTTCTTGTTTTAAATACAGCATCACCTGTTCCTTTTGGTATATTTTGATATACAAATTTTATTATTTTTTTATATTTTAATATTTTTTTATATTCAGCAATTATTCTGGGATCTTTTTTCTTTTTAATAATTTTTTTATAAAAAGCGTCACTATAAAAATAATTTTTAATCATTTTTTTTTTATTTGATATTATAAAAACAATTTCTTTAATACCGGCTTCGATACATTCATCTAAAATATATTCAAGTCCAGGCTTTCCATTTATTGGAAGAAGTTCTTTAGCAAAAACACTTGTTAAAGGCAAAAGTCTGGTTCCTTGACCTGCTAGAGGAATAATTGCTTGTTTAATCATATAAATGTTTTACTTATCTAAATTTCTAATACAAATGAAAATTATATTAAATAATAATTCATTATTAAAAGCTTTAAGGCCATTTAATGATATTGGCTTTGTTCCAACAATGGGGAGTATACATGAGGGTCATTTATCACTTATAGAAAGATCAAATCGAACTTGCAAAAAGTCAATAGTAAGTATTTTCGTTAACCCCAAACAATTTAACAATAAAAAAGATTTCAAGAACTATCCCACAAATATTAAAGAGGATATTAAAATTTTAAAAAAAACTAAAAAGGTAGATTTCTTATACATTCCAAAATTCAAAGATATCTACAATCACAATAAAAAATCAAATATAAAAATCGCTAATAAAGATAAAATTTTATGCGCTAAATATAGAAAAGGACATTTTGAAGGAGTACTAGATGTAATGGAAAGATTAACTAGTTTAGTAAATCCAAAAAAAATATTTATGGGAAAAAAAGATTATCAACAATATTACTTAATAAAAAATTATCTGAAAAATAAATATAAAACTTCTATCATTCCATGCAAAACGATTAGAAATAAAAGCAGAATAGCGTTGTCTTCAAGAAATAATCATTTGGATTTAAATGGAATTAAAAAAGCAAGTTTTTTAAGCAAAAGTCTAATTAAATTAAAAAAAAATTTAGCAAATAGTAAACAAATAAAACAAAATTTAAGAAATCAAATGAAATATTTTGAGAAACTTTTAAAAATTAATATTGAATACTTAGAATTAAGATCAATTAAAAATCTTAGAATATCAAATACTATCAGAGGCTCACGTTTATTTGTTGCTTATTATATTGATAACGTAAGATTGATTGATAATTTTTAGAGAAAGTAAGCCCCAACACCCAAAAATGAGACAAAACCTATAACATCAGTAATGGTGGTAACAAAAACACTCGATGCAATTGCAGGATCAATATTCATTTTTTTTAAAGTAAAAGGAACAAGTATTCCAAACAGTCCAGCTATAATCATCGTAAGTACCATTGATATTGAAATGATTATTGAAAGAATACTATCTTGAAACCAAATTTGAACTATTAAAGCACTTATGGTAGCAAATATAATTCCATTTAATATACCAATTGAAAATTCTTTAAAAACATTTGATGAAAAATTATTTTGAGTTAAGTCATTTGTTGCAATTGTTCTGACTGTAACAGCCAATGTTTGCATTCCTGCATTTCCACCCATAGAAGCTACAATTGGCATAAGGAAAGCAAGAACAACCATTTGCTCAATAGTTGCTCCAAACAAGCTAATACACCAAGTTGCTAAGAAGGCTGTAAATAAATTCAATAAAAGCCAATTAAATCTTCTTTTAGTTTTTGTAACAACACCATCGGTAATTTCCTCATCACCTACACCTGCTAGCCTCAATGCATCTTCCTCCGCCTCTTCTTTCAAGACTGTAAGAACATCATCGTTCATAATCATTCCTACCAATTTATTATTTTTATCAACTACGGCTGCTGAATTTAGATTATAATTTTCAAATAGATTAGCCACCTCTTCTTTGTCCATATCAACAGGCACTAATAGTTGAGACTCTGACATGATACTTGCCATTTTTGTGTCTCTTGGTGAAGTGAGCACTCTTGATGACGGAACTGTTCCAATAGGTTTAAATTCTTCATTAACAATAAAAATTTCCAAAAATTCTTCAGGCAAATCTTTATTTTCTCTTAAATAGTCAATTGTTTGACCTACAGACCAATTGCTTGGTATAGCTGTAAACTCTCGCTGCATAAGTCTGGCAGCAGTATCTTCTGGATAGCTTAAGCTTTCTAACAGAGCAAATCTGTCTTTAGGCGGTAATGAGCTTAATATAGTGTTCTTGTCTTCTTCAGGTACATTTTCTAAAATCGAAATAGCATCATCCGACTCTAAGTTGGTAAGAATAGTTACAATTGAATCTGAAGATAAGTATTTAATTATTTCAGTTTGTATAGACTCATTTAATTCTACAAAAACCTCTGCATCAATATTAAAATTATTTAGTTTAATTAAACTTTCTCTATCGCTAATACTTAGGTGTTCAATTATGTCTGCTGCATCAGCAGGGTGAATTTCATTGAATGAATCGCTAATAAATTTTGCATCATTGTTAGCTATTTTAGAAGTAACAACTCTCAAATATTCTTTATTGAATTCAAAATTTACTTTTTTATCTTTAGTTTTTTTAATTAAAGACATAAATGTACCTATAATTTAGTTGTGCACTATTAATACATAATTAAAATATTACAAATTTTAAATGGATATAGAGATCAAAAAGTCAATAAAACCGGTAAATTATTTTGAGGCAATTGATCTATTAGAGTCTAGATTAAAAAATATTGCAGCTGATAAAGAAAAAGAATTAATTTGGATTTTAGAGCATCCTGAAATTTTTACTGCAGGTACATCATATAAAGAAAATGAAATAATTGATAAATCAATTGATCTATTAAAAACAAACAGAGGTGGAAAAATTACGTATCATGGACCAGGTCAATTAATTTGTTATTTTGTAATTGATCTAAGAGAGAAAAAAGACATTAGAAAATTTATTACAACTATTGAAAATACAATTATTCAAAGTTTAAAAAAATATAATATTGAAACATTTCCTGATAAAGAAAATATTGGAATATGGTATAAAGACAAAAATGAAATTCAAAAAATTGCTGCAATAGGCATTAGAGTAAGAAAATGGATTGCATATCATGGATTTGCAATAAATGTAGATAACGACTTAGAAAATTATAAAAAAATAGTACCTTGTGGAATTTCAGATAAAGGTGTTACAAATTTAAAAAAAATTTTAAATCAAGATTATTCTAAATTGAATAATGAAATTATTGAAAATTTTATTTCAAATTTGAAAAACTAAGTCTTTTTGATTTTAACAACTTTTTAAAATATTCCGGCAATAAAGCTGAATAAGTGTGCTTCATATCATTTATTTTAAATTTAATTTGATAAGAGTGCAGCATAAGATTTTTATTTATACCTTTATCTGACTTAGATAGTTTATATTTCTTATCACCAAATATAGGATTTCCAATTGCAAAAAGCTGTTTACGTAACTGATGTTTTCTTCCAGTTATTGGTTTTAACTCTAATAAAGATGCTTCAGAATTTTTATCTATTACTTTGAATATAGTTTTTGCTTTTTCTACTAACTTTTTATCACCATCATATCTTATTAAGTCCTCATCCCAAACACCAGTGTTTTTATTAATTTCTCCTTGGCATATGGCAAGATAAGTTTTATGTACTTTTCTTAATCTGAATAATGATGTTAGTAGCTGCGCACTCTCTCTATTTTTTGCCATTATAAATACGCCAGATGTATCTTTGTCTAATCTATGAACAGAATAAGGTTTTGTTCCTTTAAAAATTTCACTCTTTGCAAAAATATCAACTAAGTTTTTTTTAGATTTTGTACCACCTTGTACTGATATTCCTGATGCTTTATTTAATACAACAAAATTATCATTATCATCAATTATTTGATCTTCGTTTGATTTTATTATTTCTTTAGTTGGTAAAAATTTTATTTTTTTTTGTTCTACTCTTTCTTTAAATTCAATATTAAATATATTTATCTTGTCTCCTTTTTTTATTTTGTGAGAACTTTTAACTTTTTTTTTGTTAATTTTAATTTTTCCTGTCCTAAGATATTTTTCAATTAAACCTTGAGGTATTTTTCCAATATTTAATCTCATCCATCTATCAAAACGCATATCATTACACGTTGAATCAACGATGTATGATTTGTTCATGACTTAGGATTTAAGCTATAGCTTGATTATTTTCTTCTGTTTTTGGAGCTTCTTTTGACGTATCTTTTTTCTTCTTATCTACTCTTTTTGCTTCAACATCTCTATCTACAAATTCTATAATTGCCATCGGAGCATTATCACCATATCTAAAACCTGCCTTAATAATTCTAGTATAACCACCTTTTCTATTTGAATATCTTTTAGAAAGAGTTTTTTTTACTTTATTAGCTGATTTAATATCCTGCAGTTGAGACATGAGCATCTTAGTTGTTTGCAGTGTATCTTTTTTACCTAAGGTAATAATTTTGTCAGCTTGAGGTCTTAAAAACTTTGCTTTTGGCAATGTAGTTTTAATCTGTTCATATTTTATTAAAGAATTTAACATATTCTTTAACAGAGCTTTTCTATGCTCAGAAGTTCTATTTAACTTTTTGTTGGCTAAGCCGTGTCTCATTAAATTGCTTCCTCTAATTTTTTAGACATTTCTGCAATATTATCTGGCGGCCAGTTTGGTATTTCCATACCTAAATACAGAGACATTCCAGTTAAAACTTCTTTAATTTCATTTAAAGATTTTCTTCCAAAATTTGGTGTTCTTAACATTTCACCCTCAGATTTTTGAACCAAATCACCAATATAAATTATGTTGTCATTTTTTAAGCAATTCATTGATCTAACTGATAGCTCTAATTCATCAACTTTTCTTAATAAATTCTTATTAAACTCAGGTTCAGATGAAACTTCTTTTATTGGAGCTTCAACTGGCTCATCAAAATTAACAAACATTTTCAACTGGTCTTGAAAAATTCTAGCTGAATACGCTACAGCATCTTCGGCAGATATTGAACCGTTAGTCTCTACTTCCATTGTTA
The DNA here is from genome assembly GCF_052047475.1 of Candidatus Pelagibacter sp. HIMB1782. Taxonomy (NCBI): domain Bacteria; kingdom Pseudomonadati; phylum Pseudomonadota; class Alphaproteobacteria; order Candidatus Pelagibacterales; family Candidatus Pelagibacteraceae; genus Candidatus Pelagibacter; species Candidatus Pelagibacter sp. HIMB1782. The sequence goes on along the minus strand of NZ_JBNAKE010000002.1, from coordinate 421,247 downwards.
ATTTATCATAATCAAGAGCCTTACCCTCTCTTGCTGTGCTAACAGAATAAGAAACTTTTTTTACAGGACTATACAAAGAGTCAATGGCAATTAAACCTAGTGGTGGCTCCTCTGGTTTATTTAGTTCAGCTGGAACATAACCTTTTCCAGTGTTTACATTCATTTCCATGTGAAAAGTAGTGTTTTCATCTAAGTTACAAATTACTAACTCAGGATTTAATATTTCTACATCCGTCACAGGAGCAATGTCTGAAGCTTTTATTTCACCCGGACCTTTTGCGTCTAAAACTAATTTTTTTGTACCTTCAGAATTACATTTTAAAGCTAGTGATTTAACATTTAATACTATGTCCGTTACATCCTCTCTTACACCTTTAATTGATGTAAATTCATGTAGAACACCATCTATTTGTATCGAAGTAACTGCAGCTCCTCTGATTGAAGAAAGCAAAATTCTTCTTAAGGAGTTTCCTAAAGTTAATCCGTAACCTTTTTCTAAAGGCTCAGCTATAATCTTAGCATGTGTTAAGTCATCACTAATTTGAACATCTAATTTAGATGGTTTAATCAAAGATTTCCAATTTTTAACATTAACGTTTTCTACTTCCATTAAACTCTCCTTTTTTTTGGTGGTCTAGTTCCGTTATGAGGCATCGGTGTTGTGTCTTTAATTGACAAAATTTTAAAACCTCTTGCTTGTAAAGCTCTTAATGCTGTTTCTCTTCCTGAGCCAGGCCCTTTTACCTCAACAGATAAAGTTTTCATTCCATACTCTAATGCTTTTGATGCTGCGGAGTCCGCTGCTATTTGAGCTGCATAAGGTGTAGATTTTCTTGATCCTTTAAATCCTTTCTGTCCAGCAGATGCCCAGGATATTACATTTCCATTTGTATCAGCAATTGAAATTATTGTGTTATTAAATGTTGACTGCACATAAGCAATTCCATTTAAAATATTCTTTTTTATCTTTTTCTTTTTTGAATAGGTGCTCTTTGCACTTTTTTTAGAAGATTTTTCTACCTTCTGATCTTTATTGTCAGTTTTTTCTGTTTTTGCCATTATTATTTTTTAGTTGGTGTTAATTTCTTCCCTGCAATAGCGATTGCTTTTCCTTTTCTTGTTCTTGCATTACATCTTGTTCTTTGACCTCTTACAGGTAATTTTTTTCTATGTCTTGTTCCTCTATAACATGCAAGATCTATCAATCTTTTAATACTTAAAGAATAATCTCTTCTAAGATCTCCTTCGACTTTAAAATTTTGATCGATGTATTCTCTTATTTTTAAAATTTCATCATCCGTTAACTCATTCACTCTTTTGGCTCTTGGAATTTCTAGAGAAGAACAAATTTGTTGTGAGAATTTATCTCCAATTCCATAAATATATGTCAGTCCAATGTGGACAAGTTTATTTTGTGGAATGTTTATACCTGCGATACGAGCCATAATTTTTGTGATAAATTGTGCCTTTTATATAAGAAGATTAATCAAAGTCAACTTCTTAAACATTTATAAAAGTGTCTATTTTCCTTGTTATTTCGTCTATTTCTAAGCTTCCATCAATTTCCTTAAATTTAGGATTCTCTGAGTAGTAATTAAGCACTGGCTCTGTTGTGTTCATGTATGTATCAAAACGTTTTAGAATAGTACTTGTTTCATCGTCTGATCTATTTTCAATAATTTTTCTTTTCTCTAGTCTTTTTACCACTGTATCTTTATCAACTTTAAGATACAAAATTAAATCTATTTTTTGATTTGATGCCTCGAGTAAGATATCTAAATTTTTTGCTTGGCTCAAAGATCTAGGGTATCCATCAAATATTAATCTGTTTTTTTTTTGAGAGTCAGAAACTAAATTTTCAATAAGTTTATTTACAATTTCATCACTTACAAATTTACCATTTTTCATGTCATTAGTTATTGTCTTACCAATGTCTGAATTTTTATATATTTCTTCTCTTAAAAGTTCACCAGTTGAGATTTGAAAGGAATTTAATTTCTTTACTAAATATTTAGCTTGAGTACCTTTACCAGCACCAGGCGGTCCAAACAAAACTATATTCACTTACTTTCCAAATTTAGTTTTCTTAATTAATTGTTCGTATTGAGAGCTCATTAATCTTGTTTGAATTTGAGTTACAGTATCAATGGCTACAACAACAACAATAAGAATAGATGCACCACCCAAATAAAAAGGAATTGGGTAATTAGCTATTAAAAATTCTGGCATTAAACATACAAGTGTCAAATATAGAGCACCTATTGTAGTAAGTTTAGTTAAAATATTTTCAATATATAATGCTGTACTCTCACCAGGTCTAATTCCTGGTACAAAGCCACCATATTTTCTTAAGTTTTCTGCAGTTTCAGTTGGGTTAAATGTAATTGAAGTATAGAAAAATGTGAAAAATATTATACCAGATGCATATAGCAACATGTACAAAGGCTGACCTTGAGTGAAATAAGAACTTAAATTTAAAAAAGTTTCATTGTTCGAAAAAGAAAAATTAGAAAAAGTAACTGGTAACAATAATAAAGCAGAGGCAAAAATTGCTGGTATTACTCCTGCTTGATTAATTTTCAGTGGCAAATGAGAAGACTCTCCACCGTACATTTTGTTTCCCATTTGTCTTTTAGGATAATTGATAAGAATTTTTCTTAAAGCTCTCTCCATAAAAACAACAAATAAAATAGTTAATATTAAAAGAACAAAAATTGCTAAGATCATGAAAGTTGATATGGCACCTGTTCTGCCTAATTCAAAAGTTGTAACTAAAGCTCTAGGTATTTCAGCAACGATACCTGCAAAAATAATTAAAGAAATTCCATTTCCAATTCCTCTTTGAGTGATTTGTTCTCCTAACCACATAAGAAAAATTGTACCAGCAACAATAGTTGTTACTGTTGTAATTTTAAAAAATGCTCCTGGATTAATTACTAAATCAGCAGAAGACTCTAAGCCTACCGATAAACCATAACCTTGAACTGTAGCGAGTAAAACTGTTCCATATCTTGTAATTTGAGTAATCTTTGCTCTGCCAGTTTCTCCCTGAGCCTTTAAATTCTTAAAATAATCAGAAACCCCTGTTAACAACTGAACTATAATAGCTGATGATATGTATGGCATTATACCAAGAGCAAAAATTGCCATTCTACTGACGGCACCTCCAGCAAAAACATTGAACATACCAAGTAACCCTTTTTGATTACCGTCCATCATGATTTTTAATTGTTCTGGGTCAATTCCTGGTAAAGGAACAAACGTACCAAATCTATATACCGCAAGGATTGCTATGGTAAAAATTATTCTATTTCTTAGATCATTTGTTGAAGATGATGCGCTCATTTAAACAAATTATTTTTTTAATTGAATAGATCCACCAATTTTTTCTAGTTTTTCTATTGCTGATTTTGATGCCAAGTCAGCCTCAATATTAATTTTATCTTTTAACTCTCCAGTACCTAATATTTTTAATTTTGTAGAGTTTTTGTTTATTAATTTTAATTTTTTTAGAGATGAAGAATTAAGCACTTCATTTGGATTAATATTTTTTTTATCAATATAAGACTGAATTTTTTCCAAGTTTAAAATTGCAATGTTTTCTCTTGAAATTGGATTAAAACCTCTTTTAGGTAATCTTCTGTATAAAGGCATTTGACCACCTTCAAAACTTTTTATTGCAACACCAGATCTAGATTTTTGACCTTTAACACCTCTCCCAGATGTCTTACCTTTTCCAGAACCAATACCTCTTCCTACTCTAATTTTAGGTTTATTAATTTTCTGTCTTGTATTTAATGTAATCATTATCCTCTTTTTTCAATAATTTCTGATATTTTTTTATTTCTTATTGCTGAAATTTGTTTTGGTGAATTTTGTTTCATTAAAGCTTTCATAGTAGCTCTAATCACATTGTGTGCATTTGATGTGCCCATTGATTTAGCAACAATATCTTTTACCCCCAATACCTCGCATACTGCTCTAACTGGACCACCTGCAATAATACCTGTACCTTTTGATGCTGCTCTTAAAACTATTCTACCAGAGCCATCTTTAGCTTTTACATCATGATGAATTGTTCTTCCTTCTCTCAAAGGTATATGTGTTAATTTTCTTCTCGCCATTTCATTAGCTTTTTTAATTGCATCTGGAACTTGTTTTGCCTTCGCGTGTGCTATTCCAATTTTTCCAGCCTGATTCCCTACCACTACAAGAGCTGAAAAACCAAATCTTCTTCCACCTTTTACAACTTTTGTAATTCTGTTGATATGAACTAACTTTTCTAAAATATCGTCTGTTTTTTTGTCTTTGTTATTTTCCATAATTAAAATTCCATCCCATTTTCTCTTAACGTCTCTGCAAATGCTTTAATTCTACCGTGATATTTATAAGATCCTCTATCAAAATAAATTTTTGTAATATTTTTTTCCTGAGCTTTTTTTGCAAGCTTTTGGGCAACTAATTTTGAAAGCTCTGTTTTGTTAATTTTATCAGATGATTTTACATCTTTCTCAATGGATGAAGCTGATAACAAAGTTACTTTTTTTGTATCATCAATGATTTGAGCTGAAATATTTTTGGCAGATCTTGAAATACTTAATCTAAATCTATCTTTTGGAGCAACTTTTTTTACTTTGTTGCTAACTCTAAATCTTTTTCTAATACTAGTGTTTAGTTTCATTATTTTTTCTTACCTTCTTTTTTAAGAACATATTGGCCTTTTTCTCTAACACCTTTACCCTTATATGGCTCAATTTTTCTAAATGTTTTAATTTTTGATGCAACTTCACCAACTAATTGTTTGTCAGATCCAGTGATCTTAAGTGTAGTTTGTTTTTCTACAGCAATTTTAATTCCTTCTGGAATGTCAAAATCAATATCATGACTGTAGCCTAATTGTAAATTTAGTTGATTTCCTTTTAATGCCGCTCTATATCCAACACCTACAAGCTCTAACACTTTTTCGTAGCCAGTACTCGAGCCAATCACGGCATTATTAATTAAACTTCTGTTCATACCCCAAAGTCTTTTTGAATTTTGGTCAATTTTTTTTGGTTTAATTGAAATCTCTTTTCCTTCTTTGATATCCAAATTAAACATATCTAAATCAATATTTATTGATTTCTTTCCTAGTGGCCCTTCTATATTTATAATGTTGCCAGCTAAAGCAACTTTAACCTTTTCTGGGATTGATATATTTATTTTTCCAATTTTAGACATTAAAATACCTTACAAATAATTTCACCACCAACACGTTGTTTTCTGGCGTCAATATCAGTCATTACACCTTTTGGTGTAGAAACTATTGCAATACCTAGACCGTTATTAATTTTGGGTAAACCTTCAGCACTAGAAAAAATTCTTCTTCCTGGTTTAGAAACTCTTTCAAATGCACTAATTACTGGGTTACCAGAATGATATTTAAGTTCTAAAGACAATGTTGGTTTATTATCATCTGAACTAATTTTAAAATCTTTTATAAAACCTTCATTTTTTAGTATATCTGCAATTTTTGATTTAAAGTTTGATGATGGCAGATCTACTTTTTTATGATTTCTTGCTTGAGCGTTCTTAACTCTAGCTATCATATCTCCTATTGGGTCACTTAAACTCATAATTTTCCTTCCTACCAGCTCGACTTAACTAAGCCAGGTATTTTTCCTTGTAAACCTAATTGTCGAAGAGCAATTCTTGATATTTTCAATTTTCTATAAACACCATGTGGTCTACCTGTTATCTCACATCTATTCATCACTCTTGTTTTAGCTGAATTTCTTGGCAATTTTGATAATTTCTGCTGCGCCTTAAATCTTTCCTCTAATGGAAGTTTTTTATCCATTATTATTTTTTTTAAATTTTGTCTTTTCTTGAACATCTTGTCTGAAAGTTTAATTCTTTTTTTGTTTTTATTTACAGCACTAAGTTTAGCCATTTTTAATTGTCTCCTTTTTTAATAAACGGAAAATTCATTTTTTCTAACAATGCAAAGCTGTGCTCTTTGTTAATAGCTTTTATAACAATAACGATATCTAAGCCTCTAACTTTATCAGCTCTATCAAAACTAACTTCTGGAAAAATGATGTGTTCCTTTATGCCAAAAGTATAATTTCCGAATTTGTCAAAACCTTTTGGTGATAATCCTCTAAAATCTTTAATTCTAGGAAGAGCAATATTTACTAATCTATCTAAAAATTCATACATTTTATTTTTTCTTAAAGTTACTTTTAAGCCTGCATTAGATCCTTTTCTTGTCTTAAAATTAGCTACAGATTTTTTGAATTTTGTAGTTACAGGTTTTTGGCCTGTTATCTTAGCCATATCCTCTTCACACGATTTAAGAATTTTAGAGTCTGAACCATCTAAACCAAGACCCATATTTAAAACAATTTTTTCAATTCTTGGCGCCATGTAAATATTTTTAAAGCCAAATTGGTCTTTTAAAGCTGGTTGTATTTCTTTATTAAAAATTTCTTTTAATCTTGGAGTCATTATTTCTTAGCCTCTTTTTTCTTTTCTGCTTTTTCATCTATTAATTTTAAATTTGATAAATGAATAAAACCTTCTTTTGAAAAAATACCACCTTTTTTCTCTTTTGTTGTTTTAACGTGTTTTTTAACCATATTAATTTCTTTTACTTTGGCTCTATTATTTGCTCTGTCGATTTCGATAACTTCACCCTCTTTTTTTTTGTCTTTTCCAGTTAGCACTCTTACTTTTAGACCTTTTTTAATCATCTTATAAAACCTCCGGCGCTAGTGAAATTATTTTCATTTGCCCTCTACTTCTTAATTCTCTAGTAACAGGGCCAAATATTCTAGTACCAACTGGTTCGCCCTTATCGTCAACTAATACTGCTGCATTATTATCAAATTTTACTTTTGATCCATCGTTTCTATGAATTCCTTTTTTAACTCTTACTACTACAGCTTTATGAACGGTTCCTTTCTTTACTTTGCCCTTAGGGATAGCCTCTTTCACAGCAATTACAATTGTATCTCCAATGCTGGCATATCTTCTCTTAGATCCACCTAATACTTTGATGCACTCTATTCTTTTTGCACCAGTGTTGTCAGCAACTTGTAATTCTGTCTGTACACCAATCATTATTTATTATTCTCCATAACTTGAAATTTTTTATTTTTTGAAAATGGTTTGCTTTCAATAATTGAAACTTTATCACCTGTTTTAAATGTATTATTTTCATCATGAGCATTGTAATTTTTTCTGACTCTAATGACTTTTTTCAATACAGGGTGTGAATATTTTCTCTCTACCATAACTGTAATTGTTTTATTAGGTTTATCGCTTATCACCACTCCTGTTAATATTTTTTTAGGCATTTGATTTTCCTTTTAAAATTGTTTTCAACCTTGCAATTGTTTTTCTTGTTTCTCCAATTTTTGCAGGATTAGTTATTTGAGAATTCATTTTTTGAAATCGAAAATTAAATAAGTCTTTTTTAAGCTTATCAATATTTTTGATAACTTCATCTTTGCTTAATTTTTTAATTTCTTGTTTTTTCATTTATGCAAATCTCTTTATTGTCTTTGTTTTTATTGGTAGCTTTGCTGAAGCTTTGTAAAGTGCCTCTTTGGCAATTTGTTCAGAAACACCATCAACTTCAAATAAAATTCTTCCAGGTTTTACTCTACAAGCAAAATATTCTGGTGATCCTTTTCCTTTACCCATTCTAACTTCTATTGGTTTTTTAGAAACTGGAATATTTGGAAAAACTCTTGTCCATACTCTGCCTTGTCTTTTCATATGTCTAGTTAAAGCAACCCTAGCAGCTTCAATTTGTTTTCCAGTAACTCTTTCAGGCTGTAATGCCTTCAAGGCATATGCACCGTAATTAATAGTACTTGCTCTAGTAGCATTACCATGAATTCTTCCTTTATGAGCTTTTCTCCATTTAGTTCTTACTGGCTGAAGCATTATTGTTTACCTTCCTTTGGAGTGACCTTGTTTGTTTCCTGGCTAAATTCTCTTGCAAAAACTTCACCTTTATAGATCCAAACCTTAATTCCAATAATTCCATATGTTGTAAGAGCTTCCGCTTCTGCATAATCTATATCTGCTCTTAAAGTGTGTGATGGTATACTACCATCTCTTAACCATTCAGTTCTAGCGATCTCATTACCACCTAATCTTCCACTTACCGAAACTTTAATGCCTTTTGCACCTAGTCTAATACATGATTGCATAGCTCTTTTCATGGCTCTTCTGTATGAAATCCTTTTTACTAACTGTTGTGCAATGTTTTCAGCAACTAAATATGCATTTGTTTCAGGTTTTTTAACCTCTTTGATATTTAAGTTGACTTCATTTGTCGTAAATTTTGATAAGTTATTTTTAATTTTATCAATATCACTACCTTTTTTACCAATTACAAATCCAGGTCTAGATGTGTAAATTGTAACATAACATTTGTTTGATGTTCTCTCTATCATCACTTTAGATACACCTGAATTAATTACATTCTTCTTGATGTATTCTCTTATTTTAAAATCTTCAATTAGATAGTTGCCAAAATCTTTTTTCTTAGCATACCAAACAGAGTCCCAACCTCTGTTTACACCTAATCTAAAACCTACAGGATTAACCTTTTGTCCCATGTTTCTCCATTTGTTTTGCCTCTGATAAAATTATAGTTACTGTTGACCAAGGTTTTAAAATTGGTGCCGCTCTACCTTTTGCTCTTGGTCTAAATCTTTTCATAACAATTTTTTTTCCACAATACGCTTCTTTGACAATTAAATTGTCAATATCATATTGAAAGTTATTTTCAGCGTTTGCAACAGCTGAGCTAATGGTCTTTCTAATATCTCTTGTAACTCTTTTTTCTGAAAACTGCAGGTCTCTAATAGCTACATCAACCTTTTTACCAACAATACTTTTTAGAATTGGATTAATCTTTCTTACGCTAGATCTAATTCCATTGTTTATAGACTTTACAGTCTTATTGTTGTTTTTATCAATTTTCTTTTTCTTTCCCATAATTATTTTTTCTCTGCTGGTTTAGCTTTCTTATCGGCTGGTGTGTGTCCAAAAAAAGTTCTTGTTGGAGCAAACTCTCCTAATTTATGACCAACCATATCCTCTGATACTGTTATTGGAATAAATTTTTTACCATTATATATTTGAAAAGCTACCCCTACAAAATCTGGAAGAATAGTAGATTTTCTAGACCAAGTTTTAATTGGAATTTTCTTCGGATCATCTTTGTACTTGTCTACTTTTTTCATCAAGCTTTCTTCAACAAATGGTCCTTTCCACACAGCTCTAGCCATTACTTAGTATCCTTCCTTTTATTTCTTCTCTTAACTATAAATTTATCAGTTCTCTTATTATCTCTAGTTTTTAAACCTTTTGCTGATTGTCCTGTTGGAGACACTGGATGCCTTCCTCCTGCTGACTTACCTTCACCACCTCCATGTGGGTGATCAACTGGATTTTTAACAACACCTCTAGTATGAGGTCTTCTTCCTAACCATCTTGATCTACCAGCTTTTCCAATTTTAATATTTTTTTGATCAGGATTACTTAAAATTCCAATAGTAGCTAAAGCTCTAGAGTCTATTTTACGTACTTCACCTGACGCTAATTTAATTAAACTATAATTTCCATCTAATCCACTAATTGTAACTGAAGAACCAGCGGCTCTAGCTATTTTACCTCCACCACCTGGTTGAATTTCAACGTTATGAATATTGATACCAACAGGTATATCTTGTAACGGCATGCAATTTCCAATTTTAATTTCTTTTTTCGATCCACTCTCAATCTTATCTCCGACTTTAATTTTTTGAGGAGCTAAAAAATACGAATGTGTTCCATCTTCAAATTTAACCAACATTATGTAGCAAGATCTATTCGGATCATATTCTATTCTTTCAACAGTAGCCTCCATGTCAAATTTTTTTCTATAAAAATCAACATGTCTATACATCTTCTTATGACCACCTGCTCTGTTAATTGAAGTGATGTGTCCATTATTATTTCGACCCTTCATAGCATTTTTTGGAGAAACAAGAGTTTTAAAAGGTTTGCCTTTCCATAGACCTGATCTATCTACTAAAATAGTACCTCTGGTAGATTTTGTGTATGGTTTAAAAGTTTTTAATGCCATTTTCTTAAATTCCTGTTGTTAGATCAATGCTTTGACCTTTTTTTAGAGTTATAATTGCTTTTTTGTATCCTGAAACTTTCACTTTTTTACCTCTAGTGAGTTTAGTTCTATTTTGTTTATTGATGATGTTAATTTTAGTGACATTAACTTTAAAAATTTTTTCAATATTTTTTTTTAGGTTTTTTTTATTAGCACCATCAGGAACCTTAAAAGTAATTTTGTTCAATTCTGATAGATTTGTTGATTTCTCAGTAACAACTGGAAAAAGAATTTTGTCGTATAAATGAATTTTATCCATATTAAGAATACCTTTTCTCCAATTCCTTTACTGAGCTTTCAGTAAAAACTACTTTCTTAAATTTTATAATATCGTAAGCACTAAAATGATTTACGTCAGTAACTTTTACGTTAGGAATATTTCTTACAGATTTTTCTATCTTATCTTTAGAGTTTTTATCAAGTATAATTAATGAATTAGAAATCTCTAGTTTATTAATTATTGAATTCATTTCTTTTGTTTTTTTAATTTCAGAATTAAAATCATTTAAAATTAATAAGTTCTTATTATTATTTTTTTCAGTAATTAAAGAAGCTACACTTTGTTTCTTCTCATTTTTATTTAACTTTCTTTTTTTGTAAGCTAATTCACCTTTTGGACCATGAGCTATACCACCACCAACAAAAATAGGAGCTTTTCTACTAGCGTGTCTTGCTCCACCAGTTCCTTTTTGTGCATAAATTTTTGATGTTGGACCTTTTACTTCATTTTGTTGCTTAGTTTTAGCGTGTCTACCTTTGTAGTTGGCATTTGTTTTGTATAAAACACTAGCAACTAACTTTTGATTAATTTTTGCAGAAAATATTTTATCTAAGACTTCAATAGTATCTTTTTTTCCGTCTATGCTAATTTTATCTAATTTCATTATTTTTTCTTTTTATCTGGTGTTTTTTTTGCTTCCTCAGCAGCAGCTTGCTTTTCACTGATTGTCATTTTGTTTATATTTTTTACAGATTTTTTAACCATCACTTCAGCATTTTTTGATCCTGGAATGGATCCCTTTAAATAAAGTAACTCATTCTCTAAATCTGTTTTTATTATTTCGATATTTTGCATTGTTCTTAACTTATCACCCATATGACCAGCCATTTTTTTTCCTTTAAAAACTTTACCTGGATCTTGACTATGTCCTGTTGAACCATGAGCTCTATGAGAAATAGAAACACCGTGGCTAGCTCTTAAGCCTCCAAAATTATGTCTCTTCATTGCACCAGCAAAACCTTTACCAATCGTTTTTGATCTTGTGTCTACAAATTTTATATCTTTGAAAATTTCTAAACCAAATTCATTTCCTTCTTTGTAAGCAGAAGTATCGTTTACTCTAAATTCTTTTAATTTTTTCTTAGCTTCAGTGTTTTTCTTTGCAAAAACACCTTTCATTGCTTTTGTTAATTTTGAATTTTTAATTTTTCCATATCCAAGTTGAACAGCTTTGTAACCTCTTTTTTCTTCTTCAATTACTTGAATAACTCTAGCTTTTTCAACTTTAAGAACTGTAACAGGCACCAACTGACCGGATTTATAAAATTCTCTAGTCATGCCAATTTTCTTACCTAATAAAGCTATCTCGCTCATAATTAAATTTTTATCTCCACATCTACACCTGAAGCTAAGTCTAATTTCATTAAAGCTTCTACTGTTTGTGGTGTTGGTTCTATAATATCTATTAATCTTTTGTGAGTTCTAGACTCAAATTGCTCTCTACTTTTTTTATCAATGTGTGGAGATCTTAAAACTGTATATCTTTCAATTCTAGTAGGAAGTGGTATTGGACCTTTTATAGTAGCTCCAGTTCTTTTAACTGTATTAACTATTTCTTCGGTAGAAGCATCCAAAACTTTATTATCGTATGCTCTTAGTTTAATTCTAATATTTTGTTTTTCCATTAACCTGCTACCTTTTTAGTTACTTCATCTTGAACGTTTTGTGGAACTTTAGAATAATGATCAAAGAACATTGAATATTGCGCTCTTCCTTGAGACATTGATCTTAGATTGTTTATGTAGCCAAACATATTTGCTAAAGGAACCATTGCCGTGATTACAGTTGCATTACCTCTTTGCTCTTGAGTGCTAATTTGGCCTCTTCTACTGTTTAGGTCACCAATTACATCACCCATATAATCTTCTGGAGTAACAACTTCCACTCTCATAATGGGCTCTAAAAGCTTTAATCCACCTTGAGTGCAAGCTTCTTTAAAGCATGCTCTGCTGGCAAGTTCAAATGCTAGAACACTTGAGTCTACATCATGATGCAAACCATCAACAATCGTTACTTTGTAATCAATCATAGGAAAACCTGCTAATATTCCACTATCAGAAACTGTCTCAATACCTTTTTCAACACCTGGGATAAATTCTTTTGGAATAGCTCCACCTTTAATGGCACTTTCAACCTCTCTACCCTTACCTGGTTCTTGAGGTTCAACAAATAATTTTACTTTAGCGAATTGACCAGCGCCACCACTTTGTTTTTTATGTATATATTCAAATTCAGCTGATTTTTCTATTGTCTCCCTGTAAGCAACTTGTGGAGCTCCAACATTTGCTTCAACTTTAAATTCTCTTTTCATACGATCAACAATAATATCTAAGTGTAACTCACCCATACCTTTAATGATTGTTTGACCAGATTCCTCGTCAGATGATACTCTAAATGATGGATCTTCTTTAGCTAATCTTGCTAAAGCTTCACCCATTTTTTCTTGGTCACCTTTTGTTTTAGGCTCAACAGCAATTTCAATTACTGGTTCAGGGAATTCCATTGGCTCTAATAAAACAGGATTTTCTTTGTCACACAAAGTATGACCTGTCATAGTATTTTTTAAACCTGCCAAAGAAACAATATCACCTGCATTTGCTTCTTTAATATCTTCTCTAGAGTTTGCATGCATTAAAAGCATACGACCAACTCTTTCTTCTTTATCTGATGAAGAATTGTACACAGCTGTACCAGATTTAATTGTACCAGAATAAATTCTAACAAATGTTAATGAACCAACAAAAGGATCATTTGCAACTTTAAATGCTAAACCTGAAAAAGATGATCCATCCTCAAACTTCATTTCAATTTCATCATCTGAACCAACTTTAGTTCCCTTAATAGACCCAATATCTACTGGACTTGGAAGGTAATTAATAACAGCATCTAATAAAGGTTGAACACCTTTATTTTTAAAAGCTGAACCAGTTAAAACAGGAACAAAGCTAAAATTTAAAGTTCCTTTTCTGATACATTTAACTAAATCTTCCTCTTTAATTTCATCGCCGTTTAAATACGCTTCCATTAACTTTTCGTCTTGCTCAACTGCAGACTCAATTAGTTCGGTTCTGTATTTTTCTGAAATTTCTTTTAAATCATCAGGTATATCTTTATATTCCCACTCTGCACCTAGTGCTTCATTTTTCCATACTTGGGCTTTCATTTTAACTAGATCAACAACACCAGTTAATGAAGCTTCAATTCCAATAGGTACTTGTAAAACTAATGGTTTGGCACCCAATCTATCTCTGATCATATCAACACATCTAAAGAAATCAGCACCAGTTCTATCAAGTTTATTTACAAAACAAATTCTCGGAACTTTGTATTTGTCTGCCTGTCTCCATACTGTCTCAGATTGAGGCTCTACACCAGCAACTCCATCAAATACAGCCACAGCACCATCTAGTACTTTTAAAGATCTTTCTACTTCAATTGTAAAATCGACGTGGCCCGGAGTATCAATTATATTAACTCTGTGGTCATTCCAGAAACAAGTTGTTGCTGCAGAAGTAATTGTGATACCTCTCTCTTGTTCTTGCTCCATCCAATCCATTGTTGCAGCACCATCATGTACTTCACCAATTTTATGACTTTTTCCTGTATAATATAAAATTCTTTCTGTAGTAGTTGTTTTACCAGCGTCTATGTGGGCCATGATCCCAATGTTTCTATATTTATCTAATGTATGAGTTCTAGCCATAATTTTTTACCATCTAAAATGAGCAAATGCCTTATTAGACTCTGCCATTTTATGAACATCCTCTCGTTTTTTTACTGCAGCACCTTTTTTTTCATAAGCATCATACAGTTCGTTAAAAATTTTATCTGCCATGTGTTTGTCTTTTCTTTTTCTAGCTGAATCAACTAACCATCTTATTGCAAGCGCTTGGGCTCTTTTACTTTTTACCTCAACAGGCACTTGGTATGTTGCACCACCTACTCTTCGTGATCTAACCTCTACAGTTGGTTTAATGTTGTTAATTGCTTCATTGAAAATATTTATAGGTTCATCTTTAGTTTTTGTTTTAATTTTTTCTATTGCTTCATAAACTATTTTTGCAGCAATGCCTCTTTTGCCATCATACATAATGTTATTTATTAATTTTGGAATTATAGTTGAATTAAATTTTGGATCAGGAACTACATTTTTTTTGGGTTGAGTTTTTTTTCTAGACATTATTTACCTTTTTTTGTTCCGTATAAAGATCTTCTCTGTTTTCTATTTGCAACACCTTGTGTATCTAAATTTCCTCTTAAGATATGATATCTAACACCAGGTAAATCTTTAACCCTTCCACCTCTAATTAGTACTACTGAGTGTTCTTGTAAGTTATGACCTTCGCCTGGAATATAAGCAGTTACTTCAAAACCGTTTGACAATCTAACTCTAGCAACTTTTCTCAATGCAGAGTTTGGTTTTTTTGGAGTGGTTGTATAAACTTTAACACAAACACCTCTTTTCAAAGGTTGCTTCTGTAAAGCAGGAACTTTGTTCCTAGAAACTTGTTTAACTCTTTTTTTTCTTAACAACTGATTAATAGTTGGCATAATTTTTTTTTAAAATTAATTAATTTATTTTTGAGATGAAAATAACTGACAGGTTATTTTGTGGCAGCGTTTAGTACCTCAAGAGCACTACATTCCAACCAAAAACATCGCCAAAATACTTATTAATCAGCTATTGTCAAACTAAAACTGCAATTTTTAGGTGATTTTTTTATTGATTTACCTGTGTTTCTTCAGGCTCAGAAGCTTCAAGTTTATCTTGTTCTGCTAAGAAGCTATTATCATCTTCTAAGGCCTTGTTGTTCCATCTGTTCTTGATATTACCCGTTCCAGCAGGAACTAATCTTCCAACTATTACGTTCTCTTTTAAACCGTTTAATGGATCAACTTTCCCTTTAATTGCAGCGTCTGTTAATACTCTTGTTGTCTCTTGGAAAGATGCAGCAGAAATGAATGATTCTGTTTGAAGTGAAGCTTTAGTAATACCCATCAAAACTCTTTCTCCAACTGCAGGAGTTTTGCCTTCAGCAACTAATTTTTCATTAGTATTATCAAACTTGATTCTATCAACTACTTCACCCGGCAAATAGCTTGAATCTCCAGATACCTTAACTTCAACTTTCTTAAGCATTTGTCTTAGAATTGTTTCAATATGTTTATCATTAATAATTACACCTTGTAATCGATATACTTCTTGAACTTGATTAACAAAATATTCTGTTAATTCTTTAATACCTAAAATTCTTAAAATATCATGCGGTAATGGCTGTCCATCTAAAAGATATTCACCTTTTTGAATTTTTTCACCAGGATTAAAGTTAATGTGTTTTCCTTTTGGGATTAAATAATTTGATGGTTCTGATCCGTCTTCAGGAACAATCGAAATTCTTTGTTTACCTCTAACTTCTTTTCCAAAAACAACACTTCCATCGTTTTCAGCAATAATAGCACTGTCCTTAGCTTTTCTAGCTTCAAAAAGTTCAGCTACTCTTGGAAGACCTCCAGTAATATCTTTGGTTTTCGTAGTTTCTTTAGGCAATCTTGCAATAACATCGCCAGCATAAACTTTTTGACCATCTTTAATTGATAAAATCGAATCTGGTACTAAGTAATATCTAGCTTCATTGTCATCTGCTTTTTTAATTACATTTCCTTTTTCATCTCTTAAAGTAATTCTTGGTTTTAAATCTGTACTCTTAGATTGACCTCTCCAATCAATTACAGATTTTGATGATATACCAGTTGCATCATCAGTAGTTTCTTGAATTGAAACACCATCTATTAAATCAACATAACTTGCAATACCACTCTTTTCAGCAATAACAGGAGTTGTATATGGATCCCATTCACAAATTTTTGTATTTGCTTTAACTTTATCTCCATTATTAAAAAATAATCTTGATCCATAAGCAACTTTATAAACTGCTATTTGAACTCCTTTATCATCCTCAATAGAAAGTTGAGTATTTCTTCCCATAACAATTAAATTCTTTTTGGAATCTTCTAAAATATTTGAGTTAATAATTTTTAATGTTCCATCGCTTTTGCTGATAATTTGGTTATCTTGTTTAACCGAAGCTGTTCCCCCAACGTGGAATGTTCTCATCGTTAACTGCGTACCTGGTTCTCCAATTGATTGAGCTGAAATCATACCAATTGCTTCACCCACATGCACCATTTTACCTCTAGATAAATCTCTTCCGTAACAAGTAGCACAAACACCCTCTTTAGAACTACAAGTCATTACTGAATAAACTTTTATAGATTTAACACCTGCTGCATCAATTTTATCACAGCCTGCCTCGTCAATCATTTCAGACTTTTTGATTATTACCTCACCACTTAAAGGATTTTTTACTTCAGCAGCTGTAACTCTACCTAGTGCTCTTTCTGCTAAACTAACAACTACATTACCACCTTCTAAGATCTCTGATAGTTCAATAAAACCTGGTTCTTCACATTTAATTTTTGTTACTGTTAAATCTTGAGCAACATCACACAATCTTCTTGTTAAATATCCAGAGCTTGCTGTTTTAAGCGCAGTATCTGCTAATCCTTTTCTTGCTCCGTGTGTAGAATTAAAATACTCTAAAGCTGTTAATCCTTCTTTAAAGTTAGAGATAATTGGACTCTCAATAATTTCACCTGAAGGTTTTGCGATTAATCCTCTCATACCAGCTAATTGTTTCATTTGCGCTGCTGAACCTCTGGCTCCGCTATCAGCCATCATAAATACTGAATTTATTTTTAAGCCCTCTTCTGTTTTTTCAGTTGCAGAAATTCTTTTCATCATTTCACCCGCAACTTTATCTGTACATTTAGACCATGCGTCGACAACCTTGTTGTATTTCTCGCCTCTTGTAATCAAACCTTCAGCATATTGAGTTTCATAATCTGCAATTAATTTTTTAGTATCATCAATTAATTGAGTTTTATTTTCAGGAATAATTAAATCATCTTTTCCAAATGAAATTCCTGCTTTAAATGCATGCTTAAATCCTAAATCTTTAAGTTTATCACAGAAAATAACTGTCGTTTTCTGACCACAGAATCTGAAAACCACATCAATTATTTCAGAAACAACTTTTTTTGGTAGCAATCTATCAACTAATGAAAATTTAATATTGCTATTTTTTGGTAATAGGTTGGCTAATAAAAATCTTCCTGCAGTTGATGTGTATTTTTCAATTTTCTTATTTCCTTGCTCATCAACAGTTTCATATCTTGAAATAATAGTGCTATGAACGTTAATTTCACCTGAAGATAATGCAAACTCTATTTGATCAGAATTAGTAAAGTATCCAGATGGTTTATCTGATACCGGTTCCTGTGAAAGATAATATATTCCTAAAATCATGTCCTGACTTGGAACAATAATAGGTTTACCGTTTGAAGGTGATAAAATGTTGTTTGTTGATAGCATTAATATTCTTGCTTCCAACTGAGCTTCTAAACTTAAAGGTACATGAACAGCCATTTGGTCACCATCAAAGTCAGCATTAAAAGCAGCGCAAGTTAAAGGGTGTAGCTCAATTGCATCACCTTCAATTAATTTTGGTTCAAAAGCTTGAACACCAAGTCTATGAAGTGTTGGTGCTCTGTTTAATAAAACAGGGTGTTCTCTTACGATTAACTCTAATGCATCCCATACAGCATTAGTTTCTTTCTCTACTAATTTTTTAGCTTGTTTAATTGTAGATGCTAAACCTAATTTGTTTAATCTTGCGTATAAAAATGGTTTAAATAACTCCAAAGCCATTTTTTTTGGTAATCCACACTCATGTAATTTTAAGTCTGGACCGACAACAATTACTGATCTTCCAGAGTAATCTACCCTTTTTCCTAATAAGTTTTGTCTAAATCTACCCTGCTTACCTTTAAGCATTTCTGCAAGAGATTTAAGTGGTCTTTTACCTGTTCCAGTAATAACACGACCTCTTCTTCCATTATCGAAAAGAGCATCAACAGATTCTTGAAGCATTCTTTTTTCATTTCTAACAATGATGTCTGGAGCTTTAAGATCCATTAATCTTTTTAATCTATTATTTCTGTTAATAACTCTTCTATATAAATCGTTAAGATCTGAAGTAGCAAATCTACCACCATCTAGCGGAACCAATGGTCTTAATTCTGGTGGAATAACAGGAACCACAGTCATAATCATCCATTCTGGTTTTTGACCAGTTTCGATAAATGACTCTATTAATTTTAATCTCTTAATTGCTCTTTCTTCATTAACTTTAGATTTAGTCTCTTTAATAAAGCTAACAAGATTTTTTCTTTCTAATTCTAAGTCAAGATTTTTTAACATCTCAAGAACAGCTTCTGCTCCAATACCTGCAGTAAAGCTTTCTTCTCCAAATTCATCTTGATATTTTGCTAATTCTTCCTCATTTAAGAGTTGGTTTTTTTGCAAACCAGTTAATCCTGGCTCGATTACTATAAAGTTTTCAAAATAAAGAACTCTCTCGATCTCTTTCAACTTCATATCTACAGCAAGTGCAATTCTACTTGGTAATGATTTCAAGAACCAAATATGTGCCACAGGAGTTGCGAGATTAATGTGGCCCATTCTCTCTCTTCTTACATTAGACTTTGTTACCTCAACGCCACATTTTTCACATATGATACCTCTAAATTTCATTCGTTTATACTTTCCGCATAAACATTCGTAATCTTTGATTGGTCCAAAAATTCTTGCACAGAATAGACCATCTTTCTCTGGTCTAAATGTTCTATAATTTATAGTTTCTGGTTTTTTAATTTCACCAAATGTCCAAGATTTAATTTTCTCAGGACTAGCTAAAGAAATTTTAATACTATTAAAATTTTGCGCTTCTGAAATTTCGCTTCCTTTAAATAAATCAGTTAATTCTTTTTTCATTAATTAAGCTCCACGTTTAATGCTAATGATTTAATTTCTTTAACTAAGACGTTAAATGACTCTGGAATACCAGACTCGAAATTCTCTTCACCTTTAACTATAGTTTCGTAAACTTTAACTCTTCCTGCAACATCATCAGATTTTACAGTCAAAATTTCTTGCAAAGTATAAGAAGCTCCGTAAGCTTCAAGAGCCCATACTTCCATTTCTCCAAATCTTTGACCACCTAATTGTGCTTTACCACCAAGAGGTTGTTGTGTAACCAAACTGTAAGGACCTGTAGATCTTGCGTGAATTTTATCTTCAACTAAGTGATGAAGTTTTAACATATAAATTATTCCAACTGTAACTGGTCTATCAAATTTTTCTCCAGTTCTTCCATCCCATAAATAAGTTTGTCCAGATCCTGGTAAGTTCGCTAACTCTAACATATCAGTTACATTTTTCTCTTTAGCACCATCAAAAACAGGAGTTGATATTGCAATACCATTTTGTAAATTTTCACAAAGATCTTTAAATTCGTTCTTACTTAATTTGTCTACTTTTTCATTGAAAGTGTCTTCTCCGTAAACTGATTTTAAAAACTTTTCTATTTTTTCAGTTCTTTCGACCTTTTTATTATTTTCGTTAACTAAATTTTTAATCTGTTCACCAAATTCTTTACAAGCCCAACCTAGGTGAGTTTCTAAAATTTGACCTACATTCATCCTACTTGGAACACCTAAAGGATTTAAAACAATATCAACTGGTCTACCATCTTCTCTGTATGGCATATCTTCAACTGGCACTATTTTACTAACAACACCCTTATTACCATGTCTTCCTGACATTTTATCACCTGGTCTTAATCTTCTCTTAATAGCTACAAAAACTTTTACCATTTTCATAACACTTGGTAATAAATCATCACCACTTCTAATTTTTAAAACTTTATCTTCAAATCTTTCTGTAATGTCTTGTTTTGCTTTGTTGTATTGATCTTTAAGTTGTGCCAAAGTTGCTTCATCGTTTACATTTCCAACTGTTATTTTAAATACATCATTTATAGAAAGGTTATTGATTGCATCAAAATCAAGTTTTGTTCCTTCAGATAAATCTTTTACTTTTTTGGTTAATGATGATCCTGATAAAATTTGTGAAGCTCTTTGTTTAATACTTCTCTCTAAAATTTCTTCCTCTACTAATTTATCTTGCTGAACTTGTTCAATTTCAGCTCTTTCAATAGTTATTGATCTTTCATCTTTTTCAATACCATGTCTATTAAATACTCTTACATCAACAACCGTACCACTAGCTCCTCGTGACATTCTTAAAGATGTATCTGTGACATCAATAGCTTTCTCTCCAAAGATTGATCTTAATAGTTTTTCTTCTGGTCCTGATGCTGAATCACCTTTTGGTGTAACTTTTCCAACCAATATATCGCCAGCGTTTACTTCAGCTCCAATATAAACTATTCCTGACTCATCAAGATTTTTTAAAGCTTCTTCATTAACATTAGGAATATCTCTGGTAATTTCTTCTTCTCCAAGTTTTGTGTCTCTTGCCATTATTTCATATTCTTCAATATGTACTGAAGTAAATACATCGTCAGTTACACATCTTTCTGAAATCAAAATTGAGTCTTCAAAGTTGTAACCTTGCCATGGCATAAATGCTACTGTTACATTTTTTCCAAGTGCTAATTCACCTAATTTAGTTGATGGACCATCTGCAATGATATCGCCAGATTTAACTTTATCACCAACTCTAACAAGTGGTCTTTGGTTAATACATGTATTTTGGTTTGATCTTTTAAATTTTTGTAAGTTATAAATATCTACACCTGACTCACTAAAATCAGTTTCTTCTGTTACTTTAATAACAATTCTCTTACCATCAATTTTATCAACAACTCCATCTCTCTTTGCAACAATCGTTACACCAGAGTCTAATGCCACATCACTTTCAATTCCAGTGCCAACCAATGGAGATTCTGGTTTTAAAAGAGGAACCGCTTGTCTCATCATGTTAGAACCCATTAGAGCTCTGTTAGCATCATCATTTTCCAAGAAAGGTATTAAAGATGCTGCAACAGAAACAAGTTGTTTTGGTGAAACGTCGATATAATCAATTGCATCTGGTTTTGATAAAAGGAAGTTTAAATTTTGTCTACAAGAAACAAGCTCCTCAACTATCTTTCCATTTTTATCTAACTTTGTATTTGCTTGAGCAATTGTAAATTTGGTTTCTTCCATTGCAGATAAATACTCAACTTTATCCTGCACAACTCCATCTTTTACTTTTTTATATGGGCTTTCAATAAAGCCATATTTGTTTATTTTTGCATAAGTTGATAAACTATTTATCAAGCCGATATTTGGCCCTTCTGGAGTCTCAATTGGGCAAATTCTTCCATAATGAGTTGGGTGAACGTCACGAACTTCAAATCCTGCTCTCTCTCTGGTTAGTCCACCTGGTCCAAGAGCAGAAACTCTTCTTTTATGTGTAATTTCAGATAATGGATTCGTTTGATCCATAAACTGTGAAAGTTGAGAGCTAGCAAAAAAATCTTTCAATGAAACAGTTAGTGGTTTTGCGTTAATTAAATCTTGTGGCATAGCAGACTCAACATCTAGAGTAGTCATCTTTTCTTTAATAGCTCTTTCCATTCTGTAAACACCAATTCTCGCTTGGTTTTCAACTAACTCACCTACAGAACGTACTCTTCTATTTCCTAAATGATCAATGTCATCAACATCATCCTTACCATCACGTAAATCTAACATTTTGTGAATAATTGCAATGATGTCATCATTTCTTAAGATCGTAATTTTATCAGAACACTCTTGGTTTAGTCTTGAATTCATTTTCACTCTACCAACATCAGACAGATCGTACCTGTCTGAGCTAAAGAAAAGATTGTTAAATATTTGAGTGGCTATCTCTATTGTTGGTGGCTCACCAGGTCTTAGCATTTTATATATTTCAGTTATAGCTTCGTCTTTAGAGTTATTTTTATCTGCTAAAACAGTTGTTAATAAATAAGGTCCTTTATTTATGGAATTTGTTACGGATATTTGTAAAGAATGAACATTTGCATCCAGTATTTGTTGAATAATTGTATCATTAAGTTCGGTACCAATTTTAAACGTACCTTCTTCTTCATCGCTTACTTTAACATCTCTATGTAAGAATTTTCCAAAAAGAGATTCTCTTGAAACTAATATATCTTTAAGTCCGTCGTTAGCTAATTTTTTAGCATTTAAAAAATTAATTTTATCACCTAATTTTATTACTACTTCACCAGTTTTTGCATCAATTACTTCTTCAGAAAAATTTTTAGCTTTGTAATTCTCAGGATTAAATTTAGTTTTCCATTTTTCTGTCTTGGGATCAAAAGTATATTGCTCACTATCATAAAACTCATCAACAATTTCTGATTTAGAAAAACCTAAAGCTAAAAGTAACGTTGAAGCAAATATTTTTTTCTTTCTATCAATTTTAAAATATAAAAAATCTTTAACATCATATTCAAAATCTAACCATGATCCCCTGTTAGGTATTACTCTACAATTAAATAATAATTTTCCACTTGCATGAGTTTTTCCTTTATCATGGTCAAAGAAAACTCCTGGACTTCTATGCATTTGGTTTACAACAACACGTTGAACACCATTGGTGATAAATGTCCCACTATTAGTCATCATAGGGACTTCGCCCATGTAAACTTCTTGTTCTTTTGCTGATAAAATATCTTTAGTATTGTTCTCTTGATCTATTTCGTAAACAACTAATCTTAAAGTACATTTAAGAGCTGAAGAATAAGTTAAACCTCTTGTTATACATTCTTCAACATCAAATTTAGGTTTTTCTAATCTGTACGAAACATATTCAAGAGTTGCTTTGTCGTTTAAATCTTCAATTGGAAAAATACTTTTAAATACTCTATCAAAACCTTTAGTTAATTCAGTTTCAGCATAGAATTCAGTTAATTCTTTGTAAGAATTTTTTTGAACTTCAATAAGATTTGGTATTGATAAGCTTTCTTTTAGTTTACCAAAACTTTTTCTAATGTTTTTCTTTTCAGTAAAAGATAATTGCATCTATATTTATTAATACTGATTAAAAATAATCAGTATTTGAATTCTTTCTATTTAATTTATTTAAGTTCTACTTTTGCGCCAGCAGCTTCTAACTTAGCTTTGATCTCTTCGGCATCTTTTTTGTTAACACCAGATTTAACTTCTTTTGGTGCTCCCTCTACAAGATCTTTTGCTTCTTTTAAACCTAATGAAGTAGCTGCTCTTACTTCTTTGATAACATTAATTTTTTTATCACCTGCAGAAACTAACATGATAGTGAAATCATCCTTTTCTTCTGCTGGAGCTGCACCACCTGCTGCTGCTGGAGCTGCTGCTGCCATTGGAGTTACACCCCACTTTTCTTCTAACTGTTTTGAAAGTTCAGCTGCTTCAGCAACAGTCAAACTTGATAAGTCTTCTATAATTTTATTTAGGTCAGGCATATTTTTCTACTCTTTGGGTTGTGTTTCAGAATTTTCTGCGGACAAACTACTCATTTTTTCCGAATGTGCAAGCAAAATACTAATTAATTTTGAGGCTGGAGCGTTTAAAATACCCACAATATTGGCTCTTGCTTCATCTAGTGTAGGTAAATTAGCAACGTTTTGGACACCGGCCTGATCTAAGACCTCATCATCCATTATTCCACCAATCAATTTAAGATTCTCATTATCTTTAGCAAATTTAGACAATATTCTTGCGGACATTATTGCATCTTCACCAAATGCAACTGCTGTTGGACCTGTGAAAAGATTTGATAAATCTTTACACTTAGTCTTTTCCAACGCTAATTTTGTAATTCTGTTTTTAGTGATCTTAAAGACAATTCCATGCTCTCTCATTTTTGCTCTTAAATCATCTAATTGAGTCATTGTTAAGCCTTGATAGTGTGTAACCATAACAGCTTTACTACTCTCAAATTTAGAGGTCATTTCTTCAATATAATTTTTCTTTTGTTCTTTGTTCATCATAACTATATCGATTTTCCTAATTTAACTTTGTAAGAAACACCCATTGTAGAAGTTGCAAACACGCCTTTTATTAAATCTCCTTTTAGAGTGTTGTTAGACTTTTCCTTTTCTAGTGCATCTATTATTGCATTGTAATTTTTTAATAATTGATCATCACTGAATGATTTTTTTCCAATACTTACACCAATGTTTCCATCTTTATCATTTCTAATTTCAACTTGTCCTGATTTTGCATCAGTAACTGCTTGTTTAATATTTTCAGATACTGAACCAAGTTTTGGATTTGGCATTAATCCTTTTGGACCTAAAACTTTTCCTAATTTCGAAAGTTTAATCATCATTCCTGGTGTACAAATTAATTTTTCAAAATTTAAATCTCCACCTTTTATTTGTTCAACAAATTCATCTCCTCCAACAATATCTGCGCCTGCATCTTTTGCTTCTTGAGCTTTATTATCTTCACAAACAACAGCAACTTTTACTTTCTTGCCTGTTCCTCCTGGAAGATTTACAACAGTTCTAATGTTGACTTCACTTTTCTTTTGTTTGTTATTTATTTGAAAACTTAAATCTAGAGCTTCATCAAATTTTGCTGTGCAGTTTTTTTTCAGTTCAGGTAATAATTTTTCAATAGACTCTGCATTTAAGTCTTTAGTTTTTTCTGGCAATTTTTTATATCTTTTTGAAGCCATTATTCTTTCACCTCTATACCCATTGATCTAGCTGAACCTGCAATAATTTTTACTGCTTCATTTATATCGTGGGCATTTAAATCATTCATTTTTTCTTTAGCAATATCTTCTAATTGTTTTTTTGAAATTGAAGCTACAATATTTCTCCCTGGCTCTTTTGATCCACCTTTTAATTTAACAGCTTCTTTAATATAAAAAGATGCTGGTGGTGATTTAATTTTAAAATCAAATTTTTTATCTTTATAAACAGTAATTTCAACTGGAACAGGTTTTCCAGCCATAGATTTTGTTTTGTCATTAAATGCTTTACAAAATTCCATTATATTAACTCCACGTTGACCTAAAGCAGGGCCAACAGGAGGAGCTGGATTAGCTTGTCCGCCTTTAATTTGTAACTTTATAAATCCACTTATTTCTTTTGCCATTAACTTACTTTCTCAACTTGGTTATATTCTAAATCTACCGGTGTTGGACGACCAAATATAGAAACTGACACCTTAAGTCTAGCTTTTTCTTCATCAATTTCTTCAATCATTCCATTAAATGATGCAAATGGACCATCAACAACCTGAACTTTTTCACCAACGCTGTAATCTATACCAGATTTTGGTTGAGCCACACCATCTTTAATTTGGCCTAAAATCTTCTCAACTTCCTTATCAGAAACAGGCACTGGAATGCCTTTTGATCCAAGGAAACCACTTACTCTCTTTATTCCTTTGATCATATGATAAATGTTGTTATCCATTTCACTTTTAATCAGTACGTATCCAGGAAAATATTTCTTTTTTCTTTGGATTCTTTTTCCTCTTTTAACTTCTGTAACATCGTGAGTTGGAACTATAATTTCCTCGAATTTCTCACTTATTTTAGCCTTATCCGCTTCTTCCTTAATTAATGAAGCAACTTTATTCTCAAAACTGGAGTGTGATTGAACAATATACCAATTTTTCATTAGATACTCACCTTTAACAACAATTCTAAGAAGAATTTAAGAACCTGATCTAATAAAAGAAAAAATAAAGACATTACAACCGCCATGACGAATACCATTAAGGCACCTTGCAAAGTTTCTTTCCAAGTAGGCCAAGTTACTTTAAAAGCCTCTTGTTTTACTTCCTGTATAAATTTAATCGGGTTCTTCATAATTTTTTAGCTCTAATTGGCAGGAGCGGAGGGACTCGAACCCTCAGCCTCCGGTTTTGGAGACCGGCGCTCTACCAATTGAGCTACACTCCTATTTATAGAGTTACTCTATAATTTTAGTTACTACTCCTGCTCCAACAGTTCTACCACCTTCTCTAATAGCAAAGTTTAATTTTTCTGCCATTGCAATAGGTGTAATCAATTTAACAGTGAACTTAGCATCATCACCTG
This sequence comes from Candidatus Pelagibacter sp. HIMB1782, assembly GCF_052047475.1. Lineage (NCBI taxonomy): Bacteria > Pseudomonadati > Pseudomonadota > Alphaproteobacteria > Candidatus Pelagibacterales > Candidatus Pelagibacteraceae > Candidatus Pelagibacter > Candidatus Pelagibacter sp. HIMB1782. The sequence goes on along the minus strand of NZ_JBNAKE010000002.1, from coordinate 394,802 downwards.
GCATAACCATTTCAGTACCTGCTGGTAATTCTACTTCTCCTGTTACGTCTGTTGTTCTAAAATAAAACTGCGGTCTATATTTAGTAAAAAAAGGAGTGTGTCTTCCACCCTCGTCTTTTTTAAGAATATAGGCTTGAGCTTCAAATTTAGTATGAGGAGTTATTGATCCAGGCTTACAAAGAACTTGACCTCTTTCAATGTCAGTTCTTTCAATACCTCTCAATAAAATTCCTACGTTATCACCAGCTTCACCAGAGTCTAAAAGTTTTCTAAACATTTCTACTCCAGTACACACTGATTTTTTTGTTTCTTTAATTCCAACTATTTCAACTTCTTCACCAGTTTTAATTACACCGGATTCTACTCTTCCAGTTGCAACTGTTCCTCTTCCTGAAATTGAAAATACGTCCTCAACTGGCATCAAGAATGGTTTGTCAACTTCTCTAGCTGGTTGCGGAATATGTTCATCAACAGCTTTCATTAATTCTAAAATTGAATTTTTTCCAATTTCATCATCTCTTTTTTCAACTGCTGCTAAAGCCGAACCTTTAACGATTGGAGTTGTATCTCCAGGATATTTGTATGAAGTTAAAAGTTCTCTAATTTCTTCTTCTACAAGTTCAATCATATCTTTATCATCAACTTGGTCTACTTTATTTAAGTAAACAACAATTGCTGGAATACCAACTTGTCTTCCTAAAAGAATATGTTCTCTTGTTTGTGGCATAGGACCATCAGCTGCATTAACAACTAATATTGCTCCATCCATTTGTGCTGCACCAGTAATCATATTTTTTACATAGTCAGCGTGACCAGGACAGTCTACGTGAGCATAGTGTCTTTTTTCAGTTTCATATTCAACGTGTGCTGTTGAAATTGTAATTCCTCTCTCTTTTTCCTCTGGAGCTTTATCGATTTGATCGTATGCTACAGCTGTTCCACCGCCAGCTTCAGCTAATACATTTGTTATAGCTGCAGTAAGAGTTGTTTTACCATGGTCGACATGACCAATAGTCCCAATGTTACAGTGGGGTTTACTTCGTACGAATTTTTCTTTTGACATTTCTTTTTAACCTCAGTTTTTTTTTTTGTTTCTTACTTTAATTTCTTGGAGCGGGTAAAGGGAATCGAACCCTTACATCCAGCTTGGAAGGCTAGCGTTCTACCATTGAACTACACCCGCACAACCCCAAGAGTAACACTCCATTGTTATTTAAAATTATATTAAATGGTGGAGGGGGAAAGATTCGAACTTTCGAAGACCGAAGTCAACGGGTTTACAGCCCGCCCCATTTGACCGCTCTGGAACCCCTCCTTTGGGGAAGTGTCCCCTTGTTCAATATAGCTTCAAATAACATGCGTTTTATATATTTTATTTATCCAAATGCAACACGTGATTTATTAAGAAAAACTATTAAAAAACGTGTAAAACACATCATAATTTTATGAATAAATCATCTTTTTTTATTGTTGGTCAACATGCGGTAATGGAAGCATTACGTAATCCAAAAAGAAAAGTTTTAAGAGTGTTTTTAACAGAGGATGCTAAAAAAAATATTCATAGAAAAAATCCAAATAAAAATCTTCTTGAAGAGGTAAAAGTCTATTTTAAATCAAAAAAAGAGTTAGACAAATACTCATCAAAAGAACAATTAATGCATAACGGATATGTTGCTGAGATTGAACATTTAGATCAACCAGAATTAAAAGAATTTGTTAAAGAAAAAAATAATTTAACCTTTGTATGTTTGGATGAAGTTACTGATCCAAGAAATATAGGTTCACTCATTAGAAGTGCAGCATCTTTTAAAATTGATGGTGTAATAATTAAAGAGAGACATTTTCCAAAGGATAGTAAACTAATGTATAAATCAGCGAGCGGATGTATGGAGCATGTAAATATTTTTGAAGTTTCAAATATTAATTCTACCCTAAAAAATTTAAGAGAAAAAAATTTTTGGGTTTATGGTTTTGATTCAAAGGGCCAAAAGGATTTTACAGATATCAAATGGGAGGGAAATAATATTTTACTTTTTGGATCAGAAGGATTTGGAATGAGGCAACACACTGGAAAATATGCAGACTTTTTTGTCAAAATTGACATCAATGAAGAGATAGAAAGTTTGAATATATCAAATAGTGCAGCAATAGTGTTTCATCATTTAAGTTATTTAAAAAAAAAGAGTTGATTATTTAACAAATAATTAATAATTATTGCGCAAGCCCTTGTAGCTCAGTTGGTAGAGCAATTGATTTGTAATCAATAGGTCCGCGGTTCGAATCCGTGCGGGGGCACCACTAAAACTCATAAAGATTTAAATCCTTAATATTAATATAATCTGATTAATAAATATCTTTTATAAATAATTTATTTAATAATATCATAGTGAAAGAGTTTAAAAAAATACTTCAAGGCTTAATAAGAATTATCAAACTTTATGGCTTAACTATATTTGTAAAAATATTAATATACGAACTGTTCTATTACCTTAGATTTAATCAAAAAAATGTTTATATGGATGAAAGCCACAATAGAAAACGTGTTGAAAAAAATCAAAAAATTTACAACTCTCCATCTTCACCAACTCCTTATTATTTTATAAGTTTAATTTATAAAAAAATTTTAATTAACTATGATATTAAAAGTTATCATCTTTATGATTTTGGATGCGGATCTTGCAGGGTCATAAATTTTTTTTATTTAAAAAAAGTAAAAACGACTGGTATTGATATTATAAAAAATTACAAAAAATACCTTATTGATAAAAAAAAACAGCGTTTTTTAAATTTTGATATAAGAAAGCAAAATATAACTAAATATTTAACAAACAATAATTTAATTTTATATTTTTACGAACCATTTGAAATAAATCTAGTTTTAAAAATTTTGAAATCTCAAAAAAATAAGAGAAACGTGATATGTGTGCTTGTGAATTATAAAATCAAAAAAATTGAGAATTTCAGACTTATTTATGAATTAATCCCTTTTAAAAAAAAAGGTATTCAAATTTTTACTAACATTAATATTTAAACAAATTAATTAATTTATTTATTTCAAAATATAAAAGATTAATCTTAATTTTAAAATATAAATAAATAGATATTATTTTAAATAATTATGAAAACAAAAATTGCAATTTTAGGAGCTGGTGCATCAGGCTTTGGAACCTATTCTGCATTTGAAAATTATAATGAAACATTTGATATAACAATTTTTAATTCTCCATTTAAAAAAAATAAAATTTCATCAAAAGAACTTAATCAAAACATTAACGAAAATAATATCAGTAAATATTACAAAGAATTAAAAAAAATTAGTGATTCTGAAATATTAAAAAAAAAAAATAATTATGGATCAAGCTATAATTTTATTGGTGATGATTTTTCAAAAATTGCAGATAGTAATTATCAATATGGTTTGACTCAATTCTGGGGTGGAATTTTACAAATTTTTGATGAGGCTTCCGTTTCAAAAATTTGTGACAAATCTGACAATTTAGATAGAGCGTACATCTCAATCTCAAAATTAATTCCAATAACAAGACCTTCTGAGAATTTTAAAAATACATTATTATACGAATTAGCAAATAAACCCAAAATAGAAAAAAATAATCTAGTAAATTTATTAGAAAGTAATTTTACCAACTCATCTGAATGGGTATACGGAACTAATTCAGTGGCAATGCAAGAAGAAAAAAACAACGACGGCCAATGCTATTGCTTGGCGGGATGTTGTAAACTTCATTCAATATTTTCTACCCTAAATTATTTCAAAAAAATAAAAAAAAATAAAATAATAAATTATGATATTAAAAAAATTGATTTTGATAAAAAAATCATTTTCTTTGATACTGAAAAAAAAAAATTTGATAAAATTTTTATAAATTTAGGTCCATTTAATTCTCAAAGAATAATTAATCAAAATTTGGAACTAAACTCAAATACTATAAAGGTCAAAGATAGTTATAGTTTTATTTTTCCAATTATTTATTTGGGTAATTTGCCAAATGAAAAAAGATACTTTGAATTAACAAATGAAATAATCAATATTAAAAATAATTTTAAAGATTTTGCTACTTTACAGATATACCCACCAAATAAACATTTAATAAGATCTATGTTGCCAAAATATTTGTTTTCATTGGATAGAGTATTTTACAACTTTTTATTAAATCGAATTTTATTTGTTACTGTATTTTCTAATGATGAAAATTCTATCATTAAAGAGTTTGACGCAAACTCAAATATTCAAAATGACACCAATAAAGAAAAATATGAAGAAACTGTATTCGATAAATTTAATGAAGGATTAAATAAAAAAAACTTATTTATTCCAATAAAATATTTTCACAGACCTATAACAAGTGCACATTATTCAGGAAAAGATTTTTTTAAAAAAAATATTTTTGATAATAAAAAAAAAGAGATTTTTAAAGATATTGTATTAAATGATTCCACTTTATGGAATTATATACCAAGTTACTCTCCAACATTATCGATAATGGCTTATGCAAATATGTTGGCAAAAAAAAATTTTGATTTATAGAATTGCTCAAATAAATAATTTAAAATAAATTGTAAAATTCTAATGATTTTTCCAAGACAAAAATTATATGATTTAAATTTTTTTGGTTTATTCAAATGTTTAATTTTTAATAGTCTAAATAAATTAAATAAGAGTGAAAAAGAAATCGAAATTATAAAAAAACTAAAAAAAAAGTTTTTTATTTTATTTGGATATAGAAATTTAATTCCTTTGTCGATGGGAAGAATGGGGTGTTACTTTGCAGTTAAATATTGTGTCACAGAAAAAAAAAAGAAAATATTAATTTGTCCATTTACAATATTTGATATGATCAATATGATTAAACTTGGCGGCGGCATTCCTGTATTTATAGATTCTAAAAAATATTCTCCACACCCAACTTATGAAGAAATAAAATCTAATATCACTTATGATACAGCAGCAATAATTTTAACAAACTATCACAATACAAACCCAGAACATAAAAAAATTTATAAATTATGTAAATTAAAAAAAATAAAAATTATTGAAGACAATGCAATTTCAATTGGAAATAAAAGAAATTCATTTTATCCAGACTTTGCTATATTTAGTTTTGGTTTATTTAAATTTATTAGTTCATTTAACGGTGGTGGAATTTATGTTAAGTCGAAAAAAATATCACTTCAAATTGAAAATGAAATTAATAAGTGGGAGCATATTTCTAGACTAGATTTATTTCCCGTGTTTTTAAAAGGAATAAAATTTAAAGTTTTAACACAAATTAAAATTTTTAATTATTTTACATTCCCTATTTTTAAATTTGGCTTTTTAAATAATATTAATTTCATTAAACAAATGGCCAAAAATGATCCAAATCCCTTTTTACGAAAGAAGTTTTCAAATAACATGAAAAAAAAATTATCAATTTTTCAATTAAAAGAGATAATTCGACAAATACCTCAGGTTAAAAAAAATAGAAAAATAAGATTAAAAAATACTAACATTTTTATTAACAAACTAAAAAAAAATTTAAAACAAAATATTACTAGATCTATAAAATATAAATATGATTGTTTTTTAAACTTTCCTCTTCTTATTGATAAAGACAATTTTTATAACGACCTAATGAGAAACAATATAGATGCTTCAAAATATTATTATAGAAACTGTGCTAGTATTAATTTTTTTAAAAAATATGCTAGGAAAAGACTAATTAATCTTGAAAGATACATTGATAATATAATTATTTTACCTACATATCCATCTTTATCGAAAAAATATCTCTATACTATTATTAAATATATAAATAATTCAAAGTTAATAAATTAAAATTTTAATTTGTTTCTTTTCTTAATTGTTCAATTTTAATTTTTTTTTGTAGACTTCTATTTTTATCATAAAGAAGATTAAACTTAATTTTGTTGTTAATTTTTACTATAATTGACTTAGCATTTCTTACTTCTAAATTATCTGCTACAGCACTTATAGGTCTTTTTGAAGGATTTAGATTTGTGATAACAATTGTAGATTTATCATTAACTATTTTACCCTTCCACCTTCTAGGTCTAAATGCGCTAATTGGAGATATGGATAGTTTTTTTGAATGAAGACTTAAGATGGGTCCATGGACAGATAAATTGTAAGCAGTGCTTCCAGCAGGTGTAGACACCAAAACTCCATCGGAAACTAATTTTTTTATAATTTGTCTAGAACCTTGTTTAATTGATAACGAAGCTGCTTGTCTGCTTTGTCTTAATACGGAAACTTCATTAATCGCTATAGATTTTTTGATTTGATTATTTTTATTTCTTACAATCATTTCTAAAGGAGAAATTGAAACCACATTTGCTTTGGAAAGATTTTTTATAATATCTTTTGAGGAAAATTTATTCATTAGAAAACCATAGTTTCCTGAATTAATCCCATAGAAAAATTTATTTGAATTTTTGTTTCTTTTAAGAGTTTGGAGCATAAAACCATCGCCTCCAATAACAATAGTTAAATTTTTGTTTTGAAAATTATTAGAACTAATTTTTTTTAATAAAATATTTTTTATATTTAAGGATTTATTATTTTTATCAGAAATAATTTGTAGTTTGTTCATTAATGGTGCCCTCGGCCAGACTCGAACTGGCACTCCGCAAGCGGCAAGGATTTTAAGTCCTTTGTGTCTACCAATTTCACCACGAGGGCATTAATGAATTTCACTGTTATATCCACAATTATTTATAACTCAACTATATTAAATTGTATTGGTAATCTCTAGCTTCTATTACTTCTTTTGGCAAATTAAGCTCAACATCACCAATTTTTATTAATTCATCTTTACTTATATTTTTTTTCAATATTGCATTATCGGTTAAACCAAGTGGCAATACCTTTTCATTTTTTGAATTTTCAGATGTAATTAATTTACCTCTTGCACAAAACCCTCCTTCTCCATCGAGCTTTTCACCGACTTTTAAATCTTTTTTTGCAACACTTGCAACATCTGCATTATATTTCTTCGTATAACCTGTGGCTCTGTTATCAAGCGCTATAGAATATATAGACTGAGCAAGTTCTAAACCAATATAATGATAAGGTCTCCATATTGCTGAGTAGTTTCCGGAAGAATCTGTAAGCATACCATAATCTTTAAAGCAATTTTTTACATATTCATTTTGAGCCTTAATAACAATGTATACACCCCACCTTAAGTCATTGGGAATATCTTTTTTATTTAAATCAATACTTGATATAACTTCAACTTGACCTTCAAAATCAATTAATCCACCATCTTTTTTTGGTATTAATTTTTTTGCAATGTCATAAACCCCAACTGGAGGAAAGGTTAATCCGTTGGAAGGACATTTAAGATTAGCAGCGTTGATTACTGCACACATTTCAATTGCAGATTTATCGCCACATAAAAAACTATTAAACATTTTAGGATTCATTCCTGACTCATTCTCCGCCCTTTCTTTAGTTAAGCCATAATGACCCCAAACTGTATCGGGGGTAGAATATTCAAAACTTGGATGGTATTTTGTTCCCTTTCCAGCACAAATAACTTCAAAACCATTAAGTCTAGCCCATTCAATTTGCTCTAAAATTAATGAAGGTTGGTCACCATAAGCCATCGAACAAATAACTCCATTTTCTTTAGCTAAATCTGACAAATATTTTCCACATGTGATATCTGCCTCTACATTAACTAAAATCAAATGTTTCTTTTCTTTTAAAATCTTTGTTGCATGGACAGTACCTACAATTGGGTTTCCTGTTGCTTCAATAAAGATTTCAATATTTCTATCAATAATTTGATCAAGAGAAGTTGAAAAATTAATTTTAGATACCTCTTCTTCACTTACTCCACTTCTTATACAATTTTTTTTTGCTTGATCAGTATTAAGATCAACTATGCTATCAATTTTAATTTTATTTAAGTTAGAATATTGAGATAAAAACATACTTACAAATTTTCCACATCCAATAAAAGCTACTCTTATTGGATATTTACTGTCCTCTAATTTAGTATGTAAAAACATTTCTTAAATATTTTCGCATTTAAACCCACTACAAATTACTCTTCTTAGAGGATGTATGCTGTCCTCTTGATAAATAATTTGTATCTTTTTGAAATATTTTTGTAAATCATTATGATCAAAATAAACTTTACTTAAATCAAATATAAAAAGTGTATTTTCGTCACAACATATATTGAATAGTTTTAAATATAATTCAAATGGATAATGGTAACCCATCGACTTTAATGAAATAACTAAGTCTATTTTTTCCTCTATATTTATAGTTTTTTCTACATCAAAAAGGTTAATTTGCTCTATGTTAATTGCATTATTTAATAGTAAATTTTTTGTTTCACTTAAGTCATTATAACTTTCATAATTTGAACTAAACCCATATTTTATTTTTTTATCAATTCGATTTTTATCCATTAAAAAAAAAGTAGTATTTTTTTCATAAATACTATTTAAGTAAATATTTATTATTCCTAACCCACAACCAACATCCATTATATTTTTTGCAGAATGTGGTAAATATTTTTTAAATGTCTCAATCTCTGTTAAAAATAAATTTTCTGTATTTTGCTCTAAGTTTTTATTTTGAAAATAATTTATTAATAAATTAGTAAATAAAAAACGACCAAACTTTTTTCTTAGCCATTTTTGAGTTTCAGTCAAAAGCTCATTCCTTTGTAAGAGTAATAATTTTTTTGATTTTTGATTTAATTTGATCAATTTATTAATTTTTTAATGCTTTAATTAAAAATTTGTTATCAAGTTTACAATCTTTATATCCTCTTTTAACAATATTTAAGTATCTTTCAGTTGGGAATTTAAATGAAGATTTTTTAACCATTATATAAGTCATGACTTTTTTTCCATAATAATAGAAATAGTATTTTTTATATAAAATTGGAAAATCTTCATACACATCTAATTTTTTTTCGTCACTTTTAGAAATTTCATATAATCCACCAGGTACAATTGAATTTTTTTTTGGTTCTATGTCTGCCGCTCTATATTTGCTTCTAAATGTTAACCTAAAATCTTTTAGATTTATTTTTTTTAAAAAAACACTGTCCTTGCATCTTCGTTTCATTTGAAAATGATGAAGATTGCTACCGTAAGCAAAATACAACATTAGCGCTCAACTACCTCAATTTTTTTTTCATTTACAAATTTTAAAATCTGCGAATTACAATCATCAATTTTATTTTGATCTTCTGATCTAATTACTATCGACACCCCTAGTTTTCCAGCATGAAAAAATGGGTAACTGCCAATCTCTACGTCCAAATTATTATTTTGTACTTTTGTTAATGAACTTGCTATTTCACTTTCAACTGTTCTTAGGCTTATAGTTAAGCTTTTGATTGGTTCACCTCCAACTATATTATTTGTTAATCCACCTAACATAGATTTTAATATAGAAGGAATCCCTGGTAGCGAATAAACATTTTCAACATTAAATCCTGGAGCGCCACTTGTTGGATTTAAAATAAGATTTGCATTTTCAGGCATCCATGCCATTTTTTGTCTTCCCTCATTGAATTCTCCAGGTTGATAATATTCTTCTAAAATTTTGAAAGCTTCTTTGTGAACTTCGTATTTTATTCCAAATGCTTTTGAAACCGATTGAGCTGTTATATCATCATGTGTAGGTCCAATACCACCAGTTGTAAAAACATAATCATATTTTGATCTAAGTAAATTTAGTGTTTCAACTATAATATTTTCTACATCGGGAACTACTCTAACTTCCTCAACTTTTACCCCTATAGAATTTAACCATGTTGCTAATGTTGAGGTATTGGTATCTTGTGTTCTTCCAGATAAAATTTCATTACCAATAATTAAAATTGAAGCTTTAAATTTTGCTTTTTTATCCATATTAAATATATAATTTACCAATGGAATTTACCAAGTCTTTAATAAAAGGCAAACTAATCAAACGTTACAAAAGGTTTTTTGCCGACATAAAACTTGGTAAAGAAATTGTCACAGCTCATTGTCCCAACACAGGTTCTATGAAGGGTTTATTAGATGAAGGTAATGAAGTTTATTTACTCCCAAATAATGATCCTAAGAGAAAGCTAAAGTTTGGACTTGAAATAATTAAATCAAGAAAAAATTTAGTAGGTGTCAATACTCACATGGCTAACAAGATAGTAAATCATGCTATCGAAAATAATTTGATCAAAGAATTAAAGAATAACGATAAAATAAAACCAGAGGTATTCTTTAATAAAGAAACTAGATTTGATTTTTTGCTAGAAAAAAAAAATAAAAAAAGCTTTGTTGAGGTCAAGAATGTTACTTTATTTAGAGATAAAGAAACTGCTGAGTTTCCAGATGCTATTACTTCGAGAGGATCTAAGCACTTATTAACTCTTATTGATGCCATAAATAAAGGTTATAAATGTTATCTGATATTTTTAGTTCAAATTCAAAATATGAAATATTTTAAAATAGCTAAAGATATCGACGAAGAATATTATAATAATTATAAAAAAGCTAAAAAAGCTGGTGTAAATTTTCTAGCTTATAGATGTGACATAAGTTCAAAAAAAATTATTATAGATAAAAAACTTAAAATTTTAGATGAGTGATTATAAAGAAAAATTTGAAAAAATGAGAGTTGCTGGTGATTTAGCAGCAAGGACACTTGATATGTTAACTGATAATATTAAGGAAGGTGTCTCAACAGACTATATAGATAAATTGGGATATGAGTTTATAAGAGATAATGGAGGTCACTCTGCTCCACTCTACTATAGAGGTTTTACAAAATCATTATGTACTTCACTAAATCATGTTGTGTGTCATGGAATTCCTTCCGATAGAGTTTTAAGAGATGGTGATGCGGTTAATGTTGATGTTACTGCAATTGTAGAAGAACATTATGGTGATACCAGTAGAATGTTTTGTATTGGCAAGACACCAATTAAATTGAATAATCTTATAGATGCTACTTACGAATCAATGATGAGAGCAATTCGAATTTTAAAGCCAGGAATTAAATTGGGTGATATTGGTTATGAAATTCAATCATTTGTTGAAGAAAAAGGTTACTCTGTTGTTAGAGATTTTTGTGGTCACGGTATAAGTACAACATTTCATGAACCACCAAACATTTTACATTATGGAAGTAAAAACTCAGGACCAGAATTGAAACCTGGAATGACTTTTACAATAGAGCCGATGATAAATTCAGGTAAATATGATGTTAAAATGTTAAATGATGGTTGGACTGCTGTCACAAAAGATAAATCTTTATCAGCTCAATTTGAACATACTTTAGGAATTACTGAAAATGGTTATGAAATCTTTACAGAATCTGCTAAAGGTTATTCAAAGCCTCCATACTTATAATTAATGATTAAAAGATACTCTCGAAAAGAACTAACTGATATTTGGTCAGAGGAAAATAAATATAAAATTTGGCTAGATGTAGAAGTTGCAGCTGCTGAGGCTATGGAAAAACTTGGTCAAATACCAAGAGGTGTAGCTTCAATTGTTAGAAAAAAAGCAGTTATTAATGTAAATAGAATACATAAAATTGAATCTGAAGTTAAACATGATGTTATAGCTTTTCTTACCTCTGTTACAGAAAAAGCAGGAATTAAAGCAAGATATTTACATCAAGGGATGACTTCATCAGATGTGCTTGATACCAGTTTTAATATTCAATTAGTTCAATCTGGAAAAATAATACTAAAAGACATCGACCAAATTTTAAAAGTACTTAAAAGGCAGGCAAAAAAATACAAAATGACTCCATGTATGGGGAGGAGTCATGGAATTCATGCTGAACCAGTTACATTTGGATTAAAATTAGCATCTTTTTATCAGGAATTTAAAAGAAACAGAAAAAGACTTAAAGATGCAATAGATGAAGTATCAACCTGTGCAATATCAGGAGCTGTTGGAACTTTTGCAAATATAAGTCCTAATGTAGAAAAACATGTCGCAAAAAAATTAGGTTTAAAAGTTGAGCCAATTTCAACGCAAGTTATACCAAGAGATCGACATGCATTTTATTTTTCAGTTTTAGGAATTATTGCTGGTTCAATTGAGAGAGTTGCAATTGAGATAAGACATTTACAAAGAACAGAAGTTTATGAATTACAAGAGTACTTTTCAAAAAAACAAAAAGGATCATCTGCAATGCCTCATAAGAAAAATCCAATTTTAAGTGAAAACTTAACTGGTTTAGCTAGAATGGTTAGAAGTGCTGTGATACCAGCTTTAGAAAATATAGCACTATGGCATGAGAGAGACATTTCACACTCGAGTGTTGAAAGAAACATTGGTCCTGATGCAAATATTACAACAGACTTTGCATTGGTTAGACTAACAAGTATTTTAGACAACATGATTGTTTATCCTAAAAAAATGTTAGAAAACTTGAATATAACAAAGGGCCTAATTTTCTCTCAAGAAGTTATGCTAGAATTAACTAAATCTGGTTTAAGTAGAGAAAAATCTTACAGAATGGTTCAATCTTATGCAAAAAAATGTTTTGCAAAAAACCTAAACTTATTTGATGTGATATCTAATGATAAGTTTATTATGAGTAAAATTACAACGAAAAGGCTTAAATCAATATTTAGTTACGCAAAACACTTTAAAAATGTGAATTTGATCTTTAGAAGAGTTTTTAAATAATGAAAAAAGGAAAAAGACTATACGAAGGTAAAGCAAAAATCATTTATGCGACAAATGATAAAAATTTAGTTATTCAATATTTTAAAGACGATGCGACGGCATTCAATAATCAAAAGAAAACTACAATTGAAGGTAAGGGAGTTTTAAATAATAGAATATCTGAACATATTCTCTCAAATTTATCTCAAATAGGAATTAAAAATCATTTAGTGAAAAGATTAAATATGCGAGAACAAATAATAAAACTAGTTGAGATAATTCCAATTGAATTTATTGTAAGAAATGTTGCAACAGGATCTATCACTAAAAGATTAGGTATTGAGGATGGGACTGTTTTAAAAGAACCATTAATTGAATACTGCTTAAAAGATGACAAATTAGGTGACCCTCTAATTGCAGAAGAGCACATAATAGCTTTCGATTGGGCTAGCAAAAACGAAATTGATAAAGTCAAAAAAATGATTTTGAGAATTAATGACTTTATGATTGGAATGTTTAGAGGAGTTGGAATTAAATTGATTGATTTCAAACTAGAATTTGGAAGGTTAAAATCTAATGGAAAGCAAGAAGTAATACTAGCAGATGAAATTAGCCCAGATACATGCAGACTTTGGGACAGTATTACTGATAAAAAACTTGATAAAGACAGGTTTAGAAAAGATTTAGGTGATTTAATACCAGCTTACACAGAAGTTGCTAAAAGATTGGGTATTTTACATGAACAATCTAATGTGAGTGCCGTGAATGTAACAAAATTATCATCAGTTAAGAGAAAGAAAAAATGAAAATCTCAGTAGTAATCACTTTAAAAAAAGATGTCTTAGATCCACAAGGTAAAGTTATTCATCAAACTTTAGATGGCATGGGCTTTGATGATGTTAATGAAGTTAGACAAGGTAAATATTTTGAAATTGATACAAAAGAAAATGATCCAAAAAAAGCTAAAGATAAAGTTGAAGAAATGTGCAAAAAACTTTTAGCCAATCTTGTAATTGAAAACTATAAAATTATTGATCTAAAGTAATTAATGAAATCATCTGTCATTACTTTTCCTGGATCCAATTGCGATAGAGACATGGATGTTGCTTTAAAAAAATTTGGATTTAAGAATAAAATGGTTTGGCATGATGATGCTGAACTTCCAAAAAGTGATTTGATTGTATTACCAGGAGGATTTTCATATGGTGACTATTTAAGATGTGGGAGTATGGCGTCTAAGTCTAAAATTATGAAGTCAGTCATTAATTTTGCTAACTCTGGTGGTATGGTAATGGGAATTTGTAATGGATTTCAAATATTAGTTGAAACTGGACTAGTTCCCGGTGTGTTATTAAGAAATAAATATTTAGAATTTATTTGCAAAAATGTATTCGTAAAAATTAACAACAAAACAAATAATTATTTTAATAATATTAAAAATGATGTTTTGGAATTTCATATTGCTCATAATGAAGGAAATTATTTTTGTACCAAAGATCAATTAAAAGAAATTGAAGATAATGAACAAGTTGCAATAAATTATTGTGATGAAAATGGAAAAATAGAAGAACAATTCAATCCAAACGGTTCAATTAAAAATATTGCAGGTATTTTTAATAAAGAAAAAAATGTTTTAGGTATGATGCCTCATCCTGAAAGAATGATTGATAATTGTTTATCAGGAGAAGATGGTTCAATTTTTTTTAATAATTTAATTAATAATTTAAAATGATAGTAAACGAACAAGTAGCTATTGATCATGGTTTAAAAAAAGATGAATATGCTAAAATTTGTGAATTATTAAAAAGAACACCAAATATCACTGAACTTGGTATTTTTTCTGCAATGTGGAATGAGCATTGCTCATATAAATCTTCAAGGCTTCATTTAAAAAAACTTCCAACAAAAGGAAAAAAAGTTATTCAAGGTCCTGGGGAAAACGCAGGTGTTATTGATATTGAAGATAATGATGCCATTGTATTTAAAATTGAAAGCCACAACCACCCATCTTTTATTGAACCCTATCAAGGTGCAGCAACTGGTGTTGGTGGGATTATGAGGGATGTATTTACAATGGGTGCTAGACCTATTGCAAATTTGAACTCGATTCATTTTGGTTCCCCTCAACACAAAAAAACAAAAAATCTTTTAAGAGGTGTGGTTCATGGAATTGGAGGATATGGAAATTGTATGGGTGTTCCAACTGTTGCAGGACAAACAAGTTTTGATAGTTCATATAATGGAAATATCTTGGTTAATGCAATGACCTTGGGATTGGTTAAAAAAGATAAGATTTTTTACTCAAAAGCAGCTGGTTTAAATAAGCCAGTTATTTATGTTGGTTCAAAAACAGGTAGAGACGGAATTCATGGAGCCAGCATGGCTTCAGCAAGTTTTGATGACAAAATAGAGGAAAAGAAACCCACTGTTCAAGTTGGAGATCCATTTACTGAAAAACTTTTACTGGAAGCTTGTTTGGAATTAATGGCTGGAGACTCAATTATAGCTATACAAGATATGGGAGCTGCTGGATTAACATCATCAAGTATAGAAATGGCATCAAAAGGAAATCTTGGAATTGAAATAAATCTAAACAAAGTTCCTTGTAGAGAAACTAAGATGACACCTTATGAAATTATGCTCTCTGAAAGCCAAGAAAGAATGTTAATTGTTTTAGAAAATGGAAAAGAAAAACAAGCAAAAAAAATATTTGATAAATGGAATTTAGATTTTGCAGTAATTGGCAAAACTACTAATTCAAAAAAAATACAACTTTACTTTGACAATGAAAAGGTAGCGGACATCCCTGTAAATACATTGGTCGAAAATTCACCTATGTACGACCGTAAATGGAAAAAAGCAAAGCTACCTAAAAAGAATAAAATTAAAAAAGAAGATTTAAAAAATCTCAAAATTATAGATGTTCTAAAAAAAGTTTTAGCAAATCCAAATATTTGTAGCAAAGATTGGATTTGGCAGCAGTATGATCATACGGTTATGGGGGATACTATTCAAAAACCAGGTGGAGATGCGGGAGTTGTGAGAGTGCATGGAACAAATAAAGCTGTAGCTGCTTCAGTCGACAGTTCCGCTGTATATTGTTGGGCTCACCCACTTACTGGTGGAAAACAAGTTGTTTGTGAAAGTTTTAGAAATTTAATTGCTGTTGGTGCAAAACCTATAGCTATTACTAATTGTTTAAATTTTGGAAGCCCTGAAAATGAAGAGAATATGGGTGAGTTTGTTGAATGTGTTCAAGGAATTGGTGAAGCAAGCGAATATTTAAAATTCCCAGTAGTTTCAGGAAATGTTTCTTTTTACAATCAAACTAAAGATGAAGGTATAAAGCCAACTCCTGCTATTGGAGGTGTGGGTTTGATAAAGGATTATAGTAAAATGATTACTATGGATTTTAAAGAGATTAATAATGTGGTTTTGGTTATCGGAAAAACAGAGGGACATTTAGATCAAACTTTATTTGCAAGGAATATATTAGATGAAAAAAATGGTCCTCCTCCTGAAATAAATTTATTTAATGAAAAAAATAATGGAGAAACTGTATTGAAACTTATCGAAAGTAATCTGATCAAAAGTGCTCATGATGTTTCTTTAGGTGGAATTATTACAGCGGTAGCCAAAATGTGCATCAAAGGTAATAAAGGAATAAATTTAAATAAACCAAAATATTTAATTAATGAATTGGAATATTTCTTTGGTGAAGATCAAGGGCGTTACATTATTGAGGTTAGTAAAAAAGATTTAAAAAAAGTCACAGATATATTAAATAAAAACGCTGTTCATTTTGACGAACTTGGTACAATCGGTGAAAATGAACTATATTTTGATGATAAGACAAAAGTTACAATTGACGAATTAACAAGTTCAAATACAAAGTGGCTTACAAATTATATGAGTAACTAATGGCAATGGATTTAAAAGAAATTGAGAGTTTAATTATAGAAGCAATGCCTGATGCTGTTGTAGAGATACAAGATTTAGCAGGTGATGGAAATCATTATTCAGCGACTGTGACTTCTTCTCAATTTTCAGGAAAAAGTAAAATTGAACAACATAAAATGGTATATAATTCTCTAAAAGGACGTATGGGAAATGAATTACATGCCCTAGCAATTAAAACAAAGGAGCAATAATGGACGATAATACAAAAAATATAATTCAAAATCATATAGACAACAATGATGTTTGTTTATTTATGAAAGGAACTCCAGATGCTCCACAGTGTGGTTTTTCAATGGCTGTTTCAAACATGTTAAAAATTCTTGAAGTAAATTTTAAAGGAGTAAATGTTTTAGAAGATCAAAACATTAGAGAAGGTATTAAAGTTTACAGTGATTGGCCAACAATTCCTCAATTGTATATTAAAAAAGAATTTGTTGGTGGATGTGATATCGTAAAAGAAATGTACGAAAACGGAGAACTTAAAAAAGTTCTTGAGGATAAAGGTATTAACTTTAAAAATTAAATTTAGAAATTATCTAGAGTAGTATTCAATTACAAGATTAGGTTCCATTATTACTGGATAAGGAACTTCTTCAAATTTAGGAATTCTTACAAATTTCAATTTTTTGTTCTTTTCATCCATTTGGATGTATTCTGGTGTCTCTCTTTCTTTATTTGCTAGAGCGATATCAATAATTGCTAATTGTTTAGATTTATCTCTAATTTCAATTGTGTCCTCTTCTTTTACTGAATAGCTTCCAATATTAACTTTCTTGCTATTTACTCTAACATGACCGTGATTGATTAATTGTCTAGCTGAAAAAATAGTAGTTGCAAACTTTGCTCTATAAATAATAGCATCTAGTCTTCTCTCTAAAAGACCGATTAAATTTTCACCTGTATCACCCTTAAGCATAACTGCTTTTTTGTAAATATTTCTAAACTGTTTTTCGTTAATATTTCCGTAATATGCTTTTAACTTTTGCTTAGCTTGTAGCTGAATTCCATAATCTGAAGGCTTAGATGTTTTTGTTTGACCATGTTGACCAGGTGCATATGCTCTAGTATTAAAAGGACTTTTTGGTCTACCCCATAGGTTAACTTTTAATCTTCTGTCTACTTTATGTTTAGAGTTTAATCTTTTTGTCATTTAATAGTGGGCTTTATAAACTTACTCTTACTTTTGTCAATCAACGTTTTTTACCTAAACTAGCAAATACACCCGATAAAATACGCGTTTCTTTAGCTGATAATTCCATTCTGTAAAAGATATTTCTTAAGTTTTCAAGCATTATTGGCTTCTTCTCTTTTGATTTGAAGAAATTAATCTCCTCCAGATTCTGGATACATAAATTAGCCATAGCAACAATATCTTTTTTTGAAGCAGATTTTACCTTATTTGATTTATTAAAAGAGGACACTTTTGAATAAAGAATACTTGATACATATTGAGCAATGATTATCAAACTATGAGAGAGGTTTAATGACTTAAAATCAGGATTTGTTGGAATTTGAAGGGTATAATTGGCATAACTAATTTCATTATTGGATAAACCTGAAGCTTCTGATCCAAATAGGAAAGCTATCTTTTTTTTATAATTAATTTTTTTTAAATCTTCTAATTGAATATGCTTTATGTTTTTGTTTCTAAATCTCGCGGATGTTGCAATAACTATATCAATATCCTTTAAAGACTTCTCCAAATTTTCATAACTCTTTGCTTTATTAATAATATTTTTTGCACCAACAGAAGTTGCTAAAATTTTATCGTTAGGAAATATTGGTTTAGGATCTACAACAACTAATTTCTGAAAATTAAAATTTTTCATTCCTCTTGCGCAAGCTCCAATGTTTTCTGAAAGCTGAGGCTTATGTAAAATGAAAGAAATATTATTAACTGACATTAATCAATGCCATGATTTCTGTTGTAGTTAGAAGTAACAGAAGGTTTGATATTGTTTAAATATTTAGGATCTACTGACCAAATAGTAACTTTTAAAGGATAACATTTTGCAACATCAGAAGAGTGTTCTGATCCACAATCTCCTCCTGGACAAGCAGAAAGAGCTCCTAATATATCTGTTTCAGCAAAAAACTCTAGGTAATCCCCTGGTCTAACTGGACTAGCTTTCATAAAGTATTGTTTAGTATCATTAGTAAAACCAGTAAGCATAAATACATTTAATACATCATGAACTATTTTTTCTGCATAATCTAATTGAACATTTTTTTCTTTAACTAATGCTCTTGTTAAATTTGAATGACAGCAATAGTGGTAATCATTATCACTTAAAAGTTTAGAAGTATAAGGATCACATCTAGTACCAATTACATCATGAACAGAACCACCGTCTTTATCATAATCATACCAATCCAAAGTATCCCAAGTTATTGTAGCCAAAGACCTTAGATATGGAAAACTACTAAACATTTTGTCTCCAACAGAGAGATGGGTTCCATATAAAGCTCTTGTTTTTCCTGAATAAAATTTTTCCTCTAGATTATTTAAATTAAATAAATTTAGATCTCCTACCTGTGGGCCATCGACACTTTCAATTCTGAAAAACTCCCCAAATTTAACCTCAAATGTTTTCGCGTCTCTTGGAGGTATGATTACTTCATTTTTTTTAACCAAATGCTCTCTTGCTGAATGCAAAATACTTAAATTTTTATCTTCAATAGTGGTATTTGGATAACAAACTATAGGCTTTGCTCCTATTCTACTATCGATATCTGATGGTTTTTCTGAAAATTTTTTAATTTTCATTTTTATAAACTTCCAGGCGCTTTATCCTTATATAATTTATAATCTAAACTATCCACTAAAGCCTTGAATGAAGCATCAATTATATTAGGTGATACTCCAATTGTGAACCAGTTCACTCCTTTTGCATCTGTGCTTTCAATACTAACTCTTGTAACTGCTTCTGTACCTGTATTTAAAATTCTAACTTTATAATCAACAAGCCTTAAATCTTTCAAATACTCTGAATATTTTGCAAGCTTATTTACATTCTTTCTAATTGCATTATCTAAAGCGTTAACAGGTCCATTTCCTTGCCCTTCACATAAAATTTTGTCTCCGTCCACTTCTAATTGAGCTTTAGCATATGATATAATCTCTCCAGTTTTATCTTTCTTTACAGAAACATCGTATTCATTGATTGAAATATATCTTGGTATTTCACCCATTAGTCTTCTAGCTAATAATTCAAAAGACGCGTCAGCACCATCGTAACTATAACCAATGAATTCTCTATCTTTAACTTCATCTAAAAGTTTTTTAATTTTTGGGTCACTTTTTTCAACGTTAATTCCAATTGAATTTAATCTAGACATTATGTTTGATTGTCCTGATTGATCTGAAACTACAATATTTCTAGAATTTCCAACCTCTTCAGGATTTATATGCTCATAAGTTTTAGGGTCCTTTTGAACTGCAGATACATGCATGCCACCTTTATGTGAGAAAGCTGAGGCACCAACATAAGGCAAATGTTTATTAGGTTTTCTATTTAATATTTCATCTAGCAATCTTGAGCATTGAGTTAAATTTTTCAAATTTTCTCTTTTAATACTAAGTTCAAATTTGTCTGAAAAATCTTTCTTTAAAAAAAATGAAGGTATTAAAGACATTAAATTTGCGTTACCACATCTTTCTCCTAATCCATTTATAGTTCCTTGAACCTGTCTTGCTCCTGCTTGAACTGCAGCAAGACTATTTGCTACTGCATTTTCAGTATCATTATGAGCGTGTATTCCTAAGTTATTTCCTGGAATATATTTGCTTACTTCAGTTACAATTTTAGAAATTTCATGTGGAAGTGTTCCGCCGTTAGTATCACACAATACAATCCATCTAGCTCCATTATCATAAGCAGCTTTCAAACATGACAATGCATACTCTGGATTAGATTTATAACCATCAAAGAAATGTTCTGCATCAAACATAAATTCTTTACCTGATTTAACAATATGCTTCGTACTTTCGCTTATGTTGATTAAATTTTGTTCATTAGTAATTCCTAAGGCAACTTTAACTTGGAAATCCCATGATTTTCCAAATAAACAAACCGCTGAGCTTTTTGAATTAATTAATGATGATAACATTGGATCATTTTCAGCACTATGTTCTGATTTTTTTGTCATGCCAAATGCAGTTAATTTTGCTGATTTAAAATTATGATCTTTATTAAAAAATTCTGTATCTGTTGGATTGGCGCCTGGCCAACCTCCTTCTACGTAATCAACACCCATCATATCTAATGCTGATGAAATTTTCTTCTTATCATCAATGGAAAAATCAACACCTTGCGTCTGTGCACCATCGCGTAATGTTGTATCAAAAATATAAAGTTGTTCTTTACTCATTTAAATTTCCAAGTCGTTTTACCATCTTTATCTTCTATTAAAACACCTTTGTCTAAAAGCTCATTTCTAATTTTGTCAGCTTCCTCGTAATTTTTGTTCTCTCTAGCTTTGTTTCTTTCGTCAATTTTCTGCAAAATTTCTTTTTCTGAAATAGAAGCTTTGCTCATTTTGAAACTTAACCACTCATCTTTATTTTGGTTTAAAAGTCCTACGAACTGACAAGCAGAAACAAATAAAGCTTTATCATTGTCATTACCTTTTAGTGCTTTTTCATATAATTTGTGTAAATTTGCTATGTAACCTGGTGTGTTTAAATCATCATACAGAGGTTGACGAATTTCATCCGAGATATCTGCATAATTTTTACTATCTACATAAACATTGTACCATTTATTAATAGTATTTTGACAATCTTCTAAAAGTTTATCATTCCAATCTAATGGTTGTTTATAATGCGCACTCATTAAAGCTAATCTTAAAACCTGGCCACTTATCTTATTTCTAAAATCTTTTATTTTTAAAATGTTACCTTGAGATTTTGCCATCTTCTCATTGGACATAGTAATAAAAGCATTGTGCAACCAAAAATTAGCAAATACTTTTGTACTATTAGCACATCTTGATTGCGCTATTTCATTTTCATGATGGGGAAATATTAAATCAATACCACCTCCATGAACATCAAACTCATCTCCTAAAAATTTTTTTGACATTGCTGAACATTCTAAATGCCATCCAGGTCTTCCTTTTCCCCATGGAGAATCCCAAGAAGGTTCATCACTTGCTGATGGCTTCCATAAAACAAAATCTTCTGAATTTTTTTTATTTTCACTTATTTCAATTCTTGATCCAGCAATTAGGTCTTCTAGTTTTTTGTTTGATAGCTGACCATAATCATTGAACTTTTTAACCTCAAAATAAACATGGTTGTTATTCTCATAAGCAAAACCTTTTTTGATTAATTCAGAAACCATTTCAATCATCAAATCAATATTTTCGGTTGCTTTAGGTTGATGAGTTGGTATTTCACAATTTAAATAATTACAATCTTCACCAAAACTTTCCGTAACTTTATTTGTTAACTCTGAAATTGAGATGTTATTTTCTTTTGAAGATTTAATAATTTTATCATCTACATCTGTAATATTTCTAACATAAGTAACTTTTGAATATTTTTTCTTAAAAATTTTATAAAGGATATCAAAAACAACTATTGGTCTTGCATTTCCAATATGAGGATCATCATAAACTGTTGGTCCACAAACATACATTCTTATATTTTGTTCATCTATTGGAACAAATTTTTCTTTTTTGTTTGTAAGATTGTTTGTTAAAAAAATATCATTACTCATAATTTTAGAAATATACTTAAATTATAGATTTGTGAATCTATTTGATTAATTTGGAATTTTGCATACTGGAATAGGCTCCATTTTATGCAAATTTTGTTTTCTAATGGTTTCGTATTTTGCTCTATTGGAAGATTTAGGATTATCCATAGCTTCCTCAAGTTCTTCATATTTTAACCCAAGCTGACCTTCATCTGTTCTACCGTCATCCCACAAACCATCAGTAGGTGCTGCTTCAATAATTTCATTTAATATACCAAGTTCTTTGCCGAGTTCCCAAACCTGAGTTTTATTACAATCTGCTATCGGAGAAATATCTACGCCTCCATCTCCGTATTTTGTGTAAAATCCTACACCAAAGTCTTCAACCTTGTTGCCAGTTCCAACCACTATTCCTTTATTAGCTGCAGCAACTTGGTAAAGAGTAGTCATTCTTAATCTTGCTCTAGAATTTGCCATTCCATGCTCATTTTCAAATTTAGATAAACTTGAGCTAAATGCCAAAAACAATTCATCTAAATTAATTGTATGCGCTTCAACATTTTTAAAATTTTTTACTAACCATTCCTGATGTTTTAAACTTAGATCATGTTGATGTGATTTTTGTTTAATTGGCATCGACAAAACTATTGTTTTTAAACCCGTCATAGCACTTAAGGTGCTAGAAACGGATGAATCAATACCTCCGGATATTCCTATAACAAGAGACTCGGCCTTTGAAGGCATATTGTCTACATAGTTTTTAATCCAACTAGATATAAACTTAACTTTTTCAGAGACGTTCATATTTTATAAAATATTTTATTATAGAGATTTTACAATGTCTTAAGATGCCGCTCTATCTGCATTTTTAGAATATGAGCTATTCTTTTTAATCTCATCTGAAATCATAAAAGCTAATTCTAAAGCTTGATTAGCATTCAACCTAGGATCACAATGAGTATGATATCTTGATGAAAGATCTTCTTCAGAAATTTTTTGTGCTCCCCCAATACATTCAGTTACATCTTGACCAGTTAACTCAATATGAAGACCTCCTGCATAACTTCCTTCACTTTGGTGACATGCAAAAACATTTTTTACTTCATTTAGTACACTGTTGAATGGTCTAGTTTTGAAACCTGTTGCAGCTTTAATTGTATTTCCATGACATGGGTCACAAGACCAAATTACATTCAATCCTTCTTTTTTTATTGCTCTAATTAATTTTGGTAAAAATTTTGAAACATTATCTGCTCCAAATCTTGAAATTAAAGTTATCTTACCTTTTTCGTTTTTTGGATTGATTCTGTTACAAAGATTGATCAAATCATCTGGTTTTAAAGTTGGTCCACATTTAATACCTATAGGATTTTCAATCCCTCTACAAAACTCTACATGTCCTCCATCAAGCTGTCTTGTTCTGTCTCCTATCCATACAAAATGAGCTGAAGTATCATGGTTCTCACCTGTAGTAGAGTCTGTTCTGGTCATTGCTTCTTCAAAAGGTAACAATAACGCTTCGTGTGAAGTCCAAAAATTCACAGTGTATAATCTATTGTTAAAATCTGATGTAATTCCACACGCTCTCATAAATGCTATGGCATCTGCAATTTTATCCTCTAAATCTTTAAATTTTTTTGCTTCTGGACTTTTTTTAATGTAGCCTAAATTCCATAAATGAACTTTGTTCAAATCTGCAAAACCTCCTTTTGAAAATGCTCTTATAAGGTTAAGGGTTGACGCTGACTGAGAATAAGCTTTAAATAATCTTTTTGGGTCAGGAATTCTCGCTTTTTCGGTAAATTCCATTCCATTTATGTTATCACCTAAATAACTAGGAAGCTCCACACCATCTTTATTTTCAACTGGAGAACTTCTTGGTTTTGAAAATTGACCAGCAATTCTTCCAACTTTAACGACCGGTAATGAAGCTGAATAAGTTAAAACTAAAGACATTTGTAAAATTAATTTAAATGTATCTCTTAAATTATCAGGGTTAAATTCAGCAAAACTTTCTGCACAATCTCCACCCTGAAGTAAAAATGCTTTTCCATCTACAACATCAGCTAATTGATCTTTTAAGTGCCTAGTCTCTCCAGCAAATACTAAAGGAGGAAAAGTTCCAATTTTATCTAAAACTTTATTAAGTTCTTTTTTATCTGGATATTCCGGTATGTGTTTAACCGGATATTTTCTCCAACTATTTTTTTTCCAATTTTTCATATTCAACCTAGGGGTGTTTTAGCAGAGTTTAAACTTTATTCAACTGTGACGGATTTAGCTAAGTTTCTTGGCTTATCTATATCATAACCCATTTTCAAAGCTGAATAATAAGCAAGCTTTTGTAGTGGAATTGTTAAAAGGAATGGCAATAGATCATCATTGGTATTTTCAACTTCAATAGTTTCCCAAATATTCTCTGAAACAATTTCATCCTTGCTCTTGTTTGTAATTAAAAGTACTTTGGCACCTCTTGCTATAACTTCCTGCATGTTAGAAATTGTTTTTTTATAGTAATTGTCTCTTGGAGCTAAAACCACTACTGGCATTCCTTCCTCTATCAGCGCTAGTGGTCCATGTTTCATTTCTCCCGCAGGATAACCCTCAGCGTGAACGTAAGATAATTCTTTTAGTTTCAATGCTCCTTCCAAAGCTATTGGGAAAGAGAAACCTCTTCCAAGAAACATAGATCCTTTAGCTTCATTGAATGTTGAAGATATTGCTTGAATATCATTATCTATTAATAAAGTTTTTTCTATTAAGCTTGGTAAGTTTTTAAGATCTTTAATTTTTTCTTGATAATTTTTTTTATCAATTTCACCAGACAAAGATCCAATTTTTAAAGCTAAAATATATAAAACAAGTATTTGACCTAAAAAAGCTTTTGTAGACGCAACCCCAATTTCGGGTCCACAATGAATTGGCAAAACAAAATTTGAGTCTCTTGCTATAGAACTTTCAATTACATTAACTACAGCACATGTTTTCATATTATTTTTGTTACAAAGATCTAAAGCTGCATAAGTATCCGCAGTCTCACCTGATTGTGAAACAAAAATATATAAACTATCCTTTTTAAATCTATTTTTTCTATATCTAAACTCTGAAGCTATATCGATATTTACATCTAAAGATGTTAATTCTTCAAACCAATATTTAGCCATTAAACAAGAATGGTAAGCAGTGCCGCAGCCAATTAAAGTAACTGATTTAATTTCGTTAATTTTCCAAGGAAAATTGAAAATATTTATCTCATTATTTACGCTATCTAAATACTCTTTAATTCCTGTTTTAATTGTTACAGGCTGCTCTTCTATTTCTTTGGCCATAAAGTGTTTAAAGTCACCTTTGTCATAACTTGACTCATTAGATGATAATTCTAAAATTTTTTTATTAATTTTCTTGCCAACCTCATTATAAAAATGAACTTGATCTTTTTTAACAATACAGAACTCTCCATCATCAAGATAAGTAATTTTATTTGTCATTGATTTTAAAGCATAAGAGTCTGACCCTAAGTAATTTTCATTAGGACCATAACCAACAGCTAATGGTGATCCTCTTCTCGCCCCTACAATCAAATCAGACATATCTTTAAAAATTATACCTAATGCAAAACTTCCATGAAGTTGTTTTAAAGTTTTGGTTATTGCCTCTTCAAGTTCCATAGTTTTTAAATTTTCTGTAATTAAATGAACTATCACCTCGGTATCAGTCTGAGATTTAAACGTATGACCTTTGTTAATTAAATGTTTTTTAAGAATTGTTGAATTCTCTATTATTCCATTATGAACAACTGATACACTGTCTGATGAATGCGGGTGGGCATTAATACTATTTGGAACTCCATGAGTAGCCCATCTGACATGGCCTATCCCTATATTTCCATTTAAAGATTTTAGATCAAAGTTTTTTTCTAAATTATCAACTCTTCCTTCAGATTTAACTTCATTTAACTGACCATCAAATAAAGTTGCAACCCCAGCAGAGTCATAACCTCTATATTCAAGTTTTTTTAAAGAATTTATTATATTTGCAGAAACAGATTTATTGCTAGATATTCCTATAATTCCACACATAATTTATTTTGTCTTTCTTTTATAATTTTTAATTTCCACTTGTACAGATCTGGTTAGTGCTAGAGATTTTTTTTTAACATTTTTTGTTATTACAGATCCTGCACCAACAATACTTTCTTTGTCAATTTTTACAGGTGCTACTAGAGATGAATTTGATCCTATGAATACTTTATCCTTAATTACTGTCTTACTTTTTTTTACACCGTCATAATTACAAGTAATTGTTCCTGCACCAATATTTGCCATCTTACCAATATCACTGTCTCCAACATAAGATAAATGATTAATTTTTGATTTGTTTCCAACAGTTGATTTTTTAATTTCTACAAAATTACCTACTTTTGAACCTTCTTTAAGAATTGTGTCTGGTCTAATTCTTGCGTAAGGGCCTATCTCAACTTTATTTTCAATTTTACAGGACTCAAGATGTGAAAATGATTTTATAATTACATTATCTCCAATTTTAACTTTAGATCCAATTACTACATATGGTTCAATTACAACTCCTTTTCCAATTTTTGTATCATTTGAAAAAAAAATAGTTTCTGGACCTGTCATTTTAACACCGGCTTTTAAAAATTTATTTCGAAGTTTATTTTGATTATTATGATTTATTGGTTGATTCATCTAGATTTTCTTTACATTAAGTATATATCTTTATTAATTCACAAATTATTTCTTTAAAATACTTTTGATATGAAACAAAAATTTACAGTATTGTTTGATTTAGATGGCACTCTAGTAGATACAGCACCAGATTTAATACTTGCTCATAATCATGTGATGAAAAAGTTTGGTTATCCAACAAAAACTATTGTTGAATTAAAAAATGCAGTTGGACAAGGGGCTAAGGCGATGATGCAAAAATCATATGGAAAATGGAAATGGTTTGATGAAAAAATTCAAAACGAAATGACTGATGAATTTTTGTCTTTCTATGGAAAAAATATTTATAATAAAAGTACTTTAATAAATGGGGTAAAAGATTTTTTAAATTGGTGTAAAAATGAAAATATCTCAATGGCTGTTTGTACTAACAAAACTGAGCATCTTGCTGTTGATCTTTTAAAAAAAATTGGCATTTATGATTATTTTGAATATGTAGCGGGGCACAATACATTTGATTATTGTAAGCCTGATCCTAGACACTTAACTACAGTTATAGAAATTCTAGATGGTGATTTAAAAAAATCTATTATGATTGGAGATAGCGAAACTGATGCAAACTCAGCGAAAGCAGCTGATATTCCAATGATATTGTTAAAGTATGGATATACTGAAAAAAAATCTGACGAAATCTACCATAATCACCTAATAAAAGATTATGTTGGTATAGAAAAAATCATAACTGAATATCTTTAATATTGATTAATTTATTTTAGCTATTAAAACAAAATTACTTATAAGGAGTTATTTTGTTACTACATACAGTTAAAGTTTTTCCATCTAAAATTCATTTACCCAAGAAAAAACAACTTGCCTGGAAAATTGCAGAAATTGCAAGTGATAACTCTAAACTAAACAAAGAAGCAATTGAAATGGTAATCAATAGAATTATTGACAATGCCTCAGTTGCTATTGCTTCTTTAAATAGAAAACCCGTTATTTCATCAAGAGAGATGGCTTTGAAGCATTCTAGAAAAAATGGAGCAACTCTTTTTGGAGTTAATTCAAAACTAAAATTTGATTGTGAATGGGCAGCCTGGTCAAATGGAACTGCTGTAAGAGAACTTGATTTTCATGACACTTTTTTAGCTGCAGATTATAGTCATCCTGGTGACAATATTCCCCCACTATTAAGTGTGGCTCAACAAAATAAAAAGAGTGGTTTAGATTTATTAAGAGGTATTATTACGGCATACGAAGTTCAAGTAAATTTAGTTAAAGGGATTTGTTTACATAAACATAAAGTAGATCACATTGCTCACCTTGGTCCAAGTGTTGCTGCAGGCTTAGGATCAATGTTAAAATTAAATACTGAAACAATTTATCAAGCAGTTCAGCAAGCACTACATACAACTATTTCTACAAGACAATCTAGAAAAGGAGAAATATCTAGCTGGAAAGCATACGCACCTGCACATGCAGGGAAACTAGCCATAGAAGCTGTTGATAGAGTTATGAGAGGTGAAGGTGCTCCAAG
This sequence comes from Candidatus Pelagibacter sp. HIMB1782, assembly GCF_052047475.1. Classification (NCBI taxonomy): domain Bacteria; kingdom Pseudomonadati; phylum Pseudomonadota; class Alphaproteobacteria; order Candidatus Pelagibacterales; family Candidatus Pelagibacteraceae; genus Candidatus Pelagibacter; species Candidatus Pelagibacter sp. HIMB1782. The sequence continues at coordinate 366,258 of NZ_JBNAKE010000002.1, read as the reverse complement.
TCCAATTTATGAAGGTGAAGATAGTGTAATTGCAAGGATACTTGATGGAAAAAAAGCAAAATATAAAGTTCCATTACCTAAAAAAGGAGAAACTAAAAAAGCTATATTAGAAACTTATACAAAAGAATATTCTGCAGAGTATCAATCTCAGGCTTTAATAGATCTTGCAAAGAAATTAAAAACTAAAATACCAAATTTAAATCAAATCAAAAAAATAGATATTCATACTAGTCATCATACACATTATGTAATTGGAACAGGTGCAAATGATCCACAAAAAATGGATCCAAATGCAAGTAGAGAAACATTGGATCATTCTATAATGTATATTTTTGCAGTCGCTCTAGAAGATGGTGATTGGCATCATGTAAAATCTTATACAAAATCAAGAGCTAATAGAAAAAGTACTATTAAGATATGGAATTCAATAACAACCTATGAAGATAAAAAATGGACAAAAAAATATCATGATCCAGATCCAAAAAAGAAATCTTTTGGAGCAAAAGTTGTTGTTACACTGAACAATGGGAAAAAAGTAACTGAGGAACTAGATAAAGCTGATGCTCATCCATATGGAGCAAGACCATTTAAAAGAGAGAATTATATAAATAAATTTTTAACTCTAACAGATGGCATTTTAGATAAAAAAGAGAGTGATCGTTTTTTAAGAAATGTTCAAAATCTAAAAAACTTAAAAGCTGGACAATTAGATAAACTAAATATTGAGATTAAAAAAAGTAAGTTAAAAAGAAATTTGAAAAAAGGAATTTTTTAATGCACTTTGTTGAAAAAGAACCAAGCCAAAAAAGAATAGATTTTGACCAAAAACTTAAATCAAATAAAATTCTGAGGGTTCCTGGAGCTTACAATCCTCTAACAGCTAAATTGATTGAGGAAATTGGTTATGATGCAGTTTACGTATCAGGAGGTGTTATGGCTAATGATCTTGGTTTTCCTGATATTGGTTTAACAACACTTCAAGATGTGAGTACCAGATCTTATTTAATATCTAGGGTAACAAATCTTCCAACAATAGTTGATATAGATACAGGATTTAAATCTTGTAAAGAAACTATAGAGACTTTTGAAGAGTTTGGATTAACTGGTGTTCATTTGGAAGATCAAATTGAAAGAAAAAGATGCGGGCATCTAGATAATAAAGAACTTGTTTCAACAGAGGCCATGGTTTCAAAAATAAAAGAATGTGTGGCTACAAAAAAAGATCAAAATTTTAAGATTATAGCACGTTCAGACGCAAAAAGTGTTGAGGGAATTGATAAAATGATTGATAGATGTAAAGCGTATATTGATGCTGGAGCTGAAATTATATTTCCTGAAGCTTTACATGATGAAAAAGATTTTGAAAAAGTAAGAAAAGAACTTTCATGTTATTTGTTAGCTAATATGACAGAATTTGGTAAATCCAAGTTATTTAATTATAAGGAGTTAGAAAACCTTGGCTATAATATTGTTATATATCCAGTAACTACACAAAGGCTAGCAATGAAAAATGTTGAAGATGGATTAAGAGACATTTATGCAAATGGACATCAAAATAATATAATAGATAAGATGCAGACAAGAAAAAGATTGTATGAATTGGTAGAATACGAAAAATACAATTCTTTAGATGAAAAAATTTATAATTTTAGTACAGAAGGACATGAATAATGAGTGATGATATTAAAAAAGGTTTACTTGGAATTGTTGTAGATGAAACTGAAGTTTCAAAAGTTATGCCGGAGATTAACTCTCTGACATATAGAGGTTATGCTGCTCAAGATTTATGTGAATATTGCAGATTTGAGGAAGTCGCTTATTTAATTTTAAACAAAGATCTACCTAACACTATTCAATTAAGACAATTTGAAAAAGAGGAGAGAAATAATAGAGAGCTTACAAAAAATTTATATGAAATTATAAAACACATGCCAAAAAAATCTCATCCGATGGATGTTGCAAGAACAGCTGTTAGTGTAATGGGATTAGAAGATAAAGAAACATCTAACTCTACTCCAGAAGCCAATATGCGAAAAGCATTAAGAATTTTTGCAAAAACTCCTACTGCTCTTGCTGCTTTTTACAGAATTAGAAGTGGTAAAAAAATAATTAAACCTAAAAAGAATTTAACTTTTGCAGAAAACTTTTTCTATATGTGTTTTGGAAAAGTGCCTCAAAAAGAAATTGTTAAAGCATTTGATGTTTCTCTAATATTGTACGCTGAACATAGTTTCAATGTTTCAACTTTTACTGCTAGAACAATTACAAGTAGTTTATCTGATATTCATGGAGCAATAACTGGTGCAATTGCTAGTTTGAAAGGTCCATTGCATGGTGGTGCAAATGAAGAGGTAATGCACATGATGAACAGAATTAAAAAACCAGAATATGCTCTAAAATGGATTAATAACGCTCTTAAAAATAAAGAAGTAGTTATGGGCTTTGGTCATAGAGTTTATAAATCAGGAGATTCTAGAGTTCCAACTATGAGAAATTATTTTGGTAAAGTTGCTAAACTTAAAAAAGATAAAAAGTTTGAAAAGATTTATGACATCGTTGAAAAAGTAATGATCAAAAAGAAAAATATCCACCCTAATGTCGATTACCCTACTGGTCCGATGTATCATTTAATGGGTTTTGACACAGATTTTTTCACACCTATATTTGTTATTTCTAGAATTACTGGTTGGTCAGCACATATTATGGAACAACATGCTGCCAACAAACTTATTCGACCGCTTGCTAAATATAAAGGTAGCAAGCATCGAAAAGTAATGGAATTAAATTACAGATAATACTGTTATATTTATTAACTAAATGCTTCTGCCCAAGTTCCTTGGGTTGATGCTTTAGAATATTCTGTAGCTCTTCCTTCAAAGAAGTTCATGTGCTCTACAGCATTTAACATTGTATCTAACCAAGTTAATGGATTTTTATCAATGTCATAGATCGCTTCTAATCCTAATTGATCTAATCTTCTATTTGCAATAAATCGAATATATTTTTTAATATCATCTGCAGTCAAACCTTCCATAGGACCCATTTGAAAAGCCAAATCAATAAAAGCATCTTCATGCTCAACAATTGTTCTGCAAGCTTCGTAAATTTCTTTTTTCAATTGAGGTGTCCATGTTTCAGGATTTTCTTTAATGAAATCTTTAAATAATCTGATCATCGAATTGCAATGCAATGTCTCATCTCTCACAGACCAAGTAACAATCTGACCCATTCCTTTCATCTTGTTATGTCTTGGGAAGTTTAACAAAATTGCAAAACTTGCAAATAACTGAAGACCTTCTGTGAAAGCACTAAATACAGCAATTGTTTTTGCAATATCATGATTTGATTTAACATCAAAACCTTGCATGTAATCGTATTTATCTTTCATTTCTTTGTACTTCATGAATGCTGAATACTCAGACTCTGGCATACCAATTGTATCTAACAAATGTGAGTAAGCAGCAATGTGAACAGTTTCCATTGAAGCAAAAGAAGACATCATCATTAATACTTCAGTTGGTTTAAATACATTCATGTAATGTCTTATATAACAGTTGCTAACTTCGACATCTGCTTGAGTAAAAAATCTAAAAATTTGTGTTAATAGATTTTTTTCTGAAGTTGAAAGATTTTTTTGCCAATCTCTCACATCATCTCCAAGTGGAACTTCTTCTGGTAACCAGTGAATTCTTTGTTGTGTTAACCATGCATCATAGCACCATGGATATCTGAAAGGTTTGTAAACTGGGTTTGCAACAAGCAATCCATTATTGTTTTTTTGTGGTTGAATAATTTCTGACTTAACTTTTTCTGCTACTGACATGATAAACACTCCTCGTACTCTGGTTCACTATTTTCGGTTGATTTATTTTTATACACATTAGCCATGATGTCTGTTGACTTAGAGTCGTTAACATTCTCAGCTCTTTGAATTGATTTTGATCTACAATAGTAAAGGCTCTTTAAACCTTTCTTCCACGCATCAAAATGAATTTTATGTAATTCTTTTTTGTGAACATCTGCAGGTAAAAATAAGTTAACTGATTGAGCTTGTGAAATAAAAGGAGTTCTATCTCCACTCAATTCAATTATCCAGCTTTGGTTAAGTTCAAATGCAGTTTTAAATACATCTTTTTCTAAATCAGTTAAAAAGTCTAAATGGTTAACTGAGCCCTGGTTTGTAGTAATACTAGACCAGGTTTCCTCATCATTTTTACCGTGACTTTCAAGTATTTCTTCAAGATATCTGTTTCTCACATTGAATGAACCAGATAAAGTTTTATGAGTATAACTATTTGCTGCAATAGGCTCTACTCCTGGGGAAGCTCCTCCACAAATAATAGAAATTGATGCTGTTGGTGCAATTGCAGTTTTATTAGAAAATCTTTCTTGATAACCATACTCTGCAGCATCAGGACACGCTCCTCTTTCTTCAGCTAAATCTTTAGAAGCTTGATTAACTTTTTCGTGAATGTTTTTAAATATTTTTTTATTCCATGATTTTGCCATTACAGACTCAAGTGGAATTCTATTTTTCTGTAAGAAAGAATGGAAACCCATCACACCCAAACCAACACTTCTCTCTCTTTCAGCAGAATATTTGGCATCTTTAAATTGTTCAGGAGCTTTATTAATGAAATCAGATAACACATTATCCAAAAATCTCATTACATCACTAATCATATCTGGATCATCTTTCCATTCTTCATATTTTTCTAAATTTAAAGATGATAAACAGCACACCGCTGTTCTATCTCTTCCGTCTTTATCAATTCCTGTAGGAAGAGTTATTTCACTACATAAGTTAGAAGTTTTAACAGTAAGATTTGCTAACTTATGGTGCTGAGGAATTTGTCGGTTAACTGTATCTATATAAATTATATAAGGTTCACCTGTTTCAATTCTAGCTGTTAACAATCTTATCCATAAATTTCTTGCAGAAATAGTTTGCTGAACAGTTCCGTCTGCTGGACTTTTTAATGCCCATTGTTCATCTGTTTCAACTGCTCTCATGAAAGCATCTGAAACTAAAACACCATGATGTAAATTTAATGCTTTTCTATTTGGATCTCCACCGGTTGGTCTTCTCATTTCAATAAACTCTTCTATCTCAGGATGATCAATTGGAAGATAACAAGCAGCAGAGCCTCTTCTTAATGAACCTTGACTAATTGCCATTGTTAAAGAGTCCATTACTTTAATAAAAGGAATTATTCCTGAAGTTTTTCCAACTCTACCAATTTTTTCTCCAATAGATCTTAGGTTACCCCAGTAGCTTCCAATTCCTCCACCCTTTGCAGCAAGCCAAACATTCTCACTCCAAAGATCTAAAATTCCACCTAAGCTATCAGATGCTTCATTTAAAAAACATGAAATAGGTAAACCTCTTTTGGTTCCACCGTTTGATAAAACTGGTGTTGCTGGCATAAACCAAAGATTACTTATGTAATTATAAATTCTCTGTGCATGTAAATTATCATCAGCATAAGTGCTTGCTACTCTTGCAAATAAATCTTGATAAGATTCGTTTAAACCAAGGTATCTATCTTTTAAAGTTGCTTTACCAAAATCAGTAAGATTTGAATCTTTAGAACGATCAATTTTAATTATTATACCTTTATCGTTTTGAAATAATTCTGTTTCATTATTTAAAGAAAATAAATCAGGCTTATTAGCTTTTGAAACTTCTTTAACTTCTGGGCTATATTCGGAGACAGCTTTCTTGAGGGCTAGAGATAGAATCTTGTTCATATTTATTATTATATTATTTTAGTTTTGCGAAAACAACTATATGTTGTAGGCGCTTTGATTAAGTATACTAAATAAACGTTTAATCAATGGAACATTTATAGAACGCGACAATATGATTATCAATAAAAAAATAAAATTTTTTTAAAGAAATTAACATAAAAAGAGTAAGTAGTGGATAAATGAGCGAAAATTTAAAAATAGATCCTTATGGTTTTAGAGAATATGACGCCCGTTGGTTGTATGAAAAAGACATAAACTCAGCAGGGATAGAGAATCTCGGTAAAGGACTTGGGACACAAATAAAAAATCATACCAAAAAGGATAATCCAAGAATTATTGTTGGACATGATTACCGATCTTACAGTGAAGAAATAAAAACCTCACTTAAAAAAGGATTAAAGTCAACAGGATGTCATATAGAAGATATTGGTTTGTCATTATCTCCAATGGTTTATTTTGCACAATTTAATTTAGATGCAGATGCAGTTGCTATGGTTACAGCAAGTCATAATGAAAATGGTTGGACTGGTGTAAAAATGGGTATCAAAAAAGGCTTAACTCATGCGCCTGAAGAGATGAGAGAATTAAAAGAAATAACATTGAGTGAAAAGTTTTCAAAAGGTGATGGAAATGAAAAAGAAATAAAAGATTTCGATAAAATTTATAAAAATGACCTAATTAATAAAAACAAAATAAATAAAAAAATTAAAGCTGTAGTTGCTTGTGGCAATGGAACTGCAGGTGTTTTTGCACCAGATATCTTAAGAGGTATTGGGTGTGAAGTGATCGAGTTAGATTGTAACTTAGACTGGAATTTTCCAAAATATAATCCTAATCCGGAAGATTTAGAAATGCTTCATGAAATTGCTAAAGCGGTTAAAGAAAATAATGCTGATATAGGTTTCGGTTTTGATGGTGATGGAGATCGAGTTGGTGTTATTGACAATGAAGGTAACGAAATATTCTCTGATAAAATCGGTTTACTAATAGCAAGAAACTTATCTACTAAACACAAAAATTCTAAATTTGTTGTAGATGTAAAATCAACAGGTTTGTACGCAAAAGATAAAATTTTATTAGAAAACAATTGTGAAACAATTTATTGGAAAACAGGTCATTCACATATTAAACGTAAAGTTAATACTGAAAAGGCATTGGCAGGCTTTGAAAAAAGTGGTCATTTCTTTTTCAATCAGCCTTTAGGATATGGTTACGATGATGGAATAAACTCAGCCATTCATGTCTGTCATTTGTTAGATAATGAAAATAAAAAAATGAGTGAAGTAATTAATGAATTACCAAATACTTTTCAAACACCAACGATGGCGCCATACTGTAAAGATGAAAAAAAATATCAAGTAGTTGAAGAATTAGTTAAAAAAGTAGAACAATTAAAAAATAATAAAACTAAAATTGATGATCAAGTAATAACTGAAGTTCTTACAGTTAATGGTGTAAGATTTTCTTTTGAAGATGGATCTTGGGGATTGATAAGAGCATCATCTAATAAACCTTCATTGGTAATTGTAACTGAAAGCCCGACCTCAGATAATAGAAAGAAGAAAATTTTTGATTTTATTGACGATTTACTTCAAAAAACGGGGAAAATAGGCGAATACGATCAAAAAATTTAGTGCTTAATAAAGTTAATTTTCAACTAATAAGTGTTCATAAAACTGTAAAGAATCATTTAAAAAATTAGATGAGGTGATGGAGGGAGACTGAAGTCACCTCTTTTTATTCAGAGCTTTTCTTAATTTATTGATTATTACTTTTAGAGCTGTTTTTGGATAATTTTTTCCCTTAACAACCCATACAGATAATGGCCAGGAACTATCTTTTTTACTTCTAGCGATAATATGTATGTGCAACTGAGGAACAATATTTCCAATTTTTTCTACATTGAGTTTTGAAGTTTTAAATATTTTTTTCATTACTTTACTTGCATAAACAATTTCCTTCATTAGCAGAGTTTGATCTTTAGAATTGAGATCGCTTATGTCGGTAATCTTATTTCTTTTGGGAATTAGAATTATCCATGGAAATTTAGAGTTATCGTTTAACCTAATAGTGCATAATTTAAGATCAATAAGATAATGTGAAGTCTTTAAAAATTTCCTATTTAACTTAAACGACATGCTTATAATTTAATATATTCGTAGAAAAACTTAACTGCTACGAATAGTAAGAAAATAGCAAGTAATTTACTAATTTTATTTTTATCTATTCTGTGAGCCGTTCTTGCACCTATTCTTGCCATAAAAGTTGTAATCGGAATGAAAATTAAAAAAGCTGGTACATTTAAAAATCCAATACTAAATGGTAAATTTGTTTTTAAATAACTTCCTGAAATAAAAAAACCTGTAGCACCAAATAGTGCAATTAAAAAACCAATCGCTGCAGCACTTCCAATTGCTTTATTAATTGAATAACCGAAAAATTTAAGGATTGGCACATTCATAACAGCACCACCTATACCTGTTATAGCTGAAATAAATCCAACAATCGCACCAAGTATTATTTTTAAATACAATTTCATTTCAGATATTACATTTTGTTCCTTTTCTTTAATCGTAAGTAAATAAATTCCTAAAAAAAAGATTACGATTGCAAAAAAAAGTACTAATGATTTTGTTTTGAAAGTTGCAGCAAATATTGTTCCCAAAACAACTCCTGCAACTACAAAAAAACCATAGCTTTTAACTACATTAAAATCGACTGAATTAAATTTATTATGGGTTAAAACTGAAACTATTGATGTTGGAATTATTATTGCAAAAGAAGTTCCTACCGCTAAGTGCATTATATAAGCTTGATCAATTCCAAGTTTGCCAAATATGTAATAAAGAAACGGGACTGTTATTAAACCACCGCCAATACCAAAAAGGCCAGCTACAAATCCTACTGGAATTGCAGTCAAAACCATTAATAAAACTATATAGATATATTCATTTGCTAAGATTGAACTAAGCAGATTGACCTTCTCTCATATCAACATTGTTGTATTTAATTTTATCCATTATGTGATCAATTTTTTTTACATCAGCATCTCTCACACACATATTTTCACTTAAATATCTTTTCCAATGGCTGGCACCAGATTGACCGTGAAATAAACCTAATGTGTGTCTCATAATTTGATTTAAACGAGTTCCTTTTTTCAATTCATCTTTTACATAAGGAATTAACTGCTCAACAACATCTTGCCTACTAGGAATATCCTCATTGTTAAAAATTTCTTTCTCAATATCTGCTAACAAATAAGGTGTGTGATAAGCAGCTCTTCCAATCATAACACCATCTGTTTTTTCTAAATGTGGTTTAATTTGATCAATAGAAGTTATTCCTCCATTTATAATTATTTCTTCATTTGGAAAATCTTCTTTTAATTTATAAACAAACTCATATTTTAAAGGTGGTATGTTTAGGTTTTGTTTAGGTGTAAACTTACCAAGCATAGCCTTTCTTGCATGAATAATAAAAGTTTTAACTCCTGTGGATTTAAGTGTAGATATAAAATTGTATAAATTTTCATAATCTTCGACACTATCATATCCAATTCTAGTTTTTATCGTTACAGGTAATTTTGTTTTTGATTGCATCTCATTTAAACAATCTGCAACTAAGCTTGGCTCTTTCATCAAACAAGCACCAAATCTATTTTTTTCTACTTTTCTACTTGGACATCCTAAGTTTAAATTAATTTCATCGTAACCAAAATCTTCTCCAACTTTTGTTGCCTCACCTAGTAACTTAGGAGAAGATCCGCCTAATTGAAGTGCTACTGGCTTTTCATTAATATTGAATTCTAGTAATTTTTTTTTATCACCTCTTTTGATTGCTTCATCGACAACCATTTCGGTATAAAGAAGTATATTTTTAGATATTAGTCTGAGAAAATATCGTTCATGACGATCTGTACAGTCCATCATAGGAGCAACTGATACTAACCTATTCATAAACTAAGACTTTATATTATTTTTTTATGAGTTTGAAGCTTCTGGATCTTCAGAAGCAACATCTGCTTCTTGATTTTCTGATTCTGAAACTTCATCTAATGAAACTTCACCTTGTTCATTCATAGTTTCTTGACCAACTGAAGCGTCAACTTCAGGTGTGGCTGTTTCAGATAATTCAGCTAAATCTTCCTTTGATACTTGAATTTTTTCTGGAGTTTTTCTTGCTCTTTTTGATGGCAAAATTGGAGTTCCACTTTTTGAAATTTCTCCTTTGTAAAGATTTTCAAAATCGTCACCTATATCTTCATCATCCTCTACACCGTCATCAACTTGTTCAACGTGTTTTCTAAGTTTGTAAACTGCGCTTTCAGTTAAATCTGATACTTTAATTTTCTCTTCAGCAATTTCTCTTAAAGATATCACTGTATTTTTGTCATTATCCCTATCTATTGTTGGTTCTAAACCAGCATTAAGTTGAGTAGCTCTCTCTTTAGCTACTAAAACTAGTTCATAAGGACTTTCTACTTTATCGATGCAGTCTTCTACTGTTACTCTTGCCATGCGCAGTATCTACACAGTGAGTCTTAAAAAATCAAGGGATATTTTTTATAAATAATGTGGATTTAGCTTATTTTTTATAAGGAATAAAAGCACTAGCATAAACCCAACATATATTGCTGAAAAAGTAGCAATTTGTTCTATTGTAAAATTTTTATCTATTAAAAAACCATACAAAGCAGTTCCAAAAGCAGTGGAGAAAACCATAAGAGCAGAAGTCATAGCCTTTATTCCTCCAATAAATCTTACACCATATAGTTCTGCCCATGTAGATGTACCTAAAACATTTGCAAAACCATTTGTTATCCCCATCAATCCTAAGAAAATAAATGAAACAATTGGGTGATCAAAAACTATCAATATTAAAGCTGCAATCAACATTGGAATGTTTGTAAAAATTAATAATTTCCTGCTTGAAAACTTATCAATTAAAATACCAGTTATAAATAAAGTCAAAACAGAACAAATCGAATAGGCCATAAAAGATTGAGCTATCACATATGGACCCCATCCCTTAGAAATTTGAACAAATGATTGAAAAACTGCAAAGCCTGTAAAAATCCATGGCATTGCCAATAAGTTCCCACAAATAATATAAAACTTATAATCTTTTAATACTTCTCCTCTAGTCCATTGTTTAATTGTATCCTCTTGAGAATTATTATTACTGTCAGACTCTCTAGAATTAATATTTAAATTTTTTATTAAAAAAATAGAAGCAACAGGTAGAAATAAAATAATAATTAAAGAAAATCCCACCCACAACTCTCTCCAATGTATGAATGTCAAAAAATATACTATTAAAACTGGTAAAATAAATTCTGCTAATGACAAACCTAGCCAAGAAGTACTTAATGCTTTTCCTCTTGATTTATCAAAATATCTTGAAACTGTAGTACTAGCAGTATGAGACATTAACCCTTGACCAAATAACCTCATTAAAAAAATTGCTAAAAATAAAAAAACTATTGAATTGATTTTAGAAAATATAAATGAAGATATGCTTAATGATATAATTACAAAATATGCAAATTTAATTGCACTAAAATCATCTATTTTTTTTCCAACCCATATTAAAATAAAACTACTGCATAAAGTTGCAGAAGCATAAATTGAACCAAATTGTCCATGAGATATAGAAAGAGCTTCTCTAATACTAGTGTTAAACAAACCAAGAAAATAACTCTGTCCAAAACTTGAAAAAAATGTAAAAATAAAACCAAATAAAATTACTTTTAAACTTAAACTTTTAAACATAGATAAAAATTATGACTTGTAATGTTGCTTTCATAGGTCTTGGGGTTATGGGCTACCCGATGGCTGGTTATATATCAAAAGCCGGACACAATGTAACTGTTTTTAATAGAACAAAATCAAAAGCTGAAAAATGGATTGGTGAATACAAAGGTAAAATGGCTGATACTCCTGCTCAAGCAGCAGAAGGTGCAGATTTTATTTTTACATGTGTGGGTAACGATAATGACTTAAGAGAAGTAGCTACAGGAGAGAATGGATTATTTAACACAGCAAAAGCTGGATCAATATTTATTGATAACTCAACTGTATCTGCAGAAGTATCCAGAGAATTATATAAAGCTGCAAAAGATAAAGGTTTTGAATTTTTAGATGCACCTATATCTGGAGGTCAGTCTGGTGCGGAGGGTGGAATACTTACTGTAATGGTTGGTGGTGATGAAGAAGTTTTTAAAAAAGCAGAGCCAGTAATTGATTGCTACAGTAAAAAAGTAAAATTAATTGGATCCTGTGGAAGTGGTCAGCTTACTAAAATGATGAACCAAATGTGTATAGCTGGAGCAGTGCAAGGTTTATCAGAAGCAATTAATTTTGGAATAAACGCAGGTTTAGATATGGATAAAGTAATGGAAACTATATCTAAAGGTGCAGCACAGTCTTGGCAGATGGAAAATAGATATCGAACTATGACTGATGATAAGTTTGATTATGGATTTGCAATTGACTGGATGAGAAAAGATTTAAAAATTGCAATTGAAGAAGCAAAAAGAAATGGTTCACCTGTGCCAATCACAGAAATCATAGATGGCTACTACGCTGAGGTACAAGAAATGGGTGGTAACCGTTGGGACAGTTCTGCTCTTATTGCTCGATTAAAAAAGAAAAAATAATCTGTGACTGATACCGTTCCTTATTATGAGGACTTTGTAGAGATCAAAAAGAAAATTTGGTCTATGTTAAATAATGCTGTCAAAGACAGAAGCTCGTCTTTCAGAATACCTGTATTTATATGTGGTAGCCAATCTGATTTAGATGGTAGAATTGTAGTTCTTCGAAAATCAGATCAATCTAATAACTTAGTTCAGTATCATAGCGATATTCGTTCTGATAAAATTGGAAAATTAAAATCTAACAACAATGCAGCAATGTTGTTTTATGATAAAGATGAAAAAATTCAGGTTAGGCTAAAAGTAGAGTGTACCATTAATCATAATAACGAAGTTACTAAAGAATCTTGGTCAAAAACCCAACACATATCTAGAAAATGTTATTTAGTTGATAAAGGACCAGGAACTATGTCTGATACTCCTACATCTGGACTGAAACCTGAGCTTGATAATTTTGATTACACTAAAGAACAAAGTGAAGAAGGTTACAAAAATTTTACGGTTATTCAGTGCAAAATAAAATCAATAGAATGGTTATATTTAGCCGCTAAAGGTCATCGAAGAGCAAAATTTGATTTAGTAAACAATAAAGATACCTGGTTAGTACCTTAAATCCCTTTTACAATTATATTGCTTCCTTCAGAGTTTTGAAGACGAATATCTTTAACTGGCTTATACTCATCAGAGTGATACCATTCTAAAGCTTTTTCATATGATGGAAATTTAATAATTACTAATCTTGGAAAATTATCTTCGCCCTCTACTACTTGATATTCACCATTTCTAACTAGATATTCTCCACCAAATTTTTTTACAACTTCTGTAACTTTAGCCACATATTCTTTATAGTTTTCTGGATTTGTAACTTTTAATTGAGCTATAACATAACCTGCTGACATAATTCCCTTCCTTTATTAATTGTTCTGTTAATTATTCCAAAGCCAAGCTGCTCCCCTCACACCACTTGAGTCACCGTGTAAATTTTTTAAAACTTTCGTTTCTATTTTTTTTGCAAATGTATATTTGGGAATTAATTTTGGAATGTTATTATAAAATCTTTCAATATTTGACATACCTCCACCTAAAACAATCGCACCAGGATCAAAAATACCAATCATTACAGCTAATAATCTTGCCATTCTATCCTCATATAAAGAAAATTCTAAATTAGCACGATCATCATTATTTTTATCTAATTCTACAATTTCTTTTGTTGTAAGATTTGTATTATATTTTTTATTAAATATATTTGTAAAACCAGTTCCTGAAATAAATTGCTCTGCACATAAGGGTCTTCCACAATTTCCTGAGGGACATTTAACGTCTAGTTTAATTTCTTCATCAGTTGGATAAGGTAATGGTTGATGTCCCCAATCTCCTGCTATTTGATTAGCACCTTCAATTATTTCTTTTTTATAAGATAAACCTCCTCCAAAACCTGAGCCTATTATTATTCCAAAAACAGAATCATAATTTTTTCCTGCACCATCAATTGCTTCCGATAAAGTCAAGCAATTCGCATCATTCATCAATTTTACTTGTCTTTTTAAAGCAATTTCTAAATCTTTTTGAAAAGGTTTGTCATTCAACCATGACGAATTTGCGTTTGTTATTAGTTTGGTTTCTTTTGATGAAAATCCTGGTATCCCTAGTCCTACGCTACAGGTTTGATTACTAATATTGTCAAATTCATCGACAAGTTTTTTTATTGTATCAATTCCAGAAACATAGTTTTTATCATAATAATATCTTTTTCTTTCAATTTGATTTCCTTTATCGTCAATTAAAATTCCTTCAATCTTAGTACCTCCATAATCAATACCAATTTTAAATTTTTTATTCATAGATTTAATATTTAAAATATTGATTTTGAATACTTCTTCCAGTTATCTTGATAGTGTTTAGTGTTTTCCTCTACTGCTTTTTTTTCTTCCTCAGTCACTTCTCTTATAACTTTTCCCGGAGAACCAACAACTAAGGAATTGTCAGGTATCACTTTATTCTCAGTAATTAATGCTTTTGCTCCAATGATGCAGTTTTTTCCAATATTTGCTTTGTTCAAAATTACTGCTCCAATTCCAATTAAACTATTATCTCCAATAGTACATCCATGAAGCATCACTAAATGACCTATAGTAACATTTTTACCTACTCTCAACGGACAGCCGGGATCTGTATGTAAGACACTGCCATCTTGAATATTAGATCCCTCACCTATATGAATATTTTCTATATCCCCTCTTAAAACAGCATTAAACCATATGCTTGTATTCTTCTCCAATGTAACATCTCCAATTACAGTTGCGTTTGGAGCTACCCAATTTTCGCCAGAGTTTTTTGGTTTTTTATCTTTTAAATCATAAAACATAATTTATATATTCTTACAGTATGCCAATACAAACTCCAATATGTGATTTTGGTCAAAAAGCTATTCCATTTGAATTAAAATCAACTGAAAATAAAATTCTTTCGTTAGATGATATCAAGGGAGAAAATGGAACTTTGATAATGTTTATCTGTAATCATTGTCCTTATGTAAAAGCCGTTACAAAAGAAATAGTTGAAGATTGCAATGAATTAAAAAAAATTGGAATAAATTCTGTAGCAATCTGTGCAAATGATGCTGAGAATTATCCAGAAGACTCTTTTGAAAATATGATTAAATTTTCAAAAGATAACAATTTTAATTTTCCTTACTTAAACGATGAAACACAAAATATTGCAAAAGCATATGATGCTGTTTGCACACCAGATTTTTTTGGATATAACAAAAATTTAGAACTTCAATATCGTGGAAGATTAAGAGAGTTAAGAAATCTTATACCTGTTAAAGAAGGTGAAAGTGATTTGTTAAAAGCAATGAAACAAATTGCTGATACAGGCAAAGGTCCTAAAGACCAAATTCCTAGTGCTGGTTGCAGCATAAAGTGGAAAACTAATTAATGTATTTAATTGTTACTAGATCTTTTCCTCCTGAGCTTGGTGGAATGCAAAGCTTGATGTGGGGTTTATCAAAAGAATTATCTAAAAATTTCATGATAAAAGTTTTTGCAGATCATATTGATAATCATAAAGATTTTGATGAACAAGCCTCATTTTCAATCGAGAGAGTTGGTGGAATAAAACTTCTTAGAAAATATAGAAAAGCTCAATTAATTAATGAGTTTATTAAAAATAATAAAGTTGAAGGAATAATTGGAGATCATTGGAAAAGTTTAGAGCTTATCAAATCTTCAAAAAAAAAATATTGTCTTATACATGGTAAAGAGATTAATCATCCTAAAGGATCAACTCAAAATAAAAGAGTTTTAAATGTTCTTAACAATGTAGAAAAAGTTATTGCTAACTCGCAATACACTAAAAACCTTGCTATTGAATGTGGTATTAATGAAAATAAAATTGTTGTTATAAATTGTGGAGTAGATCTAGCAAAAGAATTAAACGAAAAATCATTAGAAAAAGTTGAAAGCTTACTAAAAATTAAAACGCCAAGATTAATTACTGTTTCAAGATTTGATAAAAGAAAAAACCATGAAAAAGTGGTGATGGCTCTTAGAAATCTAAAACAAATTTATCCAGATATTGTCTATATTTGTATTGGATATGGTGATGAAGAAGAAAATATTAAAAAATTAGTAAAAGAATTAAATTTAGAAGAACAAGTAATGTTTTTTAAAGACATAAGTGATGATTTAAAAAATGCTCTTGTTGCTAAATCAAATTTATTTGTAATGCCTTCTATAATTCATAAAAAATCTGTTGAAGGGTTTGGAATTGCATATGTTGAAGCAGCACAATACGGTGTACCATCTATAGGTGGGAAAGATGGAGGTGCGGTAGATGCAATAGATCATGAAAAAACTGGTTTAATATGTGATGGAAATAATCTTGATGATATTTATTCTTCAATTAACTCAATCTTAGAAAATAAAAAATATTTAGAATATGGAAAAAATGCAAAAGAATTTGTGAATAAATTTCAATGGTCAAAAATAATTGAAGAATACAAAAAGATACTAAATTGATTTCAAATAATAAATTAGCAATTTTTTTAATTATAATCTCAGTTTTTTGCGGAACTTTAATGTTAACCTTTTTAAAATTAGCACAAGAGGAAGTTAATGTTTATGTAGCAGGTTTTTTTAGATTTTTATTTGGTTTCCTAATTATTTTTCCTTATATGTTAAAAACTAGATTTAAAGTTTTTAAATCAAATCATCATAAAAAACATTTTCTTAGAGCAGTTTTAAACTTGCCCTCAATGCTTTTATATTTCTCAGCTTTAACAATGATGCCAATTGAAAAAGCTACAGCAATATCTTTTGTTGTTCCTTTCATAGTAACTATTTTGGCTGTTTTGTTTCTTGGAGAAAAAATTTATATCTACAGAAGCTTTGCGCTAGTTTTGGGATTTGTTGGTATGCTGGTAATTTTAAGACCGGGTATGATTGACATCTCTATTGGAGTTTATATGGCACTGGCATCATCTTTTATGTGGTCAATAGTGATTATAATTACAAAAACTATAACAAAAGACGATAGTTCGATTACAATTTTATCTTATGGATACTGTTATATGACTATTTTTAGTTTCCTTATTGCATTGTTTTATTGGCAAACACCAAGTTTACAAACTTTGATTTATTTATTTTTTGCAGGTCTTTCTGGAACATTGTTACATCTTTGTATAAATCACGCTTATAAATTAGTTGATGTCAGCATGACACAACCCTATTCTTTTCTAAGTTTAGTATTTGCATCTCTGATTGGTTACTTCATATTTAGCGAAATCCCTGATCTCTTCACTTGGATTGGTGCAAGTATAATATTTTTAGGAGTTTTCATTATGTCATACCGTGAAATGAAGCTTAATAAAGAAATTATTAGAAAAAGAATAGATATTAAATCCTAATTTTTCTTCTTAAGGGTTTTGTAAATATGCCAAACTACAATTAAAATTGTAGTAGCAAGAATACATGCTGTTAATGTTCTGTCCCACAAAAATTCCCACGAACCATTACTTAATAACAAAGAACGTCTTAAGTTTTCTTCCATCAATCCACCAAGTACAAAAGCTAATATCAAAGGTGGCATAGGGAAATCATATAATCTTAAAAAAGTTGCTACTACAGCAATTCCAATCATTAAATAAATATCAAAATTATTAAATGACATTACATAAATCCCAGTAACAGAGAAAAATAAAATTAAAGGAATTAAATAATTTTTAGGTACAGCAAGAATTCTAGCTATATAAGGAATGAGTGGTAAGTTTAATATAAGAAGAATTACCATTCCAATATACATAGACATAATTATTGACCAAAAAATCTCTGGATTAGTCATGTAAAGTCTAGGACCTGGCTGAACACCAAATCCTAAAAGAGCCCCAAGCATTACTGCTGTAGTTCCACTACCAGGAATCCCTAAAGTAAGCATTGGCACAAAAGAACCAGAGCAAGCAGCATTGTTTGCAGTTTCTGGTGCTGATAAACCATTTACACTTCCCTTACCAAATTTTTCTTTTTCTTCGTCACTAACTACGTTTCTTTCCATTCCATAAGCTAAAAAAGAAGCAATTGTTGCGCCAGCTCCAGGTAAAACACCAATTAAAAAACCAATTACTGATGATCTTGGAATTGTTTTGTACATTTTAGTTCGTTCTTCTTTATTAATCTTAATTGACCCTAATTCTGTTAATGAAACTTGTTTAGCAGCAGTAGTTGGATCATTTCTCTTTAAAATAATTGTTAAAGCTTCACTCATTGCAAAAGTAGCCATCACAACTAGTACAAAGCTAATACCATCAGTTAAGTTCATATTATTAAATGTATATCTTGTAATATCAGACAAACTGTCTTGACCAACTGAAGCTAACATTAAACCTAGAACAACCATCATCATTGCTTTTAAAAATTGTCCTTTAGATGAAAATGCAGCAATAGCTGTTAAACCTAAAATCATTAAAGCAAAATAATCAGGAGATCTAAAAGATAAACTCACTTTAGATAAGCTTGGTGCCATAAATAATAAATAAATTGCAGATAATGTTCCGCCAGCAAATGAACTCCAAGCAGCAATTGCTAAAGCTTTTCCAGCTTTACCTTGTTGTGCCATTGGATAACCATCAAATGAAGTTGCAACTGTTCCTGGAACACCAGGGGCATTTAATAATATTGAAGAAGTTGATCCACCAAATACTGCACCGTAATAAACTCCAGCCATCAAAATTAATCCAGTTGCAGGCTCAAAACCATATGTAATAGGTATCATTAAAGCAATTGCAGTCATTGGACCAAGACCAGGAAGCATTCCAATGATTGTTCCAAAAAAACAACCAACCATAACCATTAGTATATTTTGGAGTGTAAGTGCAGTTGTTAATCCAATTAGTATTCCTTCAATCATCCCATTACTCCAATTAATTGTAAAAATGGATCTCTTAAATAAATATCAAGAATACCATGAAGTAAGTACATAAAGGCAGCAACAAATGGAAAGGATAATAAAAACATTAAAATCCACCTTCGTTCTCCTAAAAAATAATATGAAGCAAATAAAAATAATGAAGTAGTTAAAAAATAACCAACTTTTAAAATTGTAGCTCCGTAAATAATAGCGATTAATATAAGTATACCTGTTTTTTTATACTCTAAATTTTTATGCTCTACTTTAATTGTATTTGGGTCTGGTAAAATGAGTTTTAATCCAGAAAAAAATAAACCTGCATAACCTAAATAAATTGGAAATGTTCTAGCATTGAATGGAGCATTTTCATCGAATGTAAAAACTTGAATTTGATAAGCTAAATATAAATAAAATGCTGAAAAAACAAAAAAGAGCAGTGATATAATTTTTGTAGTATTTATATTCACTGCTCTAATTTTAGTTTCTAACCAAAGGTTAGATAACTCCTAGTTTCTTCATAAGAGCTGTCATTTCTTCAGTTTGTTTTTCTAAGAATGAAACAAACTTACCTTCTGGGTTATAAATATTAACCCATGCATTTCTTGCTCTCACTGTTTCCCATTCAGGAGTTTTTTGTACATCGCCAAGCATTTTTGCAATTGCTGCTTTATCAGCATTGCTCATACCTGGAGGGCCAAAGAAACCTCTCCAGTTAACGAATTGTACATCATATCCTTGTTCTTTAAGAGTTGGTGCATCTGGTGCATCCGAAACTCTTGAAGGAGCAGTAATACCAATAATTGTTACTTGGTCTCTTGCACCCATCAATTCACCTAAACCAGTTGAAATGATTTGAGTTTCTCCAGATAAAAGTCCAGCTAAAGCTTTTCCACCAGCATCATAAGGAATGTATGCAACAGCATTTGGATCTGCACCTGCAGCTTGGAATGCTAAAGCACCAATTAAATGGTCCATACTTCCTCTTACTGATCCACCAGCCATTTTAATTGAGCTTGGATCTTTTTTATATGCATCAACTACATCTTTAAAGTTTTTGTAAGGTGAGTTTTTTGCAACTGCAATAGCACCGTAGTCACCAATTACACCAGCAATCGGCACAACATCTTTGTAAGATAAAGTTCCGCTACCTTTTACATAACCTTCATGTCTAGTAATTGATCTTAATACCAATGGTGTAGATTGAACTAAAACTGTATTAGCAGGTTTAGTATTAATCATGTAAGCAAGTGCTTTACCACCACCACCACCTGACATATTTTCAAATGATGCGCTTTTTAACATGCCAGCTTTTGTTAAAGCTTCTCCAGTACCTCTAGCAGTTCCATCCCAACCACCACCAGCACCACCACCGATTACAAAGTGCAATTTATCAATTGCTACTGAGCTACTAGTTGTTGCTGAGAATAATAGGATTGCTGAGAATAATACTGAAAATAGTTTTTTTATGTTTTTCATTATTTTCCCTCTCTATTTAATTTAATTGGATTTAATTTATTTTAATGACCGTTGTCTAAATAAATAAATACTATTGTTCTATTCAATAGAACAATATATTCTATTAAATAGAATAATATGAAAACTAATAAAAAAATTATTGGTGTAGATGCAGTAAATAAAGCTTTGGAAATCCTAAATTGTTTTACCGAAAAAAATGAAGCTTTAACTATAACAAAGATAGCTAATATTACAGGAGATCATAAAAGTAGAATTTCAAGAATATCAAAATCACTTGAGAATTTTGGATACATTAGAAAAATAAAAAGTGGTGAATTTAAAATTGGTCATACAATCCCAAGATTATTTGAAATTTATGAAAGTAGTTTTAATTTAAAAAATTCTATTAAAGCTGAATTAGATTTCATATCATCCAAAACAAAAGAGACAGCAAGTTTTTTTGTTAGACAAAATGATGTAAGAGTATGTATCCAATCAAGTTCACCTAACAAATCAATAAGACACCAAGAAGTCATTGGAGGTAAAAAACCTATTAACAAAGGTTCAAGTGGTCATGTTTTGTCGGCTTATAACAATTTAGAAATTAAAGATAAAGACGATGTTTTAAAAAATGGATATGCTATGACTTTTGGAGAAAGAGATTCTGAAATGGCATCTATATCAGTTCCAATATTTAAAAAAAAAAATCAAATTCTGGGTGCATTAACTATTGCTGGTCATATTTCTAATTTTAATAAAAAAAACTGTATTAGCTTTCTAAATGTTCTTAGATCTTCTAGAGTTAAAATTGAAAAGAATTTAATTCAAACTAGATAATGCTAAAACAGATTAATCAAATTTTCACAGTTAAATTTATTTCTGTTTTAATTATTGCTTTTCCTAGCGCAATATTTGCAGAATATTTAAATATACCTCTAGCCTGGTTTTTGGGACCAATGATAATCACCTCAATTGCTGCATTATCAGGACTAAAAATCATTATGCCTAAAATTGTATTAAGTTTTATCTTGATAATTTTAGGTTTGCATATTGGAAATTACATAGATCAAAATCTATTTAATCAAATGTTTGATTGGATTTGGACTTCGCTAATTATGCTAATCTACATAATAATTTGTATTTTAGTTGTTGCTAAATACCTCCAAAAATTTGCAAGTTATGGAGAAAAAGCTTCAATCTTTTCGGCAGCTCCTGGTGCACTGGGTCCTTTAATGATTTTAGCTGAAAATGAAAAAACGGATTTATCTCAAGTTGCAACCTCTCACTTAATTAGATTAATCATCATAATAACTGTCATTCCATTTATTATAGTTAATAATACTGACAACAATGTTTTGTTAAATGATAACTTCAATTATTTAACTCAAAATCATTTAAATTTAATTTTACTTATTGTTGCATCTTTATTTTTTATTTTTGTTTTTGATAAAATTAGAATTCCTGCTGCTTTACTATCTGGAACATTATTTGCGAGTGGTTTATTACAAATTACAGATATAGCCTCATATAAATTGCCAGATGAAACGGTAAATTTTTGTCTGCTAATTCTTGGCTCTTCTGTCGGATGTAGGTTTGCTGAAAAAACTGTTAAAGAGATAGCCAATAATTCTCTTCATAGTATTGTAGCTACTACTATTTTGGTAGTATTAGGTTTGATTGCAGCCTATGTTGCGACATTCTTTGTTGATACAAATATTTTAACTTTAATATTATCTTTTAGTCCTGGAGGAATTTATGAAGTGGCAGTTATAGCAATTGCTTTTGATTTAGACCCAGACTTTGTAGCTTTTCACCATATAATAAGGTTACTTTTTATTCTCTTTACGGTTCCATTTATTTTAAAGATTTTAAAATACAAAAATTAAAGTTTTTTATACTTTAAATATATTTTAGCTTTTTCTAAGTCCTCATTATTATCTACAGCTAATGATTTATTAGACATTTTGATCATTTTTACTTTATGTCCTTCTTCTAAAAATCTTAAAATTTCAATATCTTCTAATGACTCGATCGGTGTTTTGTTTTTAGCTTTTGAGAATTTTAATAAAGCCTCTCTTGGAAATGAATAAGCACAAATCTGCCTCCATGCTTTTTTAAACTCTAGTTTTTTGTTAGATGGAATGGCGGCTCTAGACATATAAAGAAGATATCCTTTTTTATCAAAAACTACTTTTGGTATTGAAGAACTGAAAAAAAGTTTTTTATCTTTTATTTCTGCATAACCATTAATTATTTTTTTTGGATATTTTTGCGCTTCTTTGATCAACATTTTTAAATCATTAGGATTAAAAAAAGGCTCATCCCCTTGAACGTTTATATAAAAGTTACATTTTATTTTTTTTGCTACTTCTGCTACTCTATCTGTACCTGTTAAACATTTGTTGGAAGTAATTATAGATTTAATATTGTATTGATCACAAACTTTTTGAATTTTTAAACTATCGGTTGCGACTATAATATTTTTTTTATTTATTACTTTGGTGCATTGATTGTAAGTTCTTACAATCATTGGCAATCCACCAATATCAGCCAAAGGTTTACCTGGTAATCGTTTTGATTTATATCTTGCTGGAATTACTACAATATATTTCATTTTTAATAATTATTTGTTCATTTACTATATTAATGATTTTAATCTCTCAAATACTTTTTCTGCTGAAAGTTTTGATAATTCAGGTGATTGTATCGCTTTAAAGTTTTCTCTTTCGATACTAACTTTAAAAGGAGTTGTATGTGACCCAAATAAAGCTACACCTTTTGATCCTAAGTGTGCAGTTATGTGAGCGGGTCCAGTATCATTAGCAACCACAAATGAACTATCTTTAATTAATCCAGATAATTGCGAAATATTTAAAGCTTTACCATTATCTAGAACACATAAACCATTTATATTTTTTGCATCTTCAATTTCATCTGGTCCAGGTGCAGTAACTACTTTAAATTTATTTTGAAATTTTTCATAAATTAAAGAGATTAGGTCGTTATAGTAAGGCCATTTCTTTAAAGTCAAGTGAGGTGAGCAAAAAGGAAAAAGTATTATGTAATTATCTAGTTCATGATTTTTTTTAATTTGTGAAATATCAACTGTGCTCCATGAAAAGTCTGGTTCCATAGTATGATTTGTATTAATTCCTGAAGATTTCAACTGATGATCAAATCTTGAAAGAACAGAATTTTTATCAAAATCTTTTTTAGTTGTTCCTTCTGGAAGAGTTGTTTCTGTTGAACACCAGATAGTTTTGTCAGCTTTAGGAAATAATATATTTTTATAAAATGATGTTCTGCTAGAATTTTGAAGATCATAAACTTTTGAGAAATTATATTTTTTAATCTCTCTCATCAGTAAGTATAAATAAATTAAGTTAATCTTTGACAATCTCTTGTCTAGAATAACATTTGAAATATGTGGATTTTTTTTAAATAATTCAAAATAAGGTTTTGTTGTTAATAAATGGATTTGATCTCCTTTATGATTTTCAGAAATATCTTGAATTGCCCCACATGCTTGAGCTATATCGCCTAAAGATCCATGTTTAATAATTAAAATATTAGACATAATTCTAACAACTTAACATAGTATAAAGTTTTATGAATAAAATTATAGTCGAGGTTTCTGTTGGAGAGCTTTTAGATAAGATTTCAATATTAGAAATCAAACAAGATAAAATTAAAGACCCAGAAAAATTAAGTTTTATAAACAACGAGCACTCTATTCTTAAAAATCAGTTAGAAAAAAATGTTAAGTCTGATGAGAAACTTGAAAAATTATTTCAAGACTTAAAAGAAATAAATGCCAAACTTTGGGTTATTGAAGATGATAAAAGAGATTGTGAAAAAAATAAAGATTTTGGAGAAAAATTCATAAAACTTTCTAGAGATGTACATTTTTTAAATGATGATCGTGCAAAAATAAAACTAGAAATGAATAACCATACTGGTTCAATTATTAAAGAGATTAAAGAATATACTAGTTACTAAAAACTTTTGGAAACCAATCCTCTCTCATCTGATCTCCTGATTTTAAATTAATTCCATCGAATGGTGGTGATGTTGGACCACCTCTTTCAACAAATGTAACATCATCACCTATAAATCTCATAGAGAATGCTCTACGAGATTGAGAACTTTGATTTCCTGTGGAACCATGAACAGTTTTAAAATTAAACAAAACTGCATCACCTAATTTTAGGTCTGGAACCAATATATTTTCCTCAAATTCTTCTTTTTTTGGAAGACTCATAAAAGAACTATCATCTTCATACCAAGGTTGATCGTTAGACCATTTAGTAGGTCTTAAAAGTTTTTGCCATTTATGTGATCTTAAAATTAATTTAAGGTTATTTTCTTTATTTACTTCATCTAATGGTACCCAAAAACTTCCTGTGTCATCTCCATCAACACAGTAATACGGCATATCTTGATGCCAAGGTGTTTCTTTGTTTGTTCCTGGATCTTTAATAAAAAGATGATCATGAAAAATTTGTATAGATTTTGAATTTGTAGCCTCAGCAACTATTTGAGCTGCAGGAGAATTAAACATACAAGCTTTGAATTCTTTTATTCTTTCCCAATTGCAATAGTCCTCAAAAAACCTTCCTTCATTTTCAGTTGCATTTTCTCTTCCATGTTGGCTTGGGTTGTCTAAAACTTTTTGAAAACCTATTCTTAATGGTTCGATCCAATCTTTAAATATACCTTTAATAATTATTGCACCAAGATTTTGATAATCATCAATCTGTTTTTGAGATAGATACATTTTTATTGTTGGAAACTATATTTTTTTTCTAAATACTTAATCACATTATGAATAACGAAAGTCATAAACAAATAGATTCCACCAGCTACAATAAATACTTCAATAGGCTTAAATGTTGTTGATATGATGTATTTTGCAACACCAGTTAAGTCCATTAGTGTTACGGTGCTTGCTAATGAAGTGCCTTTCATCATCAATATGATTTCATTTCCATATGCAGGTAGAGACTGTCTTATCGCAATAGGTATTTGAATTTTATAAAATATAATTTTGTTTGAAATACCTAGACTTTTTCCAGCTTCAATAATTCCAGGTTTTATAGTTTGGAATGCAGATCTCAATATCTCAGAAGTGTATGCACCTGTATTTAATGTAAAAGCTATAATTGCACACCAATAAGGTTCTTTTAAAACAACCCATAAAAATGTTGATCTTAAATATTCAATCTGTCCAAGACCAAAATAAATAATAAAAATCTGAACTAATAAAGGGGTGCCCCTAAAGACATAAGAATATCCATAAGCAAATTTATTAATAATTATATTTTTGTTTAATCTTAAAATTGCAAAAAATAATCCGAGAAATAATCCAAAAAATAAAGAAGCAGACAAAAGCTTTAAAGTAATAACAGTTGCTCCTAAAAGTTTTGGAAAACTAGTGATCATTAAATCAAAATCCATTAATAACCCCTACTATATTTGGCTTCTAATTTATTAATTAACTTCATACTTATGTAAGTCAGCAATAAATATAAAACTGCCGCAAAAGAATAAAAAAATAATGGATCTCTTGTAGATCCAGCAGCAATATAAGATTGTCTCATGATTTCAACTAAACCAGTTACTGATATTAAAGAAGTGTCTTTTAAAGTAATTTGCCAAACATTACTTAAATTTGGAATTGCCAATCTTAACATTTGTGGAAGAATTATTTTATAAAATTGACCAAACTTGCTTATTCCTAAAACTTTAGCAGCTTCAAACTGTCCTTTATCAATTGATTGAATAGCTCCTCTAAAAACTTCTGTAGAATAGGCTCCTGAAATTATACCAATAGCAACTGCACCAGTAATGAATGCATTGATTTCTATATATTCGTAATAACCAAATATTGATGCAACATACATGATTGCACCACTGCCACCAAAAAATAATAAATATATTACTAATAGTTCTGGTACACCTCTTATTACTGTGGTGTAAAAATTACCTATAAAGTTTAGTGTTTTGTATTTTGAAAGTTTAAGCGGTGTAAATATTAATGCAAAAAGAAAACCAACTAACATTGCTGTAACAGATACAGCAACAGTCATTAAGGTTGCATAAAATAACTCGTCACCCCAACCTGTTTTTCCAAATGCAAGAAGTTCCATATAGACTGGCGACTATATATTATAGTCGCCAAATCCAAAATTAATTACATAGAAGCGTCGAAACCAAAATGTTTAATTGCAAGTTTGCTAATTATTCCTTGTTTTCTAGCTTTGTTAATTGCTTTATTGAAATCTTTTAAGATTTTAGCGTCTCTTTTACCAATAGCACTATCATCAGCTTGTCTGATTCCAACACCAACTCCATTTCCAAATGCACCACCTGAAAAAGTTGGTCCAACTAAAACAACTGGCTTACCAGATTTATCAGCATAGTCTGTAAATGCTACAGCTGCAGCAAGTGCAACATCACATCTTCCAGAAGTTAAATCTAAATTAACCTCGTCTTGAGTTTTGTAAGTTCTAACATTTACACTACCAACATCACCAGACTCTAGGAAGTTTTGGTGAATTGTACCTGTTTGAGTACAAACAGTTTTTCCAGCAAGAGCATCAGTTAGAGTTTTAAGTGCTTTTTTAACACTTGAACCACCTAAAGATAAGTTGATACCTTCTGGTGTGTCCATACCTTCTAAGCTTGAACCTTTCATAACAGCAAGAGACGCAACTTCATCAGCATAACCTTGTGAGAAAGTAATTGTTTTCTTTCTCTCATCAGTGATTGACATACCGGCCATGATTGCATCAAATTTTCTCATTACTAATGCGGGTATCATTCCGTCCCAATCTTGCTCAACGATTGTACACTCATACTTCATAATTTTGCAAAGCTCTTGAGCCAGCTCAACCTCAAATCCAATTAAATTACCAGAAGCATCTTTTGAATTCCATGGAGGATAAGCACCTTCAGTTCCAATTTTAATTTTCTCAGCAGAAACATTTCCGATGATTAAAAAAGAAGCTAGAACTGTTAAAATAGTTTTTTTGAATATATTCATATTTTCTCCTTTAATTGGAATAATTATTTCACAATTTTTAGAAAGAAAAAAGAAAAATTAATGATTTATTGAAGATGAAAAGTTCCAAGCACAATCAAAACTTGGTATATAAACTCTAGATAATTTAGCATTACCAAAATTTTGATTAAAGACATTTAACCAACTATCAACTTGCTTAGGTTTTTTATCCTGACTACCAACTTGAGCTGTAATTACACCTTTTGGTTTTAATATTCTCACTAAAGAGTCCATATTTTTTGCAGCTAGATCTATGCAAAACTGGTCATCATTAAGATCAACAAAAATATGATCGTAAGTATCATCAGCTACTGATTTAATACTTTCAAATGCATCTCCCCATACACATTTAACTGAATTTTTTTCCGTAGCTTTTTTTCCAATATCACCAAGATGTTTATTGCAAACGTCTACAACTTCTGGATCTAACTCATACCAATCAATAAAATTAAAATTTTTTGAAATACATTCTCTTGCAACTCCACCATCTCCACCTCCAATGATAGCTGCTCTTTCATTATCTTTGTTTAAATTTAAACCTGAACCAACAAATGTTGAGCTATATAAATGTTCATCAGTTGCAGCAACTTGAATTTCACCATCTATAAACAATGATTTTCCAAACTGCTCGAGATCTAAAATTTCAATATGTTGACCTACTTTAGATTTAAAATCTTCCAAAACATCATTTACAACATAAGATTTTTGTAAACCTGGAGAGCTATAAATGTCATGATAAAGTGATTTTGTATCTCTATTAAATTCTTTTTTAACAATTCTTGTATGTTCAAATTCCTTTTTGATTATATCAATTGCAACTGATGGACTCACTTTTCCGCAAGTAAAAAAATCAAAACTAATAATTCCTTTTTCAGGAAATGTATGAAAGCTGATATGACTTTCTGCTAAAAGAGCCAATATTGTGAAACCTTGAGGTTCAAATTTATATTTAGAAATATTTAGTATTGTTACTTTTGCAGCTTTTGCAATTTCATGAATTACTTTTTCATAAATAGAAGGATCGTACTCTTTTGTAGTTCCAATGATATCTAGAGTTATATGCTCTCCAACTTTGGTCATTAGCTATCCTTTTTATAATTTTTAGCTTTGGATAAAACTTTATTCATTTCAGCTTTAGAAAGAATTTGAGGCTTACCCAATTTTAGGCTCGTTATATACTGAAGCGATATATTTTCAACCTCTTCAGCTAACTCAAAAGCTTTTGGTAAATTATCTTCAAATGCAATCTGACCGTGATTTGCAATTAAACAAGCTTTTCTACCTTTTAGAGCTCTCAAAATATTTTTAG
The DNA here is from genome assembly GCF_052047475.1 of Candidatus Pelagibacter sp. HIMB1782. Classification (NCBI taxonomy): domain Bacteria; kingdom Pseudomonadati; phylum Pseudomonadota; class Alphaproteobacteria; order Candidatus Pelagibacterales; family Candidatus Pelagibacteraceae; genus Candidatus Pelagibacter; species Candidatus Pelagibacter sp. HIMB1782. Next base: position 337,614 of record NZ_JBNAKE010000002.1, on the reverse strand, counting down.
ATAAATCTCTTGTTCCAAAGGTTGCATATTTTGCACATTTAATGTCATAGCCACCAGCCATTGCAACCATATAATGAAAAGATGGGATTCCTTTATTATGAGTAGATACAGCAGTTGCATTTGTTGAATGAGCATGAACAATCGCTTTAGCTTCTTTTTTATTTTTATAAATATCTTGATGAAATTTCCATTCTGAAGATGGAATACCTTTTTTATTGTCAAACTCACCATCTAATGAAACGAAAACTATATCTTTATTTTTTAAAGTTGAGTATTTTTTTCCAGACGGAGTAATTAGAAAACCATTTTTATACCTTACTGAGATATTTCCAGATCTTAAAGCTGATAATTTTTTTGTATTCAACATTTTTGAATATCGAATAATTTCAGAACTTAAATTTTTCATTTGAATAAGTTTTTTAGTCCATTGGTGGAAGCTTCACATACTCCTCTCTCAGTAATTAATCCACTTACATATTTTGCAGGAGTTACATCAAAAGCTAAATTCATTGCTTTACTTTTTTGTGGGTATATAAAAACTTTCTTAACTTGATTGTTTTCATCAATGCCCTCAACATGAGACAATTCCTCAGAATTCCTTTCCTCAATAGGAATGTCTTTTGCATTTTTAATATTCCAATCAATTGTTGAACTTGGAAGTGCAACATAAAAAGGAACTTTATTATCATGTGCGGCTAAAGCTTTTAGATAAGTTCCAATTTTATTACACACGTCTCCATTTGATAAGGTTCTATCTGTTCCAACAATACACATATCAACTTCCCCTCTTTGCATTAAGATACCTCCAGTATTATCAGCAATAATTGTATTTGGGATTTCTTCTTCGTTTAACTCATATGAGGTTAAATTTGCACCTTGGTTTCTTGGTCTTGTTTCATCTACCCAGACATGAACTGGAATTCCTTTTTTATGGGCATGATATATGGGCGAAGTTGCTGTACCCCAGTTAATTGTTGCTAACCAACCTGCATTACAATGAGTTAAAATATTTACTGTATTTTTTTTCATATTGTAGATTTCTTCAATTATTTTTAATCCATTAATACCTATATTCTCACAAAACTTTTCATCCTCATCACAAATTTCTTTAGCTTCTTTTAAAGCTATATCTAAAATTTGATCGCTATTGATTCCTGACAATTTTTTCATCATACGATCTACAGCCCATTTCAAATTTATCGCTGTGGGTCTTGATTGAATTAATTCCTCTGCACTTTTATTAATAAATTCTTTATTAGTATTCTCCTGAATAGCTAATACCATCCCATAAGCAGCTGTTGCCCCAATTAAAGGAGCGCCTCTAACTTCCATAACCTTGATTGCATTGATTGCATCTTTAACTGTTTTAAGATCTTTTATTATAAATTGATGTGGAAGTTTTGTTTGATCAATTATTTTTACTATTTTATCCTCGTACCATATTGTTCGATACTCTTTTCCTTGAATTCTCATTTACTCAAAACTCTGCCTGCAATCGTCTTTAGCTTATCTATTGTTTTTTGGGTTCGTTTTTCTGGAGAAGTAATAATAGCTACATCTAGACAATTATTAGTTGGATCATTTGGATCTATATGGCTTTCAAAATTCTCAATTAAATTTTTAATCATCACTTTTGCTTTTTCAGCATTTCCTAACAAAACTTTTATTACTTGTTGAACATCAACGTTTTCATGATCTGGATGCCAACAATCAAAATCTGTAACCATTGAAACTGATGCATACCTAATTTCTGCCTCTCTTGCGAGTTTTGCTTCAGGCATATTAGTCATACCAATTACATCTGCTTTCCAAGATCTATATAAATTAGATTCTGCCAATGTAGAAAATTGAGGACCCTCCATAACAACATAGGTTCCATTTCTTTGATATTCTATATTGGATTTTTTAATTGCATCTTCACAAGCATCCATTAGTCCATTTGATGTAGGATGTGCCATCGATACATGAGCAACGATTTCATCATCAAAAAAAGTTTCTACTCTTGCAAAAGTTCTATCAATAAACTGATCAACAATAACAAATTTTCCAGGTGGCAATTCTTCTTTCAAAGATCCTACGGCTGAAACTGAAACAATATCAGTAACACCTAACTGTTTTAACGCATCGATGTTTGCTCTAAAATTTATATTAGAAGGAGAAACAAAATGACCTCTCCCATGTCTTGGCAAAAAATAAACTTCTTTATTATTATAATTAGTTTTTAATATTTGATCAGATGGTTTGCCCCAAGGTGTATTTATTTCTAATAATTCTCTGTTAGTAAATTCTTCAACATCATAGAGACCACTTCCACCAATTATTGCTAATTTATTTGTTGTCATAATTTAAAATATATTTATTTATAATTGAGTATTATGAATTTAAAAGATCATATTAGATCAATTCCTGATTATCCTAAAAAAGGTATTCTATTTAGGGATATAACTACTCTAATTAAAAACGAGGAAGCTTTTGCTGAAACAATTAATCAAATCATTGAAAGATCTAAAAAATACAAAATTGATAAAATTGCTGCAATAGAATCAAGGGGTTTCGTGTTTGCCTCAGCTGTTTCTTATATACTTAAAAAACCTTTTATAATGTTGAGAAAAAAAAATAAATTACCAGCTGAAGTACATTCTGTAGATTTTGAATTAGAGTATGGCACTGCAACTATTGAGGTTCATAAAGACTCTATTTTAAAAGATGAGTCTGTTTTAATAATTGATGACTTAATTGCAACAGGTGGTACCGCAGAAGCTGCTGCTAAATTGGTTGAAATGTGTGATGCAAAAGTTGCTGCATTTGTTTTTGTTATTAATTTATTTGATTTAGGTGGATCAGATAACTTAGTTAATAAAAACTATAAAGTTGAAAATTTAATTGAATTTCCAGGTCATTAAATGGTAGCGGGAAGTGGGATCGAACCACTGACCTCGGGCTTATGAGTCCCGCGCTCTAACCAACTGAGCTACCCCGCCATAAAGAGTGAGATTTATACTACATTTATTAACTCTTTCAACTATAAGTAAATTTCCTATGAAAAAAAAAATTACTTTTCTATTTATCAGCCACTTTTTCTTTTTAATAATCGGCTTTGGCTTAGGTATATATTTTCTACCAATTTTAACCGCACCAGAGTCAGTCGAAATAAGTAAAATTAATGAGTATGAAAATAAATCTAAATATCAAACTGAGTTTGTAAGAGATTTAAGAGGGAGTGATCCATTTCACTGGGGAGAAGCAAAAGTTACAATCTCAAATAAAAAGATTACAGTTAACGGTGCAATTGCACCCGGGCCAGATTATAAACTTTATCTAACAAATGAATTTACACAACATGAAGATGAATTTTTACAAATTAAAGATCAAGCTAAATATGTTGCAGAAGTTAAAAGTTTTGAAAATTTTGTAATTGATGTTCCTTCAAATGTAGATGTAAGTAAATTCAATACTGTTGTTATTTGGTGTGAAAGTTTTAATGAATTTATAACAGCAGCTAAATATCAATAAAGCTGATATTGTTGTAATAAAATTTAAATTAAAATAAAAAATTAGTCTAGATGATTAAATATTTTAATAAACATTACTGGTTTCGAAAACTTTTGGTTAATAAGTTTATTTCAAAATTTATAAATCCAAAATTTATAAATAAATTAGTATTTAATTCTATTTATAAATCAAATTACTGGAATAAAAGTAAAAAATTTGATGCTAATATCCAATCATTATCAGGACCTGGCTCTATTCCAAATTCGATACAAACAAATCATTTGCTAAAAGAATTAGAAAAATTTTTTAGAAATAATAATGTTAAGAAAATTTTAGATGCACCATGTGGAGATTGTGCATGGATTAGTAAAATGTTTAACTCTGAATTAAATTTTACTGGCATCGATATAGTAGATGACCTTGTTAAACAAAATAAATTAAAATATGAAAAAAATAATATCAAATTTTATTGCAGAGATATTTCTGAGATTGAGCAGTTTGATGATTATGATTTTGTTTTAATGCGAGATTTCTTTATTCATTTACCTATTGAAACAATTAAAAAAATTTTAATTAATCTAAAAAATTCAAAATGCAAATTTTTTGCTTTTAACAATTATGAGGGTGTAAATTTGAACAAAGATATTGCTACCGGTCAACACAGAAAAATAAATGTTCTGGAAAAACCATTTAATTTAAATGAACCATATCATAAAATTCTTGAATTAAAAAATTACAACTTTCCTGATAAAGATTTAAACGACAACTTTTTGTATATTTATAAAAATTAATTTTAATTAATTTTTTTTAAAATTAGTTTGTTTTAATGGTTTAAATATAATTTTAGCAGAATATTGAACTTTTTCTATTTCTATCGAAATATTTGCATTAAGAAGTTCGTCTTTTGAATAGTCGTTATTTATATAACCGAAAGCGAGATTTTTTTTGAAATTAAAAGAATAATTGCCTGATGTTGTTCTTCCAATTATTTTATCATCTTTATAAATTGGTTCATCATGAAGCAGAAGAGGGTTTCCAGGTTCGTTACTTTTAAGAACAAACATTGCAAACTTCCTGTCAATTTTTTTGTCTTTTATTTTTTCCAGTGCTTCTCTTCCAATAAAATTAAATTCTTTCTTGTAGCTAATTGTAAAGTTAAGACCTGCCTGGTATTGGTTTTCTTCAGGTGAAATATCATGGCCCCAGTGTAAAAAACCACTTTCCATTCTCATAGTATCTAATGCATGCATTCCACAATTAGATAAATTATATTTCTTACCTTTTTCTATTAATTTCTCATATATATTTTTAGACTCAGAATTTTTAACATAAAGCTCATAACCTAACTCTCCAACGTAAGATAATCTTTGGGTCCATATTTTAGTTCCGTTAATTTCTATATATTTTGAATTCGCAAACTTAAAATTTTCATTACTAAAATCATCTGAACTTAAATCTTGCATTAACAGCCTACTCTTTGGCCCAAATATTCCAAACACACAATAATCATCAGTAATGTCAGTTAACTCAACATTATCCGATAGATGCTTTTTAATATGAAATTTATCTCTTTCTCTTGTTGCTGCAGAACTAATAATTCTAAAATGATTTTGATCTATACAAACTACTGTAAGATCTGCTTCAATTCCTCCGTCATTATTAAGCATATGAGTATAAGTACATTTTCCAGGTTCCTGCTTTATATTTGATGTACAAATTCTCTGAAGATCTTCATAAGCTTTCTCAGATTTAATTTCAAATTTAGAGAACGGAGACAAGTCATATAGCCCAACATTAGTTAGAGTGTTGTTGGTTTCGTATTCAACTGATGGATACCAGTTTTGGTAATTGTAACTGTATTCATACTCAGCTTTTTCACCATCAAGAGCAAACCACATCGGTCTTTCATAACCGGCTGAAACTCCAAAGCATGCACCAAAACTTTTTAATTCATCATGGTATGGTAATTTTTTTATGTTTCTTGATGTTTTGTGTTGTTTATAGGGCCAATGCATTCCATACAAATCACCAAGAGACTCAGTTATACGATCTTTGATAAAACCTAAATCTGAATGAAACTTTTGAAATCTCTTTATATCATAATTAAAAATGTCTTCATTGATATGGCCAGTCATTAACCATTCTGCAGTTACTTTTCCAACTCCACCCCCACTTCCAATTCCAATACTATTCAAACCACAACTAACAAATAAATTTTTAACCTCAGGAACCTCGCCTAACAATGAATTTGTATCAGGTGTAAAAGACTCTGGTCCAGAAAAAAACTTTCTTATTCCAACTTGTTCTAAAACTGGAAATCGTTTCATAGATTTTTCTAAATAAGGTTCAAAATGATCAAAATTTTCTGGAAATTCACCGAATGAAAAATCTTCTGGAACTTTATTAGTTTTATTAAATGCTGGAATTGATTTACCTTCAAATATTCCAATTAAAAGTTTTCCAGCATCTTCTTTAATATAAGTGCTACTGTCAAAATCTCTTATTACAGGTAAAGTTGGTGAAAGATTTTCAATTGGTTCTGTAATTACATAAAAATGTTCTGCAGGATATAAAGGAATACTAACTCCTATTCTTTCTCCAATTTGTCTAGACCACATACCTGTTGCAAGAACCACATATTCACATTCAATATCTTGTCCATTAACTTTGACACCACTAACTCTTCCATTTTTAGTTAATATTGTTTCAACAGGTGATTGCTCAAATATTTTTGCTCCACCTAGTCTTGCACCTTTTGCTAACATGTGTGTAACACCACTTGGATCAGCTGCACCATCACCTGGCATTAACACTCCACCTTTTAAATCCTCTGTGTACATGATTGGATAATTTTTCTTTATTTGATGTTTATCTAAAATCTTAATATCAACATCATACAATTGAGCCGTGGTTGCCTGTCTTTGAAGCTCTTGCCATCTAGCATCAGTTTGAGCAATCGAGAGTGCTCCATTAATTCTTAAACCAGCTGAGTGATCAACTTCTTTTTCTAATTTTTTATAAAGATCTAAAGTATATTTTCTAATTTTTGTTACAGCTGCTGTAGGGCCTAATTGACTAACTAATCCTGCTGCATGCCAAGTTGTACCTGATGTTAATTGATCTCTTTCTAAAAGAATAACATCTTTCCAACCAAATTTTGTTAAGTGATAAGCTACAGAACATCCTATAACACCTCCACCTATTACTACTACTTTTGTTGATAAAGGTAATGTTTTGTTATTCATAAATTATAGTGATAATAAGAAACTTTGATAAATTGTAAATAAAATGAAAAGCGTCCTTTTAACTGGTGGTGCAGGATATATTGGAAGTAATGTTGCCAATTTTCTTTTAGACAAAGGTTTAAAAGTTACCATTATTGATAATTTAGTTACAGGAAATAAAAGTTTAGTTCCAAAGAAAGCAAAGTTACATATTTGTGATATATCTGATGAAAAAAAAGTTACTAAAATAATTAAAGGTAATAAATTTGACATTGTCCTTCACTTTGCTGGCTTAATAAGAGTAGATGAGTCAATCAAAAAACCACAAAAATATAATTTAGCTAATTACAAAAAAGGTAAAATTTTTTTTGAAACTTGTTTTAAAAATAATTTAAGTAAAATTATTTTTTCTTCGACGGCATCAGTTTACGGTAATAATGGTTTAGATAAAGTTTCTGAAAACAATAAAATAAAACCTTTAAATCCATATGCAAAAACAAAATTAAAACTTGAAAAGTTTTTAATCAAAAAATCAAAATCGAAAAAAATTAAATTTATAATCCTAAGATACTTCAATGTAGCTGGAGCTGATCCTAAACTAAGAACTGGGCTAATTTCAAAATCTTCAACAAATTTGATTAAAGTAATAAATGAAGTAGCTGTAGGAAAAAGAAAAAAATTTATAATAAATGGGAATAATTACAACACTGAAGATGGTACACCTATAAGAGATTTTATTCATGTAACAGACCTTTCTGAAATACATTTTTTGGTAGGCAATTATCTACTTAAAAATAATAAATCTAATATATTTAACTGTGGATACGGTAAAGGTTATTCAGTTTTGCAAGTTTTAAATAAAATGAACGAAATTAGTAAAACAAAAATACCAGTTATTTTCGGAAAGAGAAGATCTAAGGATATCATGATTTCTATTTCTAATACAAAAAAATTTGATAAATATTTTAAATGGAAACCAAGATTTAATGATTTAAAGTTTATTTTAAATACATCATATAAATGGGAAAAAAAATTAAATCTCTAAAAAACTAAACTAAAAATACAAAAAAAATGAAATCAAAAATATTTATAACAGGATCCTCTGGTTTTATAGGTTTTCACGTAGCTAAAAATCTGCTTGATAAAGGATTTAAAATTCACGGACTAGACTCTATGAACAACTACTATGATGTTAAAATCAAAAAAGATAGACTTGCAATTTTAAAAAAATATAGAAATTTTTCTTTTACTCAAAATTTACTAGAGAATGAGAAAAATATTGATAAAATTGTATCAAAATTTAAACCTTCAGTTATCATTCATTTAGCAGCTCAAGCGGGCGTTAGATACAGTATTGAAAATCCTGATAAATATTTAAAATCTAATATAATTGGTACATTCAATATTTTAAATATATCTAGAAAAAATAATATTAAACATTTAATAATTGGATCAAGCTCCTCTGTTTATGGTGCAAATAAAAAATCTCCATTTAAAGAAACTCACAAAACTGATCACCAGGTAAGTTTTTATGCGGCTACAAAAAAATCTACAGAAAGTATTGCTCATTCATACTCTAGTTTGTGGAAATTGCCGGTTACAATGTTAAGGTTTTTTACAGTGTATGGTCCTTGGGGAAGACCAGATATGGCTTATTTTAAATTTACAAAAAAAATATTAGATGGAAAAAAAATTGATATTTATAACAAAGGTAAGATGTATAGAGATTACACTTATATTGATGACATTGTTGCTGGGATAACAAAATTGATTTCGAAGCCACCAAAAACAAATCAAAAATTAAAATTTAAAAATGATAGTTTGTCTCCAGTAGCTCCCTTTAGAGTATTAAATATTGGAAATACAAAAAAAATATACTTATTAGATTTTATTAATACTTTAGAAAAAGAACTTAATAAAAAAATCAAAAGAAATTATTTACCAATGCAAAAAGGAGATGTTTATTCTACTTGGTCTGATAGCTCCCTTTTAAAAAAAATCACAGGATATAATCCTAAGACAAATTACAAAACTGGAATTAAAAAATTTATCAAATGGTACTTAAGCTACTATTCCTAAAAAATACTTGATGGATCTACATACTCATGACCAAATACATCTGCAACTGCTTTATAAGTAACCATTCCTTTGTGAACATTTAATCCAGCTAAAAAGTTTTTATCTTCACTTAATGCTTTTTGATAACCATTGTTAGCAAGTTTAACTAGATAAGGTAACGTTGCATTATTTAATGCTAATGTTGAAGTTCTTGGAACTCCACCTGGCATATTTGCTACACAATAATGAACAACGTCATCAACAATATAAGTTGGTTCACCGTGAGTAGTTGGTTTACTTGTTTCAACACATCCACCTTGGTCAATTGCAACATCAACAATAACTGAGCCTCTTTTCATACTTTTGATCATATCTCTAGTAACCAATTTTGGAGCCTCTGCACCTGGAATTAAAACTCCACCAACTAATAAGTCTGCTTCAGAAACTAATTTTGGAAGATCAATTTTATCACTTTGCTCTGGAATAATTTTATCTCCGAACACCTCCACTAATTGTTTTAATCTAGATTCAGATTTATCAACAATATGAACTTTAGCCTGCATACCTGTTGCTATTACTGCAGCGTTTTCACCTACTACACCACCACCTAAAATAACTACAGTTCCACCAGTTACTCCTGGAGCACCACCTAATAAAAGTCCTCTTCCACTTTGATTTTTTTCTAAGCAATGAGCGCCAGCTTGTACTGACATTCTTCCAGCAACTGCACTCATTGGGGCTAATAATGGTAATCTCCCATTATCATCTGTTACTGTTTCATAAGCTATATTTACACTCTTTGATTTAATTAACCCTTCTGTTAATTCCTTCGCTGCTGCTAAATGAAGATAGGTATAAACAATTTGATTTTCTCTAATCATATCAACCTCAACTTTTTGAGGTTCTTTAACTTTAACAATTATATCTGCATCATTAAATATATCAGCTGCAGTATTTGCTATCTTTGCGCCTGCATTTGTATATTGATCATTTTCAAATCCAGCTTCGAAACCGCCATTGTTTTCAACAATAACTTCGTGACCTTCAGAAACTAAAGTTTTAACACTCTCTGGTGTTAGCCCTATTCTATTTTCTTGAGGTTTTATCTCCTTAGGTACGCCTATCTTCATAAGCACTCTCCATGTCTTTAATTAAACTAATTAGTTCTTTTGGTTTTTTTGATAGTTCGTAATACCTGTTCTAAGTTTATCAATAATCTCATCTATATGTTTTTCTTCACATATAAATTGAGGAGCGATAATTAGACAGTCACCAGTTGCTTTAAAGTTAACACCTGCCTCATAACAAGCTTTAAAACATTCATAACCTGCTTTACCTGGTTTGGTATTCATTTTCATATCAATGCCACCCATCATTCCATAACCTCTTATGTTTTCAACAGATTCTAAATCTTGAAGAGAAAATAATCCTTTTTGGAAATAAGGTGCTAAATTTTTTGCTCTATTAAAGATATCTTCTTTTTCAAAAATATCTTGAACAGCTAAGCCTGCTGCTACTGCAACTGGAATTCCTGAATAAGTATAACCATGAAATAATTCAACAGATCCCATTGGAGAAGCATCCATTACTGCATCGTAAATTTCATCTTTACAAGCAACTACACCCATTGGAACAACACCATTAGTTGTTGCTTTAGCCATAGTCATCAAATCTGGAGTAACACCAAATTCATGACTTGCAAAAGAAGAACCTGTTCTTCCCCAACCTGTAATCACTTCATCAAAAATTAAAAGAATTCCATGCTTGTCACAAATCTCTCTTAATCTTTGTAAGTATCCTTTTGGTGGAACTAAAGTTCCAGTAGATCCAGCGATTGGCTCTACGATACATGCTGCAATATTTTCTGGTCCAAAGTTACTTGCAATTCTCTCTAAATCATCTGCAAGATCCCCTCCTGTTTCAGGTTGACCACTAACAAATTTATGTTCTGGTAAATGTGTATGTCTCATGTGTTGAACACCTGGCATTAATATGCTTGCAAATGTTTTAACATTATTGATCATTCCGCCAACTGAAACACATCCGATGTTCATTCCGTGATAACCTCTTTCACGCCCTACAAATCTAAATCTATGAGCGTTTCCTTTTGCTCTGTGATAAGCAATTGCAATTTTAATTGCAGTTTCAACAGCTGTTGAACCACAAATAGTAAAAAACATTTTATTTAAATCACCTGGAGTGTGTTTTGAAATTTTTGTGGCTAATTCAAATGAACCACCAAAACCTTGCTGAAAAGGTTGAGCATAATCTAAAGTCTCTAATTGTTTAGTAACTGCCTCTGTAATTTCTCTTCTTCCATGTCCTAATGGATTACAAAATAATCCTGAGCTCGCATCAATTTGTGTTTTTCCATGGTGAGTTTTTAAATAAACTCCTTTTGCTTCAGTAATTAATCTTGGGTTTGCTTTGAAATCTTTATTCGATGTAAACGGCATCCAATGTTCATTTAATGAATTTGGAACTGAAGTTCTTGTCTCTGAGCTCATAAATTTTTTTCTCTCTTTATTAACTGTTATAAATATTTCCAACTATTAGACTAAATCAATTAGTTTGCTAGAAATATTTTGACCACCCAAATTGATGCGTCATAAGTATACAACTTTTAATTGAACTTATCTTTTTGTTTTACAACCGCTCAAAATTGAATTTAAATAACGATAATTTAATTAAATTAACATAGGGGAATAAATGAAAAAAATACTAAGTTTTATTCTAGGATCTATTTTTGCTCTTAACCTTTCAATTTCAGTTGCAAACTCTGCAGCTAATGAAGTTAGAGTTGCATACTTTCTAGAATGGCCAAGTCCAAATTTAGAGGACATGCAGAAGAAAAATTTTGCAAAAGCTCTTGGTGTACCAGTTAAGTGGACAAACTTCACTAACGGTGGAGCTATGACTGATGCAATGTTAGCAGGAGATATTGATATTTCTTACTCACAAGGTTTAGTACCTTTCATTAACGCTGTAAAATCTAATGCGCCAATCAAATTAGTTGATATAGCAATGGAATACGGAATGGGTGGAACTACTTGTGTAACATCAAATGCATCTGGAATTACAAAAGCTAACGCTACTGAATTAGAAGGTAAAAAAGTTGCTGTTCCACTAGGAACAATGGCTGAATACGTTTTTGATGAAAGTATGAAAGTTGTTGGTGCTGACAGAGGTAAAATGGATATCATTCAAATGGACCCAGAAGAAGGTGCTGCTGCATTAGTAAGTGGTGACGTTGTAATGGCATGTTTGTTTGGTGGTAACTCTATTAAAGCAGCAACTGCAGTTGGTTCAAGATTATTAACTGTAGATGAAGCAAGAGCTGCTGGTATCTTGGGTATAGATATCACATCTGTTACAGATAAATTCATGAAAGAAAATCCAGGAATGTTAAGAACTTTCATCGAAGTAACTCACGAAGCAAACGACAGATACAGATCAGGTAAATCTGATATGAATTCTATGGCAAAAGCTTCTGAAATGAAAGTTGCTGATATGAAAGAAACTTTAAGTGGATTTAAATTCTTAACTCCAGAAGAAACTAAAGCTTCTATGGAGAGCGGAAACTTAGATGGTTTCTTAAAAGGAATGGGAACTCCATCTGGTAACGTAGACACAAGTTTCTTACCTTTATAATTTTAAAGGTTTAAAACTTTTTAAATAGGCACTGATTTAAAAATTAGTGCCTATTTTTTTTAAAAAATTTCTAATATAAGGGCGCTATGAGTGATCTTGTTTCTCAAAATCTAAATATGATTTTTAAAACTCCAAAAGGAGAAACAGTTCATGCATTAAAAGATGTTAGCTTTACTCTAAAAAAAGGAGAACTACTTACTGTTCTTGGCCCATCTGGTTGTGGAAAAACAACTTTGTTAAATATTACTGCAGGGTTTTTAAGACCTACTTCAGGTAAAATAACTTTAAACAATAATGAAATAGATGGACCTGGTGTTGAAAGAGGAATGGTCTTTCAACAAGGTGCTTTATTTGAATGGTTAACAGTTGCTGAAAACGTAAACTTTGGTCTTCGTATGAAAAGTGAGGATCCAGAAGTAACAGCAAAAAAAGTTGAAGAATGGTTAGATATAGTTGGGTTAAAAGGATTTGGTAACACGCCTACTTATCAATTATCAGGTGGTATGCAGCAAAGAGTTGCTCTTGCAAGATGTCTAATTAATGACCCTGATTTAATTTTAATGGATGAGCCATTGGGTGCCTTGGATGCATTAACAAGAGAAAAGATGCAGTCTTTAGTTTTAAAAATTTGGAAAGAAACTGGAAAAACAATTATTTTAATTACTCACTCTGTTGAAGAAGCTCTTTTACTAGGTGAAAGATTGTATGTAATGGCACCAAGACCTGGAAGAATACATAAAGAGTATAATCTTCCATTTGCTGAAATGGGTCTTACTCAAGATTTAAGAGAAATTAAAAAAAATAAAGAATTTTCATCTACTAGAGAAGAAATTTTATCAATGATCTGGAATATGGAAGAAGAAATAATGGGGAAAGATAATTAATGTTAACCCAATTTGTAACAATACTAATTATCGTTTCAGTTATTGGATGCGTTCTTTATGGAAGAAGATTAATCAGAACTGAAAAAGTAGATGCTGTTTTTGGTAACCCAGAAAGAGCTAAAGGTGGAACGCACTGGGTAATTGTTGGTAGTAGTGCGATCTTGATGTTATGGCTTTATTATTCATGGGATATTGCAAAGGGTTTTTATCCAAAGTCAGCAAACGAATTATGTCAGGTTGCTAAAATTAATGAATCGTTATTAGGTTTAAAATATCAGTTCCCTATTGAAGAAAGGGAATTCAAAAGTACATCTATTATCAAAATCGAAAATAAAAATCTTGTAAAAATTGCAAATGAAATAAATGGATCTCCAGATCTAAATGATCAACAAAAAACAATTCTTGTAAGCTACATTGATAGAACTTCTAAATTAATTCCACTTTTAACAAGTGAAGAGTTAATGGAAATGGATACCAAAATTAAACTCCAAGAAATAACAGAAGAAATTAAACTTCTAAGTTCAAACTTCCAAAAGAAAGATTATCCCTTTGAGACAGATGCTCAAAAAGCAGAAAGACAAAAACTTATTGATGAACAAGGTGGCTGGGGAATTACCACAATAGATTCTGGAAGTGGTTCTATTGAAAATACAATTGAAATACCAACTGCACCTCAAACAAATAAAGGTTTAAAATTTCATGCAGCTGCAGCAGAATTAAAAAAAATTGACGACAAATTTTTTAAATTAAAAAATCATAACCCACCTTTCAAAAGCTCAATTAAACAGCTTAAAGATGACATAAAAGCTTACAGAAAAGGTTTAGATGACAATGAAGAGTTAGCATCTGACTATGCAAAAAATATAGTTAAAATTGCAAGAAGAATAGAATTTGCAAGTATTTACCCTCCTAATGCATTAAATGAAATGCAAGCTGCAATCATAGAATTTGATGAGTTACAAAATAAAGAACAAGCTGGATTAAGATTAATCGATATCCTTTTATTTCCTGCTGGAACAATTGTAGCAAGCGGACCTACTTGTTCTGAACAAGGTTCTGGTAGATGGTTACCTAAACCATCTGATACATTTAATAAGTTTGTATTGATGTCCAAACCAAGTGTTGGATACAAAAATGTTCCTCTTTTATGGATTGAAATGGTTGATGTTAGTAAAATGATTGGCTTCGTTTTACCAGATTGGATAGCTGATATTTTGCCTGGTGATTATCCGGTTCATACAAAAGATGGAATAGTTAAAGAAAACTTTAAAAGCAATGTTTTAAAAGTTGTTACTGGTGACTTTAAATTATTCAAAGTTCCTGTTCCATACGGACATATCTGGGACTCTTTTATGAGGGTATTTTTAGGATTAGTATTTGGAATTATCATTGGTGTTCCATTAGGATTATTTATGGGTCTAAACAGATTTGCAAAAGGTTTCTTTGATCCATTAATTGAACTTTATAGACCTGTTCCCCCTCTTGCTTGGGCTCCGTTAATTATTTCTGTACTTGGAATTGATAACTCTGGAAAAATATTTTTATTATTTATGGTCTCTTTATCTATTATGATTATTTCAGCAAGAGCTGGAGCGTCAGGAACTCAATTATCAAAAATTCATGCTGCTCACTCATTAGGAGCTACAAAAAAACAAATATTAAGATATGTAATTTTCCCAAATTCTCTTCCTGAAATTTTAACTGGAATAAGGGTTGCAGTTGGTATGTGTTGGGGAACATTGGTTGCAGCGGAATTTTTAGCTGGAACAACTGGTATTGGTTTTGTTGAAAACGTGGCTAAAAAATACTTCCAATATGAAGTTATTTGGATAACGATATTTATTATGGGTCTTCTTGGTTTATTGTTCGATGTAACTTTAAGAAAAATAATCGATAAAACTATACCTTGGAGAGGTAAAGGTTAATTAGCTTTTATTTAAAATTTAGACTTTTTTAATAAAACTTATTGCAGCACCAACGGTAGTTAAAAATCCAGCTAATGGCAAAATTGCGACTGCATATTTTTTAGGCATATAATTTGGTTTGAACTCAATACCCTGCATACTAATTTCGAAATACCACATTTCCCAATACTTCCCTCTCATACCTTCTACAAGTTCAATTCCATATATAATTAAGACGATACCAATTATCATAATCATAACTTTCCAGAACTGACGAATGTATAAGGAAACTCTCTCAGGTAATTTTTCATATATTAAATTTAAAGCTACATGTTCATTGTCTCTAGCTGTCAAAGAAAGAGCTATAAACATCAACCAAATATTACTTAATACTGTTAGTAAATCACCCCAAACAGGCGGATTATTAAAAACATATCTCATCGTAACATTATAAAGAGTGAAACCAACCATTGCTGCTAAAAATATTGAGCACATACCTTCGAGTACCCTATGAACAAAACGATCAATACTATTCAAAAATTTCATCATTAATTACTCAATAGATTAGGAAGAAACATTGTTAATTCTGGAACAACTAAGATAAAAAATAAAAGTAAAAAAAGTCCAACCAAGTAAGGAATTAAAGCAACAGCTACTTTTTCTAAACGAACTTGTGCTATTGTTGCAGATGTAAAGTACGCAACGCCAACTGGTGGTGTAACTGACCCAATTAAAAACCCTACTATTACAACGATTGCAGCTTGTACCTCTGGAAAACCTGCTTGAGACATAACATTCACAAGTACGGGACCAACAATGATAATGTTTACTGCTGAGTCCATTACAGTTCCAAGAAGAAAAATAAATAATATTAATGCTAAAATAAATAATATTGGAGAATCCGCTAAACCTAAAAGCCAAGTTTCAAGGTCACCAATTGCTCCAAGAGAAGTAAGTAACCAACTAAAAGGACCAGAAGCAGCTATGATAATAAAAACCATTGCTGAATTACGGAACGCTCTACGAAAAGCACCTGTGCAATCTTTCCATTTGATAGTTCGGTAAACAAATACACCAGTAAACAAAGCAACTAAAGCAGTTATAGCACCTGCCTCAACAACCGATGCGACACCTCCCATTACTGAACCTACTAATACTAAAGGTATTAAAAGAGCAAATGAAGAACGATACAATTCTTTACCAGCTCGACGAACTGAGAACGGCTGATCACTACGCTCGAAATTGTATTTAACTGCAAAGTAATGATTGATTACCATTATAACAACACCAATCAAAATACCTGGAACAATCCCAGCTGCAAATAAAGATGCAATTGAAATTTCAGTTGCGTTAGCAAGAACGATCATCATGATACTAGGTGGGATAATTCCTCCTATTGTCGAACTTACACCTGTGACCGCAGCTGAAAATGCAGCAGGATAGCCAGCTTTCTTCATAGCTGGTAAAACTAACGCTCCAACGGTTGCTGTATCTGCTACAACAGAACCATTCATGCCTGCAAAAAACATACTCACAAGAACATTAACTTGAGCCAACCCTCCTCTTATACGTCCAATTAATGCTCTACTTAAAGCAACTAAACGGTCAGTAATTGTTGCGCTTGTCATCAGCTCACCTGTTAACATAAAGAATGCAATGGCGGTCAATGGAACCGAGTCTATAGCGGTAAACATTTGACTAGGAATTAAAACAAGAGGAACAGCATCTGTTAATAGAATATAAACAAATGGTATCAGTATTAAAATAAAACCAATTGGAGCTCCTAATAAAATTAGCAAAAGGAGTACTACAAGTAAAATAATACTTTCCATAGATATTTATAAGTTATGATTATTTTTAGGTAAAGACCATCTAATTCTAAAATAGAACTAAATGGTCTTCACAAAGTTTTAATTAATGAATTATAGAGCTCCAGCTGCTTCTAACTGAGCTACAAATCCATCCATACCTTGTTCTAGAAGTACTCTTTTAGCTACTTCTGGTTCAAAAGTACCCTTAGCATCTAACCAAGCACCGATTGCACCAGCTCTCCACTTAGTCATTTCTGCTTCTGTTGGAACATACCACTCTTTAGCAGATGCTTTAATTGCATCTTCACCATTTTTAATCCAAGCGTTATCCAACTCGTTTACTTTTTCTCCATAAGCATCAGCTGCCTCATGTAACCATTTTCTTTGTTGGTCAGACAATGCATTGTACTGTTTAGCATCCATCGCTAAAATATTTCCAGACCACATTCCTCCGATCTCAGTGAAATATTTTGCAACTTCATGAAGTTTTGCTACATGCTGCCATGGACTAGCAACATATTGACCTTCAACTACACCTGATTGAAGACCTTGATATAATTGACTCCAGTCATAAGGTGTTGGTGTTGCACCCCAATTTTTAACTAGCATGAACTCAACAGGACTTTTAGTAGTTCTCCATTTAAGTCCTTTCATATCATCTGGTTCGTGAACAGGTTTAGTTGCATTTCCAAGCTGTCTAAATCCTCCACTTGAGTATACAGAAAGGCAAATGTGGCCAGCATTCTCAAGAGCTAGTTTACACTGTCTTTCGGCTAACCATTCATCTGATATTCTTTTAGCGTCCTCTAATGATTTAAAAATAAAAGGCAAATCGAAAATTGCTAATTCAGGCCCAAAGTTACCATAGTTTGCAGTAGAACTAGTCCACAAAGCTATAAGCCCTTGGTTAGCTTGTTCACCACATTTTTGTTCTGCGCATAAGCTTCTTTGATAATGAGGTTCAATTTTCATTTTACCTCCAGATGCTTTCTCCATAGCTGGTATTAAAGCCTGATCGATTGCGTCACCAATTGGCATACCCAATCTACCAGTAGTTCCAAGCTTAAGAGTTACTTCTGCATAAGCCGCTTGTGCAAAGAAAATAATTGCAACCACTTTAATAAGTGTCTTGCTTATTGTTTTAATAAACATTTTATTTATCTCCTCTTAGTTAGTTAAAGTATCAATTTAAATTAATTTTAGCCTAGTGAAGTTTGCAACCGAAGTATACATAAAAAAAAAAATTTCTAATCAAAATGGGATTACAATCAAAAGTTGAATTGATAATTTAGAAGTTAATCTATTTATTTTAGTCTCAAGGTGTCTTAGACTAAATTTTAGAAATAAAATAAATACAATGTATAGGAAAAATTTATGAGCTCAAGTAACAAATACAAAGTAATAGCCAGTAAAATTAAATTTGAAGGAAGAGCGTTTATTAATGGAAAATATGTAAATGCCATTGATGGAAAAAAATTTGAAACAATAAATCCTGCAACTGGTAAAAAACTTTGTGCTGTTGCAAAATGTAATCACAAAGATGTTGACTTAGCAGTTAAAGTTTCAAGGAAAGCTTTTAATAGTGGAGTGTGGTCTAAAAGTTCACCCGAGCACAGGAAAGAAGTTTTGTTAAAATTTGCTGAATTACTTAGAAAACATGGTGATGAAAATTCAGTTTTAGAATGTATAGACACAGGTAAACTTATTGCTGATTGTATTAATGAAGTTGCAAATGATGCTCCAATGCATTTTCAGTGGTATGGAGAATTAATTGATAAAGTTTTTGGAAAAGTTGGTCCAACAGAGCCATCTATCACTAGTCTAATTGTTAAAGAACCAATTGGTGTTGTTGCTGGAATTGTTCCTTGGAATTTTCCTTTAATGATGGCGGTATGGAAAATGGCACCAGCCCTTGCAGCTGGTTGTTCAGTAATAATTAAGCCAGCAGAAGATACGCCTCTTACAGCAATTAGAGTTGCTCAAATTGCAAAAGAAGCTGGCGTTCCGGATGGTGTTTTAAATGTGCTTCCAGGTTATGGTGATGTTGGTGAAGCTTTGGGTCGACACAAAGATGTTGATGCCGTTTCTTTTACAGGTTCAACTGAGGTTGGAGGATATTTTTTAAAATATGCAAGTGAAAGTAATTTAAAACCTGTTGCATTAGAGATGGGAGGAAAAAGTCCATTTATAGTTTTAGAAGATGCTAAAATTACTGATGATTTAATAGATAATGCTATGAATTCTGCATTTTGGAATGGTGGACAAAACTGTTCAGCAAATATGAGACAGATAGTTCATAAAAAAGTTAAAGATGAATTTTTACATAAAGTTATTAAAAAAGTTAAAAAGTTAAAAGTTGGAGATCCATTAGATCTTAAATCCAATATGGGATCTATGATTTCAAAAGGTCATCTACAAACTGTTGATGGATATATTCAAACAGGTATCGATGAAGGCGCAAAACTTTTATCCGGAGGTATTTCAAGCAAAAATCAAAAAGGTTTTTATGCAAAACCAACTTTATTTGATGGATTGAAGGAAAATATGATTATCGCCCAGGAAGAAATTTTTGGACCAGTGCTTGGAGTGTTAACTGTAAAAAATGATGAAGAAGCTTTGAAAATTGCTAGTAACTCCAAATATGGATTGCATGCAAGTGTGTTTACTCAAGACATAAACAGAGCATTTCATTTAGCTAAAAGTTTGCCTTGTGGAACTGTGTCAGTGAATACTTTTTCTGAGGGAGATATCAAAACACCTTTTGGGGGATATAAGCAATCAGGCTCATTAAGTAGAGATCAAGGTACTGAAGCTTTAAATTCATTTCTTCAAACGAAAACTATTTGGATAAATCATAACTAATTGATGATCAAACCATACAAAATAAGTGTGCCTAAAAGCACTCTTAATAATATTTATAAAAAAGTAAGAGCCTATCCGTGGAACATGATGCAAAATGTAAATGGATGGGAGTATGGAACTAATTATAATTATTTAAAAAAAATATCTCAATATTGGGTTTCAAAATATAACTGGAAGAAATTTGAAAACAAAATTAATTCTTTTAAAAACTATAAGACTAATGTGGATGGTATAAATCTGCATTTTATTGTTGAAAAAAGTAAAAACCCTAAATCAAGACCATTATTACTTTTGCACGGATGGCCTGGCAGTGTAATTGAGTTTTTTGATATCATTCCAAAGCTTGCTCATCCAGAAAAATTTGGTGGAAAAATTGAAGATGGTTTTGATGTCGTTGTGCCCTCTTTGCCAGGATTTGGATTTTCAACTCCGATTAAAAAAGCTTTAGGCCCAAGGAAGATTGGAAAAATTTTAAATAAATTTATGGTCAAAAATTTAGGTCATAAAAATTACATTGTGCAAGGTGGAGATTGGGGAGCGACTATTGCTGCATGGATTGGTCTTGATAGTGCAAAAAATTGTAAGGGAATTCATATTAATTGTTTACCAATCAGACATCCAAAAGGACCAAGAAATAATAAAGAGAAAAAATGGGAAAAAAAATTCAATTTTGATCAAATAATGCAGGAAGGCTACAGGACTCAACAAGCAACAAAGCCACAAAGTTTATCTTATGCAATGATAGATAGTCCAGTCGGAACAGCAGCATGGATTTTAGAAAAGTTTCATGGTTGGTCCCACCTAAATAAAGGCAAAATAGAAAAAACATTTTCAAATGAGGAATTAATATCAAACGTAATGATCTATATAATTACAAATAGTTTTAATACTGCTGCTTGGATTTATTTTGGAAGAAGAAAAGAAGGTGGCAGGTCTTTTCCAAAAAATTTTAAAAAAATAAATGTTCCAACAGCAATAGCAGAATTTCCAAAAGAAATGCTAGAATGGCCTCCAAAATCTTACGTGAACAGAATTTTTAATATTAAAAGATGGAAAAAATTTCCTAAAGGTGGTCATTTTGCAGCTTTAGAGGTTCCAAATTTATTAATTAATGATATTAAAAATTTTTTTAACGAAGATTTAAAAATATTCAAATAAGTGAAAACACCCCTATTAAAAAAACAAGTAATTAAGATTTTTCAAAAGTTTGGTTTAAGCAAAGATCATGCTTTAATTTCTGCTAATGCTTTAATTAATGCAGAATTAGTTGGCGCTTATGGTCACGGTTTATCAAGACTAAAAATGTATTGTGATAGAATTTCAAAAAAAGTAATTAATCCAAAACCAAAAATAAAAATAAAAAAAATTTCATCTTCTATTTCTCATATTGATGCAAATAACAGTATTGGATTTGTTGCTGCTGATCTTGGAATAAAAACTGCAATTAAGCATGCGCAAAAAACTGGAATAGGAATGGTTGCGGTAAAAAATAGTGGTCACTATGGTTTATCAGGTTATTACGCAGAACAAGCAGTTAAGAAAAATTTAATAGCAATGATTTATACAAATGCTCCTCCAGCAGTTGCTCCTCACGGTGCATTAAAAACTTTATTTGGAACTAATCCAATTTGTTTTGGAACCCCTACTGGTTCTAAAATTCCTTTTATTTTAGATACCTCAATCTCAATGATCAACAGAGGTAAAATTAGAGTTGCTGCAAGAAACAATCAAACTATTCCTGCAGATGTAGCATTAGATAAATTTGGAAAACCAACTACAGATGCAAAAAAAGCATTAGCAGGAGTTCAATTACCTATTGCTGGTTTTAGAGGTTCAGGACTTGCTTGGATGGTTGATATTTTAAGTGGTGTACTAACTGGAGGAAATCATGCGGGTCGAGTTAAAGATCCTTTTGATGATTTTTCAGGACCACAAAATATTGGTCACTTATTTATAACTTTTAAAGCAAACTTATTTCAAAAAAATTATAACCAAAGAATTAAAGACAATATTAAAACAATTAAAAAACTTCCTAAAATTAAAGGTGTTAAAGAAATAATGTATCCAGGACAAAACAAGTTTAATCGTTACAAACAAAATCTCAAAAAAGAAATCAACATTCCAGATATTATTAAAAAAGATTTAGAAATTTTAATAAGTTAAAAAAGTTAAAACTCCTAAAGAAGCAACTACAGAAGAAACAATAATTGTTCTTTTAACTTTTTCCTTTTTTTTCTCTTCAAGAAGTCTTTGCTTTAGAACATCCACATTCACTCTTTGTGGAGCTTCAATATTTTGGGAGGGGTTCTCAATTTCAATGGATGTTCTATTTAAGTTCTCTGTACTCATAATTTTTAAATACAACACCATTTAATCATTACTATTTACATTATTACATATTAGGAATGTCCAAAATGGGTTGACACTTAATTGTGTATTGTCCATATTGGGTTTTTTTAAATCATGAGCAAACTACCGAGCATATCTGACGCACTGGATGAAAAAATGGTTACTTCAGTAATCAATAAAAAATTTAATAATTTCGTTCCAGCTTTTTATAAATTTGTATCTGAATGGATAATTAATGCTTATTCCAATTTCAAAGACATAGAAATGTATATGGTCTTAATCTATTTGGTTAATAATGATTTTAAATTCTATAAAAAAAATGGAATTCAGGTCGATTACAACACCTTTTATAAAGACAAAACTTTAGAAATCGAAGAAATTAAAATTATTGAAATTTCTAGAGATCTTCATATCCCTAAAGAAAGTGTAAGAAGAAAGATTATTTATCTTGAAAAAATAGGCGTAATTAAACGAACAAGAAAAAAAATTTTTATTGATAGATCTGCTTATGAAACGGTACAGCCAATATCAGCATTAAAAAATTTATCGTATTTAATATCTATTTCTTCAAAAATTTTGAAACAAGAAAATAAAATTCCATACTACTTTTCATCAAATGAAATATCAGATGGTATTAAGAAACATTTTTCTTTTTGTTGGTACGAATTTTATAAATTTATTTTTTCTTACTATTTCCGATGGAGAAAAGAATTGGGTGATTTAGAAGTATTATGTATTGCCTTACTTTTAATATCTAATGCATCGTCAAATAAAGATTTAGTTATTCAAGATATAGATATTGAAATCTGGAGAAAGAGAATATCTTATGCAGACAAAGTTGGATTGAATTCTATGTCTATTTCAGACATTACAGGTATTCCGCGACCAACTGTTGTTAGAAAAGTAAATTATTTAATAAAAAAAGGCTATGCTAAAGTGGATCAAAAAAAATTAATTTCAGTTAATATTGAAAAAAAGGTATTTTCAAAAACTCAAAAAATACAAGAACAAACAATAAAGGAGATTTCAGAACTGATTTATAAAATTTTGAATAAAACAACAATTAGCTAGATCTTCTTAAAATATATATAAATATAAAACCTGTAATATACATGACTAAAGCATAAGCGGCGGTTGGTATCATGTAAGCAACATCATTAAAAATTTGTGTTGCAACAAATACTGCTAAAGTTCCATTTTGAAGGCCGCACTCTAATGAAATACATTTTCTCTGAGCAACTCCAGTTGCAAAAGCTTTAGCTATATAAAATGCTAAGATCATCATCACTATATTTAAAACTAAAACTGCTATTCCAGCTTGAGCTAAATAATTAAAAATATTTTCTCTTTCTTCAATCCATATTGCAGCAAATACGATAACAAATAATAAACTAGTCGTTCTATTGACGATATTAATATTTGAAGAAATAAAATTCTCTGCAAATCCTCTTATAACCATTCCTATAATAACTGGAACAGTTACAACCAGAGCCATTTTAAGTGCAATCCCTGTCATCGTAATATCTGTAGACATTTCAGTAACCCCTAGCATTCCAGCTGAAGTAAAAACTATAAATGGAACTGAAATTATACTAATTAAACTTCCAACAGCTGTTAAAGAAATTGATAAAGCTACATCTCCATCTGCAAACTTAGTAAGAACATTTGATGTAACACCTCCTGGTGCTGCAGCTATAATCATTAAACCTAAGGCTATTTCGATTGGTAATCTTAAAATTAGAACCAATATATATGCAACAATTGGTAAAAGAATTAATTGGCAAGTTATTCCAATTAAAAAATCTTTTGGATTTCTAATTACTCTTGTAAAATCTTTTACAGATAAACCAAGTCCTAAGCCAAGCATTATCAATGCTAAAGCTAATGGTGCTATTTTAGTTACAATCTCCAAATATCTACCCTCTCAATAAAAATTTTTATATCATACATCTGTTTTGGATAACTAAAAAAAAAATTAAACCTGAAGGTGTATTTTGTAATAAAACGATAACAATTAAATTAAAATCATATTAACCTTTTAACTAATATAACTTTAGAGAGGATATTATGAATAAACTATTAAAAATAGCATCTATTGTCCTTCTTTTTTCATTAACAATGTTTGGCTTAACAAACAAAGCTTCTGCTGCAAAGTTAACTTTATATTGCAGTGTTGAAATTGATGTTTGTGAAATGCTTGAACAAGCTTATGAAAAAGAAACAGGCACAAAAGTTGCAATGACAAGAGCAAGTAGTGGTGAAACTTTTGCAAAAATTAAAGCAGAAGCCTCTAATCCAAAAGGTGATGTTTGGTTTGGTGGAACTGGTGATCCGCACTTAACAGCTGCTCAAGAAAATTTAACTGAAGAATATAAATCAAAACACTTTGATGATTTATTGCCAGCAGCACAAAACCAAGCAAAAAATGCTAATTATAAATCTGTAGGAATTTATGTTGGTGCATTAGGTTTTGGATACAATAAAGATCTTTTAGCAAAAAAAGGTCTTCCAGCTCCTAAATCATGGATGGACTTAACAAAACCTATTTACAAAGGTGAAATCCAAGTAGCAAATCCAAATTCATCTGGAACTGCTTACACAACTTTAGCTACAATTCTTCAAATTTTTGGAGAAGATAAAGGTTGGGATTACATGAAGAAACTTCATGCAAACATAAATACTTATACTAAATCTGGTTCTGCTCCAATTAAAGCAACTGGAAGAGGTGAAAACTTAATTGGTATTTGTTTCCAACACGATGGTGTGAAACAAACTAAGAAAGGTTTACCTGTAGTAACTGTTTCTCCTGAAGAAGGAACTGGTTATGAAGTTGGATCAATGAGTATTATTGCTGGTGCAAGAAATATGAAGGAAGCTAAAAAGTTTTATGACTGGGCATTAAGTCCTGCAATACAAACTATGGTGTTCACTTCAGGAAAATCTTTGCAAGTACCATCTAATACTAAAGCAAAAGCTGATCCTGATGCTCCAGATTTATCAACTATAAACTTGATTGATTACAATTTTAAAGTTTATGGAGATAAAGCAACAAGAGCGAGTCTGTTATCTAAGTGGGATAAAGACGTATCTGTAATTCCTAGATAATTTTAGGAATTAATGAGAGGGCTCGTCATTTGTTGGATACTAATTGGTGGAGTAGGTTTCTTTATCTTCCCATGGTATGTAACAGGTGACGGGTTTTTCTCAATCAATTGGATTTTAGAGTATTCTTTAGAAGATTACGGCTCTGCCCTACCTCAAGTTTTCATCAATAAAAAATATTGGCTATTCCCATTAATCTTTCCATTATTTTTACCATTAACTACAATTAAATTAAATCAAACCAATCCTCTGTATTCAAAAATATTTTTGTACTCAGGTTTATTTGGTTTTTTTTATTTTTTCTTACAAGGGTTCTCTGTTGGGATCCGAGGATGGAATTATGAAATATTCCAATCAATTTTTGGAGATGTAGAAAATCAATATGGAATGGGTTCAGGTGCAGTATTAACATGTTGTGCTTTTATATTTTATATTACTCATGGTCTTGCTTCTCGTGGATGGTTAAATGGAGATAATTTTATTGTTGGAAGTATTGGAAGTATAATTATTTTAGTATCTACTTTTGTATTTTTTCCAATATTTAGAATGTTTGGAGTAGCCTTCAAGGGAACTGAAGGTGGTTACGAAATAAGTAATTTTTCAGAAAAAATTTTTAACAAAGGGATATGGGGATTAGATTGTTTATATAGTGATTATGCTTGTGGTGTTTTCTGGAACACTATTACCATGGGTACACTTACAGCTTTTTCATCCACAATTTTAGGTTTAGGTTTTGCACTTTTAATAGCAAGAACCAGCTTTAAATTTAAAAAAACAGTTAGAATATTATCTGTTTTACCAATTATTACTCCTCCATTTGTAATTGGTTTAGCTATCATAATTTTATTTGGAAGAACTGGAGTTGTAAGTTCATTTCTTGAATGGGGATTTGATATTGAACCTTCAAGATGGATTTATGGTTTACCAGGGATTTGGTTTGCACAAACTCTTGCTTTCACGCCTATTGCATTTCTAGTTTTAATTGGTGTTGTAGAAAGTGTTAGCCCATCAATGGAAGAGGCATCACAAACATTAAGGGCTTCAAAGTGGCAAGTTTTTAAAACTGTTACATTACCTTTAATGAGGCCAGGAATAGCCAATGCATTTTTACTTGGCTTTATTGAAAGTTTAGCAGACTTTGGAAACCCTTTAGTCCTTGGAGCTGAGTACGATGTTCTATCTACTGAAATATTTTTTGCAATTGTTGGTGCACAATATGATGAAACTAAAGCAGCAATACTTGCAATGATTTTATTATCTGTTGTCTTAGTTGTTTTTTATCTTCAAAATCAATGGTTAGGAAAAAAATCTTATATTTCAATTTCAGGTAAAGGAGATAGTGGTGTTCATCCTGAACTACCAAATAAAACTAAATGGGTCATTTACTCAACAGTGCTGCCATGGGCTTTGTTAACTTTTATTATCTACGTCATGATTATGTTTGGTGGATTTGTAGAGATGTGGGGCATTGATCATAGCTTTACTTTAAAACATTACATTGAAGCCTTTAGTGTAGAATGGGTAGAAGATAGAGGTTTCTTGTGGACTGGAACTGCATGGAACTCATTTAATACAACATTTACAATTGCTTTGATTTCATCTTTACCAACTGCTGCAATAGGAATTTTGACTGCATATCTTTTAACAAGACATAGATTTAAAGGTAAAAATGCTTTTGAATTTGGTACCATGTTAAGTTTTGCAATACCTGGTAGTGTTATTGGTGTTAGTTATGTTTTTGCTTTTAACATCCCACCTTTAGAGCTAACAGGTACAGGGATAATTTTAGTAATTGCATTTGTATTTAGAAATATGCCAGTTGGTGTAAGAGCTGGAATAGCTGCCATGAATCAACTCGATCCTCATTTAGATGAAGCTTCTTCAACTTTAAATGCATCAAGTGCTCAAACTTTTAGAAATATAATTCTTCCATTGCTTAAACCAGCAATTACGGCTTCATTAGTATTTAGTTTTGTAAGAGCAATGACAGCAATTAGTGCTGTTATCTTCTTAGTCAGTGCAAATTATGATCTAGCAGTATCTTATATTTTAGGAAGACTCGAAAATAATGACTATGGTTTAGCGATAGTATATTCATCTGCTTTAATTGTAGTAATGTTGTTTACAATTATGTTAATGCAATTAATAATAGGAAAACGTAAACTAGGAAGAAGAGATCAAAACTCATCAATTTTACAGGGAATTTAGATAATGAAAAAAGCTGAAGTAAAGTTTGAAAATATTACAAAGAAATTTAACGAAACTACAGCAGTTGATAATGTTAGTTGTAAATTTGAAGCTGGAACATTGACAACTTTGCTTGGTCCATCTGGATGTGGAAAAACAACTTCACTAAGAATTATTGCAGGTCTTGAAAGAGCTACAAGTGGAAAAATTTTAGTTGATGATGAGGACGTAACATTGCTACCTGCAACGGATAGAGATGTATCCATGGTATTTCAATCTTACGCTTTGTTTCCGCATATGAGTGTATTGGAAAATGTTTCTTATGG
This sequence comes from Candidatus Pelagibacter sp. HIMB1782, assembly GCF_052047475.1. Taxonomy (NCBI): domain Bacteria; kingdom Pseudomonadati; phylum Pseudomonadota; class Alphaproteobacteria; order Candidatus Pelagibacterales; family Candidatus Pelagibacteraceae; genus Candidatus Pelagibacter; species Candidatus Pelagibacter sp. HIMB1782. The sequence continues at coordinate 309,764 of NZ_JBNAKE010000002.1, read as the reverse complement.
ATTAAAAATGATTAATGTTAATAAAGAAGAATACGTTCAAAAATCATTAGAAACATTAAAACTAGTAAACCTTGAAGGATATGAAAATAGAATGCCTTCAGAATTATCTGGAGGACAACAACAAAGGGTTGCTGTTGCAAGAGCGATAGTATTGGAGCCAAAAGTGCTTCTGTTTGATGAGCCTCTTTCAAACTTGGATGCAAAATTAAGAAGACAAGTAAGAGAAGATATTAGGGAAATCCAACAAAAGTTGGGGGTAACAACTATTTATGTAACACATGATCAAGAAGAAGCTTTAGCTATTTCAGACAAAGTAATCGTAATGAACAATGCAGTGATTGCTCAAGAAGGCAGTCCAAAAGATCTTTATAATTTCCCTAGAAACAAATTTGTTGCAAACTTTATTGGTGATGCAAATGTTGTGAAAGCCGAGGTTATAAATAAAAATTCAAATTCATATGATATCAATATAGCTGAAATGAATATCAAAATTCAAAGTGACAACGAGTTAAATGGAGATATTTCTGTTGCCTTAAGACCGGAAAAAATATCAATTGATAGAAATAAAGGTGATAATTGTATCCATGCTACTGTAAATAATGCATCTTTTGTGGGCAGTAGTTATCAATATATTTTAAATTCTAAAGTTGGGAAATTATATGTTGTATCAGGTGATACAAATGACATTTTTAAAGTTGGAGAAGAAGTTTTCTTGAGTATAAATGAGCAAGAAGTAAAAATTCTTAACGACTAAAATTATGCTTTCAAACAAAGAAATTATCTGTCCAAACAAACTATTAGATATAGCTCATGGTAAAAAAGGAGTTAAAGTTGCAGTAGTAAATGCTGGTAAACCCCTGCCCATGCTGTCTGTTCAAGATGCTGTAAATGAAAATCTAATTGAACCAGTATTTATTGGTCATGAAGTTGAAATACAAAAATGTGCTGAAGATCTTGGTTGGGATATTTCAAAATATGAACTTATCCATGAACCAGTTGAAAACAATACAGCAAAAATTGCAGCTAAACTTGCTAGTGAAGATAAAGTTAAAATAATTGTTAAGGGACATATTCATACTGATGTCCTAATGAAAGAAGTTTTAAAGAGAGAGTACAACTTATTAGGAAAAACTAGATTAAGTCATATCTGGCATATGACAGTTGAAAAAGAAGATAAGCCATTAATTATAACTGATGGAGCTTTAAATGTTTTGCCAAATATTAAAACCAAAATGCATATTCTGAAAAATGTAATAAATTTTTCAAATCGTATTGGAATTGAAAGACCAAAAGTTTCTGTATTATCTGCAACAGAAGAAGTTTTAGAGAGTGTACCAAGTTCAATTGAAGCCGCTGAAATAACAAAACTTGCTAAAGAAGAAAATTTGAACGCAGATGTATTTGGACCTTTAGCATTTGATAATAGTATTTCTAAAAAATCTGCTGGAATTAAAGGAATTAAAAATTTAGTTGCAGGAGAAGCTGATGTACTATTAGTTCCAAGTGTTGAAACTGGAAATGCCCTAGTTAAAATGATGATTTATTTCATGGGTGCATGTGCTGCAGGAGTTGTAGTAGGAGGAAAAGTTCCAGTTGTAATAACTAGTAGATCTGATGAAGCGCAAGCAAGATTAGCATCAATAGCTGCGGCAGTAGTAGCTTTGGACTAAATGATTAATTGAATTTTATAAAAAATTAACCTAAAAAACTTTAAATTTAAAAGGAGAGAAATGGCAATTACATACTTAAAAAAATCACCAAAAACATCATCAACTGACGATACAAAAACAAGAGAAATAGTTGAAAATATTCTTAAGGATATTGAAACAAGCAAAGAAGAAGGTTGCAAAGAGCTTTCAAAAAAGTTTGATAAGTATGAAGGTGAAGTAGTTATCTCTAAAGAAAAAATTGAAGATATTAAAAAAAATTTAGATCAAAAAACAAAAGATGATGTCCAGTTTGCTCATGAAAGAGTAAGAAAATTTGCGGAAGCTCAATTAAAAAATTATGGTCAAGATTTTGAAGTTGAATTGTCTGAAGGTTTATATGCAGGTCAAAGATTAATTCCTGTTAATACAGCTGGATGTTATGTACCTGCTGGAAGATATGCTCACATCGCATCAGCAGTAATGAGTGTAACAACTGCTAAAGTTGCTGGGGTCAAAAATATTTTAGTATGTAGCTCTCCAAAACCTGGTGTTGGCGTTCATCCAACTATTGTTTATACAGCTGATCTTTGTGGTGCAGATGTAATTATGAACCTAGGTGGTGTTCAAGCAATTGCTGCAATGACAAATGGTTTATTTGGAAATGCTCCAGCTGATATATTGGTAGGTCCTGGAAACCAATTTGTTGCTGAAGCTAAAAGAATTTTATTTGGTAAAGTAGGTATTGATTTATTTGCAGGTCCAACAGAAATTGGAATTATTGCTGATGAAAACGCAGATCCAGAAATCGTTGCAGTAGATTTAGTTGGACAAGCAGAGCACGGATATAATTCACCAGCTTGGCTTTGGACAACAAGTAAAGAATTAGCAGAAAAGGTTATTAAAAGAGTGCCTGAGCTTATCGCTGATCTTCCTGAGTTACCAAGAACTAATGCTGAAGCTGCTTGGAGAGATTACGGAGAAGTTGTTCTTTGTGATACAGATGAGGAAATGGCTACGATTAGTGATGAGTACGCACCTGAACACTTAGAAGTTCAAACTAAAAACTTAGAATGGTTCCATAAAAGATTAAAAAACTACGGTTCTTTATTTATCGGTGAAGAAACAACTGTTGCTTATGGTGATAAATGTTCAGGAACAAACCATATTCTACCAACTAAAGGTGCTGGAAGATATACGGGTGGTTTATTTGTTGGTAAATTTATCAAAACTTTAAGTTTCCAAAGAATGACTAAAGAATCTACTGAACTTGTTGGAGCAGCTGCTGCTAGACTTTCAAGATATGAAGGGATGGAAGCTCATGCAAGAACTGGTGATGTTAGATTGAAAAAATACGGTTACTAAACAATTTATTAAATAGGATTTAACATGAAAAAATTTGAGGAAGTAATGAGCGTCAGCAATGAAATTGAAAACATCACTGCTGAAGAAGCTAAAAAGAAATTAAACGATCCTAATGTTCAATTTATTGATGTTAGAGATAAAGAAACCTTTTCTAAAGGGACTATTGGAAATGCAATGCATTTAGATAGAGGTTTGCTAGAATTTTATTTAGCTGAAGGAAGTCCTATTGAAAATGATACTTTTAAAAATAATCCTGACAAAGAATATGTTGTATTTTGTGGTTTAGGTGGACAAGGAACTCTTGCTACAAAAACAATGAAAGAAATGGGAATTAAGAACGTTAAAAATATTACAGGCGGTATGTCTGAGTGGGATAAGTTAAAAGATTAGTCCTTAATTAACTCTAAAACATCAATTCCTATTTGCTTAAGTATATGTATTAAGTCTATAGGCACCCAATTTTCTCTAATTTTACCTTCGTGGTGATGGTAAAAATCCATTACTCTCATAGTAACGTTTTGATTATTAGATTTGTATCCTAACCAGTCATCTGACCCATAAATTGCTTGTATGCTATGCCAGCCAGCAGTCATTGAAAAGTTTCCATCACCAAGTTCACAATAATGTCCTAGCTTCCAGTAATTTCTTTCTTTAAAAGTTTTTCTAAATGGTAGCTGATGGTTATCAACAAATCCCTCTAGGTTTCTTCCAGTACCTATTCCACTTGGCCCATACCATATCATTTTATCATGCCAAAATTCACTTTGTGGATGATTAATTAATTTTTCTTTTAATTCTTTATCTGAATTAGTTTCCAACTCTGGCTTTATGTTCAAGCTTCTTTGCATCGTTAAAGATTGGTCTAAACTTGCTTCAGAAACTTTCATATCTTTTTCAAAATAATTTACACCATCGGTATTAATTGGATTTAGCCAATTTCCCTCTGAACCTCTTGAAGGTTTGATTGGATTTTTTCCTATTTGAAATATCAAATCTAATAAATCAATTAAGATATAACTCTCTACAATTTTATCATTTTTCAATTCATGGACTTCGCAGCATTTAAGATTGACCATTTTATTAATTGGCTTTATCCCGAATATAGGTTTTTTGAAAGTGCCTGAAAGCATAGATACTGATCCAACTTGAACTTTATCTCTAAATGTACCTCCAATAACTATCTGTTCTCTTCTCTCAATGTCTGGAAAAGCTTCAAATAGAGGTCGCCAAAATTTTTCTTTAAAATTACTTGCACCTTCGAATTCGTTAACTGGGTGAAAACAATTAACTTTTACATCTTTATTAAAATAATTTTCTATATTTTGATCTAATTTAGATATTCCACCTTCTATAATTGTTTTTAAGTAGTCTCTTACTTTTGTTTTATTATTGAAATTTTCTTCAGGTGTAATTTCTAATTTTTTTACACCTTGCTGTTCTTTTAAACCTGTATCAAATTGTTGTATTGGCATTTATTTTAATTTAAGTAGGGTTAATATCATAATTCAATTAGAAAAACATATGGAAAATAGATTAGCAAAATTTAATGAGCTAGTTCCAAGCACCCTACCCTTTGTAGAAGGAAAACTTGAAGGTCACAAAGAAAGAAAAAATTATTCTATAGTTGGACCTGGTGTAGCTGAAGATAGCAAACAATTTATAAAAATTGCTATGCCTCATAGTTTTAATTTAGGCGCTGTGTCAGCACTTCCCCAAAATGGTTCGGGCCTACATAGTCACACAACTGCAGAAGTATTTGTTATTTATTCTGGTAGATGGAGATTTTATTGGGGAGCAGAAGGTAGAGATGAAACAATTTTGAATGCTGGTGACATAATTTCAATGCCAACTAATATGTTTAGAGCATTTGAAAATGCAGGTGACGAAGAAGGATTAATTTTTGTTGTTTTAGGTGGAGATGATCCTGGAATAATAACTTGGGTTCCAAGTGTTTTGGAAAAAGCAAAAAAAACAGGTATGGCACTTTTAAATGATAATTCGTTAATTGATTTATCTATTAATCAAATTCCGGAGGGAAAAACAATTCTTGAGCCTATTTCTCAAGAGGAAATTAAAAAATTTGATAACTATAAATTGAATCAACTAGAAAAGTTTATATGTAAAAGTAATGAAAATTCAAAATATGAAAATAAACTAAATGAGAACATTAATTTAATTCAAATTCTTGGAAATAAATTTGAAAAAAAAGAATTCTCACCAGTGATAAATCAAGATACAGGATTTAATCTTTCGATTTTAAAATCCAGCAAAGGTCATATAACTAATTTAAAATTTGAAAAACCTACAATAATGTTCTCAAGAACTGGAAAATGGGAAATAATGATTGATGATTTTCACTGTGTTTTAAATGCTAAAGATACAATTTCTATTCCTATCAATTCAAAAGTTAATATTAAAATAGATGAAAATGAGGACAGTTACTTAAATTGTGTAACACAAATCTAATGAAAGGTTTTGATCCAAAATATAAAAACTTTCCTGATTACATACTAAAAATAACTAAACAAATTTGGGAAAATAAAGATGTTGAGTCTATTGGTCAATTTTATAGCGATAACATTCCAGTTAGATCACCATTTGGTGTCACCTATGGAAACAAACCTGTAATCGATGCTACTTATGCGACCTTAAAAGAATTTCCTAACAGACAATTGCTTGGAGAAGATGTGATTTGGAATGGAAATGATGATATTGGTTATCATTCATCTCATAGAATTTTAAGTAAAGGAACACATCTTGGTGATGGTTCATACGGCAAACCAACTGGTAAAGATATTTATTATAGGGTAATTGCTGATTGTGCATGCAAAAATAATCAAGTCTATGATGAATGGATTGTTCGTGATCAAGGAGCGATGGTAAGACAAATAGGATTTACACCAAAAGATTTCGCTCTAATGCTTATAGATAAAGAAGGCGGCGTTGAAAAAGCAAAACAATTATTTAATTCAAATTCTGAGATGAATTCAGATTATAAACAAGGCGTTGTACCAGATGATTCTGCTGGAAGTAAATACTCCGAAATATTAAAAAATATCTTTAAAGATGATTATGATTTTTCTGACTATGCAAGAGCTGCAACCATTTATTGGCCTGGAAACAAAATCGGACATGGGAGAGAAGATATAATCAAATTTTGGAATGCTTTAAAAAATACTTTGAGTGATATGAAGTTTTCTGTTGAGCACATTGGTTATTTAGAAGAAGCAGATAAAAATCCTAAAGCATCAATACGATGGTTTCTGCAAGGTAAACATTCTAAAGATACTGAAGAATTTGGAGAAAAATCAAATAAAAATATTTTTATAATGGGTATAAACCATGCAGAAATAATTGATGAAAATGTTATAAGAGAATGGGTTTTGTTTGATGAGGTTGCAATTTGGAAACAAATTTTAATGAAATAAATTATGAGTAAAATTAAAACAACACATGTAGGAAGTTTACCAAGATCAAATGAATTGTCTGATCTTTTATTTAAGAAAGATCAAAAAGAAAAAATAGATTTAAATCAATTTGATGAAATTGTTCAAAGAGATGTAGATAATATTGTTAAAAAACAAATAGAAGTTGGAATTGACTATATTAGTGACGGTGAAATGTCTAAGATTAGCTATGCAACTTATGTTAAAGATAGAATTGATGGCTTTTCAGGAGAAAGTGAAAGAAAAGCACCAAAAGATTTAGATGATTTTCCATCTTTTAAAGAAAGAATTGCAAGAACAGGTGGTACTCCTACTTACACAAGACCTTGTTGTACAAGTGAATTAAAAATTAAAGATAAAACTTCCCTAACAAAAGATATAAATAATTTTAAACAAGCTTTAGAAAAAAATAATCATAAAGATGCGTTCATGAATGCTGCTTCTCCAGGAGTTATTTCAGCTTTCTTACCCAACAAATTTTATAAAAATGATGATGAATATTTAGAAAATTTATCTAACCTGATGAAAGATGAATATGAGGAAATTACATCAAATGGATTAAAACTTCAGTTGGATTGTCCAGATTTAGCTCTTGCAAGACATATGACTTTTAAAGATTTGTCTGAAAAAGAATTTTTAATTAGAGCAGAAAAACAAATAGAATGTTTAAATAACGCTATTAGTAATATTGATAGTTCTAAAATAAGAATGCATATTTGCTGGGGAAATTATGAAGGACCACATTTACATGACATTGCACTAGAAAAAATTATGCCAATAGCTTTAAAGGCTAACATACAAACTTATTTAATTGAGTCGTCAAATCCAAGGCATTCTCATGAATGGCAAATTTTTGAAAATTTAAAAATTCCTAAAGACAAAATAATTGCTCCTGGAGTAATCGACTCAACCACAAACTTTGTCGAACATCCCGAGGTTGTAAAAAATAGAATTTTAACTTATTCAAAAGTAATTGAGAAAGATCAACTAGTTGCTGGAACAGATTGTGGTTTTAGTACCTTTGCTGGCTTTGGAAATGTTGATGAAAATATTGTTTATAAGAAACTAGAGTCTTTGGTACTTGGCGCAGAACTTGCGTCAAAAGTGATTTAATTTCCTCTTTAATTTAAACTTTGTAATAGATATAGTTTTTGAACTTAAATTATAATTTAACAATAAATATAAAGAGAGAAAACATATGAGAAAAATACTAGTTACTTTATTGTTTTTACTTTTTGGAACTTCTGCTTATGCAGATTGTAACATTAAAAGTGGTTCAATAAATATTTTGGCTAATGATTTTCCTGCATTAAGAACTTTCGTTGAAACTTCTAAACAATGTAAAGGAAGTGCAGATTTTAAAGTGACTCATTCATCTGAACACAATAAAATCGCAGTGCCAGCTCTTACTGCAAATCCATCTGAATTTTCAGCTAGAATTGCAGCAAACAGTTCAATCGTTCCTTTAATGAACCAAGACTTAATAAGACCTTTAGATGATCTTGTTAAAAAATATGGAAAAGGAATTCAAGACTCTCAATTGATCACAATTGATGGAAAAGTAATGGCTGTAGCATTTATGGCTAACACTCAACACTTATACTATAGAGAAGACGTTTTAAAAGATCTTGGTATAGCTGTTCCAAAAACATATGAAGAGGTAGTTGCTGCTTCTGAAAAAATTAGAGCTTCAGGAAAAATGCAATATCCATATGCTGCTGCTTACAAGGCAGGTTGGAACCTAGCTGAGGAATTTGTGAACATGTACATTGGTCATGGTGGTGAATTCTTTAAGTCTGGAAGTGCAGAACCAAATGTAAATAATGCAAAAGGTGTTGCTACTTTAAACATGCTAAAAAAATTATCTGAATTAAGTAACCCAGATTATTTAACACATGATAGTGAAGCTATTAAAGTTGAATGGGAAGCTGGAAATGTTGCTTTAATGACATTATGGGCTTCTAGATCAGGTACACTTTTAGATGATGAAGGTGATGCTAATATTACTAAAGCTACAAAACTAACAGGTCCAGCAACTGTTGGTGGTGGAAATATCCCAGCTGCAACTTTATGGTGGGATGGATTCACACTTGCAAAAAATAGACCTGATGCTGATGCTGAAGCAACATTTAGAGCTTTAGCGCACGCTGCATCAAACAAGAAAATGGTTGCTGATGCTGCTGACCAAGCTGTTTGGTTAGTAGAAGGATTTGTTCCAGGACCAAAATCTATTGGTGTAATTGAAGCTGTAAAAATGGGTGCAAAACCATATCCAATGTTACCACAAATGGGTTTAATGCATGGTGCATTAGGAAGTGAGATTGTTGAGTTTTTACAAGGTAAAGAGTCAGCTGAACAAGCATTAAAAGATGTTGAAGCTGCTTACACTAGTAAAGCTAAAGAACAAGGCTTTCTATAAAATCTAATATTTAAGTGGGGATCAAGTCCCCACTTAACAAAAATTTTCAATGCCTAATAAAACTTTTTTTTGGTTTTTTTTACCAACAGGATTAGCAATGATCCTTTTTATTGGGCTTCCTATCATTTCTACCGGAGTTCAATCTTTTTACGCTCAACATGATCAAGTAGTTAAAGAGGTTAAAAAATGTGATCCATTTGGCTGCACTGTTTCAATTGTAGTCGATAATGAAGCAACTACTAAAATAAGAGAAGCAAAACCTCTTGGAAAATTTAATGGTTTTGGGACGTATATAGATAGAAACCATTTAGCAACAGAGGAAATAAAAAAATTTTGGAATGAAACAGAAACTTTTGGTGAATTTGTTGATCAAGTAACCAATCTACCATTTTATAAAGCGCTAATCTTTACATTAACTTATTGTATATTTGTAACTCCAAATGTTTTGTTATTAGGTTTTATTATAGCTTTGAGTTTAAACGCAGTCTCAAGAAAAATTAGAGGTCCTTTAATCTTTGGTACTATTTTACCAATGATTGTAACTCCACTAGTTGGATCTTTAGTATTATTTTGGATGATAGACTCTCAAGGGATAATCGGAGCTAACATTCAAAATTTAATGAATGATCCATATTTATCTTTGAAATCCTCTAAAACTCTCACATGGATAACAATTATAATTTATGGAATTTGGCATCACTCCCCTTTTGCATTCGTAGTTTTTTATGCTGCACTTCAAACTGTCCCTCAAGAACCTATTGAAGCTGCAATTATTGATGGTGCTTCAAGATTTCAAAGAATAAAACATATTGTGCTACCTCATATCTACCCGGTAGTAACATTTGTTGCATTAATATCATTGATGGACAATTTTAGAGTATTTGAACCAATTATAGGTTTTAGTGCTGAAGGTAGTGCGCAATCTCTTTCATGGTTAATTTACGATAACCTGGTAAATGAAGAAGTGATTTTATTTGGTTCTGCTGCAGCGACATCAATGATGACAATCATCGGAATAGCTATTTTGCTTGCCCCTGTATTAGTTAGAACATGGAAAGAATTTAAAACTGCGAGATAAATATGGATTACGGTTTAGATAAAAAATCAAATACTTTAAAAACATTTAATACTATATTTATTATTTCTTGGTTATTAGTTGCATGTTTTCCATTTATTTGGACTTTTTGGGGATCATTTAAAGTAAGAGCAGACTTTTTTTCAAGGTCAGACTGGTGGTATGCAATTTCAGCTTTCAATACATTAATTGAAACTGGTGAAAAGTTTACAACAAATGCTTATCATGAAGCTTGGTTTGAAGGTGAATTTTGGAAAGCGTCCAAAAATACGATTATTGTTACTGTGTTTGTTGTTAGTATTTCATTGTTTTTGGGAACTCTGGGAGCGTACGCTCTTTCAAGATCAACTGAGAAATACGCATTTTGGATTTTAATGGCAGCTTTAATCTTTAGAGCTATGCCACATATAACTTTAGTCTCGGGTTATCTATTTCCATTTTTTGAATTACAAATATGGGGAATACTGCCAACAACTATTGTTGTTTTAGTTGCTATTAATCAACCATTTACTTTATGGTTACTCTATTCATTCTTTAAAACAATTCCAAAAGAGCTTGATGAAAGTGCGTTGATTGATGGATGTTCATATTTTCAAGCATTCAGGCATATTATAATGCCTGTGATGTGGCCTGGAGTTATTACTGCTGGACTATTTAGTTTAATGCTTGCTTATAATGATTTCACGGTAACAGCTTTACTACTAAATCAAGAAAATCATACAATGGTTCCAAAGATACAAAGTTATTTAGGAACTAATCAACACGAAGGTAATCTAATGTGGGCAGTTTCAGCGGTGGTGTCTGCAACAGCACCATTGTTTATGTTGGTAATGTTCTTCCAAAGACAAGTTATCAGTGGTTTAACTACTGGAGCTGTAAAAGGTTGAAGAAATATTACAAAGCTTTGTTATTCGGTTCTATTGGAACTCTCGTTGAAACATCAGAAATTCAGAGAAAATCCTTTAATGAAGCTTTTAAAAAAAAAGGATTGGATTGGTATTGGACTAAAAAGAAATATATCAAACTATTAAACAAATCAGGCGGTAGAGATAGAATAACAGAATATGCAAGAACAAAAGATATTAAAGTTAATGCTAAGCAATTAAGAGATTTAAAAACTAAACTATTCAATAATTACTTAAAGAAAAATCATTTAAAATTAAGACCAGGTGTTAAAAATATAATTAGTCTTTGTAATAAAGAAAAAATTAAACTAGCTTTTGTAACCTCTACCTCAAAAAATAATATTAATTCTATTCTTTTCTCATTAAGAAAATCAATTAGTCAAAAAAACTTTAATTTTATTGGAAGTTCAAAATTGGTTAAAAATTTAAAACCAAATCCAGACATATACCTTCTTGCATTAAAAAATCTTAAATTAAAACCTAAGGAATGTTTAGCTATTGAAGATTCTCAAGAAAGTTTAAACTCTGCAGTTAATGCAAAAATTAAATGCATAATTTTTCCAGGAAAGTTTCACTTAAATAAAAAGTTTAAGAACGCTTTTAAAAAATTAGAGAAATTAAATAAAAATATTATTCTGAGATAAAATTATTTACCAGATTATTAAATCTATCTGGTTCTTCTAAGTGAACATTGTGACTGCAATTTTCAAATATTTCTAGTCGACTATTTTTAATATTTTTATTTAACGTGTCGACTTGTTGAAAATTGTAAGAGATATCTTTATCACCCCATATAATTAAAGTGTCATTTTCAATGTTTTTCAAATTATCAATACCACTCCAATTTTTCATTGCAAGCAAAGCGTTATCAGCAGTTTCTAATGAAACATTTTTAACTGCATTGGCGCATAAAAAATAATTTTTATCCTTATCACCTTTTACAAACCATTTAGGAGGAACTCTTGAAAATGAAGCTTCAGTACCCTCTTTCTTAAGTTTCTCTCTTGTTTCATCCATAGATTCAAATCTACCGGGGATATCTCCAATAGATCCTGTTGCAAAACAGATCAATTTATTAACTCTATCACCAATTAATTTTGTTATTTCTTGAACAATCATTCCACCCATTGAATGTCCAATTAAATTAAATTTTTCGATTTTTTTTTCATCTAGTATTTCAATGATTTTTTTTGCCATCGCATTAATAGAATTTAATGATTGTGCACTATGACTTTCACCAAAACCAGGAAGTGCTGGTGCAATAACTCTAAAATTTTTTGAAAAGTAATCTTTTTGAAAGCACCACATCTCTGAGGAACCTAAATATCCATGTACTAAAACAAATGGAAAACCTTCACCTTTATCATCTACAAAAATATTGCTCATAAAATCTTAATTATCATTTCCTTCAAAATAAACAAAACTAAAAAACTCATAAAAACTATGATGAATATATTTATTACCTGCCATATTTTTTTGTCATTAGCATACTTAGAAAGGTAATTTGATAAATATCCTAGAATAAAAAAAAATAAAAAAGAAGCTAAAGATGCGCCTATCGCAAATGAAAATTTTTGATTTAATAAGTAATTCTTAGAAAAGTTTCCAAGAATAAAAACTGTATCAGAGTAAACATGTGGATTTAAATATGTGAACCCCAATGTTTTTAAGAAAATATTTAACCTTGATACCGTACTAACATTACTTTGAAAATTAACTTCTTTGTAATGAGTTTTAATTTTTGAATAAATAAAATGAATTAAAAAAACCACTAAAAGAAGGTTAAAAATAAATTCTACTATTGGGTTAAAATATTGATTAAAAAAATGAAATAAAAAAATTCCAAAAAAAATTAATATTAAATCAGAGACTGAGCAAATAAAACAAACTAGAAATACATGTTGTTTTTTTAAACCTTGTTCAATTACAAAAATGTTTTGAGCACCAATTGCTAAAATTAAACTTAGGCCAGTAAAAAAACCTAACAGTGCGTATTCCATTGATTTTTCTTAAACTCTTTTTCTACCCTGAACAACTCTATCAAGAATAAGAGCTACAAATAATATAGCAACACCTGCTAAAATACCTTGCCCTACATTTGCGTATTGAAGTGCTTCTAATACATCTTGACCTAAACCTTTGGCTCCAATTAATGATGCTACAACTACCATTGCTAAACTTAACATTACTGTTTGGTTAACACCTGCTAATATAGATGGAGTTGCTAATGGTAAATCTACTTTTCTAAGCAAATACCATTTGGATGCACCATAAGCGATTGCAGCTTCTCTAATTGTTTCAGGCACTCCTCTTAAACCAAGAACAGTTAATCTAACAACAGGTGTTCCACCGAATATCATTGTAATAATAACTGCAGCAACTTTTCCAGTTCCGAAAAATGCTATTACAGGAATCATGAATACGAAAGCAGGCATAGTTTGCATGAAATCCATAATCGGTCTGATCATTGAATAAAATCTTTGTCGCCTTGCACAAAAAATTCCAAGAGGAATACCAATTACAATACTTAACACTGCTGCTGTTCCTAAAAGAGCTAATGTTGTCATAGCTTTAACCCAGAAACCTAAAAATCCCATGTAACATAAAAATCCTGCTGAATAAATTGCAGCTCTAGGTCCTGCCGCTAATCCAGTTAAAGTTACAATGGTTGTTATAATTACTATCCAAGGAGTTTTTACAAATAGTAACTCTAAGAAATCTAGTACTGATCTAATACCTATTGTAATTGCAGTAAATAACGCATCTCCTTTCAATACTGCATAATCAAAGATCGTTTCTACCCATTTTATTGATGTTAACCTGATATCTGGATGAGTTGGGAAATCATCCATTAATGTGATGACACCAGGAAAACTATAATGCACTACAGAAAAAAACATAATAACTGCAGCAAACATTGTACTCGAGACGAAATTCTTAACTTGCATTCCAGGTCTTAGAGTTTTGTCTGATAACCATTCTGAATATCTTTTTTCTAATATCGAGTTAGCTAGTATTCCTTGAACAACTTTAACGGCAATTAACAATCCAATACCAAAAATTGTAATCCAAATAGCTGATGACTCAATCCTTGCTACTTCATCTATGTAGCCTTGCATTGCATCTTCAAGTGATTTGATATTTCTTTTATAAACCTCAACTTTGTCTGGATTGTTTGTTATAGCTGCTTCTAACTGTTTGTTTCTAAAAGCTATAGTTGACTCAACTTGTTTAATTTTTTCTACAGCTTCTTTAGTAATATTACCAAACAAACCTCTTATTATTTGAACAACAGAAAAAGTTTCAATAATTAGAAAAGCTAAAGCCCAATTCCAAATATTTCTCATTCCAAACCAAATAGGTCCTAGAATTCCAGCATACAAATTAAATGAAAATGAAAAAGAAGGTTTGCTTCCAATTTTTTGAAATTCTTTAATATAATATTCGGGATTAGATTTAACAAAATCTGTAATTAATTCTGATCTAGTTGGATTATGTATCTGTTTATTCTCCATCTCCACCCTCTATAACCGCCTTTAAAAGATCTGATTGTGTTAACACACCAACATTATTTTGATTATTATCTTTAACTACCAATGGTCCTTCACTAGATTTTGATAACTCAATTAGTTTGCTTAATAATTCATTCTCTCCAATACTTTTGCTGTTTTCATTTAATTTTCCATTAACACTCTCGTAACTCTCAATAGATTGCATAATTGTTTTTGCTTGAACAACTTTAAGTCTTGAAATTCCTTTTACAAAGTCAGCAACATATTCGTCTGCAGGACTTACAACTATTTCTTCAGGTGTACCTATTTGGATTACTTTTCCATCTCTCATAATAGCAATTCTGTGTCCTACTCTTACTGCTTCATCTAAATCATGAGTAATAAATACTGTGGTTTTTTTCATTTGTTTCGAGAGTTTTATGAACTCAGCTTGAAGCTGTCTTCTTATCAGTGGATCTAATGCACTAAAAGGCTCGTCCATTAACAGAAACTCTGGATCAGCTGCTAATGCTCTTGCAAGACCTACCCTTTGTTGCATTCCTCCAGATAGTTCGTGAGCAAACTTATTACCCCAACCTTGTAGCTCTACAATTTCTAAAATTTTATTTGCAGCATCTAATCTATCATTTTTGCTTACACCTCTTATCTCAAGCGGCATTGCAATATTATCAACAACAGATCTATGAGGCATGAGTGCAAAGTTTTGGAAAACCATACCTATTTTTTTATTTCTTAATTCTTGAAGGTTTTCTCTATCTAAGGCCATTACATCCTGACCATTGATTAAAATTTTCCCTGATGTTGGCTCTAAAAGTCTATTAATATGCCTTACTAATGTAGACTTTCCACTTCCAGAAAGCCCCATAACACAGAATATTTCACCTTGTTTAACATCAAATGAAACATCTGAAACTCCAATAACTGAGTTGTAATTTTCTAAGGCTTCTGTTTTTGAAATTTTTTTATTTTGGATTGCATCTAATGCTTCTTTAGAAGTATTGCCAAATACTTTCCAAACATTTTGAATTTGTATTGCTGAACTCGATGAATCCATTTTTGTCTTTTGTTATTGGAAAATATACTCGGCAATCTTAAATTGCCGAGTATAGATTTTAATTTATAGTCCTAACCAACCGTCTACAGTTGATTTATTTGCTTCCATCCAAGCTCTTGCTACATCAGCTGGATCTTTTTTCTCAACTGAAACTGCATAAGCCATTGCAGAAACATCATCAGCTGTTAATTGAAAATTCTTAAAGAATTCTACAATTGCTGGTGATTGACTCTCTAAAGAAGTAGCCCAACCGATTTGGATTTGCTTAAGAGCATCTTTTGATGCAACATAAGATTTCTTGTACCAGTCAGCATCTGCTTTAGGTTGAATCATTTTATATTTCGCAGGATCATATTTTGGTTCTGTTAACATAACTACGTCAGCCATTCCCCAAATTGCATGAGGTTTGTAACAATAGAATGCATAACCTTCACCTTTTTTGATTGAGTCTAGTACTCTTGCATTTTTAACTGCTTCAGCAGCTCTAACTGCTTCGATACCAGCATCATATAAACCATAGTCTCTTAATTTAACTTGGTTAACATTTGCTGAAGCCCAACCATCAGCACCAATCCAAAACTCACCTTTACCATTTCCATCACTATCCATTGCTTTAACAACTTCTGGTCTAGCTAAGTCTTCAATAGCTGTAATGTTCATTTTTTTAGCAAACTGCTGTGAAACACAATAACCTTGGTTTCCTTCATATGGTTTGCTGCTTAATTTTAAAGTTCCTTTTGGAACTAAATCATTAGTGTAAGCTTCTTGGTTTGGTAACCAAATATCAGGGTGAACATCGATTTCACCTTTTCCTCTGTCAATTGCTGCATAAATTGCAGTATTGTTTCCAGGAACTAATTCTGCTTCACCACCCATTTTGTCTATAACTACTGCAGCAAGTAAATTTGCAATTGCAGTTGCACCTGTCCAACCTGGATCTCCAATTTTAACTTTTTCTGCGTTTGCAGAGAAAATTGATAAAATTGAAATTAATCCAGCTACAAGTGTAGATTTGATTATTTTCATTATGTCTCCTTAATTATTTATAAATAAAGTCTAACGCGAATTGAGAGAAGGTGTCAAAGGAAATAAGTATCTAAAAATTAGATGTATATTTCTATTCTGGGTTAGATGTGAGAGTTTTAATCTCTAGTATGTTTTCGTTAGGGTCTTTTACAAAGAATGTTTCTTGTTCATACTTAGTGCCTTTAAATCTTAAGTATGGTTCGTCATAATATTTAGTGCCACTATCTTTTAATCTTTGTTTAAGTGCATCAAAATCTTTTCTAGATAAGTGTACACCAAAATGGGGTACGGACACATTTCCCATGTCCACATCATGTCTCTCATTATCTAATTTATGATCACTTTTATGAAGTGTTAATTCATTGCCCCAAAAGTCAACATCAGCCCACTCTTGTGCAGAATTATCCAATCTACATCCTAAAGTTTCGCTGTAAAATTTTTTTGCGACCTCTAGATCACCACAAGGTATAGCTAAATGAAAACAATTAGTGTTTTTGTACATAATTAATCTTTAATAACAGAATATAATGACTATATAAGCCACTTATTAAAATTTCAAGTGAGCATAAAATACAATGAATGATTATTTACAATCGATAATTGATAGAGATCCTGCAGCAAAATCAAAGCTTAGTTTGATTTTAACCTATCCAGGTGTCAAAGCAGTATTCTTTCATCGTATAGCTAATTTTTTTAGTACTGCTAAATTTTATCTCGTTGCAAGAATCATTTCTCAATTTTCAAGATTCTTAACTGGAATTGAAATTCATCCTAATGCAAAAATTGGAAAAAATTTATTTATAGATCATGGTATGGGAGTTGTGATTGGTGAAACTTCAGATATTGGTGATAATGTTACTATCTACCATATGGTTACATTGGGTGGAATTGCACCAAGTATAAATTCAAACGATCAAAGAAACATGAAAAGACATCCAACAATTAAAGATGAAGTAGTGATTGGATCAGGAGCACAGGTGTTAGGTCCAGTAACTGTTGGACGATGTGCAAAAATTGGAGCAAACGCTGTAATTACAAAAAATGTTCCTGAAAATGCAGTGATGGTTGGAATTCCTGCTAAGAATGTTGGAATAGCTGATAGCGAATTTAAACCTTACGGAATTACCCCTGATAGTGATAAAAAATCAGAAAATGAATAATACGCAAAACGATTTTATTTCTGGGATTGGAAATACTCCTCTTATAAAACTTAGAGCTGCATCAGAGATTACTGGTTGTAATATTTATGGTAAGGCAGAATTTTTAAATCCAGGCGGATCTGTAAAAGATAGAGCAGCACTTGCACTAATTAAAGACGCACAGGAAAAAAAATTAATCTCCAAAGGAGGAACTGTTGTTGAAGGTACTGCCGGTAACACTGGAATTGGTTTGGGCCTTTTGGGAAATTCTTTAGGTTACAAAACTATTATTGTTATGAACGACAATCAAACTCAAGAGAAAAAAGATTTACTAAGAAACCTTGGCGCTGAGTTAAGATTAGTTGAACCGAAGCCTTATAAAGATGACAATAACTTCGTAAAGGTTGCTGCAAGGC
This sequence comes from Candidatus Pelagibacter sp. HIMB1782, assembly GCF_052047475.1. Taxonomy (NCBI): domain Bacteria; kingdom Pseudomonadati; phylum Pseudomonadota; class Alphaproteobacteria; order Candidatus Pelagibacterales; family Candidatus Pelagibacteraceae; genus Candidatus Pelagibacter; species Candidatus Pelagibacter sp. HIMB1782. Next base: position 291,761 of record NZ_JBNAKE010000002.1, on the reverse strand, counting down.
TTGCAGATGAATTAAGACCTTCAAATAACAATGGAGTTATTTGGGCTAATCAATTTGATAATACTGCAAATGCAAAAGGTCATTATGAAGGAACAGGTCAAGAGATCTGGGAACAGACAGATGGTAAGGTAGATGGTTTTGTATGTTCATCTGGAACTGGGGGCACCATTTCGGGTGTAAGTAATGCATTAAAAGAAAAGAATAAAGATATTAAAATTTACCTTTCAGACCCCAAAGGTTCTGCTCTTTATAATTATATAAAGAATGGAGAATTAAAATCTGAAGGAGGATCTATAACAGAGGGAATTGGTTCAAGCAGAGTTACAGCCAACTTTGGTGAGGCCAAAATTGATGACGCCTACTCTATTGATGATCATGAGGCTCTACCTATTCTTTATGATTTAATTCAAAATGAGGGTTTAAGTTTAGGAACTAGTTGTGGAATAAATATTGCTGGAGCTATTAGAATGGGAAAAGAATTAGGACCTGGTAAAACCATCGTTACAATCCTTTGTGACAGAAGCGATAAATATGCAACTAAAATGTTCAATAAAAAATTCTTAGAAGAAAAAGGTCTACCAATACCTAGTTGGTTTTAGATATAAATCTTATCTGCTAATCCGTAACAAAGTATTGCACTTAACAAAGTTAGAATACCTGGTGCAATAATTCCTTCATTAGATGTTTGTGGTGTGTGACCGAGCTTATTGATTTTAATATTATATATACCAACAATAAAAGCTGAAAGGTTTTGTAAAAACACTAAATTAAAAAATGCCCATGTTCCTTGAAGACCATCAGGTCTAATAAAGCCAACCCATATTGCCATCGCAACAGCACCTATAAACAAAGAACCAAAAAATCTGGTCATTCCAGCACCAGTATCATCAATACCGAACTTATCTAAAAATTTCTTTGTAGCGAAAACGGTTTGATATGCATAAACAGCAAAAACAATAAAATGTACTAAAAATACAATTAAATAAAAAATTCCATTAAACTTTTCGATCATATTAAAACCCTATCAAATTTTATCATCAGATAAAACAACATAATCAGCAATTTTTGTGCTCCTTAATTGCATAACTGACGCGCGTTATAAACACGAGAGACTTTGTCATGAATATGTAACAGTCTTCACTTACTTATAATTAATAACTAAAGAGAAAGATAAAATGAAAAAAATAATATTAATATTAATTAGTATTCTTTTTTTGACTTCTTCGTATGCGGGAATGAGTGAAGATGACAAAAAGAAAACAATTGAGTGTGCAGGAATTTATTATGCAAATAGTATGATTCCACAAGCAGAACTTGAATTAGAAAAAATTACTCATTCTTTTGCTGCTAAGAAATTTTTAAGCTCTTACTTGGTTAAAGATGGTGTAAATGAAGACAATCTTAATAAAGAATTAATTAAGATTGTTGATGAACGATATGGAAAACCATACGAGAAAAATACCACAATGGAATGTGATAGTTTTGTTTATAAATTAATCCCTAATTCAAAAGAAGAAATAGATAAATTGGTAAAATCAGGGATTTACTAAACAAACAATTTAGAAACTAAAATATATGAAAAAAATAATAGTGATTTTATTCAGTGTTTTATTTCTAACCTCTGCATATGCGGATATGTCTGATAGTGATAAAAATAGAGCTTGGGAATGCAGTGGTATTTATATGGCTAACTATTTCTTGCCAATTGGTGAAACATTTGAATATAGTATGAAAGAAAAATCTATGGCATCAGTTAAAGTTTTAAAAGCTTATGCCTTAGAAGTTGGAATCCCTGAAAAGCAATGGGATGAAGGAGTAAACAAAGCTGTTGATAAGTTTTATGGATCTAAATTTGACGAGGATAAAACTAATGCCTGTCATGAATTTGTAAACTCAACGGTACCTAATGGAGAAGATAGAGTTAAAAAAGTAGTACAAACTCTATATTAGAAAGGAGTAAAAAATATGTCTAAATTTTATATTATAGGAAAGATTAGTCGTGATCTTGCTTTGAGAATGCAGAGCGATCCAAATGCAGATAGAGGAGCAGCGATCAAAGCTATTTGTGATACTGTTGGAGTAAAGTTTCATAGTTATGAGTGGGTTCGAGGAAGATTTGATGTAATCAATGTTATTGAAGGAGATTACGAAAGTGTTCTTGGAATGAAAGTTGCGATTATGAACGCAGGTTTAATGGAAGATATTATGATTCATGAGGTATTTGATTATAATAAAACTTTCAACAAAGCTGCAGATGCTGGAAAAAACTTTAAAAAACCAGGTGAATAAACGAGAGGAATAAATGTCTATCTTAGAAAAATATAGTGCTGCACTAAAAAATAAAGACGAAGCAGCTATGAATGAGCTTTTGCATGATGATTTTAAATTTACAATGCATAAATCAGGAAATATTTTAACTAAAGATGATGTTATCAAATGGGCAATGAGTGGTGACATCAATCAAGATAAAGTTAGAATTGTTTACGAGAATGATGAAGTTGGAATTCATCATGCTTTTGTTACATTTAACGATGGAAATGTTGAGGCTGTAATGGCAGTTTATAAATACGACAATGGAAAAATTGTTAGTTTAGAAACTGGTGCTACTCCAATGCCTAAATAATTATATATATTTAGTGGGATTTCATTTAATATTATTAAATGAGTCTCGCTACTTCATACTTGTTCCTAGGAATTGCTGTATTCCTAGGAGTTACTTCAAATAGTTTTGCTAAGAGCGCTGAGGGATTTACACTAATCTTCCCTAGTATAATTACCGCAATTACAATTGTTTTGTGCATGTATGCACTTTCCTTGGTGATGAAGAATATACCAATGGGCATCACTTACGCTTCATTTGCAGGATTAACAATTATTGCAACAGTTATAGTAGGTGTAATTAAATATAATCAAGTTCCAAATCTTTACTCCATGATCGGACTAGCATTTATAATTATTGGAGTTTTAATGGTTAATTTGTTAGGTAGTAAATAATATGAAGCCTCTTATAGGATATTTATTTTTAGCTAATGGTATAATTTTTGGAATAGCTTCAAACAGTTTTGCCAAAATTTCTGAAGGTTTTACAAAGCTAACTCCTTCAATTTTATGTATCCTTTTTATGTGTATTACAATGTTTTCAATTGCAAAAGCTATGCATGCAATACCTGTTGGATTTGCTTATTCAATTTATAGTGGTTTGACAGTAACAGGAGTTGTTCTTTTTGCTGTATTAAAATTTAATCAAGTTCCTAATATTTATGGGATAATTGGAATTGCTTTGATTATTATTGGCGTTGTAATGGTTAATTACTTGGGTCGATTAAATTGATATTTTTTTAAAATGTCTGGAAGTTGATAGCTTCCATCTTCATTTAAAGATAGTTCATATTCATTAACAACAGTGCTTGTATCTAATGGAGAATATAAATGTGGGTACATATCACCATTTGATGCTTGTTCCCAAAGTAAGTGTTCAAGTTTAAAAGCATTTACTCTCAATAAAACTAGGTTTTCTTTATTTAGGAAATGTTTTTTTAAGGTTTCCTCGACCTGATCCTCCTCTGAGAAATGAATATATCCATCTTTAATATCTTTTTCAGATCCACCATAAGTTCCAGATTGCTTAGCTTTTTGCCATTCTTCTTTATCTATGACTTTAAAAATAAATTCTAAATTCATTTTACCAGGAAGAGTTTGGCCCTTTTAAAAATTCCAGTTCTTCTTCGGTAGACTCTCTTCCTAAAATTTCATTTCTATGTGGGTATCTATGAAACTGTCTAATTGCTTTGGTGTGGTCTTGCCAAAATTTTTTAATCTTATTGTATCCTTCATGTTCTCTTAAATATTTATTTAATAAGTAATAAGCCATTTCATGATCACTAATTTCTTCACTATGAATTAAAGGTAGAAGCATAAAAAATCTTTGATCAACAGTCATAGCTTCTAAATATCCAGAATACACTGCATCATTTACTATCAATCTAGTTTTTTGATCTTGAGCAAATGCTTTTTTATCATCCCTAAACATATTTCTTGAAAATTGATCAAACAGAATTACCAAAGCTAAGCAGCTCATGGGATTATCCTGCCAATCATCATATTCATTTTGACAAGCAAGTTCATAATCTTTTAAAAAATTATCTTTTATCTTTTGATCAAATTTATCATCCTTCTTAAATCTCATTTCAAAAGGAGTTTCTTTAAACCAGAAATCTAAAATTGATTGCGCTCGTTCTGGTATCATTCAGCTAAAGGTTTTAATAATTTTAATATTTGTTTATGATTTGCTTTATTATTTGAGACAATAATATTTCCTCCTACCACAGGATTTCTATTACCCCAAGTAGTTACTATGGCTCCACTTGCTCTCACTATTGGCATTATTGGATGAATGTCCCAAATTTTGTTTGCACACTGTGCAACCATTTCTAATCTGCCTTCAGCTAGTTGACAATATGTTAAAGCATCAAAACATGGAAATTGCATTCGTTTAATAAATTTTTGAATTTTGGATTGTTGTTTTAAGGTTAATTGATTATGAAAAGCAGCAGCTAACTTTGAATTTGCAAAATTTAATTTAGAATTAACTTTTAGTTTTCTTTTTTTATTATTTTCAAAAACGTATGCGGTGTTTTTGTTTACATTTAAGTAATATTTTTTCATTTTAGGGAAATTTGCTAATCCTAAAATTGGCTCCCCGTTATAATTTAATGAAATCAAATTACTCCAACTAGTATTTCCAACAACATACGATCTAGTTCCATCAATTGGGTCTATTACCCATGAAAATTCACTTTTAGTATTTTTGTGACCGTATTCCTCACCTATAATTTGATGATCTGGAAATCTTTTAGAAATTTTGGATCTTATAAACTTTTCAAAAGCTTTGTCAGATGTAGTTACTGGATCATAACCTTTGCCTTTCATTTTATTGGTTATCTTGAACGGCTTATCTAACTTAGCATAATAAAATTTTGTTAGATCTTTTGCTAGCTGGTTTAAAAAACTTGAAAATACTGGATATTTTTTTGTATCAAAATTATTCACAAATAATTCTTACTATTTAATTTATATTGATTAAAGTTAAATTTTAAATAATGCTCAAGTATTATTTATGAAAATTGAGCTTCACGAAAATAAAGTTTACTTCAATAACGGTACTGAAAAAAAAGAAATACATCCTTTTTGGTTAAGAGAAAGAGTGGATGGTGAAGAATTTGTTGATAAAGGAACTCAACAAAGACTTTTTGACCCAACTAGTTTGAGCAATGATATAATCATTAATAAAGCCTCTATTCATGAGGAATTTTTAGAAGTTAACTTTAATGATGGAATTAGTTCTAAACTTAATCTTAGTAAAATTGCTTTAGAATTCTCAAAAGAAGATACAGTTATAAAATCTATAGAAAAAACTAAATGGGATTCCAGTTTAAGCAATATCAAAAATTTTGAATACCAAAATAATTTTTATGAAAGTAAAGAAATGCATGACTTGCTCGTTTCTTTCTATAAGTTTGGATTTGTTGTAATTAAAAATATACCAACAACTAAAAATTATATTGTTGAGTTTGCAAACTCAATAGGCAGTGTTAGACGAACAAACTTTGGAGAATATTTTGATGTTAAATCAAAACCTGACCCTAATGATCTTGCATATACTTCTTTAGCTCTTGCACCGCACACAGATAATCCATATCGAAACCCTGTACCATGTATCCAACTTTTGCATTGCATAGAGAGTAAAGTTTTAGGAGGATATTCTACACTGGTTGATGGATATACTGTTACTGAAGATTTAAAAAAAAGTTATCCTGATTATTATAAAATCTTAACAGAAGTAAAAGTAAGATTTAAATTTATTGATAAAGAAGTAATTTTAGAATCTTTATGTCCTTTAATTGAATTAGATGAGTATAAAAATTTTAAACAAGTAAGATTTAGTCCAAGATTAGATTTTGTTCCAATCTTAGATAAAGAAGAATTAGATTTATACTATCAAGCAAGAAAAAAACTGTCTGAAATGTACAATTCAGATAAATATAGAATAGAATTTAAACTTGCTCCAAAAGATTTAATGATGATGGATAATCATAGGTTGCTTCATGGACGAACAGTTTATGATGCTAATGAAGGAGAAAGATTTTTACAAGGTTGCTATATAGACTACGATAGTACAGAAGGAAAATTAAGACACTTAAAAAGAAAGTTTAATCTATAGAAATATTTTCTATTTGAGCTTCTGCATCCCTAATAGATTTTTCATAGTCTAAAGCCATTTGATCAGCGCTTATAACTTCAACTTTTTCAATTCCAAAAAAATTTAAAATAAATTTTAACCAAGGCGTTAAAAAATCTTCTGAGCTATTTAGTTTTGTTCCACCAGAAGTAATTACAAGATATGCTTTTTTATTTTTTAATAACCCTTCTCTTCTACCATTGGGTTTAAATTTAAAGGTTTCCCCTATTCTTGCAGCTAAATCTGACCAAGCTTTAAGAGTTGCGGGTGGTCCGTAATTATATATTGGAGCTGAAATTATTATAATATCACTCTCTTTTAATTCTTTTACAAGCTTGTCGGAAAGTTCAAACATTTTCTTATGTTCTTCAGTTTGATCTTTCTCATCAATTTTCATTCCAGATTCTGTTAAGCCACTTACAAAAAGCATTTCATCATCTAAATCTCTATAAATTACTTCATCATCTGGTTTTTTAATTTTTTCCAAAAGTTTTTTTGCTAACGCTCTCGAAGTTGAGCCTTTTTTTCTAGCGCTTGAATCTATTTGATAAATTTTCATTAATTACTTTAACCAAAATTTTGCATAAAAGGAAAGATCTCAATTAAATAAAACCCAATTGCTTGCAATTTATTTGTAATAATTAATATTCCAGTTACTAAAAGAATTGCGCCACCTACTTTTGAGATAATATTTATATACTGACGCATATTTTTTGAAAAAATTAAAAATTTCTGAATTAAATAACCTGATAAAACAAAAGGTATAGCTAAACCTAAAGAGTAAAAGCTTAATAAAATTATTGCTCTTGATAAAGTATCTTCAATTGAAGCTAAAGCCAAAATTGATCCTAATATTGGACCAATACAAGGTGTCCATCCAAATCCAAAAGCAGCACCAATTATCACAGGAAAGAAAAAACTATCAATTTTTTTAAAATCAAATCTTCTATCAATATTTAAAAATCCAAAATTAAAAACACCTAATAATTGTAATGAAAAAAATATTACAATTAGTCCAGCGATTAATCTTAAAGATTGAGAGTTTTCTAACAATACTTGTCCTAAAAAAGATGCTGAAGCTCCAAAAATTATAAATACTAATGAAAAACCAAAACAAAATTTAATTAAAGGAACAATATTAAAATTTTGTTTCTCAGTTATTTCTTTAAGAGATTGGCCTGATACAAAAGATATATATCCAGGTATTAATGGTAGAACACATGGTGATAAAAAACTTATTAACCCTGCTCCAAAAGCAATTAAATATTCAATCATCTATCCAGTGTTTTTCATTGCTGCAGAAATTCCCGCAATAGATGTCATTAAAGCATCGTCTAAATATTTCTTATCTAAATTTTTATATTTTTTGTTTGTTAATTTATTCATTATATTTGCCTGAAGAATGTTTAGCATCTCAGTGTAGTTATTTCTGATAAATAAAGCTTTTCTAAACTCTTTCCTTTCTTTTATAACTTCTTTTGGAGTAATTTTATTGTGCAATTTGACCAATGCATCAAATTGAAACCTTAATCTTTTTCCAATTCTTATTAAAGATTTATCAGCTAAATTATTTTCATAAATCACTGATATTTCAGGATCAACCTTTGAAATAACCATGTCCAAAATATCCATTGTGGAAACGAAATAAGGCCAGTTCCTCTCCATGTCTGTCATAGTTTTTTTAAATTCTCTAATTGATCCATATCTCAAAGCCTCAGTTGTACCAAGCCATGCGGGAAGCATTAATCTAATTTGAGTCCAAGCAAACACCCAAGGAATAGCTCTTAAACTTTGAATATTATCAACATTCTTTCTCTTGGTGGGTCTTGAACCAATTGCGAGTTTTCCAAGAGATTTATGCGGAGTAACAGTTTTAAAATATCTAATAAAATCTTCGCTTTGATTTAAATACTTCCGGTAAGCAGATGTAGAAATCTCAGACATTTTTTGAATAAGCTCTCGCCAATTTGGTTTAGATCTAGGAGGTGGATTTAAAGTAGCCTCCATTACTGCACCTATATAACTACATAGATTGTATTCAGCTAAAGGCTTATATCCATATTTTTGCTGTATCACCTCTCCTTGATCAGTAATTCTAATTTTTCCATTTACTGTTCCAGATGGTTGAGATTTAAGAGTTGCCTGAATTGGTCCTCCTCCTCTTCCTGGAGATCCTCCTCTTCCATGGAAAAATACAAGATCTATTTTATATTTTTTAGCTAAATTTCTAAGTTCTTCTTGAAGTTTATATTGATGCCAACTTGCAGATAGTTTTCCAGCATCTTTACTAGAATCTGAATATCCAATCATTACTTCTTGTTTTGAGTTGATCATTTTTCTATACCAAGGAAGTTTAAATAAATTTTGCATAACACCTTTGGCATTCTTTAAATCATCTAAAGTTTCAAAAAGTGGTACTACTCTTAACAAATTCTTTGTTTCAGCCTGTAATTGCAATAAATAAACAGATAAAATATCAGATGCTTTTGAAGTCATTGAAATTACATACGCGCCCATACATTGTTCTGGCTCTTTAGATATTTGTTTAAATGTTTTCCAAACTTCTAAATTCTCTTTGTCTCTTAAATTAATTTTATTAACAAAAGATTTTTTTTGTTTTATTGATTTATTAAGTAATTCAATTTTCTTTTCTTCAGGTAATTGTGAATAATTTATTTTATTTTTCTTTTTAAATATTTCATTTAAAAGTTTTTCATGTCTATCAGACTCCTGCCTGATATCTAATCTTGCTAAATTTATTCCAAAACATCTAACTCTTCTTATTAAATCCAACAAATCTGCATTTGCTATATGTTGACCTTTGTTCATGTTTAAGGATGTTCTAACTTCTCTTAATGGATTTATGATTTCATACTTATCTTTTAATAATTTATTTTCATCTAATGGTTTATTATAATTTATATGTGCTTCAATTAACTGATGTGTTCTTCTTACTTTGTCTCTTAAAGGTCTTAAATAAACCCTATAAGGTTCAAAACTATTTCCAGTAACTTTTTTAATTTTATTAGAACATTCTTCCATTGATAAATCTTGAATTAATTTTGTGAGTTCTCTTTCGTATAACTTTGCAGCTTGCCACCTTGAAAATAAAATTACTTTTTTTGTTACTTCAGATGTAACATTTGGATTTCCATCTCTATCTCCACCCATCCATGAACCAAATTGAATTGGATTAAAGTTTCTAGGAAGATCTTTATTTAAATTTTTTCTAAAAATATCATTCAACCTTTTATAAACTCTTGGAATTGTGTCCCATAAACTATCCTCTATTACAGCCAAGCCCCATCTAGCTTCATCAAGCGGTGATGGTTTGGATCTTTTTAATTCATCAGTTTTCCAAATAATGGCTATCTCTGAATACAATTTTCGATCTATTTCAATAATCTTTGCGGGGTATTTTTTATAAAGATGGCGTTGCTCCATCAAAGTAGTTAAATTTGCGTATTTTTGAATTAGTGTTCTTCTCTTAACTTCTGTTGGATGTGCTGTGAGTACTATTCCAATATCAAGTTTTGTTGCCTGATCATAAATTTTTTTGTCAGAGATTTTTCTATTTTTAAATAGACTGTTGATTATATCCTCAATAAATAGATTTTGTTTTTTGTTCTTAAAATATGGATTATCGTATTCATTAAGTTTTCTAGAAGCATCTAACGACTCAGCTAAATTCATTAAATTTAGAATATGTGAAAAAGATCGAGTAACCTTAAAAGTGATTTCAGGTGAAAGCTTTCTTATGTCTTTTGAGATTTTGGAAAATATCTTACTTTTATTTTTATCTAATAAAGTGTTTTTAGATAATAATCTTAATCGCTCAACAATATTGAAAAATTTTGTGCCTTCTTGATCTTTAATTACTCTTCCAAGAAAAGTTCCTAATAATCTTATATCTTCTCTTAAGAGCTTAGTGGGTATTCGTTCATAGTAAAGATCTCTCTGCTTCATTACTTAAAATAAATTTTTTTTGTAAAACTCCTTTTGCGTTTGTTTTTACACCAAAAAAGAATCCTGAATATCTAAATTTTCGCAAATCAGCCTTGTCCATTCCTTTTGTGGCTGTTGAAACGTACAGTTCTTGATTATTCTTTCCACCGAATGCACAATTAGTGATATTTTTGGCCGGAAATTGAATTCTATGAATTAATTTTGCTTTACTATTGAATACTGAAACGCATGCACCATGAAAATGAGCAACCCACAAATTTTTATTTTTATCTACAGTCATTCCATCTGGTGAACCTTCTTCTGGAGATAATTTTTTAAATATTTTTTTACTAATTATTTTATTATTTTTATTTATCTTAATTTTATAGATAGTTTTTTTAGGACTATCAGTGTGGTAAAAATTATATTGATCAATAAATGCAGGGCCATTTGTAATTCTATAATTTTTATCAACTCTAGTTAATTTTAAATTTTTATCTAATTTATACAAAGATCCTTTTTCAATTTTTCTCTCTAAGTTATCCATGGTACCAAACCAAAGATTTCCAGCAGGATCTGTTTTACCATCGTTTATTCTATTCAATTTTATTTCAGGTTCTATAGGTATCGATTTTAAAACTTTTTTTGATTTTAAATTTTGAATTCTTATTTCACCCTGCAATCCTAAAATAAATATATGATCTCTTACATGAGCAATGAAACCTACTTCTTTATTTACTTTAAATATTTTCTTTTTTTTATTTTTAGTATTTAAAGAACAAATTTTCTTTTTCTTTATATCAACAAAATAAATTGAGTTGTGTTCTTTAACCCAAAGTGTTCCTTCGCCTAAAGTACATCTTATTTTCCAAATAGGTTTTGGCTCTGTAGTTTTAATTTTATTCATTTACTTCAAACTCCTTAATAAAGTCCTCATTAGGATTTATACCAATACCTACATTGTCTGTCACTGATGCAAATCCATTATTGTTTTTAACTTGATCTAAAATTGAAAAATTTTCTTTTGGTAGATCTGTAATAAAGATATTTTTCTCTGTTGTATCAAATTCTAGCATAGATTTTGTTGGGAATAGTCCCCCTGGCATATCTGGTTGCGCAGTCAATAAATGAAGATTTACCGCTATACTTACAGCAGATCCCCAAACATGATTAATTACAGGAACAAAGTTAGCCTGCGCCAAGGCTGCAACTTTCAAATATTCTGTAATACCTCCTAATCCACATACTTCTGGTTGAGCTATATCAATACAATTATTGGTAATTAATTTATTCCATCCATACTTTGTAAATTCTGCTTCACCTCCAGCAACACTGGTTGATATATTTTTTTTTAATTCTCGGTAACCGTTGTAATCTTCGGGAGCGACAGGTTCTTCAAACCAATAAATATTTAGTTCATCAAGTCCTTTTCCAACATACAGAGCATCTTTCAGATTATAAGCATGGTTAGCATCCACCATTAATTTAAAATCATCACCTATAGAATTTCTAACTGCTTGAACTAACCTTAAATCTTCTTTTGGACCTAATCCAACCTTCATTTTCATTGCTTTAAAGTTTTTTGATTTAATCTGTTTAGCTTCTTCTTCAAACAATGGAATTAGCTCATCAACTGATTTTTTTTGCAACATCATTCCATATCCATACACAGGAACTTCATTATTACATTTTCCGCCAACAAGTTGGTAAAGAGGAGAGTTTGTTTTTTTTCCTAAGATATCCCATAGAGCTATGTCAACTCCTGACAAAGCTTGTATTGGCATTCCTTTTTGACCACTATCTCTTAAAAGATTGTAAACTTTTTGCCAAATATGTTCTTTATTCAAAGGGTTTTCACCTATTATTAAAGGCTGAATTACCTTTTCAACAATGAACTTATTAGCTAAAGAAATATTACCTGGACCAAAACATTCGCCCCATCCGGTAATACCTTCATCAGTTTGTACTTCGACTAGATGGGCTGTTCTATGTTTATAATATTGTTGTGAATAACCTAATTCTTTCTCTAACTCATATTTAAGTACATGACTTTTAATAGAAGTTATTTTCACAAAAGATTATAAAGCAACTACTTTAGAGTTTTGCTCTCCTAAATTTTCAATTGATAATCTCATTGTATCACCAGCTTTTAAGAATTGTTGCGGTTTCATTCCCATGCCAACTCCTGGAGGTGTACCAGTTGTAATTATATCACCCGGCTGTAAAGACATGAATTTACTTAAATAAGATACAATAACGTTAACATTAAAGATCATAGTATTAGTGTTTCCAGTTTGCATTCTTTGACCATTAACATCTAAGCTCATTTTTAAATTATTGATATCAGCAATTTCATCTTTAGTTACTAAGTAAGGTCCAATTGGTCCATACGTGTCATGAGATTTTCCTTTAACCCATTGACCCATTTTTTCTATTTGCCATTCTCTTTCACTAATATCGTTTACTAAACAATATCCTAAGATGTGATCTTGCGATTGAGCTTCTGAAATATGTTTTGTATGTTTTCCAATTACAATTCCTAATTCTACTTCCCAGTCTAATTTTTTTGAACCAGAAACAATTTCGATATCATCGTTAGGACCATTAATGCAACTTGTTGCTTTCATAAAAGTAATTGGTTCAGATGGAACCTCTGCCCCTGTTTCAGCAGCGTGATCTGAAAAGTTTAAACCAATTGCAATAAATTTTCCTGGTTTTGTAATACATGAACCAATTCTTTCGCTTGAAGATAATTCTGGAAGACTTGCTAAATCAGCACTTTGTAATTTTGAAATAGTTTCAAAATTTAAATGATCAGGATTTAAATCTGAAATATGTGCACTGATATCTCTAATTTTACCATCTTTGTCTAAAGCTGCTGGTTTTTCTTGTCCTTTTTGACCTACTCTTAATAATTTCATAATTGTCCTTTTGTTATTAAATTATATTGAAATTCCACCATCAACAGAAATTGTAGTTCCTGTTGTAAATGTTGCATCATCACTTGCTAGATAAACTGCTACTGCAGCAATCTCTTCTGCAGTTCCTAATCTTCCCATTGGTTGTCTTGCAATAAAATCTTTTTTTGCCTGAACTGGATCTGGGCTCTGGTTTACTCTGTCTTGCCAAGATGGTGAGAAAACTGTTCCAGGAGCAATTGAATTACATCTGATATTTTGTTTTACAAAGTCAGCTGCAATTGCTTTAGTTAATCCTATGACAGCACCCTTTGTTGTTCCGTAAACAAATCTGTTTGGAAAACCTTTTAAGCTTGAAGCACATGAAGACACATTAATTATACTTCCACCATTTTGTTTTACCATCAATGGTAATATCGCCTTACACATAAAATACATTGATTTCACATTCACATTTGATGAGAAATCCCAATCTTTTTCATCACATTCAAGAATTGTTCCATGGTGAACAAATCCAACTGCATTAAATAATACATCTACTTTATCAAGAGTTTTAGTAAATTCTAAGATAGCGTTGTTATCAGTTGAGTCTAATTTGGTAACTTTAATATCTGGATATTCTTTATTTAATTCTGCTAAAGTTTTATCATTTAAATCTGTAGCCGTTACATGAGCTCCTTCTTTATGAAATGCAATTGCTGTTGCTTTTCCAATTCCTTGTCCTGCTGCTGTTACAACAATTTGTTTACCATTAAGTCTTCCGCTCATTTTTTATTTATCCTTTCAATCTCGTTATAAAGTGAACTGTGATCAGTGTTACCATGACCATTATCAACTAAGGTCTTATACATTTCTTTAACTAAATTTGAAATAGGTAAATGAGTATTATAAGAATTTGCACATTCTAAAATGTTATTCATATCTTTCAAATGAGTATAGGTCTTACCCTTTGGGCTAAAATCTTTATCAATCATTCTTTTTCCATGTGTTTGAAGTATTTTACTATCCGCCCATCCACCTGAAAGAGCTTTGATTAATTTATTTGGATCTGCTCCAGCTTTTTCACATAATGTTATGGCTTCTGCAACAGCTCCTATTGTAACTCCAACAACAATTTGATTTGCTAGTTTTGATACTTGTCCACTTCCAATAGGTCCAACTAATGTTGGGTTTCCCATTGCTTTTAAAATTTTTTCAGAATTATCAAAAACACTTTGATCACCACCAACCATGATAGCTAGTGAAGCTTCTTCTGCTCCGATTGTTCCTCCTGAAACTGGTGCATCTAAATAATTTACATTTTTTGATTTTAAATTAGTTCCATGTTTTGTTGCTGTTGTGGGTTTTACAGAACTCATATCTATAACTGTTGAACCTGATTTTAAGTTGTCTAGAAAATCTGAACTAGAGGTTATTGCATCTACAGCACTATCATCAGTTAACATGGTAATGACAAAATCACTATCCTTAACTACATCGCTTATTGTTTTTGAAATTTCCGCACCAAACTCTTTTAATGGTTCTGCTTTTTCTATTGATCTATTAAAGGCTTTTAATTTAAATCCAGATTTTAATATATTTTTAGCCATTGGAAGGCCCATTAGACCTGTTCCAATAAATCCAATTGTTATCATGGCTTAGGTTTAAATTCGTGGAAATTTTGTGTCATTGCTTCAGGGAAGAACATAACACATGCTAATACAATTAACTGAATTACTATAAATGGAGCAAAACCTCTAAAGATATCTGTTAAAGATATGTGTGGAGGAGCAACCGATTTTAAATAGAAAGCGGCGGGCCCAAATGGTGGACTTAAAAATGAAACTTGCATATTTACACAGAATAATATTCCAAACCAAATAGGATCAAAACCAAGTGCAATTACAATTGGTAAAAATACTGGCATCGCTAATAATACAATTCCAACCCAATCCATAAATGCTCCCATGATTAAGAACATAATCTGCATCATGAAAATTAAATACATTGGTTTCAAATCATAAGCTAAAATTGTTTCTGCAACATATTTTGGACCACCGGCAAGAGAATAAGCTCCTGCTAAAACCGTTGCACCAAAAGTAATAGTTAAAATTGTTCCAGATGCTTTAAAAGTTCTTGTTAATGCATCCTTAAATAAAAACCATGTCAGTTCTTTTCTAGCAAAAATAATAATTAAAGTAGCAACAACACCCATTCCTGCAGCTTCAGTAATACCAGTCATTCCAGAATAAATTGAACCTAATACAATAATTACAATTCCAATTGGTGGAAGTAGACCTGGAAGGTAAGACATTTTTTCTTTTAAAGTTAAAGCCGGCTCATCACTCAATGGAGCTAAATGAGGTTGTAACCTTGTTCTAATAAGAATGTATGTAATAATTAAACCTGAAATCATTAAACCTGGAACAATTGCTTCTTGGAATAACATCGTAATAGAAGTCTCCGTTGTTAAACCATAAATAATTAAAACAATTGATGGAGGTATCATTGTTCCTAAAGATCCAGATGCACAAATAATACCAATAGACATGTCTTGATCATATTTAAGTCTTAACATTTGAGGTAATGCAATTAATCCTAATAAAACTATTTCTCCTCCAATAATTCCACTCATTGCAGCCATGATAGTTGCCATGATTGCAGTAACTACACCTACTCCACCTCTAGTTTTTCTTAACCACGCGTTTAAAGCATCATAAAGATCTCGTGCAATGTTAGAGCGTTCGAGCAAGGAGGCCATAAAGATAAACAAAGGCACTGATAAAAATGAATAAGTAACAACCAGTGAGTAATACCTTGAAAGCAATATTCCTAATGCATGCTCACCTATGTATAAAAATACTAGTACTGCACCCATGAAGCCTGATGCAAATCCCATCGGAACACCAATAGATATAAGTGCTAATAATCCCACTATTAATATTATCGAGAGTGTTCCTATTTCAAATTCCATCTTACTTTAATTCTTTAGAAGGGTCGTATTGTTTCTCTTTTGGATTTCTCCAATCAATGATTAGGTTATTTACAGATTGAACTGCTATAAGAAATACACATAAAAGTGTAAGTGGTTTCATTGTAGCTGGAATTGGAGGATCCCAATAAGTTGCAAATCTCTCCCAGGTAGTGAAAGATCTGTGTGCATCTTCCCATCCACCATAAATTACTGCTGTAGCAAAAAGAACAATAATTATAGTACTAATTAAGTCAAAAATTCTTTGAGTTGGTCTTCCAACCCAGTCGTAAAGTAAAACTATTCTAATATGGCTTCTTAATCTTGTTGCATATATTCCACCAACTAAATAGCAAACACCTGCAAGCCACAAACATAACTCATTAGCCCATAAAGTTGGCTTAAATAAAACATATCGCATAAAAATTTCATACATCATCACAATTACAATTACAGGAATTAAATATTTTATTGTGTGACTTAAAAATAAGGAAACTCTATCAATCCAATTAATTGGAAAATCATCTTTACTCGCTACTTTTTCATTTTGTTCTTGTAACTCTTTATCTATCATTGAGTAAAAATTTTAGATTTTATTCGAAGGGCCTTTTCAGGCCCTTCAAAAATTATTTATTACATAATACCATTAGCTTTCATGTAAGCTTTGTGTATTTCGATTAAAGCCGCAGCTTCTGGAGATTTAGTCTTCCATTCTTCCCAAGCAGCAAGTGCAGCTGTTCTGAATTTAAGTCTATCTTCTCTAGACCAGTCATGAAGAGTAACGCCCATTTCATTTAAAGCTTTAACAGCTTCAGCGTTTTTTCTCTCAACTAAGCTAGTAATAGTTCTTCCAGCGATTTCTATTCCAGCTTTCATAGCACCTTGCTCATGTGGCTTTAACTTGTTCCATACTTTTGTGTTACAAGCTAAGTGGTCAGCCGGCATAGAGTGGAAACCTGGGTATGTAGCATATTTGTTTTGCTCATAGTGTCCACCAGCATAGTTAGTTGCTAAAGATGAATAGTCAGCACCATCGATTAGACCAGTTTGTAAAGCTGTAGGAACTTCACCAAAGTCCATAACGATTGGCTTCGCACCTAAAGTTGTAAAGATCATACTTTCCATTCCTGGAGGTGATCTAAATTTAAAGTCTTTCAATGAAGCAACATCTGGAATTGGTCTGCTAGATATTAAAGACTCATGTCCTGGTATCCACCAACCAATCAAAGTCATTCCATATTTGTTGTATAATGCATCAACAGCATCTTGAGCACCTGGGTAGTTCAAGAATTCATATTGTTGGTAAGGGTTATCGTATCCACCCATTACATCACCTGCGAATTGGAACGCTGCATTTTTACCAGTTTGGTAACCAGCACCAGTCATATCACAATCGATAATTCCAGTTTGTGCAGAGTTAAATACCTCAGCAGATTTACCTGTTACTGAAGATGAGTAGAACATTTCAATTTTCAAGCTTCCACCAGAAAACTTTTCTACATTTTTTGCGAACTGAGCCGCAACTTCACCATTTGGTGAGCTAGCAGTAAAGTGAGTTTCAATCTTTAAAGTCTTTGCATTTGCAGAGCCAAATAAAGCAACTGAAACCATAGCCACCGCTGCTAAAGTTTTAGATATTAATTTAAACATTATCTTCCTCTCGTTTATGTTTTTTGAAAGTTAATCATAAATGATTTTCTATTTCAATTAAATCAGTTTAGTTATTATATATAGAAATTATATATATTTTATAAACACAGAGAATAGAATTGTTCTAAACTACTTCTGAAATCAAGGGTTTTTTATTGAAAAAACAGTAAATATTATCAACTGCCATCATACTCATTGAAAGACGTGTTTCATGTGTCGCACTACCTACATGAGGAAGAGCAAAACAGTTATCTAGTTTTAAATATCTGTTATCTAAATTTGGTTCATTGTTGAAAACATCTAAACCGGCTGCATAAATTTTTTTATTTTCTAGTGCATCAATTAATGCATCGTCATCAATTGTTGATCCTCTTGATGTATTTATGACAACTGCATGTTTTGGTAATAAACTTATTGTATCTTTATTAAGAATATATTTTGTTTCTGCGGTAGCTGGTGTGTGTATGCTTACAAAATCACAATTTGGTAACATCGAATTTAAATCTGAATAATATTTTGCACCATCTTCTAAATCTGCAGACAACTTATTTCTATTATAATAAATTATTTTCATTCCAAATGCTTTTGCACTTTTAGCAGCCATTCTTCCTATTCGTCCCATACCAATAATACCTAAAGTTTTGCCAGTAACTGAGTTACCAATCATAAATTTAGTTAAGTCAGGTTTTTGATTTTTCCAATTATTAGTTCTAACTAAATTATAAGCTTCGCCAATTCTTCTTGAGGCAGCTAATATTAAAAGAATAGTTAGCTCTGCAACAGCTTCGTTTAATACATTTGGTGTATTGGTAACTTTTATTTTTTTTTCTAAAGCAGAGTTAACAGAAATATTATCGTAACCTACTCCTACCTGAGCAATGATTTTTAATTTACCATTAAGATTATTAAAAAAATTTTCTCCAATTTTATCAAATCCTGTAGAAATCATCCCATCATAGTCATTTATTATCTTAATTAATTCACTTTCTGGAATTGGCTCATCTTTTGGATTTAATGTTACATCAAATTCTTTACTTAATTTTTCTTCTGCTAAATCTGAAATTTTTCTAGAAACTAATATCTTTGGTTTCATTTAATGAGAGTCTCTAGGTAAACCTTTTGTATGAGATACATCCAAATATTTTCCTCTAGAATTAATACAAGCACCATCATCTAATTGACCTACTGTATTTCTGAATATTTCTTGCCAAGGAGTTTGATTATTTGCTTTAAATTTCTTTCTATTTTTTCTTCGCTTCTTAAACTCAGCCTGAGAAATTAGTAAATCAACTCTTCTTTTATTTAGATCAATTTTAATTTTATCACCTGTTTTGACTATTCCTAAATCTCCTCCAACTGCAGACTCTGGTGATACATGAAGTATTGAAGGACTTTCAGATGTTCCACTTTGCCTTCCATCTCCTAAAGTAGGCAGATGTCTAATACCTTTTTTTAACAATCTGTCAGGTGGTTGCATATTAACTACTTCTGCAGAACCAGGGTAACCTACTGGACCACATCCTCTAACAATTAATATTGAGTTCTCATCAATTTTTAATTTCTTATCATTAAGTCTTTTATGGTAATCTTCAGGACCTTCAAAAACAATTGCCTTACACTCAAAAGCATTAGGGTGTTTAGGGTTTGATAAATATTGATCTCTAAATTCTTTACTGATTACTGATGTTTTCATTATTGCAGATGAGAAGAAATTACTTCTCATAACCAAGAAACCAGCTTTTTCTGTTAGAGCATTTTTAAATGTTTTGATCACTTTGCTATCTACATCAATTTTCTTTTTCAAATTTTCACCTACTGTCTTTCCAGTTACAGTCTTTATGTTGGTATGAATTTTTTTATTCTTAATTAATTCTTTCATAACCGCTGGTATTGCACCTGCTCTGTGAAAACTTTCCATTAAATATTCACCAGCTGGCTGACAGTTTACTAGCAAAGGAATATTATGACCTAATTTTTGCCAATCAGATAAATCAAACTTAATTCCCATGTGTTTAGCTATTGCACTTAAATGTGTTGTGCAGTTACTTGATCCACCTATTGCGCTTGCAACTACTACTGCGTTTTCAAATGCTTTACGTGTCATAATTTTTGATGGTGTTAAATCTTCATGAACCATTCCAACAATTCTTTTTCCAGTTTCATATGAAATCTGTTCTCTTTCTCTATAAGGTGCAGGAATTACAGCTCCTCCAGGTAGGGACATGCCTAAAGCTTCTGCAACTGAATTCATAGAAGATGCTGTTCCCATAGTATTGCAATGACCAGCGCTTGGCGCAGAAGATGCAACCATGTCCATAAATTCTTCGTATTTAATTTCTCCCTTAGCTAACATTTTTCTAGCTTCCCAAACTACTAATCCAGATCCGGCAAGTTTTCCTTTGTAAACTCCATCTAACATTGGGCCACCTGAAAGAACTATTGCAGGAATATTAACTGTGGCTGCTGCCATTAATGCTGCAGGAGTAGTTTTATCACACCCTGTAGTTAAAATAACTCCATCGATTGGATAGCCATACAAAACTTCTACCAAAGATAAATAAGATAGATTTCTGTCCAACATAGCTGTTGGTCTTTTTCCAGTTTCTTGAATAGGGTGAGTTGGAAATTCCATTGGAATTCCTCCAGCTCTTCTGATCCCATCTTTAATTCTTTTAGTTAAAGACATAAAATGTCTGTTACATGGAGAAAGATCACTGCCTGATTGAGCAATACCTATAATTGGATTTCCAGATTGTAATTCTTTTCTTGTAAGACCATAATTTAAGTACCTTTCTAAATATAAAGCCGTCATGTCAGGGTTTTTTGGATTATTGAACCACTGTTGACTTCGGAAACTCTTTTTTCTTTTTTTAGGCATAATTAATATAATGGTTTGTTTAAGTTATTGGTTATATAATAAATTTATGAATAATCTAATAGTTTTAAATGGCAATGACAACGTTGGCGTAAGTCAATTTATCATACCAGAAAAAACTAAAATTGAAGGACATGATATAAGTACGTTAGATCCCATCCCTTTTGGTCACAAAGTATGTTTAAAAGAGATTAAAAAAGGTGATCCTATTATCAAATATGATCAAATTATTGGATTTGCTTTAAATGATATTAAACCAGGAGAGCATGTTCACTCTCATAATTTAGAATTTAGAGAATTTAAAAGAGATTTCAAAGTAATTGATAAATCACACAATGTTGACGAAAAAGCAGATACTTTTTTCAATGGAATATTAAGAGATAACGGCCAAGTAGCTACAAGAAATTATATTGGAATAGTTAGTACCGTTAATTGCTCTGCAACAGTTACAAAAATGATTGTTGAAAAAATAAAATATTCACAAATTTTAAAAGATTATCCAAATATAGATGGAATTGTGCCTATTACTCACTCAACAGGATGTGGAATGAATACTGAAAGTGAGGGAATGCAAATTTTTCAAAGAACGATTGATGGTTTTAAAAATCATCCAAATTTTTCTCATGTTTTTGTTATCGGTTTAGGTTGTGAATGTGCTCAGGTAAGTTTGTTTGACGAATCTTTAAAGAAACATAACAGAATTCATTTCTTAACTATCCAAGATGAAGGTGGAACTAAAAAAATTGTTGATAAAGTATTATCTCAAATAAAAAATCTTTTATCTGAAGCAAATAATGTTCAAAGAACATCTCAGCCTGTTAGTCATTTAACTTTAGCCTTGCAGTGTGGAGGATCTGATGGCTATTCAGGAATTACAGCTAATCCTGCATTGGGAGTTGCTGCTGATCTATTAGTTAGAAAAGGAGGAAGTTCAATTTTATCAGAAACTCCAGAAATTTATGGAGCAGAACATTTATTAATTAACAGAGCTAATTCACAACAAACTGCAGATAAATTAATTAAAAGAATAGAATGGTGGAGACATTATACATCAATAAACAATAGTTCTATGGATAATAACCCTGCACCAGGAAATAAAAAAGGTGGACTTACAACTATTTTAGAAAAATCTTTAGGTGCAGTTGCTAAAGGTGGAAACTCAATTTTACAAGATGTATTGAATTATGCTGAACCTTTAAAAAATAAAGGTTTCAATTTTATGGATTCCCCTGGATATGATCCAGTATCTGTTACAGGGCAAGTTGCATCAGGAGCTAATGTAATTTGTTTTACAACTGGAAGAGGATCTTGTTTTGGATGTAAACCAGTTCCAAGTTTAAAACTCTCAACTAATTCAGCAATGTTTGAAAGAATGTCAGAAGATATGGATATTAATTGTGGAACAATAGCTGAAGGAAAAGAAAAAGTTGAAGAAGTTGGTCAAAAAATATTTGAATTAGTAGTAAATACTGCATCAGGAAATAAATCTAAGAGTGAAATCAATGGCTACGGTGACGAGGAGTTTAATCCTTGGCAAGTAGGCGTTGTAATGTAAAAATTTTCCTAAAGTGCAAAATCAAACATCTTTATTAAATGTAATTTTATTAGCTGCAGGTGGTTTCTTTATGTTTGTTTGTATGGACTCTACAGCTAAGTATCTTGGAACAGTAATGCCTGTTACACAAGCAATTTGGGGAAGATTTTTTTTTCATTTAGTATCTTTAATTGTATTTTTTTTAATATTTAAGCCGAAAGTAAACTTAAAAAAAAATTTTAAAGTTCAAATAATTAGATCAACATTAATGGTGACAGCTACATCGTTTATGTTTTTTTCTCTTCAAAAGTTTGACCTGGTAGATATTTATGTAGTTTTCTTTACAGCGCCATTAATCGTTGCTTTGCTTTCTGCTTATTTTTTAAAAGATATTTTGACTTTTAAAGGAATTCTTTTGATGCTCCTTAGCTTTAGTTCAATTGTTTATTCATTAAGTCCTAGCATGAAAATATTTAGTGTAGATTTAATTTTTCCAATCGTTCCACCTATATGTTGGGCACTTTACCAATTTTTTACAAAAGTTGTATCTAGTGATAACGATCCATTTGCAGCAATATTTTATACTTCTATTTTGGGAGCAATAATATTTAGTGTTTATATTTTTTTTAACTGGGAACCATTAAGTAATAATATTTTTTGGTTATACTTAGCACTGCTTGGTATTGCAGGCTTTGTGAGCCACTCTTTAATTATATATGCAATTCAATTATCAAATTTATCTTTTGTAACAAATTTTCAATATTCTCAATTAGTTTGGTCTACAATTTTTAATTTTTTCATTTTTGGTGTACCTTTTGATGTAAATAAGATTGTGGGTGTTGTGGGTGTTATAATATTTGGTTTATTATTTATAAGAACTGAAGGTAAAAAAAGTTAAATTAGGAGGTTGGATGAAAAATATTGGTTTTATTGGTGTTGGTTATATGGGTTATGGAATTGCTAAAAACATCATTAAGCACAAAAATAATCTTTTTGTAATTGCTAACAAAAATCGTAAACCTATTGAAAAGATAGTAAGCGAAGGAGCTGAAGAAGTTAAGTCATTTGAAGATTTTGCGTCTAAAAATTTAGATGCTTTATTTATGTGTGTTACCAACACACCTATTGCAAAATCTATTTCAGAAAAATTATCAAATATCTTGAGTGATAAAACAATTGTTATTGATATTACTACTCACAATAAAACTGGCTCTATTGAAACTGAGGCAATTTTTAAATCAAATAATATTAACTACGTTGAATGCCCAGTAATGGGAGGACCTGTTCAAGCAGAAGAAGGTGTTTTAGGCGGTATTGTCGGAGCGTCAGATGAGAATTTTAAAATAGCAGAGCCTTATTTTAATATATTTTGTAAGGATTATTTTCATTTTGGCCCAGTAGGTATGGGTGCAAAATCAAAACTTTTAAATAACTTTTTATCTTTAGGAAATGGAGCATTAGTAAATCATTTAGCAAAATGTGCTAATGGATTAGGATTAGATCTAAAGAAAGTATTTGATGTTGCAAAGCTAGGATCTGGAAACTCTGCGGCTCTAAACAGAGTTTTTGATAATTTACTTAAAGGTGATTACACAGGATTTAAATTTACTGCAAGTAACTCTGTTAAAGATTTAACTTACATTCAAGATCTTTTAAAAGATTTTCCTGAAGCTGAAAAAGTTGCTGAACTAAATAAAAATTATTTTCAAAAAGCTGTTGATGATGGTTATGGAGAAAACTTTATTAGTGAATTAATTAATAAAAAATAATTGAAGGAAGTTAAATAAGATATCGGGAATCTACTAAAGCAGTAGGTTGTATTCAACTTATATATTTGCATTAAATGCAAATAAATTTATTGAAAATAATTTTGATATAATTACCTTTTTATATGAAGGAGGTTTATGTTAAAATTGCTACCACCTGATACTTAGCTGAAGATCTTTAGATATAAAAAAACTTAAAATAATAAAATCCGTTTGGATTTAATGCCAAAGAGGCGATAAAAAGGGAGCTCTTTAGGTATCAACTAAAGAGCGAACCCTTAAAAAAATTAATTTTTAGACTTTAATATTTCTAGCGGAAGTGGTGCTTCTGGATATTTTTTTTCACACAACTTTTCATAAATTTCACAAAATTTAAAAATTGTTTTTACAACTTCATTTTCATCTCTTGAGTTTAATTTTGTAATTAGTTTATCTCGATCTTTTTCTAACTCTTTAATTTGCTCGCCTGAAAAAAATTCTCCAGTTTCTATTTCCCAGTAAGTATCCTCTAATTCCACTTCACTTAATTCCTTTAATTTTTTTTGTAACATTATAATTGTTTCATCATCAGTTTCTGTATTTCTCATAGGAGAATTTTTTAATTTGCCCAAACATTTGTCTCTTAAACCATCAATAAAATGATCGTAAGGTTTTCCTAAACTTAATTCTTTAAAATGATTACTAACAAAATATTTTTTGATTGCAGAATCTGTAGAAATTTTTTCTTTACCCTTAATTATTGCAACTTGAACATATATCTCTTGAGAAACGTATTCCTCTATATGATCTGTTACTGATACTGGAAGCATTGTTTATTTTAAGATTTTAGCCTATCGTTATTTGAATCAAAAGCAGGTTCATCAATAACTTTTGATTTAACATCTTTTCCTTGGATTTTAATCAAAAACTCTTTTCCAACTTTAGCAAATTCAGTTTTGACATATCCAAAGGCTAAACTTTTGTTTACTCTATACCCATAAGCCCCTGATGTAGTGAGACCCACTAAATTACCATTAGAGTAAATTGGTTCATTTCCATGAGCATCTGCATCTACAGCATCAACTTCCATATAAACTAATTTAATCTTTGGGCCATTTTTTATTAAATTAGATACAATTTTAGACCCTTTAAATTCAGATTTTTTTTCAATATTAAAAAATCTTTCTAAGCCTGCTTCAACTACGCTAATTTCTGGAGTTAATTCTGACCCCCAACCTCTGTATCCCTTCTCAATCCTCATAGAATCCATTGCATGAGCTCCAAAATCTATAATATCAAATTCCTTACCAGCTTCGCTTAATAACTCATATAGTTTTTCCATATCTTTAAAGTCATGATGCAATTCCCAACCTAGTTCGCCCATATAGTTTACTCTTAAAGCTGTTACATTAATTTTACCTAAACTTATTTCCTTGCTTTTTAACCAAGGGAAATTTTCATTTCCTAAATCTGTATCTGTTAATTTTTGTAAAACCATTCTTGATTTTGGTCCTATGATACCAATTACACCTTTGTCTAAAGTTATATTTTTAATTTCAACTTTTTCGTTTTCTTTTTTATTCTGATTTAGCCAATCCAAATCTCTAATTTCTGATACTGCACCTGATAATGCGTAATAATGGTTATTTTTTAGTTTAGTTAAAGTTAGTTCAGTTTGAATTCTTCCAATATCATTTAAAAGATGAGTTAAAACAATACTTCCATCTTTTTTTGGAACTCTATTAACACAAAGTCTTTCTAAAAAGTTATAACTATCTTCTCCAGTAATTTCATATTTTGAAAAAGTTGATAGATCTATCAAGCCTACATTGTTATGAACATGCAGACATTCTTTTTGAATTATAGGAAATAAATTATTTCTTTTATAACTTAATTCTTCTTTAATATTATCTTTATTAAACCAAGCTGGTTTTTCCCATCCATATAAATCAAAATATTCAGCACCTTTTTCTTTCAACTTTTGGTAAATTGGCGTTGTTTTCATTGGTCTTCCAACCTCTACAACATCATTAGGCATTGGAGTTACATACATTCTTCGATATTGCTCTTTCGATTTTTCAACTGAATAATTTTTATCAACCCAACTCATGTATCTTCTTGGTTCAAATTCCATCATATTTATTTCTGAGTCACCATGCACAATCCACTGAGCCATATATTTTCCAGCTCCCCCTCCATGAGCAATTCCAATACTTGCTGCACAAAACATCCAAAAGTTTTTAAGTCCGGGTGCAGGACCAGCTAAAAAATTATCATCAGGAGTATGTGTAATAGGACCACATATAATTCTTTTAATACCTACATCTTTAAACTGTGGAATACGATCCATTCCTTTTTCTAAGTGTTCTGCAATTCTATCAAGATCTGGATCTAACAACTCCATATCAAATTTCCAATCCATTCCATCTAAAGCCCAAGCTGCCACATCTTTTTCATAAGGACCAATTAAAAGTCCTTTACCTTCTTGTCTTAGATAAGAAGAAGAATCTGGGTCTCTTACAACTGGTAATTCTTTACTTAATTTTTCTATTTCAGGATGTGCTTCTGTAACTAAGTATTGATGAATCATATTTATACTTGGAACATTTTTTAAACCAACCATCTGTGCTACTTCTGGACAAAAACTTCCTGCAGCATTAACAACATGCTCACAAACAATATCACCCTTTTCAGTAATTACTTTCCACTCTCCTGAAGGTAATTGTTCAATATCAGTTACTCTATTTTTTCTATAAATTTTGGCTCCACCATTTCTTGCACCTTTAGCCATTGCATTTGTTGTGCTAGTTGGATCTGTATAGCCATCTTCTGGAGTTAAAAAAGCACCTTTAATTCCATCTAACTTTATAAAGGGATGATGTTGATGAATTTCTTCTGTTGATATAATTGAACATGGAGAACCAGCTATATCTAAAATTCCTTTAGTATAATCAAACCACTCAAGATCCTCTTTGGTATATGCTAACCTTAAACTTCCTGTTTCATGAAATCCTGTTGGTTGTTCAGTTTCTTTTTCTAGTGACTTATAAAGGTTAGTTGAATGAAGATGAATTTTTGCAAGATTTAGACTCGTTAACATATGAGGACATTGACCTGCAGCATGCCAAGTTGATCCTGAAGTAAGTTCACTTTTTTCAATTAATACGACATTACTCCATCCTTCTTTTGTAAGATGATAGAGTAAACTAACTCCCATTATTCCACCACCAACAATTACGAGCTTTGCGTGAGACTGAATTTTATCCATAAAAAAATGAAACTACTTAGATTTTAAATTAATTAAACAAAATTAATTTTAATTAACCAAAATGGGTATATGAATTTATTAATGCTGTTTTCTATATTTGGAATGACAGGCTTTACAATTTGCCCACATTAATTTTCCTAGAGCTCCTCTAATATCATCTGCATCTTCTATAATAGAAGTGAGTTTAATCATATCATCAGCAGATTTTTGCATTAATGCGTTGAAAGCATCTTTTTCTTCCCAAATTATAGGCAGTGCTTCTGTTTTAAATCCTTCTTTAGAATTTTCTGGAAATAGATCTAATAAAGTAATGTAATTTTCACTCATTTCTTTCATTAGTTCTATCGCTTCATCAAAATCTCCATTTGAGGAAAAAGATTGTACCCTCTTAGCGGTACTATAATTCTTACTAAATAGTGCTTTTCTACTTTTAATAATATCTTCTACTGACAACTCTGCATTAGCTAATGTGCCAGAAAACACCATAATTAAAGATAATATTATTGTACCAAAGATCTTCTTGGTATGTTTTAATAAGTTATGCATGTTAAGAACACCTTAACAGAATATGGACTGATTTCAAAGTTAATGCACTGGTTAAGTGCAATCTTATTATTAATTCAAATTCCTCTTGGCTTTTATTTAGTTGGTTTAGATTTTGGTGAAAACAGAATAACTATTGAAAACATTCATGTATTGATTGGTCTTGGAATATTTTACGTTATTATTTTTAGGTTACTAAATAATTTGATTAATCCAGTTCCAAAGTTAGGACCTGCTACTTTTATGGGGCAAAGGTTTGTTGCTAAACTCAATCATTTGTTGTTATACATCGCAGTCTTATCAATAACTATTTCAGGAATATTGAAAAAACTATTTAATGGTGAACCTTTGGTGATTTTTTTAAAAGAAATAAAAATAAAAGACAATTTTGAACTTGCTGATCAATTTTATAACATTCATATTATATCAAACTATGTACTTATTGGTTTAGTTGCTTTACATGTAAGTGCCGTAATAATTCATAAATTATTCTTTAAAGAAAATTTATTAAAAAAAATATTATAATAATTAATCATCAGACATGGAAAAATCATCTATTGGATATATTTTAAAATTATCTATTCCAATATTTTTTGCCAACTTGGCTATTCCATTAGTTGCAATTATTGATACGTCTTTAATGGGTAACTTGGGTAATGTTTCTTATTTATCTGCAACTTCTGTTGCAGCAAATTTATTTTCAATGATTTTTTGGAGTTTTGGATTTCTAAGAATGGGAACTGTCGGTATGGTCTCTCAAGCTAATGGAGCTGAAAATTATAAAGAAATTATTAATATTGTTTTAAGAAATTTGTTATTTGTAATTATACTTTCTATTGTCTTATTTTTTGCTCAAAATTTAATTCTTAAGATAAGTTTACAAATATTTGATCTAAATTCACAAACTACTTCTTTTTATGAGGAATATTTTAAAATTAGGATTTATTCAGCTCCAGGTGAACTTACTCTTTATATTATAACAGGTCTTTTTGTTGGATTACAAAAAACTAAAATTTCAAGTATTGCAGTAGGGTTTTTCTCAATATTAAATATTATATTGAGCATAATTCTCGTAACTCAATACAATTTAAATATTAAAGGTGTTGCATATGGAACTCTTTTTTCTGGGATAATTACCTCTACTGTTTTTTTAATTTATACTTTTTTTTATTTAAACAAGCTTACAAAGATTAATTTTATAATAAGAGAAATTGTTGACCTAAATAAATTAAAAAATATTTTTAATATTAATTTTAATATTTTTATTCGAACTATATTACTTACTTTTTCTTTTTTGTGGTTCACATACCTTGGATCGAAAATTGGAGAAGAGTATATAGCTGCTAACGCAATATTAATTAATCTCGTCTTTCTATCAGCATTCATTTTAGACGCTTACGCATTTTCAACTGAAGGAATTATTGGTTATTCATTGGGTAAAAAAGATAAAAATTTATTCAGTTCAATTATTAAAAATTCTTTTATTTTAAGTTCAGTTACAGGCTTAGGTATTTCTGTTGTTTATTATTTTATTCATAAGAATGTGATTTATATGATGTCTGATATTGATCTAATAAGATCTTTAAGTTTAGATTATTCAATTTGGATGATTATCTTGCCTTTTTTTGCATCTTTTTGTTATCAATTTGACGGTATTTTTATTGGAGCCTCTCAAACAAAAGAAATTAGAAATGCTATGTTTTTTTCTGTTTCTTTATATTTATTAATTTCTTTAGTTCTCACAAATTACATTTCAAATGATGGGGTATGGATATCGTTAACAATATTTATGATCTTGAGAGCTTTGTCTTTATATTATTATTTAAATAGGATTTATTTAAGATTTAATGACAGTTAATCCCATATTTTTTTAATCTCCAATAATTATAAGGCCACGGAGTTAAAAAACCTACTATCAACATAATTGGAATCACCCACCAAGTTAAAATGGCACCACCTGTTAAAACAAAGTCAGTCAAATTCATCATTACTTCCATGCTAATCATTGAAATCAAACTCATTCCAGAAGCTGTCTTCAAAGCATTATTAAATTCAAAACCTTGTCTCATTAGAATTATTGTTTCTAATATTATACTTGTGATTAAACCGTTTATTATTGCTAGAATCATTATTCCTAACACTGGAAACGGAATTTGTGTAAGTTGAAAAAATAAAATTGTTCCAAAATCTCCGATGGCACAACCTAATAAGCACCATGCTGTATTCTTTGCGCTTCTTCTCCAAGTATGTTTACAAGACCAATGAAAAGTTGATGCTGTCATTAGTTAATTTCTAATCCTTTTTTTTTCCATTTTTCTAAACCTCCAATTAAATGAAAGCAGTTACCAAAATTATATGATTTAGAAATCTGAACTGCTAAAGTAGACCTGTGTCCATGAGCGCAGTAAAAAAGAATTTTTTTATTTTTTAAACTATCTTTATTTTTCTCAATGTAGTCATGCATAGAAGGAAATGGGACTATATTACTGTTATCTAGTTTACCTTCTTTATCTATTTCATTTTGCTCTCTTAAATCTATCAGAACTGTGTTCTCCTCTTTTTTAATCTTGTTAAACTCCTCTGGCTCAATTCCATTGTTTACTTTTTGACGGTTTAAATCAATGCCCAACTTAAGATTACTTGGAACTGCAACATCCATCATTTTGGGATCTGGTAAATTTAAATTATTCATAATATCCACGTACTCTTCTACTGATTTTACCTGTAATCTTGGATTGAATTGTCTTTCTTCTATAATAGTACTTACCATTTCTCCTTTATAATCATGCGCAGGATAAACTAGAGTTTGATCAGGTAGTTTTAATAATTTGTTAAATATTGAATTATAAGAGTCTTTAGGATCTCCGTTTTGAAAATCTGTTCTACCAGTACCTCTAATTAATAATGTATCTCCTGTAAACACTCTATCACCCATCAAAAAACTAAAGCTCTCAGAAGTATGGCCAGGAGTGTATAAAGCTTGTAGATCAATTCCATCTATTTTGATTATCTCTTCATCTGATACTCTCATTGCAACTACATCGGCAGGAGTTTTATTACCCATAACAGTTACACAATTAGTTTTATCTCTTAGTTCAGCAATTCCAGAGATATGATCTGCGTGAATATGGGTATCTATCACCTTTACTAATTTTAAATCTAATTGATTTAACAAATTAATATACTGATCAACTTTTTCTAAGACTGGGTCTATTATTAAAGCTTCACGTCCCCTTCCAGATGCAATTAAATAAGTATAAGTGCTAGAAACACTATCGAATATTTGTCTAAAGATCATTTTAGATAAATATCAAAAACCAATAAGAAATTAAACCAGACAAAATAGTTGCGATTATATTTCTTGAAAAATAACCAACAATTACAGCAACAATTGCAGCAAATATTTTAGGGTCATCCATTTCAATGAACTGACCGTAGTCATTTATAAAAATTCCTGGAAATATTATTGCAGGAAACACGGCTGATGGAACATAAGCTAACACAGCTTTTATTTTATCTCCCAACATGTCTCGACTTACTAGAGCTACCATCGTCATTCTAGTAAAGTAAGTTAATATTCCTGCAACAATAATTGATAACCAGGTCATTTTATTTTTTTAACCTCAATATTAAAGCCGCAACAAACAAAGCGAGTATAGGTGAAATAATTATATAAGATCTAAATGGAGCATCATAAAATAATAACGAACTCAATCCACATACAATCATTACAATTAAGTGATCAAGTTTTTTTAAATCTTGTATTACAATAGCTATAAAAGTAAGTGGTATTGCAAATTTTAATCCAAGTTCCTCTGGAACAAATGAACCTAAAATGATTCCTGACAATGTAGCAATTTGCCAACAAACCCACATCGTGCAACCTGTACCAATCAAATGATAATGTAAGTATTGCTCTGATTTGTTTTTTTTAAAAAATTTATTAGATTCTGCAAAACCTTGATCTACAATAATATAAGAGATTAGTAATTTTTTTATAAATGATAATTTTTCTAAGTATTCTGATAAAACTGCCCCATATAAAAGATGTCTTGAATTTATAACGCCTACTGATGTTGCTGCTACCAATCCAGATGCACCACCTGATAGTAATTGCAAAAAAACAATTTGTGATGCACCACCAAAGATAATAATAGACATCGCATAAACTAATAATGGGTCAAATCCTAATTCAACTCCGATAGCTCCACAAATTATTCCAAATGGGATCACAGACAACATATGTGGAGAAATATCCAGCATACCCCTAGTAAATAATTGTTTTTTTGTAAGCATTTATTTGGGTTCTATTAAAAACAAACTATGTGATCAATATTTATCGGACGTTTAATCCCAAATTTTTCATCAATTTCATGTTGGTGGACGTGATGCGAATGAACAAAAACAGGAATTAATAAATCACTACTAGTTTTTAGAGTATATATAAAATTTGTCCCCCTAAACTTTCTATCAACCACTTCTAATTTTAAATTGCTTTTATCATCATGTTCTAGATCTTCTGGCTGTAACAATAACTGTACTTTAGATCCTTTTGGATAATGTTTTGTAAAATTACCTTTGATTGTACCTAAATCATCATTTTCTAAAGTATTTTCATCAGTAACTTTTGCTGGAATTAATATTCCTCTGTTTAAAAAATTAACTACATCAACAGAATTTGGGAAGTGATAAACATTATAAGGATCATCAAATTGTTTAAGTTCTCCGTCTAAAATAATTCCACATTTGTTACCTAGATAGAATGCTTCGTAAGAGTCGTGAGTAACAATTATTGTTGTAATTTTTAAGTCTTTTAAGATTTGCTTTAACTTTACCTGTATTTCTTCTTTGAAACTTTGATCTATATTCGACAAAGGTTCATCTAGTAGTAACAAATCAGGATTTGATAACAAAGATCTAGCTAAGGAGGCTCTTTGAGCTTCTCCAGAGCTAATTTCATGTGGATATTTTTCTAAGATTTTTTCTAAATGAAGAAATTTAACTATTTCTTTAAAATTTAGACCTTTCTTCTTTTTTTTATTTCTCTCAGCTCCAAAATTAATATTTTCCAAAACATTGTAATGAGGAAATAGAGAGTTGTCTTGAAAAGCCAAAGATATATTTCTATCCTCAGGTTCAACATGACTTTCTTTAGATGAAATAATTTTATTTTTTAAAATAATTTTACCAGACTGAATTTTTTCAAGGCCAGCTATTGTTCTTAATATTGTAGTTTTTCCAATTCCAGAGGGGCCTAACAAACAAACTATGTCTCCTTCATTTTCAATATTAAATGAAACATTGGTTACTTTATTTTTAGAGCTTGCAGCAAAAGTAACATTCTCGATTTCTAAAAAATTATTTCTCATTTTATTTATCTTTAAACATATACTTAGATGTAATTAAAATAAAAATACTTGCAATCATAATTAGTAATAATGAAGGTGCGGCGGCAGCTTCTAGTAAATCTTGTGAAGCAAATATATAGGCTTGGGTGGCAAATGTTTCAAAATTAAAAGGACGCATAATTAATGTAATTGGTAATTCTTTGATTATTTCGATTGATAATAATATAGCAATCAATAAGACTGAGTTTTTAAGATAAGGGATATGAATATTTAAAAAAGTTTTTAATTTTGAATAACCTAATAGATATGCACTTTCATCAATTGAATAATTAATTTTTAAATATCCAGATTTAATACCGTTGTTAGCTAAAGAATAAAATCTTACAAAATAAACAATTACTAAACCAATTATAGATCCAATAAAAATTTGTTTTATATCAAAAAAATAAAAAACATTTTCATCAAACCAAGAAATAAAAGTTATGAAAGCTACAGCTAATATTATTCCTGGTACTGCATAACCAGTAATTGAAAAAGTTGTTAAAATATTTAAAAACTTATTTTTACTAATTCTATTTCCATAATTTGCTACAAAAGATAAAAATATTAAAATAAAACCTGATAAGAAAACTAAAATCAACGTGTTTGATAATAATTCAATAATATTTAGATCTATAAAATGTTTTGGAAATTTAATTGTCCAGTAAAGCATTTGCAAAACTGGAAATATAAAGCTTGCAAAAAATACAAATGAACAAAAAATAATTGCCATTAAAGATTTATAACCACTTAATTGTTTCAAAGTTTTAGTTTTAATATTTCCTTTAGCAGGAGAATGGTACTGTGCTTTTTTTCTGGATAAGTTCTCTAAATAAAATAATCCAAATATAAAAATTAGTAGAAAAAAAGATATTCTATTTGCTAAAGCCAAATCATCAAAAGATATCCAAGCATCATAAATTCCAGTGGTTAAAGTCGATATTCCAAAAAAAGATACTGCACCAAAATCTGATAAAGTTTCCATAGCAACCAAAGATAATCCAGCAATAATTGCTGGTCTTGCCGATGGTAAAATAATGTTAAAAAATGTTTTTTTTGTCGAAAAACCAAGGTTTTTACCTAGTTCTAGCAAATTTTGAGACTGATAATGAAATGAAGTTCTTGTTAAAACATAAACATAACCGAATAATGAAAATGAAATTGAAATTATAGCTCCTAGCATTCCATCAAATTTAGGTAAAACAGCATTATAATTTCTATCACCGAATAAGTTTTTCATAATTGAAAAAGCTGTTCCATAATTTTCAAAAAAAGCGGTTAATGAATATGCATAGATATAAGCTGGAACTGCAAAAGATAAAATCAACACCCATTTAAAAAAATTAACTCCAGGAAATTTATAAAACGAAACTAAATAAGCAGATCCTACACCGATTATAAAAGTTGTAATTAAAACTCCAATTACAAGAATTATTGAATTAGAAATATATTCAAACAAAAATGTGTTTTTAACTATTGATAAATACTCACTTGTTGGTTCAAAAAAACTAGTAAATACAGTTACAATTGGTATCGCAACTATCATAGAAATGAGCAAAGAGCTCAAAAACCAAATATTAATTTTATTACCCATTTTTAACGAAGTACTAATGATATAAAGTAGGGTAATAAACTTTATACCAAAAGTACTTAGTGTTAACCTCTTTTATTTCCAACCAGACATCAACATTACCTCCAATGCATCAGCCTGATTTTTTTTATAGTCTTCAACTTTTGTTTTTAAATCCTGTTTAAAATTTTCACCCATTTTTTTTATAAGAGGGTGTGGTTCAACACCTTCTATCATTGGGTATTCAAATGTATTGTTTACTATGTGTTGTTGTGCTTCTTTTGTTAAAAGAAATTCTAGTAATTTTTTTGCATTTTCAGGATTAGGAGAATTTTTTAAAATACCTCCACCACTTATATTCATATGTGTCCCTCTATCATTTTGATTTGGGAAATAAGGTAATACCTTTTGAGCAGCTTCTTTTTGATCTTCTCCTTTTTGACCAGATAACATCAAAGCATAGTAATAAGTGTTTGCTATAGCCAAATCAGCTTCACCAGCAGCAACAGCTAAAATTTGAGCTCTATCATTTCCTTTAGGATTTCTTGCAAAATTTGAAACTAATTTTTTTGCCCATTCTAAAGTTTGTTCTTTACCATTATTTTCAATTAATGATGCAACAAGAGATTGATTGTAAATATTATTAGATTTTCTAATTACAATTTTCCCTTTCCACTTTGAGTCTGACAAACTTTCATAAGTTATCCCTTTTAAATCTTCTGAACTTACTCTTTCTGGTGAATAATAAATAATTCTTGCTCTTTTAGCGATACCTGTCCAATTATCAGATCTAAAGTTTGCTGGTACTGAAGCTTCAATCTGCACTGACATAGAGTTCTGAAACATTCCTTTTTCGTCAAATGCACCTAGTCTTCCGGCATCTGCTGTAATATATAAATCAGCTTTAGAGTCTTTTCCTTCTTCAGTAATTCTTTTTTGCAACGCTTTGTCTTTACCTGAAACTACGTTAACTTTTATACCTGTTTTGTTCGTAAACTTTTCATACAACTGAATGTCAGAGTCGTAATGTCTTGCACTAAAAACATTTACTTCACCTGCTATACTCATTTTGGCAAAGAAAAATAAAATTAATCCTAATAATGTTATTTTTTTCATTTATATCCTTTTCTTTACCCTAGTTTATTTGCGAATGAGAATTATTATCAATGCGAATGATTATCAATCGCATAAATTGACACATATTTCAATACTTTTTTTATTATTGTTAAATGTAGGAAATTTTTATTTCCAGTCGCCGATTTTGCTAAATAAGAAATTTCTAAATGCTTGAACTCTAGCAGTATTTTTTAATGACTGAGGGTAAACAAAGTGCGCTTCTGTTATAGGCCCTTCTACTTTCGGAAGTACTTTAATTACGTTATTTGAATTTATCACTAAATATTCAGGAAGTGCAGCCAATCCTACACCAGATTCTACGGCTAACAAAAGACCCATTACACTATTTACCTTCATGATTGATTTTCTTTTTTTACCGTCATGCATTCCAATTTTTAATGCCCAATCTGGATTATAAACTGGAGAAGGTGCTCCTTTTCCAAATGAAATAAATTTATGTTTATTTAGATCGTTTATTGTCTTTGGCATTCCATTTTTTTCTAAGTACTTATTTGATCCATAAATATAATATTTAATATCAACTAGCTTTTTTTGAATATAATTAAGCTGTTTTGGTCTTCTCATAAAAATTCCAATATCAGCCTGTCTTGTACTTAGATCTAATTCTTTATCATCAAAGACTAGTTCAATCTCAATCTCTGGATTAAGTCTCATAAATTCTTGAATTCTAGGAGTTAACCAGTGAGTACCAAAACTTCTTACTGTTGTTATGGTTAATTTTCCTGTTGGTTTACTCTTCTGATCACCTAAAGATGTTTCAACTTCTTTCAACTTACTTATTACTTCATGTGCAGTTTTAAAAACATATTCACCGTTTTCTGTAAGAGTTAATCCTCTTGCATGTCTTTCAAAGAGTTGTACTTTCAAATCTTGTTCTAGGGACTGTATTTGTCTACTGATTGCAGATTGGCTAAGGTTTAAATTTACAGTAGCATTTGTAAAACTTCCAGCTTCTGCAACTGCATGAAAAATTTTTAATTTATCCCAATCCATTATTTATTTACATCCACTAATACTCTACCTGAAATTTCACCTTTTAAAATTTTAGGATAAGTTTCAATTAGCTCCTCTAAACCTACTGTTAAAACTGATTTTTCAAGCAATTCAAAATCAATTAATTTTGAAGCTTCACCCCACATAAATTCTCTTCTTTTTATACTGCAATTTGCAGAGTCCATTCCCCAAACCTTAATACCTCTTAACATAAAAGGAAGTAAATTGGTGTTAAGTTCATTACTATTTGCATTTCCACATACAGCTATAATTCCATTAGGCTTTGTTTGTGCAATTGCGTTTGCTAAAATTTTTCCTCCAACAGTGTCTACCACTCCGTCCCATAAACCTTTATCTATTGGTCTTGGGTCTTTATCAAATTCAGCTCTATTTATAATGTTTTTTGCTCCTAAAGATTTTAAATAATCTGACTTACTTTCTTTTCCAGATACTGCAGTTACATTGTATCCTAATTTTGTTAAAACCATTATTGCAACACTGCCAACGCCTCCGGTTGCTCCTGTTACCAAAACATCATTTACTTTTTCCCCAAGCAAAATACTTTCTCTTGCTTGAATTGCAAAAGCACTCATTAAAGAAGTTAAGCCTGCTGTCCCTAAAATCATTGCCTGCTTGCTACTTAAGTTATCAGGTTTTTTTACTAGGAAGTCTGCATTAACTTTTGCTATCTGAGAATAACCACCAAAAAATACTTCTCCAACTCTAAAACCAGTTAGTATTACTTCATCGCCTGATTTAAATTTTGAATTTTCACTTTCAATTACTTTTCCTGAAAAATCTATTCCTGGTATGTGCGGATACTCTTTTACTAATCTTCCACCATTCTTTAGAATCATTCCATCTTTAAAATTTAAATCTGAATATTCTACCTGAACAGTTACATCCCCATGTTTTAAAAAACTTCTATCTAAAGATTTTACTTCTCTAGAAAAATTTTCACCTTCTTGATTAAGAACTATTGCTTTGAATTGATCAGACACTTTAATCTTTTAGCGTAGTGCTAATAAATCGTAAATATCTATTTTGAAAACTTAAATCTTCTTTGAATTGACCTAAATAATAATTTGTTACCGTAGTTGCTTGTTCTTTTTTAATTCCTCTCATAGTCATACACTGATGAGTTGAATCTATTGTTACTGCAACACCTTTTGCATCTAATGATTCCATTAAAGTATTTGCAATTTGCATTGTAAGTCTTTCTTGAGTTTGAAGTCTTTTGGAAAATACTTCAACTACTCTTGCAAGTTTACTTAAACCTACAACTCTTTCTTTTGGAATATAAGCAACATGAGCTTTTCCAATAATTGGTGCCATGTGATGTTCGCAATGACTTTGCACAGAAATATTTTTCTGGACAACCATGTCATCATATCCCTCTACATCACCAAAAGTTTTATCCAAAATTTTATCTGGATCTTCTTTGTAACCTTTAAAATATTCTTTAAATGCTTTAACAACTCTTTTTGGAGTTTCTAATAAACCTTCTCTATTTGGGTCTTCACCCATCCATGTTAAAATTGTTTTAAAAGCTTCTTCAGCATCTTTGTCTGAAACTTGCTTATTTTCATTTAACTTGTTGTCAGTGTCTTTTACTAATTTCATAGCGCCTTTTTATACAGTAATTACCTGATTTTAAAATATTTATTATATCTAGATATGTGCTACATAATCACATTCTATGTTCAAAAAAAGAGAAAATATCTACGATATCGAGGAAGGAAATCTTCTTTCACCAAAATTTGATAATGATGGCTTAATACCTGTCATTACAATGTGTTCAAAAACCAAAGATATTTTAATGCACGGCTATATGAACGTTGAAGCATTAAAAAAAACAATTGAAACCAAAGAAGCTCACTACTTTAGTAGATCTAGAAAAGCAATCTGGCACAAAGGTAAAACAAGTGGCTTTACTCAAAAAGTAACTGAAATCAGAATTGATGATGATCAAGACTCAATTTGGTTAACAGTTGATATAGGAGACGGTGCTAGTTGCCATGTTGGATACAGATCATGCTTTTATAGATCTATTCCTATGGGACCAATTGATAATGGACGTAAAGTAGAAATGGAATTTCTTGAAAAAGAAAAAAAATTTGATCCTGAAGAAGTTTATAAAGGACAACCAAATCCTACTAAGATTTAATGAGTGAAAAACAAAAAAATGTTCTAGGAGAAGATCTAGAAGAATGCTCCAATGATCCATTAACAGGTTGGTTTCGTGATGGTTGTTGTAACACTGACGAGAATGATCATGGACTTCATACAGTTTGTGCTAAAGTTACTACCGAATGCTTAGAGTGGATGAAAGAAGCAGGTAACGATTTAATTACTCCACATCCTGAATTTGGGTTTCCAGGTTTAAAAGATGGAGATGGATGGTGTTTGTGTGCTAGTTGGTATGCAAGAGCAGTTGAAGCTGGTAAAGGATGTCCAATATTTTTGAAAAGAACTCACGAAAACACTCTTAAATATGTACCTATTGAAACTTTAAAAAAGTTTGCAATAGATTTATCTTAATTTACATATTTCCATATCTTGGTCCACCACCACCTTCTGGTGTCACCCAAGTTATATTTTGTGAAGGTTCTTTAATATCGCAAGTTTTACAGTGAATACAATTTTGCGAATTAATTACAAACTTATTAACATCATTTTCTTTCTGCACTTCGTATACTCCAGCAGGACAATATCTTTGTGCAGGTTCATCAAATTTTTCTAAAGTGTATTTGATTGGTAAATCAGGATCTTTAAGTTGTAAGTGGACAGGTTGATTGTCAGCATGGTTAGTTCCTGTAAGATAAACTGAACTAGTTTTATCAAAAGTTATTACATTATCGTACTTTGGATAATCAATTTTGGGCATTTGACTTGCAGGTTTTAATGTTTCATGATCTGCATGCTTATGTTTAAGAGTGAACGGAAGTTTTCCTCTGAACAAAATTTGATCAATACCTGTAAAGATAATCCCCAAAATTAGTCCCCAACTAAAACTAGGTTTTACATTTCTAGCCTCAAATAATTCTTTATATAACCAACTTTTTTTAAATTTATCTTCATAATTAGATAAATCTTTATTTTCTTTTAAGTGTTCATTAATAGTTTCAGCTGCTATCATTCCACTTTTCATTGCGGTATGAGAGCCTTTAATTTTAGGCATATTTAATGTACCGGCATCACATCCTACTAATAATGCACCTGGCATAAACATTTTAGGTAAACTTTGAAATCCTCCCTCGATTAATGCTCTTGCGCCATATGAAATTCTTTTTCCTCCCTCTATTATTTTTTTAATTGCTGGATGAGTTTTAAATCTTTGAAATTCATCATATGGAGATAAATGTGGATTTTTGTAATCCAATCCTATTACATAGCCTAAAAACACTTGTTTATTTTCAGCGTGATACATAAAGCTTCCACCGTAAGTATTGTTATCAAGTGGCCATCCAGCTGTATGCATTACTAGTCCTTCTTCATGATTTTTTTCCTCTATTTCCCAAATTTCCTTAAAACCAATTCCATATTGCTGGGGATCTTTTCCTTTACTCAGTTCAAATTTTTGAATTAATTGTTTTCCTAGATGACCTCTGCAACCTTCAGCAAATACTGTTACTTTTCCTAAAAGCTCAATACCTGGTTCAAAACTATCTTTTTTGTTGCCCTCTTTATCTATACCCATATCTTGGGTAGCTACTCCTTTAACAGAACCGTCATCGTTATATAAAATTTCACTTGCTGGGAAACCTGGAAAAATTTCTACACCCAAAGCTTCTGCTTGTTCAGCTAACCATCTACATAAGTTAGCTAAACTAATAATATAATTTTTATGATTTTGTTGAACTGCTGGCAGAAGCCAAGTTGGCCAACTTAAAGATTTTGTTTTTCCTAAAAATAAAAATTTTTCTTTTGTTACTTTTGTTTTAATTGGCGAGTTAAGTTCTCTCCAATTAGGTAATAACTCATCTAGAGCTCTTGTTTCAAAAACATTCCCACTCAAAATATGAGCTCCTATTTCTGAAGCTTTTTCAAGCAAACAAACATTCAAATTTGAATCTAATTGTTTTAATTTAATTGCAGTCGCTAATCCTGATGGGCCACCACCAATGATTACAACATCATATTCCATAGATTCTCTAGACATAATCTAATTTTTAACTGTAAGGATTATTTTTGTATAGTGTTTAATTTGTTCAGCTCTTCCATGAACTGAGGCAAAGCTTCAAAGAGATCTGCTTCAAGACCATAATCAGCAACGCTAAAAATTGGGGCCTCACCATCTTTATTAATTGCAACTATAACTTTACTTTCTTTCATGCCTGCTAAATGCTGAATTGCTCCTGATATTCCAACAGCTATGTATAAATCTGGTACAACAACTTTTCCGGTTTGCCCAACTTGATGGTCATTGCTTATATAACCTGCATCAACTGCGGCTCTTGATGCTCCAATAGCTGCTCCAAGCTTATCAGCAATTTCAGTAATTAATTTAAAGTTATCTCCACTTTGCATTCCTCTTCCACCTGATACAACAATTCTAGCTGTACCAAGTTCAGGTCTATCAGATTTAATTTCTTCTCTTTTTATAAATTTTGTATTTGAAAATTCTTCACCAGCATCAATTTTCTCAATTGGTGCTGAGCCTCCTGAGCTTTCACAAGGTTCAAATGAAGTTGGTCTAATAGTTACACATTTTTTTGCATCATTACTTTTAACTGTTGCAAAAGCATTCCCAGCATAAATTGGTCTAACAAAAGTATCAGATGATATTACTTTTATAATGTCACTAACTTGTGAGGTATCAAGATGAGCTGCAATTCTTGGCATTAAATTTTTACCAAATGTATTTGCTGAACAAATGATATGAGAATAATTTTCTGCTAACTTAACCACAACCGGAGCAAAATTTTCTGCAGTGAAATTTTCATAGTGTGATGCTTCAACGCTTAATACTTTTTTAATTACTGGAAGTTCTGATAATTGTTTTGATGCCTCTGCACTATCATTTCCAATTATCACAGCATGAACTTCACTATCAATTTGTGAAGCAGCTGTAGCCGCATTTAATGTAAATGGTCTTAACTCTTTATTATTATGCTCTGCTATAAGTAAAACTGCCATTATATTACCTTTGCCTCATTTTTTAATTTTTGAACTAATTCTGCTACATTAGCCACTTTAATGCCCGCTTTTCTTTTTGGTGGCTCTTCTACTTTAATTTGCTCTACTCTTGGAGAAGTATCAATACCTAGATCAGATGCAGAAATTTCCTCAATTGGTTTTTTCTTTGCCTTCATAATGTTTGGAAGAGAAGCGTATCTTGGTTCATTTAATCTTAAATCGCAAGTTACAATAGCAGGAATATTTATTTCAATTGTTTCAAGTCCCTCATCTATTTCTCTAGTAACTTCTAGCTTATTATCTTTTACATCAATCTTTGATGCAAAAGTTGCTTGTGGCCAATTTAATAATGCACTCAACATTTGACCTGTTTGATTACAATCATCATCAATTGCCTGTTTTCCCATAAAAACTAAATCTGGATTTTCTTTTTCAACAATCTTTTGTAAAATTTTTGAAACAGCTAATGGCTCTAGTATTCCATCTGCTTTAACATGAATTCCTCTATCTGCTCCAACTGCTAAAGCCTTTCTAACAGTTTCTTGAGCTTTTTCTTCACCTACAGTTATTGCAACTACTTCAGTTGCCTTTCCTGCTTCTTTAATTTTTACTGCCTCTTCGATTGCATTATCATCTGGTGGATTGGTTGACATTTTTACATTGTCTGTAACTACACCAGTGCCATCCTCTTTGACTCTGATTTGAACGTTGTAATCAATAACTCTTTTTACTGCTACTAAGATTTTCATTAAGCTCTCAACAAATTATTTTCTGAATCGTATGGACTTTCATCTAAAACGGTAGCGTCATACATTTCACCCAATATATCAACTTGTAATTTGTCGCCCACATTAGAACAATCAGGTTTTACCATTGCAAGAGCAATTGATTTATCTAATCTAAATCCAAACTCGCCGCCTGTTGCTCTTCCAACAACTTTACCGTCTTTAAATATAGGATTATTTCCTAGAACATCTGCATCTTTAGTATTGTGAACTTCTAAAGTTACTAATTTGTTATCAAAACCTTTTTCTCTCCATTTATTAAGTGCCTCTAAACCAATAAAGTTTCCTTTATTTGGATGAATAAATCTATCTAGTCCAGATTCGTATGGAGAATATTCAATCGACAATTCTGTTCCTACTAGTTTGTAAGATTTTTCAACTCTTAAACTATTCATTGCTCTGATACCGAATGGTTTAATTCCTAAATCTTTACCAGCTTCCATTAATTTATCAAAAATATGATTTTGATACTCGATTGGATGATGAAGTTCCCATCCAAGTTCACCAACAAAATTTACTCTCATGGCATTAACTGGTGCATATCCTATATTTACATTTTTTGCTGTAAGCCATTTAAAGTTTTCATTAGAAAAATCATCTGTTGAAACTTTTTGCATTAGTTGTCTTGCTTTAGGGCCAGCAACTACTAATACACCTGTGCTATTTGTTAAATCTTCAAAAATTACAGATCCATCATCTGGCATCCATTTTTGAATCCAATCATGATCTAATCTTAAATTTGCTCCAGCTGATACTAAATAGTAACTATTTTCAGCTTCTTTCATAATTGTAAATTCTGAATGCACACCACCTTTGGTATTTAATGCGTGGCATAGATTTATTCTTCCAATTTTTTTTGGAAGTTTGTTTGCAACTAAATAATCTAAAAATTCCTCTGCTTTAGGTCCTCTTATTCTGCATTTTGCAAAAGCAGTCATATCTAAAAGACCAACATTTTCTTTTACGTTTTGACATTCCTTTTTAATTGCATCAAACCATTTTGATCTTCTAAACGACCAATCATCTTTTTGTTCCATCCCATCTGTTGCAAAAAAATTAGGTCTTTCCCATCCAAATTTTTGTCCAAAAACTGCTCCTAAATTTTTCATTCTTTCATAACATGGAGCTGTTCTTAAGGGTCTTGCTGCAGGTCTTTCTTCATCTGGATAGTGAACTATAAAAACATGACTGTAAGCCTCTTCATTTTTAGCTTTTAAATAAGATTTTGTTGCATAGTTTCCATATCGTCTTGGCTCAACTCCCAACATATCAATTGTTGGTTCACCGTCTACAATCCATTCAGCAAGTTGCCAACCAGCACCACCTGCTGCAGTTATTCCAAAACTATGACCTTCATTAATCCAAAAATTCTTTAGTCCCCAAGCTGGTCCAACAATTGGATTTCCATCAGGTGTATAACAAATTGCCCCATTATAAACTTTCTTAACTCCAACTTCTCCAAAAGCAGGAACTCTATGTATTGCTCCTTCAATATGTGGAGCTAATCTATCTAAATCTTCTTGAAATAATTCGTATTCAGAATTCTTTGATGGTCCTTCTACATAACATGCTGGTGCACCATCTTCATAAGGTCCTAAAATTAATCCACCTGCTTCTTCTCTCATATACCATCTACTATCGCTATCTCTTAAAACTCCCATT
Source organism: Candidatus Pelagibacter sp. HIMB1782 (assembly GCF_052047475.1). Lineage (NCBI taxonomy): Bacteria > Pseudomonadati > Pseudomonadota > Alphaproteobacteria > Candidatus Pelagibacterales > Candidatus Pelagibacteraceae > Candidatus Pelagibacter > Candidatus Pelagibacter sp. HIMB1782. The sequence goes on along the minus strand of NZ_JBNAKE010000002.1, from coordinate 247,422 downwards.
TCTGGTAAACCGTCTTTTTTTCTTTGTTGAATTAAAGGATGAGGTTCGGTCACGATATATTGATGTTCAACAGGGATAACAGGAATATCTAATCCAACCATTTCACCAGTTTGTCTTGCAAAATTTCCAGAACAAGAGATTACATGTTCACACTCTATTGATCCTTTATCTGTTTCAACAATCCATCCATCTTTTGTTTGTCTCATTGATAGAACAGTTGTGTTTCTATAAATTTCTGCTCCCCTATTTCTTGCGCCAGTAGCTAAAGCTTGTGTTAAATCTGCTGGTTGAATGTATCCATCTTCTGGGTGTTGAATTGCTCCAACTAAATCATCTGTATGACATAGAGGCCAAATTTCTTTTACTTGTTGTGGAGTTAAAAATTTTACATCTACCCCAATTGTTCGAGCTACACCTGCGTACTGATGGTATTCATCCATTCTATCTTTTGTACTTGCCAAACGAATATTTGAAACAACACTAAAGCCAACATTTTTTCCAGTTTCTTCTTCTAAAGTTTTATAAAGATTTACCGCATACTTATGTAGCTGACCTACAGAGTAACTCATATTAAACAACGGCAACAAACCTGCGGCATGCCAAGTTGAACCTGAGGTTAATTCTTTTCTCTCAACAAGGACTACATCAGACCAACCTTTTTTTGCTAAATGATAAAGAGCACTGACACCTACTACTCCGCCACCAACTACTACGACTTTAGTTTTTGTTTTCATTTCGTGATTCCTACTAAATTTTTATTAGTAACGAAACAAAAATGTATCTGTGGATAATCAAATTGAGCTGCCGAGTGGAATTGGACTTGAGACCATTGTGGTCAACCAGCAATCTTTTAAAACTCCTTCGTCCGTATATTTTTCAACCTGCCAATTAAACTTATGATAAATTTTGTTGTTATCTAAAATGATGACCTCAAATTGGGCCCATTTGTCACTACTGCCAAGCTCTGTGATAGTATGGCTTAAATGGTTAATCATCATGTTATAGGAGGCTCCTTTGATCATTCGCTTAAAATTACCTAGGGGACCTGTTACTCTTTTATTGTTCGGGTGAGCAAAGGTCCAGGTTTGCTCTATCCCTCTATCTTTATATTCTAAATCATTTTGTTTGAGACCATTAAGTTGAATTTCAACAACTTCTTTTGGAGTAATATTTTTGCTTGGGTTTATCAACTCTGAATATGAATAAACAGTAGTCAATAATAGAATTAATAAAGTGCTAAATATTATTCGCAGTTTTTCTAACATCTTCTAAGAACTCTTGTCTTTTTGAGTCGCTTACAAAAGGTACTGCAAAATATCTTCGATAGGTAATGTTATATATGCCACACATATGAAATACCCCTCTTTTAAGTCTTCTAATCGGTAAATTTAAAAAAAAAGTAGTGATAGCAAGTCTTGGTGAACCATATGTGCAAAAAATTACTGCTTTCTTTTTTCTTAAATTACCAATTGGATAGCCATAGTTTCCAACTAGTTGCTTAAATCTAAATGCCCATGGTGGCGCCAACACTTTATCAATCCATCCTTCAACAATTGCTGGCATTCTAAAATTCCATATTGGCGCAACTAATACAATTGTATCACACTCTTCTATTCTCTTACGATGATCTAAGACTTCAGCACTTGGGTCTTCTCCAGCAAATACAGGATCAAATTTTTCTTTGTATAAATCTACAACGTCTACTTTGTTACCTTTTAATTCAGAGTGTTTGATAAATTCATTTTTAATAGCTGCGTTAAATGAATTGTCATTATAGTGACCATAAACTAAGAAAATTTTTTTCATGATTTTTAATTAACAAAAAAAATCAAAAAAACTATAAAATTATTGTTTATTCTGAGGTTTTGTACTTACTATTGTTAATTATATAGACAAATAAAATAGGCAAAATAAGTGTAAGTAAAGTTACTACAATTAACAATATCCCAAGTTCTGAATAATCAGCAGTTGTTTGAATTTCACCTGAAACTTTATCTTTTACTTCTCTAGTAACTGTAAAAATTTGATTTAAATATTTTGTTCCTAAAGCACTTGCTGAAAGAGCCAAATTTGTAAAAGAAGCAAATACTGCAAAAAAAGTTGCTTTAAGATGTGAAGGGGCATTTTTAGCAATCCATGCCAATAAAGGAATCATTGATACCTGTCCCAATGGAGACTCTAAAGCTGTGTTAAGTATAGCTATAAATTTAGCATCAACTACACCACCTGTTATTGAAGCAGTCCAATTATGAAATCCATAATACATTCCAACACTTGGTAAAAATAAAATGGCACCAGCTATACTTAATACAACAATAATTTTTGCAATTGAGTTATTAGCCATAAATGGTCTCAATAAAACAATTCCAGCCAATGTTAAAATTGATGCCAGTAAAGACAAAATTGAAAAAAATTGTTCGTTAAAACCAAGTTCATCAATTTCAAACCATGTTAGACCAGGACCAGGACCAGGCATTGCTCTAAATATAAATATAATTACTGCAGTACCAACAATTGTTAACCTTAAATTCTCTGGCAACTCTTTGATGAGTTTAAACATCAAAAATAAAATTATAATAACTGAACCAATGAAAACAATTTCTTGTGCAAAGGGAACTTTGAAGGATCCAATTGATAAAGTAAAAATAACAAAAATTAAGCTTCCGCCAAGGATCCACCAGTTAATTTTAGTTTTTTCAGATCCTCTTTCCTCTTTAAATTCAAGTCCTTTAGATTTTAAATTTTGAATTTTCTTATTCCTTAAATATTTTGCTAAAAATACTCCTAAGATTGAAACAACAGGAATAACTAACGCATACAAATAAATTTTACCGTATAGAGCAATTTTAGCAGCCTGTTCTAGGCTGTCTACATCTCTAAATAAAATTACATTCACCAACGCAACTAAAACAGTGCCTCCAATAATTGCAAAACGACCAAGGGTTTGCATTGTTGTATGCATAATTTTAACTTGATCTTTGCTGTAATCATTTCCACTCTCATCAGTTAATGGTACAGCTTCAACAGTCATGGCATCAGCAACGACATCTTGAATTACATAACCAACAGGTGCTAAAATTACGCTAATCACAAACCAAGTCTCAACTGTGAAAATTTCAGACATGTCCTCTGTATGAATTATAAGTCCATACATAATCAGCAAACTTAAAGCGATTAAAGAAGCGCCAAAGTAAACCATATAATTTTTTCTATCCCATATAAGATCAACCAAGTGTCCTAAAGGCATTTTTAATGCCCATGGAATTCCAGCCCAGAACCCAAGCCCCGCTAAAAATGCTGCAGATAAATTTAAGTAGTCTTTAACAAAAAAAGTTCCAACTATTCCAGTTAATCCAGAAATACCAGCTGCAACATAAACCATCAAAGGAGGCAAATAAGTCCATTTAAATTGTCGGCCTAAATCTAAAAAAGTGCTGTCTAAAAATTTTAAAACTTTATTCATAAAGATTATTTTTACTCATTATAAACAATTAAGAAAAAATATAAATTTATCTTGGGGAGTTTAAATTGAATGATTTAACTAAGTAAAATCCTACAAACATTGAAACAACAAAAGTTATTGAGTAAATATTCAATAAAGCAACAGAAGTTATAGCTGGACCAGGACATAATCCTCCTAAACCCCATCCAGCACCAAATAAAGCTGAACCTAATATTAATTGATTATTAATTGTTTTGTTATTTGAATAATTAAATTTCTCTGCAAGTAATGGTTTTTCTTTTTTCTTAATTATATGAAACAAAGGAGACGAAACAACCAAAGCTCCCATCATCACAAATGCAAGAGAAGGATCCCAATTTCCAAATAAATCTAAAAAGCCTAATACTTTTGCTGGATTAACCATTTCAGATATCACTAAACCGATACCAAATATTATACCTGAAAGAAGGGAAGCTAATTTGTTCATAATAAATTTTTTACAAATACAGTTAATATTCCAACAATCATAAATGTAATTGTTGCAACAATTGATCTTAAAGAAAATCTTCCAATACCACTTATACCGTGGCCACTTGTACAACCACCACTGATCCGTGTTCCGATTCCAACGAACAAACCAGCTGCTATCATCAAGACATAAGAATTAGAAATACTAATGTTTATTCCTCCATTAGAAAATAAGGAGTAAATAAATGGTGCAATAATTAAACCTAACAAGAATAATAAATTATCAAATTTATTTTCTTTCTCTGTTAACGCATTACTTGCAATACCACTTATTCCTACTAAACGACCGTTCAGTAAAAAAAATACCACTACTGCTAATCCAATTATCAATCCACCAGTAAAAGCCGGTATTGGTGTAAAATTTACTATGTTCATAAAATTAATTACTCAAAACAGGAAAAGCCTGTCTTACTTTTAAAAAAAATTTTTGATATTCCATTTTGGTACATTTGTTTTCTATATATTCTATATTATTTTTTTCTACAAGTGACTTGGCATTTTCATCTCTTATTCCAAGTTGTAACCATAATACCTTAGCACCAATTTTCACTGTATCTTCAGCTATACCAAAGGCTTCTTTAGAAGGTCTAAAAACATCTACAATGTCTATAGGATCTTTAATCTCTGTTATCGAAGCATACACTTCCTCACCTAAAATTTTTTTACCCTTAGCTGATGGGTTAACTGGATAAACTTTATATCCATATTCTTGCATATATTTCATTACAATAGTTGAGGGTTTTTTTAAATCATTACTGACACCAATCATTGCTATAGACTTAGAATTTTCTAAAATCCTCTTTATGTCGCTCATTTTATTATTTGTTTTCTTTTTTAATTTGTTCCTCGCAGAATTTTCTTGCTTCTTCCAAATCAGTAATTTTAGTCTCAGATAATTTTTGACTTCCTGCAATACAAGCATCCACTGCTCTTTTTAAATTATGATCTTTAAAATTTAATACAAAGTACATTCCAAAAATAACAAATAAAATAATGAGTATATTTTTTTTGTTCTTCATTATTATTTATGTTTCCAATTTGGTTGTCTTTTTTCTAAAAAGGCCGAAATACCCTCTTTGGCATCCATTGCCATCATATTAATAGTCATCATTTTGCTAGTGTACGCATAGGCTTTTCTTAAAGGCATTTCTAATTGCTTATAAAAAGCCTGTTTTCCAATTTTAATGGTCAAATTAGATTTGGATGCAATTTTTTTTGCTACTTCTAAAACTTCATCGTTTAATTTTGATTTAGAAAAATGATCATTTATTAAACCAATTTCTTTTGCATAAATTGCTTTGATAGGTTCTCCTGTTAAAAGCATCTCCATCATTGGTTTACGATTAATTTTTCTACTAACCGCCACCATTGGTGTACTACAAAATAATCCAATATTTACACCTGGTGTTGCAAATAATGAGTCTTTAGTACTATATGCAAGATCACAACTTGCAACTAACTGACAACCTGCTGCAAAAGCTGCACCATGAACCTTAGCAATAACTGGTTTTTTTCCCTCAACAATTTGCAACATAACCTTGGAGCAAAGATTAAATAACTTTTGATATTTATCTTTATTCTTAAGACTTCTAACTTCTTTTAGATTGTGACCAGCGCTAAATCCTTTACCTGCACCCTCTATGATTATTACTTTAGTTTTTTTATCAGCATCTAATTTTTTTAATGATTTTAATAAATCGGAAAGATTTTTAAATGAAAGAGAATTGTATGTTTTTGGTTCATTAATTATTATTGATGAAATCTCAGAATTAATTCTCTTTATTTTAATATTACTAGTCATTTAATCAGTTAATCCATCGGATCTAGCTTGATTTCTTTCTATATGAATTGGTAAAACTTTACCATAAATTGCTTTTGAGTGTTCTGGGGTATTTACTCTATAAGGATCTAAGACATAAGCAGGAATACACATATATCTAGATTTTTGACCTTCTACTTTTGTTACTCTATGCAAAGTAAATCTTCCTTTAAAAATTTGAAGATCTCCTGGTTCTAATTTAAGCTGTCTTACTCTTGATCGATCTCCTTCTAAAACTTTTTTAACCTCATCAAAATTTTCGTTTCCTGGCGCTCTAATATTTGGACAATATTCAAAAACACCTCCTTTTTCAGGTTTCTGTATCATCAAACTTAGAGTGAATTCACAACTATCAAAATGCCAAGGAAGAATTCCATCAGGTTTCATAACATTATACGCATGACAGGCCAAAGGGTCTGCCCATCTATAAATAGGGGAAATACCTAAGCATGCAGAAACAAATTTTAAAAGTTCTTCAGTTTCATAAAGATATTTCATTTCTGAATTTTTTGGAAAGCAATCTGAATTTAAATATCCATTATACCTTTCCATAAAATTTCTCTTTGGATGTTTTTCAGGTAAACTTGGATCATCTTTAGCATAAAGATATGCATTGATGCTTTCTTTTGACATATAAACTTCATCAAGTTGTTTTTCCAATTCTGAATTCATTACCTCTAAAGATTTAGGCAAAATAAAATTTGGGATAGTTGAACAACTATATTGGTCTAATTCTTCCTTACATTTTTTTACTAAATTTTTAATGATTGGAGAATTTAAATCGTGAATAGGATATCTTTTTAAATCGACAATAGTTTTTAATCTATCGTTCATTAAAAATTATTTTAATTTACCCTCTTCTCTCATTTGAGCTCTAATTTTAGTTGCCGAGATTTTTTGAGTTTCTTCATCTAAAACTATTTCCTCAATTTTATATCCAACACCTCTTCCGTAACAAATATTTGTAATATTAGGAACCAACATAATTTTAAATTGACCTTCAAATTCAGGATTTAATCTTTCTTCAATATTTTTTTTTACAGTTTCAAAATCAAATGGATTATCATCAACACCTTGTACGTCTCTTATTTGGATGCAGACTTGTCCTGTTTTTTTTATTATCTCTTTAAACAGTTTATAGTGTCCATCATGAAAGGGTTGCCATCTTCCTAACATTTGTGCTGTTGGTTTTTTATTATCCCATTGATATGTCATTTTTTAATCTCCTCAATTATTAATGGTGCCCATTTCTTAGCATCCTGAGTTGTTACATGGTAGTCAAAGTTTTTTGGATTAACAAACATTTGATTAGTATCTTCAAATCTACCCTTCTTTATTGTATCTACCCAAATTCTAAAATCTGCTGGAAACAAACTTCTTGCCTCTGGTGTAGGAGCAACAAAATCTGCAATTACATAATGACCCTCTGCCTTTAATTTGAGAGCAAATTCAGCCATTCTTTTTGCTTGTCTTACTCTTCCTTCTTCTGAAAAATCCCAATCATCAGCAGCTTTTCTGACTTCATCAGCATTTAATCTTTTAGCATTTAAAAGAGGTGCCATTTCATTTGCTAAAGTTGTTTTACCTGCACCAGGTAATCCCATTACTAAAATAATTTTCATTAAATATCTTCTAACGGATGATGGGACATTAATTCAAGTCCATTTTCACCAATTAGGTATTGTTGCTCAAGCTTAACACCTTCTTTGCCACCTACTTTACCTATATAGCTCTCAACTGTTATTGTCATATTTTTTTGAAACGTTCCACTACGTTCACCACCATCTGTTGGATATCTAATTGCAGGCCACTCATCGCAAAGGCCTATTCCATGTACCATTACAGAGTATCTATTAGGGTAGTAATCTTCAGGTAAAACCCATGATTTATCTGTGAATTCTTTAAAAGATAAACCATCTTTAATTAGTCTTGAATTGTAATCTATTTGTTCAACAGCCATTGAATATAATTTTTTTTGTTCCTCATTAAATTTATTACCAACTACAAACGCTCTAGAAATATCTGCACAGTATCCATAAGGTCCTACCATGTCAGTATCAAAAGCAACTAGTTCACCATATTGAATAACTTTGTTTCCACATTCTTGCATCCAAGGATTTGTTCTTTCTCCTGATGCTAACAATCTACACTCAATCCATTCGCCATAATTTTCTATATTTGTTTGATGAAGAATTGACCATAATTCATTTTCTGTCATTCCTGGTTTTAATTGTTCTCTCATTTTAACAATGCCCATTTCAGCAACATCTATTGCTGATCTCATACATTTAATTTCTTCAGATGATTTAATTACCCTTGCTTGTTCTAAAATTAATTTAGCATCAACCACTTGAATTTGTTCTTTATTTAACGCTGAAACTGCAGGACCATTTAAAACATCAATGGCAATTTTTTTTGATTTAAAATATGATTTAGATAAATCTTTAACTTCATTAATCCATTTTTTTAATTGTGCTTCAGATTGATCACCGTTACTAAAATAATCCCAAGTTATTGCAGGTCTCAATTCGTCTATAAGATTAAGATGTTCAGATAACTTTTCGCAATTAAAATATTCATAAAGAATTACGGGGCCATTAACTGGAACAAAGCAGTATCGAGTTAAATTATGCATATTATAAACACTCATGTTTACTGTGTCTAATGCATATCGAACATTTACTGGATCAAATAAAAAGCATGCTTCTAAATTATTTTTTTCTAACTCTTTCCTGACTCTATCTAAACGATACGATCTTAGTTTATCAAAATCTATTTCGTCTTCTCTTAATCTTTTTTTGGTAATAAAATTCTGTTTTGGTTTAAATTCTGGAGCTATTTTTCTACTAAATCTCATTTTGTAACTTTATAAATTCCTAACCATGCATTTACATTTTTACTAGCAATGTAATCTGATTTAAAGAAGTCTTTTTCTTCCCACAATTTGTTCTGTTTAAATTGATCTATTTTAGTATCAAAACTATATTTCTTAAAAATACCCTCATTTATAGTGAAACCTATATAACCACCTGACTTAGTGATTCTTAAAAACTCATCTAAAGCATTATTTTTGACATGACCAAATGTGAAGGTTCCAACGCATAACACACTATCATAAGTATTATCTGCTTCAGGAATTTCTTTATTTAAATCTAATTTACTTAATTTTTTGTAAAGATTTTTTGGAACTGAATTTAAAAGATCTTGAGATAAATCTATTCCATGAAAATTATTAAATCCAAATTTCTCTAACTCTTGCGCAACTAGCCCTGTACCACAACCCGCATCGAGTATTAATGCATCTTTATTTTGCTGATGTTTTTTAAAAGCTGCAGCTGTTTCTTTTGGACCTGTATAATTCCAATCAATCATGTCTTTATTATATTTGTTATTTTCAGCCCAATCTGCGTAATAATTCATTACGTCTTGTGTTTTATCTAATTTATAAATGTTTAAATTTTTAGATACGTCTTTGTCTTGATCAGGCATTAGCTTCTCATTTTTTGACCACTTGGATCATAAAGTGGTTCTTTAATAATTGAGCAATTAAATAAATCTCCATTTATCTCTACTTGCACTTTATTTTCAGATTTAAATTTATCTTGATCTACAAAAGTAAAGGCAACACTCTTGTTTACAAAGTGTGCAAAACCACCTGAAGTAACGTAACCTATACTTTGATCTCCGTTCATAACAGCTTCATTATTTGTTACATCAATATCATTAGTTTCAACAATTAAAGGTATAAGTTTGTTTGAAGAGTTTTCCTTTTGTGCACTTTCTTTACCTATAAATTCTTTATCCCAATTGATAAAAACATCTAATCCTGTTTCTTTAGCGGTAAAATCTGGTCTATAATCTAATGTCCAAGCTCCCCAATTTTTCTCAAGCCTCATCGACATTAATGCTCTTCCACCAAAGGGTTTAATATTAAATTCTTTTCCAGCTTCAATTAGTTCTTCGTATAATTTTAATTGATAATGAGGTGCTACATATATTTCGTAACCAAGTTCTCCAGTAAATGAAATTCTGTTTACTAATGCAGGAACTCCACCAACAAACATTCTTCTAGAGTCTCTAAACTTAAATTTTTCATTTGAAACATCATCTCTTACTATTTTCTCTAAAACTTTTCTTGAATTAGGTCCTGCAATTGACAATCCATGAAACTCATCAGATCTATTTTTATAATTTAAATTAAATTTATCTAAGTGACTTTCAAACCAACGTCTATGCATCTCTTGAGCAGCACCAGATCCAAATACCATAAATTCATTTTCATCCAAACAAGCAACAGTTAAATCTCCACACAATTTTCCTCTATAAGATAACATTGGTGATAAAGATATTCTTCCAGGTTTAGGAAGTTTTCCAGCCATTATGTGATCTAAAAATTTTCTCGCATCAGGTCCTTTGAATTCATGTTTTGAAAAATTTGCAACTTCAATCAAGCCAACATTCTCTCTTACATTGATAACTTCTTTTGAAACATAATCATGCGATCTTGATCTTTTTATCGTTGGATCTTCATGAGCATCTTCTTTATTATTTGCAAACCACAAAACATTTTCTAATCCAAAACTATCTCCCATCACAGCTCCTTGATTAACAAAACGATCATAAAGTGCTGTTGTTTTTTGTTTTCTTCCTTTTGGTAAAGTTTCATTAGGAAATGTCATAATAAATCTTCGTTCATAATTTTCTGAGGATTTGATTGTTCCATATTGAGGTGAAGCGTAATCTCCAAATCTAGCAACATCCATTGCCCAAACATCAATGGAAGGTTCTCCGTCAATAATCCATTCAGCAATACATTTTCCAACACCACCGCCTTGGCAAAATCCAGCCATAACACCAACTGCAACCCAATAATTTTTCATTCCAGGTACTGGACCTATAAGAGGACTTCCGTCTGGACCAAAAGTAAAAGGTCCATTAACTATATTCTTTATACCTGCACGTTCTAGCGCTGGCATTCTCTCAAACCCAATTGCTAATCGATCTTCAATATTATCTAATTTTGGCTCAAGTAATTCATGTCCAAAATTCATTGGAGTTCCCTCTACTTTCCAAGGAGTTGATTTTGGTTCATAAGTTCCAAGCAACATACCTTTTCCCTCTTGTCTAAAATAAATATTTCCCTCAAAATCTGTTCCGATAGGCAATCGTTGATCTCCCATTGCTTCAATTTCTGGAATAGGTTCAGTAATCAAATAATGATGTTCCATTGGCTGAACTGGAAGATTAAGTCCAGCTAATTGGCCAACTTCTCTTGCCCACAAACCACCCGCATTAATTACTATTTCAGCATTAATGTTTCCTTTTTCAGTAAATACATCCCAGGTTCCATCTTCTTTTTGTTTTGTGTCTTTTACGACAGTGTGGGTGTAATATTTTCCACCATGAACTTTTGCAGCTTTTGCAAAAGCATAAGTAACTCCTGATGGATCAACTTCACCATCAATAGGATCCCATAATGCTAACAAGTATCTAGACGGATCAATTAACGGATGTTTCTTTTTTACTTCTTCTAAAGAAATAAACTCTTGATCAAGCCCCATGTATCTTGCTTTTGATCTTTCTCTCTTTAAATAATCAGCCCATACTTCGTTTGAAGCTAAGTAAAAACCTCCACTAGGTTTAAATCCTGTTGAATGACCAGACTCTTTTTCAATCTCTTTATATAAACCAATTGTGTAAGCCATCATCCGAGAGATATTTGGGTCAGAAGAAATTACATGAACATTTCCAGCAGCATGCCACGAAGAACCTGATGTTAGTTCGTTTCTTTCAAGTAAAATACAATCTTTTAATCCAAATTTTGATAAGTGGTAAAGAATAGAACATCCTACGACACCACCACCTATGATTACAACTTTGGCATGCTTTTCCATTAATATTTAATTTCTTTATTTACTTTTTTTAAAGATTTATCAGTACCATGATGAAAATGTTTACTCATGTCTGGCATGTATTTCATTGAAATTGGTTTTTTACCAATTGCAACAGACATTTCTCTGACATGATGAGCTTCAGCACCACAACATATACCAATAAAATTTATTTTATTCTGAACACAATCTTTTGCAAATTCTGCCATTTCAAATCTGTTACAAAATAAATTATCTAAAGCTACGGGAAATGCATTCCCACCAGGAATACAATCACAACCATGATCGGTAATATTTAAAAAACCAGGTTCTTCCTCAGTAGTTCTGTATGGAACTGGAAGCCCTGATACGTGACAAGAAACTTTGTCTCTAACTTTTTTTAAAAGTTTCATTGTCATCTCTGGTCCTCTATAACAATTTAGACCTACTACATCGGCGCCTAGATCTTCCATCATCTTACATGCATCTTCAGCACTATGTCCTTCTCTCGTTTTATCGCCTCTAGGAATTGCAAAATTACAAACTGCAATCAGCCCAGCGTCTTTGATTGCTTTCAAAGCAATTTTCATTTCATCAGTCCAACTAATTGTTTCGGCAATAACAAAATCAACTCCAGCCTCTTTTGCCCAAGCAACTTGTTCTTCATACATTTGTTGACATTGTTTGTGGGTATTAGGATCACCAGGATCAAATACGTTTGTGTTTGCAACATCTCCACAAACCATCAAATCTAAATCTTTAAATTCAGCTGCAGTGTCTTTTGCAATTTTAAGAGCGCCTTTTTGCATTGGTTCTAATAAATGTTCTTTACCAATTATTCTTAGTTTTTCTCTATGACCATAATAAGTAAATGCCTGAACTACATCTGAACCAGCTCTGATAAACTCTCTATGTAATTGAGTTACTACTTCAGGATGCTCCAACACAACCTCAGGAACAAATGGACCTGCTGAAAGATAACCTCTTCTTTCCATTGCAAAAAGGTATCCTTCTGCACACATGATAGGACCCTCATTTAACCTTGTAATTAAATCTTTTTTCATAATTTATCCTTTCATTTTGTTAAATTTGTTGCAACCCATTTGTGAAACATCAAAGTAGGCGTATCCATTACAGGCGAAAAATTTCCACCATTGTAAGCCGGTGAACTTCGCCCTTTTTGCATTCCTTCTATTGCAGTAACATCTTCGTTCATAACTTCTCGCCAAAATGCAAAATTTTTTTCTCTTATCCCTTTAAACTCGTCGCTCGAAGCGCTTTCGTCTCCAATATAATATAATTCAAAATGCTCTTTTGTCTGATTATTTGAAATTGGTTCTAACCAAAACGCATAAAAATGGTCAATGTGAATTCCTAGCATTACATTTGGATATAATGATACATATTCAGATTTTTCAGATACATCACTTGGCCAATTTGGAAAACATTTAAATTTTATATTCCCATCGAACTGTTGTGAATATTTATTACTTCCTTGTCCTGAAAAATTAAAATTTTCATCCTCTATGTGGTAATGATCTGAAATATTTGAAACTCTATTCAGCTCTGGATGTATCCAGGGCAAATGATAGCTTTCGCAATAATTCTCAATAGCAAATTTCCAATTACTATTTACGATCATATTAAAGTAACCATTGTCAGAAGCATGTCTTATTGATTGTTGGTCTTTTTTAGAAATAAACTTAGACCATCTATCTTCTAAGGGTTTAATAAATTCTTCAAATGGTTTTGCATTAGAATTAATATTTATGAAGATTAAATCCATCCAAACTTTTGATTTTATTTCTTTCAGGTTGCTATTATTTTTATCAAATCCTCCTACATCATGTTTTCCTAACCCACCTATATGAGGAGTAACAGTTAATTTGCCATTAAAATCATATGACCAGGAATGATAAGGACATCTTATTACATTTTTTAATTTACATTCTTGGTCAACTAATTTGAAACCTCTGTGACTACAAACATTGTGAAAAACTTTTATTTCATTCTCTTTGTTTCTGACTATCAATATTGGAATATCTAAAAGATTAAAAGGCTTTGCGTCACCAGGATTTGGAACAGAGCTTGCAACACCAACCATCGTCCAATTATTTTTAAATACTTTTTCTTTTTCAAATTCTAAATAATCATGATTCAAATAACACTCATTGGGTAACCCATGAGCTTTCTCTATAGGGTTTTTAACAACTTCTATTTTTTTAGGATCTAAGATGTCTGATAATTTTTTATTTAAATTCATAAACCTCCTTTAATTAATTAATTAAAAAATTAATTTAGGGTTTAAAAATTACGACTCTCTAATAATGATTTGCTGAAAAACTGTTTTACAATTTAAAATATAAACAAACTCTTTGAAAAAAAAATTTGCTGAAAATTTCATTTAAAAACCATAACTAAATTTAATGCATATTTAAAGACAATTTGACTTCAACTTAAAATTGAATTTAATTTGCAATATTTCTCTCAATATGTTCAATTTGACTTTTAAATGAATCAAATATTGGGAGATATAATGAAAATTAAAAGAATACTTCTTTCCCTAGCCGTTGTTTTTGGTCTTACTTCTTTTGGAAGTATAGCTAATGCTGCTTGTGGAAATATAACTATCGCTAATATGAACTGGGCCTCAGCAAACTTTATGGCTGAAGTTGATAAAATTATATTAGAAGAAGGTTATGGATGTTCTGTGGAGTTGGTGCCAGGTGCAACAATGCCTACATTTACATCTATGCAAGAAAAAGGTGAGCCAGATGTTGCTCCAGAATTTTGGGCTAACGCTGCAATAGTTGCTTTGAACAAAGCTGTTGATGAAGGCAAAATGCATTCAATCAATAAAGCTCCAATCACTGGTTTAGGTGAAGGTTGGTGGGTATTACCTGCTACTTTAGAAAAGCATCCTGAGCTAACAACTGCCGCTGCAATTTTAGAAAGACCTGATCTATTCCCTCACCCTGAGGATCCTTCAAAAGGTGGCTTCCACATTTGCCCTCCAGGATGGAACTGTGAATTAAGTAACAGAAACCATTTTAGAGCTTGGGGCATGGAAGAAAAAGGTTGGGCAATTGTTGAAACCGGTTCTGCTGCAGGACTTGATGGTTCAATTGCTAAAGCTGCTGAAAGAGGAGAAAATTGGTTTGGTTACTATTGGTCACCAACAGCTTTAATCGGAAAATATGATATGAGAGCTGTAGACATGGGTGAATGGGGTGGTAAAGATAACTGGGATAACTGTATAGTTTTACCAGAACAAGAATGTGCTGACCCTAAAAAAACTTCATGGGTTAAATCAGAAGTTTTCACTATCGTAACAGATAACTTCAAAAACACAGCTGGAAGTTCTGGTATGGATTATTTCAAAAAAAGAACTTATCCTGGTCCAGTGATGAACGGTATGTTGGTTTGGATGGGTGAAAACCAAGCAGAAGGTGCTGACGCTGCAATTGAATTCCTAAAAACACAAGAGGGTGTTTGGTCTAAGTGGGTTTCAAGTGACGCTGCTGCAAAAATTAAAAAAGCACTTTAATAAATAAAATTATCGAACCCGTTGAAAGGCGGGTTCGATTTTAAAAAAAAATTTATGGATTTCTTTACTAAAATTCCAGTAATGGATAGGACAGCCTTAAGAGAGTTAAAAAAAGGTATTGATTTTAGCTTTAAAGAATTTTCACGAGCGTATGGTGATGGGATAGAAGGTTTTTTTGATCCCCTATTATATTTTTTAATTTGGCTAGAAAAACTTTTAGTAAATAGTCCTTGGCCAATCGTTATTGCAGTTTTTGCAATATTAGCATGGATAGGTTCAAGAAGTATAAAATTAACTATTGGAACGATTGTTTGCTTTTTGATAATTGGTTATTTTGGTATGTGGAAAAACTGTATGGCTACAGTTGCCATTATATCAGTTTCGACTTTAGTTTGTATTGTAGTTGGGATTCCAATTGGAATTTTAATGTCTAAATCTTCAAGAGCAGAAAAAGCAATTTTACCTATATTAGATATGATGCAAACTATTCCAAGTTTTGTTTATTTAATTCCTATAATCATGCTACTCGGTATAGGAAAAGTTCCAGGGCTTTTAGCTGTTTGTATTTATGCCTTACCTCCAATAGTAAGGCTAACCAATCTGGGGATTAGAGAAGTAGATAAAGAAACTCTTGAAGCAAGTGAGGCATTTGGAGCAACTCCAATGCAGAAACTTAAATCTGTTCAAATTCCATTGTCA
Source organism: Candidatus Pelagibacter sp. HIMB1782 (assembly GCF_052047475.1). NCBI lineage: Bacteria > Pseudomonadati > Pseudomonadota > Alphaproteobacteria > Candidatus Pelagibacterales > Candidatus Pelagibacteraceae > Candidatus Pelagibacter > Candidatus Pelagibacter sp. HIMB1782. The sequence continues at coordinate 231,517 of NZ_JBNAKE010000002.1, read as the reverse complement.
CTTCCAACAATTTTTGCTGGGATTAACCAAACAATTATGATGGCTTTAGCAATGGTTGTGATTGCATCTATGATAGGTGTAAAAGGTCTTGGAGTGCCTATTTTACAAGCAATTTCTAACCAATATTTAGCACTAGGAATGATGAATGGTTTAGCAATTGTAGCCTTAGCAATTATTTTCGACAGGGTCACTCAGCAGTACGGACAAAGAATTCAAAAGCACAGAGGTCAGCTGAAGAAGTAACTTTGGCTCAAACGAATTTTCTAGACTCATATTTCAAAATCAATAAAGATCCGAATTATGAATTTTTCTTTGGAGATAGGTCCTAAAACAGATCTTGAAACTGTACCTCCATTAAGTGATGTCTATATCACTATGCTTCCAGGAGGAGATTATAAAGAAACTGCAGATAAAGCAGCTGAGCTCGTAAAAAAAGGATTTAATCCAGTTCCACATTTTCCAGCAAGATCTATGGGAAATGAAAATGAGCTTAAGGATTATGTTACACGATGTAAAGATGCAGGCGTCAAACAAGCTTTAATTATTGGAGGAGGAAGAGAGCCTCTTGGAAAATTTAATAGTTCATTTCAACTTTTAGAAACAGGTTATTTTGAAAAAATGAAAATAGGAATAGCTGGACATCCTGAAGGGAGTCCTGATATATCCGACACAGATTTAGAAAAAGCAATGATAGATAAAAAGCCTTACGCTGATTATATAGTAACTCAATGGTTATTAGATCCTCAGCCTATTATTGATTTTATTTCTAAACAAAGCGTACCAGTGCATGTTGGAATTACTGGGCCCTTAAAAATATCTAGCTTAATTAAATTTGCTAATATTGTTGGGGCAAAAAATTCCTTAAACTTTCTTAAATCTAATTTTAGTAAGGCGTTAGATTTATTGAAACCTAAAGACCCTAATGATTTAATTGGGAAAGTTAAATCGCACACTGATAACTTCCACATTTATACATTCGGCGGCTTGAAGGAAACTAACAAGTGGTTGAGGGAGAATAGTTATGTCTAATGAATTTGACTATACTAAATTAAAACATGTTACTTCTGTTGATCAGTCAGACAGAGAAGTACCATACAACTTAAGACAAAGTGGGCCAACAAAAGTTGAAATGTTAATTTCAACAAGGGTAAGAAAATCACCTTATTGGCATTTATCAATGCAGGCAGGTTGTTGGAGAGCAACTGTATACAATCGTATTTATCACCCAAGAGGTTATGTAAAACCTGAAGATGGTGGAGCTATGGTTGAATACGATGCTATCGTAAACCATGTAACAATGTGGAACGTTGCTGTTGAAAGACAAATAAGAGTTAAGGGTCCAGATGCAGAAAAATTTACTGATTATGTGATCACTAGAGATGCAACTAAAATTTCGCCAATGAGAGCGAGGTATGTAATCCTATGTAATGCTTATGGTGGAGTTTTAAATGATCCAATTCTTTTAAGAATTTCTAAAGATGAATTTTGGTTTTCATTATCAGATTCTGATATTGGTTTATATCTTCAAGGTGTAAATGCAGATGGAAGATTTGATTGTAAAATTGAAGAAATTGATGTGAGCCCAGTTCAAATTCAAGGTCCTAAATCAAAAGCATTAATGAAAGATTTATGCGGAGATCAAGTAGATTTCGATAATATGCCTTTCTACGGATTAGCTGAAGCAAAAGTTGGTGGTAGAGATGTTGTGATTTCACAATCTGGTTTCTCGGGAGAAGCTGGTTATGAAATTTATTTAAGAAACTCTACTTTATATGCTGAAGATATGTGGAATGCTGTACTTGAAGCTGGAAAAAAACACAGCTTGATGGTCATTGCTCCTGCTCACCACAGAAGAATTCAAGCAGGAATTCTTTCATGGGGACAAGACATGGATCAACAACACAATCCGTTCCAATGTAATTTGGGTTATCAAGTTTCTTTGTCTGGAAAAGGAGAATGGAACAAAACCGCTGATTATGTTGGTAAGGCTGCACTAGAAAAGATGAAAGAGGAATTAAAAGCAGGCAAAAAACCATACAAACTCCAACTAGTTGGTATGGAATTAGGTGGTAAACCTATTGATAATTATGCGCCTGACTTTTGGTTAGTTTCTCCTGAAAGTGGTGGAGATCCAGTTGGATTTTTAACATCACCATGGTGGCATCCTGAAAAGAAAACAAACATTGCAATGGGATATGTTCCTTTTGATGGAACATTAAATGCAAATGGTTTTCCAAAAGGAAAAGTAGGAACTAAATATAAAGTTCATCTACCTGCAGAATATTCAGAAACTCCAGGAACACCTGTTGATGCTGTAGTAGTGGATATTCCATTCAAAGAGTCTTTCAACGCAAACACAAGAGAAGTTGTAAAAGGCTAAGTTTATTTAGGGGGAGTTATTTAAACTCCCCCAAATTTCAATGACAAAAGGGTTTTTAATAGCAATTTGCATTATTATTGCGATTGCTTTAATAGTATTTCCATTAATTGTTTCATATAAAGCTCAAAAAAATAAAAGAGATAAAAATTAATGTTTGGTGAATTTTTAAATATAGTTTTCAAATCAATAAAATTAGATAAAACACTTTATTCTGATAACAGAAATTTTGGTGAAGCTTCCATATATTTTGCAGGCTTAATAATGATTTTAGATGGAGTTGCTGGCGCAGTAGCAGCTAACACTGTCATTAAAACAGCAATAGGAATGTCGGGTCTAACAGCAATTGTCACTTGGTTGATATGGGCGATCTTTATTTTTGTAATAGGTGTTAAACTTTTTCCAGATAAACAAACCAAAGTATCATTTAAAAAAGTTTTAACCGCAGTTGGTTTTGCTCATGCTCCTGGTTTACTAAGATTTTTTGCAGTAACTCCAGATTTAATGATACCTATAATTTTTCTTACTCAATTTTGGATTTTTGCAGGTTTAATCATTTCAACAAAAGAAATTTTAAATTTAAAATCTAATTTTAAATCTTTTGGTATAGTCTTATTATCTTTTTTGATAATAGCTTTTCTATCAATCACGTTCGTGATGAGTAGAATGAATATGCTTCCAACCAATCAGATTAGCTAGATTGGAAAAATAGTCTTTGAAACTCTACAAGATTTACAAATTTTAAAACCAGTTAAGATTAAATTTTGAGATACACTCTCATCCTCTTCTTTACACTCATCACAAATATTATTTAAATCTTCACTGTTATCTTGATCCTTAATTTCATCAAAATTATCAGTCATTATCTGTTAGGCCTGCACCTGCCCCACCTTGTTTTAAACTCTCAGATTCTTCAACAAAAGTATCTTCAGATAATTTATACAAATTCTTCCACTCTTCCTCCGTAAAGTTATCAATATTTTCTAGAAAACTGATCTCTAAATGATTTGCAATAGACGGAAATTCGTTATTAGGAATATTAGAATAGATATTTAAATTTAGATTTAAAATAATTTCTTTTTTATCAAGATTTATATGAATTTTTTTACCAATAATTTCTGATGCTCTACTTACAAAAGCTAAAAATATTGAAGGGTAAGCAACATTATTTAATTCAATTTTTTTTAAGAATTCTAGAGATTTTGATTGATCTAAAAAACTAACTCCAAGAATAATTGGACAATAAGATTTTGCTGGAGGTTGATTTTTTTCTAATATTAAATTTAAATTTTGAAAACTATTTTCTTTCCTTTGAGAAAAATATTTATTTATATGTTTAATACCTGGAAGACCAAAGGACTCTAATAGTCTTACGCTCTTTGCTGTTTCTTCAGCAATTCCCCATGAATATCCGCTAGCTTTAGTTGCTCTTTTAACAGTGGTTTCGATTTCACTTAATGATTTCATGTTAAATGTTGGTTTTATAAACCCACTGCTCATCATAATTTTTTAATTCATGAGGTAATGGTGCTCCTTGAAACATACAAATTCTTAACCACTTGTCAGATCTTGGGTCAAATTTTAACGCCCCAAAGAAAGATAGCTTCAATCTCAACATATCTATAGGCATTATGTTTTTACCAATTGTATTATCTTGAATTTCTGAATAAGGAAATTTTTCAACTATAAAAACCCTTCTAATAACATGTCTTAAATCAGAGTTTTTTATTAAAAAGTCAGATACGGTTTGACTATTTTTAGAAACCAATAATATTTCGTAAAGTTTTTTTATATCCCTAGCTATGGCTAAAGGTTGTTCTAATTCAGAACCATGTTCTTCAAATCTATCGGCTAATCTTGGCTCTTCTTTATTTTTTGAGATAAACCAAAAATTTTGATTATTTTCTTTTTTTTCAAAATTTATTTCTAATATATTTGGATATTTTTTCTCAATTATATTTCTTAAATCTTCAACAGTCCGATGAGTTGGTATGTTAAAATATTTTTCTTCATCAGAGCTCATTTCTTTTACTAAAGGTTCAGTTATTTCACTGTATGGTTCCATCATGATGGATACTATGTATTCAATACATTCTTCACATGTTTCTTTCTCAAGCCACTTATAAATACTGTTGAAAGGATATTCTCTTATAAAATCAAAATCATTCTCAATGAATTTCAAAAATTTTTGAACATCTTTTAGTAAATTATTAATTTTTTTTTTTTGATATTCACTATCAGTGTTCCAACTTGTAATGTTTGTTAGTGATTTTTTTACACAATCAATAAAAAGTTCACTATCCTTTTTATTTACATTTTGAATTTCTCTAATTTTTTTTAAAGCTATTTCTCTACTTAAGATCCAGTTATTTAAAAGTGTTGGATGATTAACAATAAAAGGTGCCATTCCTAATCCAGTAGAATTTCCAATACCTAGATTTTTAGAGATTCGCTCGTCTAGTTTGACTGCTTTTTTTGGATTCTTATGATAAGCAACATGATTTACTTGGTCAAAAGTGAACTGTCTTACAAGATAAACCAGCATCATTTCTAATCTAAATGGTCCGTTAATTTCCTCACGATTTTTTATTCTAAACCTATCTGCTAAACCAAATTTACCAGATCCATAAACAGCAGTAGTTCTGTATAAATAACCAACTTTTGACAATAAATTTAAATCTGGTTGTAATCCTTGACTTAAACTCTCTGTTACATGATTAAATAATCGTACAGATTTATTCGCTCTTGATAATGTAAGTTCTTTATAAGAAAGTCTTCCAACTTCTTGTTTGGGAACTTCATTTTTCAATCTTTCAATATCTTTTTTACCTGGTACTCCATCATGAAGAGTAAAAGCCGCATCCCATTTAGTAGCTATAACTCTGTCTGATCTTTCCTCATCTTTAATATGATTTGCAAAACAAACTAAAGAATAAACTCTTTTGTCTTTTTTAAACGAATATACTGCCTCACCATAACCATTTTCATCTAAATTAAACAAATCTTGTTTATATTCCCAGTCTTTAAATTCATTCAAAAAACTTCTTAAAAAAGATAATTTAGATTGATGAAAAGATCCCAAACGAGATAACTTCATAATAGTATTTGGGTCTCTTAGTTCTACTTGCATAACTTAAATTGATTTATAAAAATTGTACCAATTATTTCCTAGTATCCCATGTGTCTCATCATCTGAAAATCCAATCTTTTTGAGACCTTTTTCTATATTTGCAAATCCTCTTGTGTCTTCAAACCAATTAGGTTGTTTTGGAAAGCCTGGTTTATTTTTTGATCCTTCTCCGTAATTTTTAGTTTTGGTCCAAGTACCATTTCTCATCCACTCAACTACACTGTCGGGTTGATCAAGACAAAGATCTGACCCTATACCAATTTTACTTGCTCCCATAATTTCTGCAGTCTTTGCCACCATTTCACAAAAACTATCAAGAGTACAATTAGTATTTTCTTTCAAATGATGTGGATATAAAGATAAACCTAACATTCCTCCACTATCACTGAGCATCTTAAGCAAATCTGAAGACTTGTTTCTTTTTGCAGCATGCCAAAAAGAAGGGTTAGCATGTGTAATCGCAATTGGTTTTTCACTTATTTCAATTGCATCCATTGTACTTTTTTCTGCAGAATGAGACATATCAACAACGATGCCTACTCTATTCATTTCTTTTATTGCTTCTCTTCCAAAATTAGTTACTCCGCTATCAATTTTTTCATAGCAACCAGTAGCAAGAAGAGATTGATTGTTGTAAGTTAGTTGCATAAATCTGCATCCAAGTTCATGAACTTTTTCAACCAAACCTATGTCATCCTCAATTGGTGAACAATTTTGAAAACCAAAAAATATTGCAGTTTTGTTTTCAAGCTTTGCTTTTTCAATATCTTTAAAATCTTTTCCCAGAAATATAAGATCAGAATTAGCTTCGAAAATTTTTTCCCACTTATTTAATTCTATTAGTAGTTCATCATAATCTTCATGATAAACTATGGTTACATGAACTGCATCTAAACCTGCAGCTCTGTTTGTTTCAAAAATTTTTCTAGACCAATTGCAATATTGCAAATTATCGATTTTAAAATTCATAACGAAATAAGATTAATCAATCTAAATTGAAATACTATTAATTTTATTGAAATTTTTGATTAATTTTGAAATAAACAAGAGAGCCATTTTCATGAAAAAAAATACTAATAAAAAAGTTTCAATAGTTATGGGTAGTCAATCAGACTACAAAACTATGCAATTAGCAGAAAAAACTCTTAAACAATTAGGTGTCTCGTTTGAAACCAAAATTGTTTCTGCTCATCGTACCCCAAAGAGAATGTACGATTTTGCATTAAAGGCAGAAAAAAATAATATTGGGGTAATTATTGCTGGAGCTGGTGGATCAGCACATTTGCCAGGAATGATTTCTGCATTAACTCAAATTCCAGTTCTGGGTGTACCGATTGAAAGTAAAAAATTAAAAGGTTTAGATAGTTTGCTTTCGATTGCTCAAATGCCAAAAGGGATTCCTGTCGGTACTTTAGCAATTGGAGAAGATGGCGCTATTAATGCTGCATTACTTGCAGCTGAAATAATGGCTATTAATAATTCTTCGATCAAAAATAAGTTAAAAAGTTGGAGATCAAACCAAACTAAATCTGTTAAAAAAGCTCCAAAATAAAATGTCTAATATTACTCTTGGGATTATTGGGGGCGGCCAATTAGGAAGTATGCTTGCAATTGCTGCAAAAAAATTAGGGATAAAGATAATAATTTTTTGTGATGATTTGGAAGCACCAGCTCAAAATTTTTGTGACGAATTTATTGGTGCAAATTATGACGATAAAGAAAAAATAAATGAATTTGTAAACAAAGTTGATATCGTAACTTATGAATTCGAAAACATTCCATATGAAACGTTAAATGATATCAACAAGTTAAAACCAGTTTTACCAAAACCTTCAGTAAATAGATTAATTCAACATAGGTTAGCAGAAAAAGATTTTGTAAATAAATTAAATATAAGAACAACTAGATACGTCTCAGTTGAAAATCAATCTGATATTGATGTCCTTGAAGATTTTTTACCAGGTATAATTAAAACTACAACATTAGGTTATGACGGTAAAGGACAACACCCTGTCTCATCATCAGAAGAATTAAAAAATCTTAAATTAGATTTATCAAGAGGATACATTTTAGAAAAATTAGTCAAACTTAAAAAAGAAATATCAATAATAATAACAAGGTTTAGTAATAATAAATATGAAATCTATGAACCTATAGAAAATACTCATGAAGATCAGATCTTAAAACATTCCAAGATACCTGCAGATATAAATGAAAAAATATTTAATCAATCTAAAGATTGGGCAATACTTATTGCTGAAGAACTTAAATATGTTGGCACTCTATGTGTAGAATTTTTTATAGATAGAAATGATAATCTTTATGTAAATGAAATTGCTCCAAGGGTTCATAATTCTGGACATTTAACAATTAATGCTTTTAATGTAAGTCAATTTGAAAATCACATCAGAGCTGTTTGTGGACTTGAACAGATACCTTTAAAAAAATTATCAAATGCAAAAATGATAAATTTACTTGGAGATCAAATATCTCACTATAGAAATTCTCCAAAACTTAAAGATAATGAATTCTTTTTTGATTATTTAAAAAAAGAAATTAAAGATAAAAGAAAAATGGGTCATATCACTATTCTGGAATAATATGTTAAAATCAATTGAAGGAAATTTTGATGATCCAGAAGTTCACAAACTTTTAACTAAGCATTTTGTTGAGCTTAGAGCTGCCTCACCAGAGGGAAGTGCTCATGTTTTAGACATCCCTGGTCTTAGAGTTCCATCGATTAAATTCTGGAGTTTATATAACAATGATCAATTAATGGGATGTGGTGCATTAAAATTTTTAGATGAGGGTCATGGAGAATTTAAATCAATTAGAATTCATGACAATTTTAGAAAAAAAGGACACGGTGTTATTGTTATTAATCATCTAATAAGTGAGGCAAAAAAATTAGATATTAAAAGATTAAGTATTGAAACAGGTGCTGGAAATTTTTTTATTCCTGCTAGAAAACTCTTTAAATCTTGTGGTTTTGAGCCTTGTGAACCTTTTGCTCATTATAAAGAAGATGTTAATTCTGTTTATTTGACTAAATTGATTGCTACAGATTGACAATAAGATCGAATAATTTCTCTATTTTGTTGACAAAACCCGTTAAAATCTAAAGAAAGCCGAAATTACTTAATTATAAATTTTAAGTAATAATTAATATAACAAAAAGTAAGAAGAAATAATATGAGTCTAACAGGTAAAGTAAAATGGTTCAATCCAACCAAAGGTTTTGGTTTTATTGAAAGAGAAGACAAAGAAAAAGATGTGTTTGTACATGTTTCAGCAGTAAGAGATGCTGGTATGAACGGTTTAGATGAGGGTCAAGCTTTGACTTTCGATGTTGAAGATGGTCCTAAAGGTCCTTCAGCAGTTAACTTAAAAACTGCATAATTTCACACTTCCTATTGGCTGAAAAAATTTTATTTTTTAAAAAAAAATTTTATTCAGCCAGTACCAAATCTTATAAAAAACAACTTTTAGTCAAAAAAATTAATTATATAAGTTGTATTTAAAATTATAAAAAATTTATGATCGGAATTTTAGGTGGAATGGGTACTCAAGCTGGTCTTGATTTTTGCAATAAGCTTGCAGTATTAAACAGGGGTAAAATTGATCAAGAGTATCCTTTATTTGTTTTGTATAACAAATCAAATATTCCTGGAAGACCAGAGTCTATAGGTACTCAAACAAAAAACTTATCAAATCTAAATACAAACAAATCCAATAAAACAAAATATAATAAAGTTTTAAAGAGTCTTCTTCAGGGCTGTAAGTTATTAGAAAAGAATAAATGCAAATTTATTGTTATTCCATGTAATACAGCACATTACTGGTTTGATGATCTACAAAAAAAAATCAATATCCCAATTATAAATATGCCAAAAGAAGTTTTTAAATTTACAAAAAAGAATTGTAAAAAAAATTCAAAAGTTGGTTTATTGGCTACTGAGGGTACTTTAAAAACCGGAGTGTATAATAAATTTTTTGATCAAAACTATCAATTAGTTAACCCATCTGAAAATCTTCAAAAAAATTCAGTAAATAAAGCAATCAAGTTTGTAAAAATGGGTAATGTTAGAGCTGCTGAAAAAGCTATCAAACCAGCTATAAAATATTTACTTAAAATGAAATGTAAAAAAATAATTTTAGGTTGTACTGAGTTGCCAATTGCAATATTTGCTTTTAAATCATTCAAGAATATTAAATCATCTAAGATATTTTTGGATCCAAATTTAATTCTTGCCCACTCTGCGATGCAGAAACACAAAAGATAAATCGTGACATCTAAAATTGATAAGCCCTACGTTTTAAGAGTTGCTGAACTAATATATTCTAAAATTATTCAGATAAAAAACCAAAATCCAGAAATTAATAACATTCAAGCATTTGAAATTTTTATGACAACAAAAGATTATGATTTAATTAGTTCAGGAGAATTTCATGAAAAATGGATATCAGAATTAAAAGAAAACAATTTTATTGATAAAATTACAGGTAAAAAAATTAACGAAGAAACACTAAGGCTTTTGGAAATTCAAAAAGATTCAATGGTTAAATTTTTGCTAAAGATACCAAAATTATATTATACAAAAACTCATTTCCCTCTAGAAATATCTCAAAGAGCCTTTAATCATCTCTGGAGAGTTTGTGAAAGTTATGAGATGTGGTGTAAAGAAACTAAACAAACAAAATTAATTAAATTAAATCTTAATTAATTTAACATTAGTTTTTTTTAACTTCCTTAAGTCCTTCAATAAATTTTTTTATATCAGCTATAAAGTTGTTTGTACCATTAGTGGTTTCAACAGTTTCTTTGAAATGTGTGATAGGATATTTACCTGTCTCTTTTTTAACAGCTTTATTGGCTCCATAATGAAATCCTGCTTGCGCAACATTTCCTGTAGAAATAATTGTTATTCCTGGACCAAGAAGAGCAGAAGATTGAAAACAACCTGTTAAAAAAATAAAACTAAAAAGAATAAAATATAATTTTAATTTTCTCATAGACAGATGCTTCAAAAGTTATACATCTGAAGTTTCAACTCAAGATAGAATTTGTTCAAATTGAGTTTTATTATCGAGACTATGAATATTATTAATTTATAAAACAAAAATGGTTAAAATTTTTCCATTTATTTTTATTCTGCTTTGGTCATCAGCATTTATAACTACAAAACCAATCATTGATTACAGCGATCCTTTTGCTGCATTAGCCTTTAGATTTGCACTAGTAGCATTTGGTTTTTTAATTTTTTCTATCTATTCAAGGCAGAAAATAATTGTAAGTAAGAAAAATTTTTTACAATCTTTTTTCAGTGGAGTTCTTTTTCATGGATTTTATTTAGGAGGTGTTTTTTACTCAATTTCTATTGGAATGCCTACTGGCCTTGCTGCTTTAATTGTAACACTTCAACCAATACTAACTAACGCATTAAGTGGACCAATACTAAAAGAAAAAGTTTCTGTTAAACAATGGGCGGGTGTTTTACTGGGATTTGTTGGAGCATCAATGGTTCTAGGTTTTGAAATAGGATCAAAAATTCCAACTGCTGGATTAATTGCAACGATTATAGCTTTGATAGCAATAACAAGTTCAACTCTTTGGCAAAAAACAATAAGCAACAACCTGCCCTTATCAGTAAGTAATATGAACCAAGCACTTGGAGGATTTTCATTTCATTTGTTAATTATAATTTTTTTTGTTGAACCTTATATTGAATTTTCAAAAACATTTATTATTGCGATGAGTCATCAAATTTTTTTAGTATCCTTTGGAGCATTCACAATACTTATGTTCTTAATTAAAAAAAATTCCGCAAGCAAAACGGTTTCGATATTTTTTTTAATTCCTCCCACATCTGCGTTCATGGCATGGTTATTTTTAAATGAGAAATTATCTAATTTAGATCTTTTAGGATTTTTTATAGCTACTATTGGTGTTTATATTGCTACTAGAGATAAATAATTACTTTGCAATATATCCAAATTCTAAAGATGCGTCTGTTATTGAGTGATAAAGAGATTCACCAAAACTTCTTAATCCAAATATTCTAAATTTATCCGGATCGTCATCAAGCATATCTATAGTAACCGACATTCCGTTATAAGTAGAATTTAAACATTGATTTTTTTCTAGCTCACCAAAATTAAATGGGCATCCTTTTTTTAAAACTTCCTTAGCCTCTTTACCTTCAATTTCAATTATTGCTTTTGAATGAGATATATCTGTTATTGCAAATTCATTATCATTAAATTTTTGCTCTATTTCATTTAAAGTGTCCTTTTTCTTAGAAACTAAAATCCAATTTCTTGGACCGTTCCAAAGTATCCTTGTGTTATCATTGGAGCTAACTAAAGATGGATTATCTCTTAAATTTAGACCATCTACCTGCATATTGTCTAATGATGAGTTTGAACTTTTATACTGAACTATCTGTACAATTAATAAATTAGTAGTTTCAGATATTGAAAGTAAATTTTTATCATCTTTACCTTCAAAATCTCCAAATTGACCTTTTGCATGCACATTATTTAAAGCTGAAATTAAACTCATGATCTAACTCTTTCTCCTTTTGGATCAACATAATGTGATGAAACTATTTCTACTGGAATAACTTTGTTTTTTAATGGAGACATTACAAATAATTTTTCTCCAATCATATTTTTTCCATCTTTTAATATTGCTAGTGAAAATGGATTATCATGCTCTACACTCCAACAAGAGGCTGAGATATGACCTAATTTTTTATTCGGCAAAGGAGCATTAGCGTCTTTAACTAAGTGTGAACCTTCTGGAATACTAGTTTTTTTATCCAATGGAACAACGCCTACAATTCGCTGTCTATCTTCAGCTACAAAAGCTGCTCTCTGCAATGATCTTTTTCCAATAAAGTCTTTCTTTTTACTCAATAACCCTTCTAATGCATTATCGTAAGGAATTGTTCTTCCATCTAATTCAGAACCTGCAACATGCCCCATTTCAATTCTAAGTGTAGACAGTGCTTCAGTTCCATATGGTTGAATTTGAAACTCTTCTCCAAGTTCAATTATTTTTTCCCACATAAATGTTCCGTTATCAGACTCAACATTAACTTCGTAAGCTAATTCACCTGAGAATGAAATTCTGAAGATTCTAGCTTTAACACCAAATAAATCACCCTCGACATATCCCATAAACGGAAGACCTTCATTAGATACATCTGTTTTAGGGAACAATTTCTGTAATAAATCTCTTGATTTAGGACCAGCTATGGCAGCTCCTGCCCATTGCTCAGTTGTTGAAACTACATTTACGTTAAGTTCAGGCCAAACAAGTTGCAAATAATACTCTAAATGCGAAAGCACATTAGCTGCTTGAGCAGTAGTTGTCGTCATGTGATAGTGGTTTTCTGAAATTCTAGTAGTTGTACCATCATCCATCACTATCCCATCTTCTCTTAACATCACTCCATATCTTGCTTTTCCAATAGGTAACTTCAACCATGCATTTGTGTATACTCTGTTTAAAAATTCAGCAGCATCAGGACCCTTAACATCAATCTTACCAAGAGTTGTCACATCACAAACACCAACGTTTGTTCTTACATTTTTCGCTTCTCTTTTTGATGCTTCGAACAAAGTTTCGTTTCCTCTTTTATAATATCTTGGTCTTAACCAAACTCCTGCATCAACAAAAACAGCGTTATGCTCTTCATGCCAATTGTGAATTGGAGATTTTCTAGTTGGTTTTGAATGCTTTCCTACTTCTCTACCAACAATAGCACCAATAGAAATAGGAGTATAAGGAGGTCTAAAAGTAGTGTGGCCAACGGACGGAACAACTTTATTTTCAATCTCAGATACTAATTGCAATCCATTTAAATTACTTGTTTTTCCTTGGTCTGTTGCCATACCTAGAGTGGTATACCTTTTTACATGTTCAATTGATCTATAACCTTCTCTTAATGCAATCTCTACATCAGAAACAGCAACATCATTTTGGAAATCTAAAAATCTTTTATAACTTTTACCTTTTGGTAATGGAACGCACCAAAACTTATCGTGTTTAGAATATTTTTTTTCAACTACATTTGGAATAGATATTTCATTATCTTTATCGGTAATTTTTTTTGATAGTTCTTTTCCTTTTTCATAGGATGTTTTTAAAGTTTCTTCTAGAGTAAACACACCATTAGCAGCACCTAAAGTTGTTTCATTTTGTTTTGAAGCTCCTGGAACAAACGCATCTATCTCTTCATTAAATTTAGTTTTATTTCCTGATTGTGAAGCCAAATGAATTGTAGGTGTCCAAAATCCAGAAACACATATACAGTCACAGTTTATATTTTCTATTTTGCCAAGTGTTTTCTTGTCTTCAGAAATAGTTGCTACATCAGCTGATTTTACTTTTTTATAACCTTGTGCTGCAACTACTACATATGAATTTTTAATATTAATTCCTAAATTTTTTGCTTCATCAATAATTTCTGATTGTGGATTTGATCTTGAATCTAAAACTATAGGCTCAACTCCATATTTTTTAAATTCAATTGCAGTTTCATAGCCACTATCATTGTTTGTAAATACCAAAGGTTTTTTTCCAACCAAGACACCATAAACTTTTAAATATTCTTTAGCTGCAGATGAAAGCATTACTCCTGGAGTATCATTATTTCCAAAAACAATTGGTCTTTCAATTGATCCAGATGAAATTAAAACTTCTTTTGCTCTAATGTACCAAAGTCTTTTGTTTGGATGATATTTTTTAGTTTTAGGTAAATGATCACTAACTTTTTCAGACATTACCAACATGTTGTGATCATAATATCCAAAAACTTGAGATCTATTTTTTACGATTACATTTGGCATCTCTTTCAATTCTGAAATAATACCGTCCGCCCAATCTTTTCCAGATTGGTTACCAATATTCACATCACTCGTTAATAATGAACCACCATATCTTGGTTTGTCCTCAGCCAAAATTACTTTAGCTCCATTTTTCGCTGCAGAATACGCACTCGCTAAACCTGATGGTCCAGATCCAGCTATTAAAAGATCGCAATACTCATATTTATGTTCGTATCTTTCTTTATCATGTTTTGTTGATGCTACTCCTAATCCAGCTGCTTTTCTAATAAATGGCTCATAAATTTTGTACCAAAAGCTTTTTGGCCACATAAAAGTTTTATAATAAAATCCAGCAGGTAAAAATATTTTTAAAAAATTGTTTATGGCTCCAATATCAAAGTTAACACTTGGCCAACAATTAACGCTGCTTGCCTCTAATCCTTCAAATAATTCTTGTTCGGTTGCTTTAATATTTGGCTCCGTTTCACCATTTCTATAAAGTTGAACAACAGCGTAAGGTTCATCAACTCCTGCACCAAAAAACCCTCTAGGTCTGTGATATTTAAAGCTTCTACCAATTAAATGAACACCATTTGCCAGTAAAGCTGAAGCTAATGTATCACCTTCATATCCAAAATAAGATGTACCGTTGAACTTAAAAGAAATTTTTTTATTTCTATTTATTAAGCCACATTTTTCTATTCGATAACTCTGAGCCATTAAGCAATCTCTTCGTTAGCTTTATAAGTTTTAAAAATTTCGTGTGTTGCAGTATCTCTTTCAACTTTTATCCACTGTCTGCAACCAGATAAATGCTGCCAAAGTTCTAAATGTTTTCCTCTGGGACTAACTCTATTGTATACGAAATTATCCCATTCTTGATCTGTAACTTCTTTATTTAGTTCTGGTCTTTTAACAGTAGCATCTCCACCATAAGAAAATTCATTTTGAGATCTCATTCCACAATGTGGGCATTTAATATGTAACATTTATGAAATCCAAGTTTTTGTACCAAGACCTTTTTCATCAATAAGATGACCAGTACTAAATCTGTTCAAACTGTATCCTGCATTTAATTCATGAACTCTATCTTGAGCAATAGTATGTGCAAATGTCCATCCTGATGCTGGAGTTGCTTTAAAGCCTCCGTAGCACCATCCACAATTTAAATACAAACCATCAATATGAGTTTTATCAATTATTGGTGAACCATCCATTGACATGTCCATGATCCCACCCCAAGTTCTTAGCATTTTTAATTTACTTAAAAACGGCATCATCGCAACTCCTTCAGTTAAAACATGTTGTAATGTTGGAAGATTACCTCTTTGAGCATAACTATTGTAACCATCAAGGTCTCCACCCATTACCATTTCACCTTTATCTGATTGACTAATATAAAAGTGACCTGCACCAAAAGTTACAACTTTATCTAAAACTGGCTTCACTGGTTCAGAAACACAAGCTTGTAAAAGATGAGTTTCAATTGGCAAAGTCATATTTAATTTTTCTGCTAAAATATTTGTGCTACCAGCAACGCATAGACCAACTTTCTTTGCCTTAATATTTCCTCTCGATGTTCTTATCCCTTTTATTTTTCCTGCAGAAACATCAAAACCTGTAACTTCACAATTTTGAATTATATCTACCCCCATAGAGTCTGCTTGACGTGCATACCCCCAAGCAACTGCATCATGACGAGCGGTTCCGGCACTTGGTTGCATCAATCCACCAAAGATTGGAAACCTTACGTTATCTGAAAAATCAGCCATTGGAATTAATTCTTTTACTTCTTCTCTATTCAAAAGAACTGCATCAATTCCGTTTAATCTCATCGAATTTCCTCTTCTTGCATATGCATTCATTTGTGCATCTGAGTGTGCAAGATTAATAATTCCTCTTGGAGAAAACATTACGTTGTAATTTAAGTCCTGACTCATCTTTCTCCATAGATCCATTCCAAACTCACTGAAAAGACCATTTTCATCATGCATGTAGTTTGATCTAATAATTGTAGTGTTACGTCCAACATTTCCACCGCCAATCCATCCTTTTTCAATGATGGCTACTTTTGTAATTTGATGTTCTTTAGCTAGATAATATGCGGTAGCTAAACCATGACCACCACCCCCAATGATAACAACATCGTACTCTTCTTTAGGATTTGGATCTTTCCAAGCTAAATCCCAATTTTGATGACCTGTTAATGCATTTTTAACCAAGCTAAAAATAGAATACTTTTGCATATTAGAATTTTATATTAATGAATTTAAATAGTTCTTATTTTTTTTATATATATATTTTAGAAGTTTCGAAAAATCTCAAATAAGATAATTATTATGCAAAAAAATTTATAATAAAGGATAACGAATGAGTGAAGTAAAATCAGATATACAGATAGCTAGAGAAGCTAAAATGCAACCAATAAATGATATTTTAGCAAAGATAAATGTACCTGATGAAAGCTCTGCGTTTAGTCCTATGGGCAGACATATCGCAAAAATAAATTTAGAATATTTAGAGCAACTAAAAGACAAGCCAGATGGAAAATTAATTTTAGTAACTGCTATTACTCCAACCCCAGCAGGTGAAGGGAAAACTACAACATCAGTTGGATTAAATGACGGTTTAAATAAAATTGGAAAAAAATCTATCGTATGTCTTAGAGAACCAAGCTTAGGTCCTTCTTTTGGTATGAAAGGTGGAGCAGCTGGTGGAGGTTATGCACAAGTCGTTCCAATGGAACAAATCAATTTACATTTCACAGGTGACTTTCATGCAATTACATCAGCTCATAATTTATTATCAGCGTTAATCGATAATCATATTTATTGGGGAAATAAACTGGATATCGATGTTAGAAGAATTGTTTGGAAAAGAGTTATGGACATGAATGATAGATCGTTAAGATCCATAAATATAAACTTAGGTGGTGTAGCAAATGGTTTTCCAAGAGAAGATGGTTTTGATATTACAGTTGCATCAGAAATAATGGCAATCTTTTGCTTATCAAATGATTTGGAAGAT
Source organism: Candidatus Pelagibacter sp. HIMB1782 (assembly GCF_052047475.1). Lineage (NCBI taxonomy): Bacteria > Pseudomonadati > Pseudomonadota > Alphaproteobacteria > Candidatus Pelagibacterales > Candidatus Pelagibacteraceae > Candidatus Pelagibacter > Candidatus Pelagibacter sp. HIMB1782. Next base: position 214,148 of record NZ_JBNAKE010000002.1, on the reverse strand, counting down.
CTAGAAAAAAGAATTGGAAATATAACTATTGGTTATACCAGAGATAAAAAACCAGTTTATGCGAAAGACTTAAATGCTCAAGGTCCTATGACAGTTCTTTTAAAAGAAGCTATCAGACCTAATGTTACACAAACTTTGGAAAATAATCCTGCAATTATTCATGGTGGTCCATTTGCGAATATTGCTCATGGTTGTAACTCAGTTATTGCAACAAAGACTGGTTTAAAATTAGCAGACTATGTTGTAACCGAAGCAGGATTTGGTGCTGACCTTGGTGCAGAAAAGTTTTTAGATATTAAATGTAGAAAATCAAATTTAAAACCGAGCTGTGTAGTAATTGTTGCAACTATAAGAGCTTTAAAAATGCACGGTGGTGTTGCTAAAGATGATTTAAAAAATGAAAATGTTGAAGCTTTAAAAAAAGGGTTAGTAAATTTAGAAAGACATATTCAAAATGTTAAAAAGTTTGGTTTACCTGTGGCTGTAGCAGTTAATCATTTTATAAAAGACACCGATAACGAAGTGAAAGCACTTATAGATTTCTGTGATAATTTAGGTGTTAAAGCTAGTCTATGTACTCATTGGGCAAATGGTGGTGAAGGTACAAAAGAATTAGCAGCTCATGTTTCAGAATTATGTGAAAAAGATGAAGCTAAATTTCAATTTTTATACGAAAGCAAAACACCTTTGTTTAAAAAAATAGAGACTATTGCAAAAGAAATTTATAGAGCAGATGAAGTAATCGCTGATACAAAAATTAGAGATCAACTTAAGAATTTTGAAGAAGCTGGATATGGTGATTTACCAATTTGTGTTGCAAAAACTCAATACAGTTTTTCAACAGATCCAAATCTTAAAGGAGCGCCGACAGGTCATGCTTTACCAGTAAGAGAAGTAAGGCTATCATCAGGTGCAGAGTTTATTGTGGTTATTTGTGGTGCAATCATGACTATGCCTGGATTACCTAGGGTTCCTGCAGCTGACTCTATTAAACTAAATGAAAAAGGTGAGATTGAAGGATTATTCTAAGTTAAGATAATCTAACCAATTCTCTAATTCTCTCATTCTGGAAATTTTATCTAATTTTTTGTTTTCTATTTCTATATTTTTAATGTGATCATCAATATGATTTTGGTCTTTAAAAGCACCACGTTCTATAAGTCTATCTTTTCTAAAAATAATTAAGTTAATCATCTTGTTGTAAGTAATTTCTGGATGATACTGAAGGCCCCACACATCACAATTTCCAACTTTAAAATTTAAACCTTGAACGTTATTAATTGGGTTCGAAGCTAGCAATGTCGAATTTTTTGGAAGAGTTACAACTTCATCAAAATTAAATGCTGGAGTATTAAACTTTTTATTTTTGTTTTTATATAACGGATGATTTAAACCATTTTCATTAATTTCAATATCTCTTGCAATCCCTCGATGTGACCCCTTCTCAGCTTTTTTCACTTCACCACCAGCAGCAGTTACTGCAACTTGCATCCCCCAACAAATCGCTAGAACTTTTTTAATTTTTTTCTGACACTCTTTCATAAATTCTATCTGTCTTAAAATTTCAGGTGTCTTGTTATAAATATTTAAACTACTTCCACCCCAAATAAGACCATCATAACTTTCTAATGGATCAATATTCTCGCTTATATTTTCATCTGAAGATGGATTAACTACATCTATATTTAGTTGATCAGTAAAATGAGAAAGACTATGTTTTAAGCTTTCTGTATGAGTTTGAATACCTGCTTCTGTAAAACTTTGATTTTCCTCTTGTAAATTACCTTCTACTACCAAAATTTTCTTCATTAAAATAACTCTCCTGAAATACTTTTTTTATACATTTCTTTTAAATCATCTTTTGTTATTTTTTTTGGATTGCCTCCTGTAGATGGATCTTCAAATGCCATTAAAGAAAGTTTTTCCAAATCGATTTCATTACAGTCCATAACATCTGAAAGTTTATGAGGTATGTTTAATTCTTTACGCAAATTTAATATCCATTCTAAAAAGCTTTCAAATGTACTATTTAGATTAAGATAATTACAAATAGATATAATTCTGTTTTCAATAACTGATTTATTGAAAGTTAAAACATAAGGCATAAATATCGCGTTACTTAAACCATGATGTACATCAAACTGTGCATTTATTGGATGACTTAGAGAATGTATTGCACCAAGACCCTTTTGAAAAGCAGTAGAGCCCATGCTAGATGCTGCTAACATTTCAGATCTAGCTTCTATGTTCGTACCATTTTTATAAACCTCTATTAAAGAATTTTTAATTAACCTCATACCCTCAAGCGCGATACCATCTGCCATTGGGTGAAATCCAGGTGCACAATAAGCTTCAAGATTGTGAGCAAGTGCATCCATTCCTGTTGCAGCTGTTATTCTTGGTGGAAGATCTTTGGTTAAATTCGGATCTAAAATTACAATAGAAGGTAAAATTTTTGGATGAAAAATTATTTTTTTTATTCCTGTTTCTTCATTAATGATAGCTGAAGCTCTTCCTGTTTCTGAGCCTGTTCCTGCAGTAGTTGGAGCCGCTATAATTGGAGAAATTTTATTTCCATCAGCTCTTGTCCAATAATCACCTATATCTTCAAAATCCCATATAGGTCTTTTTTGACCACACATAAAAGCTATTCCCTTTCCGACATCTAATGCACTACCTCCTCCAAAGGCAATTACTCCATCACAGTTTTTTGCTATATATAATGTGACTCCTTCCATTACGTTTTTTCCAGTTGGGTTTCCTGAAAATTGTGAAAATACTTGTAAATGATCAAAGTCATTTTTTAATTTTTCAATTACTTTTGAAGTCATTGGTAGATTTAAAAGATCCTTGTCAGTTACAAAAAGTGGACTTTTAATTTTTAAGTTCAAACAGGCGTTTGCAAGATCTTCTATTTTGCGTGCTCCAAACCAAATAGTAGTAGGATAATTCCAATTCATAAAAAAATTATAATTAAGCAAATTATATAGTTATTTTGTATAATTTAATAATAGAAAACCATCTGTAAATTAAAGATTATTTTTTTTCGACAAATAATTATTGAAATTTTTGTTTGTAATCAATTTCAAAAATACATAGTCTAGAAATCATACACAATAAAAGGAGTATAAATGAAAAAGATTATTATCTCATTAATAATGACATTTGGAATAATCTCTTCTACTTCATTTGCTGGTACTTTAGTAATAAACACAGATACATCTGATGCAGCACCTAAAGCAGCTTTTGAATATATCATTAAGAAATTTGAAGATGAAAATCCTGATGTCACAGTAAAATGGAATGTTTTTGACCATGAAGGTTACAAACAATCTATTAGAAATTTTTTGAACACTGATCCACCTGACGTAGCAAACTGGTATGCAGGAAACAGAATGTTACCATTTGTAAGAGCAGGTTTGTTTGAAGATGTTTCTGATATCTGGTCAGATTCAGGATGGGTTGATGGAAACTTAAGTGAAAATATGGAGCATGCTAAAAAATCCATGACAATTGGTGGCAAGCAATGGGGAATTCCTTATACTTACTATCAGTGGGGAGTTTATTACCGAAAAGATATTTTTAATAACTTAGGTATTAGTGTTCCAAAAACTTGGGATGAGTTCGTTAAAGCTTGTGAAACAATTAAAGCAAGTGGAGTAACACCAATAACTATTGGATCAAAATATCTGTGGACTACTGCAGGAGTATTTGACTACTTAAATTTAAGAACTAATGGATATGAATTCCATATGGATCTTACTTTAGGAAAAGTTCCATACACTGATGCGAAAGTTCAAGCAGTTTTTGATAAATGGGATGAGTTGGTTAAACCTGGTTACTTTTTAGAAAATCATGCTGCTCTAAGTTGGCAAGAGGCTCTAACCCCAATGATTAATGGTGAAGCTGCAATGTACGTTATGGGTAATTTTGCAGTTGCTCCTTTAAAAGAGGGTGGTTTAAATGATGATACTTTAGGATTCTTTCAATTTCCTGAAATAACTCCAGGTATTCCAATGGCTGAGGAAGCACCTACTGATACAGTGCATATACCATCAAAAGCTAAGAATAAAACTGATGCAAAACGTTTCTTAATATTTATGTCTCGAGCAGATGTGCAAGAAGAGATTAATAAAATATTAGGTCAGCTACCTATTAACAAAAACTCTGGTGTTAAAGAAGGAGATCCTTTCTTATCAGCAGGATTAAATATGCTTAATAATGCTTATGCAATGGCGCAATTCTACGATAGGGATGCTCCAGCTCAAATGGCATCAGAAGGTATGAAGGGCTTCCAAGAATACATGTCTAATCCAGACAGAAGACAAAAAATCTTGGAAAGATTAGAAAAAGTACGTCAAAGAGTTTATAAATAAACTTTTAAATTAACTTAGGGGCTTATTGGCCCCTAAGTTTAAAAATCGATTTCATCAATTTTTAAAATAGAACTAAATGGAACTAAATAATTCAAAAGCAAAAAGAATTACTTGGTGGCAAAGAAATCAAATTAAAATAAGCCCATGGATTTTTTTAGCTCCAGGTTTAATATTTTTTTTCATTTATGTAATAGCTCCAATATTTGTATCTATTGGTATATCTTTTTATCAATGGGATGGCCTATCCCCTTCGATATATGTTGGTCTACAAAATTATATTGAGCTACTAGATGATGAATATTTTTATATTTCACTTTGGAATAATTTTAAATGGCTTATATTTTTCATGCTAGCTGTTCCGATTGGTCTAGGGTTAGCGATATTTTTAAATCAAGTTGTTTTTGGAATAAGACTAGTAAAATCTCTATTTTTTTTTCCATTTGTTATATCTCAAGTGGTTATTGGTCTAATATTTACCTGGTTTTACCAACCAAATTATGGAGTCATTGCACCCTTTCTAAATTTCATTGGGTTAGAGGGATTTTCAATTCTTGCAAATGAAGATACTGCTACTTATGGGATAATATTTGCAGGTCTATACCCTCAAATTGCTTATTGTTTAATTTTATATTTAACAGGACTTAATAATATTAACCCTGAACAAATCGAAGCTGGAAGAATGGATGGCGCTAAAGGGTTTCATTTATTTTGGAACATAGTACTCCCACAGCTTAGACCCGCAACTTTTCTAGCAATTGTAGTTACTGTAATTGGTGCACTAAGAAGTTTCGATATGGTAGCAATAATGACTCAAGGAGGTCCATATGGATATTCAAATGTCTTGGCGTACTACATGTTTGAGCAAGCTTTAAGTGAATATGGTTACAGAATGGGATACGGGTCAGCAATAGCAACTGTTTTATTTACAATAATGATGTTTTATATTTTGTTTTTCATATACAGAATGTATCGAAATGAAAGAGAGGATAATAACTAAATGTTCCCTACTCCTATTCATCAAAGACCAGTTGTAAATCGATATATTTATAAAATATTTTTACCTATCTCATTAATTATTTGGCTGATACCAATATTTGGTATTTTAATGACATCTATCAGAGGCCTAGGAGATATTACAGCTGGAAACATGTGGGGAACACCAAGTGAATTTTTACTTTTTTCAAATTTACACGATGTTTTTACTAACACCCCAATGATTAAATATACTCTAAATAGTTTTAAAGTAACTATACCAACAATGTTAGGAGCAGTTGCTTTAAGTTGTATGACTGGCTTTGCTCTTGCAAACTATAAATTTAAGACAAATTTAACAATATTTTTTATTTTTATAGCTGGAAACTTTGTTCCATTTCAAATTTTAATGATACCAGTTAGAGATCTTACTTTTAAGATTGGTCTCTATAACACCATTACAGGATTAGTATTATTTCACGTAGCTTTTCAAACAGGCTTTTGCACACTTTTTATGAGAAATTTTATTAAAGCTCTACCTCAAGAACTTATTGAAGCTGCAAGAATTGATGGAGCATCTGAATTTAAAATATTTTGGAAAATAATATTACCTTTAACTAGACCAGCTATAGCAGCACTTTGTGTATTAATTTTTACATTTATTTGGAATGATTATTTTTGGGCAACTGTCTTAATACAAGGTGATCATGCAATGCCTATTACTGCTGGATTAAAATCATTGAATGGTCAATGGATTACAGCTTATCACTTGTTATCAACTGGATCCATTGTTGCTGCGATACCTCCCGTTATTATGTTTTTCTTAATGCAAAAACATTTTATTGCTGGATTAACTCTTGGAGCAACTAAGGGTTAATATGATTAAAGTTACATTTATTGGAGCAGGAAGTACTGTATTTATGAAAAATATACTTACAGATATTTTGCTTGAAAAAAAATTCAGTAACTGTGAAATAGTTTTGCAAGATATTGATGAAAGAAGATTAAAAACCTCAAATTTAGTCGCAGAAAAAGTTGCAAAATCAATAGGTGTAAATCCAAAAATTATAATTGAAAAAAATCAAAAAAAAGCACTCAGTGGAGCTGACTTCGTAATATTAATGTTTCAAATAGGAGGTTATGAGCCTTCCACAGTTATTGATTTTGAAATTCCAGCAAAGTATGGATTAAAACAAACTATTGGTGACACTTTAGGAATAGGTGGAATCATGAGAGGATTGAGAACTGTCCCAGCTTTATTGTCCGTTGCAAATGACATGAATGAAGTTTGTCCAACTGCAACTATGTTGCAATATGTTAATCCTATGGCAATTAATTGTTTAGCATTGTCTAAATTTGCCCCTGAGCTTAAATATGTTGGGCTTTGTCATTCTGTACAAGGAACTGCTGAAGATTTAGCAAAAGATATTGGTGAGGATATTAAAAATATTAGTTATGAATGTTCAGGTATCAATCATATGTCTTTTTATACTAAGTTTGAAAAAATTAATTCTGATGGAAAAAAAGAAAATCTTTATCCTAAAATTTTTAAAGCTGGAAAAGAAAAAACATTTGGAACCAATTGGGACGGATGCACGAATGAAGTTAGATATAAAGTTTTAGAAAAATTTGGATATTTTGTTACAGAATCATCTGAACACTTTGCAGAATATACTCCTTGGTTTATTAAAAATAACAGAGAGGACTTATTAAGTGAATTCAATATTCCAATTAATGAATATATTAGAAGGTGCAAAAAACAAATTAAAGAGTGGTATCAACAAGAGCAAAATTTATTAGATGGAGAAAAATTTGTTTGTGAGAAGTCTTTAGAGTATGCTTCACGAATAATTGTATCAATTGTAGAAGGAAAAGAAGACACAATTAATGGAAATGTTTTAAATAATAAGTTAATTTCTAATTTACCGGATGATTGTTGTGTTGAAGTACCATGTAAAATAAATAATGAGGGAATTAACCCACAAAAAGTTGGTGATTTACCTATGCATTTAGCAAACCTAATGAAAACTAATATAAATGTACAACAGTTAACTGTTGAAGCTTTAAGAACTAAAAAGAAAGATGCTATTTATCATGCAGCTATGTTGGATCCACTTACTTCTTCTTTATTAAGTTTAGATCAAATAAGTTCTATGGTAGATGAGTTATTAATAGCTCACAAAAATTGGATACCAAAATTTAATTAATATGAAAAACAAATTTCCTGATGGTTTTTTTTGGGGAACTGCAACTGCAAGTTACCAAATAGAAGGTGCTATTGATAAAGATGGAAAGAGTAAAAGTATTTGGGATACTTTCACACATACACCTGGGAAGGTAAAAAATAATGAAAACGGAGATACTGCTGTAGATCATTATCATAGATACGAAGAAGATATTGAGTTGATGGCTAATATAAATCTAAATTCCTATAGATTTTCTTTAGCATGGACTAGGATTATTCCGGACGGGATTGGAAAAACAAACTCAAAAGGAATAGATTTTTATTCACGGTTAATAGACAAATGTTTAGAAAACAATATTGAACCTTTCATAACTTTATATCATTGGGACCTTCCTCAATCTCTACAAGATAAAGGAGGTTGGGCAAATAGAGACATGACAAATATATTTGCAGAGTATTCGGAGGCTGTTGTTAAAAATTTTGGAGACAGATGTAATCATTTTATCACATTTAATGAGCCAGCTGTTTTTACAATTTATGGATATGTAGATGGGTACATGGCTCCAGGATACAAAGATTTAGAGAAGTATTTTGCATCAATACATAATGTTAATCTTGCACATGGTAAAGCTTTTCAAGCAATGAAATCTTTAAAAGATAAAATTAAAATTGGCTGTTCATTTAATATGGCACCCTGCATTCCTGCTACAAAATCAAGTGAAGATCTTCATGCTACTAAATTATTTGATACTTATTGGAATAGATCATTTGCTGACCCTATGTATCTTGGAAAGTATCCAGAATTATTAATTGATGATGTCTCAAAACATATTCAACAAGATGACATGAAAACTATTTTTCAAAAAAATGATTTTATAGGATTAAACCATTATCAACATTATAGAATAAAAGCTGATAACAATAATTTGCTCAAGGCAAGAGGGGCAGTTAATGATGAATTACCTTTTGGTCTTGAAGATAAAGATACAAAGTTAACTCTTATGGGATGGGAAATTGTTCCAGATGCTTATTATGATCAAATTATGGATTTAAAAAATAATTATGGGAATCCAGATATTTATTTAACTGAAAATGGTGCTGCATATCCAGATTTAATTGAAAAAAATGGAGAAATTAATGACACGGATCGGATTGATTATTTTAAAAAATATTTAACTGCTGTAAAAAAATCTATTGATGATGGAGCTAAAGTTAAAAGTTACTTTGCATGGACATTCATGGATAATTTTGAATGGGCATTAGGATTTGAAAAGAGATTTGGAATAGTACATGTAGATTTTAAAACTTTAAAAAGAACACCTAAAAAATCATATTATTTTTTCAAAAAACTTGTGGAAGAGAATTCCATTCCACTAGACTTTTAATTTATTAAATCCAAATATAAAGCTGCTGACCAAGAAAAGTTATTAGCACCATAAGGAGTTCCTGATTTACAACTGTAATATTCGTGAAAATTCTTTTCATGTATTATATCTAATGTATGTGATTTGATTTTGTTGGCAAAATCCAAGTCTTTTTCCAATAATCCTTTGTATAAAATCCAATTACAATTAATCCAAACAGGTCCTCTCCAATATCTTATCTCCTCAAAATATTTGCTATCAGGCTTTATTGAAGAAAAGAAATATTTTTCATTAGAATTATACTTTTTTAAACTTTGAATTATTGAGTTATTAATTTCTTTATTTTGAATATCTGCAAACAAAATAAAATAATTTGTAATAGAAGGGATATCTAATGATTGCTTATTTAAAACATCGTATGAATAAAACGAATTATCTTTTTGATTATACAGACTAATCAATTTACTTTCAGTTTTTGTTATTTTTTTTTGAATTGATGTACATTCAATATTATTTTTTGATGCAATATCGACTAGATCTTTGCAAGCTTTCAGAAACAATGAATTAAAACCAATATCAGCAACATTAAACATTGAAATATCATAGAGTTTTTCAGGATTATATTTTTCATTTCTGAACTGATTTAAAAGACTAATGTAACAATCATAGTCTCTTTTAAGTGGTCGTACATCACTACTTGAAACATCTAAATCTCTTCTTTTGTATTCAAGATTTTCTTCAACTAAAATTTTACTTAAAGGAAAATCCCATAAAGGTGAATTATCTGTGCCACTTTCCCATGGATGCAATATAGAGACTAAACCAGTATCGTTTGGGTCTCTATAATTATAAAACCATTCTAAATAATTTTTTGTTTTTTTTACTAAATTCAAAATTCTTTCCATTTCACTAGAACTAAATTCATGTTTATCCAACATTAATTTTAAAATACTTGAAACTATAGGAGGTTGAGTTATTCCAGATGATGGAATTTTTTCACCACACTGCCACGTATTATGATTTGGAAAATAATTTTCATCCTTATGATGAAATAAAATATGAGGAATCATACCATCAGACCATTGTCCCTCGAACAACTTTTCTAGCTCAACTATTGCGTATTCTTTATTAAAATAAGAATAACCGAGTGCTATATATGCTGAGTCCCAATTCCATTGTGCTGGGTATAACTTATTATTTGTAGGCAGAGTGTATCCCTCACACCTATTATTTAATAAAATATTTTCGGCTTCTCTTTTTAACATACTCATTAACCCTTAACGCTCCCTGATGTTAATCCACTAACTAAATATTTTTCAAAATAAACAAAAATAAATAAAATTGGTAAGGTTACAACTACTGAACCAGCCATCAAATATTGTCTAGGCGTTTCAGCTCCAACATTTAAAAACTGTATCGCTCTTGATAGTGTAAATGAGCTAGGGCTATCTAAAAACATCAGTGAAAATAAAAATTCATTCCAAGCAATCATAAATACATATAATGCTACAGAAGCAATTGCTGGTAAACTTAAAGGTAAAATGATTTTAACAATTATTCCAAACCAATTTTGTCCATCCATTATACCTGCCTCTTCAAGTTCTTTTGGTATGCTTTTGAAATATCCTTGGAGCATATAAATTGCCACTGGAAGTGTTGTAGCCGTATAAATAATTAATAATCCAAATACAGAATTTCTTAAACCTAACTGGCTAAAAACAGTGTAGAGAGGAATTACGAGCACTATCGCAGGAAACATATATATTATTAAAATAGATGTAGACAAAAAGTGTTTTCCAAAAAAGTTTAATCTTGCAACTGCATAAGCTGCTGGGATCCCAAGTAATAATGTAATTATAACCGTACCTACTGAGACAATTGAACTATTAAGCATGTACCTGCCAAAATTATATTCAGTAAAAACTATAATATAGGATTTGAATAAGGTTTTGATATCTTGTGTTAAATCTACACTGAAATCTAAAGGATTAATTAATAAAAGAGCTTGAGTTTTGAAACTTGTTACTAACATCAAGTAAAATGGGAATAAAATTACAAAAGAAAAAAAGATTATTCCAAACAAAGTTAAAAAATCAAAAAATATAATTTGTGCAGAAAAATCATAACTAAAATGTTTCTTGTTATAATTAAACAGCTTATTAACAAAAAATAATAGGATCAAAAATATACCTATATAATGCCAAATAGGTAAAGAACTATTAATAAAATAATCAACTAAAACAAACACAGATGCTAATAAAATTACTTTAAATAACTTGTTTAATTTTTTACTTAAGAAAATTGAAATAATGGAAATTATAATTCCACTTAAAAAATAAAAATTAAAATTTAAAGTTTTAAGTTCAATTCCTTGTAATGTGGATAAAATTTTCCAAATAGAAATTAAAGAAAATAAAAAAAATGAGGAAATTAAACTGAAAGTGATAATTGATTTAACTCTCATTGGCTCTTTTTCCTATAAGCTTAAAATAAATTAACATAAAAAATAAAAGTAATAATACAATCACCATTGATACAGCAGATCCCATTCCAATATTTCCTATTGAAAAACCCTGTTCATAAACATTAATTGGAAGTGTTCTCGTTCCTGATGCACCACCTGTTAATAGAAAAATATCTTCAAACTTATTAAAATTCCAAATAAATCTAATCATAAACAAAATTGAAATCACTGCTGTAATCTGCGGCAATGTTATATTCATAAATTTAGTGTAAGGGCCTGCTCCATCAATATCTGCTGCCTCATAAAGTTCCTTAGGAACTGCTTGAAGTCTTGCTAATATAAAAAGAAAAGCTAAAGGGAAATATCTCCAGATTTCAAAGATAATCACAGTTGTTAGCGCTAATCTTAATTTAAATTCAAAACCAAAAACAAAAATTGATACATACTTTTGACCTAATAAATTTATTGGCTTATCTATTATACTATAATTCAGTAATAGATTATTTAAAGTACCGCTATTAGGATCTAATAGAAGTTCCCAAGTAAACGCCAAGGCCACAACAGGAGCTACATAAGGAAACAATAACGTACTTCTAACAAAGCTTCGACCTCTAAACTTTTGATTTACCATTTGGGCTGACAAAATTCCAAAAACAATTGCACCCACTGTTCCAAAAAAAGTATAATAAAATGTTGTTAATAATAAATCTTTAAATTCATAATTTGTGATTACTTTTTTAAAATTTGACAAAGTAAAATCACTTGTGAGAAGAATATTATCTGCTTTACCTTTTAAATTAGGTTTATTTAATTTAAATTGTTTTTTATCAATTTTTTCACCATTTTTTGTCTCAAAAAAAATTACAAATTGCTCTCTGTATTTTTTTGACCAGTCTCCAAAATCACACTTAACTTTATTTGAGGTGAACTTACATCTCTCATCTAAATCTATAGGCTGAGCATTACTTGGGAATTTATCCTGAAATTTAACGTTTCTAATATCTTGAATTAAGGAACTATTTCTTAATTTATAGATAATCTTTATTTTTGAATCTTCGTTTTTAATAGATTTAACTATTTTTTTGGCTCGTGGCTCTGGAATTCTTATATCTTTTAATTGAACTTCTTTAAAACTAATCCAAACATTTGAAAATATTGGAAATAATACTATTGCAAATACGATTAGAACTGCAGGCAAAGTTAAAGCATAGGCAGTTCTTTTTTCTATTTTTGAAAGTGAATTACTCATAAAAAAAGCGGATAAATAATATTATCCGCTTTTTTAAAAAAATTAAAATTAATTGAACTGTTTTAATGCAGTATTGATCATATCTACTGCTTCATCAACATCGATTTGATCATCAATATACAATCTTGTGATACGGTTTAAGAATTGAGAATTGATAATTTTAGAAGCTCTAGAAAGTTCGCCTTCTTTAACTCCCCATCTACTCGCAGTATCTAAACCAGCAACAATATTATTGATAACGTCTGCTGAGTACAAATCCGTCAAAGCAGCTTTTCTATCAACACCAACTGGTAATTTACTCCAAGCTTTAGTGAAAGCCTCAGGATCAGTTGAGTTACCTCTTCTTACAGGAAACTTACCTTCTGGTGCAATTGATAATGTACTAGTATAACCTTCATCCATTGAATACATTATAAATTGTTTTGCTTCATCAGTGTCAGCATCTGCCGTTATTCCAAAGTATCTCACATCTGCCCAAGCAGCACCTTTTTTATTACCTGGTCCACTAAAGTTAGTAATAAAACCAGTTTTTGATGCTAACTCGCTTGATGTTGGATCGTCATTAATTGTTGGTGGTGCTGAATCTCTTAAACCAGCAAGTTCATCCATAATGAATGGAGACCAAATAATCATTGGAGTTTTTCCAGCAAAATAAAGTTCTCTTGACTGTTTCCAATATAATTCACCTTCAGGACTTGCTTTAGCGATTGTTTTATAAAACTCTAAAGCTCTTTTTAATTTCCAGCCTTGATTTTGTACTCCACCTTTTTTTACAACATTCACTCCGTTAGCCAACAAAACATGCTCTAAAACTTGACTCATAAAGTTTTCATCTGTTTTAGTTGCAGCTACAAAACCAAACATATCGTCAGATGATAATGCCTCTACTGCTTTAACGATGTTTTCATAACTTGTTGGTGGTTCTAGGCCAGCTTTTTTAAATAGATCTTTTCTATAAACGATCATTTGTGTCCAACCATCTACAGGAACAGCAGCTATCTTAGTTCCTTTTTTAGCCATGCTCAAAGCACCTGGTGCAAATGTTTTCTTGCCTAATTCTTTAACTACATCATTGTTAGCATCTACATCTAAAATTCCTGCTTCAGCCCATGGCAATACATATTGAAGTGTATGATAAATTACATCAGGTAAATCACCTGCTGCAGCTGCAGCTGTTGCTCTTTTACCTAATTCTTTTTCATCGATTGGAATAACTTCAACTGCAATACCAGTTTTTGCTTCAAAGGCTTTAGCCATATCTTCTTGCTTCGCCATTCTTGCTGGTTGAGTTTCAGTTGTCCAAAACTTGATATCTGCAAAAGCAACATTGTTTATAAAAAATGTTACAGCAGATAATAATATTAAAGTTTTTTTAAACATAATTACCTCTTGTTAATTATTTTTTTTAAACCTTAATATTTTTTAGAAAAAATTTCTTATGCAATAGTGTCATCCCTGTTATGGGGTAATTTTAAAAACTATAAAAAAAACCTTTATTTAAAGGCTAAATTATTGCTGTCGAATAAATGGCATTTGCTCAGATCAAGCCCCAAACTAAGACTATCTCCAACGTTGACTTTACTGGCACCATCAGTTTGGACTACTAATGGCTCCCCCTCTTTTTCTAGATATAAAAAAGTAGATGAACCTAATTTTTCAATCACGAATACCTTACTCTCCCAACATTTTTCACCACTATTTATTAAGATATGCTCAGGTCTGATACCAATCTTTACATTATCTCCAGGTGAAACTTTATCTGAAGTTTTTGGAACAATAATTTTTCCTTGTCCTGAAATTTCAACTTCAGTTCCAGAATTATTGGAACTTATAACTTTAGAATTAATAAAGTTCATCTTTGGAGAGCCAATAAATCCACCTACAAACAAATTTTCAGGTTCGTTGTAAAGTTTTAAAGGTGATCCTTTCTGAGAAACAATACCTTGATCTAATACAACTATATCATCCGCAAGTGTCATTGCTTCCGTTTGATCGTGAGTAACGTAAATCATTGTTGCATTTAATTGATCATGCAATTTAGCTAATTCTACTCTCATCTGAACTCTTAAAGCTGCATCTAAGTTAGACAAAGGTTCGTCAAACAAAAATACTTTTGGTTTTCTTGTAATGGCTCTACCAATTGCAACTCTTTGTCTTTGTCCTCCTGATAATTGTTTTGGTTTTCTCTCTAAGTATTCTTCAATTTGAAGAATTTTAGCAGCCTCCATAACTCTTTCTGTAATTTCTTCTTTAGATTTTTTTTCAATCTTTAATCCAAAAGCCATGTTATCAAATACAGTCATATGTGGATACAAAGCATAAGATTGAAAGACCATTGCTATGTTTCTTTCCTTTGGTGGAAGATCATTCACAACTTGTCCGTCTATTGAAATTGTTCCTGAGTTGATCTCCTCTAAGCCAGCTATCATTCTTAACATTGTTGATTTACCACATCCACTTGGCCCAACCAATACAGTGAAAGATTCACTTTTAATATCTAAAGACACATCTTTGATCACATGCGTAGATCCAAAAGATTTATTTATGTTAGAAATATTTATCTCTGCCATCTTGAGTTAATAATTATATTGTAATTTTATTTTTAATTTGTTTATATTTAGAAAGCATATTTATAAACTGGAGAAAATACAATGAGTAAAATTGCAATTATTGGAGCAGGACCTTGCGGTCTATCAATGTTAAGAGCATTCGAACACTTAGAAAATAAAGGTGAAAAAATTCCTGAAATAGTTTGTTTTGAAAAACAAGAAGATTGGGGAGGTTTGTGGAACTATAATTGGAGAACAGGTAGTGACCAATATGGAGACCCGGTTCATAATAGTATGTATAGATATTTGTGGTCAAATGGCCCTAAAGAATGTTTAGAGTTTGCAGATTATTCTTTTGATGAACATTTTGGACAGCCAATTCCTTCTTTTCCGCCAAGAGAAGTTTTACAAGATTATATTCTTGGAAGAGTAAGCAAAGGTAAAATTAAAAATAAAATAAAACTAAACACAAGAGTTACAAATGTAACTTTCAACAATGAAAAATTTGAAATTACTTATCAAGACAAAGCTAAAGATGAAATTTCAAAAAATACATTTGATTATTTAGTTGTATCTACTGGCCATTTCTCGGTTCCTTTTATACCTGAATATAAAGGAATGAATTCTTTTCCAGGAAGAATAATGCACTCACATGATTTTAGAGATGCAGAGGAATTTAGAGGAAAAGATGTGATAGTTTTGGGAAGCAGTTATTCAGCTGAAGATGTTGCTTTACAGTGTAATAAATATGGAGCTAAAAGTGTGACTATTGGATATAGAAACGCACCTATGGGATTTAAATGGCCTAAAGGTATGAAAGAAGTTCATTATCTGGATAGATTGGAAGGAAAAAAAGCAATTTTTAAAGATGGTACTGAACAAGATGCAGATGCAATAATTTTGTGCACAGGATACTTGCATCATTTTCCATTTTTAGATGAAAGTATTAAGTTAAAAACACACAACAGATTATATCCACCGAAATTATACAAAGGAGTTGTTTGGC
The DNA here is from genome assembly GCF_052047475.1 of Candidatus Pelagibacter sp. HIMB1782. Taxonomy (NCBI): domain Bacteria; kingdom Pseudomonadati; phylum Pseudomonadota; class Alphaproteobacteria; order Candidatus Pelagibacterales; family Candidatus Pelagibacteraceae; genus Candidatus Pelagibacter; species Candidatus Pelagibacter sp. HIMB1782. The sequence goes on along the minus strand of NZ_JBNAKE010000002.1, from coordinate 197,983 downwards.
AAGATAATCACAAACTTTTATATCTTGGTATGCAAGATCAATTCCATACTTTTAATATGTTTGATTGCCAAGCTTGGTTTGCAAGAGATGTGATTATGGGGAAAATTAAAATGCCAAGTGCTGATGAAATCAACAAAGATATCAATAAATGGGTTGCGATGGAGGAAAAATTAGAAAACCCAGATCAAATGATTGATTTTCAAACTGAGTACACAAAAGAACTTCATGATATGTCTGATTATCCAAAAATAGATTTTGAATTAATTAGAAAACATTTCAAAGAATGGGAACATCATAAAGTAGAAGATATTTTAACTTACAGAAATAAATCGTTTTCATCACCTGTCACAGGTTCTGTTGCACCTATACACCATACTCCATGGGAAACTGCAATGGACGACTCGATGAAGACGTTTTTAAATAAATAATTAATAGTTAACTTTTAATTTTTTATTTTTTGTGATTGCACTTAATAGTGCATGCATAAGTGGTATTTTATTTTTATTAATTTTTTTCAATATATAGGGTGCTATCTCTCTAGCAAGATCTGCACCCTCAACTGTATCATTTTTCATAAATTTATTTTTTGCAACTTTAAAAGTAAAACCTTTTCCTAAATATTCACCCATTTTACTGTTTCTACCTCCAACTGCACTAACATATAAGTCGCCCACTCCAGCTAACCCATGAACTGTTTCTTTTTTACCTCTAAAATATTTTATTAAATATTCCATTTCCTCTAATGATTTTCTAAATAAAGCTGAAGCAGTATTTTCACCTTCGCCCGATCCAATAATCATTGAATATATATTTTTAATTGCAGATGAAAATTCAACGCCTTTTACATCACTTGAATATTCTGTTTTGTAATATTTAGTTGATATTAATTTTCCTATATTTTTTGCAATATTAATATTCTTATTTGCTATCACAGTGTAACTTTTGATTTTTTTTGCTAACTCTTTTGCTAAACAAGGACCTTTCAATACCGAAATATTTAAATTTTGATTTCCTTTGTTTAGTTGCTCAGACATGGTAATAATTTTTTTATTATTTCGATCATATTTAAGACCTTTGGTCAAAACGAGAATAGAAACTTTTCTTTTTATATTTTTTAAATGCTGTCTAACCATTTCAATTCCAATAGAACTTACAGCAACAACAATTAAGTCCCATTTTTGATTAAGTAATTCTGATGAAAATTTTTTGATAGAAACTTTTTTTGATAATTTAAGTTTTAAGGCTGGATGAAATTTTTTTTTTGTTATTAATTTATTTAAGAGATCTTTGCTGTAAGGCTCGGTTAAAGTTACTTTATGATTATTGTCAGCAAGAGGAAAGGTAAATGCAGCACCCATTGCGCCCGCTCCTATTATTAAAACTTCTTTCATAAGACTAGTTAGGCTAAAGTTTTTTTAATTGCTAGTTTCCACCCCGCTAAAAGTTCGTTTCTTAATGTTTTTTTAATATTTGGAGAGAAAACACGATCTTTTTTCCACATATTTTTGATTTGATTTAAAGATTTATATTCTCCTATTTGAAGTCCAGCTAACAAAGCTACACCCAAAGCAGTTGTCTCTAATATTTTTGGTCTAACTACTTTTAAGTTAATAATGTCAGCTAAAAATTGTGTGAACCAATTATTTGCAACCATTCCACCATCTACCTTAACTATTCTTGGTTTCAAACCATCCTTGTTCATTGAATCAAACAAATCAAAACTTTGATAACCAACAGATTCTACTGTTGCTCTCACTATACTTTTCCAATCACTGTCTCTTGTTAGTCCTGTGATTACTCCTCTTGCATCTGGTCTCCAATAAGGTGCTCCCATTCCGCTAAAAGCTGGTACAACAAAAACACCATCATTAGTTTTAGATGATTTTGAAATTTTTTCAGTTTCAGGTGCTTTTTTGATCAATTTTACTTTATCTCTTAGCCATTGTACTCCTGCGCCAGCTATAAAAATTGAACCTTCTAAGGCGTAAGTATTTTTATTATTTAATCGATAGCAAATAGTAGTCAGTAATTTGTTTTTCGAATTAATTTTTTTTGGACCAGTATTCATAATAACAAATGCACCAGTACCATATGTACTTTTTATAGATCCTTTTTCAAAACAAGTTTGTCCAAATGCTGCAGCCTGCTGATCACCAAGAACTGCAGAAATTGAAATTTCGACCCCTGTAATTTTTTTATCTGTTTTTCCAAAATTATCTGCTGAGTTTTTGACTTCTGGTAAAATCTTAAGTGGAATATTTAGTTTTTTTAAAATTTCTTTGTCCCATTTATTGTTATTAATATTATACAGCATTGTTCGGCTTGCATTAGATGCTTCAGTTAAATGCTGCTTACCTTTTGTTAATTTCCAAATTAAAAATGTATCTACAGTCCCAAACAATAAATCATTTGAACTAAGAAGTTTTTTGGAAATTTTAACATTATCTAAAATCCATTTAATTTTTGTTGCTGAAAAATATGGATCTATAAATAATCCAGTTTTATTTCTAAATAGATTTTCATAATTTTTTTTCTTAAGCAATTTACAGTAATCTTGGGTTCTTCTATCTTGCCATACAATTGCATTATAAATTGGATTTCCTGTTTTCTTATTCCACAAAATTGTGGTTTCCCTTTGATTTGTAATTCCAATTGTAAGTATGTGACCTTTTAATTTTTTTGCTTTATTTATTACTTGTTTTAAAGCTTTAAGTGTTGTGGACCAGATCTCATTCGGATCATGTTCTACCCATCCATTTTTTGGAAAATATTGTTTAAATTCAAATTGTGAAACAAAAACAATATTACCTTTTGTATCAAATAAAATTACTCTTGATGATGTTGTTCCTTGATCGATAGAAATAATAAATTTTTTCAATGGACTAAGCTATACCTAAGTGTTTTTTTCTTTTCTCAACCCAAGTTCTGATTAAATTATCAAAAATCAATCCTATGAAAGCAACACAGATACCTAGAGTTAATCCTATTCCAGCTCCATTTTTATCTGACAATGCCTTTAAAATGTACTGGCCTAGATCTTCTGTTCCAATAAAGGCTCCAATAATGACCATAAATAAAGCAAATACGATTGTTTGATTTATTCCAAGCATCATATGTGGGAAAGCTAATGGAAATTCAATCTTAGTTAATCTTTGAAATTTATTAACACCAGACATAGTTGCTGCCTCATGCAAACCAGCAGGTACACTTCTTAACCCTTCAATAGTATATCTGGTTGCTGGAATTGTTGCGTAAACAATTACTGCAATTAAAACTGAAGTATCTGTAATTCCAAATAGCATCATTACTGGAATTAAGTATACAAACGATGGGAATGTTTGAAAAATATCGCAAACCCCTAACATAAATGCTGCAGACTTTTTGTTTTGAAAACATAAAGTTCCAACCGTAAAGCCTATTAAACAAGAAACAACTACTCCAAAAGTTGCCATGTACAATGTAACCAATGCTCTATCCCACCATGGACTTAATGCTATAAATAAAGTTAAAGCAGCAACAACTAATGCTGATCTAATTCCTCCAATTAGATAACCAGCTCCTACAGCTAATACTAAAGTGGCAACAGCTGGCATTCTTAAATATAAAGCTCTCATTGGTTGAAGCACCTCTGTAATTAACCATGTATTAAATGCTTTTATATAAACAAAGAATGTATCAAAAATCCAATCAACACCCTTGTTCCAAAAATCAGCTGTCGAAAATCCTTTGTTGTGTGGAACTTCAAATAAATAATTAAATGTATCTTTAAAAATAAATGTCCCAATATAAGCAAGAATAGCTCCAACAATTATTGATCCACCAAAAAATATAATATTTTTATTTCTTTGGAAAAAAGTAAGATTACCGAAATAATCTTGTTGTTGATTTGCCCACGCTAATGACATTTTATCTAATAGAATTGCAATCAAACTAATACATAAACCTGCTTCAAGAGCGAGACCAATGTTAAGTTGGTTTAAAGCAAGCAATAAATTAAATCCTAATCCTTTAGCACCAATAAATGCAGAGATTACTGCCATAGAAAAGCAAACCATAATTACTTGGTTAACTCCGATTAAGATATCTCTTCTTGCGGTTGGAATAAGTACTTTGGTCATCAGCTGCCAGTTTGTGCATCCACTCATTCTTCCTGCTTCGATGACTTCTGGAGGAACTGCTCGTAGTCCAAGTATAGTTAATAAAATCATTGGTGGAACTGCTACTACCATTGTAATTATTACAGCTGCATGATCACCAACGCCAAATAAAACAAGTGCAGGAACTAATACTGCATATTGAGGCATAGTTTGCATCACCAAAAGAATTGGATACAAAGCATTTTCAACTCTTTTACTTTTGTAAGCAGCAATACCTAAACTGATACCGAATGCAAATGACAGAGGAACAGCCACTAATATAAAAGAAAGTGTTTGCATTGAAGGTTTCCACTGACCAAATATTGAAATATAGACCATTGTTAAACCTGCAAATAAAGCAAGTCCTATACCACTCAGTTTATATGCAAGTATTGTTGCTCCGGCTGCAACGATAGTCCAAGGTAAACCTGGTAATTCTAACCAAGGATAAGCATCAATAAAATCCCAGCTAGTGAATGCTACTATAGTTTCTAATCCACCAAGTAAAATTTCTCTAATCAACTCAATCAAAAACGTCATAAAAGACGTTAAATTTCTACTAATCTCTAATAAAAGCGGTCTTGTTTTAAACTCTTGAGTATCTTCATTCCAAAACTCCATTGGCATCCACTCGTTCATTAAGAAAAATAAAGAGTCGTTTATCCAAATAGGCAACCAACCAAGTAGAGGTGGTAATCTCCAAAACACATCAAACGCATAATATCGAACTTCTTTACCTAGAAAAAAATAAACACTTTGGTTAGGATCTTTTACAAATTCTGCTTGGCCTCTTATAAATTTATAAGTTTCAGGAACATCTATTGCAAAACATAGAGCAAAAAATACAACCAGCAAAAATATCCATTGAAACAACTTCGGGTATTTTTTTAAATATTCCATGGTCTAGCTACTATTTTTTCTTCCTCCAAAAACTGTATCAATGATTGTTGAAGGTTTTATTGAACCAATAATATTGTTATTGGAGTCTACCACTCCTACAATTTTTTCTTGGGTAAGAATTTTTTCTGCAACATTTTCAATAATGTCATCTTTTGAAACTTTTACATCTCCTAAATTATCTTTATTTGAACTATCCATTACATCCTCAATCACTAAAACTTTTTCTCTTGGAACTTCTTCAGTAAATTTTCTTACATATTCTGTAGCTGGATTTAAAACAATGTTGGCAGGAGTATCTAGCTGTTCTATAATACCATCTTTCATGATCGCAATTCGATCCGCTAATTTTAAAGCCTCGTCAAAATCATGGGTGATAAACATAATTGTTTTTTGTAATTTTTCTTGCAATCTTAAAAACTCGTCCTGCATTTCCTTTCTTATTAGTGGGTCTAATGCTGAAAAAGGTTCATCTAAGAACCAAATATCAGGTTCCACTGCTAAAGATCTAGCAATCCCAACTCTTTGTTGTTGACCTCCTGAAAGTTCTCTTGGAAAATAGTTTTCTCTACCATCAAGTCCAACTAGCTTGACCATTTCCATTGCTCTACTAATACTATCCTCAGTTTTAATACCCTTTATTTGAAGTGGGAAAGCAATATTTTCTACAACCGTTTTGTGAGGCAACAAGGCAAAGCTTTGAAAAACCATTCCCATTTTATTTCGTCTAAGCTCAATTAATTCCTTATTGTTTAATTCTAATAGGTCTTGACCTTCTATAAAAATTTTTCCTCCAGTTGCATCTGTTAATCTTGAAATACATCTTAGTAATGTCGATTTACCTGATCCAGATAAACCCATTACTACTAGCATTTCTCCTTTTGCAACTTCAAACGAAGCGTTGTTGACTCCTACTATGCAGCCGTTTTCTTGAAATGTTTTTGCATCTACATTACCGTTAGATTCTTCAAGCATTTTTTTGGCATTCTCACCAAAAATTTTATAAACTGACTCACACTTAATAACAGTCTCAGACATAAATCTTTTCAAAGTTATATGAAATTTAATAAAATTTAAATGTTAATTATTGTAACCTTTCATCATTAAAAATTCTTAATATAGTAAACTCTTGTATCAATACCTGTGCTTAAAAAACTCAAAGCTTCACCACTAACTGTAATAGTTTCATCTACCCCAACATTGTTTCCACTAACTGTAAAACCTGCATAACACTTGCCTTTTTCTTGATCCCATTTGACAAAAGTTTCATCAATTTTATTTCCGTTTATTGTATAAATCTCATGAGCTCTAAAATTTAAAAAATTAGCACCCATAATTGCTCTTTGTGGAATTAATTTCGTAGCTTTACATACTTGCTCATATACTTCATCAGTTAATCTATAGTGGTCAGTTCCATCGAAGGATACTAATATTCCTGAAGGTAATTTAGATATTAATTCACTTAGTTTTCTTTCTTCAGCAATTCTTTGTTCTTCTAATTTCATTTTTTCTACAAGCTCATCTCCCCCTCCAAATATTCCATTTAAAACAGCAAAAAAAGCTATCACTATTGCTGTAACAATAACTAATCCAATAAATTGCTTTGTTGAGTTTGAATTGTCTTCAGTTTTATTTAAACTATTTTCTTTTGACATTACTCTTGTAACTTTCCGTTTACCCAAGTGCCTGATTTTTGTTTACCATCTGCCCAAGTAAATGTTCCTTGTCCATTCATGAAACCTTTGGACCATTCACCGTCATAAGTAGATCCATCTGGAAAAGTCAAAACTCCTTTTCCGCTCCATTGACTATTTTTAAATTCACCTTTGTAAATATATCCGTTAGGCCATGTCTCAACTCCTTGGCCTTCTTTTTTTGTTGCAACCCATTCACCTTCATAAGTTGTCTTATCGGTATAAATCCATTTACCAAAACCATTTTCACAATTTCCTTCTTTACATCCTGTACTTCGAGCAAATGCAGATGAGTTAATTAAAGAAATTAAAAATATGAAAATTAGAAATTTTTTCATTTTGTCACTTTACACAAATTAGAATAAAAAAAAATCCCCCCCAAACAAGTTGGGGGAGATTTTAATTTTTTTAACTTTTACCCTTATTTAGTAAAAGGTTTCCAAACTGACTCGTTGTCAGCTAACCATTTTTTAGCTGCATCTTCGTGAGTCATTTTATCAACATCAACTAAAGCTGCCATCGCACCAATGTGACTTGTTGAGAATGACATCTTTTTAAATGCTGCTGCTGCATCTGGGTGAGTTTTTGGGAAATCCTCATGAACTGCTTTTTTCAAGTATCCATCAGGAGAACCACATTTACCATCACCACCATCTTCTGGTCTGCAACCTGCTGTGTATGGAGGGAAGTCAATAAATGTAAAACCAGCGCCATCTGTAAAGTTTGGTGTCCAGTTAAAGATTATAGTTCCTCTTCCTTCTTTTTCAGCCGCTGCTAATTCAGCCCAAAGTGCATCTGCACCTCCAGCAAATTTAACCCACCAAAGATCACCTAAACCTAAAGCTTCAACTCTTTGCGGAATTAAATCACCATGCCAACTTTGAGGTCCTTCCAACATTCTTCCTTTTCCATCTGGAGAGTCAGGTGTTGTAAAGTTTTTAGCACAGTCTGGATTTTTTAAAGCTGTCCAATCTGGTAGACCTGGGCATAAACCTTTTTCAACAACCCAGTTTGGGTAACCCATATCTTCAAGAGTTCTTGCCTCATGATCACCCCAGTCAAGTAAACCACCTTTATCTAGAGCAGTAGTAAATGACTTACCGAATGCTGACTCCCATACTTCGTGAGAAATAGTTACGTCACCAATTCTGATTGATTCATAAACTGCTTGTGAGTCAGCGTTTACATATTTTACATTGTTACCCATGCTTTCAAAAATTCCACCTATAACGTAAGCCATTACGATTTGAGATGACCAGTTATGAGTTGGGATTACGATGGGCTTCTTGCTATCTGCATTTGAAATTCCTGAAAAACTTACAACAGAAATAACTAGAGCAGATAGTAATGAAATAATTTTTTTCATTTTTTCCCCCTGTTGTTAAAATTATAATCGAGACTATGTCTATATTTATTACTGTAGTCAACTGATTTTGAATGTAATAAAGTCTCATCAAAATTTATATGTTGGGAACTAGTAAAGACATTAAAAATCCGGGCTTAAATATACTTCCACCTGGGGTTGAGAGACATATTGTTAATGGAGGAGGTCTTACTGCTTTTCAAATTTTTCCTGATGACGAAATAGAAATTATTAATGATGAAGGAAATCAGATCTGTGAAATAATTTGTTTTAATAAAGATGGAAAGTCAGAATTAGGTATTTTAAATTTAAAAGAAAATAGTAAAAAAAATTTCATAAGAGATATCTTAAATAGAAAAGATGAAACGATTCTAGCAACAAACTACCAATTAAAAAAAAGAAATTTAAATATAAAAGAGTCTAAATCATCAATAGTTTTTGATCTTGATACAAAAGCTGAAGAAAAGATTAAAATTAAATCAAAAGATAAATGTTATGCAATCTTTGCTGCACCTGGTGAAGATATGGATGTTACCAAGCAAAATCCACCGACAGATTTAACTATATTTATTAAAAGAGCAAAAATTATAAATGATAAAGAGCTAAGCGTTATACCTGATCCAGTTTTTGAACCACTTTATGAAGAAAACATAGATAAAGAAACTTCAACATCTTACCAAGTTAAAGAAGGAGATTACATTCAAGTCATAAGTCCAACTGGGAGACAATGTTCAGACTTTGTAGCATTTGATACAAAAAAATTAGAAAAAGGAATAGAAAAAGGATTGGATTGGCAAACAACTAGAACTTTTATGGGAAATACTTTTCCTGGTCCTGGATTGCATTCAAAATTTTATGATACTGATCATGAACCCTTAGTAGAAGTAATAAGAGATACCGTTGGTAAACATGATACTTTTAATCTTGCATGTACTTCAAAATATTATGAAGATGCTGGTTACTTTGGTCATCCTAATTGCTCTGATAATTTAACTGAGAGTATGTCTAAATATGGAGTTAAAAAACAAAAAGGATGGCATGCAATTAATTTATTTTTTAATACTTCAGCTGCTGGATTAAATTCAGTAATATCTGATGAATCTTATTCTAGACCTGGTGATTATGTAATGTTTAGAGCGTTAAAAGATTTAACAATTGGTACTACAGCTTGTCCTAGTGATATTGATGCTTGTAATTCATGGAATCCTACTGAAATTTTTGTTAGAACTTATGACAAAAATAAAGAATTTAGAAAGTCATTTGCTTTTCGAATGAAAACAGATTCAGAAAAAAAATTAACAAGAAATTCAGGTTTCCACGAACGAACATCACAACTTACTAGAAATTTTGTTGATGCAAGAGGTTTTTGGCTTCCAAATGATTATACGAAACACGGAATAGTAAATGAATATAATGCCTGTAGAAACGATGCGGTATTAATTGATTTATCTTCACTTAGAAAATTTGAAATAATAGGTCCAGATGCTGAGGAATTATTAAACTACACACTTACAAGAAACATCAAAAAATTATCAGTTGGCCAAGTTGTATATTCTGCAATGTGTTATGAAAATGGAATGATGTTTGATGATGGAACATTATTAAGATTAAGCGAAACAGGATTTAGATGGATATGTGGTGATGAGTATGCTGGAGAATGGTTAAAAGAAATAGCGAAGAAAAAAAATTTTAATGCAAATGTTAAAAATTCAACAGACCAAATTAGTAATGTTTCTATACAAGGTCCAAAAAGTAGAGAAATTTTAAAAAAGATAATTTTTACACCACCTACCCAACCATCTATTGATGAGCTTGGTTGGTTTAGATTTACAATTTGTAGAATAGAAGAATTACAAGGTATTCCGCTAATTGTTTCTAGAACAGGTTATACAGGTGAACTTGGTTATGAAGTATGGTGTCATCCAAACCATGCCCCTGAAGTTTGGGATAAATTAATGGAAGCAGGAAAAGATGATGGTTTAATTCCCGCTGGTTTTGCTGCTCTTGATAAACTTAGAATAGAAGCTGGGTTAATTTTATTTGGAAATGAATTTGATGGTCAACAAGACCCATTTGAAGCAGGGATCGGTTTTGCGGTTCCTTTAAAAACAAAAGAAGAGGATTTCATAGGTAAAGAAGAATTAATAAAAAGAAAAAACAATCCACAGAAAAAATTAGTTGGATTAGAATTAATTGGAAAAGAAATTGCAGGTCATGGTGATTGTGTTCATATTGGTAGAGCTCAAGTGGGTATTGTTACAAGTGGATGTCTATCATCAACTCTAAATAAAAATGTAGCTCTTTGTAGAATTGATTCTCAATATTCAGAAATTGGAACAGAAGTTGAAGTTGGAAAAATTGATGGTCACCAAAAAAGAATTAGTGCAAAAGTCGTAGGATTTCCATTCTATGATCCAACTAAATCAAGAGTAAGATCTTAAAAAATGCCAAAAGAAAAAAAGACCCTTTTAGATTTTTGGGAAGAACAAATGAAACAGTCCCATACCTCTAGTAATTATTTTTTTAGAAAGTCACCTTCTCATTATCATATGATGTTGTTAGTTATGTCAGCATTTAAAGAAGGTACAAAATTATCTGTTGAAGAATTAAAAACAAAATTATTTAAAACATCTAGGCCAAAATCAGCATTAATAATTACAGAGGCATGTGAAAAAGGATTCTTTAAACTGGAAAAAACTTCAACTGACCAGCGAATTAAAAATATAGTCCCAAGCGAGTCATTTATTAAAGAGTTTAATGACTATTTAGATACGCTCAAAAACATAAGTTATTAAATAAATTTTGATAACTGAAAAAAATATCTAATTTTTATATATAAAATTTACTTCTATAAATAATTATATTAATTGCTCGCATCAAAAAATAGTGTTTTGATATGACGACATTACCTTCAAAAGCAAAAGTAGTGATAATCGGTGGTGGAATACACGGTTTAAGTACTGCATGGAAACTTTCAGAAACTTACAAAAATCCTGGTGACATAGTTGTATTAGAAAAAAAAGATACAGCTGCTGGTGCAAGTGGAATTGCATGCGGAGTTGTAAGAAATAATTACTTTCAGCCAGCAATGAGAGAATTGATGGCACATTCAGTTTCAGTTTGGGAAAGTGATCCTAAAGCATTTAAATATAATCCAGTTGGATACTTACAGATATCTCCAGAAGTAATGCATGAAGATGTTGCAAGTATATATGAACAGCAAAAAGCAATTGGATATGAGTCTGTTTTTATTGAAGGTGAAAAAGATTGCACAAATTACATGAAGGGAATTTTTGATGATTGGCAAGCTCAAGGCATCACTTCTGTACTTCATGAGAAAAAAGGTGGATACGCATTTAATAAAGATTCAATTAAAGCTTTAGAGAGTAAATCTACATCTAATGGTGTTCAAGTTATGAAAGGTGTAAGAGTAACTGGTTTTAAAAAAGGAAGTAACAGTCAAGCAGTAACTGGTGTTGAAACTGACAAGGGAACTATTGAGTGCGAACAAGTTGTTGTTGGTGCAGGACCATGGGCAAGAGATTTTTGGAATATGTTAGAGCTACCAAAGACAGCTCACATAAAAGGTAAAGATGGTAAGATGCATGAAACTGATATGTGGACTTACTGGATGCTTCAAGAAGGAGTTATCGGTGTTGAGCCAGATTTCTTAAAAACAAATGATGGTAAACAACCACCTGTGGTTCACGTTGACTCAACAGCACCTTTATACTCTGACAAAACAAAAAAATTATTAACAGATAAAATTTGGGGAATTTATTATAAACCTGATATCGAAGGTTTAGGTGTACAAGGTGGAACTTCTCCTTACATTGTTAAAAAACATTTTGATCAAGTAAATGTTGATCCTTATGGAATTGAATCTCCAGAGTATCAAACAACAGACGCTTTTAGTGAAATGTGGTGTTCAGCACTTGCGCATTGCCAAAAAAGATTTGAAGGAAAATCAGACTTATACAGAAAAGGACCATCGGGTGGTTTAGGATGTATGACACCTGACTCTTTTCCTATCTTCGATAGATTTTTTGAAAACGTTTACATGATTGCTGATGCTAATCACGGATATAAAATGATTGGTGTTGGTGAACTTGTTGCAAAAGAAATTCTTGGTACTGAAAGTGATTTATTGAAGCCGTTTAGATTCAACCGTTACGAGAAGGGTGAACTTCATCCTACTTCTAACAGTCCGTTCCCTTGGAGTTAAACTCTAAGCCTAGACACAAATAAAGTTTTCAGCTACGCTTGAATAATTAATAATTCATTGAGGGGTGAAAATGACGGATCTAGAAAAACATGTTAACCAGCCAGGTAGAGCTAAACTTGTAAAAAAAGTTCGAGAAAAAATTAACGAACTTGGAATAACTTATATTTATTATCAATTTATTTCTGTAACAGGAAGAGTTGTAGGTAAAGGTATACCTGCAGATCACTGGGAAAGAACAGCAGAAAAAGGATTTCAATTAGTTTACGGAGCAACAGCAAACTTATTTTTAGATCGTCACAATAACTACATTGGTTATGGTCCAGAAGCTATGGAGCTTGTTGGAATACCTGATCCAGAAACTTTTGTGCAACTACCTTGGGACAAAAGAGTTGGAAGAGTTTTTGTAACATGTTTTAGAAACAGAGAAGAAAGACAAAATCCAGGCGGTCACTTAACTTCAGACTGCAGAGGAAATCTAAGAATTTTCATGGATGAATTTAAGAAAAAACATGGTCTAGAATTAAGAGTTGGAACCGAGCCTGAAATGATGTGGTTAACAAAAAATGAAGATGGAACCCCAACTGGTAAAGGTTTTTCTAAGCCATTCTGTTATCACATTGATCAATTTGAGTCTTTAAGACCAGTATTTATGAAGGTAATTGAATACGCAAAAGCAATGGGGCTTGATATGATCCAAGGGGACCACGAAGATGCACCAGGTCAATTAGAATTAAACTGGACTTATGATAACGTCTTAAGAAACGCAGATAGATTATCAACATACAGACAAATTTGTGCTCAAGTTGCAAGGGAACATAACTTGATAGCTTGCTTTATGACTAAACCTTTCATGGGAGTTTCTGCAAGTGGATGTCATACCAATATGTCTTTGTGGAAAGGTGGAAAAGTTAAAGTAAACAAACTTGGAAACAAAACACTTCCAGGTGTTGAAGAAGTATTTAGTTACGTTGAAGGTGGAACAAATACTTTTATGCCTGATACTAAAGATATGCAGTTGCCAGGTAAAATTGGATTACAATCAATTGCAGGTATCATGGAACACTTACCAGCACTAACAGCATTGGGATCTTCTACAGTAAACTCTTATAGAAGATTATGGGATCAAGGTTTCTGGGCACCAGTGTATGCTGACTGGGGATACCAAAATAGAACATGTGGATTAAGAGTTTCTGCACCAGGTAGATTTGAATACCGATCAGTAGACTCTATGCATAATCCATACTTATTAGGTGCAGCGTTACTAAAAGCATGTGATCATGGAATTAGTAAAAAATTAAAACCAGCTGCTCCTGAGTCTAGAAATATTTACGAAGCTCAAAAGGCTGGTAAAGATGTTAAGAAACTTCCATTAAGTCTTGGTGAAGCTTTGGCTAGACTTGCAGAGGATGAAGTAATTAAATCTGCAATGCCAGATGAAATGTATAAAGTTTTCCATTGGTACAAAAACGATGAGTGGGAAAGATTCTTGGGTGCTACAACTCAATGGGATCTGGATACTTATCTTGATTGCTTACCGTAGGTCATAAAATAATAGAAAGGGTATAAAAATATGTGTGGGATAGCGGGATTAATTCATAGAGGAAAATCCTCAAATGTTGGAAGCGAATTACAAGGTATGCTTCAAGCGTTAAAACATAGAGGTGAAGACTCAACTGGATATGCTTTGTATGGAGATACAGATGGCAAAAATTTCATCATGCGTTTTAAAGTTGGTGAGAACGTTGGAGAAGGAAGTTCGTCTGTTATGGAAGATGTTTCTGTATATGATGAAAGAAAAAAAGTTGTAGATCAAACTCTAGCTGAGATGGGAGCAAAAGTTGTTAAGGAAGAAAGAACACTTCCTTACTCTTTAAGATATGAGATTGATTACAACACAAAAGATTTGTTAGATTTTTCTCAAAGAATAGAAAGTATTCCAGGTGTAGAAATTTTATCTATGGGTAAATCATTAGAAGTTATTAAAGATTTAGGTAACGCAAAAATGGTTTGTGATAGATATAGTCTAGATAAAGTTGTGGGAACTCATGCAATAGGTCATGCTAGAATGGCGACTGAGTCTGGTGTTGATATCAAATCTGCCCACCCTTTCTGGGGCTATCCTTTTAGTGACGTTTCTGTAGTTCACAATGGTCAATTAACGAACTATTGGAACAACAGAAGAGTGTTGGAAAACAAAGGAATGAGATTTATGTCTGAGTGTGACTCAGAATTAATCGCAGTTTATCTTGCAGAAAAAATGAGAGATGGTGCTTCTTTAGAGGAAGGTATGAAAGAGAGTTTAACTGGTTTAGACGGTGTATTTACTTATTTCGTGGCTACAAAAGACTCTTTGGGAATGGCTAAAGACACTATGGCTGCAAAACCTTTAGTTTTATATGAGTCAGATGATTTAGTTGCAATGGGATCAGAAGAGATAGCTATTAGATCTGTGTTACCACAAGAAATAGATACATATGATCCATTTGATGGGGAGGTTAAAGTATGGCAAATCTAAAAACAGTATCAAAAAAATCTAAAGCCCAATCAATGGGTATGCATACCGAAGTTCTAACAGGGAGAACTCAACAAAAATTCTTTAACCCAGACGAGGCAGAGAATTTTTATTACTTCGGTACTTATGACGTAGACTTTAACAAAAGAACTGATCTTGATGTTAAAGATATGACTGCTGCAGAGGCTAATAAAGAAATTGATAATTTAATGAGCCAAGGTTATGGAACAATTGTAATCAAAAACCCTCAAGGAAAACATAGTTTGGGTGTGGGTATCCTTAATAAATTAAATTTAATTTTTGAAGGAAGTTTAGGTTATTTTGGAATTGGTTCGTGTGATGGACCAATAGTTAGAATCAATGGAAGAGTTGGTTGGTCTTGTGCAGAAAACTTGATGGCTGGTAAAGTGGTAATTGAGAAAAACGCTGGATCTTGTTTTGGTGCAGCTATCAGAGGTGGAGATTTGATCTGCAAAGGTAGCGTTGGTGCTAGAACAGGTATTGATATGAAAGGTGGGACTATCATTATTGGTGGTGACGCAGGTGCTTTCACTGGTTTTATGATGCAAAGAGGAAGAATAATAATTCTTGGAGATGTTGGAATTAACCTGGGCGACTCAATGTACGATGGGACAATATTCGTAGGAGGAGAAATTGGATCTTATGGTAGTGATGCTGTAGACGCTGAATTAACAGCAAGCGACCAAGATTGGCTAAAAAGAAAATTAAAAGTTGCTGAAATTGGTGAAAATTTTGACGTTAGTAAAATGAAAAAAATTGTAGCTGGTAAAAAACTTTGGAATTACGATAATTTAGAACCTACAGAGAAGAAGGGAGCAATTTAATGCCTAAGAAAAAAAGTAAAAAGAATGGTAAAGGCGTTGGTGGAAAAGCTGACGTTCATGTTCATGAAGAAGGTAAAAGAAATAAAAGTCTACTAGGACACAATGCTATTTTTACTCCTGAAGTAATAGACGACATTCACATCAAATCTCAATTAGGAAGATACAGAATGCGTGGAATGGCATTAATGAAAAAAATTCCAACATTCGATGATTTGGTATTTTTGCCTGGAACGCTTACAAGATTTGTAATCGAAGGTTATAGAGAAAAATGTGAAACTAAAACAGTAATTGGTCCAAGATGTGAAAACCCAATTGAATTAGATATACCTGTTTACATTACAGGGATGAGCTTTGGTGCACTTTCCTATGAAGCAAAAACTGCTTTAGCAAGAGGTGCTACTATGGCAGGAAGCGCTACTTGTTCAGGTGAAGGTGGAATGATACCAGATGAGAGAAGATATTCAGAGAAATGGTATTACCAATGTATTCAATCAAGATATGGTTTTAATCCTCATCACGCTCAATTAGCTGATGGAATTGAAGTATTTATTGGACAAGGACAAAAAGTTGGTATGGGTGGACACTTAATGGGTCAAAAAGTAACTGACCAAGTTGCTGAAATGAGATCACTACCATCAGGTATTGACCAAAGATCACCTGCAAGACACCCTGACTGGTTAGGTCCAGATGATTTAGCTCTAAAAGTTGAAGAGTTAAGACAATTAACGAAAAATAAGGTTCCAATTCAGTTAAAACTTGGTGCATCTAAAGTTTATGATGATGTGCGTATGGCTGCAAAATGTGATCCGGACTCTATTTATTTAGATGGTATGGAAGGATCTACTGGAGCAGGACCACACATTGCTGCTGCAAATACTGGAATTCCAGGAATTGCTGCCATTAGAGAAGCAAGAAGAGCAATTGATGATGTGGGTAAAACTGGAAAAGTAACGTTAATCTACGCAGGTGGTGTAAGAGATGGTGCTGATATGGCTAAAGCTTTAGCTCTTGGAGCTGATGCAATTGCTATAGGTACTGGATCAATGATTGCACTTAACTGCAACAAAGATATTCCAGAAGCTGATTTCGAAAAAGAAATGGGTGTAAAAGCTGGGGAGTGTTATCACTGCCATACTGGAAGATGTCCAGTTGGTGTTGCTACTCAGGATCCAAAATTAAGAGCAAGATTAAATCCTGATGATGCAGCGTTGAGAGTATATAACTATCTACACTCAATGACTTTGGAAGCACAATTGTTAGCTAGAGCTTGTGGTAAGACGAATATTCATTCGTTAGAACCAGAAGATTTAGCAGCTTTAACTTCTGAAGCTTCTGCATTAGCGAAAGTTCCACTTGCAGGTACAAACTACACTGTTGGTGTTGATAACTATCATAAAATATAAGAGGTAACGATGGCTAAAAAGAAAACTAAAAAAACTAAATCGAAAGCTAAAGTTTCAAAAGTTAAGTTTGGAGTAAAAAAACAAACTGCTAGAGAAAAAATGATAGGCCAGTCGATTGGTTATAGATATGACGTTAACCTGTTGCCTGATTATAATAAAATAACTCCGTTCTTAAAAAAATATATTGAGGCAATGGGATGGGATGATTTAAATTGGTTGGAAGATGTACACATGGGTTACGAAGAAGGAAGACCTGCTGTGTTTTGCAGAAATGCAAATGGATGGGTAACAATTCCAAAATCAATTAAACTACCTAACAATCAACAAGACAGAGACATGATTGCAAGAGAGCTTTTAGTTAAATTTCAAATGTCTCCAAAACATCCTCTTGTTGATTTGAAAAAAGCATACCTAAAATTTTAAATAACAATCAATAGTTGATTTAATTCTAAAAACCTAGTGACCACACTAGGTTTTTAGTCTCTCTTTGTATTTGTAACTAAGCTAATAATTTTATAGGGTTTAGAATAACAAATATGGGGAGAGAATATGACTGATCAGTTAGCTGCTCTTACTACCATATTTACAGAGTTCTACTACTGGGTAACAGTGGTGCTGATGTTCTTAATTCACGTTGGATTCTGTATGTATGAAGTTGGAGCTTCTCGATACAAACACCATCAACATACTCTTATGAAAAACACAATGCTGATACCACTGGTGACAGTAACTTGGTTTTTATTTGGTTGGTGGATTTACTGGGCTTTTCCAACAGGACCTGGATTAGCACCTTCAATAATGAATGAGAGTACTGCTCTAATCACAGACGAGTCTGCGTTTAGTGCTACTTGGTATACAGCTACAAGTGAACTTATGGCGATCAATCTAGGAGATCACATTTCTGGTGTCTTCTGGGCTGCATTCCTGCTTTTCTCTTGGACAGCTGCTTCTATCGTTTCAGGAGCAATCATTGAAAGAATCACAACATTTGCATTTGGTATTTTAGCAATTGCAATTGGATCTGTATTTTGGACAATTGATGCTGCTTGGGGATGGCACTTTGATGGATGGATGTTAAAACTTTTAGGATACCATGATGCATATGCATCAGGAGTAATTCACGCAATAGCAGGTGGATTTGCTTTAGGTGTTCTTGTGGTTTTAGGTCCAAGAATTGGAAAATTCTCATCAAGTGGTGAACCTAGAAACATAGGGCCTAGAAATCCTTGGCTAGTAACAGTTGGATTATTTTTAATTTACACTGGTTTCTGGGGATTTTATGCTGCATGTAACATTCCAATTTTTGACTTAGGTCCAGAATATGGAATGGAAGGTATATCTTATTGGACAGCTACAAACATTTACGTAACTCCTACTACACTTAGTGGTATTACCTTTAACTTCTTGATGTCGTTATCAGGAGGATTACTGGCCGGATATTGGATTGCTAAAGGTGATCCTTTCTGGACATACTCTAGTGGACTAGCAGGTGTTATCTGTGCTTCAGCTGGAAATGACTTATATCATCCAATTCAATCAATGATCATTGGTATGATCGGTGTTGTGATTGCATACAAACTACATTACTGGGTTGAACGAAAGTTCAAAATCGATGATGCAGTTGGTGCAGTAGCAGTTCACGGTTATGCGGGATTTGTTGGTCTTGTAATTTGTGGTTTTGTTTTATGGGGCTACCCTTCATCTGGTTACAGTGTGGGTGCTATGTGGGATGGAACTACTTATGCAACAATTAATCCTCTTGGACAGTTCATCGGAGCAATAATTATGTTTGTTGTTCTTGGACTAATACCAGGCTATGTCATAGCTAAAGTGCTTCACGGTATGGGTAAATTAAGAATCCCTCGAGAGGTAGAAATAGCTGGACTAGATTATGAAATGATGGAGGCTGCTAAAGAAGATGAGAAAGCAGTTTCATCTGCAACCAGGTAAAGGAGAAATATATGGCTACAGTAACAAACTGGATAGATCACCTTAACAAGCCAGCTGAAGAGGTAGTTGGGGCTGTTTACCCTGGTGCTGGATCTAGTGAAGGTATACTGGTAATCATTGCTATAATTTTATGGATTGGTTGGCACGTGTTAACTGCAAAATCTGAAAGTGATGAACTTTCAAGATTAGCAAAGAAGAGACATGGTGCTAATGATCATAAAAGCAATATTACCGATTGGTAATTAAAATAAAAATTTGGGCGCTGTTTTAATTAATAGCGCCCTTTTTAATCTAAATTTTTTATGACAGATGAAAATGAAGAATTAAGACCCTCAAAAATGAGAGGAGTTGCATTTCCTAAAGCTAAATACGGTGTAATTTTAGCAATAATAATTATTATAGTTGTAAATTTGATTTATTATAAAGAAACTATCTTATCTTTTTTTAAATAATTATGTTAAGCTAGTTAATGGCTAAAAACTTATTTAAAATTGCAAAACAAAAAAAAATTAAATATTTTTTAATTAGCTTTGTCGATCTTTTTGGAGTTTTAAGATCAAAACTTGTTCCAGCTCATGCGATTAAAGAAATGCAAACTGCAGGTGCGGGTTTTGCTGGTTTTGCAGCATGGCTAGATATGACGCCAGCAGACTCTGATATGTTTGGGATCCCTGATCCTGATAGCTTGATTCAATTGCCATGGAATAAAGAAGTTGGATGGTTAGCATCTGATTTATGGATGAACGGTAAACCAGTGGAAGCATCGCCAAGAGTAATGTTAAAAAATCAAATTAAAAAACTTAAAAAACAAAATTTAACAATGAAATCAGGTGTTGAATGTGAATATTTTTTAATATCACCTGATGGAGAGTCAATTGCAGATCCAAGAGATACTCAATCAAAACCTTGTTATGATCAATCTGCATTGATGAGAAGATATGATTTAATTAAAGAAATTTGTGACTGTATGATTGAAATGGGATGGGGTCCTTATCAAAATGACCATGAGGACGCAAACGGACAGTTTGAAATGAATTGGGATTACTCTGACTGCTTAGAAACTGCAGACAGACATACCTTTTTTAAATACATGGTAAAAACAATTGCTGAAAAACACGGATTAAGAGCAACATTCATGCCTAAACCATTTAATAATTTAACAGGTAATGGATGTCATGCTCATGTATCAGTTTGGCAAGGTAAGAAAAATAAGTTTCTAGATAAATCTGATAAACTTGGATTGAGTAAAATTGCATATAATTTCTTAGGTGGAGTAATTAAAAACGCATCATCGTTGTCGGCATTTTTTAATCCAACAATTAATAGCTACCGAAGAATTAATGCACCACCTACAAAATCTGGAGCATCATGGTCACCAAGCAGTATTTCTTACACTGGAAACAACCGAACACATATGATTAGAATTCCTGATCCAGGAAGATTTGAATTAAGGTTAATGGATGGATCTGCTAATCCATATTTATTACAAGCTAGTATTTTGGCTGCTGGCTTAGATGGTATCAAAAATAAAATCAATCCCGGCAATCCTTTGCATTGCAATATGTACGAAGACTTTGCAAAATATCCTGACTTACCAAAATTACCAGATGAGTTAGATCAATCACTTTCTCAATTAAAAGATAATAAAAGTATGAATGAAGCTTTTGGATCAGATGTTATTTCAAGTTATATAAAATTAAGAGATACAGAAATTAAAGAATTTAAATCAAAAGAAAGTTTTGATAAGGCCAAAGCAGTCACTAAATGGGAAAAAGATAACACATTAGATTGTTAGTTTATGAGTATTTTATCTAACGGTCATCAATGGAAATTGACTGAATTTGCTGATAATAAAAAATATTCATTTGATAGAGATCAAATCTTAAGCTCATTAACTTCAAAAGATCTAGATGATGCTTACAATTCTATCTCAAAATGGGAAGGATACTCCCCTACACCCCTAGTTAAATTAAACAAATTATCTAAAGAATTAAATTTAAAAAATATTTTTTATAAAGACGAAAATAAAAGATTTAATTTAAAATCCTTCAAAGCCCTAGGAGGAGCTTATGCTGTTGAAAAAGTTACCAAAGGAAATAAAGAAATAGTCGTAGCGACTGCTACAGCTGGAAACCATGGTAGGTCTGTTGCTTGGGGTGCAAAAAGATTAGGTTTAAAATGTAAAATTTTTATAAGTGAATTTGTAAGTGATGCAAGAGGCAAAGCTATGGAAGCACTTGGTGCAGAAGTTATAAAAGTTAAAGGCAATTACGAAAATTCTTTGATTGAATGCATAAAACAATCTACAGAAAATAATTGGCAAATTGTTCAGGATGTTGCTTGGAAAGATTATATGCTGGTTCCTAAATATACAATGGCTGGTTATTCAGTAATGATGAAGGAAATAGCTGAACAAATTAAAAATGAAAAAATTTCTCATATTATTCTACAAGCTGGTGTCGGTGGTATGGCTGGTGCAATGGTAGCTGGGATAGCGAGATACCTAGATAATATTCCTACGATAATTGTAGTAGAACCAGATAGTGCAGCTTGCGTAATGGAAAGTATTAAAACTGGAAAAATAGAAAAAATTAACATTAAACGAGAAAGTTTAATGGGCGGGATGTCGTGTGGAGAAGTGTCACTTGTGCCATGGGAAATCTTAAAAAACTCAGTTAAACACTGTATAAGTTTACCGGATGATGATATCGCTAAAACTATGAAATTACTTGGAAATGCAAGCTTTAGTGAAGAGAGTATAATTGCAGGTGAAAATGCTGCGCCAGGTGTAATTAGTTTAATTGCAAGCTGCGAAGATGAAACAATTAAGACAAAAATTGATCTTAATGAAAATTCTAATGTATTAATTTTTGGTTGTGAGGGTGATACCGATCAAGAAATGTATCAAAAATTAGTAAATCAAAAATAATTATAATGAAAAGCACTGGAATATTTTGGATTAGAGAAGATTTTAGAATTGATAATAATCCAGCTCTTTCCTTTGCAACTAATAATCATGAAAATGTGATTGCATTATATATTTATAACAATAATGAATTTGACAACAAAAGAGAAGCTCAAAAATGGTGGTTATTTAAATCATTAGAGTCAATAAAAACAGAACTATTAAAATTTAAAATCAATCTAGAAATTTTAAAAGGTGATGAATTAGATATTTTTTCAAAGCTTAAAAAAAAAGATAATGTATGTATCTATTGGAATAAAATTTATGAACCAGATGTTATATCTAAAGGAAAAAAAATAAGAGATCTATTTATAAAAAATGAAATAGAATACAAATATTTTAAAGGAAATATTTTAAATGAATTTCAAGAAGTAACTAAAAATGATGGCACACCATTTAAAGTATTTACACCTTTCTGGAGAACTGCTGAACAAATTTATATAAATCAACCTCCAAGTAAAAATTACACTGTAAAAAAGAAAACTAAAGACATCAATTTTTTTAAGAATTCTTTAGATCTCAAAAATATTTTACCAAATAAAAAATGGTATGAAAAATTTGATAAATATTGGAAAGTTTCAGAAAAAGATTCTCAAAAGATTCTAAAAGATTTATTAGAAAATAAAATTAAAGATTATGGGACTAATAGAGATATCCCTTCCATAAATGGTACTTCTAGGTTATCCCCATATTTAAAATTTGGTCAAATTCATGTGAATACAATTTGGAAAAAGTGTAGTGAGCTAAAATCAAAAGGAATAGGATATAGAAAATATATAAACGAACTTGGTTGGCGAGAATTTTCTCATAGTCTAATTAATTATTTTCCTGAATTCTTAAAAGGTAACTTTCGAAAAGAATTTGACAAATTCCCATGGGTTAAAAATGAAAAATTTTTGAAAGCATGGAAAAAAGGTATGACAGGGTATCCAATAGTTGATGCCGGTATGAGAGAATTATACGAAACTGGATGGATGCACAATAGAATCAGAATGGTTGTAGGATCCTTTTTAGTAAAACATTTGAGAATTAATTGGATAGAGGGAGAGAAGCATTTTAGAAACTGCTTACTTGACTTTAATAAAGCTAATAACGTTGCACAATGGCAATGGGTTGCTGGTTGTGGAGCTGATGCTGCACCATACTTTAGAATTTTTAATCCTATTCTTCAGGGTGAAAAATTTGACAAGGAAGGTATTTATGTAAAAAAATGGGTTCCTGAATTAAATAAAGTTCCTGCAAAATTTATTCACAAACCTTGGGAAATGGAAGTCAAATATCAAGAAGCTATTAAAACAATTATAGGTAAAGACTATCCACAACCAATAGTTATTCATGAAAAAGCAAGAGCTGCTGCATTGGATGCATTTCAATCTTTGAAGAAAAAATAACTTATTCTCCCAAAAAATGATGAATTATAGATCTTTTTTGAGACTCTAATCTATGTTCAAACAGATAGAGACCTTGCCAAGTTCCGAGTAATAATTCTTTATTTTTAATACTAAGTGAAATTTGATTATTCGTTAATGCAGATTTTATATGAGCTGGCATATCATCTTTACCCTCAGTTGTATGAACATAAAGTGAATTATCCATTGGTGCTAACTTATCAAAATATTTAATCAAATCAGTTTGTACATCTGGGTCGGCATTCTCCTGTACAATTAAAGACGCACTTGTATGCTGAATACTTAAATTTAAAATTCCATTGTTAAAATTATTTTCATTTATCCAATTAAGAGTTTGATTTGTAAATTCATATAACTTTTGACCATTTGTGTTTATTTGAAGATTAAAAAATTCTTGTTTCATGAATTCATCACTTTAGATGTCAATTCGTATAATCTACTGATTGTTCTTTCAAATGGTTTTTCTAATAGTTTTGATGATGTAAATTTATCCAAACTTTGATTAGCTGTTACTGCAACTGGAACACTATTATCATAAATTATATCTAATAAAGTTATAAATCTTTGCTGTTGGTTAGAATTAAAATTATCAAACTGTGGTATTTGATCGATTACTATAAAAACGCAATTTTTAACAATTTCTAAATAATCTTCTGCACCTAAATTCTGATCACATAATGTTTTAAAATCAAATCTAGCCACTCCTTCATAAAAATTTTCTATTATAAAATTTCTTCCTTTTACATTAATTATTTTTTCAGTTTTATTTTTATCTTTAGTAATAGTTCTAAAAAATTTATTTATTTTAAAATTAGTTTCTTCATCAAGTGGAAAAAAGTATCTATCTTGAGAATTATTAGATTTTCTATAGTCATCTTCAATTACAAGTTCGTATTGAAAAGATTTATCTTCCATTATTTTTATAAATGGTTTGAACTGATCTCTTTGAAGACCATCTTTGTAAAGCTCAGAGATTTTAGTATTTGAAGTTACAATTATTTTTATATCTTCTTTGAAGATTTGATCAAATAATTTTCCTAAAATCATAGCATCAACAATGTTGGTTACTTGAAACTCATCAAAGTAAATTATCAATGCTTTTGATTTTAAATCTTTTACAAATTTATTAATAATATTTTCTTGATTACCACCTTTTCTTTTGTGAACAAAATTATGAAAACTCAACATAAACTCATTAAAATGTGACCTTAGTTTCTTATGATCTAATTGATCAAAAAAGAAATCTAAAATCATTGTTTTGCCTACACCAACATCACCATATAAATAAAATCCTTTTTTAAAAGATTGGCTTTGAAAAATTTTTGATATTAATGATTGAAAATTACCCTCGTAGTATTCTTGTAATTTTTTTACTAAATCTATCTGACTAGGATTAATTTCTAAATTTTGTTTTTTACAGTGAGATATAAATTCTTTTTCAAAAGGTAAGGCCATTAACTTCTTTTAGTTTTAAAATCGATACCATATTCTGATCGTGGTCCTTTTCGTAAACCAAATGGTCCTGGAATAAATATTGTCATTGGTTTTGTGCCTGGTTCTAAATCAACTCTATGAAAAGCATTTGCCGATCTAAAACCAATGTATCCAGGCTTTCGCCAAAATCTTCCATTTTTTGTTGTTTCCCAGTACCCTCCTCTTAATATTATAGTAATGTATGGGCATAAATGATTATGCACCCCATCACCATGATCATCATCTAACATTTCATGTATCAATATATTAAACGGAAACCATTTAGGTCTATTTCTGAATATCACATAATATCTATTCATCCACGGTTTTGCTTGATCAAATTTTGGGTGTGACGGTCCTCTATCTAGAACTACTTTTTTTCTTCCGATCTTTTCTAAAAATTTCAAGATCATATTTAATTGTACTGTACGATAGAACCGTTTCTAACTACATACAAATTATTATTAAATATAAATGGTTCTGAAACAATATCTCCAGAAACTTTTTCTACGTTTAAAACTTTTCCTTCACTTAAATCAGCAATTATTATTTTTCCATCAGAATTTGTTAAATATAGATTGGTATTACCTATAACAAGACCAACTGGTTCAATTTCTTTTCTTTTTTTAATTTTATAATTTTTAAAAAGATCTGTAATTCTAAGAATGTTGCCTTTGTTTTTTTCAACTACATACAAATATCCATCATTAGAAACTGTAAAAATCAAATTACCAGTAATTATAGGAGTAATGTTAGAATTTAAATCATTTATCCAATTAACTACTCCTGTTTTAACATCTACTGAATAAAATTCATTTTTATTATTTGAAAAAAAGATAGATTTTCCATCTGATACTAGTTTTGATATTTTAAAATTATAAGTTTCATTAATAATACTGCTGCTTTGAGTTGGTAGCTGCCAAGTGATTAATCCAGTCTCAACATCAACTGCCGTGATATCTCCAATTGAGTTACTAAACACCACCATTTCATCAATTACAATTAATGAATATTTTGCATTTGATATTGTAAAAGAATCTTCTGTTTGTAAATTCCAACATTCAGATCCATCTTCAATTTTATAACATCTCAAAGTATTTTTATAATCAACTACAAAAATTTTGTTTTTATAACTTTTGATATCCGAATTAAATGGATAGGTGTTATTTTTTGTCCAATTCAATTCACCTGTTTCAAGATTAATCGAATAATATTTAGCAATACTGTCCGTTACTAAAATATTGTTTTCTTTAATTGCAAAATTTAACTTAGGTCTTAATTTTTTTTCTGACTTAGTGTAATGATTTTTTTTCCATAACACTTTTTTATTATTATCGTATCTAATAATTGTACCCTTTTTATCAAAGAAAATTAATCCATCTGATAGGAAAATTGGCTTGTAATTAAGATTATTTATTTCATCTAACTTTGAAAATTTAAAACTACCAATTTTTTCTAATTGACCCTCATAGCTTTGAGCACCGTAGTTATTGGTATTATCTATTATTTTGTTGGTTGTTCTTAATCCAGATAAATCAAGTTTAACTTCTTGATTAAATTCAGAGGCTTTTACCTCTTCCTCTGCAAATATTTTTTTTACATTTTCTTTTTCTGATAAATCTTTTTCCTTGTCTTTCCAAATTCTTGAATTTTCATTGAAAGAACAATTATTTAGAAGAAAAAATGTAATAAATAATGCTAATAGTCTAATCACTCAAATCTCTGTTTAATCTTTTCTCTGATTCTATTCTTATATCTGGATTTGGATTTTCTAAAGTCGTTATTTGTTGAAAAAATTCTTTTGCTTTTTGTTTTTGATCTAGTGCATAAAAATATTCGGCCATTAAGTATAATGCGTGCGATTTCCATACACTTTCTGAATTAATTAATGGATTTAGCATATTTAGTAAATCAGCTTCATTTGCCTGATCTGCATTAAATAGTGCCTTTTTATAGATAACTAAATTTTTAATTTCTTTATCTAGTGATGTTTCATCGATTATGACATCAAATAATTTATTAACCTCGCTTTGATCAGAAAGGAGATTGTTATCAATTATAAAATAAAGAGATAGCGGAGAATAAGTTGGATCTTTTTGATTAATTATCTCTAACAATTTATTTAAAGTTGTGTCTTTAGAATTTTCAGAATGATCGATCGTAATTGCATTAAAATTATCAGATATCTGTTTTTTTTTATCAGTTGTATATTTATCGTAACTGTAAACACCTATTACAACCAAAACTAAAACAATAACTGAAGAAATTAGAACCTTTTTGTTATTTACAAAAAAGTTCTTAATTTTTTCGTTTCTAGTATTTGCATTTATTATTGATAAATCTTCATCCATATCAAATCATGTTCCTTAGCACATATTGGAGAATTCCTCCATTTTTATAGTACTCCATTTCATTTTTAGTATCTATTCTAGATAAAGTCTTCACTTTTTTAATTTCTCCAGAGATATATTTGATCTCTATAACAACTTCATCAGAAGGATTTATGCCTTTTTCAATATCAACTACACTTATTAGTTCTGAACCAACTAAATTTAAGCTTTTTCTGTTTTCTCCATCTTTAAATTGCAGTGGTAAAATTCCCATTCCAATTAAATTTGATCTATGAATTCTTTCAAAGCTTTCAGCAATAACTGCTTTTACTCCTAAAAGTTTAGTCCCTTTAGCAGCCCAATCTCTCGAAGAGCCAGTTCCATATTCTTTACCACCTATTACTACTAAATCAGTTCCTCTTTTTTTATACTCAACAACTGCATCATAAACAGGCATTACTTTTTCTTCAGGATATAATTTTGTAAATCCACCTTCAGTTCCTGGTGCCATTTCATTTCTAATTCTAATATTTGCAAAAGTTCCTCTCATCATAACTTCATGATTTCCCCTTCTTGAACCGTAAGAATTATAATCTTTAGGTAAAATTTGATGTTCCATAAAATATTCTCCAGTCGGACTATCTTTTTGTATGCTTCCAGCTGGTGAAATGTGATCTGTTGTTATCATATCACCTAATATTAATAACGGTCTTGCATCTTTAATTTCTTTAAATCCTTCTGGCTCATCAGACAAACCTTCAAAGAATGGAGGTTTTTTTACATAAGTTGAACCTTCATCCCATTTATAAATACTGCTTTTTTCAGTTTTAATTTGTTGCCATTGAGTAGGACCATCAGAAACATTTGAGTATCTTTGGATAAACATATCAGCATTCAAAGATTGTTTTAAAGTATCCTCTATTTCTTGATTTGATGGCCAAATATCTTTCAAAAATATATCTTTCCCATCTTTACTTTTTCCAAGAGGGTCTTTGTATAAATCAAACTCCATATGTCCAGCAATTGCGTAAGCAACCACTAATGGTGGAGAAGCTAAATAGTTTGCTTTAATATGTGGGGAAATTCTTCCTTCAAAATTTCTATTTCCTGATAGTACAGAAACGGCGTGAATATTTTCTTTTTGGATTGCCTCTACTATATTTTCAGGTAATGGTCCTGAGTTTCCAATACAAGTAGTGCATCCGTATCCAACTAAATTAAAACCTAATTGATCTAAATAAGTATTTAAACCAGCTTTTTCTAAATAGTCAGTCACTACTTGAGATCCAGGTGCTAATGATGTTTTAACCCAAGGCTTAACTTCTAATCCATGCTCAACAGCTTTTTTAGCAAGCAAACCTGCTCCAATTAAAACATTTGGATTTGAAGTATTGGTACATGAAGTTATAGCAGCAATTAAAATTGAACCATCTTGAATTTCATAATCAGTATTTGAAACTTTTGATATTGATTTTTTATCTTTATTAGTTGCTTCAGATAAAACTTTTTTAAATGAAGTTGGTGCATCAGTTAACAAAACTTTATCTTGAGGTCTTTTTGGACCAGAAATAGTTGGTACAACTGTGGACATGTCCAAAGAAATTACATCAGTAAACTCTAAATCGTTACTTGCCCACAAACCTTGTTCTTTTGCATATTTTTCAACTACTTCAACAGTGTGCTGATCTCTTCCTGAAAATTTTAAATATTTTAAAGTTTCATCATCTATTGGAAAAAAACCACAAGTAGCACCGTATTCTGGAGCCATATTTGCAATAGTTGCTCTATCTGCAAGAGTTAGATTTTTTAAACCATCTCCATAAAATTCTACAAATTTTCCAACAACACCTTTATCTCTTAACATTTTAACCACTGTCAAAACAAGATCTGTTGCCGTTGTACCTTCGGGCATTTTATTTTTAACTTCAAAACCAATCACTTCAGGTATCAACATAGATATAGGTTGGCCTAACATTCCTGCTTCTGCTTCAATACCACCTACTCCCCAGCCTAAAACAGAAAGTCCATTAACCATCGTTGTATGGCTGTCTGTGCCGACAAGTGTATCTGGAAATATATATTTCTCACCTTTAAATTCTTCAGACCAAACTACTTTAGATAAGTATTCTAAATTTACCTGATGACAAATTCCTGTTCCTGGAGGGACAATTCTAAAATTATCAAAAGCTTGTTGTCCCCATTTTAAAAATGAATATCTCTCACCATTTCTATTGAATTCAATATCTACGTTTTTTTCAAATGAATCTGCTTTTGCAGATTGATCAACTTGAACAGAATGATCAATTACAAGATCAACTGCTGATAATGGATTGATTGTATTGGGATCTTTATTTTTTTCTTTAACAGCCTCTCTCATTGCAGCTAAATCTGCAACAGCAGGAATTCCTGTGTAATCTTGAAGCAAAACTCTAGCAGGTCTATATGCAATTTCAGTTTTTGATTTTTTTGTTTTCAGCCAATTTTTAATTGCTTCTATTTGAGATTTTGTAACACTCAAATCATCTTCGTATCTTAATAAATTTTCTAATAAAACTTTTAGAGATTTTGGAAGTTTATTAATTCCATCTAGCCCATTTTTTTCTGCTTCGCTTAATGAATAATAATTATACTCTTTGTTGTTGATGTTAATTTTTTTAAGAGAATTATAAGAATTTTTGTTTCCTGGTGTCATATTTTATAAATAAAAAGTTATTATGCTTGTTAAAAGAAGCAGTGACATAGCATAATTAAAATAATTAATAAATTTCTGATTTGTCGCAAATTTCCTAAAGAATTTACCCAAAAATGTCCAAAGAGTTATACTCGTTACAGAAACTAGTAAAGCCATAACAAGAATTTGAGTCGTATAACTCATAAATGTTTCTCCTGGGTTTATATAAGTAGATACAAGAATTATAGATGCAATTACACCTTTTGGATTAAGAAACTGAAAGATAAAAGTTTCATGAAATTTAATCGGATTTTTATTTTTATTTTCTTGATTTGATGGACCTGAAAAAGAAATTTTATAAGCTAAATAAATCAAAAATAGAGTTCCTAAATATTTTAATATTTCTTGAATTATAGGATAAAGCTTAAATATATTTATCAAACCTAAAGCTAGGCATAATAATAAAAATGGAAAACCTAGTGTAACCCCGATTATATGTGGAAGTGTTCTAACTATACCAAAGTTAAAACCAGAATAAAAAGCTACAAAGTTATTAGGACCAGGTGTAAATGCAGCAACAATTCCAAATAAAGTTATCGAAAGAATTTCAGGATGCATTGCTAAGCAATTGGTAAACCATTCTCAGCTTTTTGTGACGGGTGTACTAAAGTAACTTTCCCTTCAGCATCTATTGCTCCTAAAACTAATACTTGTGAAACTACACCAGCAATATTTTTCTCAGGAAAATTACAAACTGCAATGACTTGCTTTCCTTTTAAATTCTCCTCATTATAATAATGAGTAATTTGAGCTGATGATTGTTTGACGCCAATTTCACTTCCAAAATCTACTTCAACTACTAAAGATGGCTTTCTAGCCTTTTCATTTTTTTTAACTGAAATAACAGTGCCAACTCTAATATCTACTTTGTCAAAAGTGTCATAGGTAATTTGCTCTTTAATCATAATATAATATAGTGTTTTAAGTATATGAGTATAGATAACAATTTATATGAAAAATCAATCAAGATTTTAACTGACTTAATTGCATTTAAAACTATCTCAGGCCAAGATAATAGTAATTTGATTGATTATTGTGAAAACATTTTAAATAACATCGGAATAGATACTTTCAAAGTTTACGATGATGATAAAAAAAGAGTTAATCTTTTTGGAACTTTAAAAGCAAAAAATCAAAGCACAAAAAAACCAATCATTCTATCAGGACACACTGATGTGGTTCCAGTTTCTAAAGGTTGGAGCACCGATCCATTTGTTGCAACAATTAAAAAAGATAAACTTTATGGAAGAGGCTCATGTGACATGAAAGGTTTTATTGCATGTACACTTGCTTATGCACCAATCTTTAAAGAAAGTAATTTGGATAGAGACTTACATTTCTGTTACACTTTTGATGAAGAGACCGCATGTATTGGTGCTCCTCTGTTGATAGAGGAATTGAAAAAAAGAGATATCAAAAATGGAATTTGTATAATTGGAGAACCAACTACAATGAAAATAATAGATGCTCACAAAGGTATGAATGAATATACAGTTCACTTTGGAGGACTAGCAGGACATAGTTCAAAACCACATTTAGGAGTAAATGCTGCAGAGTATGCTACTAGGTATGTTGGAAAACTTTTAGAAATAAGAGAACAATTAAAAAAACGAGTTAAAGAAAATAGTATTTTTGATCCTCCGCATTCAACTTTATCAATTGGAGGTATTAAAGGTGGTATTGCTCACAATGTTATTGCAGACAAATGTATTGTTGAATGGGAAACAAGGCCAGTTGTTAAAGAGGATGGGGAATTTGTAACAAATGAAATTGATAAATATGCAAATGAAGTACTTTTACCAGAAATGAAAAAAGTATTTCCAGATTCTTATATAAAAAAAGAAACGATTGGTGAAGTGGTTGGGTTTAACAGATTAGATGAATCTGAAGCATGTGAATTTGTATCAAATATAACTGGTGATAATTCAAGGGAAGTGGTTTCTTTTGGAACAGAGGCTGGTTTATTTCAAGAACTAGGTATTAGTACAGTTGTTTGTGGACCTGGATCTATAGAGCAAGCTCATAAAATTGATGAGTTCATAGAATTAAATGAAATGAAAAAATGCCTTAAATTTTTAGAAGGTGTAAAAGATAAATCAGTAAATTAACTCCAACCACCCACAGCTTTTACTTCTAAAAATTCCTCTAAGCCGTGTTCACCTGCTTCTCTACCAATACCAGAGTGTTTAAAACCTCCAAAGGGTGCATCAACTGCAATACCAGCTCCATTAACATCCACCATTCCAGATCTTAATTTTCTAGCAACTCTTTGAACTTTTTCAGAGTCTTGAGTTTGAATATAGTTCGTTAATCCATAAGAAGTATCATTTGCAATTTTAATTGCCTCTTCTTCTGTTTCAAATGGGATAACAGATAGAACAGGTCCAAAAATTTCAGTTCTTGCAACATCCATATCATTATTTACATCTGCAAATACAGTTGGTTTAACAAAGTAACCTTTGTCTAATCCATCAGGTTTACCTGTTCCTCCAGCAACTAATTTTGCTCCTTCATCAATACCTTTTTGGATTAAAGTTTGAATTTTATTGTATTGAGTCTCTGAAATAACTGGACCTATATGTTCTCCTTCTTTTTTAGGATCACCCACCTCAAAGCTTTCAGTATATTTTTTTAATCTATCAATAGCCTCATCATACATTGATTTTTCAACCAACATTCTTGTTGGAGCGTTACAAGATTGTCCAGAATTTCTAAAACATCTTAAAGCACCTCTTTCAATTGCTTCTGGATCAGCATCTTTAAAAATAATATTTGCTCCTTTTCCACCTAACTCTAAGCTTACTCTTTTAAAATCTTTAGCAGCATTTTGAGAAATCAAAGCTCCAGCTCTTGTTGATCCTGTGAAAGAAATCATATTAATATCTGGATGGCTTGTAAGGGCATCACCTGTTGTTCCTCCATCACCATTAACTAAATTAAACACACCTTTTGGAAATTTTACTTCATCAATAATTTCAGCAAGTATCATTGATGAAAGTGGCGCTAATTCTGATGGCTTTAATACCATTGTACAACCTGCAGCAATTGCTGGCATTACTTTTAAACAAACTTGGTTCATTGGCCAATTCCAAGGTGTTATTAATGCACAAACACCTTTAGGTTCATAAATTAATCTTTGGTTAGGAGCGTGTTCTCCCAATGGTTTTTCAAATTCGAAATTTTTCAAATATCTGATAAATGATTTAATATGACTTGCTCCTGTTCCTGCTTGTAATTTTGTAGCAAAATCTTTTGGTGCACCCATTTCAAGAGTTATAGCTTCTGCAATATCTGCCCATCTTTTTTTATAATTTTCATAGAGTTTTTCTAATAATGCGATCCTTTCTTCTTTAGAAGAAAAAGCCCAAGACTCGTATGCATCTTTTGCTGCAGCAACTGCTAAATCAACATCTGCTTTATTTCCCAAAGTAATTACAGCACAGTTATCTTCTGTAGCTGGATCGATTACTTTAATTTCTTCAGTGCTGTTTGGTTTAACCCAAGCACCATTAATATAAAAATTCTTTTTATCTAACATGATTTAAAATTATCCTTTCCTTATGATTTTGCAAATAAATTTGTTAATTCGTAAACTATTGTTGCAGCTGCAAGAGATGTAACTTCTGCATGATCGTATGCAGGTGAAACTTCTACTACATCAGCTGAAACTAAATTTAATCCAGACAATCCTCTTAAAACATTTACCATTTCTCGTGTGGTCATGCCTGCTATCTCTGGTGTACCTGTACCAGGTGCAAAAGCTGGATCCAATACATCAATATCTATAGATAGATAAAGTGGATTATCTCCTACTCTTTTTCTAATTCTTTCTGCAATTTTATCTGTTCCTTCAGTTTGAAATTCATCACAGTGAATTATTTTAAAACCAAAACTTTCATCATTTTTTATATCATCTCTGCTGTAAAGAGGTCCTCTTATTCCAACATGCATTGAAGCATCATCTAAAAATAAACCTTCTTCTCTTGCTCTTCTAAAAGGAGTTCCATGTGTATATGGAGCGCCGAAATAAGTATCCCAAGTATCTAAATGAGCATCAAAATGAACTAAAGAAACTGGTCCTTTATTTTTTTTATTAATTGCTCTTAGCAATGGCACTGCAATTGTATGATCACCACCTAAACTAATTATTCCACCTACTTTATTTAATAGATCAGTTGCTCCCTCCTCTATTTGTTTAATAGCTTCATCAATACTAAATGGATTGCATGAAATATCTCCAGCATCGGCAACTTGTTGAATTTTAAAAGGCTCCACATCATAACTTGGATGATAATTTGTTCTTAAATGTCTAGATGCTTGTCTTATACTCTGAGGACCAAATCTCGCTCCTGGTCTATAACTGGTTCCAGCATCAAACGGGACACCAACAATCGCTACATCACAGCTCTCGACATCTCTTAATTCTGGTAATCTTGCAAAAGTACTTGGACCAGCATATCGAGGTACTTTTGTTCCACTTACCGGTTGAATAGGGTTTTTGTTTCTTTCTTTTGTCATTTTTTAATAATCTAAGATAATATTATCTAATCTAATTCGTCTATAATAAATTAATGAAAATTATTATTTTATTCATCTTAATATTTCAGTTTTCACATGTAAATGCTGATGAAATATACAATCTAATCAAAATTCCGAACTTACAAATCTATAAACTAAAAAATGAGAACAATATCCGTTATTTAAATGCAAAAGGAGATTTTAAAATAGGAGTAGATGACAACATTGCTTGCAATAAGACAAATCAAGAAAATCTTAATACAAAATTTCCAATCATTGAAAGAAATATTAAAAGATATAATTCTAAATTTCTTAAAAAAATAGATTTAAAATATGTTGTATTTTGTGAAGGTTTATTTATTTCGAACATCAATACTGGTGGAATACCAGATAACAAAAATAGAACTTTAATATTAGATATAAACTTTAACGAAAAATATTTTGAAAGAATGATTCATCATGAAATTTTTCACATGATTCAAAATAGTTATGAGAATGATTTTAATGATAAAAAATTTTCTTTATTTAATAATTCTGATTTTAAATACGCTGAATGCTCCACTTGCTCAGATAGATTAAATTTAGATTTATATAAAAATACCAATGGTTTTTTAACAGAATATTCCAAATCAATTCCATCAGAAGATATGGCTGAAATCTTTTCTTTTTTAATGGTTAATAAAAATTTGATTGAAGAGAAAATAAAAAACGACCCTATATTAAATAATAAGGTAAATTTTATTAAATTAAATATATCTAAAATAGATGAAAATATTTTATGATTAAAACAATTAAGGCATCAAAATCAGAAAAAATTTTATTTATTTTTTTAATAGTCTTAGCCGTTTCTGCTTTTTCATCTTTTTTTTTATTAAAAAATAAATGTCTATTTATAGACAACAATGATTTAAAAAAATTAAACTTTAAGAACCCAAATAATATCGCTGTAATGAATTTAGAATGTGGAAACGTTATTATTGAGTTATATCCTGACATTTCTCCAAAAGCTGTCGAAAGATTTAAAACGCTAATTGAAAAAAAAATGTATGATGGATCGGCATTCTATAAAGTTGTTGAAAATATTTTAGTTCAAGCTGGTGATATTGAATTCGGGAATATTAAATATTTAGATTACTCAAAAATTGGAAGTGGAAAATCAGGATTGGGATTATTGAAATCAGAACTTAGTGACGATTTTGAATTTACTGAAGGTAGTGTTGGATTTGCAAGATCAACAGAATTTGACTCTGAAGATAGTGAATTTTTTATTACCTTGAAAGATATCCCAATTTATCAAGGAGAATACACTCCACTTGGAAAAGTAAAGTTTGGTCTAGATATTCTTAAGAAAATCAAAACAGGTAACAAAGCAATTTATGTACTTAGACCTGATTATATAAACACTTTTAGAATGTTAGAGACTAATTAACTAAAGGTTTTCCGGTTGAAAGAGTATGTTTAATTCTATCTTGGGTTTGTTTGGTTTCTATCAATCTCATAAAAGAATCTAACTCTAACTTATAAAGATCATCTTCTGATAAAGTTTTATCTAAATTTGTATCACCACCACTTAAAACATTTGCAAGTTCAGTTCCAACATGCATTCCATGATCTAATATTATTTTATCATTATATAATTTCTCTAAAACTTTAATCATCTTTTCTTTCAAAGGTTTTCCAGATAAATTAAATTTACACTTTTCTGGAGGAACAAAATCGTTATTTTGATGAATAAGTTTTCTCGCCTCTTCAAAAAGACTATTTCTATTCATGATTTTTTTATCCTCAGGTTTTAAGTATTTTAAAGGCTCAGCTTCTACAGGAGAAGTTGCAGTTTTTGCGTATCCAATAATATCAAATACTTTTAAAGGAGCATAATCAGGATCAGATTTTGCTTCTTCCGTTTGTGACCACCTCCATAGCATTTCTTTACATCCGCCTCCAGCTGGCACTAATCCAACAATTGTCTCTACAAGACCAACCACAATGTTTGTGTGTGATGCAACAAAGTTACTTTGAACCAAAACTTCAAAACCACCACCTAAAGTAAGACCAGAAGGTGCAGACACTACCGGGTACTTAGAATATTTTAAAATTTTGCAAGTATCTTGGAAGTATTTAATAAATTTTTCTATAGATTTGAAATCATTCTTATCTGCAAAATTCATCGTGTAACTCAAATTCACACCTGCAGAAAATTGCATGCTTTCATTCATAACAATAAGTGGTTTGTCAGTTGCATTTTTTAATGCATCCATTGAATCATAATCTAGTGCACAAGCTTTTGTAGTAAACTCGACAATATTAAAATCTTTAAAACGATGAATTTCAGCAGAATTATTTTTATCTACTTTTATTGCTGTTGGTCTAATTTTTCCTAGTGTTTCAATATCAGTATATAATTGTCTTTCTCCATAAAAGTTTTCATCTTTTGACTTAGATAAGTTTTCTAAAAATTTATTATTTTCAAAATTATCTATCCTTGAAAAAAAGTTTTCTACTCCAATTGATTTTAACATTTCAAAAGGACCCATTGCCCAATTGAAACCAAGTCTCATTGCTTCATCTATATCGTTGAATTTGTCTGTAATTCCTGGAACTAGAGAAGATGCGTATTTAATTATTTTAGAAATTACTTCCCAAGCATATTCTCCATATTTATCTTTTCGATTAATTAAATTATTAATATCTACAGTCTCAACTCCTAAATCTATTTTTTTTGAGGTTAGATATTCACCTGTTTCTAAATTGATAGCTTCTAATACTTTTTGGTTTCCACTTTTATTCATTCTGTAAAAACCACCTTTTCCTTTACGTCCAGTATAACCAGTATCAATCAATTTTTTTACTAACGGAATTTCTTTTGCAACAATTTGAAATTCATCATTTTCAGAAAGCTCCTTAATAAAGCTTTTTAAAACATCAGCCATCAAATCAATTCCAATCAAGTCATATAAGCCAAAAACTCCTGTTTTAGGTATACCCATTGGTCTTCCAAAAACTGCATCAGCTTCTTCAATTGATAATTTCATTCTAAATGCTTCTGTCATTGCTACCTGCATTGCATAAACACCTATTCTATTTCCTAAGAAACCAGGTGTATCATTACAAACGATCGCACCTTTACCTAATTCAATTTCACAAAATTTTTTAAGAAAATTGATTTTATTCAAATCATTATTTTCATTTTTTACAATTTCTAATAATCCCATGTATCTAACTGGATTAAAGAAGTGAGTTATGCAAAAATCCTTTTTTTCTTCTTCAGTTAATTTTTCTGACAAAACTTTAATTGGGATAGATGATGTGTTTGATGAAACAATTGCCCCCTGTTTTCTGTTCTTAAATATTTTTTCATAAATATTGTGCTTTATATCAATTCTTTCAACAACAGCCTCAACAACCCAATCAGCTTCTTTTACTACATCGAAATTGTCATTAATATTTCCAACTTTAATATTTTCAATTTTGGTTTTATCTAAAAGTAATGGAGGTCTTGATTTGTGAATTCTGTCTCTAGCTTTTTCAGATATTTCTGTCGTTAAATCTAAAAGAGTTACAGGTACATTTGCGTTACACAGGTGCGCTGCAATTCCACTACCCATCGTACCAGATCCAATAACAACTACTTTTTTAATATCCATAATAAATAAACTTCTATTGAATTAATCAAAAACTTGAAATAAGACAATTTTCCTGATTAATTAAATTGGTAAGCTATATAAATTAACACAATATTAAAGAGAAAAATGTATAATTCAGTAATAGCTGGTTACTCCAGATCACCTTTTGCAATGGCAAATAAAGGAAAATTAATAGATGTAAAACCAGTTAATCTGCTAGCTGAAGTAATAAAAAATCTTGTTTCACAATCAAAAATTAACCCAAAAGAAATTGATGATGTTGTTATTGGTTGCGCTTTTCAGGTTGGTGAACAATGTTTTAATATTGGAAGATTGGTAACTTTTTTATCAGATCTAGATATGAGAGTTCCTGGTATGTCTGTAGACAGATGGTGTGGATCTTCAATGGAGGCAATTCATATTGCAGCAGGAAAAATAGCAATGGGATCAGGTAAGATATTTATTTGTGGAGGTGTTGAAAGCATGACTAGAGTTAGAACTGGCTTTGATCCTTTACCCTACCCTTATTCTGATGAAGAAAAACAAAATCCACATTTATATTTATCCATGGGAATTACTGCTGAGAATGTTGCTAAAAAATATGATATTTCAAGAACAGAACAACAAGAGTTCTCTTTAGAAAGTCATAGAAAAGCAAATGAAGCCCAACAAAAAGATAAATTCAAAAGTGAAATTACTAAGATAGGTGATTGTGAAACAGACGAAAATATTAGACCCAATAGTACAATGGAAAAACTAGATAGTTTAAAGTTAGTATTTGATCAAAATGGAACGGTAACAGCTGCAACTTCATCTCCTCTAACTGATGGAGCTGCTGCAACACTGATATGTGAAGAAAATTTTGCTAAAGATAATGATTTAGAAATTCTTGGTAGAATAAAATCCACTGCTGTTGAAGGATGTGATCCAAACTATATGGGATTAGGACCAATTTCAGCAACTAAAAAAGCTTTGGATAGAGCTAAAATTTCAATAAAAGACATTGATATTGTGGAGTTAAATGAAGCTTTCGCATCTCAATCACTAGCTTGTATCAAAGATTTAGAAATAGATATTAATAAAGTAAATTTAGATGGGGGTGCAATTGCTTTAGGACATCCTTTGGGAGCAACAGGTGCAAGGATAACAGGAAAAGCTGCGCAACTTTTAAAAAGAGAAAATAAAAAATACGCTCTTGCTACTCAATGTATTGGTTTAGGAATGGGAATTGCAACAATAATTGAAGCAATTTAATTTTATCTATTAATTCCTCTTAATCTTTCAGATCTTCTTCTTAATAATTCTGCACTAATTAAAATTAAAGTTGAAAGAATAATTAAACATGTAGCAACAGCTAAAATTGTTGGACTAAGCTGTTCTCTCAAACCAGTCCACATCTGCACTGGAATTGTAGTATTTTCTAAACCAGCAAGAAATAAAACAACAACTACTTCGTCAAATGAAGTCACAAATGCAAATAGACCTCCTGAAATTACACCTGGTAATATTAAAGGAAGAGTAATTTTCATAAAAGTGTTTACAGGGTTACTACCTAAACTAGCAGCAGCTCTTGTTACACTATGATCAAATCCTGATAATGTTGCAGTTACTGTGATTACAACAAATGGAGTTCCTAGTATTATATGCGCAAACACTATTCCTGTATGCGTTGCTGCTAAGCCAACTTTTGCCATGAAAAAGAATATTGCAACACCTGATATAATTAACGGAACAATCATTGGTGAAATTAAAGTAGCCATTATAATTCCCTTATAAGGCATATGCCTACTGCTTAAACCTAGTGCAGCCAATGTCCCAAGTATTATCGATCCTATTGTTGCAAATATTGCAATTATAAAACTATTTTTTGCAGCTAGTCCCCATGGGTTTTTGGTTCCATAGACCATATCTTTATACCATCTTAAAGAAAAGGCATCAGGATCAAGATTTTTCATTCCCTCAGAAAAAACTAAAAATTCTTCAGCATTAAATGATAATGGAAATATTACGAATAAAGGCGCAACTAAAAAGAAAAATACAAATGCACAAATAGCTAAATAAACATAATGCCAAATTCTATAACGCGTTTCTGTATAACTTGGTAATGCCATGTTTATCCTAATTTAATATTATCAACTCCAACTAATTTGTTATAAATCCAATACACAACTAAAACTCCAGTTAACAACATCAATCCCATTGCAGATGCAAAGCTCCAGTCCAAAGTTGTTTTCATATGGTATGCAATCTGGTTACTTATCAAAGTTCCAGAGGCACCTCCTACCAATGCTGGAGTAATGTAATATCCTATTGCCAATATAAATACCAACAAACATCCCGCTCCTATACCTGGAATAGTTAATGGGAAATATACTTTCCAAAATGCAACAAAAGGTGTTCCACCTAAAGATTTTCCAGCTCTCATTAAACTAGGAGAGATTGTTTTCATGACGCTGTAAAGTGGAAGAACCATAAAAGGTAACAATATCTGTGTCATCGCCACATAGGTACCAACTTTATTATACATCATTTCAGGCCTGTTATCGTCTGCAACTAATCCTATCATGACAAAGAAATCGTTAACGACTCCTTGTTGCTGTAGTAAAATCATCCAACTTGCAGTTCTGACTAATAATGAAGTCCAGAATGGGAGAAGAACACAAATCATTAATAGATTTGAGTACTTCATTGGTAATGTGGCTAATAAATGAGCAATAGGATAGCCCATTACAAAGCAAAATAGAGTTACGAAAAAAGCAATTTCAAGCGTTCTTAGCCACAAAATTCTATGAATTCGTCTATCTTCATCTACTTGAGCGATGCTTCCATCAGCAGCATAATACATATCCATACCTTTTAGATATTTAGCTAATGTATATGGTGGCGCTGTTCTTTTTATAGCTTGCCAGTACTCGACTTTTCCCCAATTTTTATGAACCTTCATCATCTGTTCTTTGAAACTAGCGTTTTCATCTATCTTTTTTCTTTTAATATTTCTAAACAATCTTTTGGTTGTTGAATTAAAACCATTTTTTTCTTTATTTAATCTTTGACCAAGTTTTCCATGTTCTTGTTTTTCAACAAGGGCTTTGTAGTCATAATAAAAAGCAGAAAAAACTTCTTCAGGAGGTAGTTCTTGTCCATCCCAATTTTCCATTTCCTTAAATGTTTTAGGAAGCATGTTGGTTATCATCTTGTCATCAATACTTCTCGTAAACATTTCTCCAATTGGAAATATATAAGTGATGACTAAAAATAATAATAAAGGAGCAACTAGAAGGAAGGCTTTAATCTTATTCTTCCGTTCAGCTTTCTTCAAACTGACTTCTAATGGTATTCCGTCAGTTGTTAAAATTTGTTTTGTTTCAGAGCTCATAAAAAAATAGGGCGGTTAATTAATAACCGCCCTAAATATATTATATAAATTCAGTGATTAAAACTGAAATTATAGGCCTGCTTTGAAAGCTTCCCACTTCTCACCAATCTCTGTTCCATAGTCAGCCCAGAAGAATGGGTCTACTAAGAAATAGTTTTTAGTGTTAGCAGGAGCAGTTGGCATTTGAGGCATCATTTCTGTTTTGCCATCTTTGTACCATGGCTCACCAGCAGTGATTACATCAAGAGAAGATTTTCTCCATGGAGCGTATGCAATGTACTTCGCGCTACCAGCTAACATCTCAGTGTTAGTCATCATAGCTAAAGCTTTTTTAGCATTCGCTTCATCTGGACCACCCTTAACTAAAGCAAAGTATTCATAGTCAAGACCTTGACCATCCCATACTTGTTTAATTGGAGCACCTTCACCAACTTCAGCATTAAAGAATCTTCCGTTCCAACCAGTTGCCATAACAACTTCACCAGCAACTAATAATTCAGGTGGTTGAGCACCTGCAGACCAGAATACACATCCACCATTTGGATCTGTGCAAAGTTTCTTAATTTTGTTTAACGCTCTGTCGATTCCACCGTCTTCTAAAAGTTTTCTGTAAACTCTAGTTCCGCCGTCACCTAACTTCACGCCATCCGCAGCTAAAGCAATTTCTAAATTAGTTAAAGCGCTAGTATAGATTGCTCTTTTTCCTGGGAATTTTTTAGTGTTAAAAAAGTCCTTAATTGTTTTAGGAGCTTTTGAACCACTAAATTTTCTTGTGTCGTAAGCATAGTTCCAAGAATACAAGATGTTTCCTACAGCACATTCACTTGGCATTTCTGTGAAGAAGTCTTCACTTGCAGGAGTTCCATCTGGTGCAGCTGGGAAGTCTTTGTCAAAATCAAATTTAACAAATAAACCTTCATCACATCCGTTAATAGTATCGAATGCAAATAAGTCTATGATATCCCAAGTAATAGCACCCGCTTCTTTTTGTGCTTTAATTTCTGATAAACCACCAGAGTAATCAACCCAGTTGATTTCTACTCCTAGTGCTTTAGCAGTTGGATCACCATACCCTAACTTTTGAGATTCTGTATAAGCTCCACCCCAAGATGCAACTGTTACTGCAAATGCTGATGAAGTTATTGAAAGAGCAAAAGAAAGAGCAAGTAATAATTTACTTAATTTTTTCATTATTCCTCCGTTTAAACGTTAATATAAATTAATTTATATAATGAAAGTACACCAAAATGAGCAAGTGAAGTCAACAGCTCATTTTATCTAATGTTATTTTGGATATTTATTTGAAATTATTTAGGATCTAAAGCTCTAGCATCAACACTGTTCCAACCAATTTTGATATCTTCTTTTACTTTTAGCTCAAGGTTAGAGGTGCTGTTTGGTACTTTTAAAATAAACTCAGAACTACCAAGTAAATCTAATCTTACTCTTGTATGATCACCATGGTAAATTACTTCCTCAATTTTTCCAGTGAACATATTATCCATTTTATCAGTTGGATTTATTAATGCTCTTTCTGGTCTTAAAGATACTGTAGTTTTTTCACCTTTTGATTTTACCGAAATAGGGTTAGCTAATATTTCTGCATTACCTAATTTTACTTTACATTTATCTTTATCTATATCAGAGACCTCACCATTAAATGTATTATTTTCACCAATAAATTCTGCAACAAAAGAGTTTACTGGTTTCTCATATAGCTCTGCTGGATCAGATAACTGTTGAACTTTACCATCGTTAAATACAGCTATTCTGTTTGACATAGTAAGAGCTTCACTTTGGTCATGAGTAACGTACACAACAGTGACACCAATACTTTCGTGGATATGTTTAATTTCATACTGCATGCTCTCTCTTAAATTTTTATCTAATGCACCAAGTGGCTCATCCATTAAAACAACAGCGGGATCAAATACAAGCGCTCTTGCAACAGCAACCCTTTGTTGTTGTCCCCCAGAAAGTTGCGCTGGCATTCTAGATTCAAATCCATTTAAAGAAACCATAGACAAAGCTTTGTCTACTTTTTTATCAATTTCATCTTTTTCAACTTTTCTTACTCTTAAAGGAAAGGCTAAATTTTCATAAACTGTCATGTGTGGAAACAATGCATAATTTTGGAACACCATTCCAATTCCTCTTTTGTGAGGTGGGATGTTTGAAATAATATTTCCATCTAATAAAATTTCTCCATTAGTTGGGGTTTCAAATCCAGCTAACATCATTAAACAAGTTGTTTTACCTGAACCAGATGGTCCAAGCATCGTTATAAATTCACCTTCAGCAATATCTAATTGAAGATCTTTAACGACGAGTACTTTACCGTCATAACTTTTATCTACTTTATCAAATTTTACGAATTCTGGATTTTTAGACATAAAGTTGATTATTAAACATTTGTGAAAGTAGATTTCAATAGTAAATTAACTCTTGATATGAAGCTCTTTTGGAAAAT
This sequence comes from Candidatus Pelagibacter sp. HIMB1782, assembly GCF_052047475.1. Lineage (NCBI taxonomy): Bacteria > Pseudomonadati > Pseudomonadota > Alphaproteobacteria > Candidatus Pelagibacterales > Candidatus Pelagibacteraceae > Candidatus Pelagibacter > Candidatus Pelagibacter sp. HIMB1782. The sequence goes on along the minus strand of NZ_JBNAKE010000002.1, from coordinate 154,063 downwards.
TACAAAATAACTCTGAACCGTTTTCTGTAACCCTAATAGCTTCTGACGCCTCAACACCCCAGTCACCAAATTGCATCACGGCAATCATATGAAAACAAACATTAGGCTGAAGAACTGTCTTGTCTCCCTTATATATATTAAGAGTATGCTCTCCCCAATCAGGAGGATAACCTATTCCTATTGAATAACCAGTTCTTGATCTTTTTTCGATACCATATTTATCGAGTATTTTCCAAAAAGCTTGAGCAATATCATCTACGGTATTTCCTGCTTTAATTGCGCTAATACCAGAGTTTAAGGCTTCAATAGTTTTATTCATCGTATCAATTTTTAATTGATTGGGTTTTCCAAGTAATACCGTTCTAGCCATTGGCGCATGATATCTTTTATAAACTCCAGAAAGTTCAATAATTGTTGCTTCTCCCTCAACAAATTTATCTTGAGTAGCAGTCAAATGTGAAGCAGAAGTACCTTTTCCTGTTGGAAGAAGAGTTGCAATACTTGAATATTCACCACCAAATTCCTCTGTTCCATAAAAAAGTGCTTTTTGAATTTCACCAACTGCATCACACTGCCTTACACCAGGTTTAATAACTTCCATTGCAGTTTTCATTCCTTGTTCTGAAATTTTTGCTGCAGACTTCATATAATTTATTTCTGCGTCAGATTTTGTAAATCTTGCCCAATTCACCAATCTATCACTGTCTTTGATTTTGGCATTTGGCAAACCTTGTTTTATTTTTTCATAACAAAAAGCTGTAAAATAGTGAGCATCCATCTCTAATCCGATTGATAGATTATCCCATTTTCTTTCTTTAATTATCTCAACTAATCTATCGTAAGGATGTTTTGGCCAAGTATGAATGTACTCTTCATCATACACTAAAATATTTTCATCTTTTAAATAAGTTTTTATATAAGCCCCACCTGCATCTTGAGCTCTTACAAAACATAATGGTTCATCTGCATTTACATGAACGATTGCACATTGAGCATAATAAAAAGACCAAGCATCATAACCAGTTAAATAATATAAATTATTTGTGTCATGAGAAATTAAAAGTTCGATGCCTTTTTCTTGCATCATTTTTTGAACTTTTTTTAATCTTTGTTTGTATTCTTCTTTAGTAAATGACATTAGTTTACCTCAAATAATTTTCCAAAACCCTCAATAGAGTTATTTTTATTTATTTTTACAAGTGTATCCCAAATTAATGCTTGATTACTAGATAAAACTATTGTGTTCAATTTTTTTTCAAGTTTATCAATAATTGGCAACACGGGTAATGCTGTACACGAAACAAACAATGCCTCTGCCCCATTTAAATCAATTTTAGATAACACTTCATATAAATAATCTTGATCTACTTTACCAATGTCATAATCAGCTTCAATATCAAAGTAAGAATTAGAAGTAATTTCAAAACCTTCTGTTTTAAAATAATCTAAAACCTCATCATTTAGTTTTTTACTATAAGGTGTGAACAAAGAAATTTTATTTATATTTAATTTTTTTAAAGCTTTAATTGCTGCAGTACTAGGCGTTGTAACGTCAGCCATTGGTTTTGCTGCTTTTACTTTTTGTTCAATAGAATTGTATCCAGCTGCAATAGTCCCAGAGGTACAACCATAAACAACACAATCAATATCTTGATCTGGTAAAATATCTTTTGCAACCTCAGTTACTTTATTAGACATTTTAATCAGGTTTTCTCGAGTTAATGGATTGTAACACTCAATACGGTTAACAAAAAAATCAATTTCCCTGTCTTTTATGACATTGATAAAATCTCTCTCGATCATAAAATCACTTGCAAGAGCTATTAATCCAACTCTTGGATTTGATTTACTAATATATTTTGGATCTATTTTTGTTGAATTCATATTTTAAAAGATGAATATATCAGAAGTTCTTTAATAATCATTAATATTAAATTAACGACATGAATTTAAAAGATACCTTCATTGCATCGCTGGTTCCAATTTTTTTGGGTTTTGGTTTTGTCATTGCAAAACCAGCATTCGAATCTTTTCCACCAATTTTATTAATGGGTTTAAGATTTATATTTGCGGCATCAATTTTAGTCTGGTGGTTTCCAATACCAAGAGGATATTTATTAAAAATATTCATAGCATCTTTAATAGCTAATACTTTGCAGTACAGTATTACTTACTCTGGTTTAGACTTGATTGATGCATCATCTGCAGTTTTGTTAGTACAAATGGAAGTACCGTTTGGAGTTATTTTTGCTTACTTTATGCTTAAAGAGAAACCAACAGTTAGGGCTTTAATTGGTATTGGTATAGCGTTTATTGGTGTTTACGTTTTAACTGGATCACCAAGATTAGATGGAAAAATTATTGGTATTGGATTGACTATACTAGGCTCTGCTATTTGGGCTCTTGGGCAAGTAATGGTGAAACCTTTAAGTAAAGAAATTAATCCTTTAGCATTGGTTGCATGGATGGCATTATTTTCTGGTCCAATTTTAATATTACTATCAGCAACCATTGATGGAAATACTATTGAATATTTTGCTAACGCAGAAATTAATCATTGGATAATTGCAATCTACATTGGTTTTATAATGCAGCCAGTTACATATGGTTGCTTTTACTATGTCATAAAAAATAATCCTATTTATAAAGTTCTGCCTATTGTAACCATGGGAATTCCTCCAACTGGATTATTAGCTGCAATTTTTCTTTTAGGAGAAGAGCCAACCAAAGAACTGCTTATTGGTGGAGCAATAATAATTGTTGGTGTCATATTAATAGTTTTTACAAAAAATAAAAAAGAAGAGGTAAAATAATGAAGATAGGTTTTATTGGTTTAGGAAATGTGGGTGCTAAACTTGCAGGAAGTTTATTAAGAAATGGATTTGACTTAACAGTACGAGACGTAGACCAAAATTTAACAGATCAATTTAAAAGTTCTGGTGCAAAAGTTGCAAACTCTGGGAAAGAACTTGCAGAACAAGTTGATCTTATAATTACTTCTTTACCATCACTAAAAGTAAGCGCAGAAGTTATGGAAGCCGAAGATGGAGTGCTTGAAGGCCTTTCTGAAAATAAAATCTGGCTTGAAATGAGTACTACTGATGAAGCTGAGGTAAAGAGAATTGGAGAAAAAGTAATTGCAAAAAATGCTATACCTTTAGATGGCCCTGTAAGTGGTGGTTGTCATAGAGCTGCAACAGGAAATATTGCAATTTTTGTAGGTGGTGAGAGAAAAGCATTTGAAAAAATTTTACCTGTCTTAACAGTCATGGGTAGAAAGGTGTTACATACTGGTGAATTAGGTACAGCAAGTACTCTTAAAGTAATTACAAATTATTTAGCTTCAGTACATCTAGTTGCTTTAGGAGAAGCTTGGACAGTTGCAAAAAAATCTAATCTAGATCTTGAAAAAACATTCAAAGGAATTGCTGCATCATCAGGAAATTCATTTGTTCACGAAACAGAAAGTCAGGTAATTTTAAATGGATCTTATAATATAAATTTTACAATGGATTTAGTTTTAAAAGACACAGGCTTATTTGATGATCTAGCGAAGAAGTTAAATGCTCCACTAGAGATATCTCCAAAAATTGTTGAAATATTTAAAGATGGACAAAAAAAATATGGGTCTAGAGCTTGGTCTTCTATGATTGTAAAAAGAATGGAAGATTTAAACAACATAGATTTTAGAGCCAAGGGTTTTCCAGAAGAATTAGTTGATAATGAGCCTGAGGAAAAAGGATATGAAATTTAAATATTATGCTAAAATAAATTCATGCTAGATAAAAGAAAATTTTATATTGATGGTGAATGGGTAGATCCAATTAAGAGGAATGACTTTGATGTTATCAATCCATGTAATGAAGATCCTTGTGCAGTAATTTCTCTAGGATCCACTGAAGATACAAATAGGGCAGTAAAAGCTGCAAAAACAGCATTTGAAACTTGGAAAGAAACCTCAAAAGAAGAACGAATTAAATTATTAGAAAAATTATTAACTATTTATAAAAAAAGATTTAATGAAATGGCAGATGCTATTTCATTGGAAATGGGTGCTCCAATGGATTGGTCGACTGATGTTCAAACCGCATCAGGAAGAGACCATTTAGAGGATTTTATATTAAGACTTAAAAATTTTAACTTCGAAGAACATTTTGATGAAAAATCAAATAACCATATTTGTTATGAACCAATTGGAGTTTGTGGATTAATTACTCCTTGGAATTGGCCAATAAATCAAATCGCTCTTAAAGTTGCTCCGGCATTTGCAACTGGTTGCACAATGATTTTAAAACCCTCAGAAATTGCTCCTATATCGGGAATGTTGTTTGCTGAAATGATCCATGAAGCTGGTTTTCCTAAAGGAGTTTTTAATTTAGTAAATGGTGATGGAGCTGGAGTTGGAACAGACATTTCAAGTCATCCAGATATTGATATGGTTTCTTTTACTGGTTCAACAAGAGCTGGAAAGTTAATTTCTAAAAATGCCGCTGATACAATTAAAAGAGTATGTCTTGAACTTGGGGGCAAAGGTGGAAATATTGTTTTTGCTGACAGTTATAAAGATGCAGTAAGAGATGGTATCCGAAATGTAATGAGTAATTCAGGTCAATCTTGTGATGCGCCTACAAGAATGTTGGTTGAAAAATCTATTTATGAAAGAGCAGTAAAAGAAGCTGTTGATGAAGCTAATAAAATTAAAGTTGATCAGGCGACTAAAAAAGGAGATCACATTGGTCCTGTAATTTCAAAAGTTCAGTACGATAAAATTATAAATCTTATTGAAAGTGGAATTTCTGAGGGAGCAACTTTAGCTGCTGGAGGACCAGAATTGCCAAATGGTTTAAATAAAGGATATTTTATTAAACCAACTATTTTCACAGATGTTACTAATGAGATGAGAATCGCAAAGGAAGAAATTTTTGGGCCTGTTTTATCAATTATTCCGTTTGATACTGAAGATGAAGCAGTGAAAATTGTAAACGATACTTCTTATGGTTTAGGAAATTATCTTCAAACTGATGATAAAGAAAAAGCACATAGAGTTGCAAAAAAATTAAGATCAGGATGTGTTTATATAAACGGTAATGCAGCTGATGTTGGGACTCCTTTTGGTGGTTACAGGCAATCCGGAAATGGTAGAGAAGGAGGAGTTTGGGGATTGGAAGAATTTTTAGAAGTAAAAAATGTTACAGGTTGGAAATAAATTTTAGAACCATTGAACTTTATTGTTTTCACATACCCTTTTTAATTTGTTTGGAAAATCAGTTATTATCCCATCAACTCCATACTTGATCATTCTTAACATTTCTCTCTCACTGTTTACTGTCCAAACATTTACACCCAGGCCTAAATCATGAGCCATTTCTACATTCTGTTTAGTGACATCTCTATAAAATGGACACCAAACATGGCCTCCTTGTTTTTTTACTATTTTGGGTATCTCAAAAACATTAAATTCTTGTTTAGTATTAAGCCAAGGAGAATTTGGAAATACAGTCTTGGGTTTTGTTTTTAAATTAGTATGCAAACTAATATGACCTCTTAAAACATCTGGCATTTGTAGTTTGCATTCCTTTAAAATTCTCCAGTCGAATGAGGATATTAAAATTTTTTCAAAATAATCGTATTTTAACAATGCTTTTTTAATAATACTGATCATATCTTTTGGACTTGGAGTTAAATTTTTCTCTTCAGGTGTTGATTTTATTTCTAAATTTATGAACATATTTTCTTTAGGATATTTTTTTATAAGATCAAATAACTCATCTAATTTGATGATCTTTTGATTTTTAATTGATTTCTGATCTTTAAATCTTTTTCCATAAGATGTTGTTTTATCTAATGTGCCAATATCGTAGTTTAATAGTTCCTGGAAATTTAAATCATATATTTTAATTTTTTTATTTTTTATCCAGTCTCCATTTTGATCTTTAGTGAAATAAGGATTGAGATAAAAATCATGAGCAATTAATGGTATTTTATCTTTCGATATCAGTACATCTGTTTCAAACGCAAAAAAATTATTATCAAAAATATATTTAAAACCTGATAAAGAATTTTCAGGCATATCACCTCTCGCACCTCTGTGACCATATATTTTTATGTAGTTTGGTTTTGAGAGTATCAAATCAATCAATCCTATTTTGATTTGTCGTACTGAATAAATGTATTTTAGAATCTTCTAAGTCTAAGCCTATCTCCTCTCCAGAAAAATCTTTATCAAGAATACCAGGCACACTAACAACAACTACTTCGTTAGTGGATTTTATTCTGCAATGTACAAGAGTGTTGGAACCTATCAATTCTATAAATTCTACGTTTACTTTAAATTTTCCATTAGTATTTATAATTAAGTGCTCTGGCCTTATTCCAAAATAAACTTCTCCTTGATGTGAAGAATTTATATTGAATTTAAAGTCAGCAATTTTTACTTCACCATTATTAACCGTACCGTTCAATATATTCATTGCAGGGCTTCCAATAAACTGTGCAGTAAATAATGTTTGTGGTTTTTGATAAACATCTAACGGTGTTCCAATATGCTCAACATTTCCTTCATTCATCACAATCATCTTGTCTGCTAGTGTCATTGCCTCTACCTGATCATGAGTAACATATAAAGAAGTTACATTTAATTTTCTTTGAAGTTTTTTAATTTCCAATCTCATTTGAACTCTCAATTTAGCATCTAAGTTTGATAAAGGTTCGTCAAAAAGAAAGACATCTGGCTTTCTTACTATTGCTCTTCCCATAGCAACTCTTTGCCTTTGACCACCTGATAATTGATTTGGTTTTCTTTCTAGTAGTTCACTTAATTCTAAAATTTCAGCAGCTTCATTTACTCTTGAAATAATCTCATCTTTAGGTGTTTTTTGAATTTTTAAACCATATGACATGTTTTCAAAAACCGTCATATGTGGATAGAGAGCATAATTTTGAAATACCATTGCAATGTTTCTTTCCATTGGCTCAAGATCATTCATTCTTTTTTCATTAATTATTATTTCCCCACTATTGATCTCTTCGAGACCAGCAATCATTCTTAATAGAGTTGATTTCCCGCATCCTGATGGCCCAACTATAACTATCAATTCTCCATCTTTAATATCAGCACTTAAATCATGAATGACATTGTTCTCCCCATATGATTTTTTTATATTTTTTAAATTTATCTTAGCCATATCTTTTATTTTTCACTTTCTAATAAACCTTTAACAAAGAATCTTTGCATAGTTATAACTATTAAAACTGGAGGTACCATTGCCAGAATTGAGGTTGCCATGATTGTTGGCCAATGACCAAAGTCGTCACCACCTGGTATCATTTGATTAATACCCATCACAATCGTATTCATATTTGGATCAGTTGTCATCAATAGAGGCCATAAATACTGGTTCCATCCATATATAAATAAAATAACAAATAAAGCTGCAATATTTGTTCTACTTATAGGTACTAAGATATCTATGAAAAATTTCATAGGTTTCGCTCCATCCATTCTAGCAGCTTCAACCATCTCGTTTGGTATGGTCATAAAAAATTGTCTAAATAAAAAAGTCGCTGTAGCTGATGCTATTAATGGAAATATTAATCCTGCATAACTATTTAATAGATTCAATTTCGCTGCAATCTCATACGTAGGTACGATCCTTACTTCAACAGGTAACATCAATGTTATAAAAATTAGCCAAAAGAAAAATTTTCTCCCAGGAAATCTAAAATAAACTATCGCAAAAGCTGAGAGTAAAGAAATTGTAATTTTTCCTATAGTAATTCCAAGTGCCATTACCGCTGAATTAAACAACATTCTCAAAACTGGAATATTTTTTTCATATCCTTCTGCTGATTTCTCAGTTAAAGCATAGGTATAATTTTCAATAAAATGAGACCCAGGTATAAGTGGGAGTGGTGGCTGAATGATATCTTGTTGAGTGACTGTCGAAGCAACAAAAGTTAGCCAAACTGGAAAAAAAATAAAAGCAATTCCTATAATCAAACCTAGGTGAGACATGAAATATCCTTTTTTATTTCTTTCAATCATTAGTAATGAACTTTTCTTTCTATGTATTTAAACTGAATAACAGTTAACAAACCAACAACTACTAACAAAATTACAGATTGAGCGGCACTAGATCCTAAATCTTGACCAACAAAACCATCTGAATAGACTTTATAAACTAAAGTTGTGGTTGATTGTTCGGGTCCCCCAGATGTAATTGTGTGAATTACACCAAATGTTTCAAAAAAGGCATAAACGATGTTAACAACTAATAAAAAAAACGTAATTGGTGATAACAAAGGAAACACTATTGTTCTAAATCTTTTCCAAAAACTTGCTCCATCAATTGCTGCTGCTTCTATGATTGATTTTGGAATTGCCTGTAATCCTGCAAGAAAGAATAGAAAATTATAGCTTATTCTTCCCCATGTCGAAGCTAATACAACTAATCCCATTGCTTCTTCACTATTTAAAGCATGGTTCCAATCGTAACCTAATAAACCCAAATACCAAGAGACAACACCAACTCTACTTGAAAATAAAAACATCCACAACACACCTGCAACTGCAGGAGCTACTGCGTATGGCCAAATTAAAAGTGTTTTATAAACCCCAGCACCTTTAAAAATTCTATCAGCTAATAATGCAAAATATAAACCAAGTCCCATTGATAGAACAGAGACACTTGTGGAAAAGAAAATTGTAGTTACAAAACTTGATAAATAATAACTGTCACCAAATAAAAATAAAAAATTTTCTAAACCAACAAATTCTGAACTTAATCCAAATGGATCAGGTAGATACAATGAATTTGAAATAGCTTGTCCCGCAGGATAGAAAAAAAATATTATAGAAATTACTAATTGTGGTGAAATTAATAAAATGGGTAACAACCATCCTCTAAAAAAAACTTTTTTTTCCATATGAAAAATCTGGGGGTTGGATAACCCCCAGATAGATTAAACTATTTACTTATTAGCTTTTTCAAATCTTCTTAAAAGAGCATCTCCTCTTTTAACAGCACTATCCATAGCTACTTGAGCTGATTTGCTACCAGTCCAAATTGCTTCTAACTCTTCATCGATAATACCTCTGATTTGATCAAAAGAACCAAGTCTCAAACCTTTTGAGTTATCTGTTGGTGCTTTTGCCATCATTTGTTTTCCAGCAATATCCGTACCAGGATTTGCATTGTAAAAACCATCTGCAGCTGTCTTTTCACTTGCTGCAATTGTGATTGGCAAATAACCAGTATCTTGGTGCCATTTAGCTTGGATATCAGTTCCTGATAGGAAATTAATAAAAGCTGCTACACCTTTATACTCGTCTGCAGAGTGACCAGACATTACCCATAATGATGATCCTCCAATGATAGTATTCTGAGGAGCTTTTGTTCCTGCATGATAAGGCAAAGGTCTGATTTCAAAATCAAATTGAGCTTCTTTTTTTATACCAGCATATCCAGCAGAACTTTCTGTAAAGAACATACACTCACCTGCTCTAAAGTTTGCTCCACCTTCGTTTCTTCTTCCAGCATAAAAGAATTTACCCTCTTTAGCCCAGTTACCCATCATTTCTAAATGCTTAACGTGTAATGCACTATTGAAAGATAGAGATGTGTCTAAACCTGCAAATCCATTTGCTTTACTTGCAAAAGCAACATTATGGTAAGCAGAAAAGTTTTCTAAATGTATCCAACTTTGCCAAGCAGTAGTAAGACCACAAGAAGTTCCTGCTGACTTTGCTTTATCAAGTGCCATACCAACATCTGACCAAGTAGCAAGACTCATGTTTGGATCTAATCCTGCTTTTTTCATCAAATCTCTGTTAACCCATAAAACTGGAGTTGAAGAGTTGTAAGGTAATGAAAGCATTTTACCATCTGTTGTAGTGTAATAACCTTTAACAGGTGGGATGTATGCATCAGGATTAAAACCTAAGCCAGACTCAGCCATTACTTCGTAAACTGGTTTGATTGCACCTTTTGCAGCCATCATAGTTGCAGTTCCAACTTCAAAAACCATAAGTAAATGTGGTTGTTGCTTTGCTCTGAATGCAGCAATACCAGCATTTAAAGTCTCTGAGTAATTACCTTTTCTAGTATGAATTACTTCATAATTATTTTGACTTGCATTAAATTTTTGAACTTGCTCGTCCAAAAGTTCTCCTAGTCTTCCACCAAATGCATGCCACCACTCAATTTGAGTTTTTGCGAACACAGAAGTAGTAGAAAGCATTAGGAAAATACTAAATTGAATAAATATTTTTTTGATATTCATTTTTTTCCTCTCGTTGTTTTTTTATAAAGACTACAAAAAAATTTTAAAGAATTCCAAAATTTATTTAGACTTATCCAGTGTGTGGCAAATTTTAATTTTAATTTCTACTTCAGGTTTAATTGCTCTTTAAATATTTTAATCTTCCTATAATTTCATCACGATCCATGTAATATCCTTGGAGATGTCTGTGACCAGAATTTGGATCAAATTCAGTTCTCCCATGAAGCAATCTTCTATTATTGAAAGTAAATATATCTCCTGGCCCTAATCTAAATTTAATTTGAAATTTATCATCGTGTAATAAATTTCCAAATCGATGGTGAGCTTTATAAACTTTGTCCATTAAATCAGGATGGCAATCTAAGGCATCCATAGTTGCAACACTAAATCTAATGTCGTGATAATCATTATCTTTAGTTAAAGAAATTGCTGGCGCATAATAACTTCTTACTGACTCTTGTGTATAATCCATATCTCGAAATTTGAGGTGAACATTAACTAGTGTATCAAAGATTTCCTTTTCATTTTTTCTTAAGTAATCTGCAACTGCAAATCCATCTACAGCTGAAGAATCTCCACCATTTGCAGAATTAACCAGGCAGTGAAGGAATTGATAACCTGGAGGTGTTTCAAACCAAGGTAAATCCATATGATTTCTCAAAGCATGTGCTGTATAAGCAGAATTGTTTGGTTTTGGAATATTAATTACCTCAAATGGAGTTTTAAAAAAAGTTTCTCTAGTATGACTAATTCTATTTAAAACTTTAAATCCAGAGCTCTCATCTGTCGGTGCATTTTTTACAATTGCAATTCCAGTATGATGCAAAAGTTCCAACCATTTAATTAAGCCTTCATCTGAATTAACAATTTCATCATGATCAATTTCTACAGATTTTAAATGATCTTGAAGAGAATTATCCCAAAGCTTGTAGGGTGATTTATATTCCAAATTGTTTTTAATTGTATAACAATTATCTCTCAGCCATTTTTGATCATAATAACTAACATGATCTCCCTCACTCCACTCAATTTGGAGTTTACCATCATTGTTTAAAGAAAATTTTTTAGGATTTATATCTTTAGATACTTTGAGAATGTTAAACATTCTATGACGAGAATCTTTATCGTGTGCTGTAGGACAATTATCTCTTAACCACAAATAATTAAACTTACTTTTTTTTCCATCACTCCAATCAACTTCTAAATTAGTAGAATTTTTAGTTATATTTTCAATTTTATAATTTTGTTCCATCAACTTTTATAATTTGAATTTTCACGATCTAATTTTCTTAATAATGCAGCCCACTCTGTTTTTCCATCATAATTATAATCATCTGAACTACTCATATTATCCCAAAAATAAGCAGCTTTTTGTTTGTCTATTTCATGTTTATTTAATCCCATAGATAAGTTTTTAACTTGAACAGTACATGCTTGTTCTAAATAATATGCCCTAAAAAAAGCTTCTGCAGCAGTTTTACCTACAGTGTAGTATCCATGATTTCTTGTAATTAAAATATCATGCTTCCCTATAAGGTTTTCAAATTTTTTTCCAAAATCTTTATCCTCAACAAATTCGTAATCGATATATCCAATTAAATGATTTAAATAGACTGCTGCTTGTGAAAGGTGCATCAAACCTTCTTTAGTTCCTCCAACTGCCATAACATCATTAGCATGTCCGTGAACATAAAAGTTAACATCAGAACGTGAATTAAAAATCCATTGTGCAAGATTGATACAACCATCATTTAACCATGGTCCATCTGAATTTATTTTTCTACCATCTTTATCAATCTTTACTAAAGATGACGCTGTAATCTCTTCATAAAACATTCCATAAGGATGAACAAAAGAACAATCTTTATCTTCAGCTGATCTAGCTCCAGCACATTGATTAGCTAAATCTGTCATCCCATACATGTGTAAAATTCTATAAAGAGCAGATAGTTCGCATCGAATATCTTGATCTGATTTGGTCATAAATTAAATGATTATTTAAATGACTAACAAAATCAAACAAAATCGAATTTATAAAAATCAATTATCAGTTGTATAGAAATTGTTTTACATTATGCTCTATGAACTGTTAGAACTTAATTGATGTCAAAAATCGAAATCAACAACGTATATAAAATCTTTGGTAATAATCCAAAATCAGTGCTTCCAATGGTCAAGGAAGGTTCAACTAAAGATGAAATATTAGAAAAAACTGGGCACACAGTTGGATTAGATAATGTTTCTCTTAAAATTGAAGAAGGTGAAACGTTTGTTTGCATGGGTCTTTCGGGCTCAGGAAAATCTACATTAATTAGACATTTAAATAGACTTATAGATCCAACTGATGGTGAAATTTTGGTTGAGGGCACAAATGTGATGTCGCTTGATAAAGAAAAGCTAATTGAGTTTAGAAGACACAAAATGAGTATGGTCTTCCAAAGGTTTGGTTTATTCCCGCACAAAACAGTCTTGCAAAATGTTGGATATGGTTTGGAAATGCAAGGTAAGTCCGAAGATGAGAGAAATAAAATCTCAATGGAAAAAATTGATGCTGTTGGATTAAATGGATTTGAAAATCAATATCCAAATCAATTATCTGGAGGAATGCAACAGCGAGTTGGTTTGGCAAGAGCATTAGCAACAGATACGGATATAATGTTGATGGATGAAGCTTTTAGTGCTCTAGATCCACTAATAAGAAGTGATATGCAAAAACAACTTATTGATCTTCAATCAGAATTAAAAAAAACAATTGTATTTATTACTCATGATCTTGATGAGTCATTGAGATTAGGTGACCATATTGGAATTTTAAATTCAGGAAAATTAGTACAAGTTGGAACGCCAGAAGAAATTATAATGAATCCTGCAGATGATTACGTAAAAGCTTTTGTTAAAGATGTGAATAGAGCAAAAGTAATCAAAGCAAAAATAATTATGAAAAATTTAAATGATTCTGAAAATATAGATAAATCAAACGTTATTAAAGTAAATGAAGATCAATTTATTGAAGAATTTTTACCTCAAATAGTTTGTTCAGACTCAAATTGTGAAGTAGTTGATAAGAACGGTAATATTAAGGGTTATATTACTAATCAAGAATTACAGTCTTCTTTAACTAAATCTTAAAATAATATTATTTAGCAAATCTTTTATATTTTGGAAGTTTGTCATTGATTTGATAAAAATCTGACTTTGAACCTACAAATATATTTCTAAAAGTTTTTAGTTTTGTTTTACCATCAAACATTCCTGCGGAAATTGAAACATTGTCAGATTTATCAACTTTAAAAAATATACTTGCCCCACATTTGTTGCAAAAACCTCTCTTGGAATTCTTAGATGACTTAAACCACTTTAAAGTAGTTTTGTTTAAAAATTTAAGTTCTTTGTCTTTAATATTTGTATAGGCTCCAAATACACCATGAGTTTTTCTGCATTGCACACAATGGCAATTAGATACACTTCTTAGTTTATTAAGTGTTTTAAACTTTACACCTTTGCATAAACAACTAGCTGTTAATACTTTTTTCATAAAAACTTTATTATATGATATTAATATTAAATTAAAAAATTAAATGTCAGTTTTTCTTAAAAGCTTCAATATCACAAAGAACTGGGTTGATTATAACAATCATATGAACATGGCTTATTATGTTTTAATATTTGATGAAGCATGGGAAGTAGCACTTGAAAAATTTAAAATGGGAGCAAGTGCAGCAAAAAATCTAAATAGAAGCACTATGGTTGTCGAGACAAACACTAAATATATTAATGAGGTCAAAGAAGGTGAGTCTGTTGATATAAACCTTACTTATTTTGACCATGATAAAAAAAGATTACACTTAAAAATGGAAATGATTGCAAAAGAGACAGGAAAAATCTCGGCATCAATGGAATGGATATCTCTATATATTGATCTCAGCAAAAGAAAGGTAACAGAATTCGAAGAAGAAAAGTTGAAGTTGATGGCTGCTTTTATAAAGGAAAATGAAGCTGAATTTTCAAGTGAAAATCTTTTGTTCTCTTCAAAACTAAAGAAATAATTAAATATTATTCATTATCTTATTTTGGTATAGGTGCGAAATGAGTACCGATAATAACTCTAAAGGAATTGTTCTTATTATTATTGCAATGACTTTATTTGCAATGCAGGACTCACTAATCAAATTTATATTTGAAAAAGCAGCATTATATGAAATTTTTTTTGGCAGATACTTTGTTGCTGCAATTTTACTGTTTTGCTACATCAAATTTAAAAAGCAAAAAGTTAGTTTAAAAACGCATTATCCAGTATTAACTTTGGTAAGAGTAATTTTACATTTTTTAGCTTTTTCTGCATTTTTTATTTCTCTAACTTACATGCCATTAGCAACAGCTAATGCACTTTTTTTCTCCTGCCCTTTTTTTGTATCAATCTTTGCCAAATTTTTTTTAAAGGAATTTATTGGTATTAGAAGATGGTCTGCAATTGTATTTGGCTTCGTAGGTGTCTTTATAGTTTTAAATCCAAATTTTTCAGACTTTGAATACAAAAGTCTACTTCCTGTTGGATGTGCATTTTTTTATGCAGCCTCTATGACAATTACAAAATATACCTCTGACAAAGATGATGTAAACACTCAACTATTTTACTTCTATTTAATTGCTCTCATATTATGTGGAATTATTTATTTGTTTATGGGGAATGGTCAGTTCAACAATTCTAATTTTGATTCAACAACACAATTTATTTTTAGAGAATGGTTTTCTAACTTTGATTACACATGGAAATTTATATTATTTTTTGGTGTAGCAGCATCAATTGCTTTTCTTTGTATATTTTCTGCATACATAGTTGCATCTCCATCGGTTGTTTCTTTATTTGAATACTCTCTAATTATAATGTCGATGATACCAGGGTATTTCCTATTTAACGAGATTCCATCTGGAAGAACATTTCTAGGTGTTGCGTGTATAATAGCAGCTGGAATATACATATATTTAAGAGAGAAAGTCAGAGAGCAATACATTGCAACAGAAACACCTGTTAGAAGATGACCAAAAATTATATACCCACAATTAACATATCATCACTTATCAAAAATAATTTTGAGACCCTGAGTGCGTTAAAAACAATTAAAGAAATTGAGAAAGCTTGTGTAAATATAGGTTTTTTTCAAGTGACTGGGCATGGTCTTAATTTGAAAGAAATTAATAAAATATGTGGAATAGGAAACAAGTTCTTCAATTTGTCAGACAGTAAAAAAAAGAAATTATCACCAAAAAAATGGAATAAAAAAAATAACAATCTTTACAGAGGTTATTTTCCAAATGATGTTAATGGAAAAGAGGGTTTGGATATAGGAGATTTAAAAATTACTAAGAAATATTCTTCAAAAACCAGAAACCAATACATTGAATATTTAGATCTAAATAAATGTTTTAACAAAACTTCTATTGAGGCCTTGAATAAATATTTTGAAAATATTTACAATTTAAGTGAAACTTTGTTTAAAAGTGTAATTAAATTAAATAAACTTGATCCAAATATTTCAAACAAAGCTTTTTCAAGATTAAAAACTTTAAGCACTTTAAGATTTAATTATTATCCAAATCAAACAAAGCCAGTGGAGATATCAAAACAAGATGGAGTTGCACTTGGATGTGAAACACATGTTGATAGTGGAATATTTACAGTTCTATACCAAGACAAAAAAGGTGGTCTTCAGGTACAGAATAGAAAAACAAAAAAATGGTATAATGTTCCATTTAATAAAAAAGCTTTAGTAGTAAATACTGGAAGAGCTTTAGAATTTTTAAGTAAAGGCAAATTTAAAGCTACAAACCATAGAGTATTATGGAATAAAAGTAAGAGACTATCCATTCCATTCTTTTTTGAACCTTCTTATGACTTTAAAATGAATAAATCTTTCCTTAATTCAAAAAGATATTTAAACAAAGGTCAGATTTATGAAAAATTTCTTAATCAATCTTTAAAAAAATTTATTGAGTATCAACGTTAAAAATGGATGAAATAAAAAATTTAAATATAAGCAAAACTTTTCAGATGGCTATTCAAAGTCACAAGGGTGGAAATATTACCAAAGCGAAAAGTCTCTATATCAAAGTATTGGAATTAGATCCAAATCATGAAAATGCAAATATAAATATTGGAGTAATATTTCAGCAGTTAGGAGAATTTCAAAATGCAAAAAAATGTTATGAGCATGTCTTAAAAAATAATTCAAAAAATATAAAGGCATATACTAATCTTGGGGTTGTCTTCAAAAATTTAGGGAAAATAGAGGAGGCAAAAAAATATTTTGAAAAAGCTATTGAAATTAGCCCTAATTCTTCAGATGCTCATATTAATCTTGGCGTAATATTCCAAGAGTTGGAAGAGGATGAAAAGGCTCTGAAATGTTACGAGCAAGTGATTAAAATAAATCCTAATAACATAATTGCACATAATAATATTGGAATAATATTTCTAAAATTAGGGGAATTACAAAAATCAAAAAAATTTTTTGAAAATACCACGAAATTAAATTCCAAATATTTAAAAGGATATATCAACTTAGGAACTGTACATAAAAAATTAAAAGAAAATAATAAAGCACTTAGTTATTATAAAAAAGCAGTTGAAATTAATCCTAATAATTCAACAATACAAAATGATCTTGGTGTCATATTTCAAGAATTGGGAGATTATCAGAAAGCAAAAGATTGTTATGAAAAAGCAATAAATATTGATCCAAGTTTTTCAAAAGCCTATTGCAACTTAGCAGTAGCACTAAAAGTACTTGGAGAAAATGACAAAGTATTAGATTATTTTCAAAAAACAATTGAACTAGACCCTGATAATTTAATAGCTCTAAATGGTATAATTGAATGGTTAATCTCTTACACAATTACAGACAAAGAAAATCTGAAAAATTTATGTTTATCTCTTTTTAAAAAAAATAATGTTAATCATAATGAAATATCATTTAATGCAAGATTATCCTTAATTGATCAAACTATTGAAAATAAAATATCTGAAAAAATAAATTCAAACTCCTCAATATTTTTAAACGAAATTGTTACTAAATTAATCAAAGAAGAACTTTTTAGTTTAATTCTTCAAAAATCTATAATTGCAGATAAATTTTTAGAAAAATTATTATGTAGAATAAGATCGGAGGCTCTTTTCCAATTAAACACAGAAAATAGAAAGACATTAATTGAGAATTTAGATTTTTTTATATCTCTAGCTCAACAATGCTGGCTTAATGAGTATGTTTACATTCAATCTGAAAAAGAAGCTTCTTTAATAAAAAATTTAAAACATAAATTAGAAAAAAATCAAAAAATTGATGAGCTAGAACTAGCTATTCTAGGATGCTACATACCCTTAAACAGTTCAAAGATTATTGAAAAAAATTTGTTAAAGTATAAATCAAAAAATAATTTATTTAACGATTTAATTAATTCGCAGATTAAAGAACCTCTTGAAGAAAAAGAGCTAGCAAAATCTATTGATGCTCTTGGAGAAATTACAGATTTAACATCTAATAGGGTAAAAAAACAATATGAGGCAAACCCATATCCAAGATGGAGGTTTGCAAAAGACAACCTTAAATTTGATTTTTTTGAAGTACTTAATTCAGTGATAAAACCTAACAAAATTTTAGATAATCATAAAATAGAAAAACCCAATGTTTTGATAGCAGGTTGTGGAACAGGAAGAGACCCTATTTCTGCAAATATTTACAAAAATGCAAACATACTTGGTGTGGATTTAAGCAAATCAAGTCTAGCCTACGCAAAAAGGAAAACTGTGGAACTAAATTATAACAATATTAATTATATGCATGCAGACATTTTAGATTTAAAAAAATTAAATAAAAAATTTGATATAATTCAAAGCTCAGGGGTTCTTCATCATATGGATAAACCTATAGAGGGGCTTAAAGTGCTACTAGATATTTTACAACCACATGGATTTTTGAGATTAGGACTATACAGTGAAATCGCAAGACAAAATGTAGTTGAAGCAAGGCAATTAATTAAAAATTTAAATTTTAAAAATAATATTGAGGACATAAAAAAATTTCGACAATTTATTTTAAATGAAACAGAAAATAAATCTCTCCAAAAACTGACTGAAGGTTTAGATTTTTATTCAACATCAACTACAAGAGATTTGTTATTCCATGTTCAAGAACATCGTTTCACAATTCCAGAAATCACAAAGATATTAAATGATTTAAATTTAGAATTTATTGGTTTTGAATTTTCAAAATCATCGACAAAAACTCAATACTCTAAACTTTATCCAGATGATAAAAAAAATATTTCTTTATATAATTGGCATCAATTTGAGATGAGCCATCCTGATACTTTTTTTGATATGTATCAATTTTGGGTTAGAAAAAAGTAGATTTGAATTTTAATTAATTAATATTTGAAAAATATTAATTACATTTTATAAACAATCTAATTTAATGTCTAAAGTATTTGATTTATTCATAATAGGCGGTGGTATTAACGGAGCCGGTATTGCAAGGGATGCTTCTGGAAGAGGTTTGACTGTCTGTTTAGCAGATAAAGGAGAAATAGGAGGCGCAACTTCATCTTGGTCAACAAAATTAATTCATGGTGGTCTTCGTTATCTAGAAAATTACGAATTTAAATTAGTAAGAGAGTCTCTTAAAGAAAGAGAAATTGTTTATAAAATTGCAAAACACATTTCAAAGCCAATTCCATTTATTATTCCTCATACTGATAAAATTAGACCAGCATGGTTAATTAAATTTGGTTTGCTTTTGTATGATAATTTGGGTGGGAAAACTAGCATTCCAAAATCAAGAACATTAGATCTTAATAAAAAATTTCCTAATATTCTTAAGGAGAAATACAAAACTGGTTTTCAATATTTTGATATTCAAATTGATGATAAAAAATTAACAAAGTTAAATGCTCAAGATGCAAAAAGAAATAAAGCCAAAATACTAGAATACAACAAAGTTAAAAAAGCTGAAATTATTAACAATGAATGGGTCATTAGTCTTCAAAATAGAAAAAAAATAAAATCGAAAGTTTTAATCAATGCATCTGGACCATGGATAAATGAAACTTTGCATAAAAATATAAAAATAAAATCTAAAAATAAAATAAGATTAGTTAAAGGAAGTCACATCATTACTAAGAAATTATACAAAGAAGATGTTGCATTTACATTTCAAAATACAGACAAGAGAATAATATTTGTAATTCCTTACAAAAAAAAATTTTCATTAATTGGAACAACTGAAGTGGAAGTTAAATCGCCAGAAAATACTGTAATATCAAAACAAGAAACTCAATATTTAATTCGATCTGTGAATAATTATTTAAAAAAACAAATTAGCAAAAAAGATATAGTTGATACTTATTCAGGAATAAGACCTCTAATAGAGGATTTTAAAGAGGCCTCAAAAGTTACAAGAGATTATGTTTTTGATTTACAAATTGTAAAAAAATTGCCACTTTTAAACATTTATGGAGGAAAACTTACTACATACAGAAAGTTATCTGAGAAAGTCCTATTAGATCTTAAAAAGTTTTTACCCAAAACAAAAAAAGGCCCATGGACAGATAAAAAGAAGCTTTTTTAGATTTCCACTGCTATTAAAAAGTGATATCGTTATTTTATAAAGCGATACATAACTCGTCGTTAAAATCAAAGATTTACGAAAGTGGGATCGGTCGAAAATTCTAGACTTCCCTCTATAATCTATACTTTCCCTTTACGCCTGTGTTTACGTGAGTTTTGAAGCATGTTGTGCGATCAGTCTTCTAAACAAATGTAAATTGTAAGGAGAAAAGATATGTCAAAAGTACATAGATCTTTGGTAGCGTTGGATTTTACAAATGCTGCAATTAAAGAAATCAAAGCTGCTGATTTCGACTTTAAAAAATCAAACTGTATTGAATTAAACTTTAAGTTATCTAAAGGTGACATACTGTATGGCTTGAAGCTGCGAATACTTAAAAGTGGTGAAAAATCATTTTATCTTCATGGCAGATTTGACAATAAACGTTTTATGCCAATTAAAATTGGTAACTTCAAAAAGGTACAATGTAAGCAAGTAAGCGCAATTATTGCAGAAGTTGCTAACGGCACCACTTGTATAAAAGATGATAAAGGTCAGGATAAATTTATTCCAAATAAAAGTGATAATAATAAATGGAATATTAATCCTGGTATCTACCTAAAGGAAAAGCACAAAAAAATCACAGAGAGTTTTAAAGAAGTTGTTACAATTCCAACTATCAAAAAGTGCATAATAGAAGCTTATATAGATCACCTTCCTAGAGTATATAGAGAGGGAACACTAAATCTTAGCACTATGCGAGATATTACTAGAGATCTAATTGGCTACAATAAAAGAACTCAGTTTCTAAAATTCTCAGATGATAATGGTAAAGGCAGAATGACCTTTAGAGAAAGACCACATTTGGTAAACGAAGATGTTGGATTTATCAAAAACGTGAAACCCATCACCAACTGGGATCAATTCTTTAAAAAATATCCACCAGGTGATCCAAAACACTTTTGGAAAGTAGATCCTAAACAAAGACCAAATTATTCTGGTGCTAGGTCACTTATAGATGACAAGTTGTCAGAACACTTAGTGACAGACCTAAGTTATGGCCTGATGCGTAAATTTCTAAATAGATTTAACAGTTTTGGTAGAAAACGAAGTGCAAAAAGATCACTAGGTTGGCTTCATAATTATGCAAAAGAAAAAGGATATCTTGGAGATAATCCTGGTATTAACCCAGCGCAACTAATAGTTATTAAGCGACCTGAAGTTAGTGCCTGTAGATCTACACAATATAATCAATTTATTTTTACCATTGATGAATGCAGAAAAATTGAAGAAGCTTGTATGCAACTTCGTGAGTATTTTCCTATTGCAGCAGAGTTAATACTATTTCTTATGAAAACTGGCAGAAGGTTTAGAGAAGTTAGTAGACTTAGATTGAGCTACATAAAAGAGAGAAAAATCATAATGCCTAGTTCAATTACTAAAACAAATAATGAGTCTTTTATTAGTAAAACTAAAGTAGTGCAGCAGATAATAAATTTGATCCAGCAGCAAAAGCACAGAATTGGTATGGAGAGGATGCAAGAAGTGCCTTGGTTGTTTCCATCTATAATGGTTACAAAAAATAACAATGATGCACCAGATTATTTAGATTCTTATGAAACAAGAATTAAAACTGTAACTAGAGCTTGGAATGCCATCAAAGAAGAAGCTGGTATTGCTAAAGGTGCAATAAAATCATTTAGAAAAACTTATGCAACACTTGCAGAAACTAAACTGGGTAACAAAAAAGCTGCAATGGCATTAACTGGTCATGAAGATGAGGACGTATTTGATGAAGCTTACTCACACCAGTATGAAAACGAAGTTATCCACAATGCTGATCAAGTAAGTGATTTGTTTGACTTTACTGGTAAGACTTTAAATTGAATGTTATCTTGTTTTAATGATTTGGATAGTATTAATTATTTTAGCAGTAATTGGGTTTGCACTAAAAAAATCAGATTTAGATAGAAAAGAAAAGTTATTAGTTGTGTTTGGTGTTGCTGGTGTACTACTAGTTATCGCTTGGTCAGGAGGCCATATATAATGGCGTGGCCTGTAATAATAGTTTTTGCTATTTTCTTCATAGGAATTGCTTGGCTTGCTTTTGTCGATAATAAATCTGGCGAAGAAAAAGAAAAATTAGAAAATAGCTCAACACACAAAATAGTAATAGGTATTGCAATTCTTATTGGAATTATTTTTGTTCTAGGAACAGCATTTGGGTAATAATGGCCTGGTATAATATTAATAGCTCTGATGGTATTGCAAAAGAATTTGATAAAAAAAATAGAATAGCCCGTTGTGGTTTTTGTGGAAATGAGAAAAAGATTAAAACAGACAAGAAGATCTATTTTTCAGAATTCGAAGTAGAAGATCAGCCCATTTGTTTTGACTGTTATCACCAACACAGCAAAAAGGGCGTTGCTAAATGATACTAGTTGAATTGCCTTTTGCTTTTGCATCAATGGTTTTTTTAGTTGGTATATACATGTTTCTTGTGAGTTTGTTTGTTCATAAGAAATTTGATCGTGATGCTATTTTTATGAGTATAGGTGGTTTTATATTTGGAGTGATTTATCTTCACATAATTAAATATACTTTTATTGAAGGTATCTTTTTCAGATGTCCTGATATTCGATTTTTCTGTAGCTAGAACATGAGAAAAAAGAAAGAAAATTACTGGAAAATTTTATTAGTATTTTGTTTATCATTTTTCTTTGGATTAAATTTTCCTGACATTGATTTGTCATTAATGTTTATACTAAGTCACAGGTCAATACTTACTCATGGAATAATTCTACCTTTAATTTTTTACATTTACTTAGTGAAAAAATCAAAAATAGATAAAACACTCATAGATATTTTTTATGCAGGTATTCTTTTGGGAATTACAATTCATTTATTGGCTGACTTAGTGCCTAAAGCTTATATTGGATATGCTTTAATTAAACTGCCATTCAATATTAGTATTGGTAAGGAATTATCAATTTTATGGATGAGCTCTAATGTTTTGGCAGCGCTAATAATTACAACTGATTTAGTTTCGAAAATTGAAGTAAATAAATTGATGAAAATATTTATCTACATTTTACCGTTAATCGTTGGAGGTGCTTATATGCTAAATGAAAATGATCCTTATTTTAAGTTATCTATTTTATTTGTTGCTTCAGCCTTTACAGGTTACAGAGTTTATAAAAAATGATTTTTGAGTTATAATTAAATAAATGTCTTTGGAATCTATTTTTATTCTTTTAGGAGTAAAGTTTTTTATTATTACTTTAATTTATCTTTTTATTAATAGAAAAAATAAAGAGGATCTAAAAAAACATCGTGACTAAGGTTACATATTTAAATAGTCATCTAGATAAATTTAGACCAAAAAAAGGTCCTCCAAAAATTACAATAAGATATGAAGAGATAGATGGAATATTTCATACAGGAGGCAGATTTGGAATGACCAAAGAAGTTCAAAAAATTCTAATTAAATCGTTTAAAGAGAAAAAAGATTTTAGAGAAGTTCAAAAATTAATTTCTGATAAAACTGATAAAGTTTTATTATACTCTCTGATAACTCTGTATTGGACTATGTTTAATATTTATTATTACAACGATCAATTTGAAGATGTGATAAGTGATTGTCTAAACGCAATTGATGAAAATATGCCATTATTAGAAAGTCCAAGATACTGTAAGAAAGTATATTTTTATATTAACTCCTTAGATTTAGTAAAATAAATGGGATTTTTTAATTTTTTTAAAACCGACAAAAAAAGAAATTTACGAAAAATTAGAGAGAAGATTGAGCAGAAAAAAAACTTACAGCTAACAGAGTGGATTGATGATGTAAGAAAAATCTGCAGTGAAAAAGAAACAATTGAAATTGTTAGATATTACAATTTAGTATTCACTCAATTAAAGATTTCAGTATTTACACTTTTAGCTCCTGTTAATTTAAAGGATAAAAATAAGCTGGAAGAATTTTATTCTCATAAATTTTCAATTGGATATTTATACAGTTTTCTTCTCTCACTACTGCAGTTTGAAGATTTTATGAGCAAAAAGGATGATCAATTACTTGAGATAATATTACCTGCCATGATGTGTCAGATATTTGAATTCAATAAAGAGAAATCTCTTAAAATTTACCACTCAACAGTTGAAGAAGTGAATAATAACCAATCTTCTGAAAATGATTTTTTTTCTAAAGGAGTTGATGCAGCAATCAAAGATTGGGAAAAGTTTGTAAGAGAAGATTTCAAAGGTGTAATAGGTGTTAATTTTTCCTACCATGTTGATGAATTAAAGAAAGATTTGGAGTAATATACTATTGATTAAATTCAATTTTGTTTGGTATATTTAAATTATGGACATAACAAAATTACCTAAAGATCTTAAGAAAAAATACGAAGATAAAGTAATAGACAAAGCTATCGAAAAAACTGATTACGATTTAAGTGTTAATAATAAATCACCAGAAGATATTTCAGAAAAGAAATATGAGGCAATGATAGCAAGAAACGTTGAAGTAATTAAAGCAAGTCATAAAGAAAAAGGATGGAAATATTTGTCAACTTTTTTAGGAATAACCTTTCTTGGTAATATTCTTAAAGGAAACATTGCAGGAGCATTTGGGTTTGGTGATGATGACGACGATCTAGATGTTTAAGTTAGCAAGAGACGCCTTAATATTTAAAAAATTATACGACATTTACACATGGTTAAAACCTAGACTATTTAGTTTAGTAATTTTAATATTTTCAGTATTTTTATTTATATACTTACATTCAGAATATATTTCTTGGGTGGAACTTTCAGGAGATAAAACTTTTCTAACTTTATCATACATAATTAAAAATATTTTAATTTTACTAGCTGTAATTATCTTTATTTTTTTGAATAGAAGCAAAAAAGTAGTTGAAGTAAAAAAAGATTATAAACAATTAAAAGCTGAAAAAGCTCAAATGGAAAAAAAGAGAGACCATATAAAATCTATTAAAGAAAAAGGTGAGCTTAAAACTGAGTATCAAAGAATTTTAGAGGGGACTGACGAAAAGGATTAATGTCCAAAAATGTTTTTAAAGAAATTGAAGAAAGCTCTAAGGGTGAAGCTTTTAAAGGAATGTGTGAAATAGCTCATGCATTCATGAAAAAAGAGAGATTAGATGCTGAAGATGAGGTTAAAAATTTTTTAGATAAAAATATAAACTTCAATAATGATGAAAGATTTGGAAGCGTATCTCAGGTTATTAAAAATGGTCTTAACTGGTACATGATTGATTATTTATATGAAAAAGGAGCAGTGCATTATTTGGTAAAGAATAATCAGTTTTTAGAATTTGGTGTAGACGATGGGTTTATAGAAGCTAATTTAAGATACAGAAGAATGATAGATAATGGATGGAATGAAGTTGATGCTATGGATGAATGTATTGATGAAGCTGCATACGCAAATGGAACAATTTTGAAAGCATGTGATGAGGATAGGGATGGTATTGGTAAATTAGGATATGAGATTTTTAATAAAGGAAATAAAGCAATTTATTATTTTATTACTGGTACTCCTAATGAGGAATTTTCTTTAAAAAAAATTGTAAAAGAAATTAAATGAAAAAACTATTTTCAACGTTTTTAGTTCTTACCCTTTTAGTTAGTGAGACTGGTTATGCAAACATTGTTGATCTTTACTGTAAATATACAGAGGGTCATATCACTGGAAAAATACCTTATCCATTTCATGAAGATACTGAGAAAAACACACAATATTTATCCATAAGCCAAAGTGGTTTTGAAGATTACAAAATCAAGTTAGATACGAAGAAGGAAAAAATTGTTGAAGCACCAAAATATAGCTCAGACGGATCCACATATATGTTTGGTGATAATTTAATTTTTTGGTACGCTTTACCTTCATCGGAGTCCAGACTTGAAATAAAATTTACATTAAATCGTTACACAGGACGATTAACAGAAGATCACAAAAATTATAAATATGGGGATACAGAGAATAACTATTGGATGAGTCTTATCTACGACTGCTCGCTAACTAAAAAATTATTTTAAAATGAAAAAATTTAGATTTATTTTTATTATTTTTTTACTGTTCTTGCATGGGTGTGGTGATAGCGACGAAGTTAAAGTAAAAAAACATAACTGTAATAATTTTTCACAAAATTTAACAATTGATATTCAAAAATGTATTGAAGATCAAAAATATTATGAGGAACTTACATTTGAAAACAATGTATTTCTTACAAAAAAAAGACTAGATGAATTTAATAATAAAGTAGATGAGTTTAATTCAATCAATATTGGAGTTAAACATAAAGAGTATAAATTATTAAATATACAAGAATTTTTAGAGAAAAATAAAATACAATCCGACAAGGATAGAATATTTATAAAAAATATAGAAAGAAAAAAAATAAAATTTAATACATATTTTGAAGCATCTATGCTTGAGGATGAAAAAAAATATATTATTTATTTTTATGATTATTTTGGAAATCTACTTTCAAGAATCAAGAAAGAGGATAAAAATTTAAAAGAACCTTTATTAAAATTTGGTAATTTTCAAAATATTGAAATTGAAAGAAAATTTGAAACTTTGCTAGATGATAAATTTCGTATTGGAAGTACCAGATATTCAATTCCTTTAAAAAAAAATAATGCAACAATTTATGGTTATTTTCTTAACACTGAATACACAGGCTTTGATGCTGCAATTAAAGACTTAAACTTAATTATAAATAAAAATAAAAATAGTGATAACAAAATAGAAGATTTAAAAATCACAGCTTCAGAATTTTTTATAACTGATATAGAATTGAATAAAATTACTTACACTGAAGAAGAAGTGCGAAAAATAATTAAAGATAACGAATTAGCAAGCTCACTTTTAATTAATCAATTGTAATATAATGAAAAAAAATAGTTACTTGAAAGATCAATTAGATGACGTGAAGCAATATGGTTATTTAAATCATATAGTTGGAATTCTTTTTACAATTTTCTATTTACATGTTTCAAAAAAATTACAGTTAGAATTAAGTATTTTTGCCTGTGTGTATTGGTATGTTGCTTGTTTAATGATGGGTCATTTTGCTGTTCACAACGTAAACATGCATAAAGGGAAAAAATGGAAGTATAAAAAAACTAAGAATGATACTTATTTTGCTATTCCTGTTGCAGGTGGAATTAACCTTATCACTTATGGAATACCAATTATGATATTAGATTATCTTTTTAAATTTTTATAAAAATGAAAAATAATACTTGGTTAGATTTTTTTAAAAAAACATTAAAAGTTTCAGGAATTATTTTGCTTATTTTATTAATAATAATTGGATATCTAATTTATAGAGGAGCTACACATGACTCCAAGACTTATTTGGAATGTACCAACAATGAAAGTAATGCTATTTCTTACTTGGCATTTAATGATTATAGAATGTTTATGTCTTGGGATGAATTAAACGAAGAGTTTAAACATTCCTATACTATAGAAGAAATTAATAAAAAATATATTAAAGCAAGAGCTTATGCCTCAATTGATGATAATAAAAAAACTCTATCTCTATCTAATGATAGTAATAAAGTAGAGTATGTTTACAAAATGATTTGGCAACTAGATAGAGAAACAGGTTTGTTGGAGGCTTATTTTGAAAACACTACAGAGGAAAAGGTAAAAGATGGTAGGCAATGTAAAAAAATAAATAAGAAAGATTTACCTATAACAAAAGTTGATCAAAAATTTTAATATGAAAAAACTTCTATCGATCCTGGTTCTAAGTTTATTGTTTGGGGGGAGTGCTTATGCAAAAATTGGAAAAGGGGAAATACAACTTAGTGAAAAAGTGACAAATGACTTTATAAAATTTCTAAGAAATGAATATGCAAACTATTTCATGGTAACCCCTGATGGTAACAATTCTCTATATACAATTTGTGGTGCCGAGTTTTGCAAAGGTGGAATGGGTAAAGCTCTGAAATGGTGTAAGGAAGATTATGGTCAAAAATGTTTAATTTTTGCACAAAGAAAAAAACAAACTAAAATTATAAGATGGAACAAAGCAGACTATTCATTTCCTAAAGATGATTGGAATTATAATGTCATGGTTAATGTAGAATATTTAAAATCTGACAATAAAGGAATTAAACAAAATATTTCAGACGATCAAATTAAAGGAGTTTTGAATAATTTAGGCTTTATAAATTTTAATAAGGCAGTTGCTTCAATAGATACTAGTAGTTCAACACAAAATAAAAAAAGAAACAAGGGGGATGAATATTTTTGTGTATGGACAGGAACAGGACAATATACAAATAAAATCTGGTTCACTCATAGTTCAGATTATAAGAATTATACCAAATATTATGGTAGCAATGATGACTGTAGAGATGCAGCTATTTATATAATTTACAAAAAACAAAATGAAAAATTATACAAAAAGTTAATGTGGAAATTTAAAAGTGCAGCCGAATTAACTCATCCAGCAAAAAAATTAAGTAAGAAGCTATATGCTCAAGTAAAAAATGAAATTCCAGTGAATGACATTAAAGAAAAAGAAGATGTTCAAAAAACAACTGTAAATGAAGATGTAATCATAAAACCTAAAACAGAAAAAACAATTACTCAGCAACAACAAAATCAGATTGATCAAATAAAAGAAATGTTTGATATTGGAGCATTAACCAAAGACGAGTATGATGCTGCTGTAAAAAGAGTTTTGAATTGATGATTAAAATTTTCAAAAATATTATTATGTGGGGAATTTGTTTTACCCTGTTAGCTCATAATAGTGCGTGTGTAAGCATTGCAACTGGAGCATTAGATGGAGCTATTGAAAAACAAGACAGAACAAATCGAATTAACACTACATCGAAAGCTCTAGGAATCGATCAAAAAGAATTAAATGATTATTATGCAAAACTATCTAGAACCTCTGAATGCATGGATAAAGTAAGTGGAAGTCCTAAATATGCACCTTTAAAAATAAAAAGTCCTGATATTAAATCTTACAAACATTATTCAGACCAAAGTTTTATTTCAACAAATGAGAGAAATTTATTATCCCAATACATATTTTCTAATGAAATTTGTTATGATTTAGCTAGACACGGTAATTATAGATCACCTTTAGTTGTGGAATTAAAAACAATTGTAGATCGAGGTGTTACTCAAATGTTAATACTTTTTGCTAGCTTAGATAATGGTGAAATTAATTGGGGAGAAGCTAATAGACAGGCAGATGTTATTTCTAATCAAGTAGAGCAACAACAGCAGGCATGGAACATAAAAATGCAATCTACTTCATATCAAGTAGCAAACCTAGTTGCCTTACAAGAGGAACAAATAGCTTTAAATAGATATAGGCAAGATATCAAAAATGAATTCAGGAAAAATCGACAAGAACTTCAGGCTATGCGTAATGATATTAGAAGAATGAATAATAGAAACAGATTATTAGAAATGTGCTCGAGGTATCCTGGCACTTATATGAACTGTCCATAATTAATATTTCACAATTAGACTCTTTGTTTAAAATTCTGTAATCTTGGATTATGAAAGATTATCAGTTTTCTATAGCAATAATACTTGCATCTTTAATTATTAGTATAGCGATCATTCTTAGTTCAAAAAATGATCAATTATCAAACTGTGTAGATAGATTATTAAAATTAGAGAAAAAAAAAATAACAAAAAGAGTAGTTCAAGATGTTACTTTGCTTTGTAACCGTAGAATAAATTGATGAAAAAACTTCTGTCGATCCTGATTTTTAGTTTTTTGTTAGGTGGATGTGCTGGTCCTCAAGATGGAGTTCTATCGTCATTACTAATGGGAGGTGTAATTTTAGTAATTATTATAATTTCAGCAGTTATTCATTATATAATTAAGGGAACTAAGATATTGGTAGGAATTACACCAGAAGTAGAAAGAAAAAGAGAAAGAAAAAAATTTAATGAGGCAAGGAAAAATTACTTAAAACAAATTTCAAAAGATAAAAAATTTATTAAACAAACTTATAGACAATACATAAACGAACATAAAAAAAAATATCCAGAAAGCAAATATCCTAAAAATAAAGTCCCAAATGCTAATAGTTATTTATCAAAATCAGGCTGGGCTAATGCAATAAATGAAGCAAAAGAAAGAATTAAGTCTCATGAATTTCATGAAAATTCTCGTAAAATTCAGAACCTTACTGACAAGGAATTTGTTAAACTACCTTTTGAAAAATCTGGATATAGAGATTATCAAGTTTGGGCTGATAGGTGGGCTAAAGCAAAAGGTAGAGTTGATAGAAAAAAATATCGTAAAAATGTAAAGTTATTGAGAGTTAAAGACTATGAAAGAATTTAAAGTTAATAATACTTCAATTTAAATTTAGTAGGATAAGCTCTGTATTCATCCTCACAGGCTTCCACAAACCATTCATATTCAATTTGTTGTTTCATTTTATCTTGAAGTTTTAAATCTAAAAAATGACTATAAGTATCACCAAATTCAAGTACATAACGTTCATCTGCACATCGTTCAAAAACTACAGATGTAATTGCGTCTAGATCTTCTTGGTAAAGAGAGTTCTTTAAATTAAATGAAATAGGTTTCTTGTTAGCTTGTTTTTCGCAATCTTCAAATAGCCATTCATAAGGTTGGCTTTGGTCAATTTTAGTTTTAACTGAAAGAGAAAGATAATCTTCTAGTTGATTTCCAAAATGAGCTACAAACAATTCATCTGCACAAGACTCGAACATTTTTGATCGATCTGTATTTTCAGCATAACTAAGGTTAGTAATTAAAATAGATATAAGTGTTAAAAAATAGAATTTTTTAAGCATAATTTATATTAGCAAAGCTTTGTGTTATAAATTTGGTAGATGAGCAAAGGAACAGCAGAATTCTATAAAGCATGGGAAAAACATTCAGAATTAACCTTTGCTTGGCAAAAACTCTCAGACAAAAATACTTTACCGTTTGAAGGTATTTTTAATACCAATTCTAAAAAACTTAAATTTTTAAATGGAGCGAAAATAAAAGGGTCTTGTAGAGTATTTCTTAAAGAAGATAAAAATCCATCAGAGTGGATTTCATTTATTGGAAATGATCCTGATATTTTTTACGTCCCTCAAGGATACTTAATTATGTATTTTCCAGATGGTGATATTTATAACGGTTATTGGAAGAATGGAAATTATTACAGCCACGGTAGATATGTTAATCATAAATCAGGTACTTACATTGGAACTTGGGACAATGGACAAATGAATGGTTGGGGTGAGTATGAATTTAAAAATGGTGATAAATACATTGGAGAGTATAAAAATCATGAAATACATGGATTAGGAACTTTCAGATATGCTAATGGAAAAATACTAAGAGGATATTTTCAAAAAGGTGAATTTAAAAAAGAATTAAAAAATTATAAGATTAAACAAGACGATGAAGATTATACTTACATATAATAATTATAAGTATGGTTTTAATTTATAGATGAAAAAGATAGACCACACTTATGAAAATTTTGATCCACAAAAATTTTTAGAATTATTGAAAAATTTTGATTTTGAAGTCCAGGCTCATTTTATTAAAGATTACATTGTTCCATGCATTAAGGATTATAATAACGTAAATGATCAAGATGGTTTATTTGAGTTATATTTAAAGGACTTAATCTCCTCAGGTGAGTTTTTTGAAAACATGAATAAAAAGTTTGATGTACTTTTTAAATTTGAAAATTTAATTGATGATGATTTTTGTTGGAACACTGCTTATGTATTACTTTTTAAAAAAGAGAAAATCTGTTTATTATTAAACTTCGAGTCAGTCACAAGTATTGCCGCAAATGATGTAATATATTTATTAGATCAATTTAACTATAGTGAAAAAGACAAACTAGACATTAAACATCTTAAAGAAAAACTTAATGAAATGACAAAAGATATTTGGACCAAAGTATATAAAAATGAAACTTGGGAAGAAATACTGAAGAGATTTAAGTCTCCTGAATACGATCATGTAAGCTCAATAAAATTTGGAAAAAAATATTATAATAAACTTCATCCTGAAGCTTTAGAGTTAGAACATGTGGAGATAAACTAAGAGAATGGCTGATAATTATAATAGAAATCCTAAAGGAACAAATCAATGGGTGCTTAGAAGTAATGAAGAAATTCAAAAAATAATTGATAAACATCCAACTTGGACAAAAAAAGATTTTAGAGGAGAGGGAAAACTTAATCCTAATAAAAAAAATGCATTATTAACAAGAAAAGAAACAGATAGACCTGGTCTAAAATTTTATCAGGTAGGTAAAAGAATTAATTTAGAAAAAATATTTAAACATTCTACTCAGCAAAGTATTGAAGAATTTAAATCGAAGAAAATTGATCTAGAAACACTACGAAATAGAGCTTCTACTAAACAAATTAGAGATAATATGAGTAAGGAAGAAAAATCTGCTTATGATAAAAAAATTTATGCTAATTTAACTAAATCACAATTAGAGGAAAAAAGATTGAGACAAAGAGAATATTACAAAAGATTAAATCAAAGAGGCAAAGATCTATAAAATGAAAAAACTTCTATCGATCCTGGTTTTTAGTTTGTTGTTGAGTGGGAGTGGTTATGCAAATGATTTTAATTTTATATGTCAAGAAGAGATAAAAACTGAAAAATTATCAAATACTAAACTTTTTTATGAATTAAAAAAAAACAATTTTTTTATTGATGGTGTTGAATACTTATTAAAAGAAAATCCGAAAATATTAGATAATTCTATAACTTTGATATGGCGAGACGATGAGGGTTGGATTTTTGAATCAATTTTTAATAAAAAAAATGGTAAAATGGTAGAAAAAGGATTTAAAGGTCCAGACGATAAAAGTCCTGCAATTTGGTATTATCAATGTGATATATTTTAAAAATTGTATAACTATGAAAAAACTTCTATCGATCCTGGTTTTTTGTTTGTTGTTTGGGGGGAGTGCTTTTGCTGAAGATGTTATCCTTGAATGTAAATTAATAAATCAGATTGTCACTACCAATGGTGAAACTAATGTTTATTCTGCTCAAGATTTAAATTCACCTATAGATTTGGACAACGTTTTTAAGATCAATAGTCAATTTGAAACAGTGTTCAGCTATAATAGATCTTCTGAGAAATTTGAACCAATATCAAGAAGTGGTAAAAATTTTAAATTATATTGGTCTGAAAATGAAATAAATTGGAGTTTTGTAAATCCAATAATTCAAGGAGCTTCAAATACAAATTCTTTAAATCGAAATACTGGCAAGTTAGTACAAAAAATATTTTTTGATAAAACAAGCGCCACATATAAAAATACAGGAATTAGCTATTCAGCGTCTACATCTCAATGTCAAATTAAGGAAAAATTATTTTGATAATTAATGATTTTTTCAATTGGTGTGTTTATGTCTTAGAGGTTATAGGAAATGTAACAGGTATGGGATATGAACTTGCGAACATAGTTATATTTGTAATTTTACAGCCAGGTTTAATATTATTATTCTTCATATTATGGAGAGTGGAGAAAAAAAAGAATAAATGAAAAAACTTCTATCAATTATAGTTTTTAGTTTGTTGTTTGGGGGGAGTGGTTATTCTGAGGAAACAATTTTAAATTGCGAGTTTGACCAAGGCCAAATTATTTGGAGAGAAGGAAAAATAGAAGCTTATAATAATACAGATCCTGCAAAGCCAAGAAATAAAACGTTAAGAATAAATTCTAAAAAAAAAGAGTTATTTTTATTTATAGATGACATCTCACCTTTAGAAAAAAATCAAGTTATGTGGACTGATAAAGAAATAAAATGGTTTTTTAATGATGATGATTATAGTGTTAATACAGATTTAAATAGATACAGCGGTTCTTTGGTTGAAAGTATGATTTTTAAAAACAATTCAGAATTGATTTCTCGAACTCATTCATTCAATTGTAAAAAAGAAGAAAAAAAGTTTTAGTTCATGAAAAAATTATTTTTAACGTTTCTAGCTTTAATTTCATTAACTACTAATGCTTATAGTTTCATGACTTATGGTGAGTTTAAAGAATTAATAGTTTCAGATGAAACAAGTGCCAAATGGTATTTGAGAGGAATTATAAACGGGAACCTATCTCATTCTAGATATATGAATATTGATAAACCTGAAAATGAACAGCTCTATTGTCCCCCAGATGATATTAAATTTAGTATGGAACATGCAGTTGAAATGATTCAAACAGAGGCTAATAGAATTAAAAGTGAGACTAGTGAAGACGTTAATAAAGCGTTAGTACCATTATTATATATTTGGGGAATGCAAGACACGTATCCATGTGAGAATTAGATAATGAAAAAACTTTTATCAATTGTTGTGTTGCTTACTTTAATTTTTGGAGGTGTATCTAATAGCTCAATTATTGAATTGAATAGATGTGTCCCAGGTCAAAATAATTTCCCTGAATTTAAAAAAGCTGACTGGAAATCACTAAACTACAATAAACGGAATGTTATTCTTTATAAATTTCACGCCCAACCTAAAAAAGACCAACATGGTCAATGGAAGTTAGTCGATGAAAGATCTAGCGGAGAATTGGCTGGAAATGAAAAATATATAAAAGAATTAGTTAATGATGGGTATAAAAAATTAACATTTTTAGAAAAGCATCTTTATTCCATCAATACAAATAACGCAATTGTTACCCATGTTTATACTTATTCAGATGAATATTGGAAATATAAACAAGAATATATTTCAAGATTTAAAAGACTAGAACCTAATAGGCTTAAAAATGAATACACAAAAGCTATGTATAGAAGTTTTTATTTAACTAAAAAAACTAGAGTTGAAAAATATAATATTGTTGATTTTTTTGACAATAAAATCATTGCTGAGAAAAAAGGTCAATCAGACATATATCCTGATGGAAAACAAAGCATTTTAATTGATTTAGAAAAACTTACTGTTACTTCAAATTTAAAAAAAAATTTATTTGATGACTTCCAAATGTTTTTTAAAGTTTGTACTACAGATGAAGATAGTGGAGGTTCATCAGGTGGATCTTCAGGAACTGCATTTTTTGTATCCAATAAAGGTCATTTATTAACCAACAACCATGTAGTAGATGGCTGTGAGGTATCTAAGATAACTTATAAAGACAAAGATTATAATACAAGATTGTTGGCAACTGATAAAACTTTGGATTTAGCTCTACTGAAAGCAGAAATTAAACCTAAATCATTTATAAATTTTTCAAAAGATGATGCAAAAAAACTCAACAAAATTTACGTTGCAGGTTATCCACTTGGCAAAGGCTTAAGTGACGATCTTAAAATTTCATCAGGTATTGTAAGTTCTTTAAAAGGATTTGAAGATAATTCAAATGAATTGCAGATTGATGCACCGATTAATCCAGGCAATAGTGGGGGACCAATTATAAACGAAAATGGTAGTCTTGTTGCAATTGCTGTATCAGGTTTAGCGAAAGATAAAACGGAGGGAATTAATTTTGGTATAAAATCTTCAGCAGCTCAAAATTTTCTTAAATCAAATAATTTAAATCCAAAAATATCAATGTATTCTGGCATACAGGAAAACGATAAACTTTTAGAAATTTTAGAAGAAGGGACAGTTTATACATACTGTAATTAATATGAAAAAACTTCTATCGATCCTGGTTCTAAGTTTATTGTTTGGTGGAAATGTTTATGCTGAAGAAACTTTTTTGTCATGTAGGCATGAAACTGGCTCAACAATAGTGCTGTCTTTTGATAATGAAACTAAATTAGGAAAAGAATATATAGGTGGCGACACCCAAATTACTTATGATTTGGTTTTATCAGAAGCAAATATTTTTTTTGTATCAAATACCAGAAGTTGGAATATTGACAGATTTTCAGGTGCAGCAAATCTTAATAATAAAAATGCTGATAACTCATGGCGTACAGTTAGATGGTTTTGTAAAAAAGCTGAAAAAAAATTTTAATAAAAATATGCTTTTGATTGAATATTAATTATAAACAATTAATATGATCTTGTCCGTGATTTAGAAACAACTCTACTTGCTTCGGACATAAAATAATAACGCTAAAGGAGGCAATATGGCTACAATCTTAGAAGTCTATAAATTACTTAAACTTAAGAAAGAAAATGGTGAAGACATTGGAATGTTTGGAGAAAGTTTCATTGAAATGTGTGAAAAGGATAAAGAACCATCCACAACTAAAGAGGTTCATGTAACTCTTGTAAAAAATAAAAAAGAGGGAGGTTCTGATGGGAAAAATAATTAGCGCTAGACTTGCTACAGATGATTATGATCCAATGAATTTGTTAGGTACTACTGGTGTGTTTTCACCCAGAAAATATAGACCTAACAAACTGAAAAAGAAAAGTGATAAAATAAATAAAAAAAATATAATTAAGAAAAATGAGAAAAATATTGATTAAAATTTTAGATTGGCTTTTTAAAAATCCTTCTGATTTTTTTTTGATTAGTTTTTTTAAGACAATTCTTTTATTTGGACTATTTATAATCGTAACTTATGTTGTAATGGCTGTCGCTTCTGCACCACTAACAATTTTAATCTTTGTTGTTTTTTATGGAGGTGAATATATTTATAACCGTATACCCTCATCTATCACAAATAATGATTTTTTTGCCATTGAAGCAGCATTGCTCTCTGGACTTTTGGTGTTTTGGAGTATTTTCTTGATATTCTCAATTGTAATTTGTTTTTGGGACTTTTTTATAAAAAATAAAAAGTATTCTTTAGCGGATATTTTTTTAGGCTTTTATGGAAGTATCAAAATAATATCTCAAATTTTTTTAGGTATTAATGCTATGTTTATTTCTGTACTATTATTTTATTATTTTATTAAAGGTTTGTTTGGTTTTTAAATGCTTGAAGTAATCATAGCCATAGAACTTGTAGCTTTAGGTTATGCAATATATTCTAGTAGCCAATGAAAATAATATTTTTAATGTTTATTTGTATGTTTTTAACAAATGAAAGTTTTGCCAATGAAATTAAAATTCCTAAATTTAAATCTAAAGAAGATGTTTTTTTTTGTAAACATGATAGTGGAATTGAATCAATGTTAGCAATCACAAGAGATAAAATGATCATGTATTATCAAGCTAAAGGTGAGAGATCAGCTATAGTCATAGATCAGGGAGATCGATATACCGCTACTTTTGAAGATTTTAAAATGATCTTTTTTAAAAAAACAAGCACGTGGGCTAGAACATATAATGATGGAATTCAAAGTTTTGGTGTTTGCAGGAAATTGAATTAATAAAAAAAGTGAAGAACAAAAACTAACAGCCACAATCCTATCATAATTAATAGTGCTAACGACATTCCAATTTTTTTATAGATAGGCCATTTTTTAAAATTTTCTGAGAAATGCTTTACACCCATAAAAATTATATATGGATAAAAGAGAAAAAACCCAAATATGATTAGTCCATAAAATAGTAGGTCGCTTATTAGAGTTAAATCAAAGTCTAAAACTTTATTAAATATTTCTCTTAGTGTCATAACATAGGATTGGTTTAAATTCTTTTATCTGTGTCATCAAATTTACCTTTAGCTACGATTAAATCATACAATTCCTCAGCATTTGGACCAATTTCACTTGTGATGGTTTTTGATAAATTGAATGCTTTGTTAAAATCAACTAAAGAAATATTTTTCTTTTTACTTTCATGGTCAAACATCAACATTAGTCCTTTCAAATCTTGTGAACAGGAAACTATAAATTTAAATTTTTTAAAATCAGAATTACGATATTCTTCAGCTTCAATAATTGGTAAACATTTATGGTTTCCTATTTCTAATACAACCTGGTTTTTAAAATCAAAAGCACCTTCGTTTTGCTTTGCAAAACTTGCATCTAGTTCAATTTTATTTTTTTTCAAAAGATCAACTAATTGTGAAGTTGTAGTCTTCTTTTTTATTTTTTTTAAAATATCACAAACTTTATGAAACTTTTTATGTATATCATTTGCAAGTTCTTCCATTTCGCTTGAAGCAGTTTTCTTTTTTTTAGAGTTCTCTGGTTTTGGATCAAATTTTTTATTGTATTTTAGATCGCTACCACCATAAATATTTGCAAATACCCTCCTGCACTCCATATCCAGATCCAATAGTTTAGACATATTGTGTTGACTATAACCAAATGTCCATAATCTCATGTTTTCTGTTTCTAGCGAATAAATTATTTCATTAACTTCTCTAGGATTATTATTGAATGATTTAGCAAATTCTAAAAAATTAGTATTTCTATCTAATCCCTTTTCAAATTCTTCTTCTGAGCCTTTTATTAATTTATTTCTCAACCACTTAAACATTTTAAAATAAACCCATCTTCCATATGATTATTGTGTAAATTATTAAAACAACAATTCCCCCACCTCTCAGTCTCCAAAAAGGATTTTTTATTCCAAGAAGTCCACCAACAAACCAGAATACTTTATTGTAAAAAAATATTATTAGCGCGGCTATAGGTAAAAAAATTATTACACCTGCTGTTGTCGAAAATATTAATTCTATCCACTCCATCTATCTGACTTAATCTTTCTATAATAGTATATAGGAAAATATAGGATCAATAGAATTTTTTGAAAAATATTTTTTTTACAAGTCCTCTCCACTTCAGCAAGTTTTGAAGGTTTATCTATATCCAAATCTTAGTATTTAGAGCTTATATTAGGTACCCTAATTTCAGTTTTTCCCCCTCCCCCTCTTTTAAAAAGTTGATTTTCTGAAACCAATGGGGCCCGATACAGTTGACATTGACTACGTCAAACTATACTGACGATCTATGAAAGATATAGATGAACTTATTAAATATCTAAAAGAAAACGATATTGATCCGAAGGTTGCACTTAATGTAATAAAACGAGAGTTTGCTACTGATAAAGCTGGTCATAAAAAGACAGTCTGGAAGATGATTAAGTTCCAACTTTATATCTGGCAGAGAATGAAAGATCCAAATACTACTAGAATTAATACAGTAACTAATCTAGTGAATTCAGGTCAGTATAAGAAAGCTTATGAACAGTTTCCAAACCCCCCTTTTGATGCAGAAAAAGAAGTACATAATTTAACTAAATTAATCTCTGATAAGAGACAGGATAAATTCTTTATATCTAAGAATTTCACACACTACGGAAGACCAAATCAAAAGCTACCTCAAGCTCTTATAGATAAACTCAGGTAAACTGAGTCAATTTTGTTGATAATCTTTACACCTGTTCAGGGAATGTTCCCTTTCTTTATTTTTTTAAAATGATAGCTACTCCGATAGAAAAAGATTGACGTCTTTTTTTAAATAACTATATTAGAAGACGTTGAACTAAGATCAACGAATAAGTAAGTAAATATGATAAGTGTACAATCTATACCTATAAAATTCAAAAAACCTTTTCTGACAATGAAGCAGTTATGCTCTGAGTTGTCTATTCAATATAAAACTTGTGAAAGGTGGATTAAAGAAGAAAAAGAAAAAGGGTTTGGAGAATTTTTTATTGAAGGTGTGAAATATAGTGTAGTGCCAGGTCGAATTAAAATTCCTGGTGTTAGAAATTATATATGGAACGCTAACGTATTTTACCTCTACTATTTTTTACCTAAGATTAACGGACTAGACAAACCACAATTAAAAGATGGTGAGTTAATCTTTATATCTAAACCAGAAAACAGAATAGGAGTAAATTAATGAACGTAAAAGATCTAATAACACCTGTAGGTATCGCAAACTATCCATACGTAACAGGTCAAGGTGATACAGCTTTTAGTAGTGAAGGTCAGTACCATGTTAAAGTTACAATTACAAAAGATGCTGCTGAACCTTTAGTGAAAAAAATAAAAAGTTGTATTGCTGCAGAAGTTGCAGATGAGCACAAAAGAAAACCTGGTATTGAAAAAATTAAAAGAGCACCATTACCATTTAGAGAAATTGGAGATGATCAAATAGAGTTCAAATTCAAATCTAAATTTAAACCTAAAATTATTGACAAGAAGAAGTTACCACTAGGTGAAGATAAAACTGTTTGGTCTGGTACTACAATGGCTGTTAAGTTTGATGCTAGTAGTTACAATTCAGCTTCACTTGGAGTTGGCTGCACTCTTCGATTAAAAGGTATTCAAGTTGTTGACCTGGTCGAAGGATCTACTGCAACAGAAGGGTTTGAAGAGATAGCATAATGGAAAAAATGATATTTAATAAAACCAAAAATATTTGGAAACACAATGACGGAGGTTTAAAAGAAAGTAGATTTAAATCTAAGAGACAAAGAGGTGATTGTGTAATTAGATCAATAGCACTAGCAACTGATCAACCTTATGATCAAGTGTTTGATGCATTATGTGATATCGCAAAAGAGACTGGATTTTTACCAAATCAAGAAGATACTTATGAAACTTATCTAAGAAGATTAGGCTGGAAAAAACATAAGCCGCAAAGAACCTTTGGTGGCAGTCTAAAAAGATTAGAGAATTTTAATTCTGAAGGTAAGACATGTATTGTAAGAGTTCCACGTCACCTAGTAACAATTAAAGATAATTTAATCTTAGATAGCTGGGACTGTAAGTTCTATTCAGCATGTTCGTATTATACAAAGGAGTTGGATGCCTAAAGCTATTCTCCCAACAACCCATCACAAAATTGTAGAGAAGATCCGTAAGGAACTTCGTAAGCAACCAAAGTTGGTTGACTACAATCCATTGACTGATGACAAAACCAAATGGATCGTCCTCAATGGTAAATTTCACAAGTTGTTCGATTATGGAATTGAAAGATTCTTTTTGGAACGAATAAAAAAGGAGACAAACTAATGAAGGAAACATTAAACCAAATAGATAAAAAGATGGAAGCTAAGAGTGATGGATCAGTTGCCAAAATATTAAATAAACTAGCTGAATCAAAACTAGTAGCATCAAAACTGGATGATTTAACACCTGAGGGACTATTCCTATCTGTAAGACAAAACTTGAAACAGCGATATGAGGAAGCTGTTGAAGGTGGCTTTGAAGGAACTGAAGAGGAATTTATAAAAACTATACCTTTAGATGAGCTTAGACAGATGCTTAGTGATGGAGGAAAAGTCATTGATTTTGCTAAAGCAATAAAAATGAGAGGTGAAAAGCCAATACGTAAATTAGATCTAGCTGGTCAGTTTACGCCTGGTCGAACTTTGGAAAGTTTAAGTCCAGCTGAAAGAGAAACTGTAAACATGCTGCTGAAGATGACACTAGGTAAAGATAAGGATTAACATGAGTAAAGAAAAAGATGAACCTGTTGTAACACCTAAAGTTGACAAAAAGAAAACTGAAGGTGCACTAAATGCATTTGGTAAAGAGTTAATAAAAAATGCAGTTATTTATGATGGTATTAATCCAGCAGATATGATCGTGCATTATGATCCAGCATTGTCTAAACCAAATTCACCAGTATTTAGAAATAATAAAAGAGACATTGTTTATGGAAATATAAATGAAGCTCGTCAACACAATGCTATTTGGGAAACTTATGATGATAAAACTCAAAGTATTAAAAGACAACTAAATGAAAGACCAGGTGTTAAAAGACCATCCCCTACTACACCAAAACCTTTTGTAAAAAAACCTGTTGCCGCATCAACTGCAACATTTAAATCAAACTCATTTGAAAAACCTAACGTCAGCTATCAGTTAGCAGAGTTAAAAGAAATGTTTAAAGAAACACCAGAACAGAAATCACAGAGAGAAAATTTTGAACGAATTCAAGAGCAAAACAAAAGAGAGAAACTTAGACTGGCAAATAGTGGCATAAGTTATCTTTTAGGTGGTGCTCAGAATATAGAAAGACATGAAAGAATGAATGCAATGTTTAATCCAAAAAAAAATAAGGAGAAGTAAGTGGCTTGTAAGTACAACTTTCATAGTATTTCTTTGAAGAATAAAACTTATTCTGAATTGAATGAGATTGCTGCAGAGATTGCACCAGGTGAAAATCTGAGTCAATCGAAGACAGTAGAAAGTCTGGTTTTCTTTTATAGATCACTTCATCCTAAAACGAAGGAGTCTATAAATGACAGTAAGTCAGAACAAAAAACCAGCTGCTAAAATTGAACATTCTAAATTAGCCAAATTTTTTAGAAAATATTTTAATAAACAGCAGCAACATATAAATCAAATCTACTTAGACAATGAGCTATTGGCTAAAATGCTTATGGAATATGCGGATGCATATCTCAGACTGTATAATGAGTATCAGGAGAACCTATCAGTCTACAAAAAAAATCAGAAATTATTCCAAAAGCAACTAAGAGACTTTGACACCATGATGTCTTTTGCATGGTCAGCTGATGAAATGGGTATCGATACTAAGTCAGATGTCATCACCTTTACTAAAAAAGAAAAGCTTAAATATATACAAGACTACACCATAGAGTTTGACCAGACACTGATGGAGAGTGGCAAGAAAATTGAAAAATTGAAGCTTATCAAAAAAAAGAAGGAGGCCAATGACTGAAGCATTTTGGACACCTGAAAAAAAAGCTGACTACAGAAAACTCTTAGAAAGAAGAGAAAAAAGAAGAAAATATCATCGTGATTACATGAACCATCACCGAAGAAACGGAAGGTATATCGTTAAGTATATCAAAGGTGAAGGTAAGCGATATTTCAAAACTACAGATGACTACATCAAATATTTAAAAAGTAAAAGGAGACGTAAGTAATGCCTAATCTAGAAGAAGTAAAAAAATTTTCAGAAATATTTAAAGGGGCAATAAATAAACATGGCACCTTAGATTATATCGACAAAGTAACTGGAAAAAAGAATGCTCATGAAGAGTCTCAACCTTTTCCTTATGAAGCACACCTAAGTGGTCAACTTAAAGGTTTGTCACCTGTTAATGAAGAGACTTTGATGTGTAGCTGGGGTGGTATCGATATAGATCTTCCATTGTCAGTAGATAAATTTCCAGGTGAAATTTGGAGTAAAATTGGAACTAGATTTTTTTGTTTTTTAACACCTAGTAAAAGATGGAGAGTTTTAGATTTCTTTGATGAACCAATGCCAGTGGAACAGGCTAACGAATACGTTAAAAATTTAGAGGCAGAAGTTGCCAAAAAACTTAATATTAAAGTAGATACTGTTTCAACAGCACCTACAATTCCTAGTGAAAAAGGTGCAGTCGGCAGATGGTTCTTCCTACCCTATTCATTTGATTATGACGTTTGTTATTCACCAGGTGGAAATCCATTATCATTACAGCAATTCTTCTTTAGGTATAAATACAGAAGTCATCCAATTGTAGTCGCTGCAGTGGGCATGACGGGTAAAGGAGAAGTAGGAAGCAGATCAAAAGCATTATTCAATGTTGCACTCTATAAAAAACATTTTGAATGTGACGTATCTTTAGAAGAGCTGAACCTGCAATTTGCTACTAAGCTTAATGAAAGAGATTTCTTAAAAGAAGAAAAACATGTTTTAAAAACCTGTGAAAAATATGACCAGAAATATTTTATCAATGGTCAAAGTAAATGGATAAAAGAAATGACGGGTCATAGACCTTGTTTAGACGCAAAAGGTCTTGTCGTCATTCCTGATGGACTTGTTGCTGCACACATTTATATTTTAAGCAGAACGGGTTGGTATGAAACTAGTGATCAACAATTTCTTTCAAAAGAACAACTGAACGACTGGTATAAATCTGAATACAAAGATTTTTCAGGTGAGCTGTTAAAAAACTCAGCTACAACAAAAGTTAAAAGTTACTTCACCCATCCTGGTCTACCACCAGGAGTCGTTTATATTGAACCAGGTGAAATCAAGGGATTTAAACCAGGTGAATATTTAAATATTTATCAAAAGCCTGATTTAAAAGCAGTGAAAGGTGAATACCAGCAGTTTGATGACTACTATTGTTACCTGTTAGGTGAAGACAATTGGAAAATAGAGAAACAAAAACTGGCATTTAATTTAAATGCTGAAAGTGAGCACCAGCACTACTTAGAGACTGGCTATGGTGGACTTAAAACTCAATGGTTCTCTATCTGGCACTCAAAAGCTCATGGCGTTGGTAAAGGTCTGTTCGCACTATTTGTACAAGCTATGTTCGGCCCCGCTAATGTTAGAACCAATGTAAAATTTGATCAGTTAATAGATGGTCACTCTACTATTATCGATGGCGCACAAACCATCTTTTTAAATGAAGTTGCTCTGAACAACACATCTAAAATGAAAGATAAATCTGAAAAAATAAAAGACATAATTACTGAGCCAGAAATAATGGTAAATCCTAAATTTAAAGATCCTGTCCATATACCTAATTTAGCTAACTTCTATATGTTTTCTAACTCAGATAAACCAATGCATATTGCTGGAGAAGACAGACGTACATTTGTCATTGATATTGATAAACCAAAAGAGCAAATAGTGCAGCGTCTTGCGCAAGATAAAGATGCAATTCTTAAAGCTATTCAAGATCCTTCAGCGTTTAAATACCATCTTTTAAATGACATCACTTACGACAGAAAAATGTTTTTTGAAGATGCACCAATGAACAAAGCTAAAGAGAATATTATCTATGCTAATAAAGATGACTTCGTCAAAGTAATGGATGAGTGTTTTGCAGATAAAACATTTCCTTTTTGCTCTGAATGGACAAAAAAATACAATGGTGATCTTGATGAATACTGGTCTTATGAAGGTTTTCTAAATACTAAAAAAACCTTCTTTGCTCTAAAAAAACATCAAGATTTTAAAAATCTATATTTCAATCTCGAGAGTGTTGAATCTTATTTAAAAGATAATTGCTGCAAGTGGCCTAATGGTAAGCTGACAGTGCAACTTAGATGCGCTAACGGAAGTAGACCTCGAGTTTACCTAATGGAACATCGAGAACATGAAGGTAAACTTATTACTGACATGACTGATAGAGAG
Organism: Candidatus Pelagibacter sp. HIMB1782; assembly: GCF_052047475.1. Lineage (NCBI taxonomy): Bacteria > Pseudomonadati > Pseudomonadota > Alphaproteobacteria > Candidatus Pelagibacterales > Candidatus Pelagibacteraceae > Candidatus Pelagibacter > Candidatus Pelagibacter sp. HIMB1782. The sequence continues at coordinate 109,241 of NZ_JBNAKE010000002.1, read as the reverse complement.
CTTGGAATTCTTTATGAAACTAGGAAAGGATTTGATGTTTGTTAATGACACCTACTAGTAAAAAAAGAAAATCAGCTCTGCTGCAGAATATGGTTAGAGATAAAATTCTCAAAAGTTTTCCGCATTTAAAAAAGAAGGATGTTCTAACAGCAGCTACAGGTCAAAATGGACCTGATATTGTGTTGTCTAAGGTTGCTAAAAAGCTGGTTGGTGTACAGTTCGAATGTAAGAACCAGAACAAGATGAAAACTATCTATGACTGGTACAAACAGTCAGCTAAAGGTAACCATAAGTTGATGCCTTGTGTGGTTATGAAGATGAACACAAGAGAACCTATTGTAGTAATATCAATGGAAGATTTTTTTGATCTCATAAAATAATTTCTCATGTCTCACTCACTCACCCACTTTTAGAAAACCTCTTTGTTTTGTGAGGGATGCATGAAATATATAATCCTATTAATGAAAAACCCTTGAGACAGTTGAGACAGCTGAGACAAGTACGTGAAATAAAGCTTAATGGATCAATGTTTACTCACATGTCTCAGAAGATATTTTTAAAGGACTAATAGAGTTAGTAAAAATGGTGCACGTCCAGTAAGATGGGGATGTAATTCAAGGTAACCAAAATAACTAAATAAATGACTACAAATAAGAAGTACAACTTAACAAGATCAGACTTTGCGAAAAAGCTAGGTATTACAAGGGATACTTTAAAGAAGAGAATGAAGCGAGGTCACTATGCAGACGTCTATATCGTAAAAGAGGGGAAATATTTTTTTAACGGGGATACAGGAGGCTGTCCTATTAAAGTTAATTCCCCAACTTTAAATCGTCCCCACGTACCCAGAAAACGGAACAGAGGTAATCACTTTACAAGTACAAATCCAAGATATTCAAACCAACTAAGACAACATAATGAAATGAAGATGTTGGCTAAACTAAAACATAATGTTGATCCTGAAGTACAAGACTTAATTCCTGAAGCAGTGGAACTGGCTAAACAGAAAAAAAGAGAGAGGCTGCAGAAGCAGCTAAACACACCTATAGTCAGACCTTACAGTAATGGTATTGAAAATATGAGTAAGACACATATTCAAACACTTGGTCTTGAGCCTATTAGCTCACAGCCTCGAGGTACAATTCCATTTAAAACTGATTATAAAGAATTATTTCCACAACCAAAAAATGAGTATGACAGCTACCTAGAAGAGAACGATGTTCAGCCTACCAGGAAGCTCTATTGGTGACACTTTAGGTTGACCTATAGTTTAAAGCAAAATTCCAGGACTTATATTCGTTGAATTTCCAGCTGCTATTTCTATATTGAATTTACTTACAATTTACTTACGTTTGCTGCAGCTGATGCCAGTTGGTTGCAGCAGACCTTCAAAACGTCATAAAAAAGAACATAGAATCATGGTGAAACACCCTTGGTCGACCTCCAGATAACTATTTGTCTTCCTAGAGATCTCTAAAAGTGTTATGGTTATTGAAGAAGAACGTACACATAACTCAGCGCTAGACATAGCGAAAGCGGGATCGGTCGTCTTTAAATTAATTTTTAAAGGAGGCTTTATGAACTTTGGATATTTTTGTAATACTACCAACTGGGACAAGAAACCTTATACTCAGCTTTTAGACGAAGCTAGAGAAATCACAGAATATTGCGACCAAAATAATTGGAATTCTATTTGGTACACGGAACATCATTTTAATCATGAGGGGATGGAGTCCTGTACTAATCCTTTAATGATGTGTACAGATGCTGCGGCCAGAACTAAAAATATTCGTTTAGGGCAAGCATGTAACGTAATCACATTTCATAATCCAATAAGACTTGCTGAAGATATCGCTACACTCGACCAAATGTCTAAAGGTAGAGTTGAGGTCGGTATTGGTAGAGGTGTTTACGGTAGAGAAGCAATCAACATGAATAAAGAAGCTGACCTAAAAGATCAGGCAAAAAATTTTAGACTTTTTTCAGAAACATTAGAAATAATGAAAAAAGCATGGTCTGAAGACTTTTTCTCTCATCAAGGAGAATTTTATACTTATCCATCTCCTAATTTTATTTGGCAACACGACATGAGTCCTCCCAAAGAAAATGTTGTGGATTTAAAAACAAACGAACTAAAACAAATATCTGTATTACCAAAACCTTATCAGAAACCATTTCCACCAATATCACAAGTGGTTGATGGAGAAAGATCAATTCAGTGGGCAGCAGAAAATGGACTTAATACAATTATGTGGATCCCAACTGTAAAAGCTTTGAAAAAAAGATTTGAAATTTTTAAAGAAGCAAAATCTAAAGCTGAAAACAGAGATGTTCCTTTAGGTGAAGGTATAAGTTTGGTTAGAGACATGTTTGTTGCAGAAACTATGGAAGAAGCAGAAAAAATGGCTGGAGAACATATTGTAAATTATATGAGATGGGTCTGTCATTGGAGGGGGTTAGGAAACCATATGGACCCAGATGAAAAATTGCCTGAGACTAAAAATAAATTAGATTTATTAAATTATGAATTTCTTCATAAAAGAAATCTTTTATTTGGAACACCTGAGTTTGTAATAGAAAAAATAAACGAACTTCAGCAAGAATTAAATCTTCAAAATTTACAAGTTTGGTCTAACTTTCCTGGTATCAAACATGAAGACTGTATGAGAAGCATCAAATTATTTACAGAAGAGGTAATTCCAAATATAAAACCTATTAATTCTAATATACAAAAAGCGAGTTAACACATGGAGCTAAAACTTAGAAAATTTGCAAAGTTTGTAGATAAAACTTTTATTGAAGGTGGAAAAAAAGCAAATGAACCTGTTTTGTTAGTTTCTGTTGCAGCTGTTATAGAGAATCCTTGGGCTGGAAAAGGTTTTGTAGAAGATTTAAAACCAGAAATATTAGATCTTGCACCTCAATTAGGAGACCTATTAGTACCAGAATTAACTAAAGAAATTGGATCAGGTGAAAAAATTTTAGCCTACGGTAAGGCAGCGATGGTAGGATTAAATGGTGAAATAGAACATGCATCTGCATTTATTCATACTCTTAGATTTGGAAATAAATTTAGAGACGCTGTCGGTGGAACTTCTTATTTAAGCTTTACAAATACAAGAGGTCCTGCAGGAGCAAAAATTTCAATTCCAATGATGCATAAAACTGATGCTGGATTAAGACCTTTTTATTTAACCCATGAATTTACTATTCATGATGCGCCTAATGAAGATGAAATAGTTGTTGCTATAGGTGGAGCTCCAACGGGAAGAGCTCATGCAAGAACTGGTGATCGATATCAAGATATGAAAGAGATGGGCATTGATAATTAATTGATGTCTTATAATTTTGATACTAATCAAAATCATTATTATTTTAATAATAAAAATTCTTTACCTCTGATCTTTATTCATGGTGTTGGTTTAAATCAACAAATGTGGAAACCACAAATTGAATTTTTCAAGGACAATTCATTTATAACTTACGATCTTTTAGGACATGGGAAAACACCCTTTAAAGAGCCAAATTTATCAATGGAAAATTTTACCAACCAATTGTCAAATCTAGTAAATAACTTAAAAATAGAGAAATTTAATTTAATTGGATTTTCTATTGGATCGTTAATAGCAATAGAATTTGCATCAAAATTTGAAAATTATTTAAATTCCTTAACATTGATTTCCACTACATATAAAAGGACAGATTTGGAAAGACAAAATGTTGTTGATAGGGTCAATTTAGCAAAAAAAAATATGCCTATTTCTCAAATGGCAATGAAGAGATGGTTTTCAGATAAGTACCTTGAACAAAATCCTGAATTATATGATGAGTTTATGAAAATTCTTAACAAAAAGGGAAAGGACCAAGAAAATTTTATAAAAGCTTATGAGTTATTTGCGAATTACAAAGATAATCTTGAAAATGTAAAAAATATTAAAACTAATACATTAATAATTACAGGCTCAGATGATCCAGGATCTACACCTGATATGTCTAAAAATTTAAATAAAGATATTCAAAACTCAACATATATTGAAATTAAAAATGGAAAGCATTTGTGTACTATTGAATATGCAGACGAAGTAAATAATGCAATAATGAAACATATAAATAATGTCTAAATTAAAAAAATATCAAATGTTTATAGATGGTCAGTGGGTAGACTCTGATACAAAAAAAACTTTTGAAACTTTAAATCCAGAAGATAATAAGCCATGGGGTGTAGTTCCAGAAGCTAGTGCAAACGATGTAGACAGAGCTGTAAAAGCTGCGCAAAAAGCTTTTGAAGGGGAATGGCCAAAAATGCTTGCAAGAGATAGAGCAAAATTTTTAAGAGCTATTGGAAACAAGCTTAGAGAGAATTCTGAATTGCTAGGTAAGATTGAAACAATTGATACAGGAAAATTGTACAGAGAAACTTATCAACAAGCAAAATACATTGCTGAATATTATGATTATTACGCAGGATTAGCTGACAAAGTTGAGGGAACAGTTCTTCCAATAGATAAACCAAATATTCAAGCAATTACAACTAGAATTCCAATAGGAGTTATTGCAGCTATCATTCCTTGGAATTCTCAAATGTTTTTAACTGCAACAAAAGTTGCTCCTGCTTTGGCTATGGGTAATACAGTGGTAATCAAATGTTCTGAATTAGCTCCAGCAACAATGTTTGAATTTGCAAAACTTGTTGAGGAAACTGGAATACCCAAAGGTGTAATTAATGTAGTTTCTGGTTTTGGAGATCCATGTGGTAAAGCATTGACTACTCATAACTTAGTTGAGAAAGTTGCTTTTACTGGAGGACCTGAAACAGCAAGACATATAATTAGAAATTCTGCTGAGAATTTATCTGAAGTAAGTTTAGAGTTAGGAGGAAAAAGTCCTGTTGCAGTCTTTGATGATGCTAAACAAGAAAATGCTATTAATGGAATTACTGCTGGAATATTTGGAGCTAGCGGTCAAAGTTGTATAGCAGGTTCAAGATTATATTTACAAAAAGGAATTTATAACGAATTTTTAGACAAGTTAGCAGCTAGAGCAGAAAAAATTAAAATTGGTGCTCCAATGGATCCCGATACTGAGATGGGTCCATTAAGTAACTTTAAACAATTAGAGGTAATAGAAAAAAATATTAAATTAACTGTTGAACAAGGTGGTAAAATTAAATGTGGAGGTAAAAGACATTCTTTTTCAAATGAAGGTTATTATTTTCCTCCAACTATTATTGAATGTGAAAATCATAACTTACCAGTAGCAGAAAACGAATTATTTGGACCTGTTTTATCAGTTATGAAATTTGATACTGAAGAAGAAGTGATAAAATTAATGAATGATAATCAATATGGTCTCTCTTCAGGTGTATACACCAGCGATCTTGCAAGAGGCATGAGGGTATCCAATGCTATCAGAGCAGGAATTACTTTTGTAAACACTTACAGATTAATTTCACCGTCAGCTCCATTTGGAGGTATCAAGGATAGTGGATACGGTAAAGAGGCAGGAATTGACTCAATTAAAGATTACACAAGAGTAAAAACAACTTGGTTCTACACATCAGATGAACCATCTTTAGACCCATTCTCTATCAGATAATAGTTTAAAATAAGCCAATTTTGTCATTGAATATTCAGATTATTCATACTTAAATTAGATTTTATAAATTGTTAACAATAAAGAGGAAGATAATGAGAAAACTATTTATCGCTGCATTTATGTTTGTATCAAGCTTTGGTTCAAACGTTATGGCAGACGGACATTCGATCAAAATGGGAATCATTTTAGGATTTACAGGTCCTATTGAATCTCTTACTCCAGCTATGGCTGCATCTGCAGAGCTTGCATTTAAAGAAGCTTCAGATTCAGGTTCATTACTTGGTGGAAAAAAAATTGAAGCAATGCGAGCAGACTCAACTTGTGTTGACTCAGCAGCAGCAACAGCAGCAGCTGAAGGTTTAATTTCAGGTGGTGTAGCTGCAATTATGGGAGCTGACTGTTCAGGTGTAACAGGTGCTATTGCAACAAATGTTGCTGTACCAAACGGTGTAGTAATGATTTCACCTTCAGCAACTTCTCCAGGATTAACTACTCTAGATGATAATGGATATTTCTTTAGAACTGCTCCATCAGATGCTAGAGGTGGTCAAATCTTAGCTGACATTACTAAAGACAGAAAAGTAAAAAGCGTTGCAATCACTTATACTAACAATGACTATGGAAAAGGTTTAGCTGATGTTTACAAAGCAGCAGTTGAAGCTCATGGTATTAAAGTTACAACTGTAACTGCTCATGAAGATGGTAAAGCAGATTACTCATCAGAAGTAGCAACTCTTGCTTCTGCTGGTGGTGATGCTGTAGCAGTTATTGGTTATCTTGACCAAGGAGGAAAAGGAATTATTCAGGCTTCTTTAGACTCTGGTGCATTTGATACTTTCGTTTTATCAGATGGTATGATTGGTCAATCATTAGTTGATGCATTCGGAAAAGACCTAAGCAAGTCATTTGGATCTCTACCAGGTTCTACTGGTAAAGGTGCTGGTGTATTTGCAGAAGTTGCAAAAGCTGGTGGTATAGATTCATCTGGTCCTTACACTGGAGAGTCTTATGATGCAGCTGCTTTAATCGTCCTTGCAATGCAAGCGGGTAATTCTGCTGACAGAGCATCTATTGCAAAAAATGTGATGGATGTTGCTAACGCTCCTGGTACTAAAATCTACCCAGGTGAATTAAAGAAAGGTTTAGACTTACTAGCAAAAGGTAAAAAGATAAATTATGAAGGTGCTACTGGAGTATCTTTTACTGAAGTTGGTGAAGCTGAAGGTTCTTTCTTAGAGCAAGAAGTTAAAGGCGGAAAATTCAAAACTAAAAAACAAAGATAATTTAAATCTTATTTTAAAAAGCCCTGGTAAATTAGTTTGCTGGGGCTTTTTTTATATCTGCTCTTAAAATTACAAATAAAATAATTATCAAAAAAGGAATACACATAAAATTTACTATTTTCCAACTCAACAATGAAATTAAAATTCCTGCTGATAAACTTCCAATTGCTGTAGCAGAAAAAACTATTAGATCATTAAATCCTTGGGCTTTAAATTTTTCTTGCTCATTGTAAGTGGTTACTAACAAGCTAGTTCCTGAGATATATAGAAAATTCCATCCTATACCTAAAAATATCAATGAGGCAAAATAATTTATAAAAGTCGGTTCAAATAAGCTTAATGATATTGTCAAAGCATAAAAAAATACCCCCATGTACATTATATTTGAAAAACCAAATCTCTTTATTAGATTACCTGTGACCAATGATGGAAGAAACATTCCAAGTACGTGAAATTGGATAACCAGTCCAACTTTGTCTACACTTAATTTATGGACATAATGCATACTAATTGGAGTAGCTGTCATTAAAAATGCCATAACCACATAACCAAAAGTAGCAGCTACCATTGCTTGTAAAAATTTTGGATCAGAAACAAATTCTTTGTAAGTCCTAACATTGGAATATGTTGAATTATTTTTATTAGTAATTTTTGAATTTTTATAAAAACTTAAAAAAATTGCAGGCATAATAGTAAGACATGCTAATGCGATATACGATCCAACATAAACATGATCACTAATTAAATCTTTTGTTTTATTTGCTAAAGTAATTCCTATAAATGCAGAGACAATTCCAGCTAACAAAAGCATAGAAACTGCCTTGGGTGCTTTGTCTTTTTCAACTGTTTCAGCTGCTGCAAATCTATACTGATGAATGAAAGCCATTCCAGTACCAAGTAGAAAACAAGAAAATGAAAATATTATGAAGCTATTAATAAAGATTGAGTAAGCAGCAAGTAAACAAGCTAAAGAGCTACCTATAGATGCCAAAACAAAACCTAAACGTCTGCCAATAATTGACATAACTTTCGCAGCAAAAATAGTAGAGATTGCTATACCAACTACATAAATTGAAGGAGGAAAAGTAGCTAGTGATTTAATAGTTGAAAGCTGACTTCCAATTATTCCGCTTAAAAAAACTGTTACATTGGCTGCTGTGAAACCAAAAACCTGACTTGAAATAAGTAGCGAAAGATTTCTGTTCATTAAAACATATACTTGTCAGCCATATACATAGCCCAAGCAATTGCAGCACCTAAAATAATATATTTCATGTTTAATTATTTTATTTCTATTTTTTCTGGAAGTATACCTTTAGGTCGGTATCTCATTATGAACAACAAACCTAAACCCATCAATAAAAATCTAAAATAAGGAACACTTTCAATAAGATGAGCTTTGATAGCATTTGTTTCAGGAATACCTGCTGTAAAGAAGTTAATTAAAAACATTGAAATTGGTGCTGCTTCAATCCATAAAAACCATACAACAAAACCACCTAAAATTGCACCAAAGTTGTTTCCACTTCCTCCAACTATGACCATGACCCAAATTAAGAATGTATATCTCATTGGTCTATAACTTCCTGGTGTAAATAATCCATCCTGAGTTACTAGCATTGCACCTGCAATTCCAACAATTGCTGAACCTAAAATAAATATTAGCAAATGTTGTTTCACAACATTTTTACCCATAGCATTTGCTGCTTCTTCATTATCTCTTATTGCTCTCATCATTCTTCCCCATGGAGAATAAAGAGCTTTCTGAGTAAGAATTAAAAGTACTATAACAACAACTAAAAACAAACCTGAGTAGCATAGTTTAACAAATATTGAAGAACCTTCGATTACAAATTGATTTAACGCTGCTTGTCTTTCGGATAAATCAGTAATTAGATCTAACTTACTAGATTTAAACTTTTCTACTAAATTTATAAACCAATCAGTGGTCTGCAGATCGACTTCATATGGAGCAGGTCTCTTTAAGCCGATTACATTTTTAACACCTCTAGTTAACCAGTCTTCATGCTTAATTATTGCTATTACAATTTCTGAAATCAATAGTGTTGCAATTGCTAGATAATCAGCTCTTAAACCTAAAGCAACTTTTCCAACTATAAAGGCTAAACCTCCAGCAAATAATGCACCTACGATCCAGGAGAAAATGATAGGTAAACCAAACCCACCAAGAAAACCAGTAGTTGCAGGATTTACAGCTTCAATTTTTTCAATACCTGGTTCCGCTGTAACTCTGATAATTATGATAGCTGCAATAATCAGAGCTGCAATACTGTAAGTTCTTAGTTTTGATTTTTCAAAATTTTTCAAAATAAATCTGATAACTAAAACCATTACAATGATGAGCCATAAGCACATTAAAATATCAAATCCACCAGCTCTCCATGCTTCTTGAACTGGATCAACTGAAATTATTACTGCAGCAAGCCCCCCTAAAGCAGTGTATCCCATTATTCCAAAATTAATTAAACCAGCATAGCCCCATTGTATGTTTGCACCCATGGTCATGACTGCTGAAATTAAGCAAAGATTAAATATTGATAATGCAATATTCCATGATTGAAAAATTCCAACTAATAGAATTAAAACCATCATGATACTGTATGCTGCAATAACGTTTAAATTTTTTCTCACAATACTTTCCCTTTGAATATCCCTGATGGTCTATAAAGTAACACAATCACCAAGATTGAAAATGAAACTGCAAATTTGTAATCTGTCGAAAGTAATTGAACTAATCCCTCTGGCTCCATACTTTCAGGTAATATGTACATAAAAAATTTCTTATATGCATATGTTAATAAAATTTCTGAAAAAGCAATCACATAGCCACCTAAAAATGCACCGAAAGGATTTCCAATTCCTCCAACGATTGCTGCAGCAAAAATGGGAAGCATATTGTTAAAGTAAGTGAAAGGTTTAAAACTTTTATCTAAACCATACAAAGCTCCTCCAATAGTGGCTAAAATTCCTGCAATTACCCAGGTTACCAATACTATTTTTTTAGGATCTATTCCTGAAAGCAAAGCAAGATCTTCGTTATCAGAGTAAGCTTTCATGCTTTTTCCTGTTTTAGTTTTATTTAAAAACCAGAATAATAAAGAGACTAAAACTATTGTAACAAAAATAGTAATGACCTGAGTAGATTTAAGGGCAAGTCCTTCGTTTAAACCTGTCATTTCTTTAAATTCTCTAGCCTTGATAATAAATTTTTCTCCATCAAAAAACCTTCTATCTCCTGGACCTATTATAATTCTAACAACTGCTTGAGTAACAAACATCACTCCAATACTAACCATAGCAAACTGAACTGGAGGACTTTTTTGAGTTCTGTAATACTTAAAAACAAATTTATCGATTGTAAGCATGTATAGGACCATAAAAAAAATTCCAAATGGAAGTGCAATTAATGCTGTAGGCAGAACTCCAAGAGAAATACCTAAAGATTGAAAATACCAAGTGAATAATATTGTCATCATGGTTCCAAATGACATCATGTCTCCAGTTGCAAAATTAGCAAATCTGAGAATTCCGTAAATTAAAGTAACAAAAATTGCACCTAAAGCTAATTGAGAACCGTAAGTAAGTCCTGGAATAAAAATATAATTTAGTAAAAGAATTATTGCATTAATAAGATCCATACTATCCTCCTAAGAAAGAGCTTCTTACTCTTGGATCGTTCAATAATTCTTTGCCAGTCCCTGAATAACGATTTTCTCCAGTAACCAATACATAACCTCTATCAGAAATATTTAATGCTTGTTTAGCATTTTGCTCTACCATTAAAATAGCAACATTAGTTCTTTTAACTTTAACGATATGATCAAACAATTCATCCATAACAATTGGTGATACGCCTGCGGTAGGTTCATCCAGCATTAACACTGTTGGTTTAATCATTAACGCTCTTCCAAGTGCAACTTGTTGTCTTTGACCACCAGATAATTCACCTACCATTTGGTTTCTTTTTTCTCTAAGGATCGGAAATAGTTCGTAAATTTCCTCAATAATATTTTTTATCTCAGAGTTTACTAAAAAGGCCCCCATTTCTAAATTTTCCTCAACTGTCATTCCCGCAAAAACATTTTTGGTTTGAGGAACAAATGAAATTCCTTGTTTAACTCGATCTTGTGGAGAAAGTTTTGAAATATCTCTACCGTCAATTTTAACTGATCCAGATTTTAAATTTAATAAACCTAACATTGCTTTCATAGCTGTAGATTTTCCAGCACCATTAGGTCCTAGGATAGAAACAATTTCTCCTTTGTTTACTTCGACAGAACAAGAATTAATTATATCTGGTCCATTTCCATAACCACCAGTCATCTCTATTCCTTCAAAATATGCCATTAAACTTCATCCTTTAATTTTGATCCTCTGCCAAGATAACTTTCTATTACCTTTTCATCTTTTTTAGCTTCCTCAACAGAACCCTCAAATAAAACTGACCCTTCAGCCATAACAATTACAGGATCACATAATCTCCCTATAAAATCCATATCGTGCTCAATCATACAAAAAGTATAACCTTTTTCTTTATTTAGCTTTTCGATTGCAGTGCCTAGATCTTTTAACAAAGTTCTATTTACTCCTGCTCCCACTTCATCCAATAACACCAATTTTGCATCAACCATCATGGTTCTTCCAAGTTCTAACAATTTTTTTTGTCCTCCAGAAAGATTACCTGCAAGCTCATTTGACAGATGTCCTAAATTTAAAAATTCAACTACTTCTTTTGCTTTTTCTTTAACTTCTGCTTCCTCTTTTGCAACTAACCCTGGCTTAAATAATGCTGTCATTAGCTTTTCACCTGATTGATTTCCTGGAACCATCATTAAGTTTTCTAGAACAGACAAATTTGAAAACTCATGTGCTATTTGAAAAGTTCTAAGCAATCCTTTTGAGAACAATTCATAAGATGGAACATCTGTGATATTTTCTTCATCAAATGTTACACTCCCACCTGAAGATTTTAAATTTCCAGCAATTAAATTAAATAAAGTTGTTTTACCAGATCCATTTGGACCAATTATACCCGTTATAGTTCCTCTTTTAACTTTAATAGAACAATCAGAAACTGCAGCAAGTCCTCCAAAATACTTTGATAAATTATTGATCTCTAAAATATTTTCAGACATTTATTTATCTAATCTTTTGTAAATACTATTTAAAGTTTTCTCTAATGATTTATAAAAACCAGCTTTTGTCAATTCATTGACACCCTGCTCGTTTAATCCCTTAGGTGTTTGCGATTCTTTAACTAACTCTCTTAAGTTTTCTTTAGAATGTATAACAGCATCTTCTGACAAAGCTAAAAACAAAGAAGTTATATATTTTTGAGCATTATTTCTTTTTACCCCTTTTTTAATTAACCAATCAGACATTACTCTTTGCATTTCATAAAAAGGTGCCATCATTCCAGAAGTAGACCAAAAGTTTATTGAAGATTTTTCATTTTTAATTTCTACAGTAGTTCCTAAATGATTAAAAAAAGCTTTTACTTTTGAATTTGGTGGACATATTGGAACTGGTCCTTTCTTTAATGATATTGGTGGCAAAGGAATTGCTCTTACTATTTTTGCTTTTACTTTAATGGCTTTTTTTAACTGTGATAGAGTAATTGTAGATATAAAGCTAACAATTGTTTGACTAGACTTAAATTTTAAATCTTTAATTATCTTCTCTCCCACCGTAGGTGTAATAGATAAAAATACCCAATTAGATTGATCAACAATTTGTTGATTATCTTTAGCAATAACTATTTTTTTGAACTTTTTTTTTAAACTTTTGGCAATCTGTTTATTCCTTGGAGAAATTATTATTTTTTTATATTTGAAATTAGATTTACATATTCCAGTTATTACTGAAGATGCAATTTTACCCGTACCAATAAAACCTATAATCATAATATTTTGGTTACTTTATATTGATTATATTGAATTAATTAACAAAAAAAGATCCTCTAATTCTCAACAATTCTCTGCTTAATTCTTTATTTTCTTTGAAAGGTTTTCTTCCATGAAGCCAAAAATAATTATTTGCAATTATAGAGCAACCAACCGGTAACTTTGTAATTACTTTATTTTCACTTCCTTCCAGAGCGTCAGATAATCTCTGTAAAAAATTGCCTTGTTCCATGTTTTTTGGTTCAGGAAATTGGTCAATATATGAAATATGTGGTCTTCCTTTATCATCTGAAGAAAAAACTGGATGCTCAACTTTATAATCTACGTTTTTACTCTTAGGTGAACTCCAAAGAAATTCTTGTTTACCCACAGGATCATTTGATAATTCTTTGCAATGTTCCCAATCATCTAAATGCAACATAGCAGTTTCTCCACCTTCTACGTTTTCTTCTTCTAACTTTGTCATAATTAACCAGTCTGTAATTTCTTTAACATAAGTTCCATCTGTATGGAGATCCATATTACGGTAAGCTTTTCTTAAATAAGAATCACTTGCATCTTCGTGTTTAACATGGAAACGAGCATAATATTTTCCTGCCATTGAGTCATGGTTAGGATTTCCGATTAAATAAGCTATTGCAGTTGATAATTTTACTAAAAATTTATCATCAATTTTTTGTGAAATATTTTTTGGTCCAATTATAAAACAACCAGTTGAACGATCTCTAATTATTGAGTTCATTAGTTTACTAAGTTGATTTTCTGTTAAATCATCTAAACTTTTTGCTATTGTAAACCTTGTAAAAGGCTTTAGTTCTAAAGCTGTTAAGTCGAATTTATTAAATGGAAAAACTAATTTCTTAATAATCTCATCAGTAATTTTTATATTTAAAATTCTTTTTGATTTATCATGTTCTTGAATTTCTAAACCTGGTATTTTTTCCATAAGAAACCTTAAGTTAACTTTTTTAATAAATCAATTTTATTTAGAAATAATTGACTAATATTGCCATGCTAATGGCAGAGAAAATTGTGGGATAAACATAATTTTTTTTAAAAATAAAAAAAACAGTTAAGGATAGCACAACAACAACAAATCTTACTAAGTAGCTTGAGTCATCCATTACACCAACTGGAAAAATTATTGTTCTTGCAATTAGAGCTGCTAAAGTTGCGTAAGCTAAACAGTTAAACCATTTAAATATCTTAGAAGTTTCTTTTATACCCTCTGAGCTTACTGCCCCAAGAAATCTTGATAAAAAAGTTGCCAGGGACGTCACCAAAATTGCTAAAACGATACTAGTTGACATTTTTTTCCCCTACTAAATAAGCAATAGTACCACCAACTACTCCACCTAATAAAATAGACCATTCTGGTGAAAAAAAATAAAAAACAGGTCCTAAAATAATTCCAAGTAAAACTGATAAAGTAACTTGTCTTGTCTTAGACGCTCCTACCATCATGCATAAAAAATAAACAGGATTTAAAATAGCTAAACCCATCATCATTTCTTTATTTAAATATTCTGAAAAATAGAAACCTATTAAAGTACCAATTACAGCAACACTCCAAGTTGCGCTTCCAATCCCTATCCAATAATCAATTCTATATTTTTCTGGAATAGCCTTATAATTACTCTTCATAATCAACCAAGCCGATACAGCTATGAAATGGCATGAAAAATAATATTTCCACTTTGGTTGTTCTTCATGCATCATTAATGGAAACAAAGAAACAGCCATTGGATATAAACGAGCATTAACAAACCAAACTGCTAAAAAAATATTTAACAAAGAAGCACCAACCAATAAAGACTCTGCCATAACCAAAGATCCTGGCAAAGCGTAAGTCAGCATTGTAGAAAAAATGCTTTCTTGAATATTGAAGCCAAGATTTTTTAAAAGTGCTCCTATAGCAATAAAACAACAACCTAATGCTATTGCTGGACTATCATGTGCTAATATTGATTTATAACCTTTAAAAAAAAAATCTTTATTTATCATTAGCCACCAAGGAATAGTCTACCGACATCAGGGTTTTGTAACAATTCATCCCCTTTGCCAGCTATTGCAGTTTGTCCAGATACTAATACATATCCAATGTCTGCAAATTCTAAACCTTTTTTGGCATTTTGTTCAACTAATATTATAGTTTTCTTTTCATTTTGCTGAAGATCTTTAAGTATCTCAAAAACCATATCAATATATCTTGGCTCTAAACCAATTGATGGTTCGTCAACCAACAATACTGATGGTTTCATTACTAGTGCTCTAGAAATTTCTAATAATCTTCTTTCACCACCAGATAAAACTTTTGCAGGCTGATTTCTTCTATTCCTCAATCTCTCATATTTTTCTAAAATTCTTTCAGCTTCTTCAAATGACTCCTCTGTTTTATCTTTAATATATCCACCCATTAACAAGTTTTCTTCAACTGTCATATCTGGGAAGACTGAGTTATCTTGTAAAATATATGCAATTCCAACAGATTTTAATTTTTCAGCTGGTGTAAGATTTGTAATTTCTTTGCCTTCTATTTCAATTTGACCAGAGAAGATATTTGTAAATCCATAAATTGAATGAAGAATTGTAGATTTACCAGCTCCATTTGGTCCAATCAAACACAATGATTGTGCTTTATTCACAAATAAATCAAAATTATGTAAAATTTCCATTTTACCATATCCGGCATTTAATTTTTTTATCGTTAAATGTATTTCATCTGGAGATAATTTTTTTAAATCTTCTGGCGTTGGAGCTTTTCCTAAAACTTCGTATTGATTAGACATTATTGAGCTCCTAAATATGCGTCGACAACTCTTTTGTCGTTTTTAATTTCATCTGGTGAGCCATTCGCCAACATTTTACCATGTGCCAAACAAAATATATTTTCAGCTAATTGCATTATTACTCTCATATTATGTTCTATAACTAGAAGCGTAATTCCAAAATCTTGATTTACTTTTATTAATCTATCTATAATTCCATTAATTAATGTTGGGTTTATCCCAGCTGTAGGTTCGTCTAATAATAACATTTCTGGTTCATTCATTAATGCCATAGCAAGCTCTAGAAGTTTTTGTTGTCCAAATGATAAATCTCCTGCTCTTAGTTTTCTCTTTTGATATAAACCTACGAAATTTAATAAATTTTCTGCTTTTTCTGTAAGCTCTTGAGGTATTTTAGAAAACAGTTTTAATATACTTTCATCACTACCTTTATGGCTAATAAGCATATTATCAATGCAGTTCAATTTTCCATAAATTCTTGTTTGTTGAAATGTTCTTAATAATCCTAGCTTTGCTATTACGGGAACAGGAAGTTCAGAAACTTCTTTTCCGTTAAATTTAATTGAACCCTGGTCAATTGGATAAGTGCCTACAATTGAATTAAACAAAGTTGTTTTTCCTGATCCATTTGGACCAATCAATCCTACAATTTTACCTTTTTCAACTGACATGGAGATATCAACATTAGCCTTTACTCCTCCAAAAGATTTACTAACATTATTAACTTCTAAAATACTCATTTTATCTCTACCTGAGCCTTTCGATCAGCTTCATCAACTACTTCTCCAAATCTGTGAGGATATTTTTCTCTCAACCATCCCATTAATCCCTCAGGGAAATAAATTACAATCACCACAATTAAAACTCCCAAGGCTACATACTGCCAGCCTAGGAAGAACGTCCAAAATCCTTCTTTAAAAATATGGAATATTGTTGCACCAATAACTGGTCCCCAAAGGGTTCCTTTACCACCTAATATTGCCATCAAAACCATGAACACTCCCATTTCTCTTCCGTCAAAAGCAACATCTGTAGAATCGATATATCCAACTAGTCCACCCATTATTCCTCCTGCAAGACCACAGAAAAATGCAGAAATCATCCAACCGATAATTTTATATTTCATTGTTGCAATTCCCATAGCTTCAGCCTTGTCTTCATTATCTCTGATTGCATTAAGGATTAACTTAAATCTAGTAGAGTAAATTGCTTTGACTGTAACGAATGTAAGTATCAAAACTAAGAAACTTAAAAAATAGAAGAACTCTCCTCTAGCTTCTAAGCCTCCTACATTAGGAAAAGGTGGAGTGGTAAAACCTTGCCCTGCTCCAATAATTTCAATTCCTCCAGAAATTTCACCAGCAGCTACTCCTAATCCTAGAGTGCAAATAGCAAAGTAGTGACCTCTCAATCCTAAAATTGCATAACCAATTAAACCAGCAACAATAGTTGGAACTACTGCAGCAACAACAAGTCCCATTGCCATACCTTGGAAAAATTGGGTAGGAGTATGTACAAATGTTTTTTCACCACCACTTTCTGTCCACTCTGCTAATGGAAAAAACATTCCAACTTGAACTGAAGCACACAAATACATACCCAGTCCATAGAACAAAATATTTCCAAATGTATTGTATCCCATCTCCCCTCCTTGGATATTCCAAGTAGTTGCAAGAACAATTAGAATGCAAAGAATTGATAATTGTACTTTAAATGCTGGAAATATAAATGGTGCTGCTAAACCAAATATTAAAATTCCTATATAAAGTATTAAATTATTTTTGTTCATATAGACTATTAATTTTTTCTCTGAAATTTTGATCAACTGTAAAATAATGACCATCTTCATCATGCACACTTGAGCCTGATGAATGATATTCATCTAAGTGTTTTTTAAATTTATCTATGTCAACTTCAACTGATTGACCTTGATTATCATTAATTTTAACTTTCCTCATTTTAAGTACTCTCTTTTTCTTGAAAGTTTAAATCTTCGATAAACTAAAATTAAAACTAGTAATAAAAATACTGATCCAATTCTAAATTCTGTTCCTAAAATGTAATCTGCAAATTCCTCAAAAACTCCCAATCCCATTCCTGACATAGCGACACCTGGTAAGTTTCCTAAACCAGCAACAATAACAATCATAAAAGATCTAATCGTATAAGGTAAACCCATATAAGGATGAATAGTAAATGTTATAGAGATTAAAGCTCCAGCTACACCACATAAAGCAGCATTAATTCCAAAAGTCGCCGCATATACTTTTTCAGTATCTACTCCTAAAATTTTTGCAGCACGTGCGTTTTGAGCAGTTGCTCTAATTGCTCGTCCAAGCTTAGATTTTTTCATATAAATCACTAAGCAAACTGCAAATAAAATACTGATAAATGCTGAAAATATTTTTGAATTAGGAAGAACAACATTGTTATCAAACAACATTGTTGTACCGTAATGCGAGTTTGCAAGCACGACATCTGCACCAAATGCAAAGTTCATTAATTGCATGAATAAAATACTTATTCCAAAGGTAGCTAAAATTGAGATGAATAAGTCTCTATCAACTACTTTATTTATAACCAGTTTATAGATCGCAATACCTACGAAATACATTATGATTGGAGCAACAATTACTCCCCATGCTGGATGAATACCGTAAAGATACATAAAGTATGCAATATATCCTCCTAAAATAACAAGATCTCCTTGAGCAATATTAATTATATTCATAACACCCCACTGAAGTGCCATTCCATATGCAATCAATGCGAATAATACTCCTAAAAGAATGCCATCCAAGCAAGCTTGAACGGTTATCATTGGATATTGAAATACAAGAAAATCCATAAAATCTTTTTTGGTTTATATAAAAAAAAGCCCCCTATTACTAGGGGGCTCAATTTTTAATTATTATCTTTCAGACCACTTAGGCATTGGGTGAATTAACTTAGCAGATGCCCATTTTAATGGAGCAACAACTTTGTTTTCACACTTACCAGCATCATCACACATTACTTGGAAAAGTACCATTGGCTTATCAACGTTCTGACCACCAGGTGCAAATTTAATATTTCCATAGAATGTTTGCATGTTAGTAGCTGCAAGAGCATCTCTTACTTTCTTTTGATCAAAAGAATTAGCTCTTTCAAATGCATCTTTGAACACCAATAACGCAGCTGAAGACTCAGCAGATTGATATGGTGGATCATATCCAAACTCTTTCTCAAAGTCTGCAGCATAGGTCATTCCATCCTTAAAGAAATCATCTTTATAAGTTAGAGATTTATGCCATTGAGAAGCACATAGTGCATACTGAGAATTAGCACCATGTTGTTTTGATAATTTCGCTGCATCACAGTGAGTCATAGCCAACATCGGAACATCAACCTTCATTTCAGCAATTTGTCTTACTGCAGTCAATGCACCTTTGGTATGACCTGATACAACTAAAACATCTGGTTTCATTTGTTTAACTTTAACCAAAGTTGCAGCCATATCATTTAACTCTTTAGGCAGTTTGTCATCAATGATGATTTCAGATCCAGTTCTTTCTGCAGCATCTAAAATACCTAATCTAACATCCTGTGAAAAAGCATCTTGTTCAAAAGCTTGAGCAATTCTAACTGGTTTTCCACCATTTAGCTCAACTGCTGTTTCAATCGCTACATCAAGATATAAGTTTGCTGGGGCTAGTACCGCAAATAGATATTTGTAACCTTTAGTAAACAAAGATCTAGATGCACCATTTGCCTCAACCATTGGAACACCATATTTTTCAGTTACTGGTGCAATCGCTTTTGTAAGACCTGAACTGTATGGGCCAAGCATAAACTCAACACCATCTTGTGAAATTAATCTTTCTGCAAGCTGTGCAGCTCTCTTAGGGTTCGACTCATCATCATAGTAGATAATGTCAAACTTATAAGTTTTTCCACCAACTTTAATACCACCCATGCTGTTAATTCTGTCAACGGCCATGTTATAACCATTTTGAGTATGAACACCATTAGATGAGTATTTACCAGTTAAGGAAATTGCAGCACCTAAAATAATCTTGTCACCAACTACCTTTGCAAAAGATGCAACGGAAGTTGAAAATAAAATTACTAATGCAGAAACAAAACTTAAAATTATTTTATTTAACTTCATTTTATTTCCTCTTTAATTAATTAATTTATAATCAATTAAATAAATAAATTGTATACAATGCAAGTGGCAATAAAGACTTAGTTTAGGTTTAATATTGTTGTGTAATAACAATAATTCCAGCGATAATAACTAAAACACTCGCTGAAATTGTATTAATTGTTTTAGGATTTGCTGTAATCCATTTAATCAATTTTTGTGCGAGTATTGCATAACCAATCAAGGATAAAAAATCTAATACAATGTAGGTTGTAATTAAAATTATAAATTGACTTAATAGATTAGAACTAAAATCAATAAATTGTGGAAATATAAAAGGAAAAAACATCCATGCCTTAGGGCTAGTTCCTGCAACTAAAAACCCATCTCTAAAAAAAGATAAATTACTTTTTGTAACTTCTTCCTTATCTTTTAAGTTTTTTGGGCGAGACTTATAAATATCATAAGCTAGATACAAAATGTAAAGAACTCCAATCCATTTGAAAATATTAAGAATTAATGAATTTTCTGAAAAAAAAGAACCTATTACAAAAATTACCAAAGTCGCTTGAATTAAATTTGCAGTTACATCACCAAGTGCTGACCAAACACATTTCCCTACACCATAATTCATTGAATAAGAAATTATAACTATTCTAGGAGTACCCGGGGTAATGAACAAAAAAATGATGATTTGTAAGTAGAGTATAAATTCTAAAGGAAGCATATTCGTAAAGAGAAGATAGTCCTTAAAAACCGGGAGCTAAAGATGGCTAAGAAGGACTATCTAGGTGATAATACCAGAGGGTAAAAAAAATGCATTAAATTTTTTTTTCAAATATAAAGGGTTTATGAAAAAAAAAGGGTACACCCCGGTTACCAAAGTTAAAAATCCTGAACCCAGCATTGACGACCCAGACTGGGTAATTTGGGCAGCTTGGGCAGACCGGATTACTTTTGAGGAAATTGAAAAAAAAACAGGTAAGCGAGAATCTGATGTAATTAAAATTATGAGGAGATCTCTAAAACCCTCTTCATTTAGATTATGGAGAAAAAGAGTAAATCAAAAAAGCATTAAGCATAGGAAAAAATTTGAATATTCTAGAAAAGAAATCACTAGTAAAATTAAAAAAGGTGACTATCTATAAGTCATGAAAAAAATTACTATGTATACAGGTCCGTTATGTAACTATTGCGAAGCTGCAAAAAGATTATTAACAAGAAACAACGCTCCATATACCGAAATTGACATTTCAAAAGTTGAAGGCGCAATGGATGAAATGATTAAAAAAGCAAATGGAAAAAGAACAATTCCACAAATTTTTTTTGATGAGCAGCATATAGGTGGCTATGACGAAGTAAGAGCTCTAGAAAAAGAAAATAAACTTCAAGATTTGTTAAAAAATTAAAATTATTTTTAAGCTTTTGGTTTAAAAACTAAACAGACACCATTATTACAATATCTTTTCCCTGTTGGTTCTGGACCATCATCGAATATATGTCCATGGTGACCACCACATTTTTTACAATGATATTCTGTTCTTCCATAACCTAAATGATAATCTGTTTTTGTTTCAAATACATCAGGCAAAGATTCATAAAAGGATGGCCAACCAGATCCACTTTCATATTTAGTATTTGAATCAAATAATTTCTCACCACAATTTGCACAATGAAAACTTCCTTCTCTTTTTTCATTATTAAGTTCACTTGATCCAGCAAGTTCTGTGCCTTCCTCAAACAAAATTAATTTTTGTTCTGTTGTCAGGTTCGGATTAATTTTTTTTGTCATTTAAATATATTTAGCACAAGTTTGATGCAACAAAGAGTGCAATTCTACTAATTTTTCAAAATCTTTATTGTATCCTCCTCCTAAAACTCCACAAAAAGGTATTCTTTTTGAATAAAAATTTTCTATTACTAGCTCATCTCTCAATTTTACACCTTGATCGGAAATTTTTAATTTACCTAATCGATCATTAAAATGAATATCTACTCCTGCAATATAAAAAACAAAATCAAAATTTTCTTGATTTAACTCTTTTAAATTGTGCTTTAACGTTTTGATGTAAGTATCATCCTCTGTGTTATCTTCTAGTTCTACGTCTAAATCGCTAATAGATTTTTTTGCAGGATAATTAGTTTTTGAATGCATACTAAACGTAAAAACATTTCTATTTTCTTTAAAAATATCTGAATTTCCATTTCCTTGATGAACATCAAGATCTACAATTAAAATTTTATTTGCTAGGCCCCTGTTAAGTAAATAATGAGCTGCAACTGCTACATCATTAAATACACAGTAACCGGCACCACCATTGTAATTAGCGTGGTGGCTCCCTCCAGCCGTATTACAAGAAATTCCATAATTTATAGCAAGTTTTGATGCCAACACAGTCCCCCCTGTTGCAACTAAAGATCTCTTAATAACACTATCTACCAAAGGAAAACCTATTTTTTTAACACCATCTTTGTCTAAAGTTTTATTTGTGATGTCTCTTATATATTTTTCAGAATGAGCAAATTTTAATGTTTCAGATGAGCATGGATAAGGTTTATGAAACTTTTTGACTACATTGTTTTTAATTAAATAATTTGCAAGTTCACTAAATTTATTTATTGGAAATTTATGATCATCTCCAATTTTTGCAAAATAATCTTCGTGATTTACAACTGGTAACTCCATGGTTACTCTAAAACTCTGATTGGCTTTCCATTAACACAAGCCTCTAATCCCTCGATCATTTGATTGTAAAAAATACTGTAATTTTCTGCTGTTACATATCCTATATGCGGAGTTAACAAAGCGTTAGGTAAAAATCTTAATTTATTATTTTCAGGCAGAGGTTCTTTTTCATAAACATCGATTCCAGCTCCAGCAATTACATTAGTTGATAATGCTATAATCAAATCATCTTCATTAACTATTGGACCTCTTGAGGTATTAATTAAAAAAGCTGTCTTCTTCATATTGTCTAACTCTTTTAATGTTATGCAATCTTTGTATCTCTCTCCACCTTGCACATGAATAGATAAAACATCTGAGTTCTTAATTAAATCATCTTTACTACATGGTAAGACATCTAGTTCTTTACATTTATCTAAACTTAAATTTTCACTCCAAGCCATAACTTGCATTCCAAAAGCTTTTCCAATTTTTGCAACTTCACTTCCTACTCTTCCCAATCCTATTAATCCTAATATTTTTCCTTTTAGCTCAACACCAATCGTAGTTTGCCAATATCCTTGATACATATTATCAAACTCTTCTTTAAAGTTTCTAGCTAAACCAAGAATTAGTGCCCAAGTAAGTTCAGGAGTAGGATTGATATTAATATCTGTCCCGCAAACTATAATTTTTCTTTTTTTAGCAGCTTCTAGGTCTATAGATCTATTTCTTAATCCACTCGTGATAACAAATTTTAAATCACTTAAATTATCAATTAGATTTTTTGTAATTGGAGTTCTTTCCCTCATTATCAAAAGAGCTTCAAAATCA
This sequence comes from Candidatus Pelagibacter sp. HIMB1782, assembly GCF_052047475.1. NCBI lineage: Bacteria > Pseudomonadati > Pseudomonadota > Alphaproteobacteria > Candidatus Pelagibacterales > Candidatus Pelagibacteraceae > Candidatus Pelagibacter > Candidatus Pelagibacter sp. HIMB1782. Next base: position 86,025 of record NZ_JBNAKE010000002.1, on the reverse strand, counting down.
GCTAATTGATCAATAGCATCTGCCTCATCTACAAAAGGTTCACTGAAAATTTTAAATTCATATTTTCCAGATAATTTTTCTAAATCTACAAATTGTTGAGCAACATTTTGGTAATCATCTAATATAGCAACTTTAAGCATTTTTAATTTTTTTGTTTGATAAAAATAGACCTAATATAATTAAAATAGACCCAATTAAATGAAAAAATAAAAATTTTTCATTAAAAAGTATGATTGCAAAAATTGTACTGAATAAAGGAATTAATGATAAAAAAATTCCTGCCCGATTAGCTCCAATTATCGCAACAGCACCTGCCCAACAATAGTAAGAGCCAATACTTGGAAACAAAGCAATATAAAATAAAATATAAAAAAAGTTACTATTTATCTCTACAACTTTATCTTGAATTATATCTATAAAAAATAGAGGTAAAAGAAATATTAGGCCAAAAGTGCATATGATTTGCACAAGGGCAAGTAGAGAAACATCAAAATTTCTTTTTCTTAAATATGCTGAATAAACTCCCCATGCAATTATCGCACCTATCATAAATAAATCTCCTTTATTAAAATTTAAAGAAAGCAAAATATTAAGATCCAATCTTGTGATAATAGCTAAAATACCTAATACAGAAATAAACAGGCCTGATAATTGAAAAATATTTGTTTTTTCAATTTTTAACAAAAAACAAACTAAAATTATTGTGACTGGTATTGCAGTATTAAAAAGAGATGCATTGATTACTTGGGTATGATTTAAAGCATTATAAGTAAATGAAGTAAATATACAAACACTGGTAAAACCAAGGATAAAAAATAAAGATAAATTTTCTTTAATTTTATACTTTAATTTAAATATCTCCTGATAGGTAAAGGGAAATAAAATTATCCATACAAGACACCATCTTAAAAATGAAAGAGTATTTGGTGGTATGTTTTGCAAGTATGCAAACTTCGCAATTGTAAAATTGCCTGCCCAAAATAATGTTGCACAAACCAACATTAAATATGCTTTGGCGTTCTGACCCACTTAGCTAAATCTTAACGAACTATAAGGTTTTAAATCTAAGTTTGTATTTTCGTTCGCAATCATTCCTGAAACAATCTTTCCAGAAATTGGGCCTAAAGTCCATCCTAAATGATGATGTCCAAAACAATAATAAACATTTTTATAATTTTTTGATGGCCCCATGACAGGTAAAAAGTCTGGTAAAGTTGGTCTAAATCCTAACCACTCATCCTCATGCTCGGGTAAATCACCAAGCATATATTTTGCATTATTAATTAAATTTTTAACTCTAGATTTTGACAAAGGATTTTCCAATCCACCAAATTCAACTGTACCAACTACTCTTAATCCTTGTTCCATTGGTGTAATACCAAAACCACGGTTTGAAAATATTACTGGTCGGCTTAATAAATGATCACAGTTTTTAAAATGAACATGATATCCTCTTTCAGTATCTAGAGGAATTTGTTCATCTAAATTATCAGTCAATTTTTTAGAAAAAGCGCCACAAGCAATTACTGCTTTATCAAAAACATAACTTTGTGTTTCAGTTTTAAAAATAGGTTTTTCATCATCAAATTTTATATCTTTAATATTTACTTTGTTAAACTTTCCACCTTTTTGTAAAAATAGATCAAATAATTTTAAAAGGATTCTTTTTGGATTTCGAGCATGTCTTGCATAAGGATAGTAAACTCCAGCATGATAAAAAGGTTTAATATGGGGTTCTAAATCATGAATTTCAGCTTTATTAACGAGTTGCTGCTTTACTCCCAATTCATCTCTAACTCTAATTTCTAATTCCCTACTTTTTAAATCTTGTTCATTCCAGATATAAAGTATTCCTTTGTTTTCCACTAATCCTTCAAGATCTATTTCATCAAATAATTCATCATACGCCGGTAGAGCTAAATCTAAAATTTGATGCATATTTTTTGCCGTGTGCATCATCTTAGTTTTTGTGGTGTTCATGATAAATTTTATGAACCATGGAATCATTTTTGGAACATAATTCCATTTTAATGCTAGAGGACCAGTTGAGCTTAATAACATAGCCGGAACATCCGCTAAGACATCAGTTCTATTTAAAGAAAGTGAAGCATAAGGCGAGAAATGTCCTGCATTTCCATACGAGGCTGCTTGACTTCCTGGATTGTCTCTATCAAATATTGTTACATTAAATCCCTTTTTTTGAAGGAACAATGCATTTGAAACACCTTGGATACCTGCACCAACTATACCGACTTTAATGTTCTTATTCATAAGAGTGTTATACAATTAAAAAATTAAATTTTCATAGTGACAAATTATGCTTAATTAAAATAAATATTTTAAGCAATCATCTGTTTGTGATTTATCTTGGCACTTAGAACAATTCCGAACCCGATCATGGTTGCTAACATAGAGGAACCTCCATAGGACATTATTGGTAATGGAGAACCAACAATTGGCAATAAACCTAAGACCATTGAAAGATTTACAACAATGTAAATGAATATTGCAAAAGCAAATCCAAAGCAGAACAATCTTGAAAAATTGCTTCTTGAGATAGCACCTATTCTCAAAATTCTAATAATAATAATTGAATACAAAATTAATAATCCTACTGATCCTATAAATCCAAACTCTTCTGAAAATAAAGTAAATATAAAGTCAGTATGTTTCTCAGGTAAAAAATCCAAATAACTTTGCGTGCCTTTCAAAAAACCTTTGCCCTCTAAACCACCAGAACCTATTGCTATTTTCGACTGAATTATTTGATAACCAGCACCTAATGGATCTCTATCAGGGTCTAAAAAAGTCAATATTCTCAATTTTTGATAAGGTTTTAAGAAAGAAATTACAAAAGGTAGTGATATTAAGAAAACTATAAAAGAATAAATAAAATATTTTATCTTAACGCCTCCCAGCCATAAAACAATTAATCCACTTGATGCAATGAGAATTGAAGTTCCTAAATCTGGTTGTGAAAGCACCATAATAATTGGTATTAAAATTATAGTTATAACTGTCATGATACTTGTAACTGAGTTTACATTTTCAATTTTAACCCTGTGATAATATTTTGCTAAGCAAAGTATAATTGCTATTTTCATTAACTCTGACGGCTGTAAATTAAATAAATATAAATCCATCCATCTTCTTGAGCCTGATGATTTTATTCCAAAAAAAGAAACATAAATTAGCAAAAGAATTACAGCTATATAAAACAAGTATGATAATTTGTGCCACCATCTAATATTAAAAAACGCAATTAAAATCATTAAAGGGAAAAAAACTACTATTTTACTAAAATGACTTTTTGTATGAAATAGAATTTCTCCTCCATCTGTTGAATACATCACAAATAAACTTAATATTGAAAGTAAAAATATACTTATTAGTAAAATATAATCTAACTCTTTAACCTTTTGCCAGAAAGTAAGTTCGTTATTTAATCTATCGTGTTGAAACATCAAATTTCTATTTCCTCAAAATTTTTTTGTTTATTTCTTAGATCGTTTCTATCAATTATTAATTTGAACAATTCTTTTGCAATTGGTGCTGCAGTTTTACTTCCTGAGCCACCATGCTCAACTATAATACTTAATGCGTATCTTGGATTAATATACGGACCATAAGCAACAAATAATGCGTGATCTCGATCTTTATAAGGAATTTGCTCAATTTTAAGATCAAGTTCTCTTTCTCGCATGCTAATTCTCTTAACTTGCGCAGTTCCAGTTTTACCAGCAAACTGATATTTTGGATCGTCTATTCTAGATTTGTATGATGTACCGTATAATTCATTAGTTGAACTAAACATGGCCTCTTGAACAATTTTTATATTTTTAGGATTCTCAAATAATTTTTTTTCTTCAGAAAATAAAGACTCTTCCTCAAATTTATTTTTAGCTTCTTCGAAAGAAACAGCATTATTATCAACTATTATTCTTGGTTTTATAGAGTAACCTCCATTAGCAATTTGAGCTGTCATAAGGCATAATTGAAGTGGAGTTGTTTGAGTGTATCCTTGACCTATTCCAGTTATTAATGTTTCACCAAGAACCCAACCTTTCCCAAGATTATTTTTTTTCCATTTAGTGTTTGGAAATAAACCTGATTTTTCAAAATCAAAATAATCTCCTAATACCTTTTTACCTAAACCAAATTTTTCAGCTGTAACATTTAGTCGATCTACTCCTAGTAATCTTGCAACTTCATAAAAATAGGTATCACATGATTGTTTCATTGCATTTTTTAAACTTACAAATCCATGACCTTTTTCTTTCCAACAGTGAAAAGTCTGTCCATAGAGCTCCATCTTACCAGTGCATTTAACTTTAAAACTTGGACTAACAATTTTATTTTCTAAGGCAGATAAAGCTACAATTGGTTTTATTGTAGATCCTGGAGAATAAAGTCCTGCAAGTGTCTTATTTACTAGTGGTTTTAATGGATTATTTCTAATTAATGCCCAATCATCATTGCTTATACCAAATAAAAATTTGTTTGGGTCATAAGAAGGAGAAGAGTACATTGCGATGATATCGCCAGTATAAATATCCATTACACTTATAGATCCAGCACGATCATTTAAAAGTTTTCCACATGCTTTTTGAACCTCAGTATCAACAGTTAATCTTACTCTTAAACCTTGTTTTCCTTTTTGATGCTCAAGTTGATTAATTCTCTTCCCATAAGCGTTTACTTCATATCTTTGAATTGCGTTTGTACCAATTAAGTAATTCTCTAAAGTTTTTTCTAAACCTAATTTTCCAATTTTCATTCCTGGTACAAACCTTTCTTGAACTGTTTCATTAGCAAGAATTTCTTCTTCATTAGGTTGACTGACATATCCTAGAATATGAGTATAAGTTTCGCTAAAAGGGTAATTTCTTGAAATGGTCATAACTGGTTTAACACCAATTAAGTCATATAAATAATTATTTATTTTTAAAAAATCACTCCATGATAAATTTTCAGAAACAATAATACTTTCCCAAGGTTTTAATTTATTTTTTGATTTTACAATTTTTTCAATTTTTTTATCACTCAGGTTAAGTAGAGTTTTTAATCGAGTTAACAAATAATTGAAGTTTTCAACTTGTTCAGGAATTATATGAAGTTGATATACTTTTAAATTTCCAGCTATGACATTGCCAAAATAATCCACTATATCGCCTCTTATTGGTGGTAACTTCCACTCTCTAATTCTATTTTTATCTGAAAGAGTAAGATATTTTTTATTTTCGTTAACTTGCAAAGAAAAAAGTCTAGCTATAATTCCTGTAAAAATAATTACTTTTGCAGCACCAATAATAAACATCCGTCTATTAATTACGTCTGTTTTTCTAATACCTGAATTACCGCTAATCATTCTGTTTATTTGAAATTTTGCTATTTAAAATGTTAAATAAAATAAAAAAAAATGGGTAAAATAGAAAAGTAAAACCAGAGTTTATTAAGTAGTCCATATAATCTACCTGATATAAAAATATTAAGTCTAAAATTATTACTTGAATTGAATTGACAAGCAAAACAGCAATAATAAATGAAAGCCAATCATTTATAAATTTTGGGCTTAGTGTAATTTGTCTAATATATGAAGTAATGGCACAGATTAGTAAGTAACAAAAACTGCTTATTCCAATTGGAATACCAATTACTACATCGTTAATAATTCCTGCTAAGAAAATTGAGAAATATCCTAGGTAATCTGGATTTCTTAAAGTCCAAAAAAAGATTAAAATGAAAATGAAGTTGAATGAAAAATAATCTAACTTTAAATAATTTAAGTCAAATTCATTAAACACTGAAAAAAACAAAAGAATAATCGGTAAATAAGTGAGGAATGATCTTAAAAAATTACTTTTATTCAATGAAGCCATTATTGACCCTCCCCTATTTTAAATTCTACAATCTTTACAAAACTTAATTGTCCAAAATCAGAAAAAAAACTTAGTTGCTCTGAACTATTTGTTATTTTACCAACTGGAATACCTGGTTTAAAAATACCAGCAAGACCAGAGGTGTATACAACAGCCTCATTTTTAATCTGATTTTCTTTGTACTCATCTTTGGTATATTCAATTATTCCATGATCCTTACCAGTTCCAGAGGCTACAGCTTGTAGAAATGGGGGCTGAATTACCACAGGTATTTTGCTATTCAAATCTGACAACAGTAGCGCTCTTGAATTTGAATAATTTACCTCAATAATCTGACCAACCAAATAATTTCGATCCATTACTGCCATTCCCATTTTTACATTGTCTTTAGTTCCTCTATTCAAGACTATTGATTTTAAATATGGACTTTCTTTATCGATTAAAACTCTCGCAAATATATCTTCTGAATTTATGCTTTCATCAATCAACTCTCTAAGTCTTTTATTTTCAGCAATTAAAATATTATTTAATATTTTTATCTCTTCTGTATTCTCTATTTTTATTAATTGATTTTGATGATTTTTATAAAAATCAAGGTGTGATTTAAATTTAGATATTGCCTCTTTAATTTTATTTTCTGGCACTGATACAACAAAAGAAGATCTATAAATTACTTCGTTGATTCCTGATTTAATAATTTGAATTGGTTTAAAATTAAAATTACTTAAAATTATTATAACAACGGATAAAAAAATTAAGCTTATAAGTGAAAACTTTTGTTGATCTTTCTTTTTTAAAAAAACTGATCTTAAGGCAATTACAAAGTCGTCTCTGCCTTTTACCATTTTTAATATTCAGATAACATAGTAGAAAAAGTTTCTTCTTGATCTAAAGCTTTACCGGTTCCAACTGCAACACATGACAATGGATCATCAGCAACATGTACTGGTAAACCTGTTTCCTTAGAGAATCTTTTATCAATATTTTTTAATAAAGCTCCACCACCTGTTAAAGTAAGACCCATATCTACTAGATCGGCAGATAATTCAGGAGGAGTATTTTCCAAAGCATCTTTGATTGCACTAACCATTTCTTTCAATATATCATTTAATGCTTCAGCAGTATCTTCCTCGGTAATATTTACTTCTTTAGGGGTACCTGATCTTAAATCTCTACCTTTAACTGGGTAAGTGTTAGTTCCTGTTGGAACAGCCGTACCCATTTCTTTTTTAATTTTTTCAGCAGTAGTATCTCCGATAAGCAAATTGTATTCTTTTCTCATATAATTAACTATTGCTGTATCCATTGCATCACCCGCAACCCTCAAAGATTTAGAATAAACCAATCCACCTAATGACATGACTGCTATCTCACTGGTACCACCACCTATATCAACAATCATTGACCCTGTGGCTTCAGAAATTGGAAGTCCGGCTCCAATAGCTGCAGCAATTGGTTCTTCAATTAATTGAACTCTTCTTGCTCCGGCAGCTAATGCGCTGTCTTGAATTGCTTTTCTTTCAACTGGTGTTGAACCAGTTGGTACACAGATTAAAATTCTAGGATTGGCAAAAGTACTTCCTTTGTGAACTTTTTTTATAAAGTGTTTGATCATCTCTTCTGTAACTATAAAGTCTGCTATAACACCATCTCTTAAAGGTCTGATAGCACTAATATTCCCAGGTGTTCTTCCAAGCATTGTTTTGGCTTCATCACCAACAGCTAAAACATTTTTCTTTCCGCCTTGATCAACAATTGCAACAACAGATGGTTCATTAAGGACAACACCTTTTCCTTTTAATACCACTAGTGTATTTGCTGTTCCAAGATCAATTGCCATATCTTGGCTCCAAACTTTTTTAATGCTATCGAATAATCCCATTATATTCCCCTTACCTTTTGACTTTCTTGCTCCATTGGAGCTGTTTTATCTCGTTTAATTATCATTTTATTTAATGCATTTATGTATGCATTTGCAGAAGCAACTAAAGTATCAGTATCTGCTGCTTGACCTACGGTTGTTTTTCCATTCTCCTCAATTTTTACACTTACAGTAGCTTGAGCATCAGTACCTTCGGTTACAGCATGCACTTGATAAAGCTGTAAATTTACATCATGAGGATAAAGAGTTTTTATACATTTAAATATTGCATCAACTGGTCCATCTCCAGTTTCTGAAGCTTGTTTTACATCTCCGTATACATCTAAAGTCATCTCTGCTTTTTGAGGTTCTCCTGTACCGGCAAATACTTTTAATGATTTTAAATTAATTGCACTAACTTTATTATCAACAATTAAACTATCATCAACTAGTGCAATAATATCTTCGTCATAAACATGTTTTTTCTTGTCTGCTAAAACCTTAAACTTTGCAAATGCATTTCCTACTACATCGTCTGTTAAATCTGGATAACCCAAACTATTTAATTTATCTTTAAAAGCATGACGACCAGAATGTTTACCCATTACTAATGAGGTTTGTTTAACTCCAACACTCTCTGGGGTCATAATTTCATAAGTCTGTCTATTTTTTAACATTCCATCTTGATGAATGCCTGCCTCATGAGCAAATGCATTTTTTCCAACAATTGCTTTGTTATATTGAACTGGAAATCCAGTTGCATTTGAAACTATCTTTGATGCCTTGCTTAATAAAGTTGTGTTAATTCCAGTTTCGTAAGGCATCAAGTCTGGTCTTGTCTTAATTGCCATAACAACTTCTTCTAATGCAGCATTTCCTGCTCTCTCACCTAAACCATTTATAGTACATTCAATTTGTCTTGCTCCTGCTTGAACACCAGCTAAAGAATTAGCTACTGCTAATCCTAAATCATTATGACAATGTGTAGATAAAATCGCTTTATCAATGTTAGGAACTTTATTTAAAAGTGTTTCAATGATTGTTGTGAACTCAGATGGTATTGTATAACCAACAGTATCAGGGATATTAATTGTTGTTGCTCCATTTTTTATTGCAAGCTCAACTGTTTTACACATATAATCCATATCAGTTCTTGTCCCATCTTCACATGACCACTCAACATCATCAGTAAATTTTCTTGCATAAGAAACGTGTTTACCAATTGACTCATAAACATCTTCGGGTGACATATTTAATTTATGTTTCATGTGTAGAGGACTTGTTGAAATAAAAGTATGTATTCTGAATCTAGGAGCATGTTTTAGTGCTTCGTAAGCTCTATCAATATCTTTTACTGAATGTCTAGATAATCCTGCTGGGATAGAATTTTTTAAAATCTTACTAACCTCAGAAACCGCCTCAAAATCCCCCGGTGATGCTATAGGAAAACCCGCTTCGATAATATCAATTCCCAATTCATCAAATACTCGAGCAATCTGAATTTTTTCTTCCAAGCTCATTGATGCACCAGGTGATTGCTCGCCATCACGCATAGTTGTATCAAATATAAAGACTCTATCTTTGTCGCTCATAATAAAAATTTTTGGAAAATCTATAATACAATCTATAAGAGAGATTGCAAAATAATTAGTATAAATAGCTAAATTTTTTAGTCCATTTTAGGTGATACAAAAAATTAATTATAAATAGACTCAATTTTAGGCATCAAGTGTAAAAGTTCCTTTGTGTATTCATGGGTAGGTTTTAAAAATAAATCCTCAGTATTTGAAACCTCACATAACTTACCATCTTTTAGAACTCCAATTCTATCACACATTTGTCTTACAACCGGTAAATCATGACTAATAAATAAAATTGTTAAATTTAATTGCTCTTGAAGATCTTTTAACAAATTTAATATTTGTGCTTGAATACTAACGTCTAGTGCAGATGTGGGTTCATCACAAACTAAGAGCCTTGGCTGAGTTGCTAAAGCTCTTGCAATCGAAATTCTTTGTCTTTGGCCACCAGAAAATTCATGTGGATATCTATCTGCTGATTTTTGAGTCATTTCAACAGAGTCTAATAAATCGTAGACATAATTATTTAGTTCAGAATTAGATATTGAAGGATTGTGAAGCGTAATAGGCTCTGCAATAATATCTTTTACTTTCAACCTACCATTTAGTGATGAATAGGGATCTTGAAAAATCATTTGTATTTGTTTTCTAAATTTCATTAGTTCAGACCTATTTTTTATCTTTGTAATACAAGTGTTATCAAAAAATATATCTCCTGATGAAGGTTTAAATAAATTTACAATCATTTTTGCAATAGTTGATTTTCCACTACCACTCTCACCTACCAATCCAAATGACTCACCTTCTTTTATTTCAAACGAAACATTATTTACAGCTAACACAGAATTTTTAGAATTTTCTGTAAAAAAATTGTCATCAAAACTTTTATTAAGATTTTTAACTTGAACTAAATCTTGGTTGGTAATTTCTTTTTTAGTCCATCTATTCAAAATTTTGATATTATTTTCTTTATTTTTATTTTCTTTTTCTACTATTACAAATCTTGAAATTTTCTTGTTAGTTGGTGGAACAGAGCTTACAAGACTTTTAGTATAACTTTGTTGAGGAGTTGTTAATATTTTTTTTGTTTCACCAATTTCAACTAAATTTCCACTTTTCATCACAGCTACACGATTGGCAGTTTCAGCAATAACACCCATATCATGAGTGATTAAAATCACAGCTAAGTTTCTTTCTTTTGTAAGTTTTTTAATTAAATCTAAAATCTGTGATTGAATAGAAACGTCTAAAGCAGTAGTAGGTTCATCGGCTATTAACAATTCTGGTTCACAGCATAAAGCTAAAGAAATAACCACTCTTTGTCTCATTCCTCCTGAAAACTGATGAGGATAGTCATTAAATCTTTTTTCAGCATCCTTAATTCCAACTTCTTTTAATAAATTAATGGATTTGCTTTTTGATTCCTCTTTGTTTAAATTTAGATGAGTTTGTATAGTTTCAATTAATTGTTCACCAACTGTTAATATGGGATTTAAAGATGTTTGCGGGTCTTGAAATATTAATCCAATTTTATTACCTCGATATTTAATTATACTCTCAGAGTTTTCATGAATATTTAAGTCTCCCAAAATTACTGAGCCACTTGAAACCTTTCCTGGCTCATCAATTAAATTAATTATAGCATTTCCAACAGTGCTTTTTCCAGAACCAGACTCTCCAACCAATCCTAAAATTTCACCTTTATTTACCTCAATATTAACGTTTTTAGCTGCGTAAACAGTCTCTTTACGCATTTTATAATCAACACTTAAATTATTTATTTTTAAAAAACTCATTTTTTCAATTTTGGATTTAAAGTGTCTCTCATCCAATCTCCTAATAAATTAATTGAAAAAGCTAAAATCACCAAAAAAATTGCTGGGAAAAATGTAATCCACCATTCTCCTGAAAATAAAAAATCATTACCTAATCTTATTAATGTACCTAAAGAAGGAGTTGTTGGAGGAACTCCAACTCCCAAAAAACTTAAAGTCGACTCTGCCAAGATAGCAAGAGCTAGACCAATTGTACCGATGACCAAAACAGGTCTCATAATGTTTGGTAAAATATGTTTAAACATAATTACTATATTTGAAACACCAATTATTGTTGAGGCAGAAACATAGTCTTTATTTTTTTCTACCAAAGTTGCTGCCCTAGAAACTCTTGCAAACTGTGGCCATTCGGAAATTCCAATAGCAAATATCAAAACATATATTGCCATTTCATCATGCATTTCTCTTGAAATTAATCCTCTTGCTATTCCATCAACCAAGAGTGCCATCAATATACTTGGTACAGTCAACTGAACATCTGTAAGCCTCATTACTACCATTTCATATTTGCCACCAAAATATCCAGCTGTTAATCCTAAACCAACACCAAGAACTAAACTAAATATAATTGCAGCAAAACCAACAATAAGAGATATTCTACATCCGTATAAAATAGTTGATAACATATCTCTTCCTTGACCATCTGTTCCTAGAATAAATTGTGCTAAACCATCTTCTGTCCAAGATGGTGGCGTAAATGCATCCATCAAAGATAAAGATGATGGATCAAAAGGAGTGTAAGGTGTTAAAAATTCAATAAAAAAAGAACAGAAAAAAATAACAAATAAAATTGCTGAAGATATAATTGCTGTCGGAGATTTTATGAAGCTATGATAGATATCACTATCCTTGATTCTTTCCCATCTTGTTAAATTTAAATTATTATCCACTTGCTGCATCTCCTTTAACTCTAATCCTTGGATCAATAAAATAATACAGAATATCAACTATAAAATTTATCATCACAAAAACAAATGCAATGAAAACTAAATAAGCCGACATAATTGGTATATCTACAAACTGAACAGCTTGAATAAACAAGAAACCCATTCCAGGCCATTGAAAAACAGTTTCAGTTATAATTGAAAACGCAATTAAAGTTCCAATATTAATTCCAGCAATTGTTATTACAGGTATCAAACCATTTTTTAAAGCATGTTTGTATTTAATACTGTCTTCACTAATTCCACGTGCTCGAGCAAATTTTATATAATCAGTTTGTAAAATTTCCATCATCTCAGCTCTTACTAGCCTGATGATGTATGTCATTTGAAAAAGACTTAATGTAACTGATGGAAGAATTATCGCTTTAAGACCTGAAACTGTTAAAAAACCTGTTGTCCAAAATCCTATATCAACAACTTCTCCTCTACCAAACGAGGGAAGCACTCCTAGAATTACAGCAAATAAGTAAATAAATAATATCCCAATTACAAATGTGGGGAGTGACACTCCAAGCAATGAAATTGCTAAAACAAAGTCACTTAAAAAACCCTTTCTATTTATACCTGTATAAACTCCTAAAAGAGTTCCTGTCACTAATGCTATCAAAGCAGAAATTACAACAAGTTCAATAGTAGCTGGTAATCTCTCAACAATCAGTTCAGACACTGGTCTTCTTAATTGATAAGAAATACCAAACTCTCCTTTAGACGCATTGATTACAAATCTTGAAAATTGAACATGAATTGGGTCCATTAAACCCAATGTTTCTCTTAATTCAGCTCTTTCTTCATCTGAAGTTTCTTCTCCAACCATGTTGTTTATTGGGTCTCCAACAAAATTGAATAAGGAAAAAGAGACAAAGGCAACAACTAGCATCACCAAAGCTGATTGAAACAATCTTTTAAAAAAATACTTTATCAATTTATGAGGATTTTAGATTTATAAGCCCCTTATAAACTTAAGGGGCTTATAATAATTTTAATTTAATTTACGCTAGCAGCTCTGAATAACGGTTCGTTATTAGGTCTGATAGGAACGTTCACGTTACTTTTAGATGCCCAAGAAATTACTTGGTGGTGTAAAGGAAGATAAGCAATATCATCTTTTACAATTTTCCAAGCATTTGCAATTGCAGCGTTTCTTTTATCTAAATCAACTTCACCTTCCATAACTCTAATTGCAGCATCTACATCAGGATTACTGAAGTTAACTTTGTTCCAACTAGCACCTGTTTCATATAAATAATGAAATACGTAATGGCTGTCTAAAGTTGGTACACCCCATCCAAGCATATAAAAATCACCTTGGTCATCTTTTAGCTCTTTGAAGTGTTTACTTTTTGTTTGAGCAAACAAGTTAACGTTAACTCCGATTTTACCCAACATACCAACAACAGCTGTACAAATTGCTTCATCATTTACATATCTATCGTTAGGACATCTTAGTTCAACATCAAACCCATTAGGATAACCTGCGCTAGCTAAAAGTTTTTTTGCAGCATCAACATCATAAGGTAATCTTTTATCAAGTTCTGCTGTGTAACCATTTACACCTGGGAATGTAATTATTCCAGCTGGCTCACTTAGACCTCTCATTACTTTTTTCTTGATAGCCTCAATGTCAATTGCTTGATAAAGTGCTTGTCTAACTTCTTTTTTCTTGAAAGGATTATCACCAGTGTTTCCGGTTCTTAATTTATCTGCTGCTTGATCCATTCCTAAAAAGATTGTTCTCATCTGCGGTGTACTTACAACTTGATGTCCTGAAGAAGAACCAATTCTTTTTAAATCTTGAACAGGTGCATCAGTCACTAAATCAATCTCGCCAGACAGTAAGGCAGCTACTCTAGTTGCAGCATTTTTAATTGGAAGTAACTCAATTTGCTTTATGCCATCATCTTCCATATCACCCCACCAATGCTTATTTCTTTTAAACACTGTTTTTGTGTTCGGTTCTCTCAAAGTAATTTTAAATGGACCCGTTCCCAAAGCATTAGTCGCTGAAAAAGTTTCTTGTCCTGCATCCCAATTCTGAGGAGACATTGCAAAGTTAGCCTCTGACCAAGCTCTAGACATTATAAAAATGTTTGACAGTTGATTTAAAAGTATAGGATTAGGTTTGCTTGTTGTAATTTTAACAGCATATTCCCCAACCGCTTTAACATCAGATATTGTGCTTATATATTCTTTGAAATCAGATGTTCTTTGTTTAGCTCTTAATATACTAAATACAACATCAGCTGATGTCATTTTAGAACCATCAGAAAATTTTACATCTTCTCTTAAATTAAAGATCCAAGTATTAGGATCTGTAGCTGTCCATTTTCTTGCTAACGCTGGTTCAATTTTCATATCTACTGCTCTTTGAACAAGAGCTTCATAAACTTGTCTAGATACTTGAGTAGTTGGACCTTCGTTTTGTGCGTGTGGATCTAGTGTAAGACTGTCTCCTTGCATTGACCATTTGATAGTTTTTGCCCATGCTGAAGAAAATCCAAATACTAGAACTAATGATAGTAATATTCTTACTAAATTTTTAGCCTTCATAATTAACCTCTTTTTTAAATTTATAAAAAAATTATAAGTGAAAAAAAAAGATTATTACAGATATAAAATTCTATTAATAATTAACTTTTATCGCTATCAACTAATTTTTTCTTACTTATCCAAGGCATCATGGCTCTTAGCTCTGCCCCAACTTTTTCTACAGAATGTTCAGCCAATTTCGCTCTAGTTGCTAAAAAGTTTTTTTGACCAGTTTTGCACTCATCCATCCACTCTTTGGTAAATTTACCTGATTGAATATCTGCCAAAACTTCTTTCATTCTTTTCTTTGTTTCTTCCTTATTGATAATTCTTGGACCAGATTGATACTCACCATATTCAGCAGTATTTGAAATTGAATAATTCATATTTGCAATTCCACCTTCATAGATCAAATCAACGATTAATTTAACTTCATGAACTGTTTCGAAATATGCCATCTCAGGTTCATAACCAGCTTCAACTAAAGTTTCATATCCATTTTTAATTAGTTCAACTAAACCACCACATAAAACGGTTTGTTCACCAAATAAATCTGTTTCAACCTCGTCTTTGAAAGTAGTTTCAATAATACCTGATCTTCCTCCACCTACTGCTGAAGCGTAGGAAAGAGCTAAATCTCTTGCTTTACCAGATCCATCCTGATGAACTGCAAACAAACATGGAACTCCACCACCTTTTTCATATTCACTTCTTACTAAATGACCAGGTCCTTTTGGAGCAACCATAAATACATCTAAATCTTTTCTTGCTTTAATTAAATCATAGTGAACATTTAAACCATGGGCAAAAGCAATACTTGTTCCTTCTCTTACTCTTTGTTCAATATGGTTTTTATAAATTTCAGCTTGTAATTCGTCTGGAGTTAATATCATAACAACGTCTGCCCAAGCAGCTGCATCGGATAAATTCATCACTTTCAAACCTTTTGATTCAGCTTTAGCAACACTTGATGATCCTTCTCTTAATGCAACAACAATCTCTTTAACTCCGCTATCCTTTAGGTTAAGTGCATGAGCGTGGCCTTGGCTTCCATAACCAAAAATAGCAATTTTTTTATTTTTAATTAAATCTACATCTGCATCTTTTTCATAAAACATTTTCATAATTTATCTCCTATTAATTAGTTAAAAATTTTTGCACCTCTTGTCATTGCAACAGCCCCTGTTCTTGAAGTGCTTATAAGTCCCAAGGGTTTTAATTTTTTGTTCATTTTATCAATCTCTCTTCTAAGTGCTGTTATTTGAATAACTGCAGATGATTTTGTTTCATCCAATACTACTGGGTTAAATTTTTTACAAGCATTTAAACATTTTTCAATTTTATTTTTTTTACCTACAATTTTAAATAGAGCCATCTCTTTAAAAATCACGTCTTTATCGTCTCTTTTAAATTCAGCAACTTTGTGCACAGGAACTAATTTGGTTAATTGCAGTCTAATCTGTTCAATTACCTGTGGTGTTCCAGTTGTTACAATTGTTATTCTAGATATATTTTTGATAGCATCAATTTCTGCTACCGCCAAAGACTCAATATTATAACCTCTGCCAGAAAACAGGCCAACAACTCTTGCAAGAACACCCGCTTCATTATCAACCCAAACTACAAAAATATAGGTATCTGATTTTTGTTTAATAGATGGAGAGCTATAAGCTGACTTTGATTTTGGCATTTTGATTAAACTAAGGCTTTGCCTTTTCCTTTAATTTTATTCTCTTCTTGATCATTTGGTCCAAGTATCATTTGATTATGAGGTTTACCTGAAGGTATCATTGGGAAACAGTTTTCATTTGGATCCACATGACAATCAAAAATAACAGGACCATTATGGTCAACCATTTCTTGAATTTTTTCATCTAGCTCTAATGGATTATCAGCCTTAATTCCTTTACAGCCATAAGCATCAGCCATTTTCATAAAATCTGGTAATGCTTCTGAATAACTTTCAGAATAATTCTTTTCATGAAGCAGCTCTTGCCACTGTCTTACCATTCCCATGTACTGGTTGTTCAAAATAAATATTTTTATTGGCAAATTGTATTGAACAGCCGTAGACATCTCTTGCATTGTCATTAAAACTGATGCTTCTCCTGCAATATCAATAACTAATTTTTCTGGATGAGCTACTTGAACTCCAACAGCTGCTGGTAATCCATAACCCATAGTTCCTAATCCACCTGAAGTCATCCATCTATTGGGTTTGTTAAATTTATAATGTTGAGCAGCCCACATTTGATGCTGACCTACTTCTGTTGTTACATAAGTATCTTTATTTTTTGTTAACTCATAAAGTCTTTGAACAGCATGCTGAGGTTTTATGCTATCTTCACTGTTAATGAAATTTAAAGAGTCTTTACTTCTCCATTTTTGAATTTGTTCCCACCATTTTGCAATATTTGGTTTATTTGATTTACCATTACCATTATTCTTTTTAACAATTGATTTGTTTACTTTATCAATTACTTTCGTTACATCACCAACGATTGCAAGATCTACTTTAATAATTTTATTAATTGATGATGGATCAATATCAATATGAACTTTTTTTGAATTAGGAGAGAACTCATCAATTTTTCCAGTAATACGGTCATCAAATCTTGCGCCAATGTTTATTAATAAATCACAGTCATGCATTGCATTGTTTGCTTCATAAGTTCCGTGCATTCCTAGCATTCCTAAAAACTGATTATCGTCTCCAGGATAAGCACCTAGACCTTGCAAAGTTGAAGTAATTGGAAATCCTGTTAGCTCAACAAATTTTCTAAGAGCTTCACTTGCTTTTGGTCCTGAATTAATTACGCCTCCGCCACTATAAATTATTGGCTTCTTTGCTTTACTAATTAAATTAATTAATTGGTCAATTTCATCAGTTGAAAACTTATTGTGAGATTTGCCATTTAAACTTTTTTCTTTTTTTGGTTTTTTATATTTTGCTTTTGCAAATTGAATATCTTTTGGAATATCAATTAATACAGGACCTGGTCTTCCAGTTGTTGCAACTTTAAATGCTTCATGCATAACATCTGAAAGATCGTTGATATCTTTTACTAACCAGTTATGCTTTGTACATGGTCGTGTAATTCCTGTTGTGTCACATTCTTGAAATGCATCTGTACCAATAAGGTGTGTTGGAACTTGACCCGAAATACAAACCATTGGAACTGAGTCCATGTATGCATCAGTTAAAGCTGTAACGACGTTAGTGGCACCAGGGCCTGAAGTAACTAAAACAACACCAGGTTTTCCAGATGATCTTGCATAACCTTCGGCTGCATGACCTGCACCTTGCTCGTGTCTTACAAGAATATGTTTAATAGACGGATGGTTTTTTAACTCATCATATATTGGCAGTACAGCACCACCAGGATAACCAAAGATATGATTTACCTTTTGGTCTTCAAGACACTTAAATACGATTTCAGCTCCGGTTAATAATTTTGGCATTTCGCAATCTAGCTGAAGTTGTGCTGATTGGTCAAGGTTAAGTATGGAAAAATTAAATTTTTTTTAAAAAATTATTAATCTCAGATGGCTTAAGCTTAACCCAATTACTCATGTTTCCTCGAGCCCATGTGCTTTGTCTTTTAGCATATTGTCTAGTTTTTATTGATATTTTTTCTTTGATTTCATCAATTTTTTTTTCTTTTGCTAAATATTCATGAATTTCATTTATTCCAATTGCTTTAGATGCAGTCATTTGCTCATTAATTTTTAGTTTTAAAAATCTTTTAACCTCATTCACGGCACCCATTTTAATCATTTTTCCGGTTCTTTGATGAATTCTTTCAACCAACTCATCACGTGGATAATCAATATAAATTTTTAAAAAATCTTCTTCTAAATAGTTTGATTTAGTATTTTTAAACCATTCATGAAGAGATTTCTTTGTAAACTTTTTAACTTCAAAAGCTCTTATTGATCTTTGGGTATCCGTTGAATTAATTTTATTTTTTGAAAGAGGATCCAGTTTTAATAATTGCTTGTAAAATTTATTTTGGCCAATTTTTTTATTTAGATTTCTAATTTTATTTCTAAACCTTACTGGAATGTTCGGAATTTGAACTAAACCATCAGTTAATGCTTTGAAGTAAAGCCCAGTTCCTCCTACAAGAATTGGAGCTTTTTTTCTATTTTTAACTTCAATTATTTTTTTATTTGCAATTTTAAGCCAATCACCGGTTGAAAAATTTTTCTTTGCATCTTGGAAACCATATAAATGATGTTTTATTGACTGATAATTTTTTGGGCTAGGTCTTGCTGACAAAATTTTAAGTTGCTTATAAACTTGCATACTATCTGCATTAATAATTTCTCCATTAATTTTTTTTGCAAGTTTAATTGCAAAACTTGATTTTCCAGATGCTGTAGGTCCTGAAATTAAAATTATCTTGGATTTCAAATCCATTACTAATCTAATTTAACGCCAATATATCTTCGTTGATTTTGATTGTTGTAAATTGCAATTAAAATAGTTTTTTGATTTGAGTTTATTGCTTTCTGAGTGATATCTCTTAAATCATCTGCTGATTTAATTTTTTTCTTCTGAGCTTCAATAATAATGCTATTGATCTCGATTGAGTTTACTAAAGGACTGTTATTAGCCATATTGGTAATTACTAATCCTGTAGTTTGGTTTGGTAATTTACGGTTTTTTATATCCTCTTTAGTTAAAGGTCTTACTGATATTCTTAAACTCTCTACAATTTCATCTAAATTATTTTCATCTTGTTTTGGATTTTCACTTACTTTGAAGTCATCAGAGGTTTCTAATCTTCCCAACAAAACCTTTTTAGTTATTTCTTTTTTATTTCTCCAAATTTTTACATCTACATTTTTTCCAACTTCTGTTCTTGCAACAATTGCTGGCAATTCTTTCATTTGCTTAATCTCAACTCCATTAAACTCTAAAATAATATCTCCAGCCTGAATTCCTGCTTTTTCAGAAGGACTATTTTCAGCAACACTTGCAACTAAAGCACCTCTTGGTTTATCTAGTTCTTCAACCTCAGCAATTTCTTTTGTTACATCTTGAATTCTTACACCTAGCCAACCTCTTTTTGTTTCACCAAACTCAATTAATTGTTTAATTACTTGTTGAGCACTATTGGATGGAATTGAAAATCCTATACCAATAGAACCATTTCTTCCTAAGATGGCTGTATTAATTCCAATTACATTTCCTTCCATGTCAAATAAAGGTCCACCTGAATTTCCTGAATTTATTGATGCATCTGTTTGAATAAAATCTTCATATCTTGATAACCCAATAGATCTGTTCCTTGCTGAAATAATTCCAGCAGTTACTGTCCCACCAAGACCAAATGGATTTCCAATTGCTAAAACCCAATCACCAATTCTTGCTTTATCTGAGTCTCCAAAGCCAACTGGTTTAAATTTATCTTCTGTATCTAATTGTAACACTGCTATATCCATCAAAGGATCAGCGCCAAGCACTTTTGCTTTATATTCTTGGTCTCCGTTAACTCTAACAATAATATCATCAGCATCCTGAATTACGTGATTATTGGTAACCACTACTCCCTTCTCATCTATAATAAATCCAGACCCCAAAGCTGCTGATTTTCTCTCTTGAGGGGTTCCAAATTCTTTAAACATATCTTCAAATGGAGAACCTGGAGGAAATTGAAATGGAAAAGAGTTATTGTTTGTAACTACAGTAGTTGATGTAGAAATATTTACTACAGATGGCATCAATTTTTCTGCAAGATCTGCAAATGATGCTGGAACGGGTTTAGAGTTTGATTGTAATGAAAAACTTAGAGAAAATATAATTGTTAAAACGATAAATTTTAATTTTTTCATATTAACTTTTAATAAAATAAATAATCACAAAACCTATAACTGCAAAAATAAGTCCACCTGATCTTAATTGACTATCTTTAACAAGTTCAAGTTTTTTAAGCATACTTTTCATTTTTGCTGGAAATAAGGCATATAAAATTCCCTCTATAAATAAAAAAAGACCAAAAGCTATGACTAGCTCATTCATCTAAAAACTACTGTTTAATATCAGGATTTATATTTCCAAAAAATTTGAAAAATTCACTATCAGGAGACAAGATCATTGATGTTTCTCCTGCATTAAATGCCTTACCATAAGCTTGCATAGATCTATAAAAAGCAAAAAATTCAGGATCTTTTCCAAAGGCTTCAGCGAAAATTTTGTTTCTTTCTCCATCACCTTCTCCCTTCATAATTTCTGATTGTTTTTGAGCATCTGCTAATATTACGGTTACTTCTTTGTCAGCAGTCGAAGTAATTGTTACTGCCATCTCAGCACCTTTTGCTCTAAATTCCTTTGCTTCTCTTTCCCTCTCAGTCTGCATTCTTCTATAAATTGCATCACTGTTCGCTGTAGGAAGATCAGCTCTTTTTATTCTTACATCTACAATATTTATTCCAAAATTTTGCGCTTCGTTATTAACTCCATCTTTAATTAAAGACATTTGTTTTGATCTATCTTGTGATAGCAAAGTTTGTAATTCTTCTTGACCCAAAACATTTCTAATTCTTGAGTTTATAATCGTAGATAATCTTGACCTTGCAACCCTTTCGTCTCCAACAGAAATATAAAATTTTAAAGGATCAACTATTTGAAATCTCGCAAAAGCATCAACAATTAATCTTTTTTGGTCTGATGCAATTACTTCCTCTGGCGGGGTATCTAAATTTAAAATCCTTTTATCTAAATAAACAACGTTTTGAATAAATGGAATCTTAAAGTTTAAGCCTGGTTTCATTATAATTCTTTTTGGGTCACCAAATTGAAGAATTATCGCTTGATTAACTTCTTTGACTATAATTACTGATAGGAACGCTACAACGCCAATTAAAACTAATATTCCAGCTACTATTTTTCCAGCTTTCATTTAATTTGTCTCTTTCTTTTTAAGCTCTGGTAATGGTAGATATGGCACAACACCTGAACCAGACTCTTTATCTATAATAATTTTATTTATATCTGCTAGAACAGTCTCCATTGTCTCTAAAAACATTCTTTCTTGAGTCACTTGTTTTGCTTTAGCATACTCATTGTAAATTGCTAAAAATCTACTAGCTTCACCTTCAGCTTTAGCAACAACTTCTTTTTTATAAGCTTCTGCAGCTTGTAAAATTTTCTGTGCTTCCCCTCTTGCTCTTGGGATCACATCGTTTGCATAAGCTTCAGCTTCGTTTTTAGATCTTTCCATATCTGCTCTTGCAGCCTGAACATCTCTAAATGCATCAATTACTTGATCAGGTGGATCAGCTTTTTGCGTTTGTACCTGGGTAATTTGTACTCCACTTTCATAATCATCTAAAATGCTTTGAATAATTTCTTGAGTTTCAATCTCAATGCTTGATCTACCTTCTGTTAATATTGGTTGAATATCACTTTTAGCAATTACTTCTCTCATTGCTGTTTCTGCGGCTGCTTTAACAGTTCCTACAGGATCCTGAATTTTAAATAAAAAATTTCCAGCATCCTTGATAACCCAAAATACTGAAAAATCGATATTTACAATGTTTTCATCACCAGTAAGCATTAAACTTTCTTGAGGAACATCTGCAACTCCTCCACCTGTAGAAAAACCACTATCTCTTTCAGACCTAAATCCAATATCGATTCTATTTACTTTAGTTACTTTTGGAGTTTGAACAGTCTCAACTGGAAAAGGAATATGATAGTTCAATCCAGGTTGAGTGGTTTTAACAAATTTTCCAAATCTAAGAACAACTCCTTGTTCGTCAGGTAATACTCTATAAAGCCCACTTGCAAGCCATACAAAGGCTAAGACCAATAAAATTAGTCCAATAGATTTTCCACCCGAAGATTTTCCACCAGGTAAAAACTTTCTTATTTTATCTTGAAACTCTCTTATGATTTCATCTACGTTTGGTGGTGTTGGTCCTCTTCCTGAACCATTGCCTCCGTTACCACCTCCTGGAGGTGTTCCCCATGGGCTTCCGCTTCTGCCTCTGAAATCATCTGACATATGTCAAAGTATATAGTGTCTTTATCGCAAAAAACAAGTAAGGATAGTTTTATGTCAGATAAAAAGACAGAACTAAGTGACGCAATGAAAAAGAAGGTGGAGCCTAGAGTTTTTACTAAAAATCCAATTCTAGGAACTAAGTTTACTATTGCAATCTCGAGTGCAAAAGGTGGTGTAGGTAAATCTACATTTGCAACGAATCTTGCCTTGGCTTTAAAAAAAGTTGGATGCAAAGTTGGATTGTTAGATGCTGATATTTATGGCCCTTCAATACCAAAAATGTTTGATATTAATGAAAAACCAAAAAGTGACGGTCAAAAATTAGACCCCATAACAAAATATGACATTCAATGTATGTCAATTGGATTTTTAGCAGATCAGCAAACTCCAATGATTTGGCGTGGTCCAATGGTGACGAGTGCAATTAAAACTTTTACTCAGAAAGTTAATTGGAAAGATTTAGATTTTATAATTGTTGATATGCCTCCAGGAACTGGTGACACTCAGTTAACTTTTTCACAAGAAATTAAAATGGATGGTGCAATCATAGTATCAACTCCACAAGAAGTTGCTCTTTTGGATGTAAAAAGAGGAATTAAAATGTTTGATAAACTTGGAGTTAAAATTTTAGGTTTAGTTGATAACATGAGTTTTTTTGTTGGAGATGATGGAAAGAAGTATAAAATTTTTGGAGAAGGTGGAGTAAAAAAAACAGCAGAAGAATTTCAAAAAGATTTTTTAGGTGAAATACCAATAAATCCTGATGTTGGAAATTCTGGTGATCAAGGAAAACCAATAGTCGAGTCAAACCCAGACCATGAAATTTCAAAAATATATCTAGATTTTGCTGAGAAGATTAAATCAACTTATCTTTAAGATCAAAAGCAGCCATTAATTCATTCCATTCTCTTTTAGATAGACCTGAGCTTTCAACATCTACATTTTCACCTTTAATAAGTTTTTGAATTATAACTTTTCCCTTAGCAGAAACTTCTGTTCCACCTACTCTGTAATCCATAAATGCATCATAAGATATTGGTACCCATTTTTTAACTGTATCTAACATTATATCTGCATAAACTCTTATTTCATACTGAGCGTGACTATCAGCTCTTAACCGTAAAAAGTTCATTAAATTTAATAAATCAGTTTTCCAATACCACTGGGTATAAGTATTTAATGTTAGATTCATTCTTGCAAGCTCTCTTGCTAATCCTTTTTTATTCTCGTCAATTGTTGAACCATCATATCTTTCATTTAGCATTGTCTCATAATTGTCATAAGTTCGCTCTGCATCACTTTTCAAAAGTTCTAAAACTTCTTCTGCTTGCTTCCCTTCAAGAACATCTCCTCTTCCTTGTCGGTTACTAGTCGATTGCGCTGCTAAATTTTCTTTAGTTGGTAAATAAAATTCTTTATCTAAAATTGAATATCTTGCTGAGTATTCATTTACATTAGCAGTTCTATGTCTAATCCACTGCCTTGCAATAAATATTGGAAGTTTAATATGATATTTAATTTCACACATTTCAAATGGCGTACTGTGCCAATGTCTCATTAAGTATTTTATTAAACCTTTATCTGTCGAAACTTGCTTTGTCCCTTTTCCATAAGATACTCTTGCTGACTGAACTATAGACGTGTCATCACCCATATAATCAACTACTCTTACAAATCCATGATCTAATGCTGGCAGCGCTTCATAGAGTATTTTTTCAAGCTCTGGAGCGGTAACTCTTTTAGTTTGATTGCTTTGTGATTGCTGGTTTTTTATTTCTTCTGATTGTTCTTTTGTTAATTTCATGATTGTTATTGAATCTGTTGTAATTACTTTTATATTATTAATGTTGGATTTCCAACTACGACGATAAACGAATTTCGTAATAACCATTGCGGACGTGGGGGCAGTACCCACCACCTCCACCATTACAACTTACGGGGGTGAAATAGAATCGACGGGTGTCTAAAGGCTATTCTTTCGTTCGGGATTGTTCCACCGTAACGGGCTAATTTATAATTGCTAACGAAAGTTACGCACTTGCTGCATAATTAACTTAGTTAATTAAGCACGGGGTCCGGGGCACCTGGCAACAGAACGCCCCCTACTTTAAATTGATGATAAACTAATTTTTTTTGAGTATTTTTTTTTAGGTGAATTTTTTATTACTGCCTGTCCGCAACGCATAACACCTCTCTTTTTATCAAATGTCATTTTTGGCTCCCCATATAAAATCCAACCATTCGACAAAGCTTCAGTAACACGGTGACAAAACTTTGATGTATCGTCATCTGTAATAAATCTATATCCTTTCACAAATTTCTCTCTATTTATTTTTTTAATTCAGCCTGTGCAGCAGCCAATCTTGCTACAGGAACTCTGTATGGAGAACAAGAAACGTAACTTAGTCCTGCTTTTGAGCAAAATAAAATACTATTAGGGTCACCTCCATGTTCGCCACAAATTCCAAGTTTTATATTTTTATTTTGACTTTTTCCCTTTTCTACAGCTATTTTTATTAAATCTCCAACTCCATCATCTATCGAAATAAATGGATCAATTGAAAAAATTTTATTATCTAAATAATCATTTAAAAATTTTCCACTATCATCTCTGCTTATTCCAAATGTAGTTTGAGTTAAATCATTAGTTCCAAAGCTAAAAAATTCAGCATGTTTTGCAATATCTTTAGCTTTTATAGCAGCTCTAGGAAGTTCAATCATCGTACCTACCATAAAGTCAATTTTTAATTTATGCTCTTTTTGAACTTCACTTGCAATTCTCAATACCAAATCTTTCATTATTTTTATCTCTGCCTCAGTGGATACCAAAGGAATCATAATTTCTGGAAAAGAAGATTTAATTTTTTCTTTTTTGAGCTCAACTAAAGCTTCAAATATTGCTCTACATTGCATTTCATATATTTCAGGAAAAGATATTCCAAGTCTACATCCCCTATGACCCAACATGGGATTTTGTTCATGCAATTCATCAATTCTAGATTCTACTTCTTTTACTGGAAGATTAACAATATTTGCAACTTCATTAATTTCTTTATCTGTTCGAGGCAAAAACTCATGAAGAGGTGGATCTAACAATCTTACTGTAACTGGCAATCCACTCATAATTTTAAATATTTCTATAAAATCCTTTTTTTGATGAGGTAAAAGTTTTTTTAATGCAATTGATCTATCTTCTTTAGTCTTTGATAAAATCATTTCCCTTACTGATAAAATTCTTTCTTCATCAAAAAACATGTGTTCTGTTCTGCAAAGACCAATTCCTTCAGCTCCAAAATCTTTTGCTGTTTTAGTATCCTTGGGTGTTTCAGAATTTGTTCTAATATTTAATTTTCTAAAACTATCTGCCCAGGTCATTATCTTGGAAAAATCTCCAGATATCTCTGGTTTAACTGTTGCCACACTTCCTGATATAATTCTACCGGTTGATCCATCTATAGTAATGACGTCACCTTCTTTAATTTCCATTGAAGATGTTTTAAATGTCTTCATCTCATAATTTATATCAATTTCACTAGAACCAGATACGCATGGTCTTCCCATGCCCCTTGCAACTACTGCAGCATGACTCGTCATTCCTCCTCTAGCCGTCAAAATTCCTTTTGCAGCATGCATTCCTTGTATATCTTCAGGTGACGTTTCTACTCTTACTAAGATAGTGTCTTGCATCATCGAAGTTAATCTTTCAGCTTCTTCTGAAGTAAATACCACTTTCCCACTTGCTGCTCCTGGTGAAGCAGGTAAACCATTTGCTATTACATTGATTGTACTCTTTTCATCAAGTGTAGGGTGCAAAAGTGTATCTAAAGAATTTGGATCAATTCTTAATACTGCTTCTTTTTTTGATATTAATTTTTCCTTAACCATATCAACCGCAATCTTTACCGCAGATTTTGCAGTTCGTTTTCCTGATCTAGTTTGAAGCATCCACAGTTTATTATTCTCAACCGTAAATTCTACATCTTGCATATCTTTGTAATGTTTTTCCAATTTTTTTAAAATTTTTTTTAATTCTTTGAAAACTTTTGGCAAAGACTCCTCCATTGAGGGTTCTTCAACTTTAGCATTTTTTCTTGCCTTCTTAGTTATATATTGAGGTGTTCTTGTACCAGCAACAACGTCCTCGCCTTGTGCATTAATTAAGTACTCACCATATATTTCGTTTGATCCATCTGATGGATTTCTTGTAAATACAACTCCAGTAGCACAATCATCACCCATATTACCAAAAACCATTGATTGAACGTTGACTGCTGTTCCCCATTCTGCTGGTATTTGATTTAATTTTCTATAGACTTTTGCTCTATTACTTTCCCATGATAAAAATACAGCACTAATTGCTCCAAATAGTTGTTGAAACACATCTTGAGGAAATTCTTTTTTTGTTTTTTCCTTTACTGTTCTTTTAAAATCTTCAATTAAACCATCCCAATCATTTTCATCTAAGTCCGTATCTAACAAAACACCTTTTGTTAATTTATAATTTTCAATTAACTCTTCAAAATGATAGCCCTCTACACCCATCACAACGTTTCCATACATTTGAATAAATCGTCTGTAACTATCTTTGGCAAATCGCCCATTGGAAGTTTTCAAAGCTAACGCGTTTACTGTTTTATCATTTAAACCTAAATTGAGAATTGTATCCATCATTCCTGGCATAGATACTCTAGCACCCGATCTAACCGATAATAGCAAAGGATTTTTTAAATCTCCAAATTTTTTAGAAACATCTTTTTCTATATTTTTTAATTCTTTTTTAATTTGAGAAATTAAATTTTTATTCAATTTTTTCTTATCTTTATAAAAAATATCACAAACTTTAGTAGATATTGTAAAACCAGGAGGAACTGGCAAACCCATTCTGCCCATTTCTGAAAGGTTAGCACCTTTGCCACCTAAAAAATTTTTTGGATTTTTAATACTTTTAGATTGTTTCGAATTAAAGTTTAATATGAGTTTCGTCATTAGCTTGACTCGATTAAAGAAAAGTTAACATAATTGTCGAATGTTTTACACATGATTTGAATTAGTTCTAGCCTATTTTTCTTAATTACCAGATCATCCTCATTTACAATTACATTGTCAAAAAAATCAAATACCTCTCTTTTAATACTTGCTAAATTGTCCAATGTTTGAACAAAATTTTCATCATTATTAATACTTGAAAAATATTTCCTCAATTCATTAATTTTTTTAAATAGATTTTTTTCAAGCTCAGTTTTAAAAATACCAGGATCAGTTGTATTAGATAATTCGATTTTATCTTTTTTTAACTCACTTTCTAGAATATTTGATGCTCTTTTATAACTAGCAATAATATCTATTCCGTTTTGTTTATTTATTACTTTATTTAAATTTTTTGCTTTATTAAAAATAATTACAGATTGATCTAAGTTAGAAGAACTTATTGAAGCTTGTATTATATCGTTTCGGATATTTTCCTCCTTCATATAATATTTCAATCTCTCTAATAGAAAATCTAGTAATTCTTTTTGTAAAGATTTATTCTTAAATTTAAATCCTTGATCCTGATACAAACTTGAAGAATAATTTATTAAATCTCTAATTTTAAAATCTTTTTTATTTTCAATGATAATTCTAACAATCCCTAATGCTAATCTTCTTAAAGCAAAGGGATCCTTGGAACTTGTTGGTTTTTGGTTTACACCAAAAAATCCAACTAAAGTATCAATCTTATCGGCTAAGGATAAAGCAATGCTATAAGGTTTTTTTGGAATTTTTGTTCCAGATCCAACGGGCAAATATTGCTCACTAACAGCAAGTGATATTTCTTTATCAAAACCTTGCACATTTGCAAAATAACCTCCCATAATTCCCTGAAGTTCTGGAAATTCACCAACCATTTCAGATAACAGGTCTACTTTGCTTATCGATGCTGATAATTCTACTTTTTCTTTGCTAATTAATAACTCATCAGAAATTATAGCACCAAGCTTTCTCATTCTTTGAGCTTTATCAAAATAATTTCCAAGACCTTTGAAATAATTCATTAATTTTAAATCAGAAATTTTTTTGACCATGTTTTGAGCTTTATCTTTCTGCCAGAAAAATTCTGCATCACTTAATCTTGCTTCAACCACTCTTTCATTTCCTAATTTAATTAATCCTTTTTTATCTTTATTATTTGCTACTACCAAAAATTGATTTGTAATGTTTCCTTTTTTATCAAAAGTAGGAAAATACTTTTGATGGTGTTGCATGGTTAATATTAAAATCTCTTTAGGTATATTTAAAAATTTTTTATCAAATTCACAAACAATTACGTTTGGTTGGTCAGTTAAATCGACTACTTCCTGAAGAAGCTTTGGATTGCTGTCAATATTTATATTTCTTTTTTTTAAAATAATGTCGAATTTTTTTTCTATTAAGTCTTTTCTCTCAGTGTGATCGATAAGTATATCCATTTTTTTAAAAAAATTTTTATAAGATTTAAAGTCTGAAAATAGTTTTTTCTTTTCTTCAAATTCTTGATCTATAAATGTCGAATTAGATGAAATGAAATGATGAAATTTAAAATTTAGTTTTTTTTTATCAAAGATGGATAAGACAGATTTTAATGGCCTACCCCATAATAGTTCATAATTTGACCATTTCATTGACTTTTTCCATTGAATTTTATTCAGTATTTGAGGTATGGCTCCTTCTAATAATGTATGAGTATCTAATTTTTTTGATCTAGTTTTATAAAAATAGAATTCACCTTTATCTGTTTTTTTTATAAACAGTTCTTTTTTTGAAACACCATTTGATCTCACAAATCCCTCCAACGCAGCATCTGGAGACTTTGTACTCGGACCTTTTATTTCCTCAGATTTTAAAACTATCTTCTTTTCAACTCCCTCAAACAAAATTAATAACCTATTGGGTGTTGAGTAAGACGAACTTTTTTTAAATTTAATTGATTTTTCTAAAAAAAATTCATTAAAACTTTTTAGTAAATTTTCTCTTAAGTTTTTTTGTAAATTTGAAGGTATTTCCTCACTAAACAATTCTAAGAAAAATTCAGACATTATTTTTGACTATCTAACCAAATACTAGCAGCTGATTTTGTAATATCTCTTATTCTTGCAATATATCCTGCTCTTTGAGCAACGCTAATTGCTCCACGTGCATCTAATATATTAAATACATGACTTGCTTTTAAACATTGATCATAAGCTGGTAGTGAAATTTTTTTTTCAACTAACGACTTTGCTTCCAACTCGTGCATATCAAACATTTTAAAAAGTGACTCTACATTTGCATGTTCAAAATTATATGCCGAAAATTCTCTTTCAGCTTGATGAAATACTTCTTTATATTTTACACCATCATCATTCCATAACAGATCGTAGACATTTTTTTGCTGCTGAATAAACATGCATATTCTTTCTAATCCATATGTAATTTCTACAGAAACAGGTTTGCACTCAAATCCTGCCATCTGTTGAAAATAAGTAAATTGAGTAATTTCCATACCATCACACCATACTTCCCAACCAAGACCAGCAGCACCCAATGTTGGACTTTCCCAGTCGTCTTCTACAAATCTAATGTCATGATCTGAATGATCAATTCCTATAGATGATAAACTATTGAGGTAAAGTTTTTTAATATTTTCAGGCGAAGGTTTTATCAGAACTTGAAATTGATAATAATGCTGAAGTCTATTTGGATTATCTCCATACCTTCCGTCTGTGGGTCTTCTTGATGGCTGCACATATGCTGTCTTCCAAGGTTTAGCCCCTAATGACCTCAATGTCGTTGCTGGATGAAATGTGCCTGCTCCTACTTCCATGTCATAAGGTTGGAGAACTACACATCCTTTTTTACTCCAAAACTTTTGAAGATTTAAAATTGTATCTTGAAATGTAAGAATTTTCTCTTTTGATTTAGAAACCATATCTTTGCCAGATTGATCTTTCATCTAAAATATTTGCAAATTGGTCAATATGATTTGAAGATGAAAGTTTTTGACTTAACCACCCTTTTGTTTTTTCAAATTTTTTAATTACAACATCTTCACCATACTTTTCTTTTAAGATTTCATGTGCATCTCCTATGCCATCTATTAATCCTAATTTCTTAGCTCTTGAACCTGACCAAAATTCACCAGAAAATAATTCTACTTCTGTTTTATTTAATTTTGCTCCACGACTTTTTTCAACAACATTTATGAAATCTTGGTGTAAATCTAATTGAATATTTTTAAGTCTTTGAATATCTTCTTCCTTTTCTTCCATAAAAGGATCTAGTGTGCTCTTGTTCTTTCCAGCTGTATGAACCCTTCTCTCAACACCTATTTTCTTAATTAGTTCAGTAAAACCAAATGATGAATATATAACCCCTATAGACCCAATAATTGAACTTGAATTTGCATAAATTTCATCTCCAGCACATGAGATAAGATATCCCCCAGATGCAGCAACATCTTCTGCAAAAAAAATAACTTTCTTATTACTTTTTTTAGCTTGCTGACGAATAAAACTATAAATTAAATGTGACTGTACAGGTGAACCTCCTGGAGAATTGATTGACATTGCTACTGCAGCAGCTTTTTTTAGTGAAAAAGCTTTTTTAATAATTTCTTCCTGTCCTGCAAAATCAATACCTTGCTTAAATTTACCAGCATTACCAATGACGCCATTTAATTTAATATGTGAAACAATTTTTTTCTTTTTTAAAAAGGAGAACATATTTATCTCTTACAGAATATTTAGTTGATTATAAAGACTACTTATAATTGAAGAAATAGGTGCGTCAAATGATAAGTAATAAATATAGCTTATTTATATTAATTTAAAATTAATATGGGAACTGTAGTACAGCTTAAAAACCAGATAAATAATTCATATTTCCAATTGAAGGATTCTGTTGAAGAAAAACTAGCTTTGACTGAAGAAAGAATAAAATCCAAATTAACTAGTGATGTTCAATTAGTTCAAAAAATGACTAATTATCATATAGAGACTGGTGGCAAAAGACTAAGGGCTTTATTAACATTAGGAAGCGCTAAGTTATGTGGTTACTCAAAAGGTTCAAGAGACGTAAATTTAGCAGCTTGTGTAGAACTTATTCACAGTGCAACTTTGATGCATGATGATGTTATCGATGAAGGTGAGATTAGAAGAGGTAAAGAAACTTTAAATAAAATTTGGAGCAATCATTCCTCGGTTTTGATTGGAGATTATCTCTTAAGTAGATGTTTTGAGATGATGGTTGAAGATGGAAACTTAGAGGTATTAAAATTATTATCATCAACTTCATCTAAAATTGCCCAGGGAGAAGTATTACAACTACAACATAATAATGAAGTTGATATGCTTGAAGAAACATATCTAAAAATTATTTCTGCCAAAACTGCAGAACTATTTGCTGCTTCAACAAAAGTAGGTGCAATTTTAGCTGAAGTAGAAAATAAAGAAAAGGATGCGCTAGAATTTTATGGAAGGAATTTAGGGTTAACTTTTCAAATTGCAGATGACACATTAGATTATAATTCTGAATTAAAGTTGTTTGGAAAAAAAATAGGAAAAGATTTTTTTGAAGGAAAAGTGACTTTACCAATAATCTTGCTTTACCAAAAATTAGAAAACAATGAAAAAAATAAGCTAAAAGAAGTATTTAATAAAAAAGAAAGAACAAAAGAAGATTTTAATAATATTATATCTTTGATTAATAAATATAAGATTATAAATGAGTGCTACCAAAAAGCTCAGCACTATATTAATTTAGCATCAAATTCTTTAAGTGTGTTCAGGGATACTAAAGAAAAAGAAATTCTAAAAAAACTTACATCTTTCAGTTTAGCGAGAAATTTTTAAGGACTTAATAAAGCTTTATTCCATAATCCATTCTGGCTTTTTGTATAGAGTAATCTTTCATGAATTCTATTTTCTCCATCTAGCCAAAACTCTATATTTTGTGGATTTAAATTCCACCCAGACCAGTGTTTTGGTCTAGGAACTTTTGTTTCATCAGAATATTTATTTTTATACACCTTAATTGAACTTATCAATTCATCTCTATTTTTTAATTCTTGGCTCTGATTTGATGCCCATGCACCAATTCTACTTTCATATGCTCTGGAAGAATAATATTCATCTGCAACATCATCAGAAACTAATGATACAGTCCCGGTAATTCTGACTTGTCTTAAAAGACTTTTCCAATGAAAACACATTGAAGCGTTAGGATTTTCCTTTAGTTCATTACCTTTTCGACTATTTAAATTAGTGTAGAAAACAAATCCATCTTTATTAAAATCCTTAAGAAGCACCATTCTGACTGATGGAACATTATTTTTACTTGAAGTTGCTAGCGCAACTGCATTTGGATCATTTGGTTCAGTCTGTTTGGCTTTTTCCATCCATATTTCAAATAACTTAATTGGGTCATCTAAATTTAAAAAGCAGCTGTTAATACCAAGTCGGTTTTTTTCATTCATAATTTAAACAAAATAATCTATATAATATAAATAATGTCATTTAACACTTTTGGAAAGCTATTTCGTTTCACAACTTGGGGTGAATCTCACGGTCCTGCTATTGGTTGTATAGTTGACGGTTGTCCTCCAAACATAAATCTAGATGAAAAAGATATTCAATTAGAATTAGATAAAAGAAAACCTGGACAATCAAAATTTACCACACAAAGAAAAGAAGACGATAAAGTCCAAATACTTTCAGGTGTATTTGAAGGAAAAACTACTGGCACACCAATTTCTTTAATTATTTATAATAAAGACATGAGATCTAAAGATTATGGAAATATAAAAGATAAATTCAGGCCAGGGCATGCGGACTTTACCTATTTCAAAAAATACGGAATTAGAGATTACAGAGGTGGAGGAAGATCTTCAGCTAGAGAGACAGCTTCAAGAGTTGCGGCTGGTGCTATAGCTAAACTAGTACTTCAAAAAAAATTAGGAAAAAAATTTAAAGTTATAGGTGCTGTAACTCAATTAGGAATCTTAGGATGTGATACGTCACAGTGGAATGATAAAATTATTTCAAAAAATCCATTCTTTTGTCCAGATAAGTCTATGATTAAGTTATGGGAAAAATATTTACTTGGTGTAAGAAAATCAGGGTCATCATGTGGTGCTGTAATAGAGGTTAGAGCAAGAGGTATTCCTGCAGGTCTTGGTGCGCCTATTTATTCAAAATTAGATTCTGATATTGCATCAGCGTTTATGAGCATTAACGCAGTTAAAGGAGTAAATGTTGGTGCTGGAATGAATTCTGCACAACTAAGTGGCGAGCAAAACTCTGACGAAATATCATTAAAAAATAATAAATTAAAATTTAACTCTAATAATGCAGGCGGGATCTTAGGCGGAATTTCTTCTGGGCAAGAAATAATAGCATCATTTGCAGTTAAACCTACATCTTCAATTTTAACTACAAGAAAAACTATTAATAAATTCGGAAAAAATACCACAATATCAGTTAAAGGGAGACATGACCCTTGCGTAGGAATAAGAGCTGTTCCAGTTGGAGAAGCTATGATGAATTGTGTTTTATTAGACCACTACCTAATGAATCAGGCTCAGTGCGGATAAATAATTAGTTTTTTACTACTCTAATTGAATCCTTATTAAATAAAACTTCTAAAACTTTTTTTGTAATTTGTGGACTATTAAGTCCAGCAATATCATACATATTTTTTGGATTATCTTGCTCTATGAATTCATCTGGAAGAGTCATGGATCTAAATTTTAACCCTTTATCAAATATCCCTTTTTCAGCTAATAAATTTTTAACATGGGAACCAAATCCTCCTATAGAACCTTCTTCAATTGTAATCATCAATTCATGTTCTCTTGCAGATTTTAAAATTAAGTCTTCATCTAAAGGTTTTGCAAATCTGGCATCTATAATTGTTGTTGAAATACCCTTTGCTTTCAATTCTTCTGCAGCTACTTTACATTCTTCAAGTCTAGTTCCTAAGCTCAACAAACAAACTTGAGTTCCTTGCTGAACAATTTTTCCTTTACCTATCTCTATTTTTTCCTCTATTGAAGGAAGTTCAACTCCAATACCTGTTCCTCTTGGATATCTTATTGCACAGGGTTTATCATTAATATCAACAGAAGTATTAATCATTTTTACTAACTCAGCTTCATCACTAGCTGCCATCACGATAAAATTTGGTAAAGTTGACAAATAAGTAATATCAAAAGACCCTGCGTGCGTTGATCCATCTGCGCCAACTAATCCAGCTCTATCAATTGCAAATCTTACAGGTAAACTCTGTATTGCTACATCATGCACTACTTGATCGTAAGCTCTTTGAAGAAAAGTAGAATAGATAGCGGCATAGGGTTTATAACCTTCTGTTGCAAGACCTGCAGCAAATGTAACTGCATGCTGTTCAGCTATACCAACGTCAAACATTCTTTTTGGAAATTCCTTGCCAAAGATATCCATACCGGTTCCACCTGGCATTGCTGCAGTTATTCCAACAATCTTACTGTCTTTTTTTGCATGCTTAACAAGTGTATTTGCAAAAACTTTTGTATATGCAGGTAAATTAGAACCACTTTTTTGTTGCTCTCCAGTTTCAACATTAAATTTTGATACTCCATGATAGTGATCGCTAGCTTTTTCAGCATAAGAATATCCTTTTCCTTTTTGAGTTTTAATATGTATCATAATTGGACCCTCATGCTTTGAGTCTCTAGCATTTCTTAAAATAGGGACAAGTGTGGAAAGATCATGTCCATCTATTGGTCCTGCATAATAAAAACCAAGTGAGCTAAATAGTGTTCCACCGGTGACAGCAGAACGAAAAAAATCTTCTGCCTTACCAGCTTTAGCACTAAATCTTTTTGAAAAAGCTGAGGTGATTAATTTTAAAGTTTCTCTTAAGCTAAAATAGATTTTTCCAGTAAATAACTTTGCTAAATATGTTCTCATTGCTCCTACTGGTTTTGCTATAGACATGTCATTATCATTTAATATAACGATCATTTTAGTTTTTGATGCGCCAGCATTATTCATAGCTTCATATGCCATACCAGCACTAATTGCGCCATCTCCAATAACAGCTATTACATTTGAAGATTTATTTTCTAATTTATTTGCTTCAGCTATGCCAAGTGCAGATGATATAGATGTGGAACTATGAGCTGCACCAAATGGGTCATACTCACTCTCAGATCTTTTAGTAAAACCTGATAAACCGTTGCCTTGTCTTAAGGTTGTAATTTTTTGTTTTCTTCCTGTTAAAATTTTATGTGGGTATGCTTGGTGTCCTACATCCCAAATTAATCTATCATTAGGTGTGTCAAAAACATAGTGCAGAGCTACAGTCAGCTCAACAACCCCTAGACCTGCACCTAAATGTCCACCAGTTTTAGATACTGCACTGATCATCTCTTCTCTAACTTCATCAGCTACTTGTTGTAAATCATTTTCAGAAACTTTTCTTAAATCGGATGGAAAGTTAATATTATCTAAAAACTTGTAATTATTTTTCATTTATTTCTATTCAATATAAATTCTAATGTATCGTTTAAATTTTCTGATTTTGAACCATAAATTTTTAATTTTCTATTAATATCTGAAATAATCTTACCACAATATTTGATTGAAGCATCATAACCTAGCAAACTTATAAGCGTAGCTTTGCCTTTTTTTTGATCTTTTTTTGTTCTCTTCCCAGCAATTTTAGAATTACCTTTAAAATCTATTAAATCATCTGCTATTTGAAAAAGAAGACCAATATCAGAACCAAGACTCTCAAAAAATTTTATTTCCTTTAGACTTTTCTCCTTAATGATTGCTGGTACTGCACAACAAAAACTAAAAAGTTTTCCTGTTTTTTTAATTTCCATTTCTATAATTTGTTTTTTTGAAACTTTCTTTTTTTCAAAATCTAAATCTAAATATTGACCACCTGCTATACCCAAATGTCCTGAACACATAGAAAGTTTATCTACTAATTTAACTTTAATTTTGTCCCTCAACTTTATCTTGGAACTAGTTAAAATTTCAAAAGCCATTGTTAATAATGAATTTCCAGCGAGGACAGCTGTCGACTCACCAAATTTAATATGAGTTGATGGTTTACCTCTTCTCATATTATCATTATCCATGCATGGTAAATCATCATGAATAAGAGAATAAGCATGAATACATTCTACAGCAGCGCCTATAGCAATTAATGTGTGATAGTTAATTGAGAATAACGATCCAATATCAATTAATATTTTAGATCTAATTTTTTTTCCTCCAGGAAATAATCCATACTTCATTGCATAAATTAATTTGGAATTTTCTTGTTCCTGAATATATTTTTTCAAGAATAAATTGGTATCTTTTGCAATTTTATTAAGTTGATTTTTCACTTTCTCTTAATGATATCCTTAATTTTTTTATTTGTATTTTCACTAATAGATCTTAAATTTTTTTGAAATTTTTTTTCAATTAAATTATTTAATTTTAGTAACTCTTGATAGCTTTCTACAGAATTGTCTAGGTCATCTTTTTCTTCTAAAGACTTTATCATTTGATTTGCTTCATCTGTTAACTCTTCAAGCGTTCTATTATCATAATCGAGTGGTAAATTTTTATCTTTCATATATTAATCATTACTATTACATGAAAAATATTCAATCAAACATCAAAAAAGCGAAAAATTACTTAGATAAAAGTCATTGTGTAGCTGTTCCAACAGAAACTGTTTACGGACTCGCAGGCAACGCATACTCGGACACTGCTGTTAAAAAAATTTTTAACCTAAAAAGAAGACCTACTAACAATCCACTAATTGTTCACTACTATAATTTAAAAAAAATTTCAGAAGACTGCGAGATAAATGATAATTTTATTAAACTTTATAAAAAATTTTCTCCAGGACCAATAACATATATATTGAAGCTCAAAAAAAATTCTAAAATATCTAAGTTTGTAACTAATAATAAAAAAACAGTTGCTATACGATTTCCAAAACATCCTCTATTTAGAAAATTACTCAAAAATTTAAAATATCCAGTTGCAGCACCAAGTGCTAATATTTCTTCAAGATTAAGTGCTGTAAAAGCAGAAGACGTCAAAGATGAATTTGGCAACAAAATAAAATTTATTTTGAATGGTGGTGTTTGTAAAATTGGTGTCGAGTCTACAATATTAAATATAACAAATAAACCTAGATTACTAAGATATGGAGGATTGAGTGTTTCAAAGATTAAAAAAACTTTGAATCAAAAAATAATAATTAATATAAATTCAAAAGATAAAATTTCTCCTGGTCTTTTTCCTTTACACTATTCTCCAGGATTACCTTTAAGAATGAATGCAAAAAAAAACAAAAAAAATGAAGCTTTTGTACTCTTAAAAAAAAGAGAAAATATATCTAAAGATATTTATTTTTTAAGCAAAACAAGTAACTTAAATGAAGCTGCCAGAAACCTGTATAGTGTTTTAAGGAAAATAAAAAAAGATAAATATAAATCAATAGCTGTAGAAAAAATACCAAATGAAGGAATTGGAAAAACAATAAACGACAGACTCAAGAGAGCATCAAACTTCAAATGAAAAACTCAATAGAAGTCATAAATCTATCAAAATCATATAAGACTAAAAATGCAGTTAATAATATAAATTTTAAAATTAATGAAAATGAAATAGTAGGACTGTTAGGTCCAAATGGTTGCGGAAAAACAACAACAATCGGAATGATACTAGGATTATTAAAACCCACAAATGGCCAAGTATTAATTAACGGTAAAAATATTGAAAATAATAAGATTTCAATTCTACACAAAATGAATTTTATTTCTCCCTATATTGAATTGCCTAAAAAATTAACAGTAAACCAAAATTTAATTGTGTATGGGAAACTATATAATATTCAAAATTTGAATGAGAGAATTAATTTTCTCTCAAAAAAATTAAGATTGGGAGATCTTTTAGATAAAATTACAGGAGAGCTGTCATCAGGACAAAAAAATAGGGTCAGTCTTGCGAAAGCATTAATTAATGATCCTACTGTGCTCTTGTTAGATGAGCCAACTGCTGCTCTAGACCCCGAAACAGCAGATTTTATTAGAACCTTTTTAGAAAAGTATAAAGAAGAAAAAAAAATATCTGTTTTGCTGGCTTCTCATAACATGGATGAAGTAAAAAGATTATGTAATTCTGTTATGATGATGAAAGATGGTGCTATCGTAGACAGTGGTACTCCAGAAGATTTAATAAGAAAATATGGACAAAAAAACCTCGAAGAAGTTTTTTTAGAAATTGTTAGGAAAGATAAATGAATATTACAAGAATATATGGATTATTTTTAAGGC
The DNA here is from genome assembly GCF_052047475.1 of Candidatus Pelagibacter sp. HIMB1782. Taxonomy (NCBI): domain Bacteria; kingdom Pseudomonadati; phylum Pseudomonadota; class Alphaproteobacteria; order Candidatus Pelagibacterales; family Candidatus Pelagibacteraceae; genus Candidatus Pelagibacter; species Candidatus Pelagibacter sp. HIMB1782. The sequence continues at coordinate 47,064 of NZ_JBNAKE010000002.1, read as the reverse complement.
ATTTTTATTTAATTACTAGATCGTTCCCAAGAATACTTGATTTAATATATTGGCCCTCCATACAGATAACTCTTTGGGGTTTCATTTCCAATTTTTTTGCAGCACACAGTTCATACTATAGTGGAGCTGTTGGAGTTATATTGTCTTGTGCAATTCTTTATGATTTTCTTTTTAGAACAAGCATTGGTTTTAATATGTTATTTTTAGAAGAAATTTGGAGTAGGAATTTTACTAATTTATTTATTGCTCCAATGAAAATTAGTGAAATAATTACTGCACTTGTAATCACCGCTTTAATAAGAGCTTTAATCGGATTAATTCCAGCGATACTTTTAACCTCACCATTATTTGGCATATCTATATTAAACTTGGGATTACCATTAGCTTTTCTTTTTTTAAGTTTGTACATTTTTGGAATTACTTTGGGGCTTTTTGTATCAGCTGGGTTGCTAAGATTTGGGCCATCTTTTGAGAATATTGCATGGTCTACAATGTTTTTATTGGCACCTTTTGGCTGTATCTATTATCCAGTTGAAATTTTACCTGAAATATTTCAATCAATAGCTTTCGCATTGCCATTAGTTTATATATTTGAAGAAACCAGAAATATCTTGGTCAATGGAATTGTTAGCTATGAAAATATTCGTATCGCACTTTCATTAAATGCATTTTATTTCACAGTTGCTATAGCAACTTTTTATTTTTCGTTTGATAAAGCTAGAGAAAAAGGGACATTAATTAATATTGGAGAGTAAATGGTGCGCCTGCAAGGAGTCGAACCCTGAACCTCCAGAGCCGAAATCTGGCGCTCTATCCAGTTGAGCTACAAGCGCATTTAGTATTAATATTATATTTTATGGAAAAAAGCATTAATTTTATAGTTGAAGAAGAAGAAAAGAATTTAAGAGTAGATGTATTAATTAACAAAAGAGACGAAATTATTAGTAGAACCAGAGTTAAAAATTTAATTTTAAAAGAAAAATTAAAACTAAATAATGAAATAATTAAAAGTCCATCTAAAAAAGTTTCGATTGGTGATGTTGTAAATCTTACGATTCCAGAACCAGAGATTGCATCTCTAAAGCCTTATGATTTTAAATTAAATATTGTTTATGAAGATTCTGATTTATTAGTCATCGATAAACCTTCGGGAATTATAATGCATCCTGGAGCAGGCAATTATGACAAAACAATTGTAAATGCATTGATGCATTACGATAAAGAATCTTTATCAACTATTGGGGATGAATTAAGACCAGGAATTGTCCATAGAATTGATAAAAATACTTCAGGTTTAGTTGTTGTGGCAAAAAATAATGAGACCCATGAAAATTTATCAAAACAATTCAGTAAGCACACAATTATTAGAGAATACCAACTTTTAATATGGGGAAAGCTAAGACCATCTTTTGGTAGGATAGAAACATTTATTACTCGTAGTTCAAAAAACAGACAACTTATGGAAGTGAGCAGTTCAAAGGGTAAGAAAGCTGTAACAAACTATAAAACAATTGAAATTTTCGAAAATAAAAAAATACCTACATTAAGTTTAGTCGAATGCAAATTAGAAACTGGCAGAACTCATCAAATCAGAGTGCACATGAACTATAAAGGAAATAGTTTGGTTGGTGATGACAAATATAAAAAAAAATATAAAAAATTAAAAAACGTTGATTTTGACATTCAAAATTCAATTACAAATTTAGACAGACAATTTCTACACGCAAAGACTTTAGGCTTTGTTCATCCTAGAACTCAGAAAGAGCTGATTTTTACCTCAATTTTGCCTCAAGAACTAAATAATATTTTAAAAATGCTTAGAAACACTGAAGAATAAATTATTGAAAATTAAGTATAATTAACTAAATAAACTCTGCTATGAACACAACTATGAGCAACAATCTTCCTACACTATCCAATGAGGGTGGTCTTTCTGCATATTTAGAACAGATTAAAAAATTCCCAATGTTGGCCGCAGAAGAAGAATATATGTTAGCCAAAAATTGGAAAACAACTGGAAATATTAAAGCTGCTGAAAAATTAGTAACTAGTCACTTAAGATTAGTTGCAAAAATTGCTATGGGATACAAAGGCTATGGTCTGCCAATTAATGAAATGATTTCAGAAGGAAATGTTGGTTTGATGCAGGCTGTTAAAAAATTTGAACCTGAAAAAGGTTTTAGATTAGCAACTTATGCTATGTGGTGGATTAAAGCATCCATCCAAGAATATATTTTAAGATCTTGGAGTCTTGTAAAAATTGGAACAACAACTGCTCAAAAAAAATTATTTTTTAATTTAAAAAAAATTAAAAACCAAATATCCCCTGAAACTGAAGGTGATTTAAGGGACGAACACGTAAACCATATTGCCAACAAACTTGATGTTAGTAAAGAAGAAGTTGTTTCAATGAACAGAAGACTTTCTGGAAAAGAGTTTTCATTGAATGCTCAAGTTGGAGAGGATGGTGATGAATGGCAAGACTGGTTAGTAGATAAAGAGCTTGATCATGATTTAAAATTTGCTCAACATGAGGAAATGGAGCAAAGAAAAGACTTATTGAAAGATTCTATTACAGTGCTTAATGATAGAGAAAGAGAGATATTGTATTCAAGAAGACTTAATGATGATCCAACTACCCTGGAAGATTTAAGTAAAAAATATAAAATTAGTAGAGAAAGAGTTAGACAAATAGAAAATAAAGCATTTGAAAAACTTCAAAAACAAATGCTACTTCTTGCTAAATCTAAAAATTTATTACCTGCAAATTAAGCTTCAAAAGGATTTTCAATTAAAATAGTATCATCTCTTTCAGGACTAGTAGAGACGCTTGATATTTTTGCGCCTATAAAATCTTCTACTGCAAAAATATATTTTTTTGCATTATCAGGTAATGAGTCCATATTTTTAATTCCACTAGTAGATACTTTCCAGCCTGGAAAAGATTTGTAAATTGGTTTTATTTTAATTTGATCCTCTACAGCAGCAGGCAAATAATCTAATTTTTCTCCATCTAGTTCATAAGCAATGCACATTTTAATTTCATCTAATTCATCAAGAACGTCCAATTTTGTTAAAGCTATACCATCTATACCTGAAACTTTAATTGTTTGTCTTACTAGAACACCATCAAACCACCCACATCTCCTTTTTCTACTTGTAACAGTTCCAAATTCTTTTCCACGTGTGCCCAAAAGTTCACCTACTTCATCAGTTAGTTCTGTTGGAAAAGGCCCTTCCCCTACTCTTGTTGTATAAGCTTTTGTAATTCCTAAAACATAGTTTATTGAATTAGGACCACAGCCTGTTCCAGTAGCTGCGCTCGAAGCAACTGTATTAGATGAAGTTACAAAAGGATAAGTTCCATGATCTACATCAAGTAAAATACCTTGGGCACCTTCAAATAAAATTTTCTTTTTTTGCTTTTTAAATTGATCAATTTTAAGCCATACAGGCTGTGAAAATTTTAATATTTTAGGAGCAATTTTGAGTAAATCAGATTTAAGTTGATCTTTTTCAAAAATTTTTTTTCCAAGTCCTTTTCTGATTGCATTATGATGTATCAATACAGAATCTAATCTTTGATCTAAATTTTTTTCTGATCTTAAATCCATAACCCTTATTGATCTTCTTCCTACTTTATCCTCATAAGCAGGACCAATTCCTCTTCTGGTAGTTCCTATTTTACTTTTTCCTGCCGTATCTTCTCTAATTTCATCCATTTCTCTATGGAATGGCAAAATCAGATTTGCAGATTCTGATATTATGAAGTTATCTACATCTACTTCTACACCTTTAGATTTAATCTCCTCAATTTCTTCCAATAAGGCCCAAGGATCTACAACAACACCATTACCAATTATTGATATTTTACCTTTTCTAACAATGCCAGATGGAAGTAATCTTAGCTTATAAGTAACACCATCAATAACAAGAGTGTGGCCCGCATTATGACCACCTTGAAATCTAATAACTACATCTGCCTGTTCAGATAACCAATCAACAATCTTACCTTTTCCTTCATCACCCCATTGAGATCCAACAACAACTATGTTTTTCATTAATTAAATTTTTTATTTACTTTTATAGAAGTGAGATGGTTAATTGGACCATGACCTCTTCCATAATTTGGGTTTGTTTTAATAGCTGAATTTACATACTTAATTCCAAGCTCACAAGATTTCTTTGCTGGTTTTCCACACGATACAAATGTAGTGACTGCACTTGATAAAGTACAACCTGTACCGTGAGTATTATTTGTTTTATAACGCGTACTATTAAAAATCTTAATATCTTTTTTATTAACAAAAACATCCTTAACTATTTTATTTTTTGAATGTCCACCTTTAATAAGAACATTTTTAGCTCCAAATTCCATAAGCTTATTTGCAGCGTAAATCATATCTTCAACAGATATGATTTTTGTTTCAGTCAAAATTTCAGCTTCAGGAATATTAGGGGTAACTAGTGAAACTTTTTTTATTAATTCCGATTTTAATAACTTAATTGCTTTATTATCTATTAACTTGGCACCACCTTTTGCAACCATGACAGGGTCTAAAATAATACTTTTAACTTTAATTAAATTTAATGCTTTAATTACCATCTTGATAACATTAGATGAGTGTAACATTCCTATTTTGATTGCATCAGGCTTAATATCTTTGGAAGTAAAAACTATTTGATTGAAAATTTCTTTTGGATTGATGCCTACTATTGATTTCACACCTGTAGTATTTTGAATTGTAACTGCAGTTATAGCTGTCATCGCATAAGAACCTAGAGCTGTAACAGTTTTAATATCAGCTTGTATACCAGCCCCACCAGATGAATCTGAACCCGCAATAATTAAAATTTTCGAATTTGGTTTCAATTTATTTTATTTTTTTGGATATCATGTTTACACATCTGGATAAAAGTATTTTATTATCACTTTCTCCCATCACTCTAATTTTCGCTTCTGTTCCTGATTTTCTAACTAAAACTCTTCCCTTACCATGAATTAATTTTTCTGCGAGTTTTATAACTTTTTTTATTTCAGGTTTATTAATAATATTTTTATCTTTAACAGTTATATTTTCTAATAATTGAGGAGTTTTCTTAAAACTCTGAAAAAATTCACTCGTTTTTTTACCTTTTCTCAGAGCAAAAAGAACTTCTAAAGCTACAAGCAACCCGTCTCCAGTTGTTGCAAATTTACCTAAAATAATATGTCCTGATTGTTCACCACCTAAATTAAATTTATATTTTTGCATTTTTTCTTTAACATATCTATCGCCTACATTAGCTCTTAAAAATTTTATTCTTTTAGATTTTAAATATTTTTCCAATCCATAATTTGACATTAGAGTTCCAACAACACCACCTTTTAGCATTTTTTTATTTTTCCATCTTGCAGCTAAAGCAGCTATTATTTGATCACCATCTACAATGTTACCTTTTTCATCGCACATTATAATTCTATCAGCATCTCCATCTAAAGAAATGCCAATATGAGCTTTATATTTTTTTACAGCTGTTCTAATTTTTCTTGGAAAAGTTGAGCCACAATCTTTATTAATGTTTAAACCATTTGGGTTTACACCTATTGCTATAACTTTAGCGCCTAATGATTTTAATAACTCAGGCCCTGCTTTATAACCAGCACCATTGGCACAATCTATAACAATTCTTAATCCTCTTAAATTGAACTCTTTTGTGAAATTTTTTTTTAATATTTTAATATATTGTTTAGTACCTGTTTCTAATCTTTTAACTCTTCCTAACTTTTCAGGACTGGAAAGGTTATTTGATATTTTTTTATCTATAAGAGCTTCTATTTTTTTTTCTATTTTATCTGATAATTTCATTCCATCAGGACCAAATAATTTTAATCCATTGTCATAATGAGGATTATGAGAAGCTGTAATCATAATACCCATATTAGCCTTCATTTCTTTTGTAAGCATAGCTAATCCATTGGTTGGTAAAGGACCCAATGTGTAAACATGCATGCCAGCAGAAGCCAAACCAGAAACAAGCGCAGGTTCAAGTGTATATCCTGACAATCTTGTATCTTTTGCTATTATTGCTGTTTGTTTTTTTTTCTTTTGGGATTTAAAATATGTACCACTAGCTAGTCCAAACTTAAAAAACATATCTCCATTAATATTTTTACTATTAATAGCTCCTCTTATTCCATCTGTTCCAAAATATTTTTTTGCCATTATTTATTTGTTATCTCTTTAAAAACTTTAATTGCTTGCATAACTTCATTAACATCATGAATTCTTAAAATCTGAACTCCTTGTGTCATCAAATATAATGATGACGATATTGTTCCTCCAATTCTAGTAAAGCTATCATTTTTTTTGGAAATATCTCTAATAAATCTTTTTCTAGAATTTCCTACAAGTATAGGAAATCCTAATGAATGAAAAATAGAAACACTTCTGATTAAATTCATATTATGTTTCAGTTTTTTTCCAAAACCGATTCCAGGGTCTAAAATTATATTGTTATGTTTAATACCTTTAGACCTTAGAAGTTTTATTTTTTCCTCAAAAAAATCATAAATATCTAGTAATTCATTATTATATTTTGGATTTTTTTGCATACTTTCTGGTGTTCCAAGCGTGTGCTGAATGACAAAAGGAACTTTGTTTTTTTTTAATACGTTTATTGTTTCTGTATCAAAACTTAAGCCTGAAACATCATTAATTAGTTTTACACCTAATTTAATTCCATTTTTCATTATATCAGATTTTCTAGTATCCAAAGAAATCGGAATTTTTTTTACAATAGATTTTAAGATTTCATTAATTCTTTTCCACTCATCTTCTTTATTTACTGTTTTTGAACCTGGTCTCGTTGACTCTCCTCCAACATCGATTAAATCAGCACCATCGTTATATAGTTTAAAAGCATGACTTATTCCTCTTTGTTTTGTATTAAATTTTCCTCCATCAGAAAAACTATCTGGGGTAAGATTTAAGACACCTAGTATATTTGGAACTTTTTTAAATTCTAAGTTAGAAAAATTTTTTTTTTTAGTTTTAATTTTTTTTAAATCTAAATTAACTTTTTTCTTTAAATCATTTGGTAAATATTTTATTTGATTAATTGAAATTTTTTTCTTTGATTTTCTAGTTATTATTTCAATATGATCAAACGATATTTCCTTGATTTGATGTAATGGTATGGCTTTTTTTTTACTTACTAAAATTTTTGACCGATTACCATAATAGAAATTACACGCTCTTGTGTAATATCTTTGCATTATAAATTAATGAACAATTTTTGGTTTTAGACCCATGGCTCCTAAAGCCGAGTCATGATCATCTTTTGAGTCTTGATTTTCTAAAATTTTATCTTTTGGATATAAGTTTTTGTTAATTATGTTCTCAATCTCTTCACCTGTTAAGGTTTCATAAGTAATTAATGCTTTAGCAATTTTATGTAGATCGTCAATTTTCTCAGTCAAAATTTTCTTTGCTTGATTATATCCTTCATCTACTAGTTTCCTAATCTCCTTATCAATTTTTTGAGCAACTTCTTCAGAAACTGATTGTGTTTGAGTAACAGATCTACCTAAGAAAACTTCCTCTTGATTTTCTCCATACTCAACTGGACCCATTTCCTCACTCATACCATATTTAGTTACCATTGCTCTTGCAAGTTGAGTAGCTTGATTAATATCTGAACCACTTCCTCCACCTGCTCCTGTAGAAATGTTATCTTTTCCAAAAATTAATTCTTCTGCAACTCTTCCTCCAAAACAAACTGCTAGTCTAGCTTTTAAATATTTGATTGAATATCCATGTTTATCTCTTTCTGGTAAATTCATAACCATTCCCAAAGCTCTTCCTCTTGGAATGATAGTGGCTTTGTGAATTGGATCATAACTAGGCATATTAAACGAGACTAAAGCATGACCACCTTCGTGATAAGCAGTAAGTTTTTTTTCATCCTCAGTCATCACCATCGATCTTCTTTCAGCACCCATTAATACTTTATCTTTTGCCTCTTCAAATTCTAATAAAGTTACAATTCTTTTATTTTTTCTAGCTGCTAATAAGGCAGCTTCGTTGACTAAGTTAGCTAAATCTGCTCCTGAGAAACCAGGTGTCCCTCTTGCTATAGTTCTTAAATTAACGTCTGGTGCCATCTTAATTTTTTTCACATGAACTTTTAAAATTTTTTCTCTTCCAATGATATCTGGGTTTGAAACAACTACTTGTCTGTCAAATCTCCCAGGTCTCAATAGCGCTGGATCGAGAACGTCAGGTCTATTTGTTGCTGCAATTATGATTACACCTTCATTAGTATCAAATCCGTCCATCTCTACTAATAATTGGTTTAAAGTTTGTTCTCTTTCATCATTACCTCCACCTAAACCTGCACCTCTACTTCTTCCAACTGCATCTATTTCATCAATAAATATTATGCACGGAGAATTTTTTTTACCTTGTTCAAACATATCTCTCACTCTTGATGCTCCAACACCAACAAACATTTCAACAAAATCTGAACCTGAGATAGTAAAGAAAGGAACTCCCGCTTCACCTGCAATAGCTCTTGCTAACAAAGTTTTTCCTGTTCCTGGAGGTCCAACCAATAAAGCACCTCTAGGTATCTTTCCACCAAGTCTGCTAAATTTTTTAGGGTCTTTTAAAAATTCTACAATTTCTTCTACTTCTTCTTTTGCCTCTTCTACTCCAGCAACATCATTAAATGTTACTTTGCCTTTAAGTTCATTCATCATCTTAGCTTTTGACTTGCCAAATCCCATTGCTCCACCTTTTCCACCTTGCATCTGTCGCATAAAGAATATCCAAACAGCAATTAATAAAAGCATTGGGAACCAAGAAAGTAGTACGCCAAATAAAGATGGCATTTTTTCTTCTAACGGAGCTGCTGAAATACTTACTCCTTTGTCTGATAATTTTTCAATTAAATTTGGATCGTTTGGAGCATAAGTTGAAAATGAATTTCCATTTGAGTAAACACCCTTGATGTTGTTTCCTTGTATCTCAACTTTTAAAACTTCTCCATTTTCAACTGAAGTTAAAAAATCTGAAAAAATTATTTGATTTCCTCCTCTAATATTTGATTGAGGATTTTTAAACATGTTATAAAGACCAATAGTTAAAAAAACTATTATTCCCCACATAGCCAGATTTTTAAAATTCATGGTGTAAAGATAAGAATTATTGCAAATTAAACAAGTGACAAAATAACTATAAATTTAGTGATATTAACGCTCTTTATATACAATTACAGTTTTCTTGATTTTTTTTATTACACAATTCCCAAGTGTAGACTTAAAAGTAATTTTACTCTGTAGATTTTCTAAAATATTGGTAATTTTTTTACCTCTGGGCGGAAAATACTTTTTCCCAACTAACTGTAAGATCTTTGAAAATGACCTGAACAAAACTTCTTGAGGAAAGTTAAAAAATTCTTCTTTTAATACAACTTTATTTTGAGAAATAATAGAATTTTCTTTTAAATTTTTTTCACAAAAAAACTGGATTGATTGGTCGACACTTTTTAAATTACTAATTGATAATTTAAATTTACTTTTATCCAAACCTTCACTTTCAAGATTTTTAATTAAATTTCTTACTCTCACTCTTGTAAAAATTTCATCTTCATTTGAAGGGTCTTCTACATATTTATTAAACACCTTTTTTGAGATGTAGATTAAATCTTTTTTTTCAACGTTTATTAAAGGTCTTAAGATATTTGCATTATTAATTAAAGTCGTTTTGTCTAAAGATACGATACCCTTTAAACCACTACCTCTTAAAAGCCTAATTAAAAAATTTTCATAAACATCATCTTCATGGTGACCAAATAAAATATGATTAATTTTAAATTTTTTTGATTGGTTAATTAAGAGATTATATCTTTTTTTTCTTGCAAGAGATTGGATATTATTTTTGGGTTTTTTCCCATTCCATTTTAAAATATCTAAATCTATAGAAAAATCCTTCAAAAGATTTTTTACAAATAAAGCTTCTACAGATGAATTATTTCTCAATTTATGGTCAACTAGAAAGTATTTAATTTTTAAAGATTTTTTAATTGAATAAATTTTTGAAAAAAAAGCTAAAGCAAGACTATCAGGGCCACCTGACACAGCAACTGTAAAATCGTTATTTAAATTTAAATTATTTTCAAATTTATTATAGATTTTATAAATTCTTTTATCTCTTAGCTTATTAAGAAGTTGTTTATGAATCTTGCTTGACGCATTCAAATTTTTTAGACTCATATTTTGCTTTTTGTATTACAGACTGATTTGCGTTTGGATACTGCAACTCTACACCATTAATCATCTTACAGCCTTGATCTTTTTCACCAATTTGAACCATTGAAACTCCAAGTTTTAATAAATTTATTGGAGCTTTCTTTCCTTTTGGATATTTTTGATATCCTTCGAGATAAGCTGAAGCAGCATCAGTATAAAGTTGTCTTATTCTGAAAGTTTCTGCATACCAATATTGAGCACTACCTGCTAATTCATCTTCAGGATTTGATAACACAAATTCTCTAAAAGCTCTTTCTGCTGTACTGTAATCTCCAACTTTTAAGAAACTTGTTGCAAATTCATATTGTTCTTTTGGAGTTAAATCTATTGGTAAAATTTTATCATCAGCTTGAAAAGTTTCTTCTACAATAGAAGCTGTAGTATTAACCGATTGAATCTGTTGATTCTCCTCTGAAGTTTCCATATCTTTATAAGAAATTGTACCTAAGTCCTGAGGCTGCGAGCTTCCAGGAAGAATTTGCTTCTCAATTTTAGGCGCAGAACTGAGTTGTTGACTGCTATCAATTACATTAACAGAACTTAAATCATTTTCTATATCTTGAAACCTTATCTGATTATCAGACTGTAGCTTGGATACTCTGTTTGAAAGTTTATCAAGCTTAAAATTAATTTCCTCAAATTTATTAGTAAGTTCTCTAAACTGCTCCTCTACCTCTGATAACTTTAACAAATGTCTGGTTAAGACATCCTCAGAATTATTATCAAGACTTGATACTGATTGATTATTTGTAGTACTTTCTATTTCAATTGATCCTGAGTAAACGGCTCTTTCAAGAGTTTTTAAATCCTTTTTAATTAAATCTAAAATTTCATAAATATTATGGTTATCTGAGTAAGCAATTCCTGAAAAAAAGAAATTTAGTATTATTATTAAATTAAATAATGTTGATCTAAAAAGTGATCTCATTAAATTTTTATATGATTATAAAAAGGCAAAAAAAAGACCCTAAAAGTTTTTAATTCTAGGGTCTTTTTTAAAAATTCTTTAGTTTGCTTTAACAGTAACTGATCTTCTGTTTTTAGACCATGCTAAAGGATTTGATCCTGAGTCAACAGGTCTTTCTTTACCATAACTGATTACAGTAATTCTGTCTGATGAAACACCATAAGTCATTAGATAATCTTTTGCAGCGTTAGCTCTTCTTTCACCAAGTGCTAAGTTATATTCTCTTGTTCCTCTTTCATCTGCATGACCCTCTAAAACTACAGTGATGTTAGAATTTTCTCTTAACCAAGCAGCTTGAGCTCTTAAAGTTTCTCTTGAAGCTGTAGTTAATATAGATTCATTAGTTGCAAAGAACACTCTATCAGCAACACCATCTGCTAAATATTTTACGCTATCAGTTCCAACGTAAACATCTCCTTGCATTTGACCTGCAATTTTTTCAATTTTAGTTACTTCTTCTTTTTTAGTTTCTTCTTTTTTTGGCGCCTCTACAGCTACCTCTTTTTTTGTTGCACACGCTGTTAAAATTATTCCAGCTGAAATAACTAATAACGTGTTTTTGAAAATTTTGTTTAATCTCATTAATTTGCTCCTTGCTGCTTTTTCAAATACTATTTTTTTCACAACTAATTAGATGTTTCAACCCAAAAAATCAAGAAATTTCATCGTATTTAAAGATAAAATGATATTAATTACTTAATAAAGACGACCAAGATGGGTCAGATGCATCCGTCTCAGTTGTTATCAATCTTTCATTATAGCCAGTTAAATCAATAGACCATAATTTAGCAGAAAAACCTTCGCCTTTAGAATTAGTTTTTGTTTCTCTATAAAATATCAAAACTCTTCCATTAGGTGACCAAGATGGGGCCTCTTGATAATAGTTTTCTGTTAACAATCTTTCACCAGTTCCATCTGTTCTCATCACTCCAATATAAAATTTTCCTTTATGTAATTTTGTAAATGCAATTAAATCACCCCTAGGAGACCAAACTGGTGTTCCGTACAAACCATTACCAAAAGAAATTCTTTTCACGTCACTTCCATCATTTTTCATGACATAAATTTGTTGGTAACCACTTCTGTCAGAGTTAAAAGTTATATATTTTCCATCTGGAGAATAAGAAGGTGATGTATCAATTGAAGGATGATTTGTTATTCTTTCTACTAATCGAGTTTCTAAATTCATTGTATAAATATCTGATTTTCCATCTTTTGCGAAACTCATGATTATTTTTTTACCATCAGGTGAAAATCTAGGAGCAAATGTCATTCCAGGAAAATCTCCAACTACTTCCTGTGTTCCTGTTTCAATATCTAAAAGATAAACACGTGGCATATTTTTAAAATAAGATAGATAAGTAACCATTTGGCTAGCAGGGTTAAATCGTGGAGTAAGTACAAGCTCATTTCCTAAAGTTAGAAATTTATTATTTGCACCATCTTGATCCATGATAGCTAATTTTTTTATTCTTTGTGTTTTTGGTCCTTCTTCTGCAACATAAATTATTCTTGTATCAAAATACCCTTTTTCTCCTGTTAATCTTTCATACACCTTATCTGATATTATATGCCCAACTCTTCTCCAATTTGTTGGTACAGTTGTAAATGCTAAAGCCATCATCTCTTTTGCGGCAAGCACATCCCAAAGTCTAAACTCAACTCTTAATTTATCATTAATAAAATTTACTTTACCGGTGATAAGAGCTTGAGCTTTAATTAAATTCCAATCCTCAAATCTTGGTTTTAAATTTGCTATATCTGGAGCTTGTAAAAATGCTTTTTTATCTAAAGGATTAAATAAACCTGAGGTTCTTAAATTATTTTCAACAATTAATGATATTTCCGATCCAATGTTCTCTTTATCTAAAATTTGTTCAAAATTCTTTCTAGAGGTTTCGTCTATTGATAATGGTGAGACTGCTAGTGGAAGAGGGTTTAAATTTCCCCTTGTAATATCAACTTCAATTAACGCTAAAGCTTTTATTGGAAAAAAAACAAAAATGAAAATTATAAATTTTTTAATCATAAATTCTTTATACTAACCTCCTAACATCTCTCTTGCATCAAAATTTAATTGTAATTCTTTCCATCTCTCATAACCAGAGGCTGGAACTCTCAAAGGTTGACATAATCTTACTGCTCTTAAGGCACTTTCTGCTAAGACTTTATAAAAACCTTGTCCAGGTTTATTCATTCTAGCATGATCTAAAATCTCAGTTTTGGTGACTGAACCATCTGGTTTAAGCTTTAACTTTATTCTAACTAGTAAATTTTCATCATAAGGCAAACCTAAAGGTATGCTCCAACAACCAAATATTTGGGCCTTTAAAGCATCTTCCTCACTTAATGTTAGTTTAGAATTTTCAACGTTTCTTACTTGATCTTGAGTAACATCATTATTGGTTTTCACTTTTTCCGCTGTTTCTTCTTTTGATTTATCTATCAATGCTGCAATGTTATTTGGATCAAATAAATCTTTTTTTTCAAACTCAGATACTTGCTTTACTTCATTATCCACTTTTTCTGGATTTTGTTTTTTTTCCTCTTTGGTCTTTAATTTTTTTACCTCTTTATCTGGCAAAGGGACAGCTTCAGGATTTTGTTTTTCTATCGTTTTGTTTTTTTTCTCTGAAACAACAGTCTTGGTTTTGGTTTTTTTTACTTTCTTAGGTGGAGCTTGTTCTGAGACAAGTTTTTTTTCTTTTTCTTTTACTTTTTCAATAATTTTTTTTGCTTTAGGCGCAAAAGGAATATTTGTTTCCTCTGTTATTTGAATTAATTCAACAGAAACTATGGGTGGAATATCTATTGGTTTTTTTGATAGAAAAGGCAAACTCAAAGCTGTAAGGACAACTAAAGATAGGTGTAAAGCTGAGGATATAGCTATACTACTACTCTTCACTATAACTACCTTTGTTTAAGAGGCTCAGAGATTAAGGCAACCTTTGTAAAACCTGATCCAGATAATAAACCCATTATCTCTAAAACCCTACCATAGTTTATAGTTTTATCGCCCCTAACATAAATTCTTGTATCAGTTCTATTTTTAGAAACTGCTAAAACTTTAGAAATTATATTCTCATATTCAACTTTTGACTCCTGTATAAAAATTTCTCCTTTCGCATTGATAGAAAGTGTCAAAGGTTCTGTTTCCTCAGGCAAAGAATCTGCTGAACTCTCAGGTAGATCAACCTGAACACCTACTGTTAAAAGCGGTGCAGTGACCATGAATATAATTAATAGAACCAACATCACATCAACAAAGGGTGTTACGTTAATCTCACTCATTGGTTCTTTTGATGAGCGATTTAATTTAAAAGCCATTTAAATTATTGTTAAAAATCTTTTTGAAAAATTCTCTAATTTTTCTGAGTATTTTTTTGCATCTGTATTAAATTTATTGTAAGCAACTACAGCAGGTATCGCAGCTAACAGTCCTAATGCAGTAGCAAACAATGCTTCAGCTATACCAGGTGCAACTATTGCAAGACTAGTATTTCTTGAAATAGCAATTGACTGAAAAGAATTCATAATTCCCCAAACTGTTCCAAACAATCCAATAAATGGTGCGGTTGAACCAACAGTTGCTAAAAATGTAAATCCCTTTTCAATCTTTGACATTTCTTTTTCTATTCCACCCTCAAGAAAGGCAGTCATTCTTTCACTCAAATTTGTTTTTGATTTTTTCTTAAGTAAGTTTTCCATAGCATTTTGGAATACCAAAGACATTGGGTCTTCTAAATTATTTGGTAAACTGTTATAAAAATTTTCAGCAGATTTAGAGTTCCAAAATTTTTCTTCAAATTCTTCTGAAGATTTATTTATTTTTTTAAAAAGTCTATATTTTTCTATAATCACCGCCCATGAGTATACTGAGCAAAGTATTAAGCTAATCATTACTGCTTTAACAATTATGTCTGCTTTTAAAAATAAACTTAGAAGTGAAAAATCTGTATTTGTTCCTAAGTCTAATGCATTTGCGGCTATGTCTGCTTCCATAATCACTCATCACACTTAATTGTGTCATGAATTTGACTATATAATTTTAAAGATTAGTCATTTTTGTATGTTTCATGAAAATAACTAGCTATCAGAATTGCATCAGCTTTATTGGAGTCTTTTTTTTTAGATAAATTTGACGAAAAATAAGGAAATATTTCAATAGCTCTTGTCCTGCTAGCATCCTTTTCTGAATTAATTAAATTAAAATATTTTTTCCATTTTGCAGGTCTTACAAAATAAATTGGTAACTGCATTGCACTGCAAATACCTTTTAAAATTCCAAAAGATTGACCAAAATTAAACATACTAGTTACTCCTTGACCTGGCATAGCTGAAACTTGTTCTATAACAACTTTAATATTTTTTTTTTCATATGTTTTTATTCTAAAAGAAATTTCATTATATATTTGAGATCCATTAACTTGCTTTTTATTTTTTTTCCCTTCAGTCATTGTTGGCATCTCAAGCACATCTTTAATTATTCCATCCTCTAAAAAACATATAGATCCTGATATTCCTGGATCAATTCCTATTATTAACATTAAATATTTCCCAAATTTACGTTTGAAAAAACGTTCTGAACATCATCGTCATCTTCTAGATTTTCTAAAAACTCAATCACACTCTCTTTTTCATCATTTTGAATATCAACACTATTGATTGGCACCCACTCAATCTCTGTGGAAATAAAATTTGCAATTGTATTTTCTAAATTTTTTTTAACATTATAAATTTCATTTGAAACACACTGAACTTCATGAAATTCCTGGTGAGAAATACATTCCTCTGCACCAGCTTCTATAGCCAATTCAAAAATTTTGTCTTCTGATATTTCATTTTTATCAATCTTTATTATCCCAAGTTGTTTAAAGTTATGAGATGCTGATCCTTGCGTACCTAAACTTCCACCAGATTTTTGAAAAATGGTTCTCACATTGGAAGCTGTTCTATTTTTATTATCAGTTAAAGTTTCAACAATTACAGCAATTTTATTTGGTCCAAATCCTTCATATCTCAAATTTTCAAAATTTGCACCAGATGCAGCAGAAGATTTATCTATTGCCCTTTCAATATTATCTTTTGGCATATTTGCTGATCTAGCAGCCTGTACTGCTGATCTTAATCTTGGGTTCATTGCAGGATCTTTGTCTCCGAGCTTTGCAGCTACAGTAATTTCTTTAGACAACTTTGAAAAAATTTTTGAACGTTGCTTATCAGCTTTTCCTTTTTTATGTTTAATACCTGCCCAATGAGAATGACCTGCCATATATAAATTAAATATTTTTTAGTTTATCTCCAAATATATAACTATTAATGTTTTTAGCTAAACCAGTATTTATATCACAATCAACAATAACACCAGACAAAGTCCCTTCCCCAACTGCTGGAAAATGTTTGACCGAGTCTTTTTTTAGAAATCTGTTTAAGGAATTTTCCTTGTCCATCCCAATTACAGAGTCATAATCCCCACACATACCAGCGTCTGTCTGGTATCCAGTACCATTGTTTAGTATTCTTGCATCATTAGTTGGAATATGAGTGTGAGTTCCAACAACTAACGTTGCATGACCATCAAAAAAATGACCTATAGCATTTTTTTCACTAGTAATTTCACCATGAAAATCAACTACTAATAAATCGTAGTCATCTTTTAAATTGAATTCACTTAAAAATTTTTTTGAAGTTTCAAAAACATCTTCACACTTTTTCATAAAAACATTGCCCATAAGGTTAAGTACACCGATTCTAATATTTTTATCAGTTTTGAAAATTTGAAATCCTCGGCCCGGTGCAGGTTCAAAAAGGTTTTTAGGACGTAACAATCTCTCTTCTTTTTCTATGTACTTCATGATTTCTTTTTGATCCCATACATGATTACCAGTTGTTATTACGTTAACACCACAGTTATAGAAATCTTTGCAAATTTCCTCCGTCAAACCAACCCCTTGAGCTGCAGCATTTTCACCATTAGCAATAACAAAATCAATTTTTTTTGTTTTAATTTCACTAAGTAAGCTGCTTGTAAGTTTAGAGCACCCCGAAATACCAACAACATCGCCTAAAAATAAAATTCTCAAAATATTAAACCTCTTTCAGTAATTATTAAATCAAGCTTCTTATCATAATTATTAACTGGTACTTCTTTTAATTCTTGAAAAGAAAAGGCAAATCCTACTTTAAATACCTTTTTTTTAATTTCAATTTTTTCAATATAACGATCATAAAAACCACCTCCATAACCTAAACGGTTAAAATGTTTATCAAAAGCTAATAGTGGAACTAGTAATATATCTGGATAAACTTTCTTTTGAGATAATGGTTCAATAATCCCGTATTTGTTTATTTTTAATGGATTATCTTTGGACCATTCATAAAAGTCCATTTGGTTGTTTTTCTTGATGATCGGTAATGAGGTAATTTTTTTATTTTTACTAAATAAATTTAAAACTTCTAAATCATCTATTTCATGATTGCATGGATAATATCCTCCAACAATTTTTGTTTTAAGCTTATTATCGCTTAGAAATTTAATTAATTTTAAAGAATTAATTTTCAAATTTTCTTGAAAATTTTTTTTTCTAAGTGATGTTATCTTTCTTCTTAATTTAGATTTATTCACAAATTTATTGAGATAAATTTTCTTGTTTTGCTTTTTCGACAAAACTTGAAATTTTTTCTGCAGCAGTATCAATTAAATCTTCATATTTTTTTTGATTAGTTTCAATCTCGATTTTCAATTTTTCATGATTTAAATTTAACTCTTTTATTTCATCTTCTTTTTTATCTTTATATTCATAAATTAGAGTTTTTAATTCTTTAAATTTATTTGATAAATCTTTTAATTCTTGTTTCTTTTGTTCAACTTTCTTCTTTGTTTCGTAGTATTCATCCATTATTTTAACTGCTGTAATTAATAAAAGTTTATTCTCTCCTAAATTGCCAAGATCATTTTTTAAATGATTAAATTTTTGATTTATTTGAATTAACAATTCCTCTAGATGTTCCTCTTGTCCATCATCACAAGATAGTAGAAACTCTTTATTATTGAATTTAATACTTACATTTGCCATTTATCAATCTCTTCCAACAAAGTATCTGTTTCTTGATTTAATTCATCAATTTTCTCTGAAAACTCTATTTGTTTTCTTTCTTCCGCCTTTTCTTTACTTCTAAACTCATCTAATCTTTTAGACAAAATTTCGTTCTGATCTATTAGCTCTTTATATTTTTTTTCTAACTCATTTTTTTCAATCTCTAATTGATTTTTTTGCAAGTTAAGATTTTCAATATTATTTTCCAAAACCGGATTAGTTAGATCTAAATTTTTTAATTCCTCTAAAGCTAGATTAAGTTTTTTTTCTTTTTCGTTTATAGAATTCATATATATATACTTATAATATTAAATAGAATCTTCTTAGTCTAGTCAGGATAATTTTGAGTAAAATACATAACGATTTAGCAAATTGTATCAGATTTTTATCTATTGATGCAGTTCAAAAAGCTAATTCTGGTCACCCTGGGATGCCAATGGGCATGGCGGATGTTGCAACGGTACTTTTTAGGCATTTTTTAAAATTCAATCCGCAAAATCCAAATTGGATAAATAGAGATAGATTTGTTTTATCAGCCGGGCATGGTTCAATGCTTCTTTATTCATTGTTATATTTAACTGGTTATAAAAGTATTTCGTTAAATTCGATAAAAAAGTTTAGACAACTAAACTCTATTTGTGCAGGTCATCCAGAATATCATCCAAAAACTGGAATTGAAACAACCACTGGTCCGCTTGGGCAGGGAATAGCAAATGCAGTTGGATTCGCAATAGCTGAAGAAGTACTCAAAAAAAAGTTAGGTAAAAATCTAATTAATCACAAAACTTATGTTCTAGCTGGCGATGGTTGCTTGATGGAAGGTATTAGTCACGAAGCAATGAGTTTAGCTGGTCACTTAAAATTAAAAAATTTGGTGATGCTTTTCGATAATAATAACATTTCAATAGATGGTCCAACAAGTCTTGCTGTATCAGACAATTTTAAAAAAAGATTTGAAAGCTATGGATGGGATTACATATTAATTGATGGTCATAATGAAAATCAAATTTACAGAGCTTTAAAAAGAGTTCAAAATGCAAAAAAACCAACAGTAATTTCTTGTAAAACAAAAATTGGATATGGTTCTCCAAATAAATCTGGTAAATCGTCTTCACATGGTAGCCCTTTAGGATTAGATGAAATTAAATTAGTAAGAAAAGTACTTGAATGGAAATATAAACCTTTTGAAATTCCAAATAAATTATTGAACAAATGGAGAGCTATAGGAAGCAAGGGTCAGTTAAATGAAAAAAAATGGAACAAATTAATTAAAAAACAAAGTAAAAAATTAAATCTAACCAAAAATAATAACTTTAAAAATGTTTTAAATTCAGAAAAGAAACTTGCAATTAAAGAATCTAAAAGCCTAGCAACAAGAAAATGTTCTGAGTTAACTTTAAGTGCATTAACCAATTCAAATAATAATTTAATTGGTGGTTCTGCAGATTTGGCTGGATCTAACAATACAAAAACAAAAAAACATAAAATTATTACACCAGGAAATTTTGATGGAAATTATATTCACTATGGTGTCAGGGAACATGCAATGAGTGGGGTCATGAATGGAATAGCACTCCACAGCAATTTTATTCCTTATGGTGGAACTTTTTTAATTTTTTCTGATTACTGCAAACCATCGATAAGATTGTCAGCTCTAATGCAACAAAGAGTTATTTATGTGATGACACATGATTCAATTGGCTTAGGTGAGGATGGGCCAACACATCAACCAATTGAGCAATTATCTGGTTTAAGATCAATTCCAAACCTAAATGTCTTTAGACCTGCAGATAGAATTGAAACAATTGAATGCTGGGAGCATGCGTTAAAAACTGCAAATACTCCAAGTGTGCTGTCTCTTACAAGACAAAATTTAGATCCAATCAGAAAAAAATATTCCTCAAATAATAAATGTTCACTTGGTGCTTATGAGGTGCTTAGAACAAATAAGAAAATTAAATTAACAATTTTAGCAAGTGGTTCAGAAGTAAATCTTGCAATCGAGGCTAGTCATAAACTTGCTAAAGAAAAAATTTATTCTAAAGTTATTTCAGTACCTTGTATGGAGCTTTTTGATAAACAAAGTAAAACTTATAGAAATAAAATACTAAATGAAACCAAAAATAAAATCTCTATAGAAGCTGGTTCAAGTGATTGTTGGAAAAAGTATGTTGGTGAAAATGGAAAAAATTTTGGAATTAATGAATTTGGTAAAAGTGCACCTTTTAAAGAAATATATAAATATTTTGGGCTAACAAAAGAAAATATAACTAACAAATCAAAAAATTTAATTAAAAATTAATTATGACAATTAAAGTTGGAATTAATGGAATGGGTAGAATTGGTCGAATGGTAGTTCGATCAATTATAGAAAGCCAAGATAAAAAAATAAAAATACAACACATAAACAATAGATCAAATTCTGAGACTACTTGTACATTAATAAAATATGACTCAATTCATGGTAGATTTGATGCTGATTTAGATTTTGATGAAAATCACTTAATAATAAATAATGAAAAAATTACATTTTCACAGGAGTCTAATATTGAAGATATAGAC
This sequence comes from Candidatus Pelagibacter sp. HIMB1782, assembly GCF_052047475.1. Taxonomy (NCBI): domain Bacteria; kingdom Pseudomonadati; phylum Pseudomonadota; class Alphaproteobacteria; order Candidatus Pelagibacterales; family Candidatus Pelagibacteraceae; genus Candidatus Pelagibacter; species Candidatus Pelagibacter sp. HIMB1782. The sequence continues at coordinate 26,144 of NZ_JBNAKE010000002.1, read as the reverse complement.
TGGAAAAAATTTGATGTTGATTATGTTTTTGAGTGTACAGGCAAATTTAATTCTAAAGAAAAACTTTTAGCTCATATTAAAAATGGAGCAAAAAAAGTAATAGTATCTGCGCCATGTAAAAACGCAGATAAAACAATTGTATTTGGTGTAAATGAAAAAGATATAACCAGTAAGGACCAAATAATCTCAGCCGCATCATGCACCACAAACTGTTTGGCTCCAGTTGTACATACACTAAATGAAAATTTTGAAATTGAAAAAGGGTTTATGACTACCATTCACGCATTTACTAGTGATCAAAGAATTTTAGATAATTCTCATAAAGACCCAAGAAGAGCAAGATCAGCGAGTCAATCAATTGTCCCAACATCTACTGGTGCATCAAAAGCAATTGGCGAAATAATTCCTAGCTTGAAAGGTAAATTAGAGGGAGTTGCAATGAGAGTACCTACCCCAAATGTTTCACTTGTAGAATTAGTTTTCTGTACAAAAAAAAATATCAACAAAGAAAATATAAATCGATCATTTGAATTAGCATCAAAAAATAATCTTAAAAATGTATTAGAAATCACTCATGAAAAGTTAGTATCAATAGATTTTAATCATAACCCAGCATCTGCGATTGTTGATGGATCCCTTACCAATGTTGTTGGAGACAATATGGGTAAAATTTCAGCCTGGTATGATAATGAATGGGGTTTTTCAAATCGTATGTGTGATATTGCAGAATTTATTCATCAAAATTCTTAATGCAAAGTGTTTCCAAACTAACCAACCTACAAGGTAAAATAGTAATTTTAAGATTGGATTTAAATGTCCCTCTTAACAATGGTGAGATAACTGATACAACTAGAATTGACAAAGTTCTTCTAACAATCGAATTTTTATTAAAGCAAAATTCAAAAATAGTTATCTTATCTCACGTTGGTCGACCTAAAGGAAAAGTAATTAAAGATCTTTCGTTAAAACCAATTCAAAAAGATATAGAAAAAAAATTAAATGAAAAAATAAAACTTATCGAAAAAAATATTTATGAAATAAAAAAAGATATGCTTGATAATTTTAATGAAAAAATTTTATTAATTGAAAATATTAGATTTTATCCAGAAGAGGAAAAAAATGATGCTAATTTTGCAAAACATTTGGCAAATTTAGGTGATATTTATGTAAATGATGCTTTTTCATGTTCTCATAGAGCGCATGCATCTGTTTGTGAAATTTCAAAATTTTTACCGTCCTTTTCAGGATTACAACTAGATTTAGAGATTGGTGCATTAAAAAAAATTACATCTAATATAATTAAACCTGTTACGTGCATAATTGGAGGATCTAAAATTTCTACTAAAATTAATATTATTAAAAATTTAATTCCAAAATTTGATAACATAGTAATTGTGGGTGCAATGGCGAATAACTTAATTGAACACAATGGATACAACATTGGAAAATCTCTTAAGGAAGAAAATGTTAATTCTATAGTTAATGAAATACTTTCATATTCAAAAGAAAAAAATTGTAATATAATTTTTCCAGAAGATGTAATAGTAGCAAATGATTTAAATGGTCAGCCTGAAATTAAAGAATTGAATCAAATTAAATTAGATGAAATGATTTTGGATATAGGTCCAAAAACTGTTGAAAGTATATGTAATATTGTTGAAAATACAAACACCGTATTATGGAACGGTCCTGCTGGTTATTTTGAAAATCCCAATTTTGCTAATGGAAGTGCTGCAATTGCAAAAAAAATAATTGAAAGAAATAAAGAAAATAAAATTTACTCTGTTGTAGGTGGTGGAGATACCGTTTCATTAATTAATTCTTTAAATGCTGCTAAAGAATTTAATTTTGTTTCAACTGCAGGTGGAGCATTTTTGGAATATCTTGAAGGAAAAGAACTTCCTGGTATAAGCGCTTTAAATTGATATGTCAGAACTAAATAAAATAGCTCTTAAAATACTTTCAAATGGCAAAGGAATACTTGCGGCAGATGAAAGTAACGGAACTATGACGAAAAGACTTGAGGCTGTTAATGTTAAATCTACACCAAAAAACAGACTCGCTTTTAGAGAAACTCTTTTTAGTTCAGAAAGTATGAAAGATTGTATCGGTGGTGTGATCTTATACGATGAAACAATAAACCAAATTTCAAGTTTAGGTAAATCAATTCCTGAATTAATCTCTGCTAGTGGAGCAGTCCCAGGAATTAAAGTAGATACAGGTGCAAAAAATTTAGCAAATTCTCCAGAAGAAAAGATTACTGAGGGGCTAGATGGACTTCGAGAAAGATTAAAAAAATACTATGAACTTGGTGCAAGATTTACAAAATGGAGAGGTGTTTATTCAATAACCAATAATTATCCTAGCAAGCTTGCAATTCATTCGAATGCTCATGCACTTGCAAGATACGCTGCATTAGTTCAAGAAAGTGGGATGGTTCCTATAGTAGAACCAGAGGTTTTGATGGATGGTGATCATTCAGCAGATGAGTGTTTGGAAAAAACTTCAGAAGTTATAAAAAAGTGCTTTGAAGAATTAATTTTGCATAAAATTGATTTATCTGGGATTATATTAAAACCAAATATGATTTTAGCTGGCAGTAATTCAAAAAACAAAATCTCTAATGAAGAAGTTTCAAATAAAACACTTGAATGTCTTAAAAGTTCAGTGCCAACGGAAGTCCCTGGAATAGCTTTCTTGTCAGGAGGTCAATCTGAAGTAGAAGCAACAGAAAATCTAAATTTAATTAGTAAAAACAATAGTACAAATTTTATAATGACCTATTCATATGGTCGAGCTTTACAACAAAGTGCACTTAAATTTTGGTCTAAAGACATCGCTAAAACTAACGAAACACAGGATGTGTTTAATCATAGAGCGAGAATGTGTACTTTAGCTGCTCAAGGAAAATGGACAAACGATCTTGAGAATAAATAAAAAAAAATTTATTTATCTTATCTCTCCAAATAAAATAACAAAGAATTTTTACAAGATGCTGAATGAGGTATTGAAATCAAGTAAAATAAGTTTTTTTCAAATGAGATTTAAAAAATACTCATTTGAAAAAAAATTTTTGATAGGAAAAAAGATCAGACAATCATGTAAAAAAAATAATGTAAAATTTATTGTTAATGATGACCCGGTTCTTGCAAAAAAATTAGATGCTGATGGATGTCATTTAGGGCAAAAAGATATGAATATTAAAGAGGCCAAAAAAATAATTGGAAATAAAATTATTGGAATAACATGTCACAACTCAATTAAAATTGCAAAAGAAGCAATTAAAAATAGAGCTAATTACATTGCGTTTGGTGCTTTTTTTCCAACGAAAACAAAAAAAGCTAAATACAGGGCTAATATAAAAACTTTGAATAAAGTAAAAAAATTAACAAATATTCCCATCGTAGCTATTGGTGGAATAACAAATGAAAACTATAAAAAACTTTTATTGAACAATGCAAATTTTTTAGCTATCTCAGGCTACATTTGGAATAATAAAAAATACAAACCTAAAGAAGCTATAGAAAGTTTAATATGAAAATAAATGCAAGTGAAATTAGAGTTGGGATGCTTTTAGAATATAAAAATGATCTTTGGCAAGTTCTAAAAACACAACATGTAAAACCTGGAAAAGGTGGTGCATTTGCACAAGTAGAAATGAAAAGTGTTGGTAAAAATACCAAACTAAATGAAAGATTTAGATCAAGTGAAACTGTAGAAAAAGCATCATTAGATGAAAATAAATACAATTATATGTATGAAGATGATGCTAATTACTTTTTTATGGAACCTAAAACTTTTGAACAAATTGAAATTAAAAAAGAAATCATTGGAGAACAGGGTAAATTATTAACTGAAAATCTTGAAGTATCTGTAAGTTTTTATAATGAAAATCCAATTTCAGTTGAATTACCAAATCAGGTACAATGTAAAATAGAAACTACTGATGCAGCTTTAAAAGGTCAAACTGTATCTTCATCTTATAAACCTGCAACCTTAGATAATGGTTTAAATATTCAAGTTCCACCGTTTATAGAGGCAGGAGACGAAGTAATTGTTGATACTCGAAATTTAGAATACGTAAAAAAGATTTGAAATGATATCGATATCTTCAAATCTTAATTTAATGATAAAAGCTGCTGAAAAAGCATCTAAATCTGTAATCAGAGATTTTGGCGAAGTGGAAAAATTACAAGTTTCTAAAAAGGGACCTTACGATTTTGTTACAAAAACAGATAAAAATGTTGAAAAAATTTTAATTGAAGAATTATCTAAATCAAAAAAAAATTACTCATTCATTACAGAGGAAACTGGCAAGATAAATAATAAGGACAAAGAAAATTTTTGGATTATAGATCCAATAGATGGGACTACTAATTTTCTTCATGGAATTCCGCACTTTGCTATTTGTATTGCTCACATGTCTAACAACAAAATTATAAGTGGATTAATTTTTGATCCAATAAAAGATGAAATGTTTTTTTCTGAAAAAAACAAGGGAGCATATCTAAATAATCAAAGACTAAGAGTGTCAAAAAAAAATTCTATTGAAGATTGTTTATTTTCAAGTAACCATGAAGGTACAAAATTTAGTGATCTAAATATGAGATGTAGTGGATGTGCGGCGCTTGATCTTGCATATGTAGCCTCTGGAAGACTCGATGGTTTTTTTCATAATAAAATTAATATTTGGGATGTGGCGGCTGGTGCTTTAATGGTTGAAGAGGCCGGTGGAATAGTTAACGAAATTAACAAGTTTGATATGAAAAATATTGATATCCGAGCTTCAAGTAGTGCAATTAACGATAAAATGCTTGAAAAATTAGTTAACTTTTAATTGTTTTAAAAAATTCTTTTGCTATAAGTCTCCGCATGAAAAAAAATATTCATCCAAACTATCATACTATCAAAGTAGAAATGACTGACGGTACACAATTTGAAACAAAATCAACTTGGGGTGCTGAAGGTGATTTGCTTAAACTTGAAATTGATCCAAAATCACACGCTGCTTGGACAGGTGGAAAACAGAAATTAATGGATAAAGGTCGAATAAGTAAATTTAATAAAAAATTTCAAAACTTTAAATCAGAAAAGAAAAATTAAATGTCAAATGCACCTCTAATGCCCATGGCTACTGCTGTTTGGTTAGTAGAAAACACTACACTAACATTCAAACAGATTGCAGATTTCTGCAGACTACACGAAGTAGAGATACAAGGTATAGCTGATGGAGAGGTTGCGAAAGGAATTAAAGCTTATAATCCAATTATTTCAGGACAACTTTCAAGAGATGAAATAGAATTATCATCTAAAGATGAAAGTAGACCATTACAAATCAAAAGTATTGATATTGAAATTTCAAATGATGAAAAGAAAATAAAGAAATATATCCCTCTTTCAAAAAGACAAGATAAACCAGATTCTGCTTTGTGGCTTATTAGACAACATAATATTTTAAAAGATTCACAAATAGCTAAATTAGTTGGAATTACAAAAAACTCTGTAACTTCTATAAGAAATAAAAGTTACTGGAATTACAATAATCTTAACCCTAAAGATCCCGTGGCATTAAATTTATTTTCTCAAAAAGACCTGATGGATGCAATTGAAAAAGCTGAAAAAAGAATTAAGAGAGAAAAAAAAGAAAAAGAAAAACAAAATAAAGTTAATTCCACAAGCATATAATGAACAAAACTAATAGACATAAATTAATAAAAGTGTTAACAAACCACTTTTTTTGGAGGTAGTTATTAAAATAGAAGTAAAAGATAATAATGTTGAACAAGCATTAAGAGTATTAAAAAGAAAACTGCAAAGAGACGGTTTCTTCAAAGTTATTAAATTAAAAAATACTTACGAGAAACCTTCTGAAAAGAAAAAAAGAATTCTTCAAGAAAACATTAAAAGAGTTAAAAAGTTAAATAAACTTAAGAATAGAATTTAGAAATATCGCGGGGTGGAGCAGTCTGGTAGCTCGTCAGGCTCATAACCTGAAGGTCGGCGGTTCAAATCCGTCCCCCGCAACCAAATTTCAACTTTCTTTAAATCAAAAAAATAACTTATATTTATTTTACAAAATAGTTATATAGAGATTTAAATGGATGTTGCATAATCGAATGTGGTGAATAACAATTCATCCAACATTTTGGACATTTATTTTTTTTTATATCTTCTATAAATAATTTTGTTTTATCACTATCTAAGATTTGATTGACAGTATTTTTTCTTATATTGCCCAAACTATCCATAAACATACATGGTTTTATTTCTCCACTAGGCATAATATGCAAGGAGGAATTAATAACATCACACGGAATAATATTTTTTTTTCTCTTTTGTTTTAAAAATAAAATAGCTATTTTTAAATGAATTTTTTCTATGATATGTTCCAATTTATTAACAGGGTAATTTTTATATATAAAATTTATAGACTGTAAAATTTTATTATCCTCAAAATCTTTATCTATCCCAAATATTCCATGATTATGGACAAATGTTATTGCCTTTATCAATTTTTTATAATTTAAGTATTGGCTGAATATAAATTGACTATTTTGATCACTAACAGTGATTCCAAAATTACAATTTATTTTTTCCTCTTTAAGTTTTTCGTACAAATCAAAACATTTTTTATAATTTCCTTTTACACCTCTAAGGTTATCATGTGTCGATTCATCACCATCTAAACTAATAGTAACCAAAACGTCTAAACCTTTTTTTTTTGCATACATAGCATAATCTAATGCTCTATTAGGTGCCAATGCATTCGTTGTAAACGCAAGTATTTTTATGTTTTTGCAATTTGCAATCAAACTATCAATCATGTTTTTGTAGTATTTTACTAATGTAACTTCACCACCACTAAGTGATAACCAATACAGGTTGGAATTCAGAGATTTAAAAATATTTTCTACATCTGTAATATTTATTTCATTTTTAGGTTTAATTTTCCAAATATCACAAAAATTACATCTAGAATTACATAAATCGGTAAGATTAATTAATATTTTATAAGGCCTCACCTTAAGATTAAATAACTTTCTTAAACTTATTAAAAAATTTATATAAATTATTTTAAAAATAGTGCTTAGCTTCATGTTTTGTCAAAATATCTATGTTTTATTAAAGCTCTTATTACATCAAATCCATCTTTATAAGTAATTTTTTTTCCTTCTTCTTTAGATCTCGAATAATAAGAAATTGGAACTTCATAAATTTTAAATCCTAACTTAACAACTTTTGTTGAAAATTCTGGACAAAAACTAAAACCATCTTCTACCAAATTTAAACTAGGTATTATTTCTTTTGGAAACACTTTGTAGCAAGTATGAGCATCTGTAATTGACTGATTATTTAAAATATTAAAAAAAAAAGTCAGTGCTTTATTAACTATATAACGAAAATTATGATTAAAGCTTTTTTTTAAGTCAAAAATTTTTTTTTCTAGAAATCTACTGCCATATACTACTATTTTATTTTCTAACTTAAATGGTTCTAGTAATTTTAAATAGTCTGATGGATCGTACTCCAAATCCGCATCTTGGATAATTATAATGTCATTTTTAACAAATTTTAATGCTGTTCTAATTGCATGTCCTTTTCCTTTATTTTGTTGGTTATGTATTATCCTCAAATTATTTAAATTAATATTATTTAATATTTTTAAAGTATTATCTGTTGAACCATCATTAACTATGATGATTTCTTTTTTTATTTCAATCTTGTGAACTTTTTGAATTATTTTATATATATATCTTTCTTCATTATAGACAGGAATGATTACAGAAATATTCATACAATTATTTTCATTTTTACTATACACATGTAATGTGAACTTTTTAAACAATTATATAAAATTAATACTCAAATAATTTCACTAAATCTTAAAATTTGACAATTTGCTATCAGCTAAAAATGCTTTCACTGTCTCTTTTGTTAATTCGCTAAATGATTTTCCAAAATTTTGAATTTTTTCGATTATTGCTGGTGGTATAGTTATAATATGACAACCTAATTGTTTTGCTTGTATATAATTATAAGGTTCTCTAACGCTTGCCCATAATATTTCGACGTTTTTGAATTTTTTTGCTAGATTAATACTTTTTATAAATTCTGGAATCGGATCTTTACCCGCATCCCCTGCTCTACCAGCAAAAATAGAAATAATTACTTTTGTTTCCTTGTTGATTACTTGCAAAATTTTTTTTGTCTGCTTTGCCGTGTAAACAGCTGTAATATTTAATTTTATATTATTTTTATTTAATTCTCTTATTATCTTGCCGGTAAATTTGTTTTTTGAATTTACAACAGGAACTTTTACAAATACATTTTTACCCCAAGAGTTAATTTTTTTACCTTGTTCTATCATTGATTTTTGATCATCAGCAAAAACTTCAAATGAAATTGGTTTCTTTTTGCAATATTTAAGTATTTTCTTAGAATATAATTCATAGTCTTTTGCACCCGCTTTCCTCATCAGGCTAGGGTTTGTTGTGAAACCTTTTACAATTTTAATTTTATTGTATTTTTTAATTAATGTAATATCTGCAATATCACAAAATATTTTTGTATTCATTTAATTTTACAAATTTTTTGTTATATCCTCAGTCATTTTTTTAGCATCTGCAAATAACATCAAAGTATTTTCTTTATAGAATAAATCATTATCTATTCCTGCATATCCAGGGGATAAACTTCTTTTTACAAACAGTACTGACTTACATTTTTCCACATCTAAAACTGGCATTCCAAAAATTGGGCTTTGAGGGTCTGTTTTTGCCACTGGATTAGTAACATCGTTTGCACCAATAACAAATGCAACATCTGCGTTTGCAAAATCATTATTTATTTCCTCTAATTCAAAAACTTCATCATATGGAACATTAGCTTCAGCCAATAAAACATTCATATGACCAGGCATTCTTCCTGCCACAGGATGAATTGCATAAGATACTTTTATGTCATTCTTTTTTAATGTATCTACCATTTCTCTTAAAGCGTGCTGAGCTTGTGCTACTGCCATTCCGTATCCTGGAACTATTATAACTGAAGAAGCATTTTTCATTAAAAAAGCTGCATCGTCTGCATTACCACTTTTTACTGGTCGTTGTTCTTTACTTCGGTCCGCAGATGTTTGATCTGTAGCACCAAAACCACCCAAGATTACATTAAAGAATGATCTATTCATTCCTTTACACATTATATAAGAAAGTATTGCACCAGATGATCCGACCAATGCTCCTGTAATAATTAAAGCAGTATTTTCTAAAGTAAATCCTATGCCTGCTGCAGCCCAACCTGAATAAGAATTTAACATTGAGATTACAACTGGCATATCTGCACCACCTATAGGAATAATAATTAAAAACCCTATTAAAAAAGAAACTGTAATTAATATCCAAAATAAATTTGGTGATTGCGTTGAACAGAGATAAATCGTTAATATTACAATCAATATTAACAATAATGCATTTAATAAGTGCTGTCCTTTAAATGTTATAGGAGCACCAGACATAATTCCTTGTAATTTTAAAAATGCTATAACAGAACCAGAAAAAGTGATTGCACCAACAGCTGCTCCAATCGCCATTTCGATTAAACTTGCTAGCTTAATATTTCCTGGTGTGCCAAGATTAAATGCAACAGGATTAATAAATGCGGATATTGCAACAAAAACTGCTGCTAGCCCAACCAAGCTATGAAAACCAGCGACTAATTCTGGCATTGCAGTCATTGGTATACGATAAGCAATAAATGCACCAATACTTCCACCAATTGCTAAAAATATTAAAACATAAATAAATCCTGATGAAAAATTTCCAACAGAAAGAAATGTAACTGTTACAGCAATAACCATTCCTATTATTCCAAAAAAGTTTCCTTGTCTTGAGGTTTCTGGAGATGATAATCCTCTTAAAGCTAAAATGAATAATACCCCAGATAATAAATATAAAATTGCAGATAAATTTGCTGACATTAATTACTTATCCTTTTTCTTTTTTTTATACATAGCTAACATTCTTTGGGTAACTAAAAATCCACCAAAAATATTAACCGCTGCTAAAATAATTGCCAAAAATCCATAAATACTAGATGATGAAAAAACTACTCCATCACCTGCAGATAATGCTGCGATTATTGCTCCTACAATAATTACAGATGAAATCGCATTAGTAACTGACATCAATGGTGTATGTAAAGAAGGTGTTACACTCCATACAACATAGTAACCAACAAATATTGATAATATAAATATGCTTAATCTAAATATAAAAGGATCTATTTCCATAAAACTATTTAATAAGTGTTTTTTCTATTATTTCATCTTTTAAATTAATATTTAGTTTCTTACTTTCTTTATCATATAAATTAGAGATAAAATTAAACATATTTTTAGCATACAAATTAGAAGCTGATACAGGCAATTTATTTAATATATTTGCCTCCCCTAAAATTTTAACACCATCTTTCTCAACAATTTTATCAACTTGAGTAAAAGCAGTGTTTCCTCCTTGAACTGCCGCTAAATCATAAATAACAGAACCTGGTTGTAAATTTTGAAACATTTCTTCTTTGATAATTTTAGGAGCTTCTCTTCCTGGAATTAAAGCAGTGCAAATTATTATGTCAATTTTTTTTAATGTCTCTGTTAATAATTCTTCTTGTTTCTTTTTAAATTCATTTGAAGCTTCCTTTGCGTAACCGCCTTCTGTTTCTAAATTTTCGGATCCTTCTACATTTAAAAATTTTCCACCTAAACTTTCAACTTGTTCTTTAGATGCCATTCTTACATCAGTCGCAAATACAACAGCACCCATTCTTTTTGCTGTTGCAATGGCTTGTAGTCCCGCAACCCCTGCTCCAACTACTAAAACTTTTGCTGCAGGAATAGTTCCTGCTGCTGTCATCATCATTGGGATTGCTTTTTCATATATTTTGAAGGCCTCCACAACAGCTTTATAACCAGCAAGGTTTGCTTGTGATGATAAAATATCCATTGATTGAGCTCTTGTTATTCTTGGAAGCAACTCTAATGAAAAACAATTTATTTTTTTGGAATTTAAATTCTCTAATTTTTCTCTATTTAAAAAAGCATTTAATGAACCAATTAAAGTTTGATTTTCTTTAAGTAATGATAACTTTTTTTCATCTGGTAGTCCTAATTGGATAACTATCTCAGAATTTTTAATTATTTCATCTTCATTGTCTAAAAAATTAACTCCTAAGTTTTTATAGTCCTCATCACTAAAACCTAAATGTGTTCCATAATTATTTTGTAAAGTTAAATTAAATCCTAAACTAATATATTTTTTTGCAATTTCAGGAGTTATAGCTATTCTCTTCTCAATATTATGGTTTTCTAAAATTGAGGCTAGTTTCATAACAATTATAATTTATAATATTATAAAAGAAATATTGCCATTAATACAAGAACAGATGTCACGGCAACAGTCCCCCACAAAACAAATTTGGTAAAATTATTCCAGGTATTTTTATGGTTTTCGTTATCCATAAAATTATTTCTGTCTTGCTTTAAATTTTGGGTTTGTCTTATTAATAACGTAAACTCTTCCTCTTCTTTTAACTAATTTAGAGTTTAGATCTCTTTTTTTAATTGATTTTAGGGAACTTTTTATTTTCATAAAACGAAATCCTACTATATTAAAATTTATCTTAAATCAATATTTTTAAATCTATAATTTATAGAGTTTTTGTTGGTTTTTAAATCAAATTGCCATAAAATAATACCTATTGGGAAATAATATACAATAGACATCCAGTTATTAAAAAAACTTCCACTTGGAGAAAAAGGCCACAAACTTATAATTAGCGCACTAAATAAACACACTTCGAAATCATTCAAATAATTTTTTTTATTTTTATAAAATTTCGAGATGAAATGCTTTATTGAAACTAAAGAAATCAATATAAAAACTGAGAAAACAAGCATAAAAGAAAAAATTCCACTTTCAGATAATAACTCCATATAAGTGTTGTGAGGATGAGTTTCACATGAATATTCTGATACTGGATACTTGCTACATTCATTTCTAAATTGTCTCGGTCCAACTCCGAAAAATAAATTATCTAAAAACATCCTATAAGCTGCTTTATACATATCATTGTGAGGTTTAGAGAATATATAAACTTGTTCTTTACTGTCTCTAGAAAAATCATAAATTGTTTGGTCAATAATTCTCTTTTTTGCAGTTGGAAAAATATTTAGTAATAAAATTATAAGTAGTAGGGATATGATATATGTCCAAAATCTATAAATTTTGTACTTATCTATCATTAAAATAATATAAATAGCAGATAAATTCATAAAAAATAAAGCTAATCTTTCTCCACTTAAGAATATTAATCCTTCTGATAAAATAAAAATTATACTAATCAAAAATAAAAATTTTTTGTTTTTATTTTTATCCAAAAAAACAAACAAACCAAAAAAAATTGGAAACAGTCTAGATAAATAACTACCTAAAATTAGCTCAGAGCCAAAAAAACTACTAACTCTATATTCTCTATAGAGTTCAATACCTAAAATATTTCTACCAAAAATATATTGGATATAACCGTCAATTATTAGTGATGAAAAACAAATTAAAATTGAATAAAACAAATATTTCAATAAAGAAGAATTTTTATTCAATAAATACCAAAAACAGATAGAAAAAATTCCAAAACGAAAATAAAAAAAGGAGTTTTTAAGTGAAGTTATTATATTGTTAGATAGAAATGATGAAACTATAATTATAATACAAAAAACAAAAAAAAATTTTACAAACTTATTATTATAATAATTATATAATTTATTGGAAATTGAATTGATTATAAAAATCAATGATACTAATGATACAGCCAAGTCAGACAAAAAAGGTCCAGTAATTAATAAAACTGGAAGACATATAATCAAATATGAGGGAAAAGTTTCGTATATAAATTTTTTTGTCATATGAAAATTAGATGAAAACTTTTCTATAATTAATTTTTTTTTACAATCTTTTTATTTTTAATAAAATAATTTATATAATTTTTTATATGGACTTTACCAAATTTTTTAATAATTCTATTATTAAAATTTATATCATTTAAAGCTGAGGCATACCTTTCTCCAGGTCTTGATTTTAAAAACTTTATTTTTGTATCAAACATTTTAGCTAATTGTATGATTGAATAACTTTTTTTATTTGTTATTGCGTAGTGTTGATTTTTATTTTTCTTCCAAGCATAATAACAAATTTCAATTGTATCACTAATATGTGTAAATCTTCTACTCTGTGTGCCTGGTTTCACCACTGGGAGTGGTTTATCTTTTAAATAACAATCCTCAAAAATACCAACGACAGTTGCCATACTGCCCGAACAAATTTGTTTAGGTCCATAAACATTGTAGAAATAAATAATTTCGTATTTAAAATTGAACCATTTTTTTAAATTTTCTAATAATTCAAGATTTTTTGATTTAGTAAATGCATAAGGAGATAAATTTTTATCTTTTCCTTTATTTCCTAAAGATGCAGAAGTTGCTGAATATATTAATTTTATTTTATTTTCTAAACAAAATTTAAATACTGCATTTGTTCCTATTGAATTAGAAAAATGACATTCATTGAATTTAATGAAACTTTGGTAAATTCTAGAGAATTCTCCAAAATGAAAAATGGTAATTATATTTTTTAAATATTTCTTAAGTATTTTTTCAATCTCAGAGGTATTCGAATTAAAATATCTTACTCTTGAATTTTTAACGTGGTTTTTTCGAGTACCACTAGAATAGTTGTCAATACTAATAATTTTATACTTTGTTTTTTTTATTAAAAGTTCGATTAAATTTGAGCCAACGAAACCAGCTCCACCGGTTACTACTATAATTTTTTTCATCTATATGAATAGCCTGGCAATGACCTACTCTCCCGTATCTTAAGACAAAGTACCATCGGCGCTGAAAAGCTTGACTTCCGAGTTCGGAATGGGATCGGGTATAACATTTTCGCTATAACTACCAGGCAAGCCCTTATACTATTTTTATACTTATAGTCAAAGAATTTTATATTTAAAAAGCATGCAATTTATTGTTAATAACTAACAAATAATTATATTTTATGTGTTATTTTGAAAAAAATTACAAAATTAACAATTTTATATCTCTTGATCTTTAACTAAAAATAACTCTTTCACATGAAAAAAAATTTATTTCTCATTGGCAAAGGTAAACAAAGCGACTTAATAAAAAAAGATGATGTATTTTTAAAAAAATACAAAAATGTTTTTAGTGAAAATATTAATGATTTTAAAAATATAAAAAAAATTTTTAAAAAATATAACTTCGAAAAAAGTTTTAAAACAGAATTCTTAATTGCAATTGGTAATAATTATGCAAGAGAAAAAATTATGAATTTACTTAAAAAAAGTTTTCAAAAAATAACATGGGCCATATATATATCAAAATCATCAAATATAAAAAAAAATGTTTTAATTTCTCCAGGGTCTATGATCATGGAAAACGTCTTTATTAATTGTAATACAACTATCAAAGAACATGTTCTTATAAATAGTGGTTCAATTATTGAACACGATAATTATTTTGACCAATTTTCAAGTTGTGGTCCTGGAACTATAACTGGTGGCGAGGTATATATTGGTAAAAAAACTTTCATAGGATTAGGTTCAAAAATTAAAAATAATATTAAGATAAGAGACAATTCAATAATTGGTATGGGTTCAGTAGTAATTAAAAATTGTAAAAGTAATAGTGTCTATTATGGATGTCCAGCAAAATATATTAATAAAAATAAAAGAGAGAATCATTTTTGAAATATTTATTTATCATTTTAAGATATATTATTGGATATAAAAATTATGTAATTCTTCGAGAGTTTTATCTAACATATTTAGATAATTTGGTAATATACCTCTATAATCCAACATTTATTTTTAAAAAAATTCATTTTATATTTAACAAAAAATTTATAATCTTTAATCAACCATTAATATTAATCTCACAGATACAAAGATCAGGTGGAACTTTAACATCACAATTATTTGATGGTCATCCGCAACTACTTTGTTACCCTGATGAATTGAAAATATCTGAGCCAAAATGGAATTGGAAAAAATTTAATAGACTTTATATTCAATATAATTCAATAGGAAATCATGCAAGATTAAAACACTATAAAAAGGAAGATAAGGCTCAATGGAAAAAAGGTTATAAATTTATTTGTAATATGGATTTACAAAGATTAATTTTTAATAATTTAAGCAAACAAAATAATTCAGACAGATCAAGATTAAATAATTATTTTACATCATTTTTTAATTCTTGGTTAAATTATTTTGATAAAAAAAATTTAAAAAAAAAAAAATTTATTACAGCTTTTTGTCCAAGGATAAACATGACTCCTTCCTCAATTAAAAAATATTTCAGAATTTATGAAGATGGATATTTAATATCAATAATTAGAGATCCAGAAAATTGGTACTCAAGTGCGAAAATACATTCTAATTCTTATTCTAATATTAAAGAATCTTTAAAAATTTGGGAAAAATCAGTTGAATCCACAATACTTCTAAAAAAAAAATATAAAAATAAAGTAATAATTGTAAAATTTGACGATTTAATAAATTTTCCAGACAAAACAATGAAAAAAATCTGCAAAATAATTAATATTAAATACAATAAAACTTTAGCAAAACCTACTTTTAATAAAATACCAATATTATCGAATTCATCTTTTAAAGCAATTGAAGGAAAAATTGATAAAACAGTTCTAAATAGAAAAATAAGATTTAGAGATAATAAACTAAAAAAAATCATTAGTGCATATGATAAAATTTACAAAAAATCATTAATATACAAAATATGAATTTTTTTTTTCTTCTGGGAAATGATGAAATCAAAGGTATTTTGAATATCCCAAAGTTTCAAAACAGAGGTAAATTTTTTGAAAAAAATATTAAATTATATGAATATAAAATTGTTAACAAAAACTGGAAAGTTGAAGAATGCAAATGCAAACATGATAAGTTTTTTTGGGAACTTTCGAGTGATGATTTTTCTACTGATAGTATATTTGGGATTCATAAAGAGAATGAAATTAAATCCAAAAATCTTAGTGAATTAAAAAATTTAAATAATTTGTCTTCTACTTATCCAGATTTTAGAGGAAACAATAAAGTTTTGTTAGATGGTGCTGGTTTTTCCTCGTATCAATCTGATTACCCTTATGAAATGGTCCATAAAAATGGATCAATTTTAAGTCCGTTGAATATATTACTAAATAATAAAGCAAACAATAATTTAGTTTTTTTTAGAAATATTTTTTATCTTCCTTTGAAAGAAAATTTCGAAATATATATAATTAACATTAAAAAATTTAAAATTTTAAAAAAATTTATATGTAAAACAAATGAACTAAATATTTTAAATATTGAAAATCAGTATTTAAAAAATGATAATTATTTGTTTTCAAATAAATACATAGGTATCCCAATTTTTTATTCGGAATTTAACAAACAAATATCTCTGGAACATACACATCCTCCGCATGAATACATTTTAAGTGATGATAGATTTAAAACTATTGGAAAAATCAAAAAAGAAATTTATGAGAAAATTTTTAAATAAATATATACAAAATAAATATGTAAAAAAAATTAGGGTGCTTATCAACTATAAACCAAAACCTGTTGAATTGAAAAATATTAATGAGAGTTATTCTGTCTCTGATGCTTTTATTTGGAGGACGGATAAAGGCTTTAACACAATATTTAAATTCAAAGATATTCCAAATTTTTTTTATAATATTAATTCAAGTGCTCATATTTCATTTTTTAATAAAGAAAATATGAATATAAAAAATATTTCTTTTAAAGAACTTTCTAATATTAATGAACTTCAGATTAATCAAAAATTTTTAAACAACATTAAAGATTATGGTACTTTTTACATTTATCACAAGTCAAAATTTAAGAAAAATCTGAATATAATTTTAAGTAATAGATGTTACGTTGGATATTATAAAAATAATCAATTGCCGTGTTATGTTCATGGCAATACCCTAGTAAAATCTTTTGGTTTAAATTCAGAAAATTTTTATTCAAATTTTGTACAAAAATCTCCACTTTTTGAACAAAATTATTTTATTCAAAATAATTTTTTTTATTTTGATAAAACCGAATTATGTATTTGCAATCCTACTAGTGAAAAAATCATTTTTAAAATTAACTCACAAAAGTATGAATTAATGCCATGGAATATGAAAATTATAGAGCAAAAAAAAAATGTTAAACTGATAAATATCAAATCAAAATGTTTGTTTTTAAGACCAATAATTTTTAATTATAAAAATGAATTTTTTGATGTTTATCATGGCTAATTTAAATAAACACTTTATCTAACTTTACACCTTCATAAGGTCCAGTTTTAAATTCGTAAACATATGTTTTGTTTGTTAAAGCTTTATAGTTATGACCTCCCTCAAAAGAAATAGATAGATCGCCTCTATTTATAATTGTACTAGTTATAAATACTCCATCAGTATCATAATAGTAAACCTTTACTTTACCCTCAATTACCACCCAAGATTCTTGAGCTATTTTTTTTTTATATAAAGGTTTTTTCCAAATGTGTTTATGAGCTTTAAATGTATCATTTTTATTTAAATTTATATTTGCTACCTGTAAAAACTGCTTTTCTGGTGAAATATTTTCTCTGCTTTTTCTATTTTTTGAATTTTTTCTAAAAACCATATGAATTAATTTTTTCTTATTTTTTTTAGAATAGATTTTTTTAATTTTCATAAAATTCCTTTATACAGTTTATAATATAATCTAAGTTTTTTTTACTTAGATTCAATGACGAAGGTAACCATAAACCTTTATCTGAATAATTTTTTGATATTGGTAATTTTTCTCTTTCATTACTTAAAAACTTTAATTTATTTAGAGGGGGATATATATCTCTTGTTAAAATATTATTCTTTTTTAAATGACTTTTTAAATTATTTTTATCATCAACATATATGTCAATAAACCAAGGAGTTTCGTTTTTCTTAAATTCTAAAAAATTAATTTTTTTAATTTTTTTTAAATATTTATGATAGTAATTAAAGATATATTTTTTTTTTTTTACTCTTGCTGTTATATCTTCCAATTGACTTATTCCAAGTATAGCTTGTATGTCGGTAAACTTAAAATTATATCCTTCTGATATATAATCATCATTGCCAGCTTGTGCCCTACCAAAATTTTTAATTAATTTTAATTTTTTATATATTTTCTTAGAATTTGTTACAATCATTCCTCCTTGTCCTGTTGTTATAATTTTTGGCATACTGAAAGAGAAAGATGATGCAATCCCAAAATTACCATGATGTTTATTTTTTAAAAAACTACCAATTGAATGTGCAGAATCCTCAATTAAGTAAATTTTATATTTTTTACATATTTTTTTTATTTTTTCTAAATTCCCCGATCTTCCATTCAAGGTAACATAAATCACAGCTTTAACGTTTTTTTGCTTTACTTTCTTTTCTAAATCAGTTGGACACATGCAAAGATATTTTTTTTCAACATCAGCAAATATAGGGTTAAAACCTGCGAGTTTTACAGATGTAGCTGTTGCTACCATTGTTATATTTGGAATAATAACTTTTGAATTTTTTTTTAGATTTAATGATTTTAAAATTCCCAATAACGTTAATGTACCATTTGGAAAAGCAACGGCATACTTTGAACCTGTATATTTTTTAAATCTATTTTCAAATTCTAATGTAAACTTATTTTCTGTAATCCAATTATCTTTTTTTAAATAAGTATTTATGGAATTAATATCTTTTTTTGTTATTTTTGGTTCAATTTGATTAATTTGGTGATTTGTCATCTTATTTTAATTTTGAAGCAAGTTTTTTTGCTTCATTGAAATCAAGACCATTTGATGCCAAATCACTTTCCAACATCATTTTACAAAGTGATTTAAATTTAACTTTTGGTTTCCATTTTAAAATTTTTTTAACTTTTGAAGCATCACCTTTTAAATTGGGAACTTCTGAAGGTCTTAAATATTGCTTACTATCTTGTATAATAAATTTTTTCCAATTTAATCCTACTAATCCAAAACACTCATCTAAAAATTCTTTAATTGAATAATTTTCACCAGTTGCAACCACCCAATCATCTGCTTTTTTATACTGCACAATTTTCCAAATAGCGTCAGCATAATCACCTGCAAATCCCCAATCTCTTTTTATATCTAGATTTCCCATTTTTAACTTTTTTATTTCCCCTTTGAGTATCAAAGGGATATTAAATGTAATTTTTCTAGTAACAAAATTTAAACCTCTTCTTGGAGACTCATGGTTAAACAATATTCCATTACAGGCGTGAAGTTTATAAGCATTTCTGAAATATCTAGTTGTATGATAAGCCCCAACTTTTGATATACCATAAGGACTCTGAGGTAAAAATTGTGAATTTTCTCTTTGTGGTGGTTTGGTTATACCAAACATTTCACTTGAGGATGCTTGATAGAATCTAATTTTTTTATTAGTAATTCTTATAGTTTCTAAAATATTAAATGTAGACAATGTGTTGTAGGTTAAAGTACTTTTTGCAGTTTTAAAACTTATTCCCACATGACTTTGAGCTCCAAGATTGTAAATCTCATCAGGTTTAAATTTAGAAATAATTGAGTGAATGCTACTATCATCCATAAGATCACCATATTCGGTATCAAAATTGTTTTTAAATTTTTTATAAAGATGATCAATTCTACTTGTATTGAAAGAACTAGACCGTCTCATCATGCCTAAAACTTTGTAATTTTTACTCAACAAAAGCTCTGACAAGTATGAGCCATCTTGACCAGTTATTCCTGTAATTAAAGCTTTTTTTCTTTTCATATGAAAATATTTAGATAATCTTATTAATATAATAAGATGACTAATACAACTATAATAGTTTTAACAAAAAATGAAGTTGACTCCATTGAATTTACTATAAATGAATTAAAAAAAAATAATTTTAATAATATATTGATTGTAGATGCACACTCTACTGACGGAACAATTGATTTTATAAAAAATAAAAATATTAATTATATAACACAGAAAAAAAAAGGTTATGGTGCAGCTATTTTGGAAGGTATTGAAAAAGTTAATACAAGTTATGTATCAATTATAGATGCTGATGGTTCATACAATACTAATGACATTCCAAAAATGTTAGAGATATTAAAAACAGAAAATTTAGATTTTGTTCTAGGATCAAGATACAAAAACAATAGTAAGTCTGAGGATGATACATTAATAAGATCAATAGGAAATAAATTATTTACACATATTTTAAGAATTGTATTTAGAGTTCCAATTACTGATGCTCTTTTTCACTTTCCAGTTTGCAAAACAGATTGTTATAAAAAATTAGAACTAAAATTTTCTGATTTCAGCATTTGTCCAGAGCTACCTATTAAGATTAAACAAAAAAATTTTAGATTTAAAGAATTTTTGTCATTGGAAAGACCTCGTGTTGGAGGAGTTTCCAAGGTAAATGCATTTGTTGATGGAATAAAAATTAGTTACAGCTTATTAAAATTGTTTTTTGGGATTTTTATTTTTAAAAACAAATAATGAATAGATAGTGAAACGAATATTGTCATAATTGTATAACTTGGTAAGAAATATCTAGGATTTCCAATGAAACCTGGCAAAATATAAAAGTATAATATACTTAAAAATAAAAGAAAATTTATTTTCCAGTTAAATTGCTTTAGACTTAGATAAAATCCATATAAAAATAATAAGTAAAAGATTATAGAATAAATAATTCTTATTTTATTTTGCAAGCTTAAATTAACATTTGTCTCCTTGTAGTCAGATCTACCAATATAATTTTTTTGATAAAAATTATTTACCCAAAAAGGATGAATCAACAATGTTTTAGAATAATGAAAAATTAAAATTTTAATTGTTGTTAAGGGGTTCTCAGTCAAAATTTTCAACGATTCCTCAGACTTGTATTTATTTAATTTTATTATGTCGACCATTTTTGAATTATTTCTATAATCTTCTAACTGTTCCTCATTAATATTTAAAAAATTTTTAACATTATCTCTGAAAAACAATTTTCTAACTTCAGGTATAGATAAATTGTTTTCATAAGCATATACGTCTGCTGCTAAATATCCATATATTGCATCTCCTCCTTGGGTAGGGGCAATTTTAAATTTTTCATTAACTATTAGATTATTCGTGCCAATGAATAATATCACAATTGAGTATCCCAATGATAAAAAAATTATATTTGAATAATTTTTAATAACTATTAAAAAAACAAAAATAACAACAATGTAATAAATAGAAACAGACCTAGTTAAAAACATTAATCCAAGTAAAATTCCAAGCAGAAATATTTGAAAAATTAGCAATGGATTATTTTGAGTTCTTTTGATTATTAAAATATTAGAAAATGCCAAAAACAAAATCAGCAGGCTTATAAAAGTTGATTCTGAAAATAATGCGTAGTGATGTTGGTTAATATTTGGATCAAGTAACAAAATAAATAATAGTATATTTAGATGTCCCTTATCAAAATATTTTTCAAATTTTTTATAAAAAGTTATTACTGCCAAAAGATAAAAAATATATTGTAAACAAAAGATAAAAAACTTTGTATCTAGACTAATATTTTTATTTTTATCAAAAAAATCAAAATTTAATATTTTAGAATATACAAACAAAAGTTTTGGATATAAATAAGCGTTTCTATAATTATCAACAACATGAATTTTGTAATTCTCAGATTTTTTTGCTGACGTCCAATATTTGAGTATCTCTCCTTTTATTATTCTATGTTCAACTTCTAAACTGCTATATTTGTTGTATTTATAATCAATTTTGTAAAAATTGAAAAAGTTAAAAATTACTGATAAAAAAATTATTATAAAAAAAATATTTTTATTTTTCAAACTCTTCATTTAACTTTTTGAGCTAATCAATTAACCTTAATATCCTAAAGGACTCCGCATATGATTTACAAATATTTAATCCCCTAAATTTTGCTAGAGCGATTATACCATCAGCTGATCTAGGATGATCGTTACTTTTATTTTGTGATGTATAAAATTCAAAAGATTTAATTTTTTTATCTAAAGTTTTTTTATCCAAAGAAACAAAATAATTTGGTACAAAATTTTCAGTATATCCCCATTCTGTCTCAGAAAGAGTCTCATAAAACATAATTTTTCTTATTTTACTAAAAGGTCTTGAGGAGACTATTCCTGCAGAAGTTATTTTATTATGATCGTGATGTAAATCTCCATTAAAAGGTAGTAAAATTTCATTAACTTCTAAATCAGAAATGTATTTATTTATAATTTTTGAAATTTTAGTAGATGGAAAAACGTCTAAATTTGGAGCAGGTAAATTTTCAAAAAATAATCCATCAACATTTAAAAAATTATTCGCTTTTTTTGCTTCTTCTCTTATTTTTTTAATATATTTTTTTGAAAAGCTTAAAGGATCTCCTTTATTTGCATTCGTCATTATTAAAACATAAACTTTATTATTATCATTCTTCCACTTGATGATACTACCGCCACATCCTAGTATTTCGTCATCTGCATGAGGCGCCACAATGAGAATATTTTTATTTAATTTTTTCATAATTTATAAAACTATCAGTATCACCTAATACTAACAAAGCTTTTTGTTGCAATAAAATTTTTTTAATCTTAGGCTGAAAAATATAAGCAATTGTTTGAAATTTCTTTTGAATTTCAAACTGATTTCTATATTTGGTAAGTTTATGAAAAAATAATATTTTTTTTCGATAACAAAGTAAATCATTTATATGGTCGATATAATGACTTTCTTTACCAAAATATTCTAATATTCTTAGATTGATATTGTCTAAATCAAAAATTGAAATGCTTTCAGAGTTGTTTTTAAAAAGTATATTTATAAAGTATTTGTTTTTATCATGGCTATAAAAATATTTTCTCTTTAAATATTTTTCATCTTTTTCTATAAAACTTATATTAGAAATTTTTTTTATTTTTTTTATATGTTTGAGTTTAAAAATATTTAATTTTTTTTTAACAATATTTTTTTTCTTATTTAAACAAGTCAAAAAATTGTTTTTAAAAATTATCTGATATTTTGAGTTAAATCTTAAATAATTTGTATGATTAGGCCATATCATTATACCAATATTGTTTTTATTTTTTTTTATTTTTGTAAATGCAAAGTTACATAATTTTTTATAAATTTTTAAATTTCTAAATTGTTTATCAATTAAACTTGAATGTCTGAAAAATATATATTTTTTATTAAATAAATTTTTTTTTACAGTATATCTTACAAAACCCACATGACCTATAATTTTATCATCTATTTTACAAATATAAGATTGTGAGAAATTTAAAATATATCTTTGAACATAAAAATTTATTGAAATCTTTTTTTTATTAAATTTATTTAAGAAATTTAAAACGTTTTTTAAGTTATTTTTATTTACACGCTTAAATTTCAAATTTGATTTCATTTTTGTTTAATTTGATTTAAATAATTTTTTATTTTTTTCGATATATATTGTTTTGAAAAAGTTTGATTAATTTTTTTTTTTGAATTTTTTGAAAAAAAATTATATTTATCTGTTTTCATCATAGTTGAAATACATTTTAATATTTGTTTATCATCATCAAAGGTTATTCCATTGTAATTATTTTTAATAAGGTCTCTAACTCCTCTTATATTTCTTCCAATTACTGGAAGACCAAATGACATGCATTGTATTACTGCAACAGGCAATCCTTCTCTATGACTTGGGTGTATTAAAAAGTCATACTTTTTAATTATTTCGTAAATATTTTTTTTAAAAGAATTAATTCTAAAATTTTTTATTTTTTTGAGATTATAGTTTGGAAACTCTTTTTTAAAATTTCCATATCCGTAACAATCAATTTGAAAATCAGGATGTTTTAAGAATATCTTATCAACCTGATTTAATATTGACTCATATCCTTTATCTCTTTTGTACGCTGAAATTATACAAGCTTTTAGAACTTTATTTTTGTTTTTTATTTTATAAGTAGGAATATCTACACCAACACCATTTACTAAAATAGTTTTTTTTTTTAAAATTTTTTTTGTAAATTTATAATCTTGCTTGTTTATATTGATATAAAATTTAGTTTTAAATGATAAAATATATTCAATACATAAAAATAAATATTCAACAAAATTTTTATTACCTTGGAACCTAAAACCATGCACAAAATATACAATATTCAAATTTTTAAAAAAATTTACTAATCTAAAAATAATTGAAGCAACTGGAGTATGAATAAAATATATATCTTTTTTATTTTTACTGATCTTAATTATATCTAAAATACATAAGATTAAAGTTTTAATATTTAATAAACTTTTTGTAGTAGTTGGAAAATTTATTTTAATTTTATTGATTTTATTGATTGTTATATTTTCTGGGTCGCTACAGGCTAGTATAATTTCATAATCATTTTTTAATTCGTTAATTATATGTTTAAGGAATAAATTAATTGTTAATGCTTTTGTTGTAATAATTCTAATTGAATTGGTTTTTAATTGCATCTTGTTATCATAGGTTTATTATAAATGTGTGATAAAAATCCATAAAAATATTTTAAAATATATTTACTTTATTTTGCTATCATTAATATTATTGGCAACAATAAATCTTCTTTTATCAAAAAAAACTCATATTGTTGAGAACAAGACAATAATATCTGAAAAAAATTTAGGAAATAAAATTTTTGAATACTCTATTGCTGGTGGATACAGCGAGATAGCTGTTACGAAAAAATTTGGATTTTATGTAATTAATACCTCCATAGTGAGTCAGAAAGATTTAAATTTAATCATTAAGCAACACAATAATTTAACTGAACAAATTCTTAATTTAGGACTTAATTATTTTGATGAAAAATTTGAGAGTGAAAAAAGACTTTTAAGAAAATTACAAGAAAATAATGATATTGAATATGTCGATTCTTTTGAAAGAGTTCAAAAAATTGTCAGATTAGAAGAAAGTGTAGAAAAAGTGAATATCAATAAAGAAAGATTTGAATCAAGAATAAAAAAGAAACCAAGTATTACAACGATTAATAATTATAAAAAAAACTTACCCTTATTATTATTTTTTTTAATTCTTTTTGTTTTTTTTCATTTTTTTAAAAAGTATATATTTAAAATTTCAAAAAGATAATTTTAAAAAAACTTTAAATATTCGCTTCAGCAAATATAGTATCTGTAATTTTATTTTTGATTAAGTATTTTTTATAAGATAAATTTAAACTCTTATCATTGTACTTCTTAAATAGTTCATGGCCACCTGGTTTTTTATTTACAAACCAATGAAGGTGATTATCAAATCCATATCTTTGAAAATAATAAATTTTAATATTTTTATATCCTGAAATAGATAAAAATTTTCTTAAAGATTTTTCAGTATGCAATATTAAGTGTTCACTCCACAAAGTAAAATTTTTAAATTCTTTCAAATTGTCTAGATTTAATAAAATATCTCTTGAATGAGGTACTTCTATAATTAACTTTCCATTTTTTTTTAATCTTTTTTTTAAATTTTTAAGTACCTCTATTTGATTAGGTAGATGCTCTAAAACATGAAACATGGTTATTAAATCAAATTTTTCATTTATTTGTTTGAGATTTTTGAAAATTTTAATTTTTTTCATATTACTTTTAATATAATCATAACATTCATCTCTAATTTCTAATCCATATATTTTGTTTGAATTTTTGATTTCATTTAAAAATCCACCCCAGCCACATCCAAAATCTAGAACTTTTTTGTTTTTTATATTTTTTTTAAATTGAAAATATCTTCTTAAATCATCGCTCAAATTTTGGGTAATTATTTTATTATTATTT
Organism: Candidatus Pelagibacter sp. HIMB1782; assembly: GCF_052047475.1. Classification (NCBI taxonomy): domain Bacteria; kingdom Pseudomonadati; phylum Pseudomonadota; class Alphaproteobacteria; order Candidatus Pelagibacterales; family Candidatus Pelagibacteraceae; genus Candidatus Pelagibacter; species Candidatus Pelagibacter sp. HIMB1782. Next base: position 210 of record NZ_JBNAKE010000002.1, on the reverse strand, counting down.
ATTTTAGTTATGGATTTTTCTTGTATAATTTTATTTTTTTTAACTAAGATTTTTTCAGTTTTTTTTTTTTTTATATAATATTTTTTACTTATTTTAATATCTTTCAAAAAAACTAAATCTGAAATTTTATCTTTATATACAGCAATTTTAGAATCTCTAGTTTGAGCAGATATTTTAACTAAATTTTTATCTTCAATAAGTTTTAATTTT
>NZ_JBNAKE010000001.1:832500-855577 GCF_052047475.1 Candidatus Pelagibacter sp. HIMB1782 | reverse complement strand
AATAAATCTTGGATATTTAGAATAAATATTTTTAATAATCTAAATTTACTGATTTTCATGTTTTTTTAAAATTATTTTCTAAGAGTATTTAATTAATTATAATATCTATTTCAAAACCTCAATATACTTTAAAGTAACTTCAGATACTTTAAATTGGTTAAGGTATGTATTGTTGGGCAAAATTTTTGAATTAAAAAAAGTTTTATTAAAAGTACAAATAAAATCTTTAGATGAATTTAATTTAAATAAAAATCCATATTTTCCATCATCCAAAATTTCTTTAGGCCCAAAATTACAATCTGAGCTTATTATTTTTTTTTTGAAAAACAAACCTTCTCCTACAACATTGCCAAAACCTTCCCATAAAGAAGGTAGTATTAAATAATCACAATTTCTGATTAAATTGTATGGATTTTTTCTATATCCTAGAAAAAAAACCCTATAATTTAATTTATTTCTTAACACCTCCTTTTTTAATGCATCATAGTCTTCTCCTAAACCTACAATAAAAAGATTGATTTTATTAAAATTTTTTAATTTTCTTAAATTTTTAATTACAAAAATTTGATTTTTTTGTTTAGTTAATCTACCAATTAAAAGAATATTTATATTATTTTTCTTAAATAAATTTAAATATTTGTCTTTTTTTAAACTTTCTGAAATTATATTATTTTTAAATATTGGATTGTAAATATATTTTATATTATCACTTGATAGATTAAATTCTTTTTTTATTTGGTTTTTTAAACCCTTTGAGACCGTGATTGTCATATAAGAAAATTTAATAAAATATTTAAAAAGTATTAGGGTAATTTTTGATTTAAAATTTATAAATGATTTTGAATAATTGTTATGAATTGAAAATATTATTTTAGTATTTGAAAAAGAAATAAATTTACATAAGACAGAAATTACACATGCTGCGTATAAAAAAGAAATAAAATACTTGGGTTTCACTTTATTTAGTATTTTAGTTATTTCAAATATAGAAAAAACTAATCTTTTTGATTTTAATTCAATAAATTCTATTTTATTTGATAAAATAAAATTTTTATTAAATTTTTTTTTTAAAGTTAAAAGAATAATTTCTCTATTCTTTTCCGCTAAATCATTAGCTAGATTAATTGCAACTTTTTCAGCACCACCATCTCTTAAATTTGGTATAAAAATTATTGTTTTAAATTTCATAAATTAAATATTAATAGATTTTAAAAATTTACTTCTCATTTTTTTAGAAAAATATTTAACAAATTCTACTTTACCTAAATTTTCTATTACAAAGTCTCTATAAAATCTATTATTACAATTTATGTTTGGGATATGATTTTTGAAATTTAAAATCAATATTGGCCAATATTTATTATAAATTTGATTTAATACACCAGTATAACTTGAAATTAATATACAATTAATTTTATATTTTGTTATTGATATGTCATAATTTTTTTCCTCATCAAGAAATATATTATTAAATTTATTCATTTTAAAAAATTTTTTATAGTATTTTATATTTTTCGGATGGGGTCTAAAATAAATTTTAATATTTTTGAGTTTTTTAGATAACTTTAAAAAACTATCATAACTCTTAATGTTATGAAGATCAGAAAAAAGTAAAAAATTTAAATTCGTTGAGTACGAAAATGCATCTTTTTTCTTCTTGGATAGATTGGTGTGAAGAAAATTTATTTTTTCGTTATATTTTTTTTTATTAAGTGTAATTTTTTGAAGTAAACGAATCTTTTTTGGAATGAAAGATTTATTTAAAACCTTAAATACATCAAAACATCTTATTTTCTGAAAAAAACCAACAAATCCATGCTGTAATGCTAAGCTATTAAAATTTTCTTTTTTTAAAATATTTGTCATCACTCTTCCTTCGGTAAATTCAAAATATCCATAATTAATTTTTTTTTTGTTACCGATTTTATTTAAAGTACTTTTGATTCCTTTTTCATAAACTAGAAGTTTAGGAAGTTCTACATTTCTGTAATAATAATTAATATAATTTTCTAAATAACCATGTATTCCAATTTTATTAAGATTAGACTGAATTTTATTTTTCAATGTAAAAGAATTTTTACAAAAATAACTATTAAATATATCAGTTAAAGAAATATATCTTTCAATAAAATCAAAATTTTTGTTTTTATTTAATTTATTGAAAAATCCTAACTTTGGTGAATTTAACAAATTTTTATTTCCTCTTATCAATGAAACATAATAGAAAAAAAAATTATTATTTTTATAGTAGGAAATATTGAGATTTTCATCGAAGTGATCTGGGAAATTTGCGAAAAATATATTTTTAGATTTTATATTTTTTTTTTTAGAAAATTTTAATAAAATTAAGTTCTTAATTTCATAAATCAAATTTTTTAATTTTATGATTAATATACTCAAATAAAAAAAATTTTGAAAAAGAAATTTTTTTTTTAGAAAATTTTTTTTTATATATATATATTTAATATTAGGTAAATCAGATAAGCATTGGTTGAGACTATATTCTTTTATATCTGTGAAGAAATAAATTTTATTAATTTTTTTAATTTTAATTAAATCACTTATATATTCTTTTCTAAAAAAATTTATCCAAAAATTATCTGCTAGATTAAATTCTGAAACTTTCATCGTCCAAAATTCATCAAATATTTTTTGTTTTTTTATTTTTTCAAAAATTTCTCCTATCTTTATCTTACAAAATTTCTGAAATTTAATATTTTGATTTATTTCAATAAATTTTCTACTTTTAAAATTAAAAAAATTATTACTAAAATTAAGACAGTAAATCTTTTTTGATTTATTTTGATTTTCAATTCTTTTAATTATCTCTTGATTTAATTTGCAATTAAATATTATTAATTCACTCATTTTCTATAATTTCATTTATAATTTGTAAAAAATTTTTATTTTCTTTTCTAAACTTTGGGTGAATAACATAATTAGAAATAAATTCTTGGTATTTAACTTTTGATATATTTAATTTTTTTATTTTAAAATTTAAATTATCTATATTAACTATTTGAGAATTAAATAGATTGCTATTTTGATTAATATAAGTTTGAAACCAACTTTTTTTTATTTCATTACTTGTTAGATAAATCATTGGCTTTTTATAAATCGCTGCAAAATGTTTTGCAGTTGAAGAATGTAAAAATACTAAATTTGATTTTTTAATAAGTTGATTGGTTATATCTCTAAATCTTAAAAAATTTCTAAAATATTTTTCAACTTTTTTAGTTGTTGAAGGATGTAGTGCAATTAATATCTTTAAATTGTATTTTTTTTCGAAGTTAGTAAAAAAATTTTGTAAACTTTTATAATATTTAAGAGTTGCTGGTGAATTAGGATAATTAGAATTGTAGTAATCTGGATGAAAAACTATATTTTCATCAATAAATACTGCATAGTTATTAATGTTTATTTTCTTAAAAAATTTCTTTTTGGTAAGTTCAAAATCATAACTATAAAAATTATATTTTTTTATTTTATATCTTAAATTATCTCCTTTATATCCAGAGGATATATAAAATTTTGGTATCAAATTATTGAAAAAAAATTTAAAAAAGTGTTTGGTAAGATACGCATAAATTGATTTGATAAAATAGAATGGATTTTTAATATTTATTGAAATCCTTTCAATCAAACTAAATTTTATGTGAGGTTGTAAACCTCTACGCATAATTAAAGTATTTAAATTATTTTTTAAAAAAAAATTTCTTATCCTTAAAGTTCTTATTAAATAATTATTACCCAACATATCTATAATTAAGTCAGGATTATTTATTAAAATTAAATCATAAAGTTTCTCTATTGTATTTATTTTAATATAATTTTTATAATTTTTAACTCTATCAAATTTGACTTGACCTTTAAAAATACCAGTTAAATCGATTAAATAAACTTCGTATTGTTTTGATAATTCTAAAATATTAAATTTTGTTAAATGAATTTTTTGAAATGTTGTATTTTTAATAAAAAATATTTTTTTTTTAATTTTTAATTTTTTCATTTACAAAATTAATTATCGAATTTGAAACTTTTTTAATCTCCTTAGTTTTAAGTTCTGTGCCAGATGGCAATGAGATGCAATTTTCAACAATATTTTTCAAATTTTTGGTTCTATATTTTTGATACTTTTTGAGATACTTCAGTTCAGTAAATGGAATAAAAATTGGTCGTGCTTCTATATTGTTTTTTTCTAAATAAGAAATTATTTTCTTTGTAATTTTTTTTTTAGAAACTATTTTTACATTTATTAACCAATTATTTGTGCCATCCTTATCATAATTTAGTAACTTAACTTTCTCATTTTTTTTAAAAAAAGTAGAATATTTTTCTATAATATTTTTTTTTTTTTTTATTTTTTTATTTAAATATTGTAATTCACTTAGTAAAATTGTTGCATTCAGATTTGTAATTTTATAATTATAACCAACACCATCATTATAAAAATTTTTTTTTTTACATTGATTTGCTTTATGACTTGAAAATTTATAAATTTTAGTATCATTCGTTAACAACGCTCCTCCACAAGATGATGTTATAATTTTATTTGCATTAAAAGAAAGGCAGCTTATATCAGCTAATGATCCAGCAGTTTTTTTAGTTCCTGAATACTTTGCACCTAAACTTTCGGCAGCATCTTCAATTAAATATACTTTTGCTTTGCTTGCTTTAATTATTTTTTTAATCCTATGAATATCCAATGTTTTTCCATAAAGATTTACAAATAATACTGCAATAATTTTTTTGTTTGTTTTTTTATTAAAAAGTGTTTTATTTTTTACATAAGTTTCATTTTGTATAAATTTCTCTAAATCATCTAAATTTAGATTTAAATCCTTACTTACATTTAAAAAGATTGGACTGATATTATTATATAACAATGCATTAACTGTTGATATCCAGCTTAAACCTGTCGTTATTATTTCTTCATTATCGTCAGTTTTTATTGACTTTATTGCTAAATCCAATGCACTAGTACCATTAATTGTTGCACAGCAATACTTTACATTATGAATTTTTGATAATTTAACCTCTAATCTACTAATATTTTTTCCAGAAGTAGAAAGCCAATTTGACCTAAGAACTTTGTTAACATTTTTAATTGTTTTATTTGATAATTTTGGTGGATGAAGCTTAATCATAAATTGGGAAACTATAATAAAATTTTTTTATCAAAAACTAAACTTGAATTTTCTCTATGCGTAACCATTATCAAAGTAATATCAGGAATAAAATTAATAATATTATTAATAATCTGCATTTCAGTTTTTTTATCAATACCGCTAGTGGCCTCATCTAAAACTAAAAGTTGTGGCTTTTTATATAAAGCTCTTGCAATAGCCAATCTCTGTTTTTGACCACCAGATATATTCATGCCCAGTTCTCCAATTTCACGATTTATATTTTTAAATTCCTCTCCTAAACAAACTATATCTAATATTTTTTTTATATAATTTTCATCTTTTTCTTTTTCATACAGATCAAATGATATATTTTTTCCAATAGTATCATCGATCAAAAAAATATTTTGTGGTACATAACTAATAATTGTTTTCCAATTTTCAGAAAATATTAATTTATCTGAGTTATTAATAAAAATTTTTCCAGTAAAATTTTCCTGTAAGCCTAAAATTATATCACATAATGTTGTTTTACCAGTACCACTGTGACCAGTTATCAACACCTTATCATTTTTTGATATTTCAAATGTTAAATTTTTAATAATTTTTATTTCTTGATAATTATAACTTACTTCATGTAATTTGAGATTTTTAAATTCTATTTCACTTTTGATCATTTCAAATTTTTGTTCTTGAGAAATTTTACTAATTTTTTTAAAGTGTGAAATTTCTTGATCTATCAAATTATATGAAGGTTTTAAAAATTTGAGTTTTGAGTAAGATCTGGTTATCAAATTAAAAGCTGGTATAAACCTTATTAAAGATATTGAAAAAAGAGATAAATCAAATAAAAATTTTTCCTGGACTATGTCATTTCTGTAAAAAAAAATAATAATCAGTGATAAAAACAAGACTGAGAGAAATTCAAGAAAAGGTCTAGACAGTTTAGAGATAAAATCATAGTACCTTTGATTTAATTCTGACTTATCAAATACATCATTAAAAAAACTTGTAATCTGTTTTTCTACTTGCAAGGTCTTAATTTCTTTTACAGCCCCAAATGCTTCATTTAATTTTTTAAAAATTTTGAACCTTTGATTTTGAAGCTCTATCCCTCTATTTTTAATTTCTTTTTTAAAATAAAAATAAAATAAATATGAAAAGAAAACTAAAAAAGTTACTGTTATAAATGTAATTTTAAATGAATTTAAAAATAACATTATTAGTATCAACAAAAGTACTAGAAGCTCTCTTCCAATCATTGCAATAGATTGAAGATAAAAACATGCTTGATTATTTTCAGTAACTATATTTCTTACTAATTCTGCTGAATTTTTTTTTTTATAAAAATTTATCGATGAATTTAAATAATAATCAAATAATTTTTTTGCGTTCTGAACTTTTATCACATAAAGCAAATTTTGTTCAAAAAAGTATATCCAACTTAAAAAAGCATTCTTAATAAAAAAAATAAAGCAAATAAATAAACAAAAATGAAATATCTCAAATTTAAAATTTACTATCGTACTTTGATCAAAATTGCTTACAATAAAATTATCTTCAGGATTAAGTAAAAATTCTAAAAATAGTGGAATTGAGGCTATTCCTATAAGTTCTAAAATTGCAGCAGAAAATAAAAAAAAGATTAGGAAATAAAATTTATTAAATACTTTTCCTGACAAATTTTTAAGTTTATTTGTTACCATAAATTTAAAGCATAAACTTACTTTTTAATTTTGGTCTAAAAATGTTTTGTCTTATCAAAGTATTTTTTTTATCAAATATTTCCCAATTTGTATATTTAACACATAACTTTATGAATTGTTTTTTTGTTAAATTTATCTCTTTTAAAATTGTTTCTAACTTAACTCCTAAGTATTCATCTGGAAATTCACCATCATATTTTTTAATTAGCTCAACACCTTTAACTTTTGATATTTTCTTTCTTCTTATAAGCCTAGAAACTTGATCGTGAGTCCTTCCCATTCCTATTTTTAAAAATCTAAAATAGTCATGAATTCCATCATGATAATTATCGATATTCTCATATTTTAAAATACTACCCCTTACTCTTTGAGTACTACTCCGAAATCCATATTTTTTTACGAAATTATAATTTTCAAAACCATCCCATTTAAAAAAATAACCTAAATAAATTGATTTTATTTTTTTTATTTCATTGTATGGCAAATAATTAAAAAATAATTTTGGTAATTTAAGTTTGTACTTTTGTGATATTTTTTTGATATCTAAATTTAGTTGACCACCAAATTTTTTTAACCATATTTTATAATTCAATAAGTAACTTTCACTTAAATTTGAGGGTCCACCATACTCATTTTGAGAATTTTCTCCCCATAAGATTTTATTAATTTTCAATTTTTTTGTAATGTTTGTTATTCCACAATTTATTGCCATATTTTCAATCCATTCAATATCACCTGTTTCAATTAGCCCAATTCGAGACAATTCATTTGATAATTGTTTGGAAAATTGAATATTTAATAATTCTACACCCAGTGATCTAAGATTCTCTAAATTTATTTTACCAATTTTACTCATATGTCCTGTATTCACACAAACAGCTAAAGGTTTGCATCCTGTTTCTAATAATTTGATAACTTGATAAGTACTATCTTTGCCTCCACTAACAGGAATTACACAGTCATAATCAAAATTTATATTCTTTTTAAATATAGTATTAAATTTTTTCTCTCTTAGATCCCAGTCAATATTTTTTCTTTGATTAAAATTTAAACAAGCACTACAGGTGCCATTTAAAAAAAAATTACTTGAAGTATTCAAAGTTAAACAATTTTTACAAATCATAATTAAAAAGAGTTTAATATTTTTATAATTCGATCTAAATCTTTAATTTTCAACATTGGGTGAATTGGAATAGATAAAGAGTCTTTAAAATACGAAATCGAATTTCTTAAGTTATTTGAATTAAAAATGACATTTGAGTTTTTTTTATAAAATGTATGAAGGTGATTTGGTATATAATGAATTCTAGTTTCAATATTATTTTTGTTTAGCATTTTTACTAGCTTATTTTTTTTATTATTAATATTTTTTTTTAATCTTATTATAAAAAGATGCCATGAGTGAAAGTGAATTTTCTCTTTAAAAAAATCGTACTTTTGATTTGAAAGTTTTTTTATGTAGTAATTTGCTATGTCTACTCTTTTTCGATGAAGAAAATTTATTTTTTTTAATTGTGAAATTCCTAATGCACACTGAAAATCAGTTAGTCTAAAATTATATCCCAAATTTTTAACATCATAATCTTTAATATTATTTGATTTTTTTGATTTTCTAACCATAGAATGGGAAATTAATTTTTTAATATTTCTGTAATTTTCTTTATTTTTTACAGAAATTATCCCTCCCTCTCCAGTAGTAATAATTTTTATAGCATGCATACTAAAAACTGATATTTCTGAATATTTTCCACATCCAACATAATTACCACATTCATACCTCGACCCTAAAGCATGACTTGCATCCTCTAAAATTTTAAAATTATAAATTTTAGATAACTTCCAAATTTTTTTCATATCTATAGCGATTCCCCCCATGTGGGTTATTATTAAAACTTTAGGTAATTGTTTTTTTTTAGTTTTTAATAATTTTTTTTTTAAAATTTCATAAGTTATATTTGGGTACTTTTTGTCAACATCTATAAGAACAGCTCTAGCGCCTAAGTGTAATATAGAATTAATATTAGAGCAAAAAGTAATATTTGAAGTCCACACAATATCATTAGATTTTACATTTAGAGCTTTTAAACTCACAACAAGGGCGTTTGAAGCATTAGAGGTTAGAATACTGTATCTAAATCCAAATTTATTATTTAATTTTTTTTCAAATTTTGATTGAAAAGGTCCTTGAGTTATAAAATTATTCTTAAGTGAATTTTTAATAAAAATAAAATCACTATTATCAATATATGGTTGGCTATATCTTATTGTTTTCATTCTTCATAAGATTTCTAAGTAATGATGTAATTTGATCTCTGTTTAAAAAGTTTTTATTACTTCCTGAATCATAATCTAAAAATTTCTTAATAAATTGATTTTTATGATTTGAATTAATTACAAAATAATTTTTGTGTTCTTTGGCGTAATATTTTTCTTCCATTGAAATCAAAACTTCATGCAATTTCTCTCCTTTTCCTTTGCCAAGTAGCCTTGGTTTACAATTCAAAGCTGAAATTATATCTGATATTCTAACTGATGGAAGTTTAGGAACAAAAATCTCATTCCCTTTCATTATTTTCAAAGAATTGTAAACAAAATTTAATGCTTGATTTATATTAATTATGAATCTTGTCATTCTTTCATCAGTTAAAGGTAATATTTTTTTATTTAGTTCAATCAATTTCAAAAAATAAGGAATAACAGATCCTCTAGAATTTATAACATTTCCATATCTGACAACAGAAAACATTTTTTTTCTTGGTCCTTTCATATTGTTTGCTGATAGAAAAAGTTTTTCTGCAGATAATTTTGTTGATCCATAAAGATTAATTGGATTTACAGCTTTATCAGTAGAAACTAGAATTATTTTTTTTATATAGTTATTTTCAAGGCTTGAGTTAATAATATTTTCACTTCCATTTATATTGGTCTTTATTGCTTCAGTTGGATTTTCTTCACAAACTTCTAATCTTTTTAAAGCAGCTGCATGCACCACAGTATCACAATCTGCAAGACAATTTAGAACCCTATCTTTATCTCTAATGTCGCCTATTAAAAATCTAAGTTTATTTTTATGAATTTGAAATTTTTTTTTCATTTCACTTTGCTTCAATTCATCTCTAGAAAAAATTACAATTTTTTTTGTAAACTTTTTTTTCAACAAATATTCAACAAAGCCTTGACCAAATGTTCCTGTCCCACCTGTCAAAAATATTTTTTTTGGTTGCATGAATAATTAATATTTACTAAAACAATTAAATATGAACCCTATAGACTATTTTAATAAAAATGGCGAACTTAAAATTAATAATTTAATTTCATTTAGTGAAATTAATAAATTAAAAAAAGAATATAAGCTATATACTTCAAAAAACTTAAAAAAATTAAAATTAGGTAGAGATTTTAATTTTTCAAAAACACAAAATATTCCAAGCTCCCTTCATAGATTAGAAAAAAATAAAAATAGTTTTTTTTATCAATTGACTAAAAAAAAAAAAATTCAAAACCTCGCGAAAAAACTAATTGGAAGTGAAATAAAATTATATTCTATTCAATTTTTTCTAAAAAACTTTAAGGAAAATCATCCAACACCACTCCATCAAGATAATGAATATTGGAACTACAAAAATGGCAGAGGTCTTAGTTTTTGGATAACCCTAAACAATACTAACAAGAAAAAAGGTGTATTATATTATTTACAAAAGAGTCACAATAAAATATTCAAACATGTATCTTCTAAAGTTCCTGGAAGTTCAAAAATAATTAAAAATATTTCAAATAAATATAAAAAAAAATATTATTCTCTAAATGCAGGCGATTGTGTTGCTCATGATTCCAAATGTGTTCATGGCAGTTTTAAAAATAAATCTAAATCAGATAGGATTGCTTACATAATTTCTTTTGTATCAAAAAATTCAAGAAAAGATTTAAATAAAAGAAATATTTATGAAAAAAATCTCAAAAAAATAAATGCAAAAAGATTAAATTAGTTTTTTTGCTAAAATAAAATCATCCTCAAAGTCAATATCTACACATTTATAATAAGGCATCACATAACCAAATATTTTTGATCTATTAGTATAAAAATATTTTTTATTAAATATTTGAATTCCACCAGAGTCAAAAAATTTTTTTTGGAAGGTATCAGAGGTTCTTTTGTGTGCATTAATATTATCATACTTGATTTCACTTTTATTTGTTAAAGACATCGACCACTCAACTGGAGCTGGATAAGCTGTTAAAGTTCTGCATGTAATACCACTGTTTGAATATTTTTTACATAATCTCAAATAAAAATTAATAAACTTTTTTAAATCATTATGTTTAAGATTAACTGCTGTAGCATAAAGCATAGCAAAGTGTTCAAATTTATTATCTTCAAACTTTTCCCTAATATAATCAACCACCTTTTCCATTGGAAACTTATCATCAGTCATGTGCTTTGGTCTTAAAAAAGACAGATCAATATACTTTTTATATTTTATATTTTTTTTTTTTAAATTTTTTATTTTTTTTAAAACTTTTTCTGATTCTGTTGATATATGAATTGTTTGAAAACTTGATGTTTTGATAGCCTCATCCAAAATATATTGAAACAGATATTTTCCTTTAATTTTTCTAAAATTCTTATTTTTGACTCTTCTACTTTTTGACTTGGCTAAAATAATACCTAAAATTTTTTGTTTTGTTCTCATCAATAAAATTTAAATTTTACTGTATTAAATTTATTTAATAATTTTTGATTTATTGAATATTTTTTGAAAACATAGCTAAAGTTATAATTAAAATCAATTTTTTCTCTTTTGTACAAACATGCCAATAGATATCTAAAGTTATTATAAAAATCATATATAATTAATTTCCAATAATGTTGGCTAGGTAAATTAGATGATTCTTTTTTTAGCGATTCAACCATGTGACTAAAATCTATATTGCAGTTATTCAAATATTTTTTCTTAAATTGGTCAAAAAGTTTGTTATTCTTACTTGCTCTAATTTTTTTTAAATCTTTTATTGTCAATTTTATATTATTGAAATCTACCTTATGACTTAGTTGTTTATGCAAATTCAAAAAAGTCTCTTTTTTATAATTCCCCTTTAGATCAATTAAAGGAATATTGCTAAGAATTAAATCTATATTAGTGCTAGAAGAAGGTGTGAAAACTATATCCACATTTTCAATCCAATCATAAAAATTCTCTGATCTATCTATTTTGACATTAGTATATTTGTTTTCTAAAAAAATATAATCTTTGAAATTTTCATTTGGATGCGGTCTTATGTTTATATTAATTTTCTTGTCATTATAATAATCTAAAATTTTTATAATATTTTCTACACTCTTTATATTATTCTCAATTATCTCCTGGAAAGACCAATGCTCTTTTAAACCTAAAACTTTATTTTTTTTTTCTAGTTGAATATAATCATATATAAATTTAATCTTAGAAATATTTTTAAAATTTGATAGCCCCACATTCCTACACAGAACACCTACTGTAAATTTATTAATATTTTTTTTTAAAATTGATAAATAAACTAGTCGAAAAGGTCCTATAACTGAAACATTTTCCTTGCTAACTTTATATTCTGTTACAAGGTTTTTTTTTGTTAAATTATTCCAAACAAATATTTTTTTTATGTTTTGAAGGTTTTTTCGTTGATAAGTTAAATGATATAATTCTTTATTTAAAAAACCTTCAGTTTCAAGAATATAAAATAAATTAGATTTATGAGTTTTATATCTATTTATTTTTTGAGGTGTTAATATAAAAATTGAATTTTTAAAATTAGTAATAAAAAATTTTATATTAATTCTACTAATTAAATACACTTTAGCATGGGATATCTTATTTTCTAAAAATTTTGAAAGAGTGAGATATATTTTTGCGTCTCTACCACCTAGGTCACATTCAAGGAAAATTATTTTTTTATAAAACATTTAAATATAAAAATTATCAGCTGATTGTCTCAAATATAGATCTTTCTAAAATTTTTACTCCCTTAAGTAATTCTTGTTTATTAATAATTAATGGAGGTCCAAGTTTAATAGATTCTCTACCAGTTCTTACAACAAGCAATTTATTTTTAATTGCTTTTTCACAAACAACATTTGCAAGATCTGTTGGGGATAAATTTGAATTGTTATTAACTTTAAAAATTATTGCAGCTATTAATCCTTTGCCTTGAATATCAAATATGAATTCATTAAATTTTTTCTTAATTTTATTCAATTCAATATGAAATAATTTTCCAATTATTTCTGAATTTTTAACAATATTTTTATTTTTAAACTCTTTCAAGGTTGCGATACCCGCTGCACATGCCAATGGATTTGCAGAATTCGTACTACTCATAGATCCAGGAGCTGGCAAATCCAAAATTTTTTTTGAACCAAAAACACCAGAAATTGGGAATCCAGATCCCATTCCTTTTCCACAACAAATTAAGTCTGGTTTCACATTATAGTGTTGAAATCCAAAATTTTTACCTGTCCTACCAAAGCCAGCTTGCATTTCGTCAAAAACAAGGAGTATGTCATTTTTTTTACAGAATTTTTCAACCTCTTTAACATAATTTTTTGGATAAAAGACAGCTCCCCATCCTTGAAAGCTTTCTAAAAAAAATGCACAAAAATCTTTTTTGAAATTTTTTTTTTTAAATTTTTTTAAGGAATCCTTAAAAAAATTTTTAGAATTTTTATTTTTAACTTTCCAAGGATAAGGAAAGTCTAAAAAAATATTTCTTTTATCTTTTATAGTCCATGAATTTTGATTAGGGTCTGAATTAAGCATTTGCGCACCCATGGTTCTACCATGCCAGTTACCATTTAAAGAAATTATACCCAATTTTCTTTTTTTCTTTTTTATTCCATAGAGCCTTGAAAGTTTTATTGCTGCCTCTACACTTTCACTTCCACCACTTAATAAATAAAATTTTTCAAAATAACCTTTACAAAATTTTTCTAATAATTTTAGGTAATTAATACGTTTTTCATGTGGATAATTATAAGAGTAAATTAAAGGTGATTTTAATGATTTTGATATTTCATTAATTACTTCTTTGTTTGAATGACCTACATTTGCAACAAAAATACCAGAAGTAAAATCCAAATATTTATTATTATTTCTATCAACAACAAACACACCCCTTGCTTTTTTCCAATGTACATTAAATTGTTGATGCATTCCTCTAGTTTCAAGGTTATTCAATGTTTTATGAGTTTTATTTATTGAACTAAACATTAAGAAATTAATAATTTAAAATTATATAATTTTATTTTTTAATAATAAATCTTCAACCTTTTCTAATATAAAATGACCTAAAAAAATATGTGTTTCTTGAATTCTTGCAACATTGTTACTTTTAATAATTAAATATTTTTGAGAATGATTTTTTGCTTTACCACCTTGAAAACCTAAAAACGAAATACTTAAAATTTTTTTTTTTTTAGCCTCTTTTAAAACCTCTATGATATTTTTTGAGTTTCCTGAAGTTGAAATAGCAATTAAAACATCATTCTTTTTTACCAGCGCTTGAAAAGGTCTAGAAAATATTTTATCAAAATCATAATCATTTCCACAAGCTGTGATTGTTGAAGTATCTAAAGCTAAGCTTATTGCTTGGATAGGTTTTCTGTTAACTTTGGGTCTTAATCTTATTAAAAATTCTGCAGCTAGATGTTGTGCATCTGCTGCTGATCCACCATTTCCACAAAAAATTAATTTTCCTCCTAATTTAATTTTTTTGAAAATTAAATTTATAATCTGGTTTATTTCTTTTTTTTGAAAAATTAGTTTTTCTTTAGATTTATTTGTTTCTTGAATAGCAGTTAACAAAGATGAGGAAAGACTGCTTATTTCACTTTTAATCATTTGTTTTGATGTGAGCTCTTAGCTTTTTAGCAATTGGAATTTCATCGTCTATTATGTTTCCTAATTTTTCTGTTCCATAAGCAATTAACATCTTATCAATTGAATTTGTTAATTCCTTCATGCCCCTAAGTTCTAATGATGCTGCCTGATCACTTCCATACATAGTTCTATCTAGGGTTATATGTCTCTCAAGTGAACTTATACCTAAACCAACAGCTGCTAGTGAAACAACTACTCCATTTTCATGGCCACTGTATCCAACTTTACAATTATATCTCTTTTTTAATGCATTAATTGTCATTAAATTGGCATCAGAGTCTTTCATAGGATAAGTTGATACACAATGCATTAATTCAAAACTACAATTATTTTTAAGAAAAATCTCTACTGCATCATCAATATTTTTTGTAGATGACATTCCAGTTGAAATAAAAGTATGTTTTTTTTGCTTTGAAACTTGATTTAAAAACTCTTTATCTACAATCATTGCAGATGCAATTTTGTTAAAACTGAGATCAAATTTTTCCAAAAAAGTAAGGCTTTTTGAATCCCACGCAGAAGCAAACCAGCTTATTTTTTTTGACTTACAGTAAGAATCTATTTCTTTGTATTCATCTTCACCAAACTCGAGGCCATTTTTTTGTTCTCTCTGAGTTTTCCCCCATGGACTATCTCTATGTGAGTTTAAGATTTCTTCAGAATAAACAAGTTCTATTTCTCGTTTTTGAAACTTGACTGCATCAAATCTACACTCTACTGCAGCATCAATTAATTTTTTAGCAATTTCTAAACTGCCATTATGATTTATTCCTATTTCTGCTATTAAGTAAGGTTTCATAATATTAATTATATTAAAGAATTATAGTGTAAATTTATATAAAATAAAAAATTAATTTCACTAATTATATTATTGTTCTTCCTCCATCAATAAGAATATTTTGTCCTGTTATGTAAGATGAACCTTTAGTTGCTAGAAAATAAATTAAACCTATAATTTCAATAGGATCACTTAATCTTTCCATTGGTATAACATTTGTTAATTCTTTTAGAAACTTCGAGCTTTGTTTATTCTTTATTGGCCCAGGAGATACCATGTTTACTCTTACATTATCTTTTGCATACAAAGATGCAAAATATTTTGTTAACCCTAACATCCCATGTTTAATTACAGAGTAAGTTACAGGTTTAATATAATTTTTATATGAACTTTTATATAATTTTTGGTTTGGTGCAATTACAGATAAATCAGAACCTATATTTATTATTGATCCTTCTTTTTTCTTTATCATTTCTTCACCAAAATATTTTATCATTAAGAAAGAACCTTTTAAGCTTACATCTAATTCTTTATCCCAATCTTGAACTTTAGGAAATTTTATTTTATTTTGTTTTTTAAATGGAACTGCATCAATTGCAGCATTATTTATAAGAACATTAACAAAAAAGTTCTTATTTATTTTATTATACAGATTTAAAACGCTTTTTTCTTTAGTAATATCACAAGTAAAGAATTTAAAATTTTTTTTATTAGTATAAGTTTTAATTAATTTATTTTTATCTTTATCTACACATAAAACCATAAAACCTTTTTTTAAAAAAAATTCACAATATTTCCTTCCTAAAAATCCAGCTCCACCTGTTATTAAACAAACATTTTTTCTCACAAACTTTCACCTCCATCAATTATAAACTTTGAGCCTGTTATGTTATCTCCTGAAAAACCGAATAGGTAATTACAAATTTCTGCTATTTGTTTTGGATTGCAAAATTTATTTAGAGGTACATTTGTTTTAATATATTTTTTAATTTTTGCTTTATCTTTTTTAATTTTTTTAGACCAATTATTATTATCCATTAGAATATTACCTGGCATAATAACATTTAACTTAATATTAAACTTTGCAAGCTCCTTAGCCTTAATTTGAGCGTAAAAATTTAATGCTGATTTTGCAACAGAATAGGTTATTGGAGCATTTGTTATTTTCTCAGAGGCAATAGATGATATTGCGATAATTTTTGTTGGTTTGTATTTGTAACTTAAACAATAACTGTCAACTAAATTTGTAAAACAAAAAAAATTATCATTTAATGCAATATGCCAATCTTGCTGTTTTTCACGTAATTTAAATGTTTTCTTACTTTTTCCAGCACATGAAATAATTAGATCAATTTTTTTATATTTTTTCTTGAGCTTTTTAAACAAATTTTGAGATTGCCTGCTATTGCTTAAATCACATAAATAATTGTCTGATTGAAGATCAGACTTAGTTTTTTTTGATACACATATTACCTTGTAGTTTAAGTTTAAAAAATAACTAACTAAATATTTACCTAGATTTTTTGATCCTCCAGTAATTAAAATTACTTTATTTAATTGCATTTTCAAAAAAATTTCTATTAATCAATATCTCTTTTAAATCATCTCTATCATTACTTCTTGCAGTCTGTAAAATAAAATTACCTCTATATTTATTTTTAATTAACTTAAAAAAATCTTTATATTTCCAGTTTCCTTTGCCAAGACGAACAGTTTCGCCATGTAAAATTCTATCTTTTATATGAATATTATTTATATATTTTAAATATTTTATTTCATGATTAAAATCATAATTTAATGCAGCACTATTTCCTGTATCATAATTGATACCAACTTTTATTGAGTTAAAAAGTTTTATGAAATTTATAACTTTTTCTGGCTTATAATCTATTTCGAATAAAATTTTTGATCCTTTTTTAATAAACTTTAATAATTTTTTTATTTCTTTTATTAAATTGTTTTCCTCAATTTTGGATTTAATACTAGAATTATCAACTAACGGAAAGACATGATATTTAACGTCAATTTTATTTGAATTTTCAATTATTTTTTTCAAATTAAGCAATATTTTTTTTTTATTTTTATTATTTTTTTTTTTAAAAAAAGGTTTTTCCATAAAATAATCATAAGTAATTGATGGTATTTTTATTTTGGTTATTTCAAGCATTTTTTTTACTTCTTCCATATTGCCATTAAATAATGGATTTGAACCTATATTTTCATAATTAATTGTCCATTCCATAATTTTAAAATTATTATTACTAGCTATTGAAAGTTCTTTTTTCCAATTTTTTGATGGAAAAAACTGTATGGTATTTTTTTTTTCTGGAGAAACCAATCTTCCTTGCATAAAACCAATTCTTTTTGAGTACTTTTTTATTGGCATAATTTAAAACTGGATTAACTATTTGATTTTATTTGAAAATTGATATGGACTTGTAAAATTTTCACTTAGATCTTCACATTCTTTCCCAAAATCTTTTATCTGCTTAATAATATCCAGTCCAACATTACTGCTCCATTTTTTTAGTAATTTTTTTGTAACAACTCCAAATTCACCATTTCCCACGTTCAGCCCGTTGAATTTAAATACTGGTAAAATACAAAACGGGGTACCTGTCATAAATGCCTCGTCTGCGGTATAAACATCATATGGTTCAATATTTTTTTCAATACATTTAATTTTTAGTTGTTTACAAATTTCAAATATATAATTTCTTGATATGCCAACTAAACAATTTCTACCTTCAGGAGTTATTACAATATTATTTTTTACAATAAAAAAATTATCTCCACTTCCCTCTGCAATAAAACCATCAGGATCAGCCATAAGTGCCCAGTTATTTTTTCCTTTAAACATTGAAGCCTCTATATTTGCCATCTGATAAAAAACTCTGCTTCTATTTTTGATTTTCGGATCCATTAAATGAGATGGAATAGCTTTTTGATTTACTAAAACTGCATTAATACCCTCATCATACAATTTTCCCATACTGGCAACAGTCCATTTAAGAGGAAAATCAGCCACTACTATTGTTGGCTCTATCTTATTATCAAAAACAGGTGCATAAATTCCTAGAGGTCCTCTACTTATATTAATCATCAATCTATGTTCATCTGTTTTTTCAAAAAATTTTTCATTTTTTTTTATTGTTTCTAAACATATATTCTCTAAGTCTTTAATTTTTAAATTTAAGGGTATTCTGTAAATTTTTACTCCATTAAGGAGTCTTTCAAGATGCTCTCTTAATTTAAATTGTTTTTTATTGAATGATCTAGTCATCTCAAAAACCATGTCACCAAACATTAATGCTGAGTCAAATATTGAAATCTTGGCCTCTTTTTCAGGCACATATTTTCCATTTAAGTATACAACTCTTCCTTTATCAAATTGAGACATATTTTTATTTACTATTATTGAGTATATAGTTTTTATGGATTGATTCTATTATTTTCCAGTCCTCCTTCTCATCTAATTCAAAGGATTCAAAAATACTCATTTTGAAAATGTCAAATTTGCCACCTATCCTGTTGTTATTGTTAAATAAAATTTTTGATTTAAATATGTAAATTGAACCATTTTCTACATATGTTGACTTCCTTGATTGACGATTTCCTCTTTTTTTAAAATCATAATTTAAACTACGATATTTTTTGTTTTTTTTATTGTACTCCCATATCAAAAAGTCACTTAACTTTGAGCCTGAAAAACAACTGTCAAGCTTTTTTAAATTAAAAAATTTTAATGCATTATCTAAAATATTTTTTTTTCTTACGGGGCTGGTAGGGGGTAATAAGACAATTGTTTTGTAGGAATTATTATAACTTTTTAAACAATGTTTTACTACACTTTCTGTTGAAGATTTATCTCCACTTATAGATTTAGGCCTTTTTAATAAACTAATATTGAATTTTTTTGATAAATTTAATATTTTTTTTGAGTCTGAACTTACTACAATTCTATCTGCTAATTTACTCTCTAATGCAGTCTTTATTGTCCATTCAATTAATGGTTTACCATTAAATTTTTTAATATTTTTATTCGGTATACCCTTTGAGCCTCCTCTGGCAGGTATTAATATTAAAATTTTATCCATTAATTAGACAATTTTTTCAGTAATTCTGAAATTTTTTTATCGTCATAATTTATTTTCTTCATAATCTTTGATGCATTTTTTGGATCTAATTTAAAAGCTAATCTCAATATATTCATCCAATTAACATTATTTTTTGATCTAATTTTTTCTATTTTTGATATGATTTTAAGATATTTGTTATTTGATTTCATGGAAGGTATATATATTAAAAATTAATGAAAATACAAATACTTATTAGTAAATCTTCATGGGCAAATAAATACAAAAAAAATATTATAAGTCATTTAAGTAATTACTCAAAAAATATTAAAATTTTTAATGATCACAAAAACTTAAAAAAAAATTATGATATAAATATAATTTTTAGTTACTTTAAAATTATTCCAAAAAAATATTTAATTAAATCCAAAGTAAATTTAGTACCACATGAATCTAATTTACCTTTGGGTAAAGGCATGTCTCCTTTAACCTGGCAAATTTTAAAAAATAAAAAAAGGATTTATTTTTCTTTGATTGAAGCAAGTTCAAGTGTTGATAGTGGTAAAATTTATTTTAAAAAAAGAGTAATTATCCCAAAAAGTTTTTTATTTGATGAAATAAAAAAAATTCAATTTAAAGAAAATTTAAAATTAATTCTTAAATTCATAAAAATTTATAAAAAAAGTAAAAAAATTCAATTGGGACAAAATCAAAAAGGGGAAAGCACTTTTTATAAAAAAAGATCTCCAATAGATAGCGAGATCAATATAAAAAAATCAATTATTTCACAATTTAACTTATTTAGAGTTGTTGATAATAAAAATTACCCAGCTTTTTTTAAACTTTATGGAAAAAAATACTATTTGCGAATAAATAAAAAATGAAATTTTTAATAATAACAAAAAAAAAATGGAAATTAGATAATTTTAAAGATTTAAATAAAAATTTTACTGTAAGTACAAACTTAAATGTATCTAAAATTAAAAAATTAAATCCAAAGATAATTTTCTTTATTCATTGGTCTAAAATTGTCAGTAAATCTATTTATGAAAAATATCTCTGTATTCAATTTCATTCCTCTAATCTTCCAAAAGGTAGGGGTGGAAGTCCTATACAGAACCAAATTTTGCTTAATAAAGAAAAAACAAACATAACAGCGTTTAAAATTGTTAAAAATTTAGACGCAGGACCAATATGTTTGAAAGACGAACTTTCGCTTAAAGGCAACGCGTCTGAGATATTTGAAAGAATGGAAAATAA
The DNA here is from genome assembly GCF_052047475.1 of Candidatus Pelagibacter sp. HIMB1782. Taxonomy (NCBI): domain Bacteria; kingdom Pseudomonadati; phylum Pseudomonadota; class Alphaproteobacteria; order Candidatus Pelagibacterales; family Candidatus Pelagibacteraceae; genus Candidatus Pelagibacter; species Candidatus Pelagibacter sp. HIMB1782. The sequence goes on along the minus strand of NZ_JBNAKE010000001.1, from coordinate 834,721 downwards.
ATCCATTAAAATGATTAAAAAAATAATTAAAACAAAAAAACTTAAATTTAATGAACAAAAAGGAACACCCTCGTATTTCAAAAGAAGAAGTAAATTAGACAGTGAAATAAATTTTAAAAAAGTAAAATCAATTAGAAAACTTTACGATTTTTTAAGAATGTTAGATGCTCCAGGTTATCCTAAAGCTTATATTAAATTAAAAAAATTTAAAATTTTTTTCAATGATATTAAAATAGTTAAAAAAAAAATTAATGCTAATGTAGAAATAAAAATAAATGAAAAATAAAAACATTCTCATAGTTGCAGCACATCCAGATGACGAAATCTTAGGATGTGGAGGTACAATATCAAAATTACAAAAAGATAATTCTATAGAAGTGATTTTTATGACAAATGGCATATCCTCTAGAAAAGTAAACAATAATCAAATTAAAAAAAGGAAAACAGCTTACGTAAATTTGTTTAAATTTCTTTCCTTGCCTGAACCAAAAAATTTTGGTTTTCCTGACAATAAAATGGACACAGTTCCTCTTTTAAAAATTGTAAAAAAAATTGAAAAAAAAATAAATGAATTTAAACCAAACATAATTATTACACATTATGAAAATTGCTTAAATATTGATCACAGAGTTACTTTTGAAGCTGTAATGACCGCTTGTAGACCTTTGAAAGATACATGTGTAAAAAAAATTTTAAGTTTTGAAATTCCATCCAGTACAGAATGGGCACTATTTAAAGGTAAAAATTTTCAGCCAAACTATTTTATAGACATATCAAATCATTTAGGGAAAAAATTAGAAATGATCAAATTTTATAAAGATGAATTAAGACCTTACCCACACAGCAGGTCAATTAAAGCAATTAAATCTTTTGCAAGTTTTAGAGGAGTTAGCGTTGGAGTAAATTATGCTGAAGCCTTTTATCTTAACAGGTCAATAGATTAACTTCTAAATGAAAGAAATTATTAAAAAAATTTTTGATAAAAATTCGCCTCCAGTACTAATTGCAGAGATTTCTGCAAATCATACCGGGTCAATAAAAAGAGCTAAAAAACTTATATACACAGCAAAAAAATATGGGGCGGATCTGGTAAAATTACAAACATATGAGCCAAAAAATATGACTATAGATTCTTCAAGAAATGACTTTAAGGTCAAAGATGGTATATGGAAAGGTTATAAATTATGGGACTTGTACAAAGAAGCACAAACGCCATTAAAATGGCAAAAAGAACTATTTGAATATGCAAAAAAAATAAACATTCCATGTTTTAGTACTCCATATGACGATGAGGGTGTTGAGCTTCTTAAAAAGATTAAATCTAAACTATATAAAATTTCTTCATTTGAAATGAAAGATAGTTATTTAGTTAAAAAAATTTGTAAAATTGGAAAACCTGTAATTATTTCAACAGGTTTATCAAATTTAAATGAAATAAACGAAGCTTACAAGACTGCCAAAAAAGCGGGATGTAAAAAATTAGTATTATTGTATTGTGTAAGCTCATATCCAGCTAAAAATGAAGATTTTAATTTAAACAACATAGATGTCTTAAAAAAGAAATTTAAATGTGAAATTGGTTTTTCTGATCATTCAACTGATAATACTGTTGCGATGTTAGCAATATCTAAAGGTGTAAGAGTAATAGAAAAACATATTGCGCTTGATAATCAAAAAAAGGGTTTGGATATTGAATTTTCAATAAAGGGCAAACAAATTAAAAAATTTAAAGAAGATATGATTAAAGCGTGGACACTTTTGGGTAAAAAAAATTTCTATAGAACTGTTAATGAGCTAAAAAATGTCAAATTTCAAAGATCAATATATGTTATTAAAAATATTAAAAAGGGAGATAAATTTTCAATAAAGAATATAAAAAGAATTAGACCTGGTTTCAGCCTGCCAGCAAATAAGTGGGGATATATATTGGGAAAGAAATCAAAAAAGAATTATTCAATTGGTTCAAGAATAAAACTAAATGAATTGTAATTAGTTTAAATTATATCAATTAAAGTCAAAAATTTTTTTCAGTGCATAAATCAAGCCAATTGAGCTATTAGTACTGGTCAGCTGCACGCATTACTGCGCTTCCACACCCAGCCTATCAACGTGGTGGTCTACCACGGCTCTATAGGAAGAACTAGTTTTGAGGTGAGTTTCCCGCTTAGATGCTTTCAGCAGTTATCTCGTCCATACTTAGCTACCCGGCACTGCAGCTGGC
>NZ_JBNAKE010000001.1:0-830000 GCF_052047475.1 Candidatus Pelagibacter sp. HIMB1782 | reverse complement strand
AGTATATCACGTCCTTCATCGGCTTTCAGTGCCAAGGCATCCACTACACGCCCTTAAACGCTTGATTTATGCACAGAAAAAAATTCTGTGTTGAATCAAATTTTTATTTTGAACATTAGCTAATAACATTACTAATGTTCGGATATAGATATTGATATTAATTATTATTTTTTACAATTTTATATAACTAAGTGTTTTGGTGGAGGATAGCGGGATCGAACCGCTGACCTCCTGAATGCAAATCAGGCGCTCTCCCAGCTGAGCTAATCCCCCATGATCTTAAATTGGTGGGCCGAGAAAGACTCGAACTTTCGACCCCACCCTTATCAAGGGTGTGCTCTAACCAACTGAGCTACCGGCCCCTATGCAAAGAGAAACACTACTTTAAGAAGAGAAATGAGGACGGTCAACATTACCTGTATATTATTTAGAATGAAATTTTACTTTCATTCATCCTTAGAAAGGAGGTAATCCAGCCGCAGGTTCCCCTACGGCTACCTTGTTACGACTTCACCCCAGTCGCTGACTATACCGTGGTCAAGGGTTTTAAGCCTTGCCTTAAGGTAGAACCAACTCCCATGGTGTGACGGGCGGTGTGTACAAGACCCGGGAACGCATTCACCGTGGCACGCTGATCCACGATTACTAGTAATTCCAGCTTCATGCACTCGAGTTGCAGAGTGCAATCCGAACTGAGGTATCTTTTAAGGATTTGCTTGACCTCGCAGTCTTGCTTCCTGTTGTAGATACCATTGTAGCACGTGTGTAGCCCAACACGTAAGGGCCATGAGGACTTGACGTCATCCCCACCTTCCTCCAGCTTATCACTGGCAGTTCTTTCAGAGTGCCCAACTAAATGATGGCAACTAAAAGTGAGGGTTGCGCTCGTTGCGGGACTTAACCCAACATCTCACGACACGAGCTGACGACAGCCATGCAGCACCTGTGTTTCGTCCGGCCGAACCGAAAACTCTAATCTCTTAGAGTCGCGACGAACATGTCAAGTGTTGGTAAGGTTCTGCGCGTATCTTCGAATTAAACCACATGCTCCACTACTTGTGCGGGTCCCCGTCAATTCATTTGAGTTTTAACCTTGCGGTCGTACTCCCCAGGCGGTGTGTTTATCGCTTTCGCTGCGACACTGAAAATAAATTTCCAACGTCTAACACACATCGTTTACGGCATGGACTACGAGGGTATCTAATCCTCTTCGCTACCCATGCTTTCGTTCCTCAGTGTCAGTAATGATCCAGAAAGCTGCCTTCGCAATTGGTATTCTTTCTAATATCTACGAATTTCACCTCTACACTAGAAATTCTGCTTTCCTCTATCATACTCTAGCTGAAAAGTTTTAATGGCAGTTCCAGAGTTAAGCTCTGGGATTTCACCACTAACTTTTTCAACCACCTACGAACTCTTTAAGCCCAGTAATTCCGAACTACGCTAGGTCCCTTCGTATTACCGCGGCTGCTGGCACGAAGTTAGCCGGACCTTCTTATTCGGGTACAGTCATTTTCTTCCCCGACGAAAGAGCTTTACAACCCAAGGGCCTTCTTCACTCACGCGGCATCGCTGCATCAGAGTTTCCTCCATTGTGCAAGATTCCCCACTGCTGCCTCCCGTAGGAGTTTGGGCCGTGTCTCAGTCCCAATGTGGCTGATCATCCTCTCAAATCAGCTATTGATCACAGTCTTGGTAGGCCATTACCCCACCAACAAACTAATCAAGTGCAGGCTCATCCAATGGTGCATAAAGCTTTCTCCGTAAAGACTTATCCGGTATTAGCACAAGTTTCCTCGTGTTATTCCAGGCCAAAGGGTAGATACCTACATGTTACTCACCCGTCTGCCACTAAGTATTGCTACTTCGTTCGACTTGCATGTGTTAGGCGTGCCGCCAGCGTACGTTCTGAGCCATGATCAAACTCTCAAGTTTAAAAACGGCGCACACTAGCTTCCATATAAATTCTAAGAATAAAATTTATATGTGATTGAAGTGTGTACGACAAATTTTTGGTAACCTTAACCGTCCACACTTCTCTTCTTAAATTTTAACTTTTAAAATAGCTAATTGAGCAAAAAAAGGCTCAATAATCCTCACTAATTTATTGTGTTAACAATAATTTTATTGAGAAAGTTCAGTGCTTATAGGCTAAAAATAATGGAAATCAAGCATTTAAGAATAAATATTTAAATAAAAACACGCCATTTTAAGGGCTTTTTTTTGATTTTTAACACTGTCTAAACTAATAATTGTGTTCGCTTAAATATAAAATGTTAAAAATTCTATTAAGTAAAACAAAAAAAAACTTAGAAATTTTTGGCTTAGTTTTATTGATTCTTTTTACTGCTATCTCCACTACATATTTTAATTCAACAAAAAAAGAGAAGTTAGAAATCTATAATAATTTTGTTGATAACATTTACTTTAAAAAAACACTTACACACATAGTTGAAAACCTTGAACCAAAATACAAAAAAATAAAACATAAAATAAAATCTGGTGAAACATTTGATAAAATTTTAGAGAATTATCTAGTACAAAAAAAAGAAATATTAGAAATAAAAAAAGCTTTAAAAAAAAAAGTTAATCTTAATAAATTAAATACCAGACAAATTATTGAGTTCAGCTTAGATAAAACTAATAATCAAATAAATGAATTTACTTTTCAAATATCAAATAAACAAAAAATATTTTTAGTAAGAGACAATTCTGATAATACTTTTAATGATGAAATTATTTCAATTAAATTAAATAAGAAAATAGTTTACAGAGAAAATTTAATTTTACAAAGTCTATATAAGGCTGCAACAGATGAAAAAATACCAGCAAATATAATAATTGAATTTGCTAGGATATATGGTTTTCAAGTAGACTTTCAAAGAGATATAAGAAAACAAGATAAGTTTCAAATAATGTATGAAGTTTTCCTTAATGATAAAAATGAAATCATTGAAACAGGAGAAATACTTTTTGCTAATTTAAAATTAAGCGGTCAAGATAATGGGCTTTATTATTTTGATAAAGAAGGAAGTGAAGGACATTATGATAAAAATGGTAAGAGTGTTAAAAAAGCTTTAATGAAAACTCCAATTAATGGAGCAAGACTTTCATCACCTTTTGGTATGAGAAAACATCCCATAGATGGATATAATAAAATGCATAGAGGAACTGATTTTGCAGCACCCACAGGAACACCTATTATGGCATCTGGTGACGGTGTTGTAAAAAAAGCTGGATGGTGTGGTGGAGGTGGTAATTGTGTAAAAATAAGACATAATTCAACTTATCAAACAGTGTATGCCCACATGTCAAAGTTTGCTCGTGGCATTAAAGCAGGAGTAAGAGTAAAACAAGGTCAAACAATTGGCTACGTTGGTTCCACAGGTAAGTCTACTGGACCTCATTTACATTACGAAGTAATTATAAATGGAAAAAAAGTTAATTCTCAAAAATTAAAACTTCCCTCAGGTAAAATATTAAAAGGTAAAGAGAGAAAATTATTTGAAACTAATAAAATTAAACTGGATGTTCTTAAATCAGAAAAAATTATAGGTTTGAATTAATTAGCCTCTGCTGGTGTTTCAGTTTGAATATCTAAGTTAGAATTGTCTTTTAAATTTTTTTCAGAAACATCAATATTTTTTGATGGCCTACTTATTTCTTTTTCATTTTCATCAGATTTCTCTTCTAAATTTCTCTCTTTTTTGAAGCTTTCTCTTTCATTTAGTATTCTTGTAAAATGATCAGCATGCTGAAGATAATTTTCAGAAAGAATTTTATCACCGTTTGACAAAGCCTCTCTAGCTAAATCATTGTACTTTTCGATTAATTTTGGTGCATTGTGATTGTTTCTGCCTGGAGACTTTCTTTTGAAATTATCACCATTAGAAAAATTTGAACTAAATTTCTGCCTGTCACCATTAGATTTAAAATTTCTATCGTTTCTTCTAAAATTATTTCTTCTATTATTGTTATTACTGTTATTCCTAAATGTTACCATGATTTAAATAATTATATTTTTGTGCAAATTATGCATCGATCATTATAAGCAAGATCTTTTAGAGCACTATTTATATAAAAACCCTCTTTATTTAATAATTTAATTACTTTATTTTTTTGATCAAAACCAATCTCTAAAATAAATTTACCATTTTTTTTAATCAGCTCAGATGATTTTTTAATAACTTTTCTGATTTCTGATAAACCATCTAATCCACCATCTAGTGCTATTTTCGGCTCAAACCTAGCAACTCCTTTATCCAAATATTTTATTATATGTTTTTTAATATAAGGAGGATTAGAAACAATCAAATCATATTTGCCCAAACTAAATTTGTCAACATTAGATTTATATAATTTAAGTCTATTATGTACTTTTAAATTAGTTGCATTCATATAAGCTATTTTTAAACAATTTTTGCTTATATCTATTCCTGTTCCATAAAAATTTTTTCTCTCTTTTAATATGGACAAAAGTATACATCCAGATCCTATGCCAATATCTAAAATACTAAGTTTACTTTTATTTTTTGTTAAATTTAAAATATTTTCAACAATTAGCTCAGTATCAGGACGAGGTATTAAAGTATCTTCTGTTACAAAAAATTCTGAATTCCAAAATAACTTTTTATTTGTCAAATGCGATACCGGCTTACCTTTAGACCTTTCATTAATTAGTTTTTGAAAAAAATTTAAATTTATTTCTTCTATTTTTTCTTGAGAATTAAGTATTAAGTATTTTTTATCTTTATTAATTGCTTTTGACATTAAAATTTCTGAATCTAAATAAGGATTTAAACAAAATTTATCTTTTAAAATTTGAGCCCCTTGAGTTATTGCTGATTGAATATTCATTTATTTTAAATTATTTAAACTTTCTTCTTGTGCTTGCAGTGTAAGTGTTTCTATCATTTCATCAAAAGCTTCACCTTCTAGAAATTCTTCTAATTTGTGCAAAGTTAAATTTATTCTGTGATCTGTAACTCTACCCTGTGGAAAATTATAAGTTCTAATTCTTTCTGATCTATCTCCAGTACCAATTTTAGTTTTTCTATCTTGTGATCTTTCTTGATCAATTCTTGATCTTTCAAGTTCATATAATCTTGCTCTTAAAATTTTCATTCCTTTTGCTTTATTTTTATGCTGCGATTTTTCATCTTGTTGAGAAACTGATAAACCAGTTGGTATATGAGTTATTCTAACAGCGCTATCTGTTGTGTTAACTGATTGTCCACCTGGGCCACCTGCTCGAAAAACATCAATTCTTAAGTCAGAGTCGTTTATTTTTAAATCTACTTCTTCAGCTTCAGGTAATACAGCAACAGTAGCCGCAGATGTATGCACTCTTCCTTGTGTTTCGGTATCTGGAACTCTTTGAACTCTATGTACACCACTCTCATATTTTAATGTTGAATATATATTGGTACCTTTAATAGATGCAATTACCTCCTTTAGACCTCCTGCATCACTTCTTGAAATAGAAATAAGTTCTAACGACCACTTTTTTTTATGACTTACTTTTTCATACATTTTGAAAAGGTCTGAAGCAAATAAACTTGCCTCTAATCCCCCAGTTCCAGCTCTTATTTCTATTATTGCATTTTTTTTATCTGCTTCATCTTTTGGTAGTAGGAATAATTTTAATTTTTTTTCATTGATCTCATGTTGAGATTTCAAATCAACAAGTTCTAACTCAGCCATATTTTTTAATTCTTTATCTGATGAGTTATCCTCTAATATTTTCTCTAATTCTTGTTTTTCATTTTCGAACGATAAATATTTTTTAGCATTTAAAATTATTTCATTAACATCTGAATATTCTTTTGACTTTTCAGCAAATACTTTGTTATCTAAACTTCCTGATGATAGGTCTTTTTCAAGTGTAGAATGTTTTGTAATTAATTCTTCAATAGTCTTTGTTGGTATCATTGTTTATTTTCTAATTCAGAGGCCTTTTTTTCAACTTCTTCTACGACTTTATTAACTATATCATTAGTAGATACTTTTTCACTTTGCACTCCAGATAAATAGAGCATATTATTACCTTTTCCACCTCCAGTTATTCCAATATCAGTTAAAGCAGCCTCACCAGGTCCATTCACAACACAGCCAATAATCGACAGGGTAATTGGAGTTTTTATATGAGATAATTTTTCCTCTAAAATTTTAACTGTATCAATCACTTGAAATGCTTGCCTTGCGCAAGATGGGCAAGAAATTATTTTAACTCCTCTATTTCTCAATCCTAAAGATTTAAGTATTTCATTTCCAATCTTAACCTCTTTTACAGGATCATCTGATAAAGAAACTCTTAATGTGTCACCTATTCCATCTAATAGCAATGAACCTAGTCCTATTGAAGACTTAACACTTCCTGATACAAAACTTCCAGCCTCAGTTATTCCAAGATGAAGAGGATAATCAGTAGTATCCGAAAGCTGTCTGTAAGCTGCAATTGACAAAAATACATCAGAGGACTTGACGCTTATCTTGAAATTAAAAAAATCTTGATCCTCTAATATTCTAATGTTTCTTTTTGCGCTCTCTACTAATGCCTCGGGGCATGGCTCTTTATACTTTTCTAGAATATCTTTTTCTAGAGAACCTGCATTAACTCCTATTCGAATTGAACAATCATTATTTTTTGCTGCGCTTAAAACCTCATAGATTTTATTTTTATCGCCAATATTTCCAGGATTTATTCTTAAACACTTTGCTCCATTTTCTGCAGCTTCTATAGCTCTTTTATAATGAAAATGAATGTCTGCAATTACAGGTATTTGAACATTTTTTGTAATTTCTTTTAAGGCTTTTGAAGAGTCTTCATCTGGACAGGAAACTCTTACTAGGTCAGCACCCTCTTCATGAATTTTATTTATTTGTTCTATAGTAGCTGAAATATCTGTAGTCAAAGTATTGGTCATTGATTGAACTGATATTGGATTGTCACCACCAACTTTAACATTACCAACATTAATTACTTTAGTTTTTTTTCGATTTATATTTCTAAATGGTCTTATGTTCATAAGTTTAATCTAGTTTAAATTCTTTATGAAGAGCAGCTATTGCTTTTTTTACATTTTTTGATGAAACTAATACTGAAATTTTAATTTCAGATGTTGATATAACTAAAATGTTTATTTTTTCTGAAGCTAAGGCTTGAAACATCCTGTAAGTAATTCCAGGTGTAGTAATCATCCCAACTCCAATTATAGAAACTTTGGAAAGATTTTTATCAAAAGAAAGTTTTTTATAAGATATCGATTTATTTTGCTTAATTAATTTCTCGGTTTTTTTTAAATCATCAGATTTAATTGTAAAAGTTAAGTCAGTATCTTTTCCATTTTGAGAAATATTTTGTACAACCATATCAACGTTAATTAAATTTCTTGATAGTGGTCTAAAAACTGAAGCAGCGACACCAGGTCTATCTTTAACTCCTACAATTGTAAACTTAGCATCATTTTTAGTTGAAGATATGCCAGTAATTATTTGATCACTAAATGCTTTTTTAGAACCTGTTATTAATGTACCTGGTTTATTAACAAATGAAGATTTAACTTTAATATCAATGTTATTTAACTTTGCATCTTGAACTGATGTTGGTTGCATCACTTTTGATCCTAAAGATGCCATTTCTAACATTTCATCATAAAATATTTTTTTAATTTTCTTTGCTTTTTTGTGTTGTCTTGGATCAGTAGTATAAACACCATCAACATCTGTATAAATAATACATTCATCAGCTTTAATAAATTTTGCTAACATGATTGCAGTGGCATCAGAACCACTTCTTCCTATTGTGGTAATTCTATTTTCATTATTAATTCCTTGAAAACCAGTAACAATTGGAATCCCACCTTGTTTCACATAATTATTTAATTCTTTCGTAACTATCTTGTTAATTCTTGCTCCAGAATAAGGTCCATCAGTAATTATTGGTAATTGCCAAGAAACCCATGACCTAGATTTAAAACCATCATGAGTAAGTCTTCCTGCAATTAAAGCACATGAAACCTGTTCTCCAGTGGAGACAAGTGCATCATACTCAGATCTGCTAAAATTATTACTAATTTGCTTCGATTTTTTTACAAGCTCATTGGTAACTCCACTCATTGCTGACGAAATCACCAAAACTCTATTTTTTTTCTTTTTATAAGCAGCTATAATTTTGCATACTTTTTTTATCCTATCGATACTACCAACAGAAGTTCCGCCAAATTTTAGTACAACAGTTTTCATGATCAGTTGAATTAATATAATTTAATTATAAATTGATAAAGTACATCTTAATTGTTATGTCAACTAATTATATATTATGAACAGTATTAATAAAAAAGAAATAGAAAAATTTTCAAATATGGCGGCCGAATGGTGGGATCCGGAAGGAAAATTTAAACCTCTTCATAAATTTAATCCTATAAGAATAAAATATATTAAAGAAAATATAATTAAGGAATTTCAACTTAAAAATAAAAAATATCCTCTTTCTGGAATAAATGTCCTTGATATTGGATGTGGAGGTGGATTGTTATCTGAGCCCATGTGTAGATTAGGTGCTAATGTTACAGCAATCGATGCTTCAAATAAAAATATTGCCATAGCAAACTTGCATGCAAAAAAAAACAATCTTAAAATAAACTATATATGTTCATCGCCCGAAAAACTAAAAACTACAAAAAAATTTGATGTAATTTTGAACATGGAGATTGTTGAACATGTTGAGGATGTTGATTTTTTTTTAAAATCATGTGCTAACCTTTTAAAAAAAAATGGATTAATGTTTGTTGCAACTATAAATAAAACCTTAAAATCTTATATATTTGCAATTGTTGGTGCGGAATATGTTTTGAGATGGCTTCCTATTGGCACCCATGAATGGGAAAAGTTTGTTAAGCCTGAGGAATTAAAAAGTATACTAATCAAAAACAATCTTAATCTCAAAAAAATAGATGGAATGAATTTTAATATTCTGAGGGATGAATGGAATGTTTCAAAAGATTTATCAGTAAATTATATTGCTGAATTTAAGAAAAACTAATTTTCTTTTTCATTAACCCAAGGAATTAATTGTGTGTCTATGCCCTCTTCTTTGAGCTCTTTAATGTCTTTCTGAGAGGCTTTACCATATATCCCTTTTGTAGGTTTCTTGCTATTGTAGTGAATAGTTCTAGCTTCATATGCAAAATTATCACCAACGTACTTAAAATTATCTTTTATAAACTTTTGGTAATTTTTAATTGTTTTCTTAATTTTTTTGAACTTCTGAGTATCAAATTTTTCCTCATTTTTAGCTTTTCTACTTATTAGCTGAGGAGCCATTAATGTTTTTTCAACTTTTTCAGAATTACAGTTGTGACAGATTAAAAGTTTTTTCTTTTTTAATTTTTCATATTCTGATGAAGATGAGAACCAGCTATCAAACTTTAATTCACAGTCGTTACACAAAAGTTTGTATTTAATCATAGTATAGAATTAGTTATCAAAAATTATATTTCAATATGTTCAACTTCTATAATCAGCATTAATCTCAATATAATTTTTTGTAAAATCCATAGTAAAAGCAGTAAAGCTTTTAGAACCAGTAAACAAATCTACATTGATATCTATATTTTCACCTTTCATATATTCCGCTACCAATTTTTCATCGTAGTTCTTATGTAATTTTCCATCCTGAATTATTTGATAATTTCCAAATTTCAAACCTAATTTATTTAAATTTATTTTTGGTCCTGCTTTTCCTATTGCCATCACTATTCTTCCCCAGTTTGGATCTTCACCCGCAATAGCTGTTTTTACCAAAGCTGAATTTGCTATTGAGAAAGCGATTGTCTTTGCATCTTGTTCGCTTTTGCTTTTATTAATATTTATAGTGACAAATTTTGATGCTCCCTCTCCATCAGAAACTACTCTCTTGGCTAAATTTAACAAAACATTGTTTAATGCTTTATCGAATTTTTTTAGTTTTATATCATTAATACTTTTAATATTTGAATTGTTTGCTTTATTTGTTGAAAAAATACTAACCATATCATTTGTACTTGTATCTCCATCACATGAGATAGCATTAAATGTATTTGTAATATTTTTTTTTAATAACTTACTTAAAATATCATTGGATAAGCTAGCATCAGTAAATATGTATGCCAAGGTAGTTCCCATATTTGGAAATATCATACCCGAACCTTTGGCAACACCATAAATTTTTACCTCTTTATCTCCAATTTTACATTGTTCCATCGCAAGTTTTGGTTTTGTATCAGTGGTCATTATTCCTAAAGCTGCTTTCATCCAAAGAAATTTGTTTTGTGTATAATTAATTTTTTTTATCAAGTTTGGAATTTGATCCATTATCTTCTCACATGGAAAGGTTTCACCTATAGTACCTGTGCATCCAAAAATAATTTCTTTTGAAGTAATTTTTTTTGGATAATCTTCATCTTCAAACTGTTTTTTTGATAATTGCTCAGAAGTTAAATTAGCAATTTTTGTGAGACTTTCGTAACCTTGTTTACCTGTAAAAGCATTTGCATTTCTAGTATTTACAATAAGAGAATAAATTTTTTTTGATTTTTGATTTATATTCCATTTAATATTTTCTGAGATAATTTTTGATTTAGTATAAACAGAGGCATGATTTGCGCCATCTCTAAAGTAAAACATTACTAAATCATCTCTTTTAGTTTTATATAAACCTGCGCTTAGAGCTGAAATAGATAAGCCATCTATATGATCGAGGTCCTGGAAATCCATCATTCTGGTATTTTTCGATTTCGAGGTTAAAAAATTTGTTAAATTAATACCCATGATATTTAAAATAATTGTTTAATACATATATTAAACAATATATTTAAAGAATAAATCAAATAGTCATGTTTAACCCACTTAACCTAATTACAAAATTTATCAAATCTAGTAATCAAAAAGAACTGGATAGAATTGGAAAAATTGTAGAAAAAATAAATTCATACGAGGAACAATTCATAAAATTAAGTGATACAGACTTTCCAAAAAAAACAGTTGAATTTAAAAATCAATTAAAAAATGGAAAAAGTTTAGACGAAATTCTACCTGAAGCATTTGCACTAGTAAGGGAAGCTGCAAAAAGAACAAGACAAGAGAAGCACTTTGATGTCCAACTTATTGGGGGAGTAGTTCTTCACGAAGGTAAAATTGCTGAAATGAGAACAGGTGAAGGAAAAACACTCACTATTGCTTTAGCGGCTTATTTAAATGCGCTTTCTGAAAATGGAGTTCATATAGTAACAGTTAATGATTACTTAGCAAAAAGAGATTCGATAGAAATGGGTCTCATATATAGTTTTCTAGGTCTTACTTCCGGATTTATAAATAATGACCAAGATGATCTAGAAAGAAAAAAAAACTATAATTGTGACATTACTTATGCAACCAACAGTGAATTAGGATTTGATTATCTAAGAGATAACATGAAGTTTTCTCAAAAAGAAATGGTTCAAAGATCTCATGCATTTTCAATTGTAGATGAAATAGATTCCTGTTTAATTGATGAAGCAAGAACTCCACTTGTAATTTCTGGAGCTGCAGAAGATAAAACTGCTCAATACCTAACAATAGATAAACTTGTTAAAATTTTAAATAACAAAGATTTTGAAATAGATGAGAAAGAAAAAAGTATACTTTTAACAAACGAGGGTATTAATAATGTTGAAAAACTTTTTTCTAATGCTGGTATATTAAAAAATGATAATTTTTATGATCCAGAAAATCTTCATTTAGTTCACCATGTAAATCAAGCACTCCGTGCAAATCACTTATTTGAAAAAGGAAAGGATTACATAGTTAAAGACGGAGTTCTTAAAATTATAGATGAATTAACTGGTAGAATTCTAGAAGGAAGAAGATTTGGAGATGGACTTCATCAGGCTCTTGAAGCTAAAGAAAAAATTCAGATACAAAATGAAAATCAAACTTTAGCATCAATTACCTATCAAAATTATTTTAAACTATATAAAAAAATATCAGGTTGTACCGGTACTGCAGTCACAGAATCTGAAGAATTTTTTGAGATATACAATCTTTCAGTCGTTGTAATACCAACAAATAAAGAAATGATCCGAAAGGACCATAATGATTTGATCTTTAGAACTGATAAAGAAAAAAATGATGCGATAATAAATAAGATCATTGAAAAACATGAAGTTGGTCAACCAATTTTGGTTTTCACATCTAGTATCAACAAATCCGAAGTTTATTCTAAATTATTAAATGAAAAAAATATTAAACACGTAGTTTTAAATGCAAAGAACCATGAAAATGAAGCCGAAATTATTGCAAATGCTGGAAAAGAAAAATCTTTGATAATTACAACCAGTATTTCTGGTAGAGGTGTTGACATCCAGCTTGGTGGCAAAAAAGGATCAATTCCTGATGATCAGCTAAAAATAGATAAAGAAAAAATTAAATCTCTAGGTGGCTTATTTGTAATTGGTACCGAAAGAATGGAGTCTAGGAGAGTAGACAATCAAGCAAGAGGAAGAGCTGGACGACAAGGAGATGAGGGTAGTTCTGTATTTTATGTAAGTTTAGAGGATGATTTGATGAGAATCTTTGGCTCAGAATCTATGAATAATATGCTTGAAAAACTTGGTTTAAAAGATGGTGAAAGTATTGATCACCCTTGGATCAACAAAGCATTAGAAAGAGCTCAGCAAAAAGTTGAAGCCAGAAATTTTGATATCAGAAAAACACTTATCAAATTTGATAATGTTTTGAATGACCAAAGACATGTTGTGTTTTCTCAAAGAAAAAACGCAATGAATAGTGAAAATATTTTTGATTATTCCGACGAATTTTTAAAAGAAATATCAGAAGACTTGATAAAACTAAAAATTCAAAACCTATCTAATCCAAAAAGTAATGAATTTAACAATAAAGTAAGGCAAATTGTTGGGAAAAGTTTTAATGATACTGAACTTGAAAGTTTGATTTCTGCAAAAGATAATGAACTGAAAGAGCAAATATCCTCAAAATTTAATGAGACACGTAATGAAAGAATTAAAGTTCTAAACGAGCAGCATGCAAAAGAAATTGAAAAAAGAATATTTTTGCAAACAATAGATTTGAATTGGAAATCACATATACAATATTTAGAACAACTTAGACAAGTGATTGGATTAAGATCTTACGGTCAAAGAGATCCTTTAGTTGAATATAAAAAAGAAGCTTTTGATTTATTTTCAAATTTATTAGAAAAACTAAAATTAGACTACGTTACAATTTTAATGAACTTAAAAGTTATAACAGAAAAAAGACCTTCCAATGAGGAAAGAGTAAATCCAAAACCACAAGCCAAAAAAATGGGAAGAAATGAACCTTGCTTTTGTGGATCAGGCAAGAAGTTTAAACATTGCCATGGAGCTTTATAATTCTTAAACAAGAAAAAACAAAGAAGCTAACAATAATAAACCTACACCAATACCAAATAATAATTTTTTTGATTTAAAAATATTATCAAAATTGTTTTTCTTAATGGTCAAATTGCTTAAATCTTCTACATTGCTCATAAAACCATCATTTCTTCCAATTTTTAAAAATTTATTTTTTCTTTCATTCATTATATCTTCTGACGTCATTTCTTTGTATTGATCTAAATTCGTAGAAATAGATTTTCTAACGTTATCAAGCATCAGGTCTCTATCCCTGTGAGCACCACCTAAAGGTTCTGGGATTATTTCATCAATAACTTTTAATTTTAATAAATCTTTTGCGGAAAGCTTCATTGCTTTTGCTGCATCAAGCATTTTTTTTGGATCTCTCCATAATATAGTTGCACAGCCTTCAGGAGATATAACTGAATAAATAGCATTTTCTAGCATGATAACTTTGTTAGACGATGCTAATGCAATCGCACCACCTGATCCACCTTCACCTATAATTATTGCAATAGTTGGAACCTTAAGTTCCATACAGCATTCAATTGATTTTGCTATTGCCTCAGCTTGACCTCTTTCCTCTGCACCAACACCAGGATAAGCGCCTGGCGTGTCTATAAAAGAGATAATTGGAATTTTAAATTTATTTGCTAAATTCATTAAACGAATAGTTTTTCTATAACCCTCAGGTCGCATCATCCCAAAATTTCTTTGAATTCTGCTATCTAAATCTTCACCCTTTTCTTGACCGATAACTAAAACTGACTGACCATTAAATTTTGCAAAACCAGTAAGTACAGATTTATCTTCACCATAATAACGATCTCCAGATAGAGAAATAAAATCTTCGAATAAATTATCTATGAAAAATTTAGACTTTGGTCTGTCTTCATGTCTCGCAACCATGGTGGTTTGCCATGGATCTAGGTTTGAATATATATCATTTAATTTTTGATCTAACTCAACTTGTGTTTTTGAAATTTTTTGGGTATCCACTTCTGATAATCCCTCTTGATTATATGGATCTTTTAATTTTTCCAATTCTGTCTCTAAATCTTTAATCTCAGTTTCAAAATTAAGATAATTTTTCATAATAAGGTTATAGCGGATGGTTAATTCATAAAAAAGGCAATAAAATGATATTTAATTTAAAGTGTAATTGTTATTAATTGACTCTTTTCTAGAAGAGGATACATATTTTATTGTCGGGAGAGACTATTAAATTTAGCACCGAAGGAGCAACCACCCCGGAAACTCTCAGGTAAAAAGGACCGATAGTTGCATAACACTCTGGAAAGAGAATTAATTCCGCCGAAGGAGCAAAACTCTCAGGCAAAAATACAGATGGGGTAATTTAGGTGATATGCAAGAAAAATATATAAATATTAAAACTTTAAAAGTATCTGAAAAACTTTCTCAATTTATTAGCGACGAGCTATTAAAAGAAACAGATCTATCTGTTGATAATTTTTGGTCAGGGTTCGAGAAAACAGTCAATGAATTAGCAACTAAAAATAAAGAATTAATTAAATTTAGAGAAGACTTACAGAAACAGATAGACAATTGGCACATAAAAAATAAGGGAAATGAATTTAATTTGTCAGAATATAAAAAATTTTTAACAGAAATTGGTTATTTGAGAGAAGAAGGTGATGATTTTGAAATATCAACTCAAAATGTTGATGAGGAAATAACAAGTATTGCTGGGCCTCAACTTGTTGTACCAGTAATGAATGCGAGATATGCATTAAATGCAGCTAATGCTAGATGGATGAGCTTATACGATAGTCTGTATGGAACAGATGTGATTGAACAATCAGAAGATAGCGTATCTGAAAGATACGATCCGTTAAGAGGTGAGATGGTAATAAAATATGGAAGAGATTTTTTAGATAAATATTTTCCATTAGCAGGATTGAGTTGGCAAAAAATTACAAGTTTTGCGGTTAAGCATGGAAAATTTAAAGCTTTAAAAGGTGCTGATATATATGATTTGGTAGATGAGAATAAGTTTATTGGTCATAGGGGTGAAGCTGACAACCCGTCTGCTATAATATTAAAAAATAACAATTTACATATAGAAATTTTAAAAGATTCAAGAGCTTTTGCGGCTCAACAAGATCATGCTGGTATTAGTGACATAATTTTAGAATCTGCGGTGTCAACTATATGCGATAACGAAGATAGTGTAGCTGCTGTAGATGCAGAAGATAAAATTGTTTGTTACAGAAATTGGCTAGGTCTAATGAAAGGTGATCTAAAATCAAAATTTGAAAAAGAAGGAAAATTATTTGAAAGAAAACTTAATCCTAATAGAAGCTATATTTCAAAAGATGGAAAAGGTTTAAAGCTTCATGGAAGAAGTTTACTGCTAGTTAGAAATGTTGGTCACTTAATGACTAATCCATCAATAATTTTAAAAGATGGTAGTGAAGTTCCAGAAGGAATAATGGATGCATTCATTACTACAGCTGCTGCCCTTCATGATATTAAAAAAAAAACCAATTCAAGAACTGGTTCTATTTATATTGTGAAACCAAAAATGCATGGACCAGATGAAACTGCATTTACTGATTTGCTTTTCTCAAAAGTTGAGGAAGTTTTAGGTTTGCCAAAATACACCTGCAAGATTGGAATAATGGATGAAGAAAGAAGAACTTCAGCTAATTTAAAAGAGTGCATTAGATCATTAAAAAATAGAGTTTTCTTTATAAACACAGGTTTTCTAGACAGAACTGGTGATGAAATGCACACCTCTATGGAAGCTGGTCCGATGATTAAAAAAGGTGACATGAAAACTTCAAAATGGATTACAGCCTATGAAAACAATAATGTTGATATTGGTTTAAAGTGTGGATTTTCTGGAAAAGCTCAAATTGGAAAAGGTATGTGGGCAATGCCAGATAAAATGAAAGATATGATGGAGCAAAAAACTGGACATTTAAAAGCAGGTGCAAATTGTGCATGGGTTCCATCTCCAACTGCTGCAGCTTTGCATGCGCTACATTATCACGAAATAAATATTTTTGATGAACAACAAAAAATAAAAAACAGAGAACAGGCAAAGCTTGATGATCTTTTAACAATACCTACTGCTGATAGACCAAATTGGTCTGTAGATGAAATTAATAAAGAAATTTCTAACTCAGCTCAAACTCTATTAGGTTATGTTGTGAGATGGATTGATCAAGGAGTTGGATGCTCCAAAGTACCAGATATAAATAACGTAGGTTTGATGGAAGATAGAGCTACACTTAGAATTTCATCTCAACATATTGCAAATTGGATACATCATGGAATTACAACAAAAATTCAAGTTGTAGAAATTCTTAAAGACATGGCTAAAATTGTAGATGACCAAAATAAAAATGACTCTAATTATGTAAGAATGAGTAATAACTTTGAAAATTCAATTGCATTTCAAACTGCTTGTGATTTGGTGTTTAAAGGAAAAGAACAACCATCTGGTTATACTGAACCTTTACTGCATTTAAATAGACTTACTAAAAAGTCTAATCTGAATTAGAAACTAAATTAGACCGATTTTTAAAAGCAGAAAATAAAGTCCCATCATCTAAACTTTCAATTTCACCACCTACAGGTAACCCTTGTGCAAGTTTAGTAATTTTTACATTAGAATTCTTTAGGCTATCTTGGATGTAGTAAGCAGTAGTTTGACCTTCAACAGTTGCACTTGTGGCTAATATAACTTCTTCAATTTTATCTCGATTAACTCTCTCAACCAGGGAATTTACAAGTAAATCTTCTTTTCTTTGACCTACTGATGAAATGGTGCCTCCCAGAATATGAAAATACCCTTGATAAATATTTGAATTTTCAATCGACCATTGATCAGCAATGTCTTCTACAACACAAATCTTAGAATATTTATTTTTTGTATTTTCACAATTTATACATCCAGTTGAAATTGATTTAAGTGAACCACAAGAATTACATCTAGTTACATTTTTATAAAATTGAGCCAAAGTATTTGCCATTGGTTTTACTAATTCATCGCGGTTATTAATTAGTTTTAAAACAATCCTTTTAGCAGATTTTGGTCCTAAACCTGGAAGCTTTGAAATTAATTTAATTAATTCCTCAATCTCGTTAATGTTTTGCATCTACTATAGTGGCCACTTAAAACCAGGTATTCCAAATCCACCTGTAGCTTTTGATATCTCTTCTGATGTTTTCGACTTCAATTGTGATTTGGCGTTATTATGCGCCGCTACAATTAAATCTTCTATTATTGATTTGTCTTCTTTCATTATTTCATCTGATAGTTTAATTGATTGCATTTCACCTTCTCCATCCAAGACGATTTTTGCTGAATTTAAGCCAGAAACACCCTCTACTCTAATCTCCTTAATTTTTTGCTGACTCTCTTTCATTTTTGCTTCAAGTTCTTTTGCTTTGTCTAATATTTTATTAAAATCAGTCATTATTTTTATCCTCCTTAATTATCGATTTAACATCTACCAGTTCTGCATCAGGAAAATTTTCCATAAAGTTTTTATAAATTTCAGTTTGTTTAGCTTTTTCAATTAATATTTTTTTTTCATTTTGTTTCTTTTCTCTAATTGAGAGATCTCCTTTTGATTTACTAAGTGTGATAATCCATCTTTCTTTTGTCCATTCAAAAAGCTTTGTGGAAAGATCTTTTACAAAATCTTTATCAAGGCTGTCATTAAATGAAATCTCAATCCTATTTTTTTCAAATTTAACCAAATTTACATTTTTCTCTAATTCAAATTTAAGTTTTAATTCTCTTTTACTTGTGCAAATAGCAATTAATTCGTCAAAAGAATTAATTTGAGTTTTGACTTCTGCTTTAACTTCAGTTTGTATTTCAGGATTCTTTTTTTCTTCTTGAGAGATATTTTTTATTTGATCAATAATTTTAGTCTCTGTTTTTATTTCAATTTTGCTTGTTGAATTTTCTTCTTTAGGTTTTGTGTCTATTTGTTTAATTTGTTTTACAGAACTTAAGTGCATTAATCTAATTAAAAACATCTCAATTGATAAATGTTGATTTGATACAACATCTAATTCCTCTAACGACTTGATAGAAAATTGCCAAAATAAAATTAATACATCTGGTTGGATTTGATTAGAAATGTTTTTTATTTTATTAAATTCTTCATCATTAAGAGAAAAATTTGTGCTTTCTAAAGTTAGAGAATTTATATTTTTAAAGTAGTATAACAGCTCTAAAAAATCATTTAAAAATATTTTTGGTTCAACTCCTTGATCATATATTTTTCTGTAAATTTTTATTACCTTTTCTTCTTCTCCTCTCAATATTAATTCAAATAAATCAATTAATTGTGATTTATCAAAATAACCAAAAATCTTCTGAGCAGAATTTAAATCTAGTTCTTTATCATTATCTAAACTCAATAACGCTCTATCTAATAGAGATAATGCATCTCTTACTGAGCCTTCAGATATTTTTACAATTAATTTTAGAGCGTCATCAGTAACTTTTCCGTTTTCTTTATCTTTAATTTTTTTAATAAAATCTAACAATTCAGAAGATTTAATCCTTGAAAGATCAAAACGCTGACACCTTGAAACGACTGTTATAGGAATCTTTTTTATTTCTGTTGTGGCAAATATAAATTTTAAATATGAAGGTGGTTCTTCCAATGTTTTTAGTAAAGCATTAAAAGCTTGTTTACTTAACATATGAACTTCATCGATTATAAAAATTTTGTACTTTGCTGAAGTAGGTCCGTATCTGGAAAACTCAATTAGATCTCTAACATCATCAACTCCTGTCTTGCTGGCCGCATCCATTTCAAGTACATCAATGTGACTTGAGTTTGCAATCGACTGACAATTTTCACACAAATTATCAATGCACATTTTTTCAATACCATTTGAGCAATTCAAGGCTTTTGCTACAATTCTTGCAGTTGTAGTTTTTCCAATCCCTCTAATTCCAGTAAATAAATATGCATTAGGTACTTTGTCAGCTTTTATTGAGTTTATAATTGTTTCTGCAACAACATCTTGACCAATAAGATCATCAAATATTTGAGGTCTATATTTAAGAGCCAATACTTTTGAATTGTTATTCATAAATTTTTTAAGGAGACTAGAACCTGAATAACTGTCTCTACGACTGCTTCCGTTAAGATCTGGTCGGGTTCAAGCAGCATCCACCTCTAGCCTCCAATTCTATTATAGCAGTTAAAATTTCTAATCTACAAGAAAAGATTATTGTTTTTTTTGTCTCAAACTATCGGCTTCAAAAACACCTAGGACGTGAAAATCCTCACAATGTAAGCCTAGCTCTTCAAGAGATTTTTGAACTTTTGAATCTTCAATATGTCCATCTAAATCACATAAGAAAAAATAAGAGTCGAAAGAATTTTTTTCAGGGTAACTTTGAAGCTTAGTTAGATTTACTCCATTGATAGCAAATCCTCCAAGCGATTGATAAAGAGCTGCAGGTTTACTTTTAAGTTTAAATAAAAATGAAGTTATATATTTTTTATTTCCAAACTCAGGTTGAGATATATTTTTTCCCATAACAAGAAATCGTGTTAAATTTCCACTCTCGTTTTCTATATTTTTTTTAATTACATCAAGATTATAAATTTCAGCACTTAGAGATGATGCTATTGCTGCCTGTTTTTTGTCTTTTGTTTTAGAAATCATTTCGGCTGATCCAGCTGTATCTGCTCTTATATGTTCAGCAATATTATTTTCTTTTATGAAATTTGAACATTGCGACAAACCCTGTGCATGAGAATAAACTTCTTTTATATCAGACAGTTTAGCTCCCTGTTGACCTAATAAATTATGTTCGATTTTTTGAAAGTGCTCTCGGTAAATATTCAACCTATGCTTAAAGATTAAATATTCAATTCCTATATTTCCTGTAATTCTATTAGACTCTGGAATTATTATTCTACAATCAGGTTCTTCTGAAGCTTTATTAAAACAATCATCAAAAGTTTTACAAGGTAAAATTTCAGCATCAGGGTCGATTGATAATGCTGCTAAATGAGAATAAGCTCCAAATGTTCCTTGAAAATATATTTTACCCATCAGGACTTATATTCCATTATTTTTTTTAAGGCCAGATAATCTTCCTCTGTGTCAACTCCTATAGGGGCTTTGCTTGCTAGAGCAACATTTATTTTAATATTATTGTCTAGAGCTCGAAGCTGTTCTAATTTATTTTCAATTTCATTTTTTGATTGTGGTAATTCAACAAGTTTTTTAAGAATTTCAGATGAATAACTGTAAATTCCAATATGGTGATAAATATTTGAGGTATCTTCAGATTTCCTTAAAAATATTTTTGCTTTAGAAAACGGGTCATCTTCTAAATTATTTTCAGTAATAACTTTAACTATATTCTCATTTGCTAAATCTGATTTATTCTCAATTTTAGCAGCAAGGGTTCCTATTTTTGCTTTGTGATCTATCATCATTTGGTTTAGGTTTACAATATCCTCTATATTTATTGCTGGCTCGTCACCCTGTAGGTTCATTATAAAATCAATATTATCTAAGTTGAGTTTTTGATAAGCTTCATATATTCGGTCTGTACCAGTTTTATGTTTATTGCTTGTTAAAATAGCATTTCCTCCATTATTTTTAATATCATTGACAATCTCTTGATCCTCTGCAGCAACAATTACCTCTCCAATATTTGCTTCTTTTGCCTTATTAAATACATGTGAAATAATTGAAATATCATTGATTTTTAATAATGGTTTTCCCGGAAGCCTAGTTGCGGATAATCTAGAGGGTATAATTATAAGAGTTTTCATTAATCACTAATTAAAATAGAGGCAAATTTGTACATTAAATTTTAGTCAAATTTTAATTTATCATGTTATACGTTCAAAATTAAATTTATAAAAATGGATTCTTTTGAAATTAACAAAATTGTAGCTGCAGTTCTAATGGTGGCACTTCTTGTTATTGGTATAGGAAAATTATCTGATGTAATTTTTCATGTAGAAAAGCCAGAAACTCCAGGTTACACGGTGGAAGTTGAGCAGGTATCTACCGCATCATCTTCTACAACAAACGCTGCAGAAGAAAAAGTCGATATTGCTGCATTAATGGCCATGGGGGATATAGCAAGTGGAGAAAAAATATTTAAAAAGTGTGCAGCCTGTCACTCAATAATTAAGGGTGGGAAAAATGCTATAGGTCCAGCTTTATATAATGTCGTTGGAAGAAAAGTTGGAGCAGTTGAAGATTATAAATATTCAAAAGCATTAGCTGCTTATGAAAAAGAATGGACATTTGAAGAGCTAAATGGATTTCTAAAAAAACCTGCAAAATATATTAAAGGTACAAAAATGGCTTATGCAGGCTTAAGAAAAGAAGCAGATAGAGCTTCTGTAATTAAGTATCTAAATGAAAATTCAGATAGCCCAGTTCCACTACCTTAATCTTCCAAAACAATACAACAGTATACTTTTTTGAACATGAACTCTATTAAGAGCCTGCAACCATACATGAGATTTTTTTCCTAAGAAAATATCTTCGGAAACTTCATTCCCTCTAGGCAGACAGTGTAAAAAAATACAATTCTTATTTGCAAAACTCATTAATTTTTTATCAATTTTAAATTTTTTAAATGCCTGAATTTTTTTCTTTTTGTTTACTTTGTCATTTAACGAAATAACTTTATCAGAAAAAATTACATCAGCTCCACTAGCAGCTTTTTTTGGATCATTATAAATATAAATTTTTCTCTTATTTTTTTTTACCCAATTTCTCACTTCTTTTCCTGGTTCAAAGTTTTTCGGACAGCCAATGCTTAATTTGAAAGAAAACTTAACTGAAGCAGCGATCAAACTATCCAACACATTATTTGAATCACCAATCCAGCAAATATTTAATTTGGAAATGGGTTTTTTTGTAATCTCTTCAACTGTAAAAACATCTGAAAGCACTTGAGTTGGATGAGATGATGGGCTCAAACCATTGATGACTGGAATAGATAAATATTTTTTGAAATCTTCAATTTTTTTATCACTATCTGTTCTCAACATAAATCCATCCCCATAAGTTGACAGAACCTTCGCTGTGTCTGATATACTTTCACCACCTTGTCCTAAATGAAGTTCATTAGATCTAAGTGTTAAAGTACCTCCTCCAAGCTGTTTTATTGCTAAATAAAAACTCATTCTAGTTCTTAAGCTTGGTTTTTCAAACATTTGGATCAAAATTTTTCCTTTTAATGGAGCACCTTTGTCTATTTCTAGAGTATTGAGTTTTCTTCGAGAACTTTTTCTTTTTTTTGCATCAGTAATTATTTTTCTTAAATCTTTACAAGGAATATCTTTTAAATTTATAAAATGTTTCATAACTATTTAAATTGGCTACAAACTTTATTTATAATTTTTAAAGCTTCATCAAGCTCATTTTTATTAACATTTAGTGGTGGTAAAATACGGACAACATTTTCTGCGGCACGAATAGTTAATAATTTATTTTCCATTAATTTTTTAATAAAATTTGTCTGATCTTGATGCAGCTGTATTCCGATTAAAAAACCTCTTCCTCTTATTTGTTTAATAATACTAGGATATTTTTCCTTAATTTTGTTTAAGTTTGATAAGAAATATTTAGATAATTTTTTTACATTATTTAAAAACTTTTTATTTGAAACTATATCCATTACTTTATTTCCAACCGACATGGCAAGTGGATTACCTCCAAATGTAGATCCATGAGTACCAGGTACCATACCTATGGCTACTTTTTTATTCATAAGAACTGCTCCTATAGGAAATCCACCTCCAATTCCTTTGGCTATTGGGACTATATCTGGTTTTACTTTAGATTTTTCAAATGCAAAAAAATCTCCTGATCTACCTATTCCACATTGAACTTCATCCAAAATTAAAAGAATTTTTTTCTTATTACATAATTTTCTAAGCTCTCTTAAACAGAAATCTGGAATAACTTTAATTCCTCCCTCTCCCATTATCGTTTCAACCATTATAGCTGCAGTATCTTTTGAAATTTTCTTTTCTAATGCTTTGTGGTCTCCAAAAGTAAAGTGATCAAATCCCTTTACTTTGGGCCCAAATCCTTCTGTCATTTTCTTTGATCCACTCGCATAAATTGCAGCTAATGTTCTTCCATGAAATGAATTTTTAATGCATAAAATTCTATTTTTATTTGGTTTACCTATTGAAAAAAAATATCTTCTAGCAACTTTAATAGCTGCCTCTGTAGCTTCAGCTCCACTATTTTGAAACATTACATAATCAGCAAATGTTTTTTTACATAATTTTTTAGCTAAATTTTCTCCCTCAGGAATTTGGAAAGCATTTGAAACATGCCAAAGTTTTTTAGATTGTTTATTGATTGTTTTTACTAAACTTGGGTGAGCATGACCTAAAGAATTAACCGCAATACCCATCACAAAATCAAGATATTTTTTTCCATCAGTAGAGTAAAGATAGCTTCCCTTTCCATACTTAAATGAAATTTTTTTTCTGTTATAATTTTTTGCTAAATTGCTCATAAATTAAATTTGTTTTATAAATTTTATTTCATAGATACAAGTTATGATTGAAAAACTAATTTTATTTGAGCTAGGCTTTTATTGTTGATAACTCTAATTTTTTGATTGTTTCAATTAAATTAATAACAGTATATTGTCATTTTATAAATAAATAACACAACATATAGATATGAGTTGGACTGAAGAAAAGGTTTCAAAATTAAGGGAATTATGGGGCAAAGGCAATACAGCTAGCCAAATTGCTGAAATTATTGGAGGCATAAGTCGTAACGCTGTAATTGGTAAGGCCCATAGATTAAATCTTTCAGCAAAAATCAAAACTAGAACTGCTACTTCTAATAAAAATTTCGAGAATTCAATTGAGCAGAATAACATTCAATCAAAAAGAGGCCGTAAAAGTAAATTTAAATCATTAATTATTGAAAAAGATTTTGAACCAGAAAATCCTAAACAATTAGAAGAGCTAGATGAGAATTCATGTAAGTGGCCAATAGGTCATCCAGATGAAAAAGAATTTTATTTTTGTGGCAGATCCTCTTTAAAAGATTTCTCTTATTGCAAACTTCATTTACTTTATGCTTATCAACCAAAAGGTAAAAAAGAAGAAGTTACAGAAAAAGAGGAAGTTCCAGAGTTTATTGAAAAAAAAATTCAATCTGCTTAAATTTTAACTCGTTTTAATATCTATATTATCTGAATTATATTTTTCTGTAGAAAATTGACCACCTTCCCTCCACATATAACAATATTTTTTAACTTCTTCATCGAAGTACTTTAAGCTTGGAACTCCTATGTCTGAGTTAGATTTATATTTACCAGATAAAACATTATCATATTTTAAAAGTTTTAATTGATCTCTGGTCAAAACTGGCTTTGGCATTATTTCAAAAAATCTTGCTGACATTTGTGCTATTGGTAAAGGCATTGGTATTAATAATCTTTTCTTTCCAATTAAATTTAGTAATTTTTCTAATATTTCTTTAAACGAAACTATCTCTGGACCAACACATTCAATTATTTTGGAATTAACGTTATTTGAAATTATATTAAAAATAACATCTGTTAGGTCAGAACAATGAATTGGTGCGAACTTAGTTTTGCCCTCATAATAAAGTGGGAATGCTGGTAATCTATTTAAAAGTGTCATAAAATTTGTAGTAAAATTATCATCTACCGAATAAACAATTGAAGGTCTGATAATTGTAGCTAAAGGAAAATTTTTTAGAATTCTTTCCTCACCTTCTAATTTACTCTTAGCATAGTCAGAATCTGTAGCTTCGTTTATTCCAAGTGCTGATAAATGGATAAAATGCTTTAATTTGTATTCTTTTGAAAGTTTAGATAACAAAGAAGGAAAAATTGTGTGAATATTTTTAAATGTGTTTCCCTTTTTTGATTCAAATAGTATCCCAACTAAATTTATACATATGTCTACTTTTTCGAAAAGCTTTCTAAGTTTTTGTTCTTCAAAAATATTTGATTCTACAACATCTATATAGCCTGCATTTGCTTGGGTTTTAATTATGTAGCTTTTTTGATGAATGTTTCTTGTTACAACAGTTACTTGATAATTATTCTTTGTAAGTTTTCGAATTAAATTTCTACCAATTTGACCACTTCCACCAAAAATTAGACAATTTTTTGCTTTCATATATATATGTTTAAAAATGAGTAATAATATTCAACTTCACAAAAACGATCTACCAGATGATTTAAATTTAGGCAATATAATAGCTGTAGATGGTGAGTTCATGGGTCTAAATGTCAGGCGTGATCCATTGTGCTTAATACAAGTTTCTTCAGGTAATTCAGATGCTCATATAGTTCAATTTGATAGAAAAAATTATCAAGCACCTAATTTAGTAAAACTGTTAAATGATGAAAATATAACTAAAATTTTTCATTATGGACGTGCAGACATGGCTCATATTAAATATTATTTAAATACGGATACAAATAATATTTTAGATACAAAAATTGCCTCGAAACTAGCTAGATCTTATTCGGATAATCATTCTTTAAAAACTCTAATTAAAGAATTTACAAATATAGATATAAGTAAACAATTTCAAAGCTCAGATTTTGGAGGAGATTTAACACCTTCACAACTTAAATACTGCGCTAATGATGTAATTTATCTTCATAAAATTCACGATGAACTTAATAAAATTTTAAAAAGAGAAAATAGAATTAAACTTTATGAAAATTGTTTAAAATTTTTACAAACGAGAGTTGATCTTGATTTAGCATTGTTTAAAGATGATATCTGGTCTCACTAATGAAGAAAAAAAATTATATACCTATTGCAAAAAATGTTATTGAGCTAGAAATAAAAGCGCTTCAAGCTTTAAAAAAAAATATTAACAATTCTTTCAATGAAGCAGTCTTTAAGATCTCAAATTGTCAGTCAAAAGTTATTCTATGTGGTGTAGGAAAAAGTGGATTAATTGCATCTAAAATTGCAGCTACACTTGCTTCTGTTGGAACTCCTTCTTTTGCTATTTCAGCAAGTGAGGCTTCACACGGTGACCTCGGAATGATATCTAAAAAAGACATTTTAATTTTAATTAGTAATTCTGGAGAAACACAAGAATTAAAAAATGTAATTCAATATGCAAATCGAAATAAAATTTTGTTAATTTCTATAGTTTCTAAAAAAGACTCTCCCCTTTATAAATTATCAGATATCAAACTTGTAATACCTAAGGTAAATGAAGCAGAAGGAATTGTGCCCACCTCAAGTACTACAGCACAGTTAGCTTTGGGAGATGCTTTGGCAATTTCAACCATGAAATTTAAAAAATTTGGCAAAATGGATTTTAAAAAATTACATCCTGCTGGAAGCTTAGGTAAACAGCTAATGACTGTAGAAGATTTAATGATAACTGGAGAAAAAATACCATTTGTAGATGAGAAGTTGAAAATGGATAAAGCGCTAAAGATATTGAGTAATAAAAAATTAGGTGTCTTAATTGTAAGAAATCAAAAAAGAGTAACCACAGGAATAATTACTGATGGTCAGATAAGAAGATTTAATCAAAACAAGAAAGATCTTCATATTTTAAATACTGATAAAATAATGACCAAAAAACCAATCGGCATAACCAAGGATGCATTGGCTGTTAAAGCATTATCTCTAATGAATGCTAAAAAAATTACATCTTTATGTGTTTATGATAAAAAAAATAAAAAAAAAACTATTGGTGTAATTCATGTGCATAATATTTTGAGTGCTAATATTTCATAAATGGCATTAAAAAAAATATATGCTTTATCTCTAATATTTTTAATTTTTATAATTGTATACATAGGTAAAAAGGAATTTTTCCCTAATAAAAATTTAGAAACAAATGAAGAGTTAAGTGCAATAGATAATTCTTATTCGTCGAACTTAATAAAAGAGGTAAATTATATTTCTAAAGATTCCAGGGGCAACGAATATATAATTAACGCTGAAATAGGTGAAATTGATATTAAAAATCCAGATATAATCTACCTCACTAGCGTAAAAGCTTTAATTAATCTAAAAAATTCTGAAACAATTATTATTAAATCTGATTATGGTAAATATAATACAAAAAATTTTGATACAATATTTTCACAAAATGTAAACATTGACTATTTAGATAAAAATATAACAGGAGAATATCTTGATTTTTCTCTAGAAAAAAATCTAATGCTGATATCTAGAAATATTGTTTACACAGGACCTGATAATATATTAAAAGCAGATGCTATGGAAATGGACATACAAACAAAAGACTCAAAAATTTTTATGTATGAACAAAATAAAAAAATAAATATTAAGAGTAAAAATTAATATGGGCGTAATTAAAAAGTTCAGAATTAAATCATTCAAAAATCAAAGACCCATAATTGAGTTTAATAATGTAACTCTTTCTTATGGAAAGAGGCTTATTTTAGATTCTATAAATTTCAAAATTAATGAAGGTCAAATTTTTGGTATGCTTGGTCCTAATGGTGTTGGTAAATCAACTATATTTAATTTGATAACAGGTTTAATTAATACAGTTAGTGGCCAAATCAAAATTAATGGTGAAGATGTAACTAATTATCCTATTTATCTAAGAGCAAAAAAATTCAAAGTTGGTTACGTTCCTCAGTATGGAGGTTATTTTAATGATTTATCTCTTAAAGATAATTTAAAAGCTATTAGCGAAATTGTAATTGATAATAAAAATTTAAGAAGTGAAAAAATTAATTATCTACTATCAAAGTTTGAACTTGAAAATGTAAAGGATATCAAGGCAAAATTTTTATCTGGAGGTCAAAAAAAAAAGTTGGTGATTGCTCTATCGCTTTTAAGTGACCCAAAAGTATTACTTTTAGATGAATGTTTTGCTGCTTTAGATGTTTTGACAATAAAAATGCTCCAAGAAATAATAGTAAGTTTGCAACAAGAAACTAAAATTACAATTTGTATATGTGACCACCAAGCAAGAGACTTATTGGCTTGTGTGGACGTAGCTATGATCTTGAGCAATTGTAAAATAATCGCTCAAGATACACCATCAAACCTAGTAAACAATATTAATGCTAAAAATGCATACTTTGGTGATAGCTTTAAGTTTAATTAGTCTTTATGCCAAACCAATTAATTGTAAATGAAAAACTAAATAATTTTAAAAAAAAAATTATAGTAAGCGGCGATAAAAGTATAAGTATTAGATGGGTACTATTTTCATCCTTGGCAGAGGGTGTATCAAAAGCTAAAAATTTACTAATTTCAGAAGATGTCTTGGCTGCAATAGAAGCTGTAAAAAAACTAGGTATCAAGGTAATTTTAAATAAAAAAGAATGTAAAATATTTGGTAAAGGAATAGACGGCTATAAATATAAAAAAAACTTAAAAATAGATGCTCAAAATTCAGGCACTTTGGGAAGACTTATTCTTGGTTTGTTAGTGAATTCATCTAATCCAATTACTTTAGTGGGTGACAAAAGTTTATCTAAAAGAGACTTTAAACGAGTATCAGAGCCTTTGAGTAAGTTTGGTGCTCAATTTAAATTAAGAAATAAAAGTTTTCTACCATTAAAAATATATGGTACATCAAAATTAAAACCAATTAAATACTTCGAAAAAAGAGGCTCAGCACAATGCAAAAGTTCGATTATTTTTGCAGCTATGAGGACTGATGGAACTACAAAAATTAAAGCAAAAAAATCAAGAAATCATACTGAGCTATTATGTAAACATTTGAAATTACCTATTAGAATTAAAAAAAATAAAAATTTTGATGAAATTGAAATTAAAAAAGTAAAAAAAATTCATACTTTAAATTACGATATTCCCTCTGATATAAGCTCTAGTGCGTTCTTCATTGTTCTAACAGCTCTGTCAAAAAATTCAGAATTAGTAATTAGAAATGTAAATATAAACCCATCAAGAATAGGC
Source organism: Candidatus Pelagibacter sp. HIMB1782 (assembly GCF_052047475.1). Classification (NCBI taxonomy): domain Bacteria; kingdom Pseudomonadati; phylum Pseudomonadota; class Alphaproteobacteria; order Candidatus Pelagibacterales; family Candidatus Pelagibacteraceae; genus Candidatus Pelagibacter; species Candidatus Pelagibacter sp. HIMB1782. The sequence goes on along the minus strand of NZ_JBNAKE010000001.1, from coordinate 800,653 downwards.
ATTATTACTATTTTAAAAAAAATGGGAGTGAAAATTATCTTTAAAAATAGAAAAATTTACAAAGGAGAAGAGAAAGCTGATTTAAAAATACTAAGTGCAAAAGATATTAAATCAATTAATTGTCCCACAAAATTAAATAGTGGAGCGATTGACGAATTTTTAGTTATTTTTTTAGTTGCAGCTAAAGCTAAAGGTGTCTCTTATTTTAAAGACCTAGGTGAATTAAATCAAAAAGAAAGCCCAAGGTTAAAATGGGCTGCAAAAATCTTAAAAAATTTAGGAATAAAAACAATTGCAACGAATAACTCTATTAAAATCTACGGTAATCCAAATCTTAATTTAAATTTTAATAAAAAAATTGTCATAAAAAATTATATGAAAGATCATAGAGTTTTTATGACAAGCTTAGTTGCAGCCTTATCTTTTGGTGGAAAATGGATACTTCATGATAAAGATTCAATAAATACATCATTTCCAAATTTTTTAAAAATAATTGAAGATTTAAAAAAATGATTAAAAGAAAAAACATTTTAAAAATTGCAATTGACTCTCCAGCAGCAGCAGGTGCAGGAACTTTAGCAAAAGCTTTATCAGATCATTATAATCTTTTTTACCTTGATACTGGAAAAATTTATAGATTTATTGCTTATTTAAAAATTAAATTCCCAAAAAAATTTAATAATAAATTTATAAAATCAAAGATAAACTCATTAAAAATAAAAGATCTTTCAGATAAAAATTTATTATCCGATAAGATAGGAACTGAAGCCTCTGTAATTTCTAAAATTAAATCTATTAGGAATATGGTGCACTCATTTCAAATTAATTTTGCTTACAACCCGCCAAAAAAATACAAAGGTTCTTGTTTAGATGGTAGAGATATCACATATAATATTGTTCCTGATGCTGACTTTAAATTCTATATTACTGCAAATGTAAAAACTAGGGCATTAAGAAGATATAAAGAATTAAAAGGACTAAAAAAAATAACAACTTATGAAGAAGTCTTAAAAAGCATTAAAAATCGCGATAAAAGTGATTTAAATAGAAAAATATCTCCATTAAAGAAAACAAAAGATTCACTATTGATTAATACGACAAACCTTAATAAAAGGGCATGTTTTTTAAAAATAAAAAAAATAATAGACAGGAAAATTAATAATTAATGGAAATTTACAAAGATTTATCTAATCCAGCATCTCAAGAATTCGAAAAATTACTAAGTAGTCAGCTTTCAAAAGTACAAATAGAAGAAGGTAAAATAATTGATGGTAAAATTAATAAAATTACTGAAAAATTTGTATTTTTATTTGTCGAAGGTTTAAAATCAGAACCGGTTCTTGATATTAACGAATTAAAGAGCATGGGTCTTTCAGAGAAAATCAAAGTTGGTGAAACTATTCCAGTTTTACTTGAAAAAATTGAAGATAAAAATGGTGAAGTTTTAGTTTCTGCAAGTAAAGCTCAAAAAATTAAAGGTTGGGACAAACTAGTTGAAGCATATGAAAAAAATGAACCCATCATGGGTAAAATTACATCTAAGTGCAAAGGTGGATGCATAGTCGAACATATTGATACTGGCTCACTTATGTTTTTGCCTGGTTCACAGATAAGTGATAAACCTTTAAAAGACATAAGTCATTTAATGAATGAGCCACAAAAATTTGCGCTTATCAAACTAGACAAAGTTAGAGGGAATGCCTGCGTATCTAGAAGAGAAATAATTTCATCTTTTAAAAAAGAAGATAAAGCAAAAATAGTTGAAAAATACAAAGTTGGTGACATTATAAAAGGTGCTGAAGTAAAAGGATACAGTTCATTTGGTTGCTTCTTTAATGTCAATGGTGAATTAGATGTATTGGTTCATTTACAAGAAATTTCTTATTCAAGAGTAAATCATCCGGATGAAGTATTTAACATAGGTGAAAAACACGACCTAAAAGTTATTAGTGTTGATAAAGAAAAATTACAAGTTGGATGCTCAGTAAAACAATTATCTCCAGATCCTTTTGAGCATATTGAAAATTACGAATTGAATAAAATCTACAAAGTTAAAGTAGTAAAATTAATGGACTTTGGGGCTTTTTGTGAGCTAGAACCAGGTTTAACAACCTTGCTTCATTCAAGCGAACTAAGTTGGACTAAAAAAAATATTTCAGCAAAAAAAATGTTCAAAGTAGGTGATGAAATAGATTGTGTAATTACTGAGATTGACAAAGACAAAAGACGTGTTGCAATATCACATAGATTAACTCAAGATAATCCTTTTGAAACATTTGAGAAAAAATATCCAGTAGATACTATTGTTGAAGGTGAAGTTGTAAACAAGAATGAATATTCTTTATTTGTTAAAATTGAAGATTTAGATATTGATGCTTTCTTACATTGTAATGATTTAACGTATTTAAATAATGGAGAAGAAGAACTCTCTAAATATAAAAAAGGTGATAAGCTTAAGGTTAAGGTATTAGAAATCAAATCCTCTGAACAAAAAATTAGAGTAGGTTTAAGACAAACTCAAGCAGATCCATTTGACTGGTTTAAAGATAAGTCAAAAAATCAAACAATAACTGTTAAAGTTGTTTCAACTGATAACAAAGGACTTATAGTAAGACCAGAAGGTTGTGAAATGGACTTCCAGATTAAAAAATCTGCAATAGCAATTAATGCTGCTGATGCTAGACCAAGTAGATGGACAGGAGGTGAAAAATTAGACTGTGCGATCGCAGATTTGGATATGAATAAGAGAAAAGTAACATTAAGCATTAGATTACTTGAGGAAATTGAGAAAAAAGAAGCTCTTGAAAAATATGGATCTGAAGGTTCTGGTAAAAACCTACCTTTTTCATCATTATCTGAGGATTTAAAGAAAAAAGAAGAAGAGAAAGAATAATTGAAGAAGTTATAAATTGGCTATTGTAAAATCAAAGCTTCTAAAACAACTCTCTAACAACTACCCAAATTTCTTAAAAAAAGATTTAGAGAAATTTACTGATATAATTTTAAATGAAATAAAAAGATCACTTCGTAGAGGAGACGGAGTTGAATTAAGAAATTTTGGAACATTTAGAGTTAAAACTCAAAAAGCCTCCATTAGAAGAAACCCAAAAACTAGCGAAAAAGTTGCAGTTCCTGAAAAGAAAGTAATATCATGGAAAATGAGCAAAGAAATGTTTAAAAAGATTAATAATGGAGAATAAAACTATATTTGTCGCTTGTGACACTTCAAATCTCAATCAAATAAAGAAAATTCTTAAAAATATTAATACGAAAAAATTAAATATTATTCCAAAATTTGGATTACAATTTTTTTACTCAAAAAATGGAAGAAAATTTTTAGAAAAATATAAATCAGATTTTTGGTTGGATTTAAAAATAAATGATATTCCACAGACAGCTTTTTCAGCAATTGATAGTTTAAAGGATTTAAAAAATTGTAAATATATTACTGTACATGCAAATGGTGGACTTAACATGCTTAAAGCCATCAAAAAAAAAGCTAAACAGATTAATAAAAATTTAAAAGTCTTAGGGGTTACAATCCTAACTAGTCTTAACAATAAATCCTTAAAAGAAATTGGTCATACTAAAACAGTTAACCAACTAGTTTTAAAGCAAACTGGAATTGTTAAAAAATCTGGATGTGATGGGATAGTTTGTTCTGCAAAAGAAGCAAAAATGATTAGAAAAAAATATAAAAAAATTTTTATCATAACGCCTGGTATCAGATTGCCAGGTGATAATATGAACGATCAAGCCAGAGTAATGACACCAAGAGATGCTTTCAAAAATAAAGTTTCGGGAGTGGTAATTGGAAGATCTCTTACAAAAGGTAATATTAAGAATAATATTAAAAAATTAATTAATCATTTATACTGATGATTAAGGGTTGTAAAATTTGTGGGATTTCTGATCCTGATACTTTAAATTTTTTAATTAATCATCCTCACCCACCAACATTTATAGGATTTATTTGCAACTATCCAAAAAGTTCTAGATATGTTGAATACGAAAATTTAGAAAAACTTTTGATCAATAATCAAAAACAAAGTTACTATGTTGCTGTTCTGGTAAAACCAAATAAAAATATTTTAGAGAAAATTAAAAACTTACCTTTTGATTACTATCAACTATATGATTGTACACCAGAGGAAATAAAAGAGATAAAAGAAAAATATCAAAAGAAAATTATTACAGCTTTCACAATAAAATCAAAGTCTGATTTGAGTAATTATAAATTATATTCTGATCATACTGATATATATTTATTTGATAGTAAGGGCTACGAGAAAAGTCAGTCTTTTGATCATGACTTGATTAAAAATATCAAATTAAATAAGGAATTAATGATTGCTGGAAATATTCAATACAATGATGAGCTTAAAAATTTTAAAAATTTGGCAAATTTTATAGATTTATCTGGTGGTGTAGAAACATCTGGATTAAAAGACGTATCCAAAATAGAATTTTTTTTAAATAAAGTTAATGAAATTAAAAATGAAGCTTAAAAAAGGTGTTCCATTAATTGATCAACACGATCAACAAGGTTTCTGGGGAGGAAAGTTTGGTGGTAGTTTTATACCTGAAACTTTAAAAAAACCTGTGGAGGATTTAACAAAAGAATTTAGGAAACTTAGAAATAATAAAGCCTTTTTAAAAAAAAGAGACTATTATTTTAAAAATTATATTGGATCTCCAACCTCTTTTGTAAAATTAGAAAACTTATCTAACCATTTGGGTGGAGCTCAAATATGGGCAAAGGTAGTTTCAGAAGCAAATGGAGGTGCACATAAAATCTATAATGCCACTGTTCATGCACTAATTTGTAAAGCTATGGGTAAGAAATATATTGTTGGCGATACTGGTGCTGGGTATGCAGGAAAAATGTTGAGTATGGCAGCTAAAAAATTTGGACTTAAATGTAAAATTTTTATGGGTGCAAAAGACATTAAAAGGCAAAAACCAAATTGTGATGCTATGAGAAAGAATGGTGCAGAAATAGTACCTGTTTATTCTGGAAGTCAGACTTTAGTTGATGCAGTGAGTGAATGTATGCGATATTGGGTATCTAATTGTGATAATACACACATGTGCGTTGGTAGTACTGTTGGTCCAAATATCTTTGTTAAAATATGTGGTTGGTCAACTGCACAAATTTCTAGAGAATTAAGAATACAGCTTAAAGAAGAATTTAAAAAAATTCCAAATAAAATTAAGTTAATTAATTGTGTTGGTGGTGGTAGTTCTGCATATGGATTTTGGAGTGAGTTTATTGATTTTGATAAAAAACAAATAGAATTAATTGGTGTAGAAGCTGGAGGTCCTAAAAAATCTAAACTTCATGCAGCACCACTAAGTAGAAATGCAAAAGTTGGTATTTTGCACGGAGCAGCTTCGTATGTTTGCCAAAATAATGAAGGACAAATTAATGATACAGAATCTATAAGTGCTGGTTTAGATTATCCTGGAGTTAGTCCTATTCATTGCTTTTTAAAAGATACAAAAAGAGCAAGATATACTTATGCAACAGATGAGGATGCACTTAATGCCCATGTCATGGTTACTAAATTTGAAAAACTTAATCCAAGTTTAGAACCAAGTCATGCTTTTGCTGAGGCAATAAAAATTGCTCCAAAATTAAGCAAAGACACAATTATAATTGTTAACTCTTGTGGTGATGCAAAAAAAGATAGAGATATTTTAAGAGAAAGATTGGGAAAACATTAATGAGCTCTCTACTTAAAAAAGCTTTTTTAAATGCAAAAAAAGAAAATAGACCTGCCTTACTGACTTATACAGTTGCAGGTGATAATACTAAAAAAAAATCTTTAGAAATTCTTAAGTCTATTTCAGACTATGCTGATATTTGTGAATTGGGTTTTCCTCACAACACACCCATAGCTGATGGAGGTCAAATCCAGACCAGTGCCTATAGAGCAATTAAAAATGGTATAAAAATTAATGATGTATTTTCAATTGCAAAAAATTTTAAAAAATCAAAAAAAAATACTCCAATTATACTAATGGGTTATTACAATATGATCTTTCAGTACGATGAAAATAAATTTTTAGATAAATGTAAAAAATCAAAAGTAGATGGACTAATTGTTGTAGATTTGCCTTATCCTGAAAACAAAAGTTTTGCATCAAGATGTAAAAAGAGTGGAGTGAATTTTATACAGCTGGTCTCACCTACTACTTCTCAAATTAGATTAAAAAAAATAATAAAAGACTCTCATGATATGGTTTACTATATTAGCATGTTGTCAACTACAGGGGGTAAACTAAAAGTTTCCCCAAAGAAAATCTTGGAAAGATACAATAAAATTAAAAATCAAAATAAATCAAAAAATGTGGTGATTGGCTTTGGTATTACAGAAAAGACGATTAAATCTCTTAAAAAAGCTGATGGTCTAGTAGTTGGTAGTGCGATATGTAAGGAAATATCTAAATCAATTGAAAGAAGACAAAATACTGTCACAAATGTTACTAATATCGTTAAAAGATTAAGAAATAAAATTCAATGAACTGGATAACCAAAATTATTAAAGCAGGTGAAAAGATAAAAACTGCTATACGTGAACGAGCTACTAAAGAAGATATCGCAAAAAGTGAATGGACGAGTTGTTGTCGTGGTCCAATTTTAAAAAAAGATTTAGAAGCAAACCTTTGGGTATGTCCAGATTGTAATAAACATCATAGAATTAAACCAAAACAAAGATTTGATATTTTGTTTGGAAAAAACAACTATGAAGTTTTTAAAACACCAATTCCAAAAGATGATCCTTTAAATTGGACAGACTCTAAATCTTACAAAGATAGGTTAAAAAGTGCTCGTAAGAAAACCGGATTAGATTGTGGAATGATGGTTGCATCTGGGACAATTAATAATATTAAAATTACTGCTGTTGCATCTGATTTTGATTTTTTAGGGGCATCAATGGCTGCTGCAGAAGGTGAAGCATTTTTATATGGAATTCAACATGCAATAGAAAATCAAACGCCATTTATATGTATAAGTGCTGGTGGAGGAATGAGAATGATGGAAAGTTTAATTTCATTATCTCAAATGACAAGAACTACACTTGCAATTAATGAATTAAAGAAAAATGGTTTACCTTACCTAGTTTGTATTACAGACCCTACCGCAGGAGGAATAACTGCTTCCTATGCAATGTTAGGAGACATTCATATTGCTGAACCTGGTGCTTTAATTGCATTTGCAGGTGCCAGAGTTATTCAAGGAACAGTAAAAGAGGAATTGCCTGAAGGTTTTCAAAAAAGTGAGTATGTTGAGAAAACTGGGTTTGTTGATTTAATCGTAGAGAGAAGAGATCTAGCATCTAAAATAGGAACTTTATTATCAATATTGTTAAAACAAAATTCTGCTATAAGTTCTGAGCAAAATGAAACTTCAGAAGATACTCAGCAATTTTCAAAAGTTGCATCCTAAAGAAATAGATTTATCTTTAGATAGAATTCAAAATCTTTGTAAGAAATTAGGAAACCCTCAAGATAAAATTAAGGCCATATCAGTTGTAGGAACTAATGGAAAGAACTCTACCATCCAGGCTATTTATGCAATTCTTAAGGAGAAGAATTTAAAATGCAATGTATATACGAGCCCACATATACAAAAAATTAATGAAAGATTTATTTTTAATAATCAGGAATTAAATGACAAGGAATTAGCTGATTTATTAGAAGAGGTTGAAAAAGTTAATAATAACGAACCAATAACTGTTTTTGAAATGTTATCAGCTTGTTTTTTTTATAAAGCTGCCCAATATCCTGACAATATCAACTTAATAGAAAGTGGTTTATTCCACCGTTTTGATGCTACCAATATTTTAAAGAGTAATCTTGCAAGTATAGTAACATCTATAAGTAAAGACCATCTCGACTGGCTTCCAAAAGAAAATCAAACAATTGAGCAAATTGTTTTTGAAAAAACATCAGTCTTACTTAATTCAAATATTATTATCGCTAAACAAAATAAAGAACAGACAATGGAATGTATTAAAAAAACTATAAAAAATAACTCTTCAAATAAGTTATTTTTTAATGAAGACTATAGTTATTCAATTCAAGAGAATGGTTTTTTTTACTACGAGGATAAATTGGGAGGTTTGAAACTTCCTATACCGAACGTTCTTGGTCAGTTTCAATTAGAAAATATATCAACTGCTATTGCAACTATAAGAACTTTAAATCTTGGAATTCAAAGCAATGAAATAGAAAATGGTATTCAAAATATTAATAATCTTGCAAGATTACAGGAAATTAAATCTGGAAAACTAAAAGAACTTGTAAAAAATAATACATTATTAGTTTCTGGGGATCATAACCCTGATGGAGCTAGAGTGGTAAATGAATACCTCCAAACTTTAGATTGTAATAAACACATAATCTTAGGTATGATGTCCAACAAGGATCATAATGAGTATATTAGTTATTTTAAAAATATCTCAACCTTGACCACTATTGATATTCCAAACCAACCTAATTCAATTGGCGGAAAAGAATTAAAAAACAAACTAAATTCATTCAAAAATGTTCAGTACAAAGAAGATATATTTGATGCAATCAAGTCTATTTCGGTCAAGAAAAACGATATAATCTTAATTACAGGTTCTCTTTATCTAGCTGGAGAAATACTTAATTTGAATTAGATATTTTTTTCTAAAAATTCTTTCATGTGGCTTTCAGGTACCCCACCAACTTTTCTATCTACTTCAACACCTTTTTTGTAAATAATAACAGTTGGTACGCCTCTTATGCCAGCAGCACTTCCAGTGTTTATTCCACCATCTTCTACATCAGCATAATAAAAACCAGCTTTACCTTTGTATTCATCAGCTAATTTATCCATCACTGGTTTTAAAGCTTTGCAAGGTCCACACCAAGCAGCTGAAAACTGGATTACTGAAATATCTTCATTTTTGATTTTACTATCAAAATCTTCATCTTTAAAATCTATAAGCATAAATCCTTTCTATAAATTTAAGTTTTAAAGTCAACTATGCAATTTCATATTTTTTTTCAATAGACATAATAAATTCATTTATTTCATCCAATTTTTTTAGTTCTTCTTCATCATCTCTATTAGATGCTTGGTCTCTCAAGGTGTCTATTTCGGTGTAAGCCATTGCTATAGTTTGCCACTTTTCTCTGTTTTTACTTAAAATTCTTCTAGCTATCTCACTTTTAATATTTTTATATAAATCAGGTGGTAATACGTGAGGTGCTTCTTGGTAAATAATTTTTTGTCCAAACCATGCACATCTCTTATCTTGAAATTTATCTAGTAATCTTAATTTGTCTTCCCATGACGAGCTGTGCCATGTTTTAAATAAAGCAGTATCTTTGTTTGGAACAAATTTCTCATACAATGTTTCCTCAGGAAGTAAATCTTCTTGATTTTGAGTTTGAGCCTTTTCTTCTGCAGCTTCCCTATTAATGATTTGAATATTCTTGCATAGGTTTTCGCTAGATCTAACTAATTTGGCTCTTTTTTGAATTGTTTCCAAATCAATATCTGCATAGGCTTTTTCTTTTAAAGCAAATTTTTTATCTAATACTACAGGCGCTTTATTTGTTTTAATAACTCTTAAAGCTTTAGGACTTATTTTTTTAAGATTAGCTTTTAGCTCATTAACTGACATGTTTAAAAAAGGTTCTGGATCTCTTCTTAAATCCCACAAATATCCCCAAGAAGCATAGGTTGGATGAAAACAATGTTCTGGATGTAATGTTGATACTAAATACATCATATTTCTTCCTTTAACATTTTCAAAAATTGAATAAATACCTTCTCCTTTTAAAATAGATTCCACACTACTCTTTGTAGAGGTAGTTAAAAATTTTTCCCAATTATCGTTATGCTTTTCTTTAATAATTCTTAAAATTTTTAAACTTGTAAATGCATCATGATATGCAGTGTGTTGTTGTGAAGTATCAAATCCTTGTTGTCTTGCTAAACCTTCAAGAGCAAGACTTTCATTTCCAGCATCTGTTAGTTCAGTTTTTAAAGTTTCAGAATTTATTGTTTGTGCAGCTCTTGCAACATGAAGACCGTCGTGTTCTTTATTTGGAGATGAGTGAGTAATATAAGGATATCTGTTACCTTTAAAAAAATTAAAATGAAACATACGTCTATCAAAATTTAAGTTACTCCATCCCATGAATAATGCTGGTGCAGCTTTTGAGAAGAAGTTTTCAACTGCTCCTAAGAATTCATAATGAGAATAGTTTCCTTTGGTAAGTAAATCTATACTTGTTGAGTTTACCAATAGAGCTTTAGCACTTGGCACTTCTCCTTCTGGCATTCTGCCTCTGATATTTAACTTACCAATTTCATTTAAATTTTTATCAACAACGACTGCTCCAACCTCAATAATTGATCCCCAAATAGTGCTATTAGTTGTTTCAGTGTCGTAGATTACAAATTTGTCCATATTTTCTTATATTTTAAGTTAAATTAGATAGTTCATGAAATTTTTTTAATCTTCCTAAAAACAAATTTTGATAGATAACTAAATCATGTCCTTGAATTTTAAATTCTTGGAATAATTTATCTACAGTGCAGACCAAGATTACACAAGAAGTGATATTAGAGTTATACACAACATTATGAGCCAAAGAATACGCGCTGGTTTGTAATAACCATGAATCGATATACTCAGCTTTCTTTGGTTTATTGCTTTGTTTAAAATCTATGATTGTTTCTCTTCCTTCATAAACTCCAACACAATCCGCAGTGCCAGCATACTTATCTGGATAGTACAGTGTACACTCAACACCCCATATTTCTTCCAATCTATTTTTTAAACCATGATCTATTATTTCTTTTGCCATCAATTTATATTGTTCATTATCATCAAAAAAACTTAAATTTTCTCTCCCAAGCAAATAAGATTCTAAATAGTTGTGCATTTGTGAACCTCTACTACTTGCAGCTTTTGTGATAGCCTCGGCTTCTTTATATCCTGTTCTCTCCCTCCAATTTGCTAATGCTGCTTTATCCTCCTCAGATTTAGTAACATCTAAAATTGAAGTAACGCTTGGTAATTTTTCTTCTCCCAAAAGATATCTTCTAATGCCATCAACAGTTGCTCTTGAAGATTTTGGATAATCATATTTACGATTCCATTGCATGAGATTTCTTATAAATGGTATTATCAAAAAAAAGAAATTAATTTTTAATTTGTCTTTGTTTATCAACAAATTTTTCAACGTTGTCTGTTTGTACAGCTTTCTCTACCTGCTCTGGATCTTTTATACTTTCCAAAGTTCTATTTATTGATCTTGCATCTGTTCCAAATTTATCAACTACACTCATAGCATCTTCTAATTTTTTTCTAAGAACTACTATGTTGTCAAAGTGTTTTGAAAATCTTGTACTTATTGTTTTTAAATGATTGTAAATTTCAGTTGCACCCTTTTGAACTTTCAAGGATTGGAATCCCATGTGTAAAGATTGCAAATATGCTGATAAAGTATTAGGGCCACAAATTACAACTTTATATTTTTTCATTAATTCTTGAGTTAATAATTCTTTTGTACTTGGGTCTTGGTATTCAGTTAATTCTTTGTACAAACTTTCTGTAGGAGCATACACAATTGCAAAGTCAGTAGTTTTTGGTGGTACGATATATTTTTCATTTACACTTTTAGCTTTTGCTTTAAATGCAGTGGCTAATTTTGCTCTAGCATCAGCAACTAACCTTTTATCTTCCGCGTCATGACCATCGGTAATTGCTTTAAATTTCTCAACTGGAAAATGACTATCAACTGGAACTAAAACATCACCTTGAAGCTTGATTGCAAATTCTACATTCTCACTTGTATTTTCTTTCATTTTCACATTTGTCATGAATTGAGAAGCTGGTAGCAAATCTTTAATCAGTGCATCCAAACTAAACTCCGCAAGTGTTCCATATTTTTTAACCCCAGCCAAAATCTTAGTTATACTCTCCTGGCTTTGGTTTAATAATTGAACTTGTTGATTAAAATTTCCAACTTTTTCATCTACTTTAGTTAAAGCTTCTGTCATATCTTTTGTTACTCCGGTAGACAGATTGTTAAATGAAGTAGACATTGCTCCAAGTGAGCTATTGATTGTTGTATTTAAGGTATCCTTTAAACTTGAGATTTCTGATTTTAAATTAGCTATTTCTTCAGCTTCTTTATTTTCTTTTTGATCTTCAGGCTTAGATCTCAAATTTAAGTAAAGAATTGCTGAAACTACTCCGAGCAACAGAATTAAAATAACTAAAAATATAGCTTCCATGAATCACTTTATATCATATATAAAATATGTAATGGAATTATTATTAATACTTAAAATTATTATTGGTTTAGGAATACTAGTGAGTGTTTATGCAATCCTTCGAAACCTAGATATTATTAAAATTATTCTTATTTATTGGAAAGATTTAATTCTTAGAAAGTAATCTAGCTAAACTTTGAAGAGATTTATTTTTAGACGATGATTTAGACATCATCATACAAGCCTCCGATTTTAATATTTCACCATCTTTTAAAACTCTTAAATTATTAGCTTTTAAAGTTTCCCCCGTCGAAGTGATGTCAGTAATTATTTCTGATGAACCAGTAAAAGGATATGCCTCCGTAGCACCTAAACTATCTACTAATTTAAATTGAGTAACCCCTTTAGAAAATAAAAATTCTCTTGTTAAATTTGGATATTTGGTTGCAACTCTTAATCTTTTCTTTTTCTTATCTCTAAATTCAAATGCTATTTCCTCTAAATCAGCAATAGTTTGAACATCAATCCAAGGATCTGGAATTGCAACTACTAACGTGGCCTTCCCAAAATCATATTTTTTAATAACATTAATTTTCTTTTGAATATTTATCTCACTTTCCTGTAATAAATCAAAACCAGAAAATCCTAGATCTAATGAACCATCTCCAAGTCTTTCTATAATTTCTCTTGCATGAAGGTATAAAATTTTAACATTTTTCTTTTGTTTAATTGAACCTAATAAATCTCTTTCTCCTCTTTCTGAAATTAGATTTAATTTATTTTTTTTAAATATGTTTAAGACATCTTTTCTGAGTCTGCCTTTGCTAGGAATTCCAATATTTATAATATTTTTCTTCATTAATAATTTAAATTTAATGCAGCCCCAACTGCTGATATTTGTTTTTTTGACCCAAGATCAGAAATTAATCGATCATAACGACCACCATTAATAATATTTTTTATTTTATTTTTTGATTTAACATCAATTTTAAAAACCATTCCTGTGTAATATTCCAATTGTCTTCCAAAAGAAGTTGAAAATACTACATTTAGTTTTGAAACTTTATTTTTAGAGACAGGAAAATACCTTTGATCAACCACCAAATTAATTCTATTTTTTTTAAAAAATTTGTTTAACTCAGATGCGGCCTCATTTATTGGGCATTTGATTTTTAAGAAGTCTTTAATAATTTTTGAAACTCCTTTACCTTTACTAGCTCTTCTTGGATCTTTAATTTTGTTATCAAATCGATTTAATATCTCATTAATTGTTCTACCTGCTATTACTTTTGATAGATCTTGTTTTAGCATTTTTGAATAACGCTTTTTATCTATTTCAACGATAGTTGGATCTACATCAGAGTTTGTTTCTAATCTTTTTAGAAGATCATTAAAGTAATCTTCTCTCCAAAAATGTCTTGATAATCTTAATTTCCATCTTTTTGGGATATCTAGTTTTGAAATTAACAAATTAAATATCTCAACATTCCCTATTGTTAATTTACCTGAAGAATATTTAATATTTTGAAGAGATTTTAGTGAGGTATTGATAATTTCTTTATCATCATTTTTTTCATCTTTAGAACCTAAAATTTCAAATCCAATTTGATCTCGGATAATAGAATCACTTTTATTTTCAGATTTTCTATAAGCTTGACCACTATAGAAAATTTTTTCTTTTCCTTTTAAATTATTTTCTATGTATCTTAGGCAAGAAGCAATTGTTAAATCTGGTCTAAGACATAACTCACTACCATTTTGATCAGTAAATGAAAAAATGAATTTTCTAAAGTTTTCTCCTGACCTTTGAACGATATGATTGGCCTCAATTACCGATGGTAAATCTATATATTTGTAACCCTTAGATTTTACTGATCTAAGAATGTTTTCAGATAAGTTTTTTGATTTCATCTATTAAATTTGATTTTGGAAATGTTTTGTTATTTTCACCTTTAACACCTTTAAGATTTTTTATCGTTACTGTGCCTTCATTAAATTCATTGTCACCACATATAACTGCTACATTTAATTCACGCTTGTTTGCCAAGGTTAATTGCTTACCTAAATTTTTCTTTGTGTCTAAAAAAATTTCTGCATTAATGTTATTTTCTCTTAATTGGTCTACAATTTCGTAATAATTTTTTAGATATTTTTCATCCATCACGCAGACTAAAACAGGCTTTTCATCATCGACCTTAATCTGATCCAATTGTAAAAGTGCAAATAACAATCTATCCACACCAAAACTAATCCCTGTACCTGGAATATCTACCCCTTTAAATCTTGAAATAAGCTTAGCATAAGAACCTCCTGAACAAACACTGCCAATATCAACTTCTTTTCCTTTATTATTTGTAACTTTAAAATTTAAGTTAGTTTCAACAATAAAATCAGAATAATAAGCTAAACCTCTAACAATTGTAAAATTGGTTTGTACTTGTTCTAAATTAGAACCAAATCCTAAAATTTCAAAAACTTCCTCAAGCTCTTTAATTCCTTCTTGAGACAACGGATTTTTTAAATTTTCTTTTAATTGTTTTAAATCTTTTATTTTTAAAAAATTTAAAATTTGTAATGCTTGTTCGTCTGTTAGATCGGCACCTTTTGTAACTGCGCCACTTGCATCTTTTCTCTCTTTTTTAAGAAGATCTTCAACACCTTTTAAACCAAATCCAGGTTTATCTAATTTATCAATAGCTCTAATTACTTTTAATTGCTTATCTTCAGATATTTTTAAATCATCAATTAAACCTTGTACAATTTTTCTATTACTAATATTGATCGTAAATTGATCTTTATTCAAACCACAATCTAAGAGTGTACTCGAGATTAAATTACAAAGTTCTGCATTAGCTTGGGCTGAATTTACATTTCCAACAATATCAAAATCAGCCTGCATGAACTCTCTGTATCTTCCATTTCCTGCTTTTTCATTTCTAAAAACATTTTGAATTGCATATCTTTTGTAAATTGATGGAAGCTCTTGGTTGTTTTGAGCAACAAATCTAGCTAAAGGACTAGATAGATCGTATCGAAGAGTAATATTTTTATCGCCATCTTTAAATGAGAATACATCAGACATAGGTTTATCTTCGTCCTCTGCTAAAAACGAACCAATATTTTCGCTGATCTCAAAAGAAGGTGTCTCTAATGGTTCAGCTCCAAATTTTAAAAAATTTTTTTCAATCACTTTTAAAAGTTGTTTTTTTAAAACTAACTTTTTATTCCAACGATCTTCAAATCCAGATGGTAAGGAAGGATTGAGTTTTTTATTTTTTTCCATTTTAGTGGTACTTTGGGTAGGTTACGCTCCTACGACTTCGGATCCACAAACCGACGTGATACTATTTCACCACCAAAGCTTATCCTTTAGTTATTATCTTATTTTATGTGGAATGAAAATTATAATATAAATAAATAGCCTAATGGCTATGGAAACAGTTTCTGTGAGTACTTCTATAAGTAATTCTGTATGTAATATTTATATTCATGGTCAGCCTTTTAGACAAAAATTATTAATATTCAAGGCTGAAATAAAAAAAAAGGACGTTAATCTACTAAATGTAGAAATAACGTCCTTTAGAAATTTTACGAAAATTAGTCTATTTTTTTTAAATTTACTGCAGAAGGACCTTTAGGACCGTCTTCTAATGTGAATTCAAGTTTATCACCTTCATTAAGAAATCTCATTCCAGCAGCTTTTACAGCTGAAGCATGTACAAAGGCATCTTTCTCTTTGTCCTCTCTCTCTATAAAGCCATATCCCTTTTTACCATTATACCATTTTATTTTACCTTGTAGTGTACTCATCTTATTTCTTTGTCCTTTTGTTATTTATTATATTAATTAAGTTAATTTCTTTTACAGGTATTTCAAGATCAAACTTTGTGGTGGTGGCTGAGGAAGGATTCGCACCTCCGACACAAGCCTTTTCAGGGCTCTGCTCTACTCCTGAGCTACTCAGCCTTATTTATCCTCTAAAGATAATTCTTCCTTTAGTAAGATCGTAAGGTGTCATCTCCACAGTTACATTGTCACCTTGAAGAACTCTAATTCTGTTTTTTCTTAACTTACCTGCTGTGTGAGCTGTAACCGTATGACCATTCTCTAGCTTAACTCTAAACATTGCATTCGGAAGTAGGTCTATCACAGTCCCCTTGAATTCAAGTAAGTCTTGTTTTGACAAATTTATTTTCTCCTTATTCTTTTTAATACTGATTGAGCATGGCCAACCAGGCCTTCATAATTTGCAAGTGTTATAACTGATGGTCCAAGACTTTCAATACCCTTTTTTGATAGGTTTATGTATGAAATTCTTTTGTAGAATTCGTTTACACTTATACCACTTGAATATTTTGCTGATCCGTTAGTTGGTAAAACATGGTTTGAACCTACATTATAATCCGTCATAGCCATAACAGCATATTTTCCTAAACAAATTGATCCTGAATTTTTTATTTTTGAAACAATAGATTTATAATTTTTAACATTTAACTCTAAATGCTCTGGAGCTATTTTGTTAACAATATCGATAATTTTTTTATCTGAATTCACATGCATTAAAATACCATTATTTTGCAAACTTCTCTTTGCAATAGATTCTCTTGGAATTTCTTTTAATTGTTTAATTATTTCAGTTTTAACTTTATTTAATAAATTTTTATCTTTTGAAATTAATATACACTGTGCAAGATCATCATGTTCTGCTTGTCCTATTAAATCACTTGCAACCCATTCTGGATTAGAATGCTTGTCACAAACTATTGTAACTTCAGAAGGACCAGCAGTCATGCCCTCAATTCCAACATCTCCAAAAACTTCTTTTTTTGCAGCTGCAACATAAGCATTTCCAGGACCTACAATTTTATTAACCTTTTTAATTTTTTTTGTTCCATAAGAAACTGCAGCAATAGCAGATGGTCCACCAATTGAATAAATTTCCTTAATTTTACATTTTTTGGCAGCATATAATACTGCAGGATTTTGTTTTCCTTTATAGCCTGGGTTGATCATAACTATTCTTTTTACACCAGCAACAATAGCTGGAATTGCATTCATCAATACACTAGATGGATAGGATGCAGTTGAACCAGGTACATAAATTGCAACTGACTCTAAAGGTAAATATTTATACTCAAGTTTATTTTTAAATTTATCAGTGTAAGAAATATTTTTAAACTTTTGTAATGAATGAAATTTATAAATCCTGTTGTAAGCAGTATCGATAGATTGTTTTACAATAGAATTTAATGATTGAATTGATTTTTGAATTTGATTTGAGCTAGGCTTGATTACTGAATTTTTATTAAATTTTTTCTCATATTTTAATAAAGCTTTATCACCATTTTTTTTAACATCTTTAATAATGTTAGTGACTGAAACAGAGCTAGATTGAACTTTTCTCTTTCTTTGCAATAACAAATTATCTAATAATTTACCAAAATTTTTCTTACTGCTATTTAAAACCTTCATCTCTACTTTATTTCACTTTGATCTTCTAATATTGCTTCAATCGTTTCAGCGGTCAAAGCGATATGAGCATTATTACTAAAAAAAAGATTTATTTCATAAACATCGTTATTTTTCAAATAATCTATTCCTACTAATTCTAAAACCAATTCTTGATTTGATTGATCAATATTTTTTGACTTTACCTTATCAACAAAATCAAATCTGCAAATACTATTGACTTTTTTGTCCTCATTTTCATTTTCTAATTTAATACGTTCAATTGATAATAAAAATACTTTATTAGATTCTAGATACTTAATGTCTGAAACTTTTACTTTAGCTCCTGAGCTACAAGCTGAAATCATTTGCAATCCCTCTTTGTCTGTAGCAATAATTTTGGCTAAATATTTGTTCATCTTTTTAATCTTTTTATTTTAACACCAATATTTTTTAATTTATTTTCAATTTTTTCATAACCACGGTCTAAATGATAAATCCTGTTAATTACAGATTTCCCTTGCGCAACCGAAGCTGCTAAGACAAGTGCCACTGATGCTCTTAGATCACTAGACATAACTTCTGCACCAATAAATTTCGTATTTCCCTCAATATAAGCTTTATTATTTTTAGTAGTAATATTTGCGCCCAATCTCTGTAATTCAGCAACATGCATAAATCTGTTTTCGAAAATATTCTCTGTGATTGAGCTTTTTCCTTTTGCTTTACACATTAAGACCATTAATTGCGCCTGTAGATCTGTCGGTATTCCTGGAAACTCTTTTGTTTTAATATTTTTAATAGACTTAATTTTTTCTGGTCCATTAATATTAATTTTATTTTTGCTTAATTTTATTTTTGCCCCTGTTTTTTTTAATAAATTAAGTTCTGTATTTATTATTTTTGGATCCAAATTGTTAATCTCTAAAGTTCCTTTAGATAAGGTTGCTGCTACGCAAAAAGTACCAGCTTCAATTCTATCAGCCATCACTGAATAATTTGTTGATTTTAATGAACTTACTCCGTTAATAGCACATGTTCTTCCTTTCCAACTAATTTTTGCACCAGCTAAATTAAGAAAATTTGTAAGATCTTTTATTTCTGGCTCAACAGCACAGTTTCTTAATACTGTTTTTCCTTTTGCCAGGCATGCAGCAATTATAGAGTTTTCAGTTGCGCCAACAGTAATTTTAGGAAATTTAATTGTTCCACCTTTAAGCTTGCCATTAGATTTTGCTAAAATGTAACCGTCCTTAATTTCATAATTCATCCCAAGTTTTTCTAAAGCTGACAAATGATAATTAACTGGTCTTGCTCCAATTAAACACCCACCTGGTAATGATGTTTTTGACTTATGATATTTTGCAACTAATGGTCCTAATACTAAAATTGAACCTCTCATTGTTTTAACTAATGAATAACTAGCAAAAGTTTTCATATTTTTATTGTTTGAAATTTTTGCAGTTTTTTTATCTTTAGAAAGTTCGATTTTTGATCCAAGAGACTTAAGTAAATTAAGCATAGTGCTAATATCTTTTACTCTTGGTAAGTTTTTGATAGTTACTGGTAAATCAAAAAGTAATGTAGCTGCTAATATTGGTAATGATGCATTTTTAGAACCTGATATTGAAACTTTGCCCTTGATTTTGCTAGGACCATCAATCAGAAATTTGTCCATAACTTACTTTTTAATTTTAGCAACCTGAATAGTAGTTTGTCCCTGATATTTACCGTTCTTAGATTTATAAGTTGTCTCTGGTTGAGTTTCTGATTTAAAAAATAAAAATTGGGCTATACCTTCATTAGAATAAATTTTTGCTGGATTAGGTGTAGTGTTGCTTAGCTCTATAACTATATTTCCCTCAAATTCATTTTCAATAGGAGTTACATTACAAATTATACCTGTTCTTGCATAAGTGCTTTTACCAACACATATACAAAGTACGTCTTTTGGAATTCTGAAATATTCTACTGTTTTAGCTAAAACAAATGAGTTTGGAGGAATAATGCAATGTGGTCCCTTTTTCTCTATAAAATTATCATCTGAAAAATTTTTTGGATCAACTAAGGAATTATTTACATTAGTGAATATTCTATATTCATCAGAGATCCTAACATCATAACCCATGCTACTTAATCCATATGATATTTTTCCCTCTGCAACTTGATGATCTAAAAATGGTTCAATCATGTTGTGCTCTTTGCACATCTTCTTAATCCACGAGTCAGGCTGAATAGACATTACTTAGATTTTTTTTTGTTTTTTTTTTGGAATAGTTTTCTTTTTTTTAAGTTTTTTCTTAAAGCTAAGCTCAAACGCTCATTTTTATCTTTTGAACTCATTCTTTGTTGGGATTAGTCAAAAAATCTAATGATATTGGTTTATTAGGATCTAATGGTTTTGATGTGGGCTCTTCTTTTTTTGGGCCTTCTTTAGCTAAACGTTTAGCTTTTTTTTCAGCAAGCTTTCTTTCTCTTTTAGCTTGCTTCTCCATAAGCTTGTTGCCTTTTGTAGATTTATAATCGTAGTGAATTCCCATAACATTTTTTTAGTAGATATAGATCATTATGATCAAAAAATTAAGGCAATAATTTGAAAAAAATGCTTTATTATCAATAAATTACTAAATGTATTTTAGCTCCTGTAGTTAAATGGCATAACAAGTCATTGGTAATGACTAATTCCCTGGTCAGTACAGGGTGGGAGCACCATTAATCTTTGTAAAATCTTTTCCTAAACAAGATAGTAGAAATAATTAAAACAAAAAAAGCTAAAAGAGGTAAATAAATATCAGGGGAAAATATTATATCACTTATTTTAGGAACTTTACTATTAAGATCAATAATTTTTTCCATACCACTACCTATAGATGCAATTAAAAACACACCTGGAATAATTCCAAAAAAAGTGGAAAAAAAATAATTTTTAATTTTTACGTTAAATAAAAGAGGCAAAAGAGATTGTAGTTGCCAAGGAATTCCTCCAATAATTCTATAGATTAATAAATAAATAAATTCAGATTTTTGAAATTTTTTTTCAAGATTTTGAAATTTGTTTAAAAATTTTTCTCTAATTAATTCTTTTAAAAAGTAATTTCCAAAAATATATAAAAATGTAGCACCTATAGTTAAACCAGCAGCCACAATAATAGCTCCTATCCATTTCCCAAAAATAAAGCCACCCATGAGTGCTACAGGAGATCCAAAGCCTAGAAAAGGAAATACCCAAAGCACAGTTAGAAACAAAAAAGAAATTAAAACTAAAAATAAATTAGAATTCTTCAACTCAATTAAATAAGATCTGTTATTTCTCAAAAAATCATAGGATGTAATCTCCTGAAGACTGAATTTTGAAAAAAAAAAATATAAAAATAAACTAACAATTAATAAGTAAGATAAACCTATAAATAGTTTAATTTTTTTTGTTTTTTCCATAAATATTGTTACTTTATTCCTAAATCTTCTATTTGCTATTTTTATTATTGCTAATATAAAGGGGCAAAATTTATAAAATTTAATCAATTTATTTATGAAAAGAACATACCAACCTTCAAATAAGAAAAGAGCTCGAAAACACGGCTTTAGATCGAAAATGAAAACTAAAGGTGGAAAAAAACTTTTAGCTAGAAGAAGAGCCAGAGGAAGAAAATCTTTAACTGTATCAGTGTAAATTAATGAAAAGCAAAATTGTTGCTCTTTCAAAAAACGAAGAATTTAAAAATTTACTTAAACAAAAAAAGTTCTCGAATAAGTATGTAACTATTTTCTTTGGTAAATTAATGAATAAAAATAATAATAAACTCAATATTAGCTTTGTAACAAAAAAGAAATTAGGGAATGCAGTTAAGAGGAATAAGATTAAAAGAAGATTAAGGAATATTTTAAACGAAGCAGTTAAAAAAATATCAATAAATTTTAACTATTCATTCCTTGTTATCGCTAAGTCATCTATGCTAAATAATGAATACAAATTAATAAAAGAAACTCTATTTCAGGATTTTGAAAAAATAAAATAATGAATATTTTTACAAGTATATTAATTAAAATTATCAAAGGTTATAAATATTTGATTAGTCCTTTATTTGGACATTCTTGTAGATATTTACCTACGTGCTCAGAATACAGTATTGATGCACTTAAAGAATTTGGTTTGTTAAAAGGATCATTTTTAAGTATTAAAAGAATCTTATCTTGTCACCCAATCAAATTTTTAGGTGGTGGTGAAGGTTTTGATCCTGTTAAAAAAAACACAAAATTAAAATAATATGGATACTAAAAATATAGTAGCAGCAATTTCATTATCAGCAGCAGTTATAGTTTTGTATTCACTATTTTTTGCTCCTCCACCAATTACTAAAGAAAATGTGGCTGAAGGAAATAAAGTTGAACAAAACAGCGATACACCTTCATTAGATCAAAAAGAAAATGTTGCTGAAATTTCTAGAGAAGAAGCTTTAAATCAAAGTGAAAGAATTAATTTTGAGAATGAGAGTATTGTTGGTTCTATTTCACTTAAAGGTGGTGTTATTGATGATCTAACTTTTAAGCAATATAATGTCAGTCTAGACTCTCAGGAAAAAGTTACACTTCTTTCACCAAGAAATTCAAAAGATGGTTATTTAATTGAAAGTGGTTTTATTACATCTGATAAAAATGTTGAAATTCCAAATTCAAATTCTATTTGGAAAGTTTCAGGAAATAATAAGTTAACAGATCAATCTCCTATAAAATTATCCTGGACAAATGATCAAGGTATAACATTTGAAAAAGAGATTGCCTTAGATGAAAAATTCTTATTTACAATCAAACAAAGTGTTATCAATCCTACCAATAAGAAATATGATTTTTATACTTATGGGCAAATCATTAGAAATGAAATACCTGATATATCTAACTTCTATATTCTTCATGAAGGTTTGATTGCAGATTTAGATGATGAATTAATTGAAGAAGATTATGATGATATACAAGAGAAGAAATTTTCAAGAACAGCTCAAAAAGGATGGCTAGGTATTGGAGATAAATACTGGGTAACTTCACTAATTCCACCTAGAGAAAAAGAATTTAAAACAACATTTGATTATAAAGATAAGTTTAGAGCAAATTTTGTATCAACAGAACCATTGGAACTTAATGAAAATTCATTGATTGAAGAAACCTTACAAATCATTGTTGCTGCAAAAAGAGTTGATGTAATTGATGGGTATGCTGAATCTTTAAACATTGATAAATTTGACTTAACAATTGATTGGGGATTTTTATACTTTATTACCAAACCTTTATTTTTTGGAATAGATTATTTCTTTAAATTACTCGGAAATTATGGCCTAGCGATTATAGCAATTACAATTTGTATAAGATTAGCATTTTTTCCACTTGCAAACTTTTCGTTTAGAAGCATGGCAAAAATGAAAGCCTTACAGCCTGAAATGGCGAGACTAAAAGAGCTACACAAAGATGACAAAATGAAATTGCAACAAGCAATGATGGCTCTCTATAAAAAAGAGAAAGTAAACCCGATGTCTGGTTGTTTACCAATACTAGTACAAATTCCAGTTTTCTTTGCTTTATACAAAGTTTTATTTGTAACGATTGAAATGAGACAAATGCCTTTTTATGGCTGGATACATGATTTATCTGAGAGAGACCCTACCTCTTTGTTTAATCTATTTGGATTATTGCCTTATGATGTACCATCATTTTTAGTCATTGGAGCATGGCCTGTTGCGATGGGTGTTTCTATGTGGGTTCAACAAAAATTAAATCCTGCACCAACAGATCCGATGCAAGCAAAAATATTTATGTTCTTTCCATTATTCTTAACAATAATTTTGGCACCTTTCCCAGCAGGGTTGGTAATATATTGGACAGTAAATAATATTTTAACTATGGCACAACAAGTTTTCATAATGAAACGAACCACTGTTAAAACAACAACTTAATGTTGGATATTAAAGAAGAAGAATTAAAAACAATTCTACCACTCGATGGTCCTTCAACTGAAGAAGTAAAAAAATATTTAGAAAAATATAACGATGAATATATTGTTATTAAATGTGGTGGTAGCGTTTTAATTGATCAAAATCTTTTTGATATTTTTATTAAAGATATTTCAACACTAAATAAACTAGGATTTACTCCTATTATTGTTCATGGAGGTGGGAAAAGAATAAGCAATAAACTTAATGAGATAGGTTTAGAAAGTAAATTTATAAAAGGATTAAGGGTAACTGATAAAGAAACTATTAAAGTTGTAGAAGAAGTATTAATTGATTTTAATAAAGAAATTATCAATGCTCTAGTTCAGCAAAATTGCGAAAGTCAGAGTATTAATTCCAAGGAAAATAATATTTTAACAGTTGTACAAGAAAATGAAGAGCTTGGTTTTGTGGGCTCTCCTACAAATGTAGATCAATCAATAATAGATAAAATTATAGCAGATAAAAAAGTGCCTATTATTGCTCCCTTAGGTTTAGATAAAAATGATCAAACTTATAACGTCAATGCAGATACTGCAGCTGGCTTTATTGCTAAAAAAATTAACGCAAGAAGGTTAATTATATTGAGTGACGTAGAAGGTGTTTTGGATAACAATAAAAATCTAATTCCGGAAATTAATTCAGTGTCTATAAAAAACTTAATCGATAATGAAACAATTACTGGTGGTATGATTCCAAAAATAAATAATTGCTTAGATGTAGCTAGTAACGGAGTAAAAGGAGTTGTTATAATAGATGGAAGAAAAAATCATTCTGTTCTATTTGAACTTTTATCAGATGAGGGATCTGGAACTTTAATTAGACAATGAAAAATTTAAGCCATATTAAAAATATTCTATTTGATTGTGATGGTGTACTTTATAGTGACCTAGAGGCAGTATTTGGCCAAGTAAGTAGAAAAATGACTGAATATATCTCAAGTAAACTTAATGTAGATTTAAAAAAAGCCAAAGAACTTCAGACAAATTACTTTCACAAATATAACACAAGCTTAAATGGTCTAATGATACATCATGAAATTGATCCTAAAGAATTTTTAGATTTTGTTCATGATATTGATTTATCTTTTTTAGAAAAAGATACGGAATTAAGATATGAGTTAGATAATATAAATTTAAGAAAATTTGTCTTCACTAATGGTAGTTACAATCATGTAAAGCACATCACCACAACACTAGGAATTGACGACCAATTTGAAGGCATATTTGATATCGTAGATGCAGAATATCACCCAAAACCAGAAGCTAAAGCTTTCGATTTAATGGTAGAAAAATTCAAAATTGATCCAAAAGAAACTTTGTACATTGAAGATATAGCAAAAAACTTATCGATAGGTAAAGAGCGAGGAACAATTACTGCTTGGTTAATTAATGATGAGGAATGGGGCAAAAAAGAATCTAATAAAGAATATATTGATTATAAAATTGAAAATCTTACTTTATTTTTAAAAGAAATAAGGTTATTAAAAAACCAATAAAACTATGAGTATAGAAAACATTATAAATGAAGCTTGGGAAAACAAAGATCAAGTTAATCAAAATTCAGATCAAAAATTAAAAGATACTATTAATCAAGTAATAGAAGATCTAGATAGTGGTAAATCTAGAGTTGCTGAAAAAATTGATGGTGAATGGGTAACTCATCAACACCTAAAAAAAGCAATTATGTTAAGTTTTAGAATTCATGGAATGGAAACTTTAGATGGTCCCTACTCAGCTTGGAGAGATAAAGCTCATTTGTTAAAAGGAAAAACGGCCGGATGGTCAAATGCTGATTTTGAAAAAGCAGGTTTTAGAATGGTACCAAATACTGCAATGAGAAAAGGATCATATGTTGCTAAAAATGTTGTTCTAATGCCAAGTTATGTAAATATTGGTGCTTACATAGATGAAGGAACAATGATGGATACATTTAGTCGTGCAGGTAGTTGCTGTCAGATTGGAAAAAATTGTCATATTTCAGCTGGAACTGGTATTGGTGGAGTTTTAGAGCCAGCACAAGCACTTCCGACTGTTATTGAAGATAATGTTTTTGTAGGTGCTATGTCAGAAGTTGTGGAAGGGGTAATAGTTGGTGAAGGATCAGTATTAAGTATGGGTATGTATATTGGCCAATCAACTAAAATCGTTAATAGAAAAACTGGTGAAGTAACTCACGGTAAAATACCTCCTTACTCAGTTGTTGTCCCTGGATCATTACCAGACAAAAATAATCCTGCCGCACCCTCGTTATATTGTGCAGTAATCATCAAACAAGTTGATGAAAAAACAAGATCTAAAACATCAGTAAACGATCTTTTAAGAGATTAAAATGCAAACCATTAATGAATTACAATTAGCCAAAGAGCTAATTCGTTACCCATCTATAACACCAATAGATGCTGGGGTAATGAAATTCTTAGAAAAAAAATTAAGAAAACTTGGTTTCAAAACTAAAATATTAGAGTTTCATGAAAAAAACACTAAACCAGTAAAAAATCTTTATGCAAGACTTGGAACTAAAGGTCCAAATTTTTGCTACGCTGGTCACTTAGATGTTGTACCTGCTGGAAACTTAAAAGATTGGACAGTAAATCCTTTTAGACCCTCAATTAAAAAAGGACATTTAATTGGAAGAGGAGCAAATGATATGAAAAGCTCTATTGCAGCCTTTGTTTCTGCTGTCAGTATTTTTGTTAAAAATAATAAAAAATTTGATGGATCTATAAGCTTACTAATTACAGGTGATGAAGAAGGAATTGCTATTAACGGTACAAAAAAAGTTGTTGAATACTTAAAAAAAAGAAAAGAGAAAATTAATTTTTGTTTAGTTGGAGAACCAACTAATCCAAATAAATTGGGAGAAATGATTAAAATTGGTCGAAGGGGAAGTATGACTGGCAGACTTTCAATTATAGGTATTCAGGGCCATGTTGCTTATCCTCATAGAGCTAACAATCCATCAACTACTCTTGTTCAAATATTGAAAGAATTGAAGGAAATTAAATTTGATAAAGGAACAAAAGATTTTCAGCCAACAAACCTAGAAGTTACAAAAATAAATATTGATAATACTGCTGATAACGTAATTCCAGGTTTAGCTAATGCAACTTTTAACATTAGGTTTAATAACAAACATTCATCGAATTCAATTAAAACAAAAATAAATAAAATATTGAAGAAAATTTGTAATAAAAATAAGTCAAATTACAAAATTGAATATAGTGTATCTGGTGAAGCTTTTTTAACTAAACCAAATCAAACTACATATATGATACAAGATATAATTAAAAAGATTACTAAAATTAAGCCTGAACTCTCAACAACAGGAGGCACATCTGATGCAAGATTTATTAGAAAAATTGCTCCCTGTTTAGAATTTGGTTTGGTTGGAAAAACAATGCATAAAGTAGATGAGGCAGTTTTTTTAGGTGATTTAAAAAAATTAACTTTAATTTATTCAAATATTTTAAAGAATTATTTTAAGTGAAAACAGCTTTAATTACTTCTGATACATACAAAAATCATAATACAGGAGATGGACATCCTGAAAAAATAGACAGGGTTACAGCTGTTATTGATAACTTTAAAAAATTAGATAACAAAAATTTAATATGGAAAAAGCCTTCAAAATTTGAAAAATCAATATTAATAAAAACTCATTCTTCTGAATATATTGATCATGTCGATCGATCATACCCTCAAAATGGATTTAATTTTTTAGATGGAGATACAGTTGTCTCCCCTGGTAGCAAAGAAGCAACAATGGACGCTGTTGGATCAATTATAACAGCGATTGATGGTGTGGAGGAAAAAGAATTTAAAAATGCTTTTTGCGCAGTAAGACCACCAGGTCATCACGCAGAAAAAGAGAAAGCAATGGGCTTTTGTATTTACAACAATGTTGCAGTTGGAGCTAATTATTTAATTGAAAAATATAGTTATAAAAAAATAGCTATAATTGATTTTGATGTCCATCATGGAAATGGGACACAAGATATTTTTTTCAACAATGAAAAAGTTTTATATATTTCCACTCATCAATTTCCATATTATCCAGGTTCAGGTTCGGAAAAAGAGATTGGAAAATTTAATAATATTTTAAATATTCCACTTGAAGCTGGAACAAGTGCTAGAGAATATTTAAATGCATATGAACTAGTATTAAAAAAATTAAAAGAATTTAAACCAGAATTTCTATTGTTTTCTGCAGGTTTTGATGCACATATTGATGATCCTTTAGCACAATTAAAACTTAATGCTGAAGATTATTATACAATTACAAAAAGAACTTTAGAAATTTCAAAATCATTTTGTAGAGGTAATGTAGTATCTATACTAGAAGGTGGATATGACTTAAAAGCACTACAAGATAGTACTCAAAGACATGTTGATGCTTTAATAGAATTTAATTGATAATTCCAAATAAAAAACTAAATAAAACTCAATGAAATTATATAAAATTAAAAAATCTGATATCGATAAAAAAGGTAGAGGACTTTATGCTACTAAAGATATCAAAGAAGGTACAAAGATAATCGATTACGTTGGTAAACTAATTACAAAAAAACAAACTGAAGAGTCTGATAAATATGACAATAGTAAACCAATCTATTTATTTACTATCAACAAAAAATATGACCTTGATGGAGATTTTCCATGGAATACTGCAGGATTAATTAATCATTCTTGTGACAATAATTGTGATTACGATGGTAAAGGTTTAAAAATTTGGGTTAAAGCTATTAAAGATATCAAAAAAGGTGAAGAATTTACCTGTGATTATGGTTTTGGTTATGATGAAAATTACAAACAATTTCCATGTAAGTGTAAGTCAAAAAATTGTTGTGGGTACATTGTAAGAGCAGAGTCTAGATGGCGAATAAATAAAAAATTTGCCATGAGTAATAAAAAAAATCTAATAAAAAACTCTAGATAAAAACAATCCTGTAGGTGGTGCTGGAGGAGCACACAGTGACCTTTTTTTAGACTTTAGAGCTTTGTCAAATTTTTTTAAATCCCATTTCTTTTCACCTAAATATTTTAAACAACCAACCATAGATCGTACTTGCTGTTGAAGGAAAGATTGAGATTTAAACTGAATTTCTATTTTATCATTTAAAGATTTTAATTTTACAAAATCCATCGTTCTAATTGGACTCTTAGCATTGCAACTTGAAGCCCTAAATGTTGAGAAATCTTTAGTACCAACTAATTTTTTTGCCCCTAATTTCATCAAATCTAAATCTAATTTTTTTCTTACATGCCAAACTTGATTTTTTTCAATCACAGGTGAACTTGTTCTATTTAAAATGAAATATTTATAAACTCTCTTTTTTGCAGAAAATCTTGAATGAAAGTTACTAGTTCTTTTTCTTATTTTAAGAATTGTAATATTTTCATTTTTTAAAAAGTGATTAATTGAGTTAATAAATTTATCTAAGTTCAATAATTTATTTTTTAAATCAAAATGTGCTGACTGCTCGATAGCATGAACACCAGCATCTGTCCTACCCGATCCGACTATAGTAATATTTTCTTTTAATAACTTTCTAATTTTGTCTTGAAGTATTCCTTGAATGGTTTTATTTTTTTTTTGAATTTGCCAACCTTTGTAATTTGTGCCTAAATATTCTATCAAAAGCTGATATCTAAACATTTATATATTTGAACCTTTTTTTATCTGTGAACCTTGAATAAATTCACCAATATTTTGAGGTCTTTTCCCTTGCCTCTGAATTTCCTTAATAATTATCGATTGATTATTACCACAAGCAATTTCAAGATTATCACTCAATACTAACCCTGGAGTTCCTTGAGCTCTTCCAACTTGAGCTTTTAGAATTTTATATCTTTCTCCATTAAACATAAAAAATGCTCCTGGGGATGGATATAAACCGTTTATCTTACCAATAATTTTTTCAGCATTTTCATCCCAGTTAATTTGACCTTCAGTTTTTTGAATTTTAGATGCATAGGTTGCATTCGAATGATCCTGCTCAATAAAATTTGCTTTACCATCTAAAATATCATCTACGTTATCTAAAATTTTTTCTGCTGCTAAGCTAGAAAGCTTTTCACTAATTTCTAACGCATTCAAATTTTCATTAAGTTGGATTTTATAATTATTACAAACTGGTCCTGTATCTAATTTTTCAGCAATTCTCATTATACTTATTCCAGTCTCCTGATCTAAATTCATAATTGACCTTTGAATTGGTGCAGCACCTCTCCATTTAGGCAGTAAAGATGCATGTATATTTATAAAACCTTTTTTAGTTAGGTTTAGAAATTTTTTAGGTATGATTTGTCCATAAGCAACAACTATTGCTAAATCAGCATCTAAAGAATTTAAAAAATTATACTCCTCTTCATTATTTATAACTGGCGGCGTTCTATATTCTAAATTTAAAGTTTCAGAAATACCTTGTATTGGAGACTTATTAATTTTTTGTCCTCTTTTTGATTTTTGAGGTGGCTGTGTATAAACATAAGAAATATTATATCCATTTTGATATAAAGATTTTAAAATTGGTACAGCAAACATGGGCGTACCCATAAACACTAACTTTTTTGACATTTTTTAAACTTCAGCTGTATTTGATTTTAATTTTGAAAGTTTCTTTATGATCATTGATTTTTTTAGTTTTGAGAGATAATCGATGAATAATATCCCTTCCAAATGATCCATTTCATGCTGTATGCATGTTGCAAGTAATCCATCTGCCTTTAGTAACTGTTTCTTTCCATTGTAATCCAAATATTCTACCTCGCATTTACTCGGTCGATCAATTTCAGCAAATTGATTTGGCACAGACAAACACCCTTCTTCATAAGTTGCCTTAAGTGGATCTTTATTTTTTATTACTGGATTTACAAAGTATCTAGGCTCTTTTTTGTTTTCATCCTTGCTTATATCCATCACTATAATTCTTTTTGGTATACCAATCTGAATTGCTGCAAGACCAATACCATTAGCATCATACATTGTATCGAGCATATCATTCATTAATTTTTGCTCTTCACTTCCAACGGCTTCTACAGTTTTTGATACTTGTCGAAGTAATTTGTTTGGTTCTGTAATAATCGTTCTTATCGCCATAAAATTTATATGTTATTATAATTTTTATACTTTTAAAGGAAGAACTTTTAGCAAAAGTTTATTTCTAATTAGGTCAGCATTTATTTGATTTAAGGTATTCGAAATAAAATAAAGTCTTTTTTCATCAATATTTTCTATTTTGTCATTACCTATTATCTCAATTAAAGATAATAAAACTGTTCCAACTTCATTTGCTTCTATCAACTCAGCTAAATTTTCGTCAAATTCAAAAGGTTTTTGTGAATACAAACTTTCATACTCGTTTGGTATTTCTACTCCATCTGATTTCAGACTTTCTATAAAAATTATATCTTTAATGGACAAAGTTTCATTACTAAAAATTATTCTATCAAGAAATTTTTTTAAATCTTCTTGTATTTCAGATTTTGAATAATCTCCTCTAAAATAATTTACCCACTTAGATTGATGTAAAATATTATTGTTGTATTGAATTTTTTTGAACTCTGAATTCTGATTTTTTGAATAGTTATTATAAAAACTTAAATAATCTGAAGGAACATTATTTGCTTCAATTTCCTTCAAAAAGTTATTGAGCTCTTTATCAAAAGCTAAACCAATTTTGTTATCCTCAAATAACTGCTTCAGCAACTGTAAAAATTTCAATTTTAATTCTGGTTCACTCGTTAAAAGTGCTCTTTGATAAATTAACGCTCTAGCTTCTAACGGAGACAGCAACTTGTAAGTATCAGTTGCGCTTAACAATTGATCAATATTAAATTGAAATTTTTTATAATATTCAAATAATTCTTTTTCTGAAAAAATTTTATAATTTGCAGCTTTTTCAATAATTAAGATTTTATCTTGATCATTTATGTCAACATTACTTAGATCTGGTAGTAAATTTGAATTTGATAAATATTTCCAAATTAATTTAGGCGTATTTTCATTGGGTTCAAATGAAAATTCTGGATTTGTTCTATGAGCTAAATGAAACTCAAACACTGAACTTTCAGAGACTTCTTTGGATGCTTCTTCAATATAACCAAACAGGTAATTCATTTTATTTTCAAAATACTCATCTTGAAAACCTAACTCTTTTTTAAGATCTAGAATTAATTGGGCTTCTTCATTTTTTCCATAATTTACTAAACAATATAAATTTAATTTAGATAAATACTCATCTTCAACTGGTTCTTTAATTTTTGTAAAAAATTCACAAGTCTTCTTTATATTTTTATCTGATAAATAGTTATCTA
The DNA here is from genome assembly GCF_052047475.1 of Candidatus Pelagibacter sp. HIMB1782. NCBI lineage: Bacteria > Pseudomonadati > Pseudomonadota > Alphaproteobacteria > Candidatus Pelagibacterales > Candidatus Pelagibacteraceae > Candidatus Pelagibacter > Candidatus Pelagibacter sp. HIMB1782. Next base: position 768,638 of record NZ_JBNAKE010000001.1, on the reverse strand, counting down.
ATAAGTGTCTGGTTAGTTTGGGATGAGAATTTACAATTTGATTATTAACCAAAAATTCTTCAATGAGTTCTAAATTAGAATTTTTGATTAGCCAATCAGATTTAAATTTTAAAAATTCATTTTCAGTAATATTTTGATTAGGATAATGAGCGTTAGTTAATAATGAGACTTCCATAATTTCTAATGCATCATTAGAAAGATTAATTTTCTCTAAACTGTTGAATAAATTTTTTAACTTTTGACCATCAGAATTCGTCCACATATCAATAGTCAAACCGTGTTCTGCGGGATCGTATAATCCTACTATTTTGACTTCTTTTGATATTAAATTTTCATCTAATTCTATCGAGCCAGTATTTTTATCTGACTGCATATCAAAAACACTTATTTGATCATTATTATTTTCACCTTCGGTAATAACTGCTTCCTCAACAGTTTCATTTTCTTTTTTTTCAAGATTCCATATATCAATTGGATTATCTTCTGCTTGAATAGGATTTAAAATAATTAGATAGCTTAAAAAAATAAAAAAGAATTTTTTATTTAACAATTTTAAAATTTTCATTAGGAATAATTTTTTCAATTTCCTTTTTAGGAGCAGGAAAATCAATTGAATTGAGAATTAAAACAACGCCAAGAACAATTACTAGTCCAAAAATAGATTTAACAACTAGTCCGATTATACTTTTTTTACCTGAACTTGTATTTTTGTTGAATTGCATATAACTTTAGTTAATTTCAAATTAAGACATATTTGTGTTTTTTCAATATTTAAACTTATGAAATCAAAAAAAAATCTAGTTTTTCTAGGTATGATGGGATCTGGTAAGAGTTCTATAGGCTCTTTAGTAGCAAAAAAATTTAAATTAAATTTTGTAGATGTAGATAAAGAAATAGAGAAAAATTTAAATACAACAATTCGAAAAATATTCGAAACAAAAGGAGAAGAATATTTTAGAAAAATTGAGGAAAAAACTACACTTAAAAAGTTAAAACTTAGTTCTACAGTTGTCTCTCTTGGGGGAGGTGCTTTTGCAAATAAAAATATTAGAAATGAAGTTTTAAAAAATCATTATTCATTTTGGTTAAATTGGAATGAAAAAATTTTAGTTGAAAGAATTAAAAATAGCAAAAAAAGACCTTTAACAATTAATGCTACAGATAATGATTTAATTGATTTAATTAAAAAACGAACTAACATTTATTCTAAAGCCTTATATGAAATCAAATGTGATAATCTTACAAAAAATGAAATAGTAAGCAAAATTAAAGAAATTTATGAAACCAAATAAATTAAAAATTGAAACAAAAACTCAAAAATATCCAATAATAATTGGATCAAATTTAATTACCAACCTATCAAAAATAATTAAAAATAATTCCTTAACATTCAATCAATGTCTTCTTGTAGTTGATAAAAATGTGCCAAAAAAATTTATCACTAAAATAAAAAATTCATTAAAAAAAAAGAAAATACATATATGTTTTTTTAATGCCAGCGAGGCCAATAAAAACTTTAATATTATTAATAAGATCTTAGAAATTTTATTAAATAAAAACTTTTCTAGAGATGACTGTATAATATCAATAGGTGGGGGCATTACAGGTGATGTAAGTGGTTTTGCATCTAGTATTTTTAAAAGAGGTATGAAATTTATAAATATACCAACAACACTTTTATCCCAAGTTGACTCTTCAATTGGTGGTAAAACTGGCATAAATTCACATTATGGAAAAAACCTAATTGGTAGTTTTTATCAACCGAACCTAGTTATATCAGATGTTGATTTTCTTAAATCGTTGCCAAAAAGAGAGATTGTTTGTGGATATGGTGAAGTTTTAAAACATTCTCTGATAAGAGATAAAAATTTCTTTAAATTTTTAAATAAAAATGTGAATAAAATTACCAAACTGAGTTCTCCATTTATTGAAAAAGCAATTTATGAAAGCTGTAAAATTAAAAAAAATGTAGTTGAAAAAGACGAGAAAGAAAAAAATTTAAGAAAAGTTTTAAATTTTGGACATACATTTGGCCATGCTTATGAAGCAAGCTTAAATTACAATAAGAAATTAAATCACGGTGAAGCAGTAATCCTAGGGATAAAGACAGCATTAAGTTTTAGTTTAAATTTAAAAATACTTAAAAAAAGTGATTACAACCTAATTTTAAATCATATCAATAATCTAAATCTATCAATATCTGTTAATAAATTTTTTAAAAAAAAAGATATAAATAAAATATTATTTTTCATGACAAAGGATAAAAAAAATAAATCTCAAAAAATTAATTTAGTACTTTTAAAAAAAATTGGATCTCCACAAATTAATATTGAATATCCAAAACAAAGACTGAAAAAATTTTTTAATGATTACTTAAGATAATTGAATTTGAATTGAGTGAATAGTTTCTTTCAACTCTTTATCTAATACTTTGTAAATTTTTTTATTGCTTTCAATTCTGTTCATATTTTTTAACTCATCAGAAACTATACTTAATTTTAAATGATATTTGCCTTCCTGATTACCTTTGTGATTTTTATGAAGAAAAGATTTATCTTCTATATCTATACTTTGAATATTTATTTGATCTGATAATTTTTTTTTTATAATTGCAATTAATTCATTTATATCCATATAGTAAATATTATATCATGAAAAATATTTGTGACTGGAATAATTGTAATGAAATTGGTGAATACAGAGCGCCAATTGAGAAGGATAATAGCAGGAAATATAGAATGCTTTGTCTGGAACATGTTAAAGAATTTAACAAAAACTGGAATTATTTTTCAGGGATGAGCGATAATCAAGTAATCAATTTTTTAAAGTCAGATATGACTTGGCATAAACCCACTCAAAATTTTAGTTCTTCTGATAATTTTTTTAAAGTCCTATGGAACACAACATTAAAAGATGAATTTGATAAAGATAAATTCAATGGAGACTATAATCATATGCGTCAATTTAAATTCGATCACAAAGATATTAAAGCATTTGGAATATTGGGAATATCTGTGGGTTTAAAATGGCAAAAAATACAAGAAAAATTCAAAGTGCTTGTTAAAAAATTTCACCCTGATATGAATGCCGGAAATAAAAAATACGAGGAAAAATTAAAACTGATCACTTTAGCTTACACACAGCTAAAAAACACTTATAGGGAAAAAATTGACTCCAAATCTTAACATTCAACCTGACATAAAAGTTTCTTTAAAACAATCTTTTGGAATAGATTCTGAAATGGAAGTAGATGCGTTTTCAAAAAAAAGTGAATATGTGCCTGAAATAGATAAAAACTATAAATTTGATAGAGATACTACACTTGCAATCATTTCAGGATTTGCGTTCAATAAAAGAGTATTAGTACAAGGATATCATGGTACTGGAAAATCAACACACATAGAGCAAATAGCTGCAAGATTAAACTGGCCTTGTATTCGAGTAAATTTAGACAGTCATGTTAGTCGAATAGATTTAATAGGTAAGGATGCAATTGTCCTAAAAGATGGAAAACAAGTCACACAGTTTAATGAGGGTATTCTACCATGGTCAATTCAAAATCCAGTTGCTTTAGTATTTGATGAGTATGACGCTGGAAGACCTGATGTTATGTTCGTTATTCAAAGAGTTTTAGAGGCTGAAGGAAATTTCACACTACTAGATAAAAACAAAGTAATAAGTCAAAATAAGTATTTCAGATTGTTTGCTACATCTAATACAGTTGGGCTTGGTGATACTACTGGACTTTATCACGGAACACAGCAAATTAACCAAGGTCAAATGGATAGATGGAATATTGTAACAACATTAAACTATCTAAGCCTAGATAGAGAAATGGATATAGTTTTATCAAAGAATAAAAATTTAAATAATGCTAAGGGAAAAGAAAAAGTTGCTAATATGATTAAAGTAGCATCCTTAACTAGAAAAGGTTTTATTGCTGGAGATATATCTACTGTAATGAGTCCAAGAACAGTCCTTCATTGGGCTGAAAATTCTGAAATTTTTAAGGATACTGGATATGCATTTAGAGTAACCTTTTTAAATAAGTGCGATGATATTGAGAAAAATACAATCGCGGAATATTATCAAAGATGTTTTGGTGAAGAATTGCCTGAGTCTTTGATCAATATTCAAATTTAAATGAGCAATAAAGAAACAAATTTAAAAGAAAAATTTAGAATTGCTTTATCTTCAACAGCAAAAGTAATCGCAGACGATATTGATATAAACAACAAATCTTCTGAAGATAAAAAAACGAGAGATATTTCATCTTTTGAAATAAATGATCTAACCAGTCCAAGTGATTTTATAAAATTAAGGGCTGAAACAGACTCTACAGCACTTAAAAAAAGGTTTTCTAATGAAAAAATTTACAAAAAAAATTTACCTTCAAACACTTCATCTAGATCTTTATATAATATAGCTGAAAAGATTAGATATGAAGCCCTAGGAGGCAAAATGTTAAAAGGTATTCAAAAAAATTTTTCTGAAAACTATTCACAAATAGTTAATCGTAAAAGAAAAGATCAGCTTAAAACAAAAGAAGACGTTCCTGTTGCTGAAGCATTTGAGCTATATATGCTTAAAAATTTTCATAATATAGACCTAAATCCTTTAACTTCTAGAATGCTTAATTTCTGGGAAAAAGATTTTGAGCAATCAATTAAGAAGCATAAAGAGTTTTTGTTAAATAATTTAGAAAATCAAAACACATACAGTTCTAAATTTTCTGAAATACTTGAAGAAATGGATATTTTTCAAAGCGATGAGGAAGACCAAGAAGAGGAAGAAAATCAAGATCAAGGTCAAGACAATCCCTCAAATGATGACCAAAATAAAGATAATGAAGATAGCAAAGATGAAAATGATGAACAGCAAACAGAGGCATCTGTTGATTCCGATTATAGTATAGACGAGTTTAATTTGGATGAGCAATTATCTGATGTTGAGTCTGATGAGCAAAACTCTGAGCAAGTAATTCAAAAAAAAATTGATAATGCGAATATAGATTATAAAATATTTACTACACAATACGACGAAGTGGTTAAAGCTGAAAATCTAGAAAATGCAGATGAAGCTACTAAACTTAGGAAAAATTTAGATCAGCAGTTAATTGGTTTCCAAGATGTAATTACCAAGTTAGCTAATAAACTTCAAAGACAATTACTAGCGAAACAAAATAGAGCTTGGGAATTTGATTTAGAAGAAGGCTTACTTGATAGTTCAAAGTTACCAAGAATAATAATGGATCCATATAACTCTTTGTCATTTAAAAAAGAAAAGGATTTAGATTTTAAAGATACAGTTGTAACTTTACTTATTGATAATTCTGGTTCTATGAGAGGAAGACCAATAACAATTGCTGCTATTTGTGCAGATATTTTGTCAAGGACACTCGAAAGATGTTCGGTCAAAGTAGAGATTTTAGGATTTACTACAAAAAACTGGAAAGGTGGACAGAGTAGAGAATTTTGGACTAAAAATTCAAAACCAAAAACACCTGGAAGACTTAACGATCTAAGACATATAATTTATAAAGGTGCGGATACACATTGGAGACAAGCAAAAAATAATTTAGGCATGATGTTAAAAGAGGGTTTGTTAAAAGAAAATATTGATGGCGAAGCTATATCTTGGGCATACAACCGTATTAAAAAAAGAAAAGAAGAAAGAAAAATTTTAATGGTAATTTCTGATGGAGCTCCAGTTGATGACTCAACACTTTCAGTAAATTCAGGAGATTTTTTAGAAAAACATTTGAAGAAGATGGTCAAATTTATTGAGAATAAATCTGATATTGAAATTTTAGCGATTGGTATTGGACATGATGTTTCAAGATATTACAACAGAGCTATAAAAATTACTGATGTAAATGAGTTAGGAGATGTAATGATATCTCAACTTAGCTCTTTGTTCGAAACAAAGAAAAAATTTCATTAAATATTAAATAAATCTGTATTTCTCCATTTAATTATTACTTCTGCGCCAGATCTTGTTTTAGAGTTTCTACATATAACAGAAGCAAAATTTTTTTCTAACAGTGTTTTTCCTATAAACAAACCTAAACCTAGTCCTGTTTTTGATTTATCTTGAGGATTATTTGATTTTAAATATGGCTCTCCTATTTTTGATAAAATATCTTTTGGATAACCTGGACCATCATCCTCAATACTTATTTCGGTAAATTCACTATCACTCTTTAAATTTATGAAAATATTTTCATCAGAAAATTTATTAGCATTACCTATAAAATTTCTTAGTCCATAAACAATTTCTATAGATTTAACTATTTTTTTCGAATTAGAGTCTTGATCAAAATTAAAAATAAACTTCTTTGTACTTATCTCTTTAAATGAATTTATAATTTCATTTAGGTAATCTCTAATTGTAATATCTATATCAATAAACTCATCCTCTTCGTCTGGATTTAAAGTTAATTTTTTTAATATTTCATTACATCTTTCAACCTGACTAGATAATAAATTAATATCTTTTTCTACGTCTTTATTGCCTTCAAATTGTTTTAGTAATTCTTGAGTAATTATTTTTATGGTTGAAAGAGGTGTTCCTAATGAATGAGCAGCTGCTGCCGCTTGACCACCCAAGGACAATAGTTCATGTTCTTTGGCCATTACTTCTTCCATTTTCGTAAGAGCTTCTTTTCTTAACCTAGATTGAGTTCCAAATGTCATCGCAAAATAATTTAAAAAAACAAGAGCAATAATCAAAGCAATCGGGATAGAGTAATAATAATAAGGGCTTACATGAAAATGATCTCCAAGTGGAGAAGGTAATTCTGTTGAATAAAAAGTTAACAATATAATTGATAAAGCTGTTAACAACACAAGCATAGTATTTGTTCTAAAACTTAAATTAGATGATGAAAATACACTTGGAATAATTATAAAGATAACAAATGGATTAAGAATTCCACCTGACAAGTAAAGCAAAATAGCTAATTGCAAAATATCAATAACTAAAAAAATGAAAGCTGATCTGTCGGATAATTGAGTTTTTTTATAAATAAAAATTAAGTAAAAATTACTTATAACTCCAATGATTATAATTAGATTAGAGGTTATAAAGTCAAATTTAAAATCTAATACAAAGTATACAAAATTAACTGCAATTAGCTGTCCAATTATACCAATCCATCTTAAGGTAATATAAATAGATTTTTTGAATGAGTGGTGTTTTGAAGTTTCAAAAAACTTCATTTTTAAATATCAAGATTTTTTACATTGATAGCATTTGAGACTATGAAATCTTTTCTTAACGCAACATCACTTCCCATTAGTGTATGGATAAGACTTTGATCTTTTTTAAGATCTTTAGAGTACTGCACTTGAAGCAAATTTCTAGTTTCAGGATCTAAAGTTGTATTCCACAACTCTTCTGGATTCATTTCACCAAGACCCTTAAACCTTTGTATATTCATTTTTGATTTTTCTAAATCTAATGCATTTGAATAGTCTTTTGAGCCTCTTTTCAATTTCTTTAATTCCTTGTTATTATTTACGATATAATCCTCTAATTCTTTTTCATCTTTAATATAAATCCCTTTTGAACCTTTATTAATTTTAAACAATGGTGGTTGGGCTAAATAAACATGTCCATTTTCAATTAATTTATTAAATGGTTTGTTATTAAAAAAAGTTAACAACAATGCTCTTATGTGAGAACCATCAACATCAGCATCGGTCATTATAATTATTTTACCGTATCTTAGATCTTTTAAATCTATTTCCTGAGATTTAGGATCAAGTCCCAGTGCATTAATTAATGTTACTATCTCATTTGAAGATATCATTTTTGCAAGAGCTTTTGTTCTTAGATCTGAACCATTACCATTGCCATTGCCATTTTTTTTTAAATTTATGTCCTCTACATAAGTGTTTAAAATTTTACCTCTTAAAGGCAAAACCGCTTGATTTGCTCTGTTTCTTCCTTGTTTAGCAGAACCACCTGCTGAGTCTCCTTCAACTATAAACAATTCCGTACCTTCTTGTTTTCCTATCTGACAATCAGCTAATTTTCCTGGTAATCCACTTAACTCAAGGGCTCCTTTTCTTCTTACATTTTCTCTCGCTTTTCTTGCAACATCTCTAGCCATAGCTGCTTGAATAACTTTAGCCAAAACTATTTTGGCAATTGATGGATTTTGATCAAACCAAATTGATAATTTTTCATTTACCAAAGTTTCAACAATCATTCTTACCTCAGACGAAACTAGCTTATCTTTGGTTTGTGAAGAAAACTTAGGATCAGGGATTTTAGTTGAAAGCACACACGTTAAGCCCTCTTTAATATCATCTCCTGAAATAGCTAATTTATTCTTTTTTAATAAATTATTTTCATTGGCATATTTATTTACGACTCTTGTAAGAGCACTTCTAAAACCTAATAAATGTGTTCCACCATCTTTTTGATAAATATTATTGGTGTATGGAAATATATCTTCTGTATAACCAGCATTCCATTTTAATGAACACTCTATTTCAATGTTATTTTTTTTGCCTTCAATGTAAATTGGTTTTCGAAATAAATCATTACCATTTTTATTTTGTAGTTTTTCTCTTTTCTCATCTAAAAAATCTACAAACTCTAAAACACCACCATCATATTTAAATTCAGATATTTTTTCTTTTTTTTGACTAGCATCAGTAAAAATTATTTTAATACCTTTGTTTAAGAAAGCTAACTCTCTCATTCTTTTAATTAAAACATTTGCACTAAATTTAATTGATGAGAATATATCTTTTGAAGGTAAGAATGTTATTTGAGTACCTGTATTTTTAGATTTGCCAACTACCTTTAGAGGTGATTTTGCTTCACCATTTTTAAACTCTATAAAATGTTTTTTTCCATCTCTATTAATTTCTAATTCTAATTTTTCTGACAATGCATTAACAACTGAAACACCAACTCCATGTAGTCCACCAGAAACTTTATATGAGTCATGATCAAACTTACCTCCAGCATGAAGTTGAGTCATAATTACCTCAGCTGCAGATTTTTTTTCCCCTTTGTGCAGGTCAACAGGAATACCTCTTCCATCATCATTCACAGTAATTGTTCCATCAGGGTTAATTTTTACATTAATATTTTTACAATGACCCGCTAATGCCTCGTCTATAGAATTATCTACAACTTCATAAACCATATGATGCAAACCAGTACCATCGTCGGTATCTCCTATGTACATCCCCGGTCTTTTTCTAACAGCTTCTAAACCTTTTAGAACTTTAATAGAGTCTGCTTGATAAGTATTTGTTTTTGTCATTTTAAAATAATGGAGAGATAAATTTATATCATTTTTTAATAAATTTATTAGTTTTAAATTTCTTAAATCTAAAACGATATTTAAAAAAAGTGTTTAATATCAACACTTTTTTAAGATTATATACAATTTTTCAAAAGCGTCAGCTAACTTCAAGATTGTTTATTATTATATCAGTTACATGTTCTGCTTTTATAGTTTTAACTTCACTATTGTCTGAGGCAAAATTATCTCCACATCTTTTTATACCAATTTCTCTACTTGAGTTATAAATATGACTTTTTATTTTAATCATTGACCCATACTGAGGTAAAGTTGCGTCAGTTGCACCTATAATACAAAATGTTTTTTTCTGCAAAGCTCCAGCAACACATGATGGTCCAGAGTCAATTCCAACAAAATATTCACATAAACTAATTATATTTATAATTTCTTTTCTATTATATTTTTTACAATCTAAAAATAAATTTGGATTTTTGGAATTATTAATTAAATTTTGAAAATAATTCTCGTAATTTTGTGAATTTATAACAAAAAAAGTGTTGCCTAATTTTTTTTCATATAACTGATCAGCCACCATAGAAAAATTTTTCATTGGCCAAATTCTGTTCTTTTCTGTGGAGTCAACTGCTAAGCATACCCAAGGTTTAGGAAATTTTTTAAATTCATTTAAAAGCGATAAATTTTCAAAATTTTTCAAACTTAAGAATCTATCATTAAAATTTACATTTATATTTAATTTATTTAAAAACTTTTTCGATTGTTCCGTATAGTTATACCTCAGATCTTCTTTTTTTAATAATACTTCATTATTAACAAAATATTTTTGTGAACCAATTCCAAACCCATATATTTTAGAAATTCTAGCTAATTTACATGCAATTGCAGTTCCTTTTGTTTTTTCTAAAATAAAAGCTTTATCAAAATTTTTTTTTTTAAGTTCATTTGAAAGATTTAACAGATCTTTAAAAAAGTATCTCCCTCTTCTAAAATAACTTTCAAACACCTCATCAATATAACTCTGTTCTTTTAAAATACTTTTAATATTTATGTGTTGATTGACACAAACAGAAACTTTTGTTTTATAATTTTCTGAAATTGCTTTAATAAATGGTAGGTGTAAAAATAGATCTCCAAGTTTTGGGGAGCTATATAAAATACAAATTTTCATAGCCTAAATATAATCTTTTTTTTTTATTTTGCTTTTAATAAATTAGTATTTTTTGGTGGCGGAGAGAGTGGGATTCGAACCCACGATAGAAATTTCTATACACGCTTTCCAAGCGTGCGCCTTAAACCACTCGGCCACCTCTCCTTTTAATAATTTTAAATATTATATTTTATTTAAGAATTAATAATCATATAATAGTTTATGCTTAAGAAAATTTTTAATTATTATGGCTATTCTTTTAGCAAAATTAAAAAATCTAATTTAATAAATGACATTATAAAACTGAGATTATTTAAAAACAAATGTGATACTTTAATAGATGTGGGTGCCAATTATGGAGAGTTTTCCTATGAATTATTAAATAATTTCAAAGAAGTTTTTTTAATTGAACCAAATCCGTATCTTATAAAGAAATTGGAAGATAAATTTAAAAATAGAAAAGAAGTAAAAATTTACAATTTTGGAATAAATAATAAAAATTCCACAAAAAAATTTTATATTTCAGCTGATACTGGATCTACATTAAGTTCTATCAAAAAGCAAAACAAGATACTTAAAGAGAATTTGAAGAAAACAAATATTGTATCAACTCAAAATATTAATTTTTTAAGGTTAGATGATTTTATCAAAAAAAATTTAAGACAACAAAGTTCCATTTTTCTTAAAACCGATACTCAAGGTAATGATCTAGAAGTTTTAAAAAGTTTAGGAAAATATTTAAATAAAATTAAATATATTAAATCTGAAATGTCTGTAATTCCACTTTATCAAAATCAAAGTAGTCATTGGAAAATTTTACAATTTATGAAAGAAAATAATTTCGAACCAATTTTTTTTGAAAATGGTCTAAGAACAAAAGATGGAAAAATGATAGAATACGATATATTTTTTGAAAAAAAAAATTAGTTTTTACTTTTTATTTTTAATACTCCAATAAATGCTTCCTGAGGAATTTCAACTCTTCCAAATTGCTTTGATCTTGCTTTTCCCTTTTTTTGCTTTTCAAGTAGTTTTCTTTTACGATCTGTAGCTCCACCACCATGAATTTTAGTTAATACATCTTTTTTAAAACCTTTAATTGTTTCTCTTGCAATTATTTTTCCTCCTATAGCAGCTTGAACTGGTATCATAAAATTATGTCTAGGTATTAAATCTTTTAATTTTCCACAAACTTCTCTACCGGTTTTTTGAGCAAAATCTTTATGTATCATCATAGCTAATGCATCCACAGGTTCACTATTTACTAAAATACCAAGTTTAACTAATTCTCCCTCTCGGTGTTCGATAATTTCATAATCGAAACTAGCGTATCCACTAGTCATTGATTTCAAACTATCGTTAAAATCAAATACAACTTCATTCAAAGGAAGCTCATAATTTACAACTGCTCTATTTCCAGAATAACTGAGATTAGTTTGTATTCCTCTTTTATCCTGGCACATTTTAATTATTGAACCTAAATATTGGTCTGGGGTAATAATAGTGGCTTTTATCCAAGGTTCTTCTATATATTTTATTAAAGTAGGATCTGGTAAGCTTGATGGATTTTGTAAATCCATGATTTCTCCGTTATTTAAATTAACTTTGTAAACAACTCCGGGAGTTGTTGTTAACAAATTTACATCAAATTCTCTTTCAAGTCTTTCTGTTACAATTTCTAAATGAAGTAAACCTAAAAACCCACATCTAAATCCTAAACCTAAAGCAGAAGACGATTCTGGTTCATAAGAAAAGCTTGCATCATTTAATTGTAACTTTGCCAAACCATCTTTTAATTTTTGAAACTCTGAACTATCTACAGGGAATAATCCACAAAATACTACAGGTTTACTTGGTTTAAAACCTGGTAATGCTTCTTTTAATGGGTTTACTGCATCACAAATAGTATCACCAACCTTTGTTTCTGATAATACTTTTATACCAGTAGTAATAAAACCAATTTCCCCTGTTTTTAACTCATCAATATCAACTGGCTTTGGTGTAAAAACACCAACTTTTTCAACAATATATTCTTGATTGGTGGACATCATTTTAATCTTCATGTGTTTTGATAGTTTACCATCAATCACTCTAACCAATATAACAACACCTAAATAGGTATCGTACCAACTGTCTACTAATAAACATTTTAAATCTGACGTACTTTCTCCTTTTGGAGCCGGTAAATTAGTTATTATTTGCTCTAAAATATCTTCTATTCCCTCTCCAGTTTTTCCTGAGCAAGGAATGGCATTTTCAGTATCTATACCAATAACTTCTTCAATTTGCTTTTTTGTTCTATCTAAATCAGACGCTGGTAAATCTACTTTATTTAATACGGGAACAATTTCATGATTTGAATCCAATGCTTGATAAACGTTTGCTAAAGTTTGGGCTTCAACTCCTTGTGTACTATCCACAATCAAAATTGATCCTTCACATGCATATAATGATCTACTTACCTCATAGCTAAAATCTACATGGCCCGGGGTATCTATAATATTTAAAATATATTCTTTTCCGTCTTTAGCTTTATAATTTAGCTTTACTGTTTGAGCCTTTATTGTGATACCTCTCTCTCGCTCAATATCCATTGAGTCTAAAACTTGGGCTTTCATCTCTCTTTCAGTCAAGCCACCACAACTATGAATTATTCTATCTGCAATAGTTGATTTTCCATGATCAATATGTGCAATGATTGCAAAATTTCTTATATTATCGATTGAACTCATTGGCTTTAGGATCGAATTTTAGCGCCAGTTTTATTTTCGACTGTTTCTATAATTGATTTATTTATTTGATCTAAATCTGCTTCTTTTAAAGTTTTTTCTTGAGATTGAATTGTAACACTGATCGCAATTGATTTTTGGTTTTCAGGAATATTGTCACCCTCATAAACGTCAAAAACTTTAATGTTTGAAATCAAGTTTTTATCAACATTTGATATGACGTTTACCAAATCTTGAACCTTTATTTTCTTATCAACTATGAAAGCAAAATCCCTTTCTGACTTTTGATAATCTGAAACAGAATATTTTGTTTTTTGATCTTTTAATGATTTTTTTGGTAATTTTAAATTATCAAGAAATATTTCAAAACCTACTAAAGACTCGGTTTTCAAATCTATTTGCTTAATGATATTTGGATGAATTTCACCAAAGTATGCAGCCACACTTTCTTTACCTCTATTCAAAAATAATCTTCCTGATTTTCCCGGATGATAATAATCAGGTGTTTCATCATCAATAAAAAATTTTTCTGCATCGTAACCTGCTTCAACTAAAGTTTGAACTACATCTTTTTTAATATCAAAAACATCGACATTTCTCTCTTTTTCTAACCAAGAAAGACGAGATTTTTTTCCAGCTGCTAAACCACAAACTACTATATTTTGTTCACCAGGTTGTTTTCCAAAAAATGTTGGTCCTATTTCAAAAATAGATAAATCTTTAAATCCTCTATCTATATTTTTGCTCATATACATAATTAAATTTGAAAATATTGAATTTCTTAAAACTCCCAATTCTGAACTTATAGGGTTCACAATTTTTAATTCATCATTTTGTCCTTTGAAATGATTATTATATTTTGCATCTGTGAAAGACCAAGTAATTGCCTCCAAATAACCTTTTGAAGCAACAGATCTTTGAAGGAAATGAAACAATTTTTGAGTTTGTGTTAAAGTGGATTTTTTTCTCTCTTTGATAGGTTCTTCTATCTTTATTTTATCATAACCAACTATTCTTACCAATTCCTCAACAACATCTATTTCCTGAGTAATATCTGGTCTCCACGATGGAATACTTAGTTTGAAAACTTTTTTATCTTTTTTACATGTAAAACCTAAGTTGTCTAAAATTTTTAACATATCTTTTGTTAGAATTTTAAAACCTGTAACTTTTTCAAATGAATTTGGATCAAATTTAATTACTTGATTTTTAAATGTACTAATTTTTTGAATATCTAGCTTACTAATTTCACCACCACAAATTTCTTTAATTAAAAAAGCTGCTTTATTTAAACCTTCTTCAATTGATAATTGGTCTATTCCTCTTTCAAATCTAAATTTTGCATCTGTATCAATATTTAATCTTTTTGCTGTTCTTCTAATTGATCTTGGATCAAAATAAGCTGACTCGATTAAAACGTTTTGTGTATCCATTTCTGTCCCAGACCTTGTACCTCCAATGATACCACCAAGTCCTAACACACCCTTGTCATCACTAATTACACACATATCATCTTCAAGTTTATAGGTTTTGTTATCTAAAGCCGTAAACTCTTCACCTGATTTTGAGTTTCTAACAATTATACCTTTTTCAATTTTATCAGCATCATATGCGTGTAATGGACGATTAATATCAATCATTACATAATTTGTAATATCAACAATTGCTGAAATAGGTTTTTGACCTATAGAAATTAATTTATCCTTTAACCACTTTGGACTTTCAGTATTTTTTACATTTGTTACCAAACAGCTTCCAAAAGAAAAACATCCTTGGTTTTTTTCGTTTGTAATTTTTACTTTAATTTTTTGAGATTTTTTCGATTTTATTTTTTGTTCTTTTATCTTTTTTAATTTACCAAAGCCTGAAGCTGCTAAATCTCTAGCTATCCCTCTAACACCAAGACAGTCCGGTCTGTTGGGTGTGATCGATAAATCAATCAAATTAGAACTAGATTGAGTAAAAAAACTTTTTCCGATACTATTGTTGTATTTCGAAGACGAAAGCTCAGTAATCCCATCACTTTCTTCAGACAAATTGAGTTCTGATTCAGAACAAAGCATACCATAAGATGTAACATCTCTAATTTTTGCTATAACTAATTTAGTTTTATTTTTTGGAATAACCGCACCAGGAGGAGCATAAACAGTGATTAAACCTTCTCTAGCATTCGGTGCACCACATACGACCTTCTTAATTTCTTTTTCACCCACATCAACATCACAAACTTTTAAACGGTCTGCATTAGGATGTTTTTCGGTTTTTAAAATTTTTGCTACTTTAAATAAATCTAAACCTGCAGATAAATTTTCAACACTTTCAACTTCAAGTCCAATATCAGTTAATTTCTCAAGTAACTTCTCTTCCTTGGTACTTACAGATAAATGATCTTTTAACCAATCAAATGTTATCTTCATCTACTTAGACCTCTATAATTTGTAGGAACATCAAGAGGATCAAATCCAAAATGATTTAACCATCTATAATCACAGTCAAAGAAAGCTCTTAAATCATTAATACCATATTTTAGCATAGCTAACCTGTCTATACCTATGCCAAATGCATATCCTTGGTATTTAGCAGGATCAACTTTAACATTTTTTAAAACATTTGGATGAACCATTCCACATCCTAAAATTTCAAGCCACTGATCCCCTTCTCCTATAACAATTTTACCATCTTTAATTTCGTAACCAATATCTACTTCTGCAGATGGTTCTGTAAAAGGGAAATGACTTGGTCTAAATCTCATTTTGATTTTTTCCACTTCAAAGAACTCTTTAATAAAATAATTTAAACATCCCTTTAAATGACCCATGTTAATATCTTTATCTATATGAAGGCCCTCAACCTGATGGAACATTGGCGCATGTGTTTGATCACTATCTGATCTATATGTTCTACCTGGAGCAATAATTTTAAATGGTGGCTTGTCTTTTAACATAGTTCTAATTTGAACTGGTGAAGTATGCGTTCTTAACAAAACTTCCTTATTTTCGTCTAAATAAAAAGTATCGTGCATATCACGAGCTGGGTGATTATCTGGAGTATTTAGTGCAGTAAAATTATTATATTCATTTTCTACATCTGGTCCTTCTTCAACACTAAAACCTATTTCAGAAAATATAGATGAAATTTCATCTATAGTTTGAGATACAGGATGAATTTTTCCTCTAACAAAAGGTCTTCCAGGTAAAGTTATATCAACTTTTTCTTTTTCAAGTTTTTGATTAACTTCTTTTGTTTCTATTTCTTTAATCTTTTCTGAAATTAAAGATTGGAGTTCATCTTTTATTTTATTTAAATCAGCTGCAAAAGTTTTTCTGTCAGACTCTGGTATTGATCCTACAGTTTTGAATAAAGATGAAATTTGACCATTTTTTCCAAATAACTCTGTTTTGATTGAATTGATTTCATCTAAGCTTAGCTCATTTTTAAGCTTTGATAAAAATTGATCTCTAATATTTTTTATGTCTGACATATTAGTAGATTATTTCCTTAAGAAATAAAAACAATAGGGATTAATTTAAAGCGGATTGAGCTTTTTGTACAATTGTTTTAAATGCTTCCGGACTATCGTAAGCAATTTCAGCTAAAATTTTTCTATCTATTGCAACACCACATTTACTTAAACCATTAATAAATTTTGAATAAGTCATACCCTCTGCTCTTACACCGGCATTAATTCTCTGTATCCATAATGATTTGAAATCTCTTTTTTTATTTCTTCTATCTCTGTAAGCATATTGCATGGATTTCTCCATAGCTTGTTTAGCAACTCTGATAGTATTTTTTCTTCTGCCCCACTGACCTTTTACGGCTTTCAAAACTTTTTTATGTTTTGCTTTACTTGTTACGCCTCTCTTAACTCTTGCCATTGTTACCCTCTTAAACTGTAAGGCATGTATGATTTAACAATTTTGCCATCTTGTTTAGACAAAGTTGTAGTGCCTCTTAATTTTCTAATTTGTGAATTCGTTCGTTTAATCATACCGTGTCTTTTACCTGCTTGAGCAGATATAACTTTACCTTTAGCTGATATTTTAAATCTTTTTTTTGCTGAGCTTTTTGTTTTTAATTTTGGCATAATTCTGCGGACTTATACAAAGAATGTTGAAATTTTACAACCTCTATTAAGGCTTATAAAGGTTGAATTACCATAATCATTTGCTTCCCATCAAATTTGGGTTGCAACTCTACTCTGCCAATATCCTTCATATCCTCTTTAATTTTACCCATCAGTTCATTGCCTAAATGAGAGTGTTGAAGCTCTCGCCCTTTAAATCTGATAGTAAATTTAACTTTATCTCCTTTGGAGATAAATTTTTTTGCATTTTTGACCTTAAATTCGTAATCATGAGTTTCTGTTACAGGTCTCATTTTAATTTCTTTTAATGAAATTATTTTTTGTTTCTTTTTTGCAAGATTTGCTTTTTTTTGAGCATCATATTTATACTTACCCATATCCATAATTTTACATACAGGTGGGTTTGCATTAGGTGCAATTTCAATTAAATCTAATCCTTGGTTTTTTGCCATTGATATAGCTTCATTAGTACTGATCACTCCAAGATTTTCACCATCACTTGCAATTACTTGAACATCTGGTGAAGATATTCTGTTATTAGATCTTGGACCTCTATCCTTTGTTCTTCTTTGGAAGTAATTTTGTTTGAAATCTGCCACTTAGTTTGATGTTGCTTTATTTAAAGCAGAGAAAGTTTTTAAAAATGAATCTATATCCATATTTTCTTGTTTATTAGAGTCTAACCTTCTAATCGTTACTGAATTGGAGTCAACTTCTTTTTTACCACAAATTAATAAAAGAGGTATTTTCGCCAAAGAATGATCTCTAATTTTATAGTTTAAATTATTATTTTTAATATCAACTGCAGAACTTATGCCTGCATCTTTAATTTTTTTAGATACTTCTATTGCGTAATCATTAAATTCTTCTGAAATTGGAATTACCATTGTTTGTAAAGGTGAAATCCAAAAAGGAAATTTGCCAGCATAATTTTCAATCAATATTCCTATAAATCTTTCTAGAGAACCAAACAACGCTCTATGAAGCATAACAGGAACTTTTTTTGTTCCGTCTTTATCAACATATGATGCATCTAATCTTCCAGGTAAATTTAAATCAACTTGCAAGGTTCCACATTGCCAATCTCTTCCAATAGCATCTCTTAAAACAAATTCAATTTTTGGACCATAGAAGGCACCTTCACCTTTATTGATGCTATATTCTAACTTAGAAGCTTTAACTGCTTCAAGAAGTGAAGCTTCTGCCTTATCCCAAACCTCATCATCTCCAACTCTAACCTCCGGTCGATCAGCATATTTTAAAATCACGTTTTCAAAACCAAGATCTTTATAAATATCTAATATTAAATTTGTTACATTTAAACACTCACTCGTAATTTGATCTTCTGCACAAAAAATATGCGCATCATCTTGTGTAAAAGCTCTTACTCTAAGTAAACCATGTAAGGCACCTGATGGTTCGTAACGATGAACCTTACCAAATTCTGTGATACGTAATGGAAGATCTCTATAACTTTTCAATCCTTGATTAAATACTTGTATGTGACCAGGACAATTCATTGGTTTTATCGCAAACACTTTTTCATCAGGAGTTTCTGAAGTGTACATATTCTCTCCATATTTTTCCCAGTGACCAGATTTTTCCCACAATTGTCGGTCTAAAATTTCAGGTGTATTTACCTCTTTGTATCCAGCAGCATCTTGTCTGCTTCTCATATAATTAATTAATTTTTGAAATAATGCCCACCCTCTCTCATGCCAAAAAACTGAGCCTGGACTTTCTTCTCTAAAATGAAACAAGTCCATTTCTTTTCCTAATTTTCTATGATCTCTTTTTTCTGCTTCTTCTATTCTTTTTAGATGCTCATCTAAATCTTTTTGAGAAGCCCAACTTGTACCATAAATTCTTTGAAGCATTTCATTGTTTGAATCACCTCTCCAATAAGCTCCTGAAACTTTCATTAATTTGAAGTATTTTCCAATTTTACCTGTTGAGGAAAGATGGGGTCCTCTACAAAGATCATGCCAATCTCCATGAAAATAAATTGAAACATCTTCATTCTCCGGTATTGCTTCAATTAACTCAGCTTTATAGATCTCACCTTTTTTTTTAAAATGATCTATGGCTTTATTTCTGTCCCAAACTTCCCTTTTAGTAATCTCATCTCGATCAACAATTTCTTTCATTTTGTTTTCAATCTCTGTTAAATCGTCTTCTGTAAATGGGTCTTTTCTAGCAAAATCATAATAAAATCCGTTTTCAATTACAGGGCCAATTGTAACTTGTGTTCCTGGGAACAATTCTTGTACTGCCATTGCTAATATGTGAGCAGTATCATGTCTAATGGTTTCTAGACCCTCAGGATTTTTAGATGTAAAAATTTTTACTGAACAGTCTTTCTCAATTAGATGTTCTAAGTCTTTTAACTCACCATCTACACTTATCACCATTGCTTGTTTAGCTAATGATTTGCTAATTTTTTCTGCTACTTCTAATCCAGTAACTTTATTTGGGAAATCAATATTATTTCCATCAGGTAATGTAATTATAGGCATTTAATTTATTAATCTTTTATACTCTGAATAAGTAGAAAAGCACATTTTTTCAACATTAAATTTTTGAACTATATTTTTTCTTCCTTCAACACCAATTAATTTTAATTGAGTTTCGTCAATTGTCAGTGTTTTTAAAATTTTCTGACTTAAAGACTTTGCATCACCCGCTTTAAATAAATAGCCTGTTTTTTCATCAATGACAGTCTCATTAGAGCCACCAATATTACTCGCAATAATTGGTTTCTCCATAGATTGGGCCTCTACAGAAACTCTACCAAAAGCTTCTGGTTCAATAGAAGCTGAAACAATTATATCAGACACTTTGTAAGCTAATGCCATATCTTTGCAGTGATCGATAAATCTTAGCTGTTTAGTTAACCTATATTGTTCTGAAAGTCTTATTAGTTTTTTTTTATACAAATCTCTTCCCTGATCACTTCCAAGGATAACAGCATAAAATGCCTCATAACCTAATTCAATATTTGCCAGATTGATTGCTTCAATAAACACCTCTTGTCCCTTCCAGGTAGTTAATCTACCAGGCAAAAGTATAATCTTTTTATCTTTTTCTATTTCCCATTGTTTTAATAATTTTTTTTCTTCAGATTCAAGTTTTGTAGTAGGATCAAAATAATCAACATTAATTCCCCTAAATACTACTAATAATTTTTTTTTTTGATTTAAATAATTTGAATAATTTTCTTTGATGTGTGAAAAAATAAAATTTGATCCTGCAATAATTAAATCAGATCGAACCATTACTGAATTATATAATTTTTTCAAATTACTTTTGAAATTATAAGTTCCATGAAATGTAGTTACAAACTTCCTACTTGTTATCTTGGAGGCTATTAAACAAGACCATGCAGGCGCTCTACTTCTGGCGTGTATGATCGAAATATTATTAATTAAAATAATAAAAGTTAAAATTATTGCATTAATTAAAATTAATATTGGATTTTTACTTTGAACTGGAAGTCTAAAAACTTTTACTTTATTTTTATCTACAAATTTAAGTAACTCACCACCACTAGTAACTATAAATGATTTACAACCGTTTTCTGGCAAATAGTGAGCAATATCATAACAGCCGGTCTCTGCACCACCATATCCAAGTTTTGGTATTACTTGCAAAACTTTTAAATTAGATGACATTTGATATGATTATATATTAATTAACAATTCTTATAAACGATTATGGCAAATTTCAGATTCCACAAAATTTCAAAGACTAAGAAAATTAGACATATTTGTAAAATTCATAAAAATTCTCCATTCATAGTTTTCTTGCATGGATTTATGTCAGATCTTGAAGGAAAAAAGCCAGAAGCTTTTTTAAAATTTGCAAGAAAAAATAAAATAAGTTTTCTTGCTTTAGAATATTCAGGTCATGGAAAATCTACAGGTAAATTCACAAATGGAAATATTTCAAAGTGGACTAAAGAAACTTCTATATTAATAAATAAATATATAAAAAATAATAATTTTTATGTCATTGGTTCAAGTATGGGCGCTTGGATTGCTTTACGACAATTCAAAATATTTAAAAAACAAATTATGGGATTTTTAGGAATTGGGTCGGCACCTGAGTTTTTAGAAAATTTGATGTGGAAAAAATTCTCCAAAAAAATAAAGCAAGAAACAATCCAAAATGGTATATACCACCTAAAACATGGAAATTATGAGTATCCAATCACTTATCAGCTTATAAAAGATGGAAGAAAAAATAGAGTTTTAAATAAAAAAATAAATTCAAAAATCAATGTTACCATGGTGCATGGTGAATATGATGAAGCTGTGCCGGTAAGTTTTTCTAGAAAAGTTTTAAAAATATTTCCAAAAGCAAAAAAGAAATTGATCATTGTAAAAAAAGGTGACCATAGCTTATCAAATAAGAAATGGCTTAATATAATCTTAAAAGAATTAAAATTATTAATTAACTAACTTCTTTTATAACTTTTTTTAAACTGATAGGGTTTTTAAGTTTATCCAACATTTCTTTAGGACAAACCTGAATGAAATTATTAATTTCATTATCATAATTTTCAATTATTTCTTTAGATAACAAAGATCCTGTCTCTTCATGGTGTTCTTTGATTAAATTTTTTAAACTTTCTTTCCAATAATCTGTTTCAACATTCTGCCAAACTACTGACTCTGGGTTTACTTTTTTTTCAAATTCTTGTGATTTGTCATAGATAAATGCCATACCACCTGTCATACCAGCAGCAAAGTTATCTCCAACATCTCCAAGAATTACTACAGTTCCACCAGTCATATACTCACAACCATTCGAGTCACATCCCTCAATAACTGTAACTGCACCTGAATTTCTTACAGAGAATCTTTCACCAGCCTGACCGGCTGCAAAAAGTTTTCCAGATGTTGCTCCGTATAGAACTGTATTTCCCAAGATAGTATTTTCATTTGAAACTAAGTTACTTTCCTCTGGTAGTCTTATGGAAATTGTAGCTCCTGAAAGACCTTTGCCAACATAATCATTTGCATCACCTTTTAATACCAACTTCAAACCTTTGGATGAAAAGGCTCCAAAAGATTGGCCAGCTGATCCTTTAAAGTTTAATATTAAAAAATTATCATCAAGTTTTTCATAGCCATATTTTTTATATAAATGATGAGAAATTCTTGTCCCAACTGCTCTATGAGTATTTTTAATTAAATATTCTTTTTCAATTTTTTCAGAATTATCTAAAGCCTTTTCAATCTCTGGCCATATTTCTTGGTCTAGAGTATCTGGCACTGAATTAATTTCTTGGTTTTCACAGTATCTAGTATTGTTCCCAGTATCTGCTTGAACAAACAAAGGATTTAAATCTAAATCATCTAAATTATCTGAACCCTTACTAACTTGTCTAAGTAAGTCAGTTCTACCAATAATATCGTTTAATGATTTAAAACCTAATTTAGCTAAAATTTCTCTAACCTCAGTTGCTATAAACGTAAATAGATTAACAACCTTATCTGGTGTTCCAGTAAATTTTTCTCTTAATTTTTCATCTTGAGTACAGACACCAACGGGGCATGTATTCGAATGACATTGTCTTACCATTATGCATCCCATTGCAACTAGAGCCGTTGTTGCAACTCCATACTCTTCTGCTCCCATCATGGCTGCTATAACGACATCTCTACCTGTTTTAATCCCCCCATCAGTTCTAAGTGTAACTGTGTGTCTAAGATTATTTAATGTTAAAACCTGATTAGCCTCTGTTAATCCCATCTCCCATGGAATACCTACATATTTTACACTTGTTTGCGGGGTAGCTCCAGTACCACCGTTATGTCCTGAAATTAATATTATGTCTGCTTTTGCTTTGGCAACTCCTGCAGCAATAGTCCCAACTCCTGAGGAAGCAACTAGTTTTACTCCAATTCTCGCTTTTGGATTAATCTGTTTTAAATCATAAATAAGCTGCGCAAGATCTTCAATTGAATAAATATCGTGGTGTGGTGGAGGAGAAATTAGTGTTACTCCAGGCGTTGAGTGTCTTAACCTTGCTATTTCATCAGTAACTTTGAAACCTGGGAGCTGTCCACCTTCTCCTGGCTTTGCACCTTGTGCAATTTTTATTTCAATCTCATTGCAATTGTTTAAATAATTAACTGTTACACCAAATCTTGCTGAAGCTATTTGTTTTACTCTTGAGTTTGCACTATCTCCATTATCTAACACTTTAAATCTTTTTTCATCTTCACCGCCTTCACCACTACAAGAAGCACCTTTAATTCTATTCATGCCTGTAGCCAAAGTTTCATGTGCCTCTTTAGATAAAGCGCCATGAGACATGCTTCCACTTCCAAATCTTTTTAAAATATTTTCTATTGGTTCTACTTCTGAAATATCTATTGATCCCTTTAATTTTTTTTCTCTAAAATCAATTAAGTCCCTTAAATTTATTGGTGGTAAATTATAAATACCTTCTGCATATCTTTTATAAGCGTCATAAGAATTAGAACCAACTGCACTTTGAAGTAAATGTATAAGTTTCCCTTGATATTGGTGTGTTTCTCCATTTTTTCTATATCTATAAATACCTCCAATAGGAAGAATTGTATCAGTACTTTCAAATGCTTCTTTATGAATTGCTCTTATTTTTTTTTCGATTCCAGTAAGTCCAATACCAGAAATTTTAGACACAACTCCTGGAAAATAATCTGAAACAATAGTTCTGCTTAATCCAACAGTCTCAAAGTTGCATCCACCTCTGTAAGAACTTAAAACAGAGATACCCATCTTAGACATAATTTTTAATAAACCTGCATTGACAGATTTAATGTATCTTTCAACACATTCTTCAAAGCTAAACTTTCCAAATAATTTTTTTTCAAATCTTTGATATAAACTGTCGAACGCCAAATAAGGATTTACTGTTGTTGCTCCAACACCAATTAAAGTTGCAAAAGAGTGTGTATCTAATGCTTCTCCAGATTGGACATTGATTGACACATAGCCTCTTAATTTTTTCTCAATTAAAAAAGAGTTGATTGCACCAACTGCAAGCAGCATTGGAATTGGAAGTTTTGAAATTGATAAATCTTTATCGCTAAGAATTAGTTGTGTAACACCCTGTCTAACAGCAATTTCTGCATCTTTTTGAATTTTTTTAATAGCTTCATACAAACTGTTACTTTCTTCAAAAGTACAATCAATTATTGCTGAATTATTTCCAAAAAAATTGATGAATTTTTCAAACTGAGAATTAGATAAAATTGGGCTATTAAGAACATAAATATTCTGTTTTGTTAAATTATCAAAATCTAGAATATTGCCTAGATTTCCAAATCTTGTTTTTAAACTCATCACTTTGTTTTCTCTTAAAGAGTCTATTGGTGGATTTGTAACTTGGCTAAAATTTTGTCTAAAAAAATGGTACAGAGGTCTATATTTATCTGATAACACAGCTAAAGGGGTGTCGTCGCCCATAGATCCTGTAGCCTCTTTTGCATCCTCAGCCATAGGGTGTAAAATTAATTCAAGATCCTCTAAACTAATTCCAAAAGTATACTGTCTTCTTCTTAAATCATCCCCTGAAAAAGAATTTTTTTCATCTTCAATATTTAGTTTGTCATCTAAATCAATAATTTGTGAATTAAAATGTTTATACTCTTTTGCTAAGTAATCCTTAATTTGTTTATTAGTAAATACTTTACCTTTTTCGATTCTTACTCCTATAATTTCTCCAGGACCTAATCTTCCTTTTGATAAAATTCTTTTTTCATTTAGTTCGATCATCCCAGTTTCTGAGCCTGCAAACAATAACTTATCCTTTGTGATTGCATATCTTAAAGGTCTTAATCCGTTTCTATCATTTGCTGCAATAACCCACTCATTGTCAGTTCCGGCTATAGCGGCAGGCCCATCCCAAGGTTCCATTGTGCTATTTAAAAAATTAAATAACTGCTGATGATCTTTTGGCAAAGTCTTATTCTTCTTAGACCATGCATCTGGAACTAACATTAGTTTAGCTAATGGTGCAGGTTGACCTGAAATGTTTAATAATTCGAAAACATTATCTAAAGCTGCAGAATCTGAGGCTCCTTGTTGAATAACTGGCTTAAGATTTTCTATATCATCAAATAATGGACTATTCATTTCTTGCTCATGAACTTTCATCCAATTTTTATTTCCTCTATAAGTGTTAATTTCTCCATTATGTGCAATTGCTCTGAATGGTTGAGCAAGATTCCAGCTTGGAGCCGTATTGGTTGAAAACCGCTGATGAAATATTGCGTATCTTGATACAAATCTTTCATCATTTAAATCTAAATAAAATTCTGAAATTGCTTCAGCTAAAAACATTCCTTTGTAAATAATTGACTTTGAACTTAATGAACAAATATAAAAATTATTTAATGATTTTTTGAAAGCTTCGTTTTCGATTTTTCTTCTTGTCTCATAAATTTTTCTCTCCAAATCTTTATTTGTAAGCTCTTTATTATGAGGTTTGAAAAGTACCTGAATAATTTCAGGCATAGTTTGAAAAGCTTTTTCACCTAAAACCTTTGGATTAACAGGAACTTGTCTCCAGCCATAAATATTAAAATCATTTTTCGTTAGTTCGCTTTCAACAATTGTTTTACAGCTCTCTTGTGCAGCATAGTCATTACGTGGAAGAAAAATCATTCCTACGCAGATTTCAGAATTATCGTGTGTGTGTCCAGTAACCTCAATTTTTTCAATAAAAAAATCTTTTGGAATTTCTACGTGAATTCCAGCTCCATCTCCTGTTTTTCCATCGGCATCTACCGCACCCCTATGCCAAACAGCTTTTAAAGCTTCAATTCCATACTCAACAACATTCCTGGATTTTTTTCCCTCTGTTGAAGCTATTAAACCTACTCCACAAGCATCATGCTCCATATCTTCAGAATAGACATTGTTTTTCTTAAGTAGATCAAAATTTTTTTTATAAGTTTTCATTAAGCAACTTTTTTCTCATTTTTGGATTTTGTTTCTAAATAATTTTTTATGGAAACTGCTGCGTCTCTCCCATCTTTAATTGCCCAAACAACTAATGAAGCTCCTCTAACGATATCTCCAGCCGCAAAAACACCACTTAGATTAGTTTCCATAGTATCAAAATCTGTTTTTATTGTTCCCCATTTTGTAACTTGAAGTTCATTGCTATCAAATAAATTAGGTAAATCCTCTGGATCAAATCCAAGAGCTTTAATAACCATATCTGCTTTTATTTCATAACTTGATCCTTCTTGTACTTCAGGTTTTCTTCTGCCAGTTTCATCTGGTTCACCTAACTTTATTTGATCTACAATTAAATTTTCTACTTTATTAGTCCCTTTAAATTCTTTAGGACTAGATAGCCATACAAATTTAACACCCTCTTCTTCAGCATTTGCAACTTCTCTTGCTGAACCAGGCATATTTTCTTTATCTCTTCTATATAAACATTTCACTGATTTTGCTTTTTGTCTTATTGAAGTTCTCACACAATCCATTGCTGTATCACCTCCACCAATTACAACAACATCTTTTCCCTCAGCATTTAGAATTCCCTTGTCAAATAATTCAACATCATCGCCCAATCCTTTCTTATTTGATGCTGTAAGAAAATCCATTGCTGGAAAAATGTTATCTAAATCATTACCTGGTAAATTAACTTCTCTTGCTTTGTAAACTCCTGTTGCAATTAATACTGCATCATGTTTTTTTCTTAATTGCTCTAAGCTTGCATCCTTTCCAACTTCAAAATTTTGTATGAATTCTATTCCACCATCTTTTAAAAGCTTTGTTCGTCTTTGAACTATTTCTTTTTCTAATTTAAAATTTGGAATTCCATATATTAACAATCCTCCAGCTCTATCATAACGATCGTAAACTGTAATTTTATACCCATTTTTTCTTAACTGTTCTGCCGCCGCTAATCCGGCAGGACCAGCTCCTATAATTCCAACACTTTGATTTTTTTCATTTGTAACTTCAATTGGTTTAACCCAACCTTGTTCCCAGGCGTTATCTGTTATATATTTTTCAACAGAACCAATTGTAACTGTTCCATGACCAGACTGCTCAATTACACAATTTCCCTCGCATAATCTATCCTGCGGACAAATTCTTCCACAAACCTCAGGCATATTGTTAGTGCTTTGGGAAAGCTCGTATGCTTCTTTTAATCTTCCTTCAGCAGTTAACTTTAGCCAATCAGGAATATTGTTACTTAAAGGACAATGAACCTGACAGAAAGGAACTCCACATTGAGAACATCTGCTTGATTGCTCTTTAGCTTTTTCATTGATATATTCGTCATATATCTCGTTAAAATCCTTTTTTCTTTGATCAACCTCTCTTTTAGGTGGAGTTTGTTGACCTATTTTTACAAATTTTAACATCTTGTCAGTCATATAAAATATAATTTTAGGCAAATTATATAATGATTTTGTTTAATAAAGCATTAAATAGGTCATATTTATTGACCTTTAAACTCTCATTTTTGTTATAAATAAACAGGTTTCTAATAAATGCATAGCTACTATGATCAAATCGTATTGTTTGAAATATAAGCTTTATAAGCTACGAAGAAATTATGTTTCAGAATATTATAGAAGTTTTAATCCTTTCAGCAATTCAAGGAGTTTCAGAATTTCTTCCAATAAGTTCTTCTGCGCATTTAATTTTAGTTTCAAGTTTATATGAATTTAAATCTAGCTCATTACTAATTGATATAAGCCTTCATCTTGGATCTCTTTTTGCAATAGTTTATTACTTTAAAGAAGAGTTATTAAACATAAATAAAAATAAAAGACTAATAAGTTTAATTGTTATTGGATCTATTCCATTAATAATCTTTGGATATTTTTTGTATACCACAGGGCTAATTTATAGTTTACGAAACATTGAAACTATTGCATGGACAACTTTAATATTTGCAGTTGTTTTATATATCTCTGACAAGAGTCGTTTTGATAAAAAAATTTCTACAAATTTAAATATTCAATCAATTCTATTTGTAGGAATAATGCAAATTTTATCATTGATACCTGGAGTAAGCAGAGCAGGTATTACAATAACAGCTGCGAGGATTTTAAAATTTAATAGAGTAGATTCGAGTAAAATATCTTTTTTACTATCTATCCCAGCATTAGCTGGTGCAAGTGTACTTAGTTTAAAAGATATTTTTAATCAACCAACAGAATTTAATTATTTGGTAATAATTGCAATTATATCTTCTTTTATTCTTTCTTTTTTAACAGTTAAATATTTTTTAATTTTTATAAATAAGTTTTCTATGAATGCATTTGTAATTTATAGAATAATAATTGCTTTAGTATTGTTTAGTTTAATTTATTAAATTTTTTTTTTTTATAAGTGGGAGTAATTGTGATAATAAAACTCCACACAAAATAAAAAAACATCCAAGTATATTATTTATATCTAATACTTGATTTAAAATAAACCATGCCGCTACAGTTGCAAATACACCCTCAAGGGAGAAAATAATTGCTGCTGGTGCAGGTGTAATGTTTTTTTGTGCATAAATCTGTAATACAAATGCAAATCCTCCAGATAATATTCCAGCATATAATATGGAATATATTTCCATTAGAATGTTGTTCCAAACAAATTCTTCGTAAAGAATTCCAATTAAAAAAGATAAAATAGCTACGATTAAAGTTTGAATTGCTCCAATTGTAAGCGGAAGATTGTATTTAGAAATAATAATTCCAGTAAATATAATATGTGTACTCCAAAATAAAGCTCCTAGTACAACCAAAGCATCTCCCAGCCTAACAGTTGCATCGTAAAAATTTGTTAATAAATATCCTCCAATTAAACACAAAATTACTGAAGGCCACACACTCCAATGAATTGATTTTTTTCCAAACAAATAAATTATGATAGGCACCATTGGTACATAAAAGATCGTAAAAAAGGCTGCATTCGCAACATCTGTATAGAGCAAAGCAACCTGTTGTAATGCAGAACCTAAAAATAAGGACAATCCTATTAAAGACACATAAATTACAAACGTTTTTTTATCTGTTTTTAATTCTGGTTTAAAATTTTTTAATTCAAATAAAATTACTAGTGGGGTAATAGCTAAAAAACCAACAAAAAATCTAACAGCATTAAATGTAAAAGGACCAATATTGTCCATGCCAGTATCTTGAGCAATAAAAGTTGTGCCCCATATAAAAGTGCATAACAAAGCACTTAATAGGGAAATGGGCTTAGACATTTTTAATTATACAGCTAGCTTATAAGCAAAATTTTTGCCTAAGTTTTCTTTAAGATCATTGTTAAATCTTGCTGCCTCAGCACCATCAATAATTCTATGATCATAAGACAAAGAAATCGGTAACATTGTTCTAGTTTGAAACTTTCCATTTATATAAATTTGTTTTTTCTCTGATCTTCCTACTCCTAAAATTGCTACTTCAGGATAATTTATTATTGGTGTAAAAAATGATCCACCTATTCCACCCAAACTAGTAATGGTCATCGAACCACCAAACAATTCTTTTTTGTCTATTTTTAAATTTCTACAAAGCTCGCTTACCTCTCTCAACTCTCTACTAATATGAGAAATTTTTTTATTATTAGCGTTTCTAATTTTTGGAACCATTAGTCCATTTGGAGTGTCAACAGCTATACCTACATGGTAATATTTTTTCATTGTCATTTTGCCGGTTTCAATTTCATCAATTGAGGAATTAAAACTTGGAAACTTTTGTAGCGAAGCAACTAAGGCTTTTACAATAAATGCTAAAGGAGTAATTTTAATTTTTTCTCCTGTATAAATATCAGTCAAAGAATTTCTGAAGCTTTCCATTTCTGTAATATCAGCCTCATCATGATTTGTAACATGAGGTATAGTGGTCCATGAATTTGTTAAATACTTTGATGATAATTTTTTTACTCTTGGTATATCTGTGATCTCTATTTCACCAAAATCTGAATGCTCAAATTCATTTTTAATTTTGTTTGATTTTTTTTCCTCAACAACTTCAACTTTATTGTTTGATCTTAACGCTACAAATTTTTTTATATCATCTTCAACTACTCTTCCATCTCTCTCGCTTCCTAAAACTTTATTTATATCTACACCGAGTTCTCTAGCAAATTTTCTAGCTTTTGGGCTTGCTGATGAAATGTTAGATACATTATTTAAAACTTTAGTTTCTTGTTGAACTTCAGGTTCTATTACTTCAATTTTTTTGAACTCTTTTTCTATTATTGGCTTTTGTTCAACTTTTTGATTTATCTGTGATGACTTTTCTAAAGTTAAAATTAAATCTCCTTCAGATACTTTATCTCCAACTTTTATATTTAAGTTAGAAATTTTACCTTCAAAACTAGATGGTATTTCTACGCTAGACTTATCACTTTCTATTGTAATTAAAGGGTCATTTTTTTTAATTGATTGGCCTTTTTTTACTAATACCTCAATAACCTCAACATCTTTAAAATCTCCTATATTTGGTACCTTAATTTCAATATCTGACATTATAATTTTGTAGGCATAGGTTTATCGCCATCTATTTTGTATTTTTTCATAGCATCTTTTGCATATTTTGAAGCTATCAATTGTTCTTTTGCTAAAATACTTAATCCATAAGCTACTAAATGTTCTTTATCTACCTCAAAGAATTTTCTTAAATTTTTTCTAGTATCACTTCTTCCAAAACCATCTGCACCTAGAGAATAAAAGCTCTTATTGTTTGTGTAAGGTCTTATTTGATCAGAGTTCATTCTCATATAATCAGATGCTGCCATAATTGGTCCTTCAGTACTTCCAAGACATTGCTCTACATATGATTTTTTAGGAGTTTTGTCGGGATTTAGAAGGTTATATCTTTCAACTTCCATGCCATCTTTTCTTAACTCATTAAAACTTGTAACACTCCATATTTCACTATCAATTTGATAGTCGTTTTGTAAAATTTCAGCTGCTGACATCATCTCTCTTAATATCGTTCCTGAGCCTAAAAGTTGAAGTTTCGTTTTTTTATATTTGTTAAATTCCTTTATCTTATACATCCCTTTAAGAATTCCCTCTTCACAATTTTTATCCTTAGGCATTTCAGGATGTGAATAATTTTCGTTCATTGTTGTAATATAATAAAAAACATTTTCTTTCTTCTCATGCATTCTTCTTAGACCCTCTCTAAAAATAGTTGCCAATTCATAGTGAAATGTAGGATCATAAGTTACACAATTAGGAATTGTTGATGCAATCAAATGACTATGTCCGTCTTGATGTTGTAATCCTTCACCTGCTAGTGTTGTTCTTCCGGCTGTTGCACCAACTAAAAAACCCCTAGCTTGGCTATCACCAGCAGCCCAAGCTAAATCTCCAATTCTTTGAAATCCAAACATAGAATAAAAAATATATATCGGTATCATTTCAATATCATGATTTGTGTAAGCAGTTGCAGCTGCTATCCAAGAAGACATCGCTCCTGCCTCATTAATTCCTTCTTCAAGTACCTGTCCACTTTTATCTTCTCTATAAGAACTTAGTTGTGCAGCATCTTCGGGCTCATATTTCTGTCCTTCATGAGCGTATATTCCAATTTTTTGAAAAAAACCTTCCATACCAAATGTTCTTGCTTCATCTGGGATAATTGGAACTAATCTAGGTGAAATATTTTTATCTCTTAACAAATTAGTTAACATTCTGACCAGCGCCATTGTGGTAGACATTTCTTTTTCACCAGTTGAAACTTTCATAAAATCAAAAATATCTTTTGATGGTGCTTTAATAGGTTTTGCAAAGGTTGATCTCTCTGGCAAATAACCTCCCAGTTTAAGCCTTCTTTCTTTTATGTATCTAATCTCTGGAGATTTTTCATCAGGCTTAAAGTATTCTATGTTTCTAACTTGTTCATCAGTTAGAGGAACGTCAAAACGATCTCTATAATACATAAGATCATCCACATCTAATTTTTTAGTTTGGTGAGTAGTGTTTACACTTTCACCTGTTTTTCCCATTCCATATCCCTTGATTGTTTTTGCAATAATAACTGTTGGACTTCCTTGGTTTTTAATTGCTTTATCATAAGCTGCGTATACCTTATGGGGGTCGTGTCCTCCTCGATTTAATCTCCAAATATCTTTATCTGACATAGATGAAACCATCTCCAAAGTATCTGGATTTTTTCCAAAAAACTTTTCTCGTACATATGCACCATCTCTTGCTTTCATGGCTTGGTATTCACCATCTACAGTTTCATTCATAATTTTTACTAATTGACCAGATTTGTCATTAGCTAATAATGAGTCCCAATATGAACCCCAAATAACTTTTATTACATTCCATCCAGCACCTCTGAAGCTACCTTCAAGTTCTTGTATAATTTTTCCATTTCCTCTTACAGGTCCATCAAGTCTTTGGAGATTGCAATTAATTACAAAAATTAAATTATCTAGTTTTTCTCTAGCTGCTAATCCAATTGCACCCATGGATTCTGGTTCATCCATTTCACCATCTCCTAAAAAAGCCCAGACCTTTCGTCCTTCATCTTTAATCAATCCTCTATTGATTAAATATTTCATGTATCTTGCTTGATAAATTGCAAGCATTGGTCCTAACCCCATTGAAACAGTCGGAAATTGCCAAAAATTTGGCATTAGCCAAGGGTGAGGGTATGAAGATAATCCTCCAGGTTTTACTTCCTGTCTAAAACTATCTAATTGTTTCTCAGTTAATCTACCCTCTAAAAATGCTCTAGCATACATTCCAGGTGCACTGTGTCCTTGGAAATATACTAGATCACCTCCAAATTTATTGTTTTTTGCTCTCCAAAAATGATTCATTCCAACATCATATAAAGTTGCAGCAGATGCAAAGGTTCCTATGTGTCCACCTAATTCTGGAAATTTTTTGTTAGCTCTTACTACCATTGCAGCTGCATTCCATCTGATCAGAGATCTTATTCTTCTCTCAATATTTTGATCTCCATTTGATTTTATTTCAGCCTCAGGAGGAATGGTATTTATATACGGAGTATTTTGGGTGTAAGGAATATTTGCTCCTTCACGATAGGCTTTGTTAATTAATTCCTTAATTAAAAAATGAGCTCTTTGATTTCCATCTTTTGAAATTACTGCAGATAAAGACTCTAGCCAATCTTGAGTTTCTAAAGGATCTGTATCTAATCCATTTGTAACTTGAATTATAGATTGTTTTTTTTCTTTAGCTGGCTCTGGAACATTCATCGGCTCCTCTTTATTTACAGCCATTGCTTCCTCAGCTTGTTTAATAATATTTTCTGTATCTTTAGGAAGATTGCTCTCTGGAAGACTTTTGGTTGAATTGCTTAAACTTAAAAGTAAATCACCTTTTGAAACTTTATCACCTACTTTGACATTAACGGTATCAATTTTTCCTGAAATAGTTGATGGGATTTCAACACTAGATTTATCACTTTCAATTGTAACTACTGGATCATTTTCCTTGATTGTATCTCCTGGCTTTACAAGTAATTCTATCACTTCAACATTCTCAAAATCACCGATGTCAGGAACAAGTAGTTTTTCGCTCATTATTTAAAAGGCTTATACACTCAAATAAAATATATTTTTATGTTATTTTATCACATTAATTAATCTTTTTATGCAAAGCTGTGTTTTAATTGAACAAAATTTGTTAATAAAACCTCAAAATACAGTATCTTTAATAAAATTAATTTTGGACCGCTGGCCAAATTGGATAAGGCGCTCGGCTACGAACCGGGAGATTCCAGATTCGAGTTCTGGGCGGTCCACCAAAAAAGGATAAAAATGATTGATTGGCTTTTAAAAGCATCTTTACAAAAATCAGTAATTTACTTTTTTATAATTATCGCATTGTTATTATTGCTATTAACAATTGTATTGTAAATTTTATGAGTAATGAATTTGAACAAATAAGTTTAACCCCAGGGTTCATGAAACATAATGGAGGTGTTTTGTTTAGAAACATTTCTGAAACTGAATATGAATTTAAATCTACTATAAATGAAAATCACTTAAATGCTGCAGGAATAACTCATGGAGGCTATCTATCAGCATTAATAGATGCTGGTGCTGGAACCGCAGCTCACAGATCTGCTGGTAATGCTCCATGTGTAACTATTTCGTTAGATATTAAATTTATTGGTGCCTCAAAAGTTGGTGATGAAATTATTGGGCACACAAAAATATTAAAAAAAACAAATACATTAATATTTTTATTTTGTGAGCTAAAATGTAACAATAAAATTATAACATCAGCAACTGGAGTTTGGAAAATTTTAAAAGTTAAACCTTCAAACTTAGGTCCAGGTGGTTAATTCATTCCTTTCTTCTGATATTAAAATATCCACAAATAACTAATAAAATTAAAGCAATTGGATAAACTATATTTTTCGACGGTCTGTCAGAATTTTCAATTTTGAATTCACTGATATAGTCTCCCATTTCAAAACCATTTTTTTTTGCTTCTCCATTCCATTTTAAATTATCAACTATTATTTTTTCATCCTGCTCTAATAAAGTAATCCCATAATCCTCTAGAGTAAAATGATCCTCAAATGTATTTTTTGATATTACAAAAAGTTTATATCTTTCTCCATATAAACTAGGTCTTGTTATTTTAATTTGAATTTCTTTTTCTGAATCTAATTTTAATGAATTTATTTTACTAATTTCTTCATAATTATATTTTGGATAAAATTTATTTAAAACAAAATCTGGAGACAACAAAGAAATAGAAATAATTAAAAAAATAATAATCTCATACCATTTAAGCTTATTTATAAACCAACCTTGAGTTGCTGATGTAAAAACTAAAATTCCAATTAGTGAAGTTATAATAACAATAAGCCCATGCCAGATATTCTCAATATCAATCAGTAAAAGTTCATGATTAAACAAAAAGACTATTGGTAATATTCCTGTTCTTAAACTATACCAGAAGGCTTGAACTCCAGTTCTTAATGGATCTCCTCCAGATATTCCCGCAGCTGCATAAGAAGCTAAACCTACTGGCGGCGTTACATCTGCCATCAATCCAAAATAAAAAACAAATAAATGGACTGCAATCAATGGAAAAATAAATCCAGATGCATTACCAACATCAACTAAAACAGTTGCCATCAAAGATGCAACTACAACATAATTTGCAGTGGTTGGTAAACCCATTCCTAATAATAAACACAAAATTATAGTTAAAAATAATAGTATTGTGACATTATCTTTAGCAATTGATTCTATGACAATAATTAAGTTTGTACTTAAGCCTGTTGAGCCAACTGCACCTACTATGATACCAGCTGTAGCAATTGCAATACCAACTGCAACCATATTTAATGCTCCTTTTTCAAAACCAACGATTGTTTGATTAAACCATTCTTTAAAAGAGTCTTTAGAATAATTATTTTTAATTATTAAGTTGATCAGATTGACTAAAATTAAAGTAATTGTTGCATAAAAAATTGAATACGAGGCAGTAAACCTTAAATAAACAAGAGTATAAATTAAAACAAAAATAGGAATTAAAAAGTGAATTCCAGATAAAAATGTTTTTTTCAAATTAGGAACGTCAGCATCCTCCATCCCTTTAAGATTTAATTTTAAAGCTTCTAGGTGAGATATATAAAATAGAGCAATATAAGAAATAATTGCAGGTAAAAAAGCATGTTTAACTATTTCAAAATAAGTAACTCCAATAAAACTTGCCATTACAAATGCTGCGGCACCCATCACTGGCGGCATTATTTGTCCGTTTACAGATGATGAAACCTCAATTGCACCTGCCTTTTCTTTAGAGAAACCTGTTTTTTTCATTATTGGAATAGTAAATGTCCCAGTAGTTACGGTATTAGCAATTGATGATCCTGAGATTAAGCCAGTCATTCCTGAACCTAGAATTGCGGCTTTGGCTGGTCCACCTCTCATTTTACCAACCATCGCAAAGGCTAAATCTAAAAAATATTTACCACCACCTGCCGTTTCAAGTAAGGCACCAAATAAAACGAACAGAAAAATAAAATCTACAGAAACACCAATAGGGATTCCAAATATTGCCTCTTGATCCAACCATTGAAATCCTACTAATCTATTTAAAGACAAGCCTCCATGAGAAATTATCTCTGGTGCATACCTACCAAAATATGAAAATAATAAAAAACAAGTTGCAATAATTACCAAAGGTAATCCAATTGCTCTTCTTGTGGCTTCTAAAAGAATTAAAATACCACATCCTCCTAAAATTAATTCTACTGGAAAATTAAATTTATCAGTAATTTTCAAACTTAAAAGGACACCACCCCTTTCTACTAATTGATCGTAAAAAAAATAAATATAGAGACAAGAAAAAGCACCCACAAAACTTATAATAATATCAAAAAATGAAATTTTTTTTCCTTTTGCTACTGGGTAGATTAAAAATGCTAAAGTTAATGCAAATCCTAAATGTATTGCTCTCGCAGGCAAACCTTTGAACATTCCAATATTCAACATAAATGGAAATGGTGATGCGTACCAAAGTTGAAATAAGGACCAAATGATAGCTATGGCTGAAACTACCTTTAAATGAAATCCAGTAATGTTTCTAGTTGGTGATAAATCCTCGCTTATTTTATTTTTTATATTGGCGCTAATTGAATCGCTCATAAGAAATATTCATACCATAAAAAAAAGGCCCGGTAAAAATTACCAGGCCTTTTAAAAAGTAAAAAACTTAGATTACATTAATCCAGCTTCTTTATAATATTTAATTGCACCAGGATGTAGTGGAGCAGATAAACCATCTTTAATCATGTTTTTCTTTTCCAAAAATCCAAATGCTGGATGTTGTTTTTTGAAATCATCAAAGTTTTCAAAAACTGCTTTTGTAACTAAGTACACTAATTCTTCAGAAACATCTGCCGAAGTTACCACAGTTGCTTTAACACCAAATGTAGTAGCATCTTTTTTCTGTTTTGTATAAGTGCCTTTAGGAATTACAGCCTGCGCATAGTAATCAGCACCATCAATTAAGCCTTGAACTTCTGGTCCAGTCAAATTGATTGGAGATGCTTTAGCGGCACAAGTTGCTGCTTGTTCCATTGCACCATTTGGAAATCCAACCGAATAACCAAATGCATCAATTTTACCATCACATAAAGCTTTCACTTGCTCTGAAGAAGTTAACTCTGTCGTTGATTTAAAGAAACTATTATCAACACCCATAGCTTTCATTAGCTCTTCCATAGTTCCTCTCTGACCAGAACCAGGGTTACCAATGTTTACTACTTTACCTTCTAAGTCTGCAAAATCTTTAATTCTTGCTTTTTTTCTAGCCCAAATTTGAAAAGGTTCGTTGTGAACTGAAAAAACAGCTCTCAAATCACTAAACTGTTTTCCTTCCCATTTGCTTGAACCATTCACTGCGTGATATTGCCAGTCAGATTGAGCTACACCAAATTGAAATTCTCCAGCTGCTATTTGTCCAATATTATAATTTGAACCACCTGTCGATGGAGCAGTACATCTATAAGCTTTAGCTGTACCCTTGCTTCTTCCATGCTCAGCACTAATTGCTGATTTGTGAAGCATTTTACATATAGCGTTACCTGTTTGGAAATATACTCCAGTAGGTCCGCCTGTTCCTATCGTAAAGAACTCAGCTGATTTAGCAACTGTAGTTAAGGACAGTGATGCAAATAAAATCAGTAAAGCACTTGATAGAGATGTGATTATTTTTTTCATTATTCTTCCTTCTCTATAATTGTATGTCGTTATTTTTTATAAATAAACTTTACCAAAAAATTATAACAGATGTATAGGTTGATTTTAAAGATTTTCTGACCATTTTTTTAAATTATTAACACCTTCTACAACCTTTGGTGCCAACTTTTCAATTATATCAAAATCAATAGACTGATTATCTCCAATACTGCTCATAAATTTTTCTCCATCAAAATCAGTAAAGCTTAATCTTGCTAGCATTTTACTCTCATTAAATCCAAAATCTGATCCAGGTAATAATGCAACACCTGTTTCTTTTAAAATATTTCCACACATTTCTGATGAAGTTTTAAATTTAGAATTTAAAAATTCAGGCATTAAATAGAAACCTCCTTGAGGTTCATTGATTAAAATTTTGTTAGATTTTAAATTTTGATAAACATAATTGCCGACAGCCTTTAAAATATTTTTAGATTTATTAATGTATTTACTATGATTGTTTTCATATGCTTTTATCGCAGCATATTGGATAGGCGCACTTACTGATGAAAAGGTTTCACTGGCTAAAACATTAATCATATTTTTTATGTCATTTAAGCTCTCTGGAACAATAAAATATCCCAATCTCCAACCACCAGCTCCACACCATTTACTTAGGCCGGTACTGATAATTGTTTTTTCAGGACAAAAATTTGAAATAGACTTATAATTTTTTGTAAAAGTCAGTTCTGAATATATCTCATCAGATAAAATTATAAGATTATGTTTATTTGCAACATTAGAAATCTCTTCTAAATTTTCACAAACTTGTCCTGAAGGATTATTGGGGGAATTTAAAAATAATAAATAATTTTTATTTTTATCTTTTAATATTACTTCCTCTATTTCTTGAGCTGTAGGGAACCAATTATTTTCTCTTTTTGTTTGTAAAATTTGAATTTTGTTTCTTCCTAATATTGCTTGTGGCGCGTAAGAAACCCAACTAGGTGCTGGCAATATAATTTCACCATAGAATATTACATGAAGTAAAAACATCAACTCTTTAGAGCCTGGTCCTATGATGACATTTTCAGAATTATATTCATAATTTTTTTTCTTTGATGTGTATTTTGCAACAGACTGTCTTAGTTCTGAAAGACCTTGCATGGGCAAATATTTGTTTTGATACGCATTATTTTTAAGCTCCTCTACTACGTCTTTTGGAACTTTAAAGGGTGATTGTCCAAAACCAAATTTAAATATTTTTTTTCCTTCATCTTCAAGTTTTTTTGAAGCTTCATTAATTGCTAGCGTAGAAGATGGTTTTAAATCTTTAACTATATTTTTTAACATTTAATAACTTAATTGTTTCAAATTTTGATATTGTTTTAAAACTTCTGGGTTTGCTAAAGCTTCTTTATTTTTAACAACACTTCCTTCTATAGTGCTTTTAACTGCAAGCTCAACAATTTTACCACTTTTAGTTCTTGGAATATCTTTTACAACAATTACTTTACTAGGGACATGTCTTGGTGATGCATTTATTCTTATTTTAGTTTTTATTCTATTAAGTAAAGAATCATTAAGTATGTATTCATTACTCATTACAACGAAAAGAATTATTCTTATATCATTATCCCAAGATTGACCAACTACTAGTGCTTCTTTAATTTCTTTAAACTTTTCAACCTCAGAATATATTTCAGCAGTACCAAGTCTTACACCTCCTGGATTAAGGGTAGTGTCAGATCTTCCATGTATAATAAAACCATCGGTATTTCTTCTTTCAGCATAATCTCCATGATGCCAGGTATTTTTATATCTATTGAAGTAAGCTTTTTTAAATTTTATGTCATTTTTATCATTCCAAAATTTAATAGGCATTGATGGAAATGGATTTTTACAAACTAGTTCACCTTTAGAATTTTTTAAAGATTTACCGCTATCATTAAAGACATCAACATCTAAACCTAAGCCAGAATTTTGTATTTCACCAATATTTACTGGCTGATATATATTTCCTAAAACAAAACATGATACAATATCTGTTCCGCCCGAAATAGATGAGAGATGAACTTTTTTTTTAATATTTTTGTAAACATATTTAAAACCTTCACTTGATAAAGGAGAACCTGTTGAACATATTGTTTTTAATTTTTGAAGTTTATATTTAAATTTAAGATTAGGTTCTAATTTTCTTAGAGCATCAATATATTTAGCACTAATTCCAAACAGAGTAATTTTTTCTCTTTGTGCTATTTTTAAAAGTAAATCACTTGATTTATACATTGGAGAACCATCAAAAAGTACTATTGATGCCTTTGAAGCTAACGAGCTTACTAACCAATTCCACATCATCCAACCACAAGTGGTAAAATAAAACACGTTATCATTTTCTTTTATATCGCAATGTAATTGGTGTTCTTTCTTATGTTGAAGAAGAACTCCACCAGTTCTGTGGCAAATACATTTTGGTTTTCCAGTTGTTCCACTTGAATATAAAATAGTCAACTCGCTTTCGAAATCATACTTTTTAAAATTTATTTTTTCAGATTGATTTTGAATAATCTCTCGCCATTTAATTAAATTTATTTTCTTATATTTACTTTTATTAGTGACATATTTTTTTCCAGGATAATTAACAATCACAACATTTTTAATTGATGGAATAGATTTTAAAATTTCAGATAATCTCTCTAATACATTAATTTTTTTCTCGTTGTAAAAATACTGGTCTGTAATGAACAAAACTTTTGGATTAATTTGAGAAAATCTTTCAACAACACCTTTAATACCGAAGTCAGGACTGCATGATGACCAAATGCTTCCTATAGTACTCGCTGCTATAAACGCCTCAACTGTCTCGATAGTATTAGGCATATAAGCTGCAACTCTGTCTCCTTTTTTAATTTTAATTTCCTTTAAAAACTTTACAATTTTGCCTGTACTTAAATTTAATTCTCTCCAAGATTTTTCTTCTCTAAAGCCATTTTCACTTATAAAAGTGATTGCCTTATCATCATTATTTTTTGATAATAAATTCTCACCAAAATTTAACTTACTACCTGGTAAGAATAAATTTTTATAAAATATTTTGGATTTTTTAATTTTTTTTTTACTTTTCAATCCTTTAATTTCTGAAAATTCCCAAAAATAATTCCAAAACTCAGCAGAATTTTTAACAGTCCAATTTAAAAAAGTTTTGTAATTTAAATTAAATTTTTTTTTGATTTTATTTGAAATAAATTTCTCAAAAGCATAAAGATTTGAATTTTTTTTCTCTTTTAAAGATGCTTCCCAAAGTTTATTGGTCATTTTTATTTTATTAAATTACTATTATAGAATTAATCTCAATTATGATATTCTCATTAATATTAATATAAAAATGAGAACTTTTTACCCTCCGATTCGGTCATGTTTTAGTCTATTTTTGTTCTTTAGCACTAACAATATCTGGTAGGTAAAAAAAATTATACACCAAAGATAGAAATGCCTAAAAATAAAATTACAGCTGTTCTTGGTCCAACAAACACAGGTAAAACTCATCTTGCAATTGACACAATGCTATCTTTTGACAGCGGAATGATTGGGTTCCCATTAAGATTATTAGCAAGAGAGGTTTACGATAAAGTAATAAAAAAAATTAGTATAGACAAAGTTGCTTTAATTACTGGTGAAGAAAAAATAATTCCTACAAACGCAAAATATTATTTATGCACAGTCGAATCAATGCCTATTGAAAAACATTTAGAATTTGTGGGCATAGATGAAATCCAAATGTGTGCAGATCATGAAAGAGGTCACATATTCACAGATAGATTATTAAATTTAAGAGGTGAAAAACTTACGATGCTAATGGGTTCTAGTACTATTAAAAACATCATATCTAAATTAAACGAGGATTTAGAATTTATTAATAGAGATAGATTGTCAAAACTCACTTATGCCGGACATAAAAAGATATCAAGGATAAATAGAAAAACTGCAATTATAGCTTTTTCAGCGGAGGAAGTTTATGCAATAGCAGAATTAATAAGAAGACAAAAGGGTGGGGCAGCTATAGTGATGGGTTCATTAAGTCCTAAAACAAGAAATGCTCAAGTAGAACTTTACCAATCTGGAGATGTCGATTTTTTAGTTGCCACTGACGCTATTGGAATGGGAATAAATATGGATCTAGATTATGTATATTTTTCAAATCTTAAAAAATTTGATGGAAAAAAATTAAGAAAATTAAATTTATCTGAAATAGGTCAAATAGCGGGAAGAGCTGGAAGATATTTAAATGATGGTGGTTTTGGAATAACTGGTGATTGTAAAGAAATTTCACCTGAAGAAGTGGAATTAATTGAAGGACATAAATTTGAAGAAATAAGAACTTTATTCTGGAGAAATTCTGATCTTAATTTCAATAACCCAAATTCACTGATTAAAAGTCTTGAAGAAAGACCCCAGATGGAATGGTTAAGAAAAGTTCACGAATGTGAGGATGAAAGAGCGCTAAAATATTTTATAAAAGATGAAAAAAATAATCTAGAATTTAACGAAAGAACTCTCAAATTATTATGGGAATGTTGTCAGATACCTGATTTTGTTAAAAAAACCTACGGCAATCATTATGAAGTGATCAGAAATGTTTTTAAATTTTTAAACAGTGAAAAAGGTCTAATTTCAGAAGATTACATGAGATTACAGCTCATGAAACTTGATAAATTAGAGGGAAATGTAGATTCTTTATCAAATAGAATTGCAAATGTAAGAACTTGGTCTTATGTTTCAAATAAAAATAATTGGGTAGAAAATCAAAATTATTGGATAGAAAAAACAAAACATTTAGAAGATAGACTTTCTGATAGACTTCATGAAGAACTTACCAAGACTTTTATCGACAAAAGAGCAAGTATACTTGCAAGAGGTTTAAAACAAGACATGGAATTCAAAACTGAAATATTACAGAACAATGACGTTAAAATAGATGATCAGTTTATTGGTAAAATCAAAGGTTTGAAATTAGAATTAGATTTAAAAAAAGGCTCTCTTGAAACTGATATCAAATCATTAAAAAAAGCTGCTAGACAATCAATTGGACCTGAGTTTGATAAAAGA
The DNA here is from genome assembly GCF_052047475.1 of Candidatus Pelagibacter sp. HIMB1782. Taxonomy (NCBI): domain Bacteria; kingdom Pseudomonadati; phylum Pseudomonadota; class Alphaproteobacteria; order Candidatus Pelagibacterales; family Candidatus Pelagibacteraceae; genus Candidatus Pelagibacter; species Candidatus Pelagibacter sp. HIMB1782. The sequence continues at coordinate 725,616 of NZ_JBNAKE010000001.1, read as the reverse complement.
ATTCAATCAATTATAGATACGGGATTAATAGATTTAAAAGAGGATTTTAAAATATATTGGAATGAATTTCCAATTGCTAGACTGTTACCAGGAAATGATTATTTAAGTCCTAATTTTACTTTAGTTGTTGATGACATTATTGAACAAAATCCAAAACAAAAACTAAATGATTTTATTCAAAAATGGCTAAACTCTAAAATTAGTGATGTCTTGAAAAGTTTAATAGATTTAAAAAACATTAAAGAAGATAAGTCTTCAATTAAGGCTTTGGCTTATCAGCTTTATGAAAATAATGGTGTTTTAAAAAGAGAACAAGTTTCTGATTATTTAAAAAATCTTGAACAAATAGACAGAAAAGTACTTAGAGAATTGGGTGTAAAATTTGGAAGATACCATGTATTCCTTTATCAGCTTATAAAACCAGATGCTGTATCTTTAAGAACCTTATTGTGGAAAAATTTTCATCAAAAATTCTATAATTTAAAACCACCAACTTTTGGATTAAATTTTTTAGAAGATAAAGATTCTAAAAATAAAAATTTTATGCTTCTCTGTGGATTTGAAAAATTTGATAATCTTTTTGTAAGAATAGATATTCTTGAAAGACTCTTTGTACAAATTATTAATGCTACTTCAAAAGAAAATAATGAAATAAAAATGATACCTGAAATGTTAAATCTTTTAGGGTGCAGCAAAGAGAACTTTAAAAAATTATTACAAAAAATGGGTTATAAAACTTATGAGAAAGAACAAGACATGTTTTTTAAATATAATCCTGTTAAAAAATTCAAAAAGATACAGAACAAAAAAGTTTCAAATGAAAATCCATTTAAAGTTCTTAAAAATCTCAAGTTAGGTTAATTTTATGTTTTTTAGAAAGACAGATAAAAAAGAAGAGAATAATTTTATAGTAAAAGTTTGTGCTTTATTAATCCATACTGCAAAAATAGATGAAAATTATACTGACAAAGAAGAGGAAATAATTAAAAAAACACTTCTAGAGTTGGGCCTTGAAAGTGAAAAAATCACAAAAACTATACAAGATGCAAAAATTATTGAGGAAAATTCAAACCAAATTTTAGACTTCACAAGAGAAATTAAAAATTTACCTGAAAAAGATAAAATTAAAATAGTGGAAGCTCTTTGGTCAATTATTTATTCTAATGAAGATGCGGATATGTATGAAACAAATCTTATGAGAAGATTAGCGGGACTTTTATACATTGACAGTAAAACTATGGGGGATATTAAGCATAGATTAAAAGAGGAAAGTAAAGAGTGACTTATATTGTAAACGACAATTGTATTAAGTGTAAGCTTACTGATTGTGTAGACGTTTGTCCGGTTGATTGTTTTTATGAAGGTAAAAATATGCTTGTAATTAAACCGGATGAGTGTATAGATTGTGGCGTTTGTGAGCCAGAGTGCCCCGTTGATGCTATAAAAGCAGATACAGAACCTGGAAGCGAAAAATGGTTAGAGATCAATAAAAAATATTCAGAAATCTGGCCAAACATAAGTGAGAAAAAAGATCCCCCAGCGGATCACGAAAAATTTAAAAATGAGCAAAATAAGTACGAAAAGTATTTTAAAGAAAATCTTTAAAGGTAAATCAGATAAAGAAATGACAAAAAAAGTTAAAAAGAAAAAAGTAACTAAAGTTAAAAAAGTTGTAAAAACTAGAACTAAAAAAGTCAAAAAAGTAGTAGTAAAAAGAGCTAAAAAAGTATTAAAGAAAATTCCAAATAAATCTCCTAAAATAAAAAAAGTTTCAAAAACTACTGAAACGCAAGATGAAACGAAAGTTGATAATTTAAGAATATCAAAAACTAATGAGGTTAAACCTGAGATAAAAAAAGTTAAAAAACAAGAAACTGAAAAAAGAGAATTTAAAATTAAAGATTATGTTGTTTATCCAAAACATGGCGTTGGTCAAATTACAGAATTTAAAAAAATAAATATCGGTGGTATTGATGTTGAAACATACGTTATCAAATTTGAAAAAGATAAAGCTAATGGTATGGTACCCGTTAACAAACAGTCTCACCTAAGGCCTTTAGCAACAATTAATCAAGTAAACAAATGTATTTCTATATTAAAAAGTAAACCAAAAATCAAAAGATCAATGTGGAGTAGAAGAGCACAAGAATATGAGGCAAAAATTTCATCAGGTAAAATTTATGAATTAGCTGAAGTTGTAAGAGATCTAAACAAAGGTGATGATCTTATGGTTGATCAATCTTATAGTGAAAGACAACTTTTTGAAAAAGCTTATGAAAGAATGCAATCAGAATTTCAGATAATTTTAAATTTATCACCAGAAGATACTCAAAAAAAATTAGATAAAGCATTAAAGAGAAATGTTGGTGGACAAACACAAGCTATTAGCGCCACTCCTAAAACTCCAACTGCTGATTTACCTGTCGAAGAACCTATTTCTGAAACTGACGAACCTTTAGACGAATAAAAAAAAACGCCTCTCACACAAAAAGTTATGAGAAGCGTTTTTTGTAAAGAATACTAAGTTATTACTTTCTTCTTTTCTTAGCCTTTTTAGCTTTTTTCTTAGCTTTTTTCTTAGCTTTTTTCTTAGTTTTCTTTGCCGCTTTTTTTCTTTTCTTAGGCATCTTTAGCTCCCTTTTTAGTTTAACGAATCAAATTGATTCGCTGTTAACTTATTTTTATTTTTTTATACAACTTATGTCAAATCATTAATTAAAAGCGAATTTTAAAAAAAATATTTTTTATTTTTTATTTTTTGTAAAAAATTTTTTTATTAATTTAGTTAATGTTTATGCGGTAAATAAACTCTTAATTTAAAGAAATTTAATAAAGTTTTTCTATTTCACTTTTATACTTTTCAATAATTTTATATCTTTTTAACTTTAAGGTTGGTGTCATTAATCCATTTTCAATTGTAAATTGATCTTTAATTACAAAAAACTTTTTAATTTTTTCTATCTTAGATAAGTTTTTATTTATTGTTTCTATTTCTTTTGAAATGTTTTCATCTGACACATTACTATCATTATTATTTAAAACTAAAATAGCTATTAAATATGGTTTGTTATCTCCATAAACTAATGCTTGCTCTACATATTCAATTTTCAGTAAGTCATTTTCAATTTTTACAGGTGAAATATTGTCACCACCTGGTGTAATTAAAATATCTTTTTTTCTATCAGTAATTTTTAAGTATCCATTTTCAAAATGTCCTATATCTCCAGTGTATAACCAGCCATCCTTTAAAACTTTTTCAGTCTCTTCCCTTTTATTCCAATAACCTAACATAACGTTTTCACCTTTAACCAGAATTTCACCATCATCAGCAATTTTCACCTCATTTCCACTAAAAGCAGGACCTACTGTATCTATCCTTATATCTTTTATTGGGTTACAACTTACAACTGGAGAAGTTTCAGTTAACCCATACCCTTGCAAAGTCGGTAAACCTATCGAATTTAAAAAAACACCCACTTCTTTATCTAGCGCACCTCCTCCAGAAATGAATGCTTTTAAAGAACCTCCAAACTGAGCTTTTATTTTTTTTCTAACTATTTTTTCACAGATTGTATTTTGCACTTTTTCAAAAAAAGTAAGTTTTTGATTTGTTAGTACTTTTTCTCCTAGATATAGCATTTTGTTTATTAGAGATTTTTTAAAGCCAGTAGCTTTATTAAAAGTTGAATTAATTTTTTGATACAGATTCTGATAAAATCTTGGAACAGCTGTCATAATATCTGGACTACACTCCCCCATGTTTTTAATTAGCTTATCTATACTTTCTGCGTAGTAAACTTCGGCACCTATTGCTATTTGGACAAACTGAACGGTGTGTTCATAAGAATGAGATAATGGTAACCAAGTTAGGAATTTAGGTTTGTAAGATATTATCTCTTTTAAAAGTGAAATAGAACCTTCACAATTATTTAAAATCCCCCCATGACTAAGCATTACTCCCTTGGGGTTACCTTGAGTTCCTGATGTATAAATAATACAAGCTACATCTTTTCTTGAAATTTCTAATTTTAAAAAATCGATCTCTTCACAGTCGTTCCTCAAAAAAATGTCTTTAACGCATATAGTATCAGATTGACTGTCAATTTGATCAAAGGTGATAACCTTTTTTATAAATGGCTTTATAGAAATTATATTTTTAATTTTATTATATTGAACTTGATCTGAGACAATTATTACTGATGGATTACAATCATCAATTAAATATTCATAATCTCTTTCGGTATAAGTGGTATAGGCTGGCACGGTAATTCCACCTGCTAACATTATCGCTAAATCAGATATCATCCATTCAGGTCTATTTTCTGAAATTAATAAACATCTATCTTTTTTTTGAATTAAAGATTTAAGCTCATTGCTTAATTTTATAATATTCAAATAAGTATCTCTCCAAGAAAATTTATCGTTTGGATTTTTTAAGGATTTTAGAAAAATTTGATCTGCTTTTTCTTTTGTATACTGATTATAAAATAATTCTAAAAGATTATTATAGTTTTTTATATTCATAAACTTTGGTGGGCGAAGAGAGAATCGAACTCTCACTTCTTGCGAAACACGATTTTGAGTCGTGCGCGTCTACCAGTTCCGCCATTCGCCCGTTATATTCAATTATAATTAAATAGTATAAGAACTAAAATTATATTAAAACTAAAAAATGTTCCAAAGTCTTTATAAATATTGTTTAAATTTAGCTGCTCACAAAAGTTCAAAATTATACTTAGGAATTGTTTCCTTCACTGAAAGTTCATTTTTTCCTATACCTCCAGATGTAATGATTATTCCTATGGTGATTGCTAAAAAAAAAGAATATTTTAAAATATTTTTAATCGCATCTATATTTTCAGTTTTAGGTGGAGTTTTTGGATATTTACTAGGTTATTTGTTTTATGATTTAGCTATTCATGTAATTGAATTTTATGGTTATGAAAATAAAGTAGAAAATTTGAAGACAAGTTTGTCTCAGGGATCAGGTTTTTTTGCCTGGCTAAGTATTCTTTTTCTAGCAGGATTTACTCCTCTTCCCTATAAAGCATTCACTATTGCTAGCGGTGTTGTTGGTTTTAGTTTACCTGTATTTATTGTTGTAAGTTTAATCTCGAGAAGCCTTAGATTTTTTATTGTTGCTTATTTATCTTATAAATTTGGTGACTTATTTACCGAATTCATGGAGAAGCATGGTTCAAAATGGTTCACTATAATTGGAATTTTAATAGTTATAGTATTAGGAATTATATTTTTAATTTTTAAATTTAATGCTTAATAACAAATCATTGTTTCTTAACCTAATTTTATTAGTCAGTTTCGTTGCTTTAATGTCAGCGTTCTTTATTGAATATATTTTGGGTCATCAACCATGCAATCTTTGTATCTTAGAGAGAATTCCATATGTAATTGCAATAGTAATTATACTCTTGAATTATAAATTTTATCAGTTTGAAAAAATATTTTTGGTTTTATTGGTAATAGTTTTTTTAGCAGCTACTATCTTATCAGTTTATCATTTTGGTATTGAACAAGGATTTATCGAAGAGTCTTTAGTTTGTGACCTAAAAAATGGCTCTGAGGCAACTTCCAAAGAAGAAATTTTAAAACAATTGCAAGAACAAAAAGTGAGCTGCAAAGATGTAACATTTAAAATTTTTGGATTATCACTTACAACGTATAATATTGTAATTTCTATTCTAATTACAATCAATGCATTAAAAATTTATTTAAACTATGCCAAAAGTAAGTAAAAAAAAAATTGAAGAATTTATAAGGGTAGATCATGCTGGTGAGCGTGGAGCAGTTAAAATATATGAAGGTCAATTATTAGCTTTAAATACATTTGTCAAAGATGAAAATTTGAAAAAAATCATAGAAGATATGAAAATTCATGAAAAAGAACATAGTGAATTTTTTGAAAATGAAATTAAAAAAAGAAACATTGCTCCTACAAAACTTTTACCACTGTGGGATTTACTAGGTGTTGGTTTAGGATTTGGTTCTACTTTATTAGGGAAAAAGGCAGCCATGCTATGCACAGCATCTGTAGAGGAAGTAATTGATGAACACTACTTAAATCAAATTAATCAATTAGATGAAGATGAAAAATTTCTCAAAAACAAAATTACAAAATTTAGAGAAGATGAGCTTAACCATAAAGATATCGCTTATGAAAAGGGAGCAACTAAAAAGGGACCTTACAGTATTTTAGATAAAATAATTAAAACTGGTTCTAAAATTGCAATTAATATTTCTGAAAAAATTTAAGTTTCTAATTCAACATCCCAATATAAATAATCCATCCAACTTTTGTGTAAAAAGTTAGGAGGAAAGTTCTTACCATTTTTATGTAAATCTTCTGTTGAAGGTCTGAATGGATATTGATTTAATTTCATTCCTGAATGTTTTAATAATTTTCCACCTTTTTTTACATTACAAGCTGAACAAGCTGTAACAACATTGTCCCAATTTGTTTCTCCACCTTTAGATCTTGGAAGCAAATGATCAAAAGTAAGTTCCTCATTACTTCCACAATATTGACAAGAGAATTTATCTCTTAAAAAAACGTTAAATCTAGTAAAACTTGGTTTCGTTTGAGGAACAATATAGTCTTTTAAAGCTATAACACTTGGTAGCTTCATATTAAATGAAGGGCTTCTGATAGTTCTATCGTAATGACTTACAATTATAACTCTATCAAGAAAAACTGATTTCACAGTGTCTTGCCATGACCATAATGATAGTGGGTAATAGCTTAGGGGTCTGTAATCAGCATTAAGAACTAATGCAGGACATTTTTCTAATGATACATCTTGTTCAATAAAGTTGTTCACATTAAAACATTAACTTAGTTTAGCATCATAATCAATATGATCAGATGTTAAATTTTTTTTAAAATATAATTTAATGCTGTACTTGATGCCTCGATAGGAATGTGATGGTCGCAATTTTTTATTAATAACGTTTCAACAGGAATATTATTTCGAATTAAAAAATCTTTAGCTTCAAGTAAATGTGTTGATGGAACAATTTGGTCGACATCACCATGTATTAGTAATGTATCTGTGCTATTTTTGATTCTATCTTTCAAATTAATTTGATCTATTATTTTCCCTGAAAATCCTACGACACATAAAAATTTTTCATTTGAGGTAAGACCAACATTCAAAGACATCATGCAGCCCTGGCTAAAGCCTGATAAACAAATTTGTTGATTTGATAAGTTGTATTCAATTTTAACTTCCTCAATAAATTTTTTAATAACATTTTCAGCTTTAATTGACTCTTCAAGAATATAAGATTGATCTTCTTTGGTTAAATCAAACCATTGATATCCTGATGGATTAATTGCACACTTTTCATGTCCATTAGGACAAATAAAAATAGTGTTTGGCAGATGTCTTTTCCAATTTAAAGTTAACATACTTATGTCTTTTCCATCTCCACCATACCCATGAAGTAAAATTATCGCATTCTTAATTTCTGTTCCTTCTTCTGGTTTGATGATGATTGAATTAAGGCAAAATGTCATAGATGATTTATTATGTTTTTTATTTTTAAAAACACACTACAATAATAATATGTTTTCTGGAATATTAGTTAAAATTTTATCTATAGCTCTTTTAATAGCTGTTGGAATAGTTTTGGTTTTGGGTATTGGAACTTTATTTAAAGGTGGAGAAACAAGTAAAAAATATTCAAATAAACTAATGCAGCTTAGAGTACTGCTGCAATTTGTGGCCATACTTGTTTTGGTAGCTTTCGCATATTTTTTTAAAAACTAATTATATCTCTCAATCCACTTTAAAAAATCTTTGTCATTAAAGTCTATGTCACCAAGAACCCTGGCAAATTCCTTGCCTTCTTTATTTATAAATATTGATGTTGGAACTCCTCTTAGAGAAAAAGTTTTAGCTAAAGTTACTTCTGGATCAAAAAAAGGTTCCAAATTTTTTAAATTTAATTTTACAAAAAATTCTTCAACTTTATTCAGTTTTTCTTTCCCAATATTAATAGGAAAAACTTTTAAATTATTAAGTGATGAATTTGCTTGCATATTGTCTAATGAAGGCATCTCTTCTTTGCACGGAGGACACCAAGTAGCCCAAAAATTTAAAACTAACAATTTTCCTTTGAAATCATTAATTTTAATTTTTTCATTTTTCTTATTTAAAAAAAATACATTTTCATACGTTTTTGGAACTTTATGAATAACAATATTTTTAATGTTTGGTAAATCACTGGCTTCTACAGTTGTAATTAAAAAAATAAATAATGCTAAAATTCTCATATTAATTAGGTATAACTAAATATCATGGCAAAAAATAAAAACAACCAAGCAATATGGAACACGCGAATACAAAAAGAGGCATCAAACCTATTTCAAAAAGTTGGTAATTCTATTGATATAGATAAGAGACTTTACAAAGAAGATATACAAGGATCCATTGCACACGTTGAAATGCTTTTTAGACAAAAGATAATTTCCTTTAAAATAAAAAATAAAATTATTTATGGTCTAAATAAAATTTATAAAGAAATAACTTACAAAAAATTTGAATTTAATAAAAAATATGAAGACATTCATATGAATATAGAGAAAAGATTATTTCAAATAATTGGTGATGAAGCTGGATACATTCATACAGCTAGATCAAGAAATGATCAGGTAATAACTGATTTTAAAATTTGGATTAAAACTGCAACAAAAGATATTAATAATAATATAGATAAAGTAATCAAAAGCACAATTAATCTGGCTGAAAAAAATATAGAGACTATCATGCCAGGTTTTACTCATCTTAAAAATGCTCAAGCTATATCATTTGGCCATTACTTAATGGCTTATGTGGAAATGTTTACTAGAGATAAAAAAAGATTTTTAAACAATTTAAATAGTTTAGATGAAAGTCCATTAGGTGTAGCAGCTCTATCAGGCACTTCGTTTAATATAGATAGAAATTTTACATCTAAAAAACTTGGATTTAAAAGACCAACTAATAATTCAATAGATACAGTTTCGGATAGAGACTTTGTGCTAGATTTTCTTTACGCTATTTCAGTATGTTCAATGCATATTTCTAGAATTGCAGAGGAATTAATTATATGGAATTCAGATGGATTTAACTTAATCAACTTATCAGATAAAGTTGTTACAGGCTCTTCGATTATGCCTCAAAAAAAGAATCCTGATCTCTTAGAATATCTAAGAGGAAAAACTGGTACTTCTTACGGAAATTTTTTTTCTATGTTAACGATACTAAAAGGCTTGCCACTATCCTACTTTAAAGATTTACAGGATGATAAGGAATTGGTTTTTAATTCCAATGATACTTTAATAAATTGCTTAAAAATATTTGATGAAGTTTTAAAAAATTGCAGTGCAAATAAAAAGAAAATGCTTGAACTTGCAAATAAGGGTCATATTACAGCAACAGATCTAGCTGATTATTTAGTTAGAGAACACAATATGTCATTTAGAAAGGCATATCAAAAAACAGCTGCTATTGTTAACATGGCTGAAAAAAGAAAGAAAAATTTAAACGAATTAAGTTTAAATGAACTTAAAAAAATTGAGCCAAAATTGACAGAAAAGGTTTTAGAAATTTTCGATTTAAAAAACTCTATAAATTCAAAAAAATCATTTGGGGGAACTTCTTTTGAAAATATAAAAAAAATGATAACTAAATATAAGAAATTAAAATGATAAAAAAAATCACATTTACGTTAGTTATGTTGCTGCTGTTATTTTCATGTGGCAAGAAAGGTGACCCTGTATACCAAGAAGACAAAAAACAAGTTTATTTAAATCTATTCTCTAAAAATAGAGTGTAATGAAATACATAAATAAAAAATTATCTATTGATAAAGTTAACTTTTTAAAAATTGCAAAAAGATATGGTACACCAACATATTGCTATTCTTACTCAAGGTTAAAAGAAAATATTTTAAATTTTAAAAAAAATTTTAAATCAATATCACCATTGATATGTTTCGCAGTTAAATCAAATACCAATGTAAATTTAATAAATGAGATATCAAAATTTGGTTTTGGAGCTGATGTAGTATCTGTTGGTGAAATGATGATGGCTCTTAAAGCAGGTATTAGTCCAAAAAAAATTGTCTTTTCAGGAGTTGGCAAAACTACAAATGAAATAAGTTACGCAATAGATAAAAAAATTTTACTAATAAACGCAGAGTCTAAAAGTGAAGTAGTAGAAATAAATAGAGTGGCTAGACAAAAAAATAAAATTGTAAAAATTGGTTTAAGATTAAATCCTAATACTGATGCAAAAACATTAAGCCAAATTTCGACTGGTAAAAAAGAGAATAAGTTTGGTGTAAATGAAAAAACATTTTATGAAATAATTGAATATTGCAAAAGTTCACAAAATATAGATCTTAATTGCCTAAGTGTTCATATTGGAAGCCAAATTTTAGATCATAAGCCTTATGAAAAGATGCTTAAAGTAGTCGATAATATTTTAAAGAAAACATCTCATACATTTGAATACATCGATTTAGGTGGTGGTATGGGAATTTCTTATGCAGATAAAAATAAAAAACTTAATTATAAAAAATATAATTTAGCTATTAAAAAATTTTTAAAAAATAAAAAATGTAAAATTATATTTGAACCAGGAAGATCTATAATAGGAAATTCTGGAACATTGATTACAAAAGTAATTTATATAAAAGACAGTGAAAGTAAAAAATTCATTATATTAGATGCAGCAATGAATGATTTAATGAGACCAGCATTATATGGTGCAATTCACAAAACTTTACCTGTTATTAAATCTGGAAAAGTTTCCAAAAAAACTTATGAATTTGTAGGACCTATATGTGAAACTACAGACAAGTTTGTAACTATTAAAAACTTTCAGGAACTTCAAGAAAAAGACTATGTTGCAATATGTGATGTTGGTGCCTACGGAATGTCACTAAGTTCGAATTATAACTTAAGAACAAAACCATTAGAAATATTAATTAAAAACAACAAAATAAAAATAATTAGAAAAAGACAAAAGCATAAAGATTTAATTTAGCTTTTGAGACAATGATAAGAAACATTTTATTTTCAATAATTTTTTTTACTGGAATTATTTTTATTTCTATAATTTTTTTACCTTCTTTTTTCCTACCAAGAAAAATAGTTTTAATTGGTGGCAAATTAATGGGCTATTGGACTGGTGTTTGCTTAAGGTTTATCCTTTCAGTAAAAATCCTTATCAAAGGTGAAGAAAATATAATCAAAGAGGATAAATTTTTTATTGCTGCATCTCATCAATCAATGTTTGAAACTTTTTATTTGCAAACTATTTTTAATTCACCAGTTTTTATTTTAAAAAAAGAGCTTCTCCAAATTCCAATATTTGGTTGGTATTTAAAAAAAATAGGATCAATTTCAATAAATAGAAATAAAACAACTAAAGATAATTTGGGTTTTTTTAATGATATTTCAAACACAATATCACAATCAAATCGTCCATTAATTATTTTTCCTCAAGGTACCAGGGTATTACCTGATGACAGAACTCCATTTAAAAAAGGAGCCTCAAGGATATATGAAGAATTAAAAATAAATTGTTTACCAGTAGCCATAAACTCTGGTTACGTATGGCCAAAAAAAGGTGGAAAAAATAGTAATAGAACAATTACTATATCAATATTAAAACCTATTTCAGCTGGGCTAGAAAAAAATGAATTTTTAAAAACTCTAGAAAAAAATATCTATCAAGAATTAGATTTAATAAATTAACCCTTCATTGGCATCACAACATAAATACTGTCGAAATCGCCTGGATCTTTTATTAAAGCTGGTGAACCCGTATCATTAAAGAAGATTTCGACTCTATCACCATCTAATTGTGAAGCTACATCAATCAAATATCTGGAATTAAAACTTATTTCTAAGTCGTGATCAAATTTAACATTTAATGTTTCTTTTCCGTCTCCGCTATTAGTATTATTTACCGAAAGGTTAAGAGTATCATTTGATAAATTAAATTTTACACCATCTTTTTTATCCAGAGATACAGAGGCCACTCTATCAACTGAGTTTAAGAAAAGTTTTAAATCAATTTCTAATTTTTTATGATTATTTTTAGGTATTACCTGAATGTAATTCGGGAATTTTCCATCGATAAGTTTTGAAATTAAAATACTATTATTCAGTTCAAACTTAATTTTTGACTTTAGATTTGATACTTTTACATCACCATCATAACTATCTAACAGTGAACAAAGTTGAAAAATTGTTTTTTTGGGAAGTATAACAGGGTCAAATTCAATTTTTTCATCTAGCCTGATTTTTGAAATCGACATTCTGTGACTGTCAGTAGCAACAGCTGTTAAATAATTTTTATCTTCAACTTCAGTTTGGTGAAAATAAATACCACTTAAATAATGTCGAGTTTCATCATTTGAAACAGAAAACTTACATTTGTTTAGAAGTTTCAATAATTGTTTTGATTTTATAATAAATTCATTTTCATTAAAATTTTCATCAGTCAATGGAAACTCGGTAGCACTAATACAATTCAAATTAAAAATAGATTTTTCCGATTCTACTTGTAATTTACTTACATCGGTAAGAGTAAGATTAATTTTTTTTCCTGATGTTAATTTTCTGATTATGTCATACATAATTGACGAGGTTGTTGTTGTTTTTCCTTCTTCAAGAATTTCAACATTATTTAGCTGGTGTATAAAAATTAAATCAAGATCTGTAGCAGTAATTGTTAATTTAGAATTACTAGCATCTAATAAAATATTAGATAAAATTGGTAACGTGCTTCTCTTTTCGATTACACCCTGACAATAATTTAGTGCTTGCTGAAGGTCTTGTTGGTTGACGTTAAATTTCATTTTCTTTGTTATTGTATAATATCTGATTTTTAAGTTTATTGATATTATCTACCATTTCTGGATCTTTTTCTTTAATTTTCTCAATTGTTTTAACAGAATGGATAATTGTTGTGTGATCTCTATTCGAGAATTCTCTACCTATTTCTGGTAATGATTTTGAAGTTAAAATTTTAGTTAAGTAAATTGCTGTCTGTCGAGGTCTTACAAGATATCTTGATCTTCTTGAAGAAAGCATTTCATTTTTGCTTATCTTAAAAAACTTACACACAATAGTCTGTATTAAGTCAATTGTTACTTTGTTTTCTGAGATATTTAAAAGATCTTTTAATACCACTTTAGTTTCAGGTAAATTTGGAACTTTGTTATAAATTCTTGAAAAGGATACTATTCGATTAACTGCTCCAACTAATTCTCTAACACTTCCTGAGATCTCATTGCTGATAAAATCTTGTATATCTTTTGATACTTGAAGCTGATCTGCATATAAATTGTTTAATTCTTCTGTTTTTTTTTGAACTATTTTTTTTCGTAATTCTAAATCAGGTTTTTGAATGTCAACAACCAATCCACCTGAAAATCTAGATTTAATTCTCTCTTGAATACGCATTAATTTATTAGGTGCTCTATCAGCAGATACTATAATTTGCGATCCTTTATCTAACAAAGCATTGAATGTATGAAAAAATTCTTCCTGCATTGCTTCTTTGCCGCTAATAAACTGGATGTCATCTATTAATAAAATATCAGTGTTTCTAAAATATTCTTTAAACTTAACCATATCATTTGATTTAATTGATTTTACAAACTGATACATGAAACGTTCAGCTGAAATGAACATCACTTTATTTTTTTTCTTCATCTCAAAACCAATAGAATTTAATAAGTGAGTTTTCCCCATTCCTACACCACCGTAAATATAGAGTGGATTATAATGAGAGATGGTTTCTGTAACCTTTATAGAAGCTTCATATGCAAGTTTATTGCTTGATCCAGTTATAAAGTTATCAAATCGTTTGTTTGGATCTATTCGATTGTACTGAAGGTACGAGTCTTTTATAAATGAAACATTTTCATTTTGGGTATTTTCAATATTTGTTGTGTCTTTTAAATCCTTATCAACTTTTTGATCAATAATTTTAAATTCAATTCTAATTATACCTTTTTTATACAATTTAATTATTTTCAGAATTTGGTCTAAATACCTCGAAGTAATCCAGTCTCTAATAAATCTAGTTGGAACAGATAAAAGTAAATAATTATTATGCTCCTCAAGAAATGATATTTTTTTTAACCAACTTTCATAAATTTCCAAACCTAATTTATTCTTCATTTCAGATTGAATTTGTTGCCAATCGATCTCTTCTGAAGCAAAATTATTAATATTTTTATTTGTAAAAGATTTATTCATAACTTAAGGGAAGATCTCAGTTAGAACGATTTAAAAAATTTTGCAACAAGTATTAAATTTAAAATTAAAAAAAAATTAAATCTGCAATTGTAGAATTTATTGTCACAATCATTTTTTTTTATGGACACAAATTTTTAAATTAGTTTTAAATTTTCTTAAAAATAAAATTTTTGATTGAATCAAATACAGATTGAATCAAACATTGATTGTATTGTGTAAGATCAAAGATTTACTAAATCTAAATATAGTAATTTGAAAATATTTAGATCTTATATAATGTGTGTGTGAAATTTATCTTCGAAACAACTTAAGGTTTTTAAATTGCTGCAATCTTTTTAGTTATTCTTGAGACGTTTCTTGATGCATTTTGTTTTTTAATTACACCAGTCTTTGCAATTTTCATCAACTCAGAGTTTAATTTAGGTAAGAATTTTAACGCTTCATCTTTCTTTTTGGTATCAATTAAAGCGTTCATTTTCTTTAATGCATTTCTAAATCTACTTTTTCTAGCTTTATTAACTGCTGTTTGTTTAGAAATACGTCTTATACGTTTAATAGCTGATTTTGTATTTGCCATGCGCAGGGGTATAGCTTGAGAACTGAAAACGGTCAACTAAATATTTGGCTAATTTTGGCAGGAATTACAAAAAAAAGTAGATCTATTTGATACAATTTTTTTCTGTATAGTATCGGTACATCCTATAGTTTTACATCTTAATCCTTCTTGGTGATATACTTTAAACTCTTTTTGATAGTTTCCAGAAGATCCCAACGTATCCTTAAAATCTCTAATACTTGAACCACCTTTTTTAATTGCTCTTAATAAAATTTTTTTTGAATAGTAAATAATTTTTTTACAATCTTCTCTAGTTAACAAACTTGCTTTTTTAAATGGATAAATCTTACTTAGAAATAAAATTTCACTTGCATAAATATTCCCAATTCCAGAAACAAATTTTTGATCTAATAAAAATGTTTTAATATTTTTATTCTTTCCTTTGAAATAATTAAAAACATAATTCATATTAAAATTTAAATTGAATGGTTCTGGTCCTAAATTTTTAAATCTACTTTCTAATTTTTCACTATTTTCTACTAACTCAAAAAAACCAAATCTTCTTGGGTCATTATAAATTACTTTCAAAGAATTAAATATTAATTCAATATGATTATGTTTTTTTGGTAATATAGGAGAATGATAAAAACTAGCATTAGTAAATTTTAATTTTTTTTTACTATCAATGATGTGTATGGTTCCAGACATACCCAAATGTATCAAACAAAACTCTCCACTTTTAAAATTCAATATTAAATACTTGGAAAATCTATCTACTTTAATAATTTTTTTATTCATTAAAAAAGAACTAAAATTTTTTGGAAGTGGAAACCTAAGATTTTTATTTCTAATAATTACTTTTTTAATACTTTTTTGTTTAATTTTTTTGTCTAAAGATTGTCTAACAATTTCTACTTCTGGTAATTCTGGCATTTCTCACTATATTCAATATATATTTTTTTATGCAACAATATCTTCAAAATAAAAAAGGCCTTGTGGAAGGTGTTTTTGATCAAGTTTATAGTAAATACGACTTGATGAATGATTTCATGTCACTGGGCATTCATAGATTTTGGAAAAAAAGTCTAATCAATATAATGAAACCATCTCCAAATAGAAAGTTAATAGATGTTGCTTGTGGAACTGGAGATATCGGTAAATTATTTTTGAATAGTACAAATCAAATGTCAGAAGTCACTTGTATAGATCCAAATAAAGGTATGATTAGTCAAGGCAAACAAAAATTATCTAATTATAAAAATATAAAATGGATCAATGCAGCTGCTGAAAAGCTTCCACTTCAAGACAACGAATTTGATTATTACACAATAAGTTTTGGTCTTAGAAATACAAAGAATTTAGATAAAGCTCTATCCGAAGCTTATAGGGTATTAAAACCAGGTGGAAGATTTTTATGTTTAGAATTTTCAAAAATTCAAAACTCTAACCTAGATTTTGTTTATAAAAACTATTCAAAAATAATTCCTCATATTGGTCAATTTATTGTTGGCGATAAAAAACCATATGAATATCTAGTAAAAAGTATTGAAGAATTTATTAATCAGGAAGAATTAATTGACTTAATGAAAAAGCATAATTTTACGAAATGTAATTATAGGAACTTTTCAGGTGGTATAGTTTCTATCCATAGTGGTTGGAAAATATAATGCTAAGAAAATTAATTACTTTATTTAAATTAGGAAGAAAAATTGCAAAATCTGATATTTTAGATATTGCCTCTAAATTTAAAAAACCGCCGGTCGCAATCACAATTTTATTTCAGCTATTAGCAATATCTTTTGAAAAAAAAGAATTGAGTAATCATGCCCAAGATGATGGTGAAAGACTTTCAAAATCATTAGAGTCGATGGGTACAACTTTTATAAAATTAGGTCAATTTTTAGCTACTAGACCTGATATTATAGGAGAAGAACTTTCTACAAAGCTGGAAAAATTACAAGATCGTGTACCACCATTTTCTATTAATCAAGCAAAAGAAATAATTAAAAATGATTTAGGCAATGATGCTTACAATTCTATTATTGATTTAAGTGAGCCAGTTGCTGCTGCATCAATAGCACAAGTTCATAAAGCTAAAATAAATGACAATGGTACAATTAAAGATGTAGCAATAAAAATTATAAGACCAGACATAAAAAAAATATTTAATGAAGAAATTGATGCGATGATGCTATTTGCATTTATCATTGAGTCATTTTTAAAAAAAACTAAAAGATTAAAACTTGTGGAAGTTGTTTTTTTGTTGAAAGAAATAACCAACCTAGAAATGGATTTAAGGTTTGAGGCAGCAGCCGCAAATGAATATGCAGAAAATACAAAAAATGATGCTGGATTCAAAGTTCCTGAAATTTATTGGAACTTTACTAGTGAGAATGTAATGACATTAGATTGGATAGACGGAGTATCTATTCGTGAAACAGAAGAGCTGAAAAAAAGAAATTTAAATACTAATAAAATTGCTGAGGATATTATCCAGCATTTTTTAAGACATGCTGTAAGGGATGGTTTTTTTCATGCTGATATGCACCAAGGAAATATATTTATTGATGATAGCGGTCAAATAGCTCCAATAGATTTTGGCATAATGGGTAGATTAGACAAAATGAGTAAACGTTTTTTAGCTGAAATTTTATTTGGATTTATACAAAGAGATTATAAAAAAGTTGCTGAGGTTCACTTAGTAGCAGGATTAGTCCCTAAAAATGTGCCAATAGATGATCTAGCACAAGCATTAAGGTCAATAGGAGAGCCAATATTTGGTCAAGAGGTTAAAGATATTTCAGGTGGAAAATTATTAAAACAGCTTTTTGATGTTACAGAAAAATTCAATATGCAAACTCAACCTCAATTGTTGATGTTACAAAAAACAATGGTTGTAGTTGAGGGTGTTGCAAGAAAATTAAATCCTAACACTAATATTTGGACAACCTCTAAACCAGTTCTTGAAAATTGGTTAAGAGAAACAAAAGATCCTATAAATAATTTTAACGAGACACTTAAAAATAGCACTGAAGTAATTAAAAGATTACCTGAGTTACCTGAAATCATGGACAAAGCAAATCAAGCTCTAACATTTTTAGCTAGCGGACAAATTCCTCAAAACTCCAATTCTTATACAGCTTTAAACGATAAAAAATCTGAAATGATAGCATTTAGAAACCAATCTATTATTGGTTTATTACTTCTTGTAATTTTTGGTCTTATAGTATTTTAATTCTGCAAATGAAAAATCTTAATAACAAAAAAATTCTTTTTATTATTTGTGGTGGTATTTCAGCTTATAAAAGTCTTGAAACGATTAGATTATTAAAAAAAAATGGTGCAGAAATAAAAACTATACTTACTTCTAGTGCTAAAGAATTTGTAACTCCATTATCAGTAGCATCATTATCTCAAGGTAAAGTTTATAGTGATTTGTTTAGCTTAGAAAACGAAACTGAAATGGATCACATTTCACTTTCTAGATGGGCAGACGTAGTTATCGTTGCACCAACTACAGCAAATACAATTTCAAAATTAGCACAAGGTACTACAGATGATTTGGCTTCTACTGTAATACTTGCTTCAAATAAACAAATTTATTTAGCACCAGCGATGAATGTTAGAATGTGGGAGCATAAATCTACAAAAACTAATTTAAAAAAATTAAAAGATTTTGGTTATAAGTTTATTGGTCCAGAAATAGGAGATATGGCATGCGGGGAATACGGAGAAGGTAAGATGTCAGAACCATTAAAAATTGCGGATGAGTTAAACCAATTTTTTTTAAACCAAAGTCAAAATAAAAAATTTAAAGCTTTAGTTACTGCGGGCCCAACAAATGAGTATATCGACCCTGTGCGTTTTATAACAAATAAATCAAGTGGCAAACAAGGATATGAACTAGCTAAATGTCTATTCAAAAAAGGTTTTGATACAACACTGATTTCAGGACCAACTAATCTAGAAGTAGAAAAAGATATTAAACTCATTGAAGTTGAAACAGCAGATGAAATGTTTGCTGCTACACAAGAGAATTTACCTGTAGATGTAGCAATTTTTTCAGCAGCAGTATCAGATTTTAAAGTAAAAAATAAATCTCAAACAAAAATAAAAAAAGAAGAAGCATTAAATTTAAATTTAGAAAAAAATATTGATATTTTAAATTATATATCAAATCATAATTCAATGAGACCTGAAATTGTGATTGGTTTTGCAGCAGAAACAAACGAAGTTTTTAAAAATGCAGAAGAAAAATTAAATAAAAAGAATTGTGATTGGATAATTGCTAATGATGTTTCTAAAAAAAATATTGGATTTAACTCTGATTATAATGAAGTTCTAATCCACTACAAAAATAAATCTTTAAAAAGTGAAGTCCTACCATACAAAAGAAAATCTGAAATTTCTGAAGAAATAGTTGATAGAATAATTGATCAATTAAATTAATGGCAAAAATCCTTGTTAAAAAATTAGATCCTTCAATAGAGCTACCTGCCTACAAAACAGAAGGAGCTTCGGGAATGGATCTTATGGCATTTATAAAAGAACCTATTATACTTAAGTCCCAAAATTCTTGTTTAGTTCCAACTGGAATTGCCGTTGCTTTTTCAAATGAATTTGAAATTCAAATACGACCTAGATCAGGTTTAGCAGCAAAAAATAATATTAGTGTTTTAAATACACCAGGAACAATAGATAGTGATTACAGGGGTGAGATAAAAGTAATACTTTACAATCACGGAAAAGAAGATTTTTTAATAAACAATAAAGACAGAATAGCTCAAATGGTTCTTGCACCAGTGATAAAAATGAATTTTGAAGAAACAGATGAGCTTCCAGAAACAATTAGAGGCGAAGGCGGATTTGGCTCAACAGGAAAATGAGCAAAAAACTAAACAAAAAACAAATCGAACGTTTTTCAAGACAGATCATATTAAAAAATATTGGTATTTTAGGTCAAAATAAAATTACAAATGCAAAAGTATTAATAATAGGCATGGGTGGTCTCGGGTGCCCAGTAGCAGAATTCTTGACTAGGTCAGGGGTTGGCTCATTAGGAATTGTGGATCATGATCGAATAAGCCTTTCAAATATTCATAGGCAGAGTTTATTCAATCAGAAAGATTTAAATCAACTAAAAGTCAAAATAGCTAAAAAAAAATTAAACAACATTAATTCTTTAACAAATATAAAAATTTTTAATTACAAATTAAATAAATCTAATTTTCAAAAAATTATTAAAGATTACGATTATATTGTTGATGGAACTGATAATTTTGAAAGTAAATTTCTAATTAATGATTTAAGTTTAAAGTATAAAAAGTTTTTGGTAACTGGTGCTATAAGTAAATTTGATGGTCATATCTTTACATTTAATTTCAAAAATAAAAAAGAACCATGCCTTCGATGTTTTTATCAAGAGGAAAAAATATCAGATGAAATACTCAATTGTGAATATGAAGGAATCCTGGGAACTGTAGCGGGAATAGTTGGCACGATGCAAGCTAATGAAATTTTAAAAAATATTTTAAATATAGGCCAAAGTTTAAATAATTATATTTTAATTATTGATTTATTAAATTTAAATTTTAGAAAAGCAAAAATTAAAAAAAGAAAAAACTGTCTATGCAATTAATTATAAGAATAATTTTAATTTTTATCTTATCAATTTCAATAAGTTCAGCTGATGAAATATTTGTTTCTTTAAAAAAAAATAAAGTAAACGTTAGGTATGGTCCAAGTTTTGATTCAGATGTAAAATATGTTTACAAAAAAATTAACTTTCCTTTAAAACAAATAGATAAAAAAGAAAACTTTAGAAGAATTATAGACTTTAAAAATAATGGTGGTTGGATACATATATCTCAATTAAAAAAAAATAATTCTGTAATTGCAACCAAGGATAAAATTTTATTTAAAAACCCTACATCTTTTGCAAAACCAATTGCTCTTATTGAGGAAGGTAGGTTGTTAATATTAGAAAAGTGTGAGCAAGAATGGTGTCGAATAACCTCTGGAGAATTTCAAGGTTGGGTTAAAACAGATAATATCTGGGGATTTAATTAACTAAAATCAGCAGAAAGTGACTTTTTGTTCTCTACAGACAGCTTGGTAGTATGGGAATATTCTTTATGATCTATTCCTATTTCAACTTCAATTTCTTCAGATTTAAATTTAGCTATTTGGTCATCTGAAAAATTAAAATGAATAAATTGAACTGAAGAAGCTTTTCCTTCAGCTGATGTTCTATCAACATCTTCCTCTGGTATAGCTTTTATTTTTTCTCCATTAATTTTCATAAACACTGTTTCTTCTATTCCACCCACTTTTCCTAAGAAAGCTGCACGTGATATAGGATTGTCTATTTCAAACATCAAAGTAGCTGTTAATTCTTTACCATTTGGTATTAGAGGATTGTATGCTGACAACTCATCTTTAAGTTGTTCATCTCCACCTTTTTCAATATATAACATTTCTTGAACTTGAGCTAACATTGTCTCGTAACTTTCAAAATAAAAAGTTGCATAAGGTCCTAATGCAATTCTTCTATTTTTTTTAAATTCAACAATATTTTTTCTTAATTCTCTTCTATTTTTTGTGTAGACATCCAATGGCATTATGTCTTCTTTTTGTATCTCTCTTTTATCTCTTGGCATAATCATAACTTATAACTTTTAGCCATCAATTCGATAGGATGTAGTGCCTCATCATTGGAGATGTTAGTATCCACTTCAAGCTGCTTTAAGTGCTTACCTGCTAAAGGACAATCAGAAGCCATGTACTTGTTATTTTTTGTTTTAATTTGTCTTGCAGTTGGTCTTCCTACTTTATTGGCCAGATCATGTGTTTCTTTCATCACACCAAAAGTTCCACCATGCCCAGCACATTTCTCTACAACATCAATTTTAACATTCGGGATAAGTTTAAGCATATCTCTCGCTTTGATACCCATGTTTTGTGCTCTTGCATGACACGCATGGTGCACTGTCACTCCACCATCTATTTCTTGTAAACCATCTGCTAATCCCTCATTGTTTGCAATATCAACAACATACTCATCAATATCCATAACGTTTGCAGATAATTTTTTTATTTTATCATCATTAGGTAAAAGCAATGGCCATTCAAATTTTAACATTAAACCACAACTAGCGGTTAATGTAACAACTTTGTAACCTTTGTTAATCCATTCAACTAAATCTTTAGAAACTTTTTTAGCCTGTTCCACAACTTTAGGAAGATCAGCTTGCTCCAAGAATGGCATTCCACAACATCCAGGATAGGCTTCTTGAACTTCTACTCCATTTTTCTTTAGAACTTTTAAAGCTGCAACACCCGTATTTTTTTTATTAAAGTTAACAAAACAGGTAGAATAAATTACAACTTTTCTATCATTAGTTTTTGTCTCGTAGTTTATTTTGTAATTATTTTTCATAAAAAAGTTAGAAAAAGTTTCTGAATTGTATTTTGGAAGTTGAACCCTTTTATCGATACCCGCAACTACCTCTAATATTTTTCTGAACAACTTATTTTTTATATCTGATGCCCAATTAATTATTTTAGAAAATAAAACCCCAATTTTTGCATTTCTATCTATTTGAGCTAATTGCAATGGAACACTTGGTAATTTGCCTAATTTTTTCTGTGCCGTTCTGTACCTCAACATTAAATGAGGGAAATCAAGATCAAAATCATGAGGAGGTACATAAGGACATTTGGTCATAAAACACATGTCGCAAAGAGTACAGGCATCAACAACCGGAGCAAATTGCTCACTTTTTAAACTTTCTACGTCTTCATTTTCAGACTCATCAATCATATCGAACAATTTTGGAAAGGAATCACAAAGATTAAAACATCTTCGACATCCATGGCAAATATCAAACACTCTTCGCATTTCTGCATCTAATTTTTCAGGATTTAAAAAATCTGGATGCTCAAAATCAATAGGGTGACGTATTGGGGCGTCTAGACTTCCTTCTTTGCTCATACGATTATATTAGAAATTATAATTAATGATAAAGAAACTAATACCACTGGTTCATTAAACCAATCTTTTATTAATTGTAAAAGTTGCTCTTTCATTTTTTTTGATTTTAGAAATTTTGTTAAATTTAGTGGGCGGTAAACGCCCACTAATGAATATTATTTAGGCAATAGACTCTAAAGTTTTTTGGAATTTACCAGCATGAGATTTTTCAGCTTTTGCTAAAGTCTCAAACCAATCTGCAATTTCCTCAAAACCTTCTTCTCTTGCAGTTTTAGCCATACCTGGGTACATGTCAGTATATTCATGCGTTTCTCCTTCAATTGCTGAAGCTAAATTTGCTTTAGTTTCACCAATTGGTTTCCCAGTAGCTGGATCTCCAACTTGTTCAAGGTATTCTAAGTGACCATGTGCGTGACCAGTTTCACCTTCTGCTGTTGATCTAAATACTGTAGCTACATCATTATAACCTTCGATGTCAGCTTTTTGTGCAAAATAAAGATATCTTCTATTTGCTTGACTCTCACCAGCGAATGCTGCTTTTAAGTTCTCTTCTGTTTTACTTCCTTTTAAAGACATTTTTTTCTCCTTAATTTAACTTTATAGACCATATAGTGTCTAAAACTTTAATGTCAATAGTTTAGAATTATTATAATCTAGATTTTATATAATTGATTTAATTGAATTATTTTTGAGTTTGATTATCACTCGCAACTTTAACCAAAACTTCAACTGAATTTATTTTTTTTCCTGTAATATTTTTTTTAATATTTACTGGGTCTATATCATTTTCATCACAATCTATTAGCTGATGAGTATCTTCATCATAAAAATGATGATGAACAGACGTGTTTGTATCAAAATAACTTTTATCGCTGTTAATCGAAATTTCTTTTAAATAACCTTTTTTCTGAAATGCATGAACAGTGTTATAAACTGTTGCTAAAGAAATTTTTTCATTCATCTCCTCAGAAATCATTTTTACGAGATCATTGATTGTAAAATGAAAAGTTTTTTCTCTATTAAATAGAACTTCACACATTTTAACCCTTTGTTTAGTGGGTCTAAGTCCTAAATCTCTTAATTTTTCAACAAAATTACAGTTTTTTACCATTGTATTTTATAATTATTCTAATGTATGAATAAAAATATACAGTTTTATTATATTATATTGGTATTAAATCAAGTAATAAGGTTTCTCAAAAAATATGAAAAAAAATTCCTACTCATATGACGATCTAATAAGTTGTGGAAATGGTAATCTTTTTGGACCAGGTAATGCAAAATTACCACTTCCTCCAATGCTGATGTTTGATAGGATAACTGAAATCAACGAGAATAATGGATCTTTCAATAAAGGCTCTTTAAAGGCTGAATTAGATATAAAAAACGATCTATGGTTTTTTGACTGTCATTTTAAAGAGGATCCAGTCATGCCTGGGTGTCTCGGTTTAGATGCTATGTGGCAACTAGTTGGATTTTTTCTGGGCTGGCTAGGAAATCCTGGCAAAGGTAGAGCTCTAGGAGTTGGTACTGTAAAATTTACTGGTGAAGTTTTACAAAATGTTAAAAATGTAAGGTACGAAATAGATATGAAAAAAATTATGTCGCCTGGTGGAACAACTGTTGGTCTTGCCAATGGAATTGTACTTGCTGATGACAAAAAAATATATTCAGCAGAAAGTTTGAAAGTGGGGTTATTTAAATAATGAGAAGAGTAGTAATTACAGGATTAGGAATTGTCTCTTGTTTGGGAAACAACCAAGAGGAAGTTCATCAATCATTAATTAATTCAAAATCAGGAATATCTTATGCTGAGGAATATAAAGAACATAATCTTAAAAGTCATGTTCATGGCAAACCAAATATAAAATTACAAGATCATATCGATCGAAAAACAATTAGATTTATGGGTTCAGGTTCAGCTTATAATTATATTGCAATGAAAGAAGCTATTGAGGATTCGGGATTAGAAGAAACTGAAGTTAGCAATTTTAAAACTGGAATCGTGATGGGTTCTGGTGGTCCATCAATTGAAAATGTTATTTTGGCTGCGGATAAAACAAGGGCTAAAACTCCAAAATTAATGGGACCATTCATTGTTCCAAGAACAATGGCAAGTACAGCTTCTGCAACACTTGCTGTTCCATTTAAAATTAAAGGAACCAACTACACAATGAGTTCTGCTTGTGCAACAAGTGGCCACTGTATTGGTAATTCAATGGAATTAATTCAAATGGGAAAACAAGATGTTGTTTTTGCAGGTGGAAGTGAAGAAGTTCATTGGGCAATGACGGCAATGTTTGATGCGATGACTGCTTTATCGTCAAAATATAATGATGCACCCGAAACAGCATCAAGAGCATATGACAAAACAAGAGATGGTTTTGTAATTGCAGGTGGTGCAGGTGTATTAGTGCTAGAGGAATATGAACACGCTAAAGCAAGAGGTGCTAAAATATACGCAGAATTAACTGGTTATGGAGCAACTTCAGATGGATACGATATGGTAGCTCCATCAGGAGAAGGTGCTGTCAGATGTATGCAAATGGCAATGTCTACTGCCAAAAATAAAATTGATTATATCAATACTCATGGAACTTCTACTCCAGTTGGAGATATCACGGAGCTAAATGCAGTTAAAAATACTTTTGGAGACAATATCCCAAAGATTAGTTCGACAAAATCTTTATCAGGACATCCACTTGGTGCGGCTTCAGTTCATGAAGCAATTTACTGTTTGATAATGATGAAGAATAATTTCATAGCTGGCTCTGCAAACATAAGTGAGATGGATGAAGAAGCTAAGAAATTTCCTATAGTTTCAAAAACTGAAACGGGAGTAACTTTAAATACAGTAATGTCAAATAGCTTTGGTTTTGGTGGAACTAATGCAGCTTTAATTTTTGAAAAGGTTTAATTTATGAGTTTAATGAAAGGCAAAAAGGGATTAATCATGGGTGTTGCAAATGAAAGATCTATTGCCTGGGGTATATCTCAAAAACTTGCTGAAGCAGGGGCAGAACTAGCATTTACATATTTAGGTGATGCTTTGAAAAAAAGAGTTGTTCCTTTAGCAGAAAAATTAAATTCAAACGTTACATTTAGTTGTGATGTTGAAAAAAAAGAAGAGGTTGTAAAATTATTTGAAGATATCAAATCCCAATGGGGTGAAATTGACTTTGTGGTTCATGCAGTTGCTTTCTCTGATAAATCAGAGCTATCAGGTGAATATTTAAATACCACTAGAGAAAACTTTTTAAGAAGTATGTTAATCTCATGCTTTTCATTTACCGAAGTAGCAAAAGAAGCCTCAAAGGTAATGAAACAAGGCGGAAGTTTATTAACTTTAACTTACGAGTCTACTAAAGCAATTCCAAATTATAACGTAATGGGTGTTTGTAAATCAGCTTTAGAAGCTAGTGTTAAGTATCTAGCTCGAGATTTGGGCGCAAAGGGCATGAGAGTAAATGCAATAAGTGCAGGCCCTATTAAAACATTAGCAGCTTCTGCAATTGGAGATGCAAAATTCCTATATAAATGGAATGAAGACCATTCTTTTCTAAAAAGAAACGTAGATATCCATGATGTTGGAAATTCAGCATTATATCTATTAAGCGATCTTGCAAACGGAGTTACTGGTGAAATTCACTATGTAGATGCAGGATATAATAAAGTTGGAATGCCTGACCCAAAGAATATCAGCTAAATTTAGTTAATTTTAGTTAAAAAAAACCCCCAGAACTCTCATTCAGGGGGTTTAAAATTTAAAATTAAGCTATTAATTATTCAGTAGCTTGTTTCATAGAAAGTTTAACTTTACCTCTATCAAAGCCAATCACTTTAACTTTTACCTCATCGCCTTCTTTGACAACATCGGTTACTTTAGCAACTCTTTTATCTGCAAGTTCTGAGATATGAACAAGCCCATCTTGTTTTCCTAAGAAATTAACAAATGCACCAAATTCCATAATCTTCATTACTTTACCTGAATAAATTTTATTTAGTTCAGCTTTTGCAGTTATGTCTTTAATCATCTGCATTGCGATGTTTCTAGACTCTTCATCTGGAGCAGCAACTGTTACTACACCCTCATCATTTACATCTACTTTCGCACCTGATTTTTCAACTATTTCTCTGATTGTTGCACCACCTTTTCCAATGACAGCAGCAATGTCTTTTTTATCAACATTAACTTGTTCCATTTTTGGAGTATGTTTTCCAACATCAGATCTTGAAGCTGATAATGCTTTATTCATTTCTCCTAAGATATGAACTCTTCCATCTTTAGCTTGGCTTAATGCTTGCTCCATGATTTCAAATGTAATACCTGTAATTTTGATATCCATTTGAAGAGAAGTAATTCCATCTTTAGTTCCAGCAACTTTAAAATCCATATCCCCTAGGTGATCTTCATCACCTAAAATGTCTGATAAGACACTAAAGTCATCACCTTCCTTAATTAAACCCATTGCAATACCTGCAACTGGCTCTTTAATTGGCACTCCAGCATCCATTAACGCTAGAGAAGTTCCACAAACAGTAGCCATTGAAGAAGAACCATTAGACTCAGTTATTTCTGAAACTACTCTAAAGGTATATGGAAATGCCTCTTTAGTTGGTAATGAAGAGTTAATCGCTCTCCAAGCTAATTTACCATGTCCGATTTCTCTTCTACCAGTTCCGATTCTTCCAGTTTCTCCAACTGAAAAAGGAGGAAAATTATAGTGAAGCATAAATCGTTCTCTCTGAAGCCCATCTAAACTTTCAATTCTTTGTTCATCATCTGAAGTTCCTAGAGTTGCAACAACAATTGCTTGTGTCTCACCTCTAGTAAATAATGCAGAACCATGAGCTCTAGGTAAAATACCCACTTCACACTCGATAGGTCTTACATCAGATAAACCTCTTCCATCAATTCTATTTTTATTTTTTAGGATATCGGTTCTAACAATTGATTTTTCTAGACTTTTTAGCTGACTGTTAACATCAAGATCTGTGTAGTTTTCATCTTCCTCATAAAGTTTTTTAGCTTTATCAGTAATTTCAGAAATTTGATTAGATCTATCTTGTTTATCTCTTGTAGCAAAAGCTTTTTTGAGATCTTCAGTAAAAGATTCCTCAAGTTTTTTCTTAACTTCAGATAAATCTTTTTTCTCAACTGTCCATTCAGGTTTTCTACATTCTTTTGCAAGCTCCTCAATCATTTCAATAACTGGAACAAAGCCTTCATGACCAAATTTAACTGCGTTTAACATTTCTTCTTCAGTTAAACCGCTTGCCTCTGACTCAACCATAAGCACAGCATCTTTTGTACCTGCTACAACTAAATCTAATTTCGATTTTTCTAACTCTGCTTTAGATGGGTTTAAAACATATTTTCCATCAATAAATCCAACCCTTGAGGCTCCTACAGGTCCCATAAATGGCATTCCTGATATAGCTAATGCTGCTGATGAAGCAGTGATTGATAAAATATCTGGTTCGTTTTCTTTGTCATATGAAATTACAGTTGGTAATAACTGTACTTCATTTTTAAATTCATCAGGAAACAAAGGTCTGATTGGTCTATCAATTAATCTAGAGATTAATGTTTCACTCTCAGTTGGTCTTGCTTCTCTTTTAAAATATCCACCTGGAATTTTTCCAGCTGCATAATATTTCTCTTGGTAATTTACAGATAATGGAAAGTAATCCATATCAGGATTTACTTTTTTTGCCCCCACTACTGTTGCTAGTACGACTGTCTCTCCACATGTTGCGATTATTGCACCGTCTGCCTGTCTTGCTACTTTACCTGTTTCTAAACTTATCTTCTTTCCCGCTACTTCAATTTCCTTCTTGTATACTTTAAACATTTCATTTCCATTTCGTTTCGTTCGTTTCGTTCCATTCCGTTCTATCTATCTTGACTTCTATTTTCTTAAATTCAATTTCGACAGTACATTTTTGTAAGAATCCATTTTGTTTTTCTTTAGGTATTCTAACAATTTCTTTCTTCTATTTACCGCTCTCAACAATCCAACAGATGAATGTTTATCCTTCTTGAATTGCTTAATATGCTTAGAGAGAGTTTCAATTTTCTCTGTTAGCAAAGCGATTTGGATTTCTGAAGATCCAGTATCTTTATCGTGCATTGCTAATTCTTGTGCCTTTTTATTCATGCCTCTTTCTTCCTATTTATTTGTTTGTTTTATTAAGTTTTCTATTTTTTCCGCATACTCAAAAGACTCATCTTTTCTAAAAAGTAATTTTGGTAAAAATTTCATAACCACTTTTTGTGATAAAATTTTTCTTATTAAAAACGAGTATTCTTTCAAAACATTAATTGTTTCTTCAGCATCTTTTCCTCCCAATGGAAGAACATATGCTTTAGCAATTTTTAAATCAGGACTCATTCTAACCTCAGTAACTGTTATAGTATTTGTTTCTAAATTCGGCACCTTAGCCTCATTTCTTATAAAAATCATGCTTAAAGACTGCTTAATCATCTCTCCGACTCTAAGCTGTCTTTGTGATACTGGTTTTCCTATTCTATCAGCCATTAAATCGATCTCTCTGTAGATGTAACACTAAATGCCTCTATTGTGTCGTTTTTTTGGAAATCCATATAATCTTTAACGGTAATTCCACATTCTTGACCATCACTAACTTGTTTTACTTGGTTTTTTTCTCTGAAAATTGTTGAAACTTTTCCTGTATAAATTATTGCACCGTCTCGAATAATTCTTACATCGGAATTACTATTTATTTCACCTTCAGTAATTTTTGAACCTGCAACTTTTCCAGCACCTGAAACTTTGAATATCTCAAGAATTTGTGCTGTTCCAGTAATTGTTTCTTGAACATCAGGAGATAATAGTCCAGACATTTTTTGTTTAACATAGTCCAAGACCTCATAAATGATATTGTAAGAAGAGATTTTTATTTTTTCATTTTCAGCAAGTTTTTTAGCCTCTTTGCTCGGTTTTACATTAAAGGCTATAAGAACAGCATTAGATGCTTTAGCCAATGTAACATCAGTTTCTGTTACCATTCCTATATCTGCTAATATTATTTTTGGCTTAACTTCTTCGTGTTTAATTTGAGCAATTGCATTTTTGATAGCCTCAGATGATCCTTGTACATCAGATTTAATAATTAAATTTAATTCTTCTGAAGATTTATCTGAAAAAGCAGAATCTTGTGTCGCAAACGTTAATGGGTTTTTTCCATCTTTGCTCTCTTGAGCTCTATTTTCACTCAGGGTTTTAGCTTCTTTTTCAGTATCTAAAACAATAAAATCATCTCCAGCTTTAGCAGCACCATTTATGCCCAAAACTTCTATGGGAGTTGAAGGTGGAGCCTCGGTAATATTTTGACCTTTATCATTAATAATTGCTCTAACCTTTCCCCATTTTAAACCACTTACAAAAAAATCACCTTTTTTAAGAGTACCTGTCGTTACAATAATGTTTGCAACCGGTCCTCTTCCAACATCTATTTTTGATTCTAATACAATCCCTGTAGCTTTAGATTCATAATCTGTTTTAAGATCTAATATTTCAGCTTGTAAAATTATAGACTCAACTAACTTATCTAAGTTTTGTTTTGTTTTTGTAGAAACCTCAACCATTAAAGTGTCTCCAGATAAATCTTCTGCAATTAACTCATGTTCAAGTAGTTGGTTTTTAATTTTCTGCGGATCAGCTTCTGGAAGATCGCACTTATTTATTGCAACTACTATTGGAACATTTGCTGCTTTTGCGTGTTTAATAGACTCAACTGTTTGTGGCTTCACTCCATCATCAGCTGCAACAACCAAAACAACTACATCTGTTAATTTAGAGCCTCTAGCTCTCATTTCTGTAAAAGCTGCGTGACCTGGTGTATCTATAAAAGTTAATTTATTATTTTGACTTTCAATTTGGTATGCTCCGATATGTTGAGTAATTCCACCAAACTCTCCTGAAACAACATTAGCGCTTCTTAAAACATCTAAAACAGAAGTTTTACCATGATCAACATGGCCCATAACAGTAACAATAGGTGGTCTATTTTTTAAATTTTCTACTCTAGTAGCTTTTATTTTTTGAATAATTTCCTCTGCTTTTTCCTCTCTTATTGGATTATGTCCAAATTCCTTAACAAGAAATTCAGCTGTATCAGCGGCTAAAGTTTGATTAATTGTTACAGTTACACCCATTCCAAATAAATATTTAATTACATTGCTAGACTGTTCCGCCATTCTATTTGCTAACTCTCTAACAGTAATTGCTTCTGGAATATTGATGTCTCTTTTTACTGGTTTTGAATTTTCTTGTGCCTCTTCTTTGGAAGAGTTTTTCATCTCTTTTTGTCGAGCTCTTTTAACTGATGCTAAACTTCTTTCTCTTGCTTCTATTTCGTCACTTAATGCTCTTGAAACAGTTAATTTTAATTCTCTTTTTTTTGTTCCAGCTTTTAAAGTTTTTTTATCTTTTTCACTATCTCCCTTAAGTCTTTTGGTAGCTCTTTGCTCTGCCAGTTTTCTTCTTTCAAAATCGCTTGTAATTGGAGGAGATTTTGGTGCAAAAGACGGTTTTGATGGTGCACCCCTATTAAATGAAGTGGTAGATTTTGGTTTTCCTAAACCAGGTCTAAACGATCCACCTCTATTAGTGAATTTTCCACCTTGTTTTTCAATAACTCTAGAATTTTTTCCTTGAGTTTTAGCTATCTCAATATTTCTTATAGATTTCTTTGCAGAGCCGGATATTGTTAATTTTGTTTTTTTCTCCATTGCTCATCTCTCAATCTTTATAGATTATATTTCTAGCAGACATAATTAATTCATCTGCCTCTTCTTTAGATAAAGCAAAATCCTCTAGATACCCCTGAATTTTTACTCTCTCTCCTTTAACTACATCGTAACCACCAGTAAGTTCATCAGATGCAAGATCCGCAAAATCTTCTAATGTTAATATTTTTTGTTCACCCAATGTAACTAGCATTCCTGGAGTTAGACCTTTAAGGCTGATAAGAGAATCTTGTAGACCAAGCTCTTTAATTCTTTCCGATATATCTTCTTGATCTTTTTGATGAAACTCTTTTGCTCTATCAATTAACGCAATTGCTGTTTCTTCCTCAATTCCCTCTATTTTGGTTAAATTTTCTGGCAAGCTATCTTTAATATCGTCTATTGTTGAAAAACCTTCAGCAACTAATAACTGACCTAAAGTTTCATCTAATTCTAAGTTTTTAACAAAATTATCTGTTTTTTCTTTGAATTCTAACTGTCTTCTTTCAGAGTCTTCTGCATCAGTCATAATATTAATTTCATAATTTAACAACTTGGTTGCCAATCTTACATTTTGACCCCTTCGACCAATTGCTTTACTCAAATTTTCTTCAGTTAAAATCACATCAAGTTTTTTTCTTTCTGCATCAACATTAACTCTTTGAACTTCTGCAGGCGACAAAGCGTTTGATACTAATATTGCAGCATCCTCTGACCAATTCACAATATCAATTTTCTCTCCTTGAAGTTCATTTACAACTGCCTGAACTCTAGAACCTCTCATACCAACACAAGCTCCAACAGGGTCTAATGATGTATCAACTGCTTTAACACAAATCTTTGCTCTACTTCCTGGATCTCTTGAAGAAGATTTAATTTCGATTAATCCATCATATATTTCTGGCACTTCTTGAACAAAAAGTTTTTCCATAAATTTTGGATGAGCTCTAGACAAGAAGATTTGCTGACCTCTTGGCTCTCTTCTTACGTCATAACAATAAGCTTTTACTCTATCACCAGCTTTAATATTTTCTCTAGGAATTAATTCATTTTTTTGGATTATGGCTTCTGTTCTACCTAGATCAACAATAACACTTCCAAATTCTAATCTCTTAACAATACCACTTAAAATTGTATCCTTTTTGTCTATAAAGTCATTAAATTGTCTTTCTCTCTCTGCTTCTCTAACGTTAAAGCTTATTACCTGTTTTGCAGTTTGAGCAGCTATTCTACCAAAATCAAAAGATGGTAATGGCTGAAGAACTTCATCACCGATTGATTTATCTTTGTTATTTTCATTAAGACTTATCGCATCTTCTAATTTTATTTCTGTATTTGCATTTTCAGGATTTTCAGAAATAATAAGTTTTCTGAACAATTCTATGTCTCCATTGTCTCTATTAATTGAAACTTTAATTTCATTTTCTTGACCAAACTTAGATTTGGCTGCTTTAGCTATCCCTGTTTCCATAGAACTAATTATAAGTTCTTTATCTATCGATTTTTCTAAAGCTACTGCTTCAGCAATTCTTAATAATTCTAATTTATCTGCTCTTTTATTTAACATTTTTATCTGCTCCAAAAAAAAATGGGCCAGAGCCCATTTTGATAATTCAACAATGTAAGGGCAATATAGTAAAGTTTTTTTTTAATTCAACTGAAACTATTTAGAAAAAACGTTGATTTTATCAGTTTTTTCCCAAGAAAATGATCCATCATCTCCTGGAGTTCTACCAAAGTGACCATAGGCTGCTGTTTTTTCATATATAGGTCTATTAAGGTTTAACATCTCTCTAATTCCTCTAGGACTGAGATCAAAATTTTCATTAATCTTATCAACAACAAATTTGTTTTTATCTAAATCATTGTCAAACAAATCAACATAAATTGATAAAGGTTTTGAAACTCCTATTGCATAAGCTAACTGTATCAAACATTTATCTGCTATTTTTGAAGCAACAACATTTTTAGCAATGTATCTTGCCGCATAAGCAGCAGATCTATCTACTTTTGTAGGATCCTTACCTGAAAATGCTCCTCCTCCATGGGGTGCTGCTCCACCATAAGTATCCACAATAATTTTTCTTCCTGTTAAACCACAGTCTCCATCTGGACCACCAATTACAAAATTACCAGTTGGGTTAACATAAAACTCTTCCTCATTAAAATCTTTAAGAAATTTTTCTGGAATTGATTTTAACATATACGGTCTTAATAATTCTCTTACTTGGGCTTGATTAACATCAGAAGAATGTTGAGATGATATAACAACAGATTTTACTTTAGTCGGTTTACCATCAACATATTTGAATGTAACTTGGCTTTTTGAGTCAGGTTCAATATTTTTTAATTTACCAGATTTTCTATCCTCGGCCATAAGTCTTAAAATTTTATGCGAATAATGAATTGGTGCAGGCATAAATACATCTGTTTCATTACATGCATAACCAAACATTATACCTTGGTCTCCTGCACCCTCATCTTTATTTCCAGATGAGTCCACACCCATTGCAATATCAGCAGATTGAGAATGCAAATGACTTTCTATTTTTGTTGCTTCTTTCCAGGTAAATCCTTCCTGATCATATCCAATATCTTTTATGCAATTTCTTACTTTTTCGATTAAATCATCTTTTTTAATCTCAGGTCCTCTTACTTCACCTGCAAGCACAACTTTGTTTGTTGTCGTTAAAGTTTCACAAGCAACTCTTGAATAAGGATCTCCAGAAATGTAACTATCAACAACCATATCAGAAATTCTATCTGATACTTTATCTGGATGTCCCTCTGAAACTGACTCGCTTGTAAATAGGAAATTTTTTAAATTACTCATTTTTAATTCTATTAAATGAAAATATTAAAAAAATATACAATAAAATTATTAAACCAAAAATTTTATTCCCATATTTAGAAAAGACTGTTGGTTGATTTTTTCTCATTTTCGTAAAATCAATATATCCAACTTCATTAAAGTTAATTTTTTCCTCAACGATACCGAGAGGATTTACTACCGCAGCTATTCCGTTATTAGCTGATCTAATTACATATTTTCCACTTTCGATAGCTCGAAATATACTGTGAACAAAGTGTTGTTCTGGTCCTATTGATTGACCGAACCATCCATCCTCAGAAATATTTACTATTATATCAAAGTCATGATTTTTATATAATTTTCCAGAATAAATTATCTCATAACAAATTAATGGTAAAAATTTTATAGAAAAATTTTTTTGATTTAACTCTATAATTTCCCTTTTTTTACCTTTTGAGTAGGATTGATAATTATTAGTTAAAGATTTGAGACCTACATTTTTTAATAAATTTTCCATAGGTAAAAATTCGCCAAACGGTACAAGATTTATTTTATTATAATAATTTAATAAATTAAGATTATGATCATAAACAGATAAAGAATTGTAATACTTAACTTGATCATTAACTTTTGATTTGTTGTTGATGCCTAAAATGAGTAAGTGATTTTCGTTAAAACTTTCATTAAATAAATAATCATAACTTTGAATTTGATCCTGTGAAATTCCAGGTAATATACCTTCTGGCCAAATGAAAACTGTTTTCTCTTTCTTATTTGGTGAACTAATATTTATAAGATCTTCTATAGTTGATAAAGGCCCCTCTCTTGAATAAAACCTATCTAAAGAAATATCAGTACCAACTAATCTTATTTTGTAATCAAGTTTTTTAACATCACTATTGTAAAAATCCTGCTTATTTGAATATCCAAAGAAATAAAATAATAAAAATATTAAAGGTAAAATTAAGCAAAAAATTAAATCTTTTTTGTCATTCCGTAAAATGAAAAGTGCAGGACTTAGAAACAAAGTTATACAAAATAAGTTAAAAGAATATGTGCCTATTAAAGATGTTATGCTTAGAATTTCTAAATGATTTGAAAAACTATATGCAATTAAGTTCCAAGGAAAACCTGATAAAATCGAACCTCTAATGAATTCTAGAAAACCAAAGATTACAGAAAATAATAAAATTGAACTCAAAATTTTATTTGGTTTAAAGAGAATAAACAAATAACAAACAAAACCATAAAATAACGCAATAAAAGAAGGAACTAAAATTAGAGCAAATGGAATTAAAAATTTAAAATTTTCATCAAATGTTAATGAAATAGAGATCCAATATATATTTGTTAGAAAATATCCAAATCCAAATAGCCAGCCATAGAAAAAAAATAATTTATGTTTGCTCTCTTTTTTTTTAATCAAAAAAATAAAGAATAAGCTAAAGGATAGAAAATTAATTATTAATAAATTGAAAGGTGGTAAACTTAATGAAGTTACCGCACCAAGAAACAATAAATAAACTATATCAATATATAAATTTTTTTTCAATTTACTTAATTTTTGAAATAACTGATTTAAATATTTTATCTTCTTCTTTTAACATTTTTAAATAATCTTTATTTTTTACATGATCAAATCCTAACAAGTGTAAAAAACCATGAATAAATGTTTTAATTATTTTTTCTTTAAATTGTTTATCTGTTTGTGATTTTGGTTTATTCATAAAATTAAAACTAATAATCATATCTCCTAAGTAAGTTTGCTTTGATATTTTTAATTTTTTGCTAGATGGAAAAGATAAAATATCAGTAGATTTATTTTTATTTCTAAATTTTTTATTTAAAATTTTAATTTTTTTATTATTTGAAAGAAGTAAAGATAAACTTATTTTTTTATTAAAAAATTTATATTTTTTTGGAAAAGCATCACAAATACTTTTAAAAAAAAAATTTTTTTTATTAAGTTTTTTAGACCAAGCCTTCTCTTCTGAGAAGACGTTTAAATTAATCATTTTTAGAGTAGGCTTTTACAATTTTAGAAACCAGCGGGTGTCTAACTACATCTGAATGATCAAAGTCTACAACTGAAATTTCATTTAGATGCCCCAATAATTCTTTTGATCTGACTAATCCTGACATACTTTTGTTAGGTAGATCTATCTGAGTGGGATCTCCATTGACTACAATTTTTGAATTTTCACCGATCCTTGTTAAAAACATTTTTATTTGTGTATCAGTTGCATTTTGCGCTTCATCTAATATAGCAAAAGAATTTTTTAGTGTTCTACCTCTCATAAATGCCAAAGGAGCGATTTCGATATCACCAATTTCTATCATTCTTTGTATTTTTTCAAAATCGAATAAGTCGTACAAAGAGTCATATAAAGGTCTTAAATACGGATCTACTTTTTCTTTCATATCTCCGGGTAAAAAGCCAAGTCTCTCTCCTGCTTCAACAGCAGGCCTAGATAGAATAATTCTTTCTATTTTTTTTTCTAACAACATAGTCAAACCAACTGCAACAGCTAAAAAAGTTTTTCCTGTTCCAGCTGGACCTGCTGAGATTACAATATCACTTTGTCTTAAAGCTCTGACATAGCTTTTTTGTTTTTCGGATCTGGGAATAATTGATTTTTTTGGTGTTTTTATAATGTCAGTTACATTATTATTTTTAACTTTTTCTTTAATCATAAATTGATCAACTGATGATATAAGATCTTTATTTTCGATTGAACCATTATTTATAAATTGATCAGTTAAAAATTGAATTGCATTTTTTATTAATTCATTTTTTTGTGGATCTGATTTTATCATTATTGAATTTCCCCTAGAATACAAACTAGAGTTAGTCATCTTTTCTAATTCTTTTAAATTTTTATTAAATTCTCCAGCAACACCCATGAGTAATTCGTTGTTGTGAAATATTACACTTAATGAATTGTTATCTGAGTAAACAAATTTTAGAGTGGTATCGATTTTTTTTTTAATTGTATTATTCAAAGATTATGCCACCTTTTGATCTGGGTTGCTTAACAATTCTCCAAACAATGTAGTTCTATTACTATTTGTAATTTTTACTTTCACAATTTTTCCAATATGTTCTCTTTTACCATTAAAAATTACTGATGTCATATATTCAGTTCTGCCAAAAGCTTTGGATTTATCTTCAGTTAAATTTTCAACCAAGACATCAATTGTTCTATTTTTTAATTTTTTGTTCATTTGGGTTTGATTTTCAGATAATAAATTTTGAATAAATTCTAACCTTTCCATTGAAGTTTTTTTATCAATTAAATCTAAAGCTTCTGCCTTTGTCCCAGGCCTTGGACTAAAAATAAATGAGTAAGAATTTATAAAATTAACTTTTTTAATTAAATCGACTGTACTTTGAAAATCTTCTTCAGTTTCACCAGGATAACCAATAATAAAATCACTTGAAAATTCAATTGATTGATTAATTTTTTTCAATTCGTCATAAACTTTTAAATAATGATCAATTTTATGTTTTCTATTCATCAACTTTAAAATCCTATCGGATCCACTCTGAACTGGAAGATGAACTAAAGGCATTAATTTTTTAGAGACTTTATATACTTCAATTAAATCGTCAGTCATATCATTTGGATGCGAAGTTGTGTATCTAATTCTTTTTATGTCTTTAATCTTTTCAATTTCTAAAACCAAATCAGATAGTCTTTTACTATTACTATTATCAGTGTAAGCATTTACATTTTGTCCCAAAAGTATGATTTCTTTTGCTCCATTATCTGACAAATAATTTGCCTCCTCAATTATTTGATTGAATGGTCTAGAATATTCTGGTCCACGAGTATATGGAACCACACAAAAATGACAAAACTTATCACATCCTTCTTGAATAGTTAAAAAAGATGAAATCTTACCTGCCTCATTCTTTATTTTACTAAAATATTTAAATTTTGAAACAGCATCAAAATCTGTTTGTTCAATTTTTTTTCTTTTTTCAATATGATTCAGAATTGTTTCGTTAATCTTATGATAGGCTTGAGGGCCAATTACTAAATCTATATAAGGTTCACGTTTAAGCATCTCTTGGTTTTCTGCTTGAGCAACACACCCTGCAATTATTACTAATGGTTTTTTTTTAGCTCTAAAGCTTTTTTTAACTCTTCCTATTTCAGAATAAACTTTTTCTTTTGCTTTATCTCTGATGTGACAAGTGTTCAATAAATAACAATCAGCTTCTTCTAGGTTTTCACTTTTTTGATAACCAATTTTCTTTACTGAATCAAAAATTCTATTTGAATCATATTCGTTCATTTGACAACCAAATGTTTTAATGAAAATTTTTTGCATTTTAATTTAGGATTTTTTTTTTATCCCATAAAGTTCAAGCTTGTGATCAACTAAAGTGTAACCATATTTATCTGCTACCTTTTTTTGAAGTTTTTCGATTTCTTCATCAACAAATTCTATTATTTCACCTGACTTCACATCTATTAAATGATCATGATGTCCTTCATTGAGCTCTTCATACCTGGCTTTTCCACCTTTAAACTCATGCTTAGTAAGTATTCCAGATTCTTCAAATAATTTTACTGTTCTGTAGACGGTAGCAATACTTATTTTATTATCTATCTTTGAAACTCTATTGTAAAGTTCGTCAACATCAGGATGATCAGTAGACTCGGACATGACCTGAGCAATTATTTTTCTCTGATCTGTCAATTTCACACCTTTTGCTAAACATTTTTGTTCAATCGTTTCAGACATAATTTAATTTTAACTTATATAAATAGGGTTAATCAAATTTTTTTTAATTTTAAATTTATCGCACAAATAAGGGACATTTTCATATTTTACATCTTTTTCACCTTTAAAATCTTTTAAACTATAGCAATAATAATCAATATTTTTTGCTAATTTAAGAGCCTTTACAACAGAGATGGAATTTCTAATCCCCGCAAAACTTCCTGGGCCTCTGTTAATGTATATTTTGTTAATATCCTTGAATTCAAATTTATTTGATTCTAAAAATTCTTTTATTATCAAAGTTAATTTTTCATAATTTATTTTAGTATTCTCATGAGTAATATTGTAAATATGATCATTGGCTATGATCATTAAAAAAATTTTATCTCCAGCTACATCAATTATAAGTTTATTCATTTTATCTTTGTTTTTTAGTTTTAGTTCTAAAGCAGATGAAAATAATATCAAATTTTATTCAGAAGATAATGGGATTTTATCAATAATGTATCATCGATTTAATGAACATAAATACCCATCAACTAATATTAATATAGAGGTATTTAAGAAGCACTTAGAAATTGTTAAAAATTCTAAATACAATTTTCTTAATCCTAATGAATTTGATTCAAAATTTAAAACTT
Source organism: Candidatus Pelagibacter sp. HIMB1782 (assembly GCF_052047475.1). Lineage (NCBI taxonomy): Bacteria > Pseudomonadati > Pseudomonadota > Alphaproteobacteria > Candidatus Pelagibacterales > Candidatus Pelagibacteraceae > Candidatus Pelagibacter > Candidatus Pelagibacter sp. HIMB1782. The sequence goes on along the minus strand of NZ_JBNAKE010000001.1, from coordinate 685,844 downwards.
CAAAATCAGAAAAAGAAGTTTTGATAACAATTGATGATGCTTTTGAATCATTTTACAATGAAGCTTGGCCACATTTAAGAGATAACAAAATTCCATTTATACTTTTTGTTTCAACAGAACCAGTTGGAAACAAGGGTTATATGACCTGGGATCAAATTAGAGAAATTGATGCGGTAGATTTTTCACTAATTGGACATCATTCACATAGCCACGAATACCTAATTGAAGAAACTGAAGAAAATTTTATTTTAGATATTGAAACTGCAAACAAAATTTTTAAACAGGAACTTAATTATATTCCTGATCTATTCTCTTATCCATTTGGTGAATACTCTAAATTTATGAGAGATTATATTTCTCAAAACTTTAAATACGCATTTGGTCAACATTCTGGAGTTATTGATCTTAATAAAAATAAATTTGAATTACCAAGATTTCCAATAAATGAAAAATATGGAGAACTTAAAAGATTTAAATCTATAATTAATTATTATCCTTTAGAATATAAAAGTTTATCTCCAAGTGAAAAACAGCTTACAATAAATGATAATCCACCAAATTTTGAAGTTGAATTTTTTAAAGAACAAAAAAATTTAAGAAATATTACATGTTATTCCAACGAAGGAGACAAGTGGGATAAATCTAAAACTAATTTATCTAATCAAATCTTAACTATTGAATTTAGAGAACCTTTTAAACCTAGAAGAGGTAGGATCAACTGTTCTTTAAATGATAATGGAAAATGGAGATGGTTTGGAGTTCAATTTCCAATCAAGAAAAATTAAATTAAGCTTTCTAAATCCTTACTAGATGGCAACAATCTTGCCTCATCAAAATCTTTCAATTTATTTTGATTAATTATTTTTTGAAGAACTTCGATGTACTGATTTCCTGTTTCAGCATATTTATCTAAATGTTTGGATAAAACTATACTATCAAGTGGTTTATCATTACTTCTCAACTCACTCCTAGCTTTTCTTAAGTTTATGTAAGATTTATGAGTATTTAAATTTCTTAAATATGCTCTCACAGATAATTGTAAACTATTAAATTTCATGACTTTATGAGTTTCACCTTTGTCAGCTTCTTTAGGTTTTAAACCTTCACCTGACCATGTCCATTGACCAAATAAAGCATTTCCTTTTCTTGCAAATCTTGAAGTGCCCCAACCTGTTTCTTTTGCTGCTTGTGCAATTGCTAACGAAGCTGGAATTTCATCCATTCTTACCTTTAATGATGAAAAATCATTTTGCCTAACACCATATTGTTTAAATTTTTTCTCAAGCCATTTTTTTTCGATATCAGTATTGCTACTTTTATTTAAAATCGTAAAGAGTCTTTTTCTATCTATTCTAATTTTAGTATTTTCTTTAACAATCAATGGGAGGATTATTTTAATAAACATATCCTTTTTTTTCTTTGAACTAGAGATGTCATTTATTTCATGTGGAAGAAGTCCTATATCGATAGGCTTTACGAGTTTATTTTCTCTCACATCTTTTAAGTTATAGTTTACCTCTTTAAATAATGAATTGATTTCTGAGGTTGTATACCTGACTAAATTAATCTCTGAATTATTTTCCTCTAAAATATCATAAAGTAAATCCATCTCATCTACTTCACCTGAGATATCTTCTTCAATTAAACCATTTGTATTAAGTTTTTTTAATAAAAGATTTTTAGAATTATTTGTAAATTCCTTATGATTAAAGTTTTTTTCAGCAAAGTTAATAAACATTGGAGTTACATAAAAAAATGAGATTAAAAAAATTCCACTTAACATAAATCTAGAAATAGAATTAATGCTTTTATTTTTACTAAATTGAAATTTGATTAAATTTTTTTTCATAAATTATTATATCGCAACAACTTCTTTTACCTCTGGAAGATAGTGACAGAGAAGATTTTGTACTCCCTGCTTTAAAGTCATTGTCGAGCTTGGACAGCCTGAACAACTTCCTTGTAGTTGCACTTTTACTATTCCGTCTTTAAATTCTTTAAATTTTATATCACCACCATCTCTTGCAACTGCAGGTCTAATTTTTTGATCTAAAATTTTTACAATTTTTTCCTCAATTTCACTTAGATTATTATTTTTTTCTTCTTCATTTTCATCAATTACGTATTCTTTACCATCTAAATAAAAGTCATTTATTAATGAAATAACAATATGTTTAATTTCGTCCCATTTAATTTGGTCATTTTTATTTACTGAAATAAAATCCTGTCCTAAAAAAATACCCTCAACCCCATTGACTGATAAGATATTTCTAACCAAATCATTATTTATTTGATCTTTAGTTGTTATTTCATAAGGACCACTGTTTGATACTTTCTTCCCAGGAAGAAATTTCAAAGAATTTGGATTTGGTGTTATTTCAGTTTGTACGAACATGTTGTAAATATATATAGAGCTTATTTCTAAAATTTAAACTTGATATTTAAATTATATTAAAATCCTAGTATTTCTTTAATTCTATCTATCTTTTTTGATGCAATTGAGTTTGCTTTTTCAACTCCTTCTAGAAGGATTTTATCTAAATAAGGTTGATCATTTAAAAGTTTTTTAATTTCCAAAGATATAGGTTCAATCTTTTTAACCAATAAATCAGAAAGTTGATTTTTAAATTCAGAAAAATTTTTACCTGAAAAGTTTTCGACTGTATTTTGTAAAGTTGAATTGTTTAAACTAGAATATATGCCAAGAAGGTTTTTTGCTTCTAACCTCTCTTTTAATTCTTCAACACTACTTGGCATTGGTAATGGATCAGTTTTTGCTTTTTTTATCTTATTTACTATTGCATCTTTGTCATCTGTTAAATTAATTCTGCTTAAATCTGATAATTCAGATTTACTCATCTTTTTTGATCCATCTTTTAAACTCATAATTCTAGAAAATTCTTTTTGAATTAAAGGTTCAGGTACCTGCAAAAAATTATCTTTATCAAAATCATTATTAAACTTTTGAGCAATATCTCTACATAGCTCAAGATGTTGTTTTTGATCATCGCCAACAGGGACATGAGTCGCATCGTACAAAAGAATATCAGCTGCCATTAAAACAGGATATGAATACAGTCCAACACTTGCTTTTTCTTTATCTTTACCTGCTTTTTCCTTGAATTGTGTCATTCTATTTAACCAACCCATTCGAGCAACACAGCTCAAAATCCAAGCTCCCTCTGAATGGGCTGCTACACCAGATTGATTAAAAATAATGCTTTTTTTGGGATCAATTCCACTTGCTATAAAAGTAGCTACGGTCTCTCGAATATTATTTTTTAGCTCTTTTGGGTCTTGTTTAACTGTAATTGCGTGCAGATCAACCACACAGAATATACAATCATTATCAGGGTCATTATTAAGGTCTACAAAGTTTTTGATTGCACCTAAATAATTACCGAGGTGAAGATTGCCTGTTGGCTGAACACCAGAAAATATTTTTTTACCCATATTTTTAATAGTTTAATTTAATATCACTAATTTTAAAAGCTTTGATGAAATAACAAATAAATATGTAAAAGAATAGTGCAAATAATACGCTTAAGATTAAATAAATTGATTTAAAGCTATAATAAAATGAAAGTTGATTTTCAAAAAAGTTTAATAGAAAATTAAAGAATAATCCCATTAAAATTGATGCAAAAATTATTTTAAAGAAATTTAAAAAAAAGTTATTTTGAAAATAGAATAAATTATTATTTTTTAAATATATAAAAAGTACTACTGCATTAAACCAAGATGAAATTGAAGTTGCAATTGGAATTATAATAAAACCTATTTTGTTAAAATAATAAATACTAATTAAAATATTTAAAAGAACCGAAATTAACGAAATATAAAATGGTATTTTTGTATTATGATTAGCAAAGAAAAAACTTGAAAAAACTTTTATCAAAGCAAAAGCAGGTAAACCTAAGGCAAAATAGAATAAAGAAAGACTTGAATTATTAACAGATTCTTTATTAAAATTACCATAACCAAATAACGCTGAAATTATTTGCTCTGAACCAATCATTAAAGCTATTGTTGCAGGAATACTTAAAAATAAACTTAGCTCTAAAGCTTTGTTTTGAATAAGAGAAATTTTTTCTTCATTTTTGGTGTCTATAAACCTTGAAAGTTGTGGCAAAATCACAACTCCAATGGCAATACCAGCTATAGCTAGATTGATCTGATAAATTCTGTCTGCATAATAAAGATAAGAAACTGCGCTAGCTTGAAAGGAAGCAATAATTGTTCCAACTAAAATATTGATTTGCGTTACGCCAGATGAAAAAATACTCGGTAATAGTTTTCTAAAAAAAAACTTTACTTTTTCATCACTTGCTAACTTAAATTTAAATGAAAAAAATCTTTTAACAAAATAATATAAAAAAATTAATTGTAAAAAACCTGCTAAGGATACACCGTATGATAAATAGTAAACAAGCTCATCTCCTAAAGCTTTAGAAAATAATAAAACAATTATTAAAATAACATTTAATAAAATTGGTGCTGCTGAAGCTGCAGCAAATTTATTATGAGAATTTAATATTGCAGAAAAAAAAGATGCTAAACTAATAAATAATAAAAAAGGAAAAGTAATCCTTGTTAAACTGATAGCTAAATCCATTTTTTCTAAATCATCTACAAAACCTGGGGCAATAATTGATACAAATCCAGGCATAAAAATTTGAACAACTATTGTTAAAATTAAGAGACCTAAAAATAAAAGATTAAAAATATTATTTGCAAAATCGTTTGCAGATTTTTTTCCTTTGTTCATTTCAGAAGTATAGCTAGGTACAAAGGCGGCATTGAAAGTTCCCTCTGAGAATAATCTTCTAAATGTATTTGGAATTCGAAATGCCACAAAAAAAGCATCTGCCAACAAACCTGTTCCAAGAAATATTGCAATTAATATGTCTCTAATATATCCAAGCAATCTGCTAATGATGGTATAAAAGCTAAATGTGCCTGTTGACTTAATTAAGTTCATAAATCATATTAGTCTTAATTTTACCCTAATTGTATACTTATTATCAGAATATATAGATCAAATATTCCAAATAATAAAAAATATAAAATAGATAAAGTTTGTATTCAGTTTAATAAAAATGAAAAAAACAAAGATTGATCATTACACAGATAAAGAAGCTTTAGATTTTCATAAAGATAAGAAACCTGGCAAGATCGAAATAATCTCTTCCAAAAATATGACTACAAAAAGAGACCTTGCTCTTGCTTATTCTCCAGGGGTTGCTGCCCCAGTTAAAAAAATAAGTGAGGATCCAGAAGCAGCTTATGATTATACGAGTAAAGGAAATTTAGTAGCTGTAATTAGTAATGGTTCTGCAATTTTAGGATTGGGCAACTTAGGTGCATTAGCCTCTAAACCAGTTATGGAAGGAAAGGCAGTACTATTTAAAAGATTTGCAGATATAGATTCGATTGATTTAGAAATAGACTGTAAAGATGCTGATGAAATTATCAATTCAATTAAAAACTTTGCTCCAAGTTTTGGAGGAATAAATTTAGAGGATATAGCTGCACCAGATTGTTTTATCATAGAGCAAAAACTTAAAGAAATATTAGATATTCCTGTGTTTCATGATGATCAACATGGAACAGCAATTATCACAACAGCAGCTTTACTGAATGCACTCGACATAAGTGGAAAATCAATCAAAGATATAAAGGTTGTAGTTAATGGTGCTGGTGCATCTGCTCAGGCATGTACAGAGTTATTTATTAACTCAGGTGTAAAATCTGAAAATGTAATAATGCTAGATCGAAAAGGTGTGATTTATAAAGGAAGAGCGGAAGGTATAGATCAATGGAAATCAAGATTTGCAATTAATACAGATTTAAGAACTTTAAGTGATGCAATTAAAGGGGCTGATGTATTCTTAGGATTATCTTCTAAAGGTGTTTTGAAAAAAGATATGGTTAAAAGCATGTCTAAAAATCCAATTATATTTGCATGTGCAAATCCTGATCCAGAAATTACACCTGAAGAAATAAACGATGTAAGAAATGATGCGATTATTGCAACTGGAAGATCAGATTATCCCAATCAAGTAAATAATTTAATTGGATTTCCTTACATATTTAGAGGTGCGCTAGACGTGAGATCAAAAACAATTAATGAAGAAATGAAAGTTGCTGCTGCTGAAGCTATAGCAAAACTTGCTAGAGAAGATGTTCCAGATGAAGTTGTGGCAGCCATGGGAGGTGAAAGGCCTCATTATGGAAAGGATTATATAATCCCATCAACTTTTGATCCAAGATTAATTAGTGTTATTCCAGCTGCTGTAGCTAAGGCTGCTATTGAAAGTGGGGTTGCTAGAAAAAAAATTGATAATTTTGAAATCTATAAAGAGCAACTTAAACAAAGATTAGACCCAACAGTTACAATTATGCAAGGTATAAACTCGTTCATTAAAAAGAATCAAAAAAGAATTGTTTTTGCAGATGGTGAAGATGAAAATACTTTAAAAGCTGCAATAGCATTTAAAAATTCAAAACTTGGTATTCCAATTTTAGTTGGTAAAGAAAGTAAAATTAAAGAGCAAATTAAAAATATAGGTTACAGCGAAAATTTTGATATCGAAATTACCAATTCAAAAGATGAAGAAAAAAGAAAAAAATACGTAAATCATCTATTTAAAAAACTTCAAAGAGAACAAGGTTTATTAGAAAGAGATTGTGATCGAATGGTCAGAAACGATAGAGTAGTCTGGGCTACTAGCATGGTGGCTTGTGGAGATGCGGATGGTGCAGTTACAGGAAATACTAGACGTTTTGGAGCATCTCTTGAAAAAATTAAACAAGTTGTTGATGTTAGAAAAGGTGAAATAATGTTTGGACTAAACATGGTTGTCAATAAGGGAAAAACTATTTTCATTGCAGATACAAGTGTTCATGAATACCCTACATCAGAAGAAATGGCTGAGATTGCAATTTCAGCTGCAAGAGTAGTAAGACTTTTTGGAATTGATCCAAAAATAGCATTTGTTTCACATTCCACATTCGGACAACCTTTGACAAGTAGAACAAAACATATTCGTACGGCAGTAGATATTTTAAAAGATAAACAAGTTAATTTTGAATTTGATGGTGATATGCAGCCTGATGTTGCTTTAAATCCTGATTATGAAGAACTGTACCCTTTTGCAAAAATAGTAGGTAAAGCAAATATTCTGATAATGCCTGGACAACATAGTGCAGCTATATCTTATAAACTAATGAAAACTTTAGGTGATACTAAAGTTATAGGACCCTTATTGATTGGACTTGGTTTGCCAATTGAAATTGCTCCTCTTAGATCTTCAACATCAGAAATTATCAATTTAGCTTCAATAGCTGCTTATTCATCTGAGGTAATTGAATATAAAATAGATTAATTTTTTTGAATTCTCAAATCTTCAAGTAGCAAAATACTTGCAACAACATCTTCTACATCAAGAATTTCTTTTGCTTCACTGATAACCATTTCTTTTTCTTCATCAGTTAAAGCTATTCCATAAACGTAAATTTTCTTTTTATAAGTATCTATTTGATAATTTGTTGCTTTGATATTTTTATTTACTATCAAGGCAGTTCTTAATTGAGACGTTATAAGTAAATCTTTTGCTGACTGCTTAAAATTAAATTCCTCTTTTATTTTGATATCATTTCTTACCGATCTAGCACCTTTTGTTTCCCAGGCAATTTTAGTAATTTTTAATTTTTCTTCTGGTGCATCAACTTTTCCAGTAATAAATATTCTTCCATCCAAAACTTTAGTTTTAACTTTTAAAAAATGTTTTTTATCCATAGCAAGTATTTTACTTGAAATTGTTTTTTGCATAATAGAGTCGTCTATTTGTGTTCCGACAGTTCTTGGGTCAATTGCTACTGATACTCCTGTACCGAATAAACCAGTTGAGCTAACTCCTGGCACACAACCTGATAAAATAATCGATAAAAAAATAATTATTAAAATTTTAAATTTCATTTTTTAATTTTAAGCAAAAATTATAAACCACTTTTTTGGGAATATTTTTATTGCTACATATTAAATCTGTAATTTCTTTTATAGTTAATTTGTTAATCATCTTCTTAATCAAATTAATATCTGATTCACTTAACATTTGCGAAGCTTTTTCCTCTTTTTTTTCAGAAATAACTATTGTTAATTCACCTTTTAATTCATTGTTAAATAATTCCAATTCATCAATATTCTTTCTAATATACTCTTCATACAATTTAGAGAGCTCTCTACAGAAAACTATTTTTCTTCCATTAAAAAAATTTTTAAATGCAGGAATAAGTTTATTTATTTTTTTTGATGATGAAAAAAAAACTAAACTGTGATTAAAATTTGATAATTTTTTTAATTCATCTTCAATTTGATTTTTTTTTTCTGGTAAAAAACCATAAAATAAAAACTTATCTGAAAACCCACTTGCTGCAACAGCGGTTGTAACTGCTGACGGTCCAGGTATTGAAAATATATTAAGATTATTTCTTATACATTCATTTACCAATACTAAACCTGGATCAGAGATACTTGGAGTTCCCGCATCTGATATAAGTGAAATTAATTTACCTGATTTTAAATATTCAATTACTTGTAATGTATTTTTTTTTTCATTGAATTTATGATTTGAAATCAATTTTGATTTAATTTGATATTTTTCTAATAAATTTTTAGAAACACGTGTATCCTCACAAAGTATATAATCTGATTTTTCCAGAACCTCTAATGATCTAAATGATATATCTTTTAAATTACCTATTGGTGTTGCTACTAAATAAAGCCCATTTTTATAATCATTTGGTTTAAATTGTGGTTTTGTGATCATAATTCAGCTTAAAAATTATATAATAACATCAAAATGCAAAAGATTATCAAAATTATTTCTATTTCTTTACTTCTCTTATTCTTAAACTTCTTAAGTTTAGTTAATGCCAATGAAAAAATAAAAATTGGACTGTTGGTTCCGATCACTGGAGAAAATAAGGATCTGGGATCATCTATTATTAAGGCCGTAAGTTTGGCCGTTAAAGATATTAATAATGATTTAATTGAAATTTATCCAAAAGATACTGCAACAAGAGCTAACCAAACTCTTAAGTCTGCTTTTGAATTAAAACAAATGGGAATAAAAATTGTTATTGGGCCAATATTTCATGAAAGTTTAACTTACTTAGACGAGATGAAGGATTTAACTTTTTTATCATTAACAAACAAAACTTTAGATTTACCTGAAAATGTAATTTCTGCTGGAATAAATTCCACATCACAGTTTAATACTATAAAAAAATTTTTAGATAATAATAATTTAAAAAAAACTCTTTTTTTAACACCAATTCAGAATTTTGAATTTGAAGTGAAAGATGGTGTTAAAAATTCCAAAATAAAAGTTTTTAAAAATTTCGAATATAATACTGAGCCAACAAAACTTACAAAACAAATTGAGGAAATAACTAAATACAAAATTAGAAAACAAAATCTAGCGGATGAAATAAAAAGAATTCAAGAGTCAAATGAACCAAATAAAGAAAGAAAAATTAAAAGCTTGGAAAAAAAATACACAATTGGAAATGTAAATTTTGATGCAGTTGTTATATCTGATTTTAATGAAAGCCTTAAAAGCGTTGCAACCTCTTTGCTCTACACTGATGTGTCTCCAAAAAATAAATACTTTATAACCCTTAACCAATGGTTTGATGAAAGTTTAATGGAAGAAACAAATATTCAACCAATTTATTATCCATCAATTAATAAAGAAAATTTTGATGATTATAAAATTAAATATTTTAATGCTTTTAATCAAAACCCATCCCATCTCTCGCTGTTAAGTTATGATTTGGTAGGTTTAGTATATTATCTTTCATTGAAATCAGATCTTTCGAAAATGAATAAATTATTTAGGAAAAAAAATTCATTTAAAGGTAAGATAGGAATTTTTGATATTAAAGATAACAAAATTAATCACAGATTAAATTTTTATAAAATAGAAGATAAAAAACTTACAGAAATCTTTTAAGCTTTTTGAAAGCTTGATAGCGATGGTCCATTTTGTATTTTTGAGATGGTTTCATTTCACCAAATGTTTTAGATTTTTTTAGTGGAATAAAAATTGGATCATAACCAAATCCGTTTTTCCCCTTTGGCTCATTTGATATTCGACCCTCAACTTTGCCTACTACACAAGTAATTTTTTTATTTAAATGCGAGATTGATAAAGCACAAACAAATCTTGCTTTAATTTTTTTATTTTTCCAATTTTTATCTTTTTTATCTAACTCTCTAAATACTTTTTTAATAGCTTTATTAAAATCCCCAGATTTTCCTCCCCATCGTGCAGAATAAATTCCAGGTCTTTTATCTAAATGATCTATCTCCAAACCAGAGTCGTCAGCCAAACATATTAAACCAGTCTTTTTAGAAAAATGTTTTGATTTGATTAAGGAATTTTCCTCAAAAGTTTTTCCATTTTCAGCAGGACTTTTAAGTTTAAAATTAGATGTAGAGTAAATTTTGATGTAATTTGGTAACAAATTCCTAATTTCTCTTAATTTACCTTTGTTATTAGTGCCAATTAGTAATTGTTTAATTTTTTGCTTAGACATCTAGAAATAATTAAATTCCTTACCATATATGTGCCTATGGAAAAAGAAGAAAACCAAAACAATACTCCAGAACACGAAAATCAGAATTTAGAAAAAGAAACAGAAAAACCTGAGGAAAGCTCAGCAGGTGAAAATGAACAAGAAACACCTCAGGAAACTAAAGAAGAGATTAAAGAACCAACTCCAGAAGAAAAAATTACTGAACTAGAAGATAAACTGGCACGAACTTTTGCTGAAATGGAAAATCAAAGAAGAAGGTTTGAAAAGGAAAAAGAGGATGCCTTTGAGTATGGAGGCTCTAGTTTTGCTAAAGAAGCGTTAAATTTAATTGATAACTTAGATCGTTCTAAACATGTTTTAGAAAGTGATGACAAGTTAAAAGAAACAGACGCTTTAAAAAAGACACTGGAGCATTTAGAAATAATAAAGAAAGATTTAATTTCTATTTTTGAAAAAAACAATATTAAACCAATTGATTGTATTAATAAAAAACTAGATCCTAACTTTCATCAAGCAATGATGGAGATTGAAGATGACACTAAAGAAGCTGGGACAATTGTTCAAGAAATTCAAAAGGGCTTCACTATTAAAGATAGACTTTTAAGACCTTCATTAGTTGGTGTCTCAAAAAAAATTACCAAAAAAGAAGAAAAAACTGAACAAAATCAGGAAAATTCAGGAGATAAATAATAATGAGATCAACTTGTAGTTTCAAATTTAAACCCTATATGACGAAAGAGAGACAATAATATTATGAGTAAAATAATTGGAATAGACTTAGGAACAACCAACTCTTGTGTTGCGGTAATGGAAGGAACGCAAGCTAAGGTTTTAGAAAATGCAGAAGGAGCAAGAACGACACCTTCGGTAGTTGCATTTACTAATGAAAATGAAAAATTAATAGGTCAACCTGCTAAAAGACAGGCAGTAACAAATCCTGAAAACACAATTTTTGCAGTTAAAAGATTAATCGGAAGAAATTTTGATGATCCAACAGTAAAAAAAGATGTTGAAGCTGCACCATTTAAAATAGTTAACTCTGAAAAAGGAGACGCTTGGATTGAAGCAAAAGGAGAAAAATATTCTCCATCTCAAATCTCTGCTTTCATTTTACAAAAAATGAAAGAGACAGCAGAAAAATATTTAGGATCAGAAGTAACAAAAGCTGTAATAACAGTACCAGCATATTTTAACGATGCACAAAGACAAGCAACAAAAGACGCAGGTAAAATTGCAGGACTTGAAGTTTTAAGAATTATAAATGAACCAACTGCTGCATCACTTGCTTATGGTTTGGATAAAAAACAAAATAAAAAAATTGCTGTATACGATCTAGGTGGAGGAACATTTGATGTTTCTATACTTGAGTTAGGTGATGGCGTGTTTGAAGTTAAATCAACTAATGGTGACACTTTTTTAGGTGGTGAAGATTTTGATAATGCTATCGTTGACTATTTAATTTCTGAATTTAAGAAAGATAATGGTATTGATCTTAAATCAGATAAACTTGCTTTACAAAGATTAAAGGAAGCAGCTGAAAAAGCAAAAATAGAATTATCATCTGCAGAACAAACAGATATAAATTTGCCATTTATAACTGCAGATAAAACTGGTCCAAAACACATTAATTTAAAAATGACTAGAGCAAAACTTGAGGCTTTAGTTGAAGACTTAATTGCTAGAACAATGCCTCCATGTAAAACTGCTTTAAAAGACGCAGGAATTACTGCAAGTGAGATAGATGAAGTGGTTATGGTTGGTGGTATGACTAGAATGCCAAAAGTTATAGCAGAAGTTAAAAACTTTTTTGGAAAAGACCCTAATAAGAGTGTAAACCCTGATGAAGTAGTTGCAATGGGTGCTGCTATTCAAGCAGGGGTGTTACAAGGAGATGTTAAAGACGTTCTTTTATTAGACGTTACACCGTTATCATTAGGTATTGAAACACTTGGTGGTGTTTCAACAAAACTAATTGATAAAAATACAACAATTCCAACTAAAAAAAGCCAAGTATTCTCAACTGCTGAAGATAATCAGCCAGCTGTTTCTATTAGAGTTTTACAAGGTGAAAGAGAAATGGCTTCTGATAACAAGTTATTAGGTAATTTTGAATTGGTAGGTATTGCTCCAGCTCCAAGAGGAGTTCCTCAAATTGAAGTTACATTTGATATTGATGCTAACGGTATCGTAAATGTTTCAGCAAAAGACAAAGGAACTGGTAAAGAGCAAAAGATACAAATTCAAGCTTCTGGTGGATTAAGTGATGAAGAAATTGAAAAAATGGTCAAAGATGCTGAAGCTAACAAAGAAGCTGACAAAAAGAAAAGAGAGTCAGTTGATGTACGAAACCAAGCAGACACTTTAATTCATTCAACAGAGAAGAACTTAAAAGAGCATGGATCAAAAATTTCAGATACAGAGAAAAAAGCAATTGAAGATGCATCATCTGCTGTAAAAGAAGCTCTAAAAGGTGAAGATATTGAAGATATCAAGAAAAAAACAGAAGCTTTGGTTCAAGCTTCAATGAAACTTGGAGAAGCAATCTACAAATCACAACAAAGTGCTAAACCAGAATCGGGAAAAGATGATGGTGAAGATAATACAAGTAAAAAAGACGAAAATGTTGTTGATGCTGATTTCGAAGAAGTAAAAGACGAGAATAAAGAAAAAAGCGCATAAACTGACATTTAATTGTCTGGGGTAATTTGATGGCTAAAAGAGACTATTATGATGTCCTAGGCGTTAACAAGAGCGCAAGTCCTGATGAACTAAAATCTGCGTATAGAAAACTAGCAGTTAAATATCATCCAGATAAAAATCCAGGCGATTCAAAAGCAGAGGAAAAATTTAAAGAAGCTAGTGAGGCTTACGGAATACTTTCAGACAAAGAAAAAAAACAAAACTACGATAACTTTGGACATGCTGCTTTTGAAAATGGTGGTGGTAGACCGGGTGGTGGTTTTGGTGGTTTTAGTGGAGCTGATTTTTCAGATATTTTTGAAGATTTCTTTGGAGATTTTGGAGGTGGTGGAAGATCGAGAAACAGAAGATCAAATACCAGAGGTTCAGATTTAAGATACGATTTATCAATTTCGTTAGAAGAAGCTTATCATGGGAAAAAACAAGATATAAAATTTGGAACCACTGAACAATGTGGAACTTGCAAAGGTAATGGTTCAGAACCAGGTTATTCTCCAGACAGATGTTCTTATTGTGGAGGCAATGGAAGAATAAGATCTAACCAGGGTTTCTTTACTGTTCAACAAACTTGTCCACAATGTAATGGTAATGGTGAAGAAATTACTAATCCATGTAATGATTGTAATGGTCAGGGGAAAAAACAAACATCCAAAAAAATATCTGTAACTATTCCTAAAGGAGTAGATGATGGTACTAGAATAAGACTTGCCGGAAAAGGTGAGGCTGGCAGCAGAGGTGGTGCTACAGGCGATTTATATTTATTTATAAATGTTCACTCTCATGAACTATTTAAAAGATCAGATGAAAACCTATTTTTTGAGTTTCCCCTATCTCTTGCTGATGCAGCTCTTGGAACTACCATTGAAATACCAACAATTGATGGTGGGCGAGCAAAAATAAAAATTCCAGATGGAACTCAAAATGGTAAACAATTTAGATTAAAAGGCAAAGGAATGCCATTTATGAGAAGAGGTGATTTTGGTGATTTATATGTTCAGGTAAAAACAGAGGTGCCTGTATATCTAAATAAAAAACAAAAAGAATTATTGGAACAATTTAGAGAAATAGAAAACGATAAATCAAATCCAAGTATTAAAAAGTTTTTTCAAAAAGCTAAAGATTTTTGGAAAAATTAAATTATGGGTATAGAAGAAATAATTCCATCAATAGCTTTAATATTAATACTAATTCTAATTTTACCTAGCTTCATAAAATCAAACCTAAAGAAAAAAGTATTTATTAAAAATTTAAGTATTTGGGGTGTCATTATAATTGTTCTTATGATACTTCTATATTTTATCACTTAATGAAAAAAATTAATTTAGCTATTTCAGGATGTATGGGTAGGATGGGTCAACAGCTCATAAAATCATCAAAAAAAAATAAAAATTTTAAATTAGTTACACTAACAGAAAATAGATTAGTAAATAAAAAATTTAATGGAATTAAACCTGAATTAAATTCTGATAAAGCCTTTAAAAAAATTGATGTAATTATTGATTTTACTATTCCCAAGTGCACCCTTGAAATATTAAAAATAGCATCAAAATTAAGAAAAAAAGTAGTAATTGGTACCACTGGATTTACTAGAGCCCAAGAAAATCAAATTAAAAAATATTCAAAAAAAATAGCTATTTTAAAAGCTGGTAACATGAGTTTAGGTGTAAATTTACTAATGTATTTAACTGAAATTGCCTCTAAATCACTAAATGAGGAATACTTGAGCAAGATATTTGAAGTACACCACAAACATAAAAAAGACTATCCATCCGGCACAGCATTAATGCTTGGCAAAGGAATTGCTGATGGGAAGAGTAAAGATTTATATAAATTAATTGGTAAAAAATTCTTAAATAAAAAATCTTTTCCTTATGGAAAAAAAATTAATTTTAACTCAATTAGAAAAGGTGAAATTATTGGTGAACATGAAGTAAAATTCTCAAGTGGAAAAGAAATAATTACATTAAACCATGAGGCTTTTGATAGAGCACTTTATTCAGATGGAGCTTTAACTGCCTCTAAATGGTTAATGAAAAAAAAACCAGGATTATATTCGATGAGAGATTTGCTTAACTTTTCATAATGAATGAGAAACAAAAAGCAAAAATCATAATTAAAACTTTAAATAAAATTTATCCTAAAACACCCGTTCCTTTAAAAAGTAAAAATATATTTACATTATTAATATCTGTACTGTTATCTGCTCAGTGCACTGATTTAAATGTTAATAATGTGACTAAGGATATATACCCAAAATATTATAAGCCAGAACATTTTGTAAAATTAGGAAGAAAAAAAATTGAAAAATTAATCAAAAAAATTGGAATTTTTAGAGTTAAAGCCAAAAGTATTTACTTAATGTCAAAACAAGTTTTAGAAAAGCACAGAGGTAAAGTACCCAAAACTTTTGAAGAACTTGAAAAACTGCCTGGTGTAGGTCATAAAACAGCGAGTGTTGTAATGTCCCAAGGTTTTGGATATCCAGCTTTTGCTGTTGATACTCATATTCACAGACTTGCACAACGTTGGGGTTTAACAAATGGAAAAAATGTAGTTCAAACTGAAAAAGATTTAAAGAGAATTTTCCCAAAAAAAACTTGGTCTAAGCTTCATCTCCAAATAATATTTTATGGAAGAGAATACTGTAAAGCCAGAGACTGTTATGGGTTAAGTTGTAAAATATGCACTACTTGCTACCCAAATAGAAAAAAACCTGTTATTACCAAAAAGGCTTAACATGAAAATTTTAGGAATAGGAAACGCTATTGTGGATGTCATTTGTAAAGTTGATGATAATTTTATTGATAAAAACAAACTTACAAAAAGTACGATGAAATTATTTTTTGATGAAAATGAATTCAAAAACTTATTAACAAATCTCAAGATTGAAAAAACAGTTTCAGGAGGGTCAGTTGCAAACTCAATAGTTGGTATATCTCAGCTTGGAAATAAAGCTGGATTTATAGGAAAAGTTTCAGATGATAAATTTGGTAGTAATTATGAAGAAGGATTAAAAAAAGAAAATGTGGAATACTTTTATTCAAAAAAGAGAGAAGAATTGCCAACAGGAACATGTTTAATATTAGTAACTCCAGATTCAGAAAGAACAATGTGCACCTTTTTGGGTACAGCAGGAAAAATTAATGAAAATGATATTAGTTCTGATGCTATTAAAAAAAGTGAGATGATATTTTTAGAAGGTTATTTGTGGGATGAAGGAGAACCCAAAAAGGCATTTGATAAAGCTATAAATAGTGCAAATAAAGTCGCAATGTCTCTTTCAGATCTATTTTGTGTGGATAGACACAAACCTCATTTTTTGAACTTAGTTAAAAACAAACTCAATATAACTTTTGCTAACGAACAAGAAATTACTTCTTTAATTGACGCAAAAAATTTTGATGAAGTTGTAAATTTTTCAAAACAACTTAACAAATTAATAATTGTAACTAGAGGAGAAAAAGGTGCAGTTGCAATTAATGGTGATGAAGTTGTTGAAAGTGATATACAAAAAAATTTGAAAATTGTTGATCTTACAGGCGCAGGTGATCTTTTTGCTGCTGGTTTTTTACATGGTTACATTAATAAATTATCTACAAGAGAATGTCTTGAAAAAGGTACTGAAATGTCATCAAGAGTAATCCAACAAATTGGAGCAAGACTATAAATTTAATTTTTCTTTCGTTTGAAACTTCCTTTACCCTTTTTGGGCTTAACTCTTTTTTGTTTATATTTTCTACTAAACAAGTCTTTAGAAAATGGGTTTTTCTTATTTAATTTTATAACCATTTTTTTCACTAATTATAAAATTATCATCATCAAATGTGTTTAAAATTTTTTTTCTCAATCGATATATATGAGTCTCAACAGTGTGGGTTTCTATATCTGATTGATAACACCAAACTTTTTCTTCTAATTCATTAATACTTACTGGTTCATTTGAATCAGATAAATAAGTAATTGTATTTATTTCTTTTTCAGTCAATTTAAGATTTTTATTATTCATAATCATTTCTCTTGAATTCAGGTTAATAATATAATTTTTTACTTTAACTTCAGACTGAATGTTGAATTGTATTTTTAAAAATTCAATATTTATTTTTTCAATTAATTTAAAAATATTAATTGGTATATTATCTAAAACAAATTGATGATTGAAATTTAGATATTTTTTATTTGATATAATTAAATAATTATGAAGTTTTTTAATTGTCTCATTTAAAGAATTTTCATCACTCACAAAGATAATGTTGAAATTTAAATCTAATCTAAGTTCATCAAAAATTTGATATAATTTACTAAATTTATATATTATTAAATTTTGATTACTCACTAAAAGAGAATATGACAATTTTTGTTAAAAATAAACATACACTTGAAATAGATCAATTTAAGTTTAACTGCTGTATTGGCGAAAATGGTTCTACCAGAAATAAAAAAGAAGGAGATAAAAAAACACCAAAAGGAACTTTTGCAATTGGAAATTTGTATTATAGAAAAGATAGAATAGAAAAACCTTTAACTTCAATAAAAAGTATAGAAATTAAAAAAGAAATGGGTTGGTGCGATGATATTCGTTTTCCAAAAAAATATAACAAATTAATTAAAATAGAAAAAAAAATGAGACATGAAAAATTGAAAAGGAAAGATCATAAGTACGATTTGCTAATTCCAATTAAGTACAACTACAAAAAGACTATCGTTGGTCTAGGAAGTTGTATTTTTATTCATCTAACTAAAGACTACAAACCAACAGCTGGATGTGTTGCTTTAAGCAAAAAAGATTTTTTAATTATGCTAAAATTAATTAAAAGAAATTCCAAAATAAAAATCTTTTAATATCTCTGACCAAATATACTAGATCCTATCCTTACATAAGTGGCCTGATGTTTAACAGCTAATAAAAAATCTGAAGACATGCCCATACTTAATTCCTTTAAACCTGAGGCCTTATTTAATTTTTTAATTTCTTCAAAAAAGCATTCTGGGTCAGTATTTACAGGAGGGATACACATCAAACCAATTACGTCTAGGCCTATGTATTTACAATAAGAAATAAGTTGGTTTACATCATTTTTATTTATCCCGGATTTTTGACTTTCATCTCCAATATTAACTTGTAAAAATATTTTAATTTTTTTATTTAATTTACTTTGTTCATCAAATATTTTTTTTGCAAGTTTTTGGCTATCTACTGAATGAATATAATCAAAGATTTTAACAGCAAACTTCACCTTATTAGTTTGTAATTTCCCAACCATGTGAAGTTTGATTTTTGAATTATTTTTTTTTACTTCTGTCCATTTCTCAACAGCTTCCTGAACTTTATTTTCACCATAATCAACGTGACCGTAATCTATAAGCGGTAGGATTTTGTCTATACTAAAAGTCTTAGATACAGCAATAATATTAGGATTATTATTAATATTTAATTTATTAAGATGATTTTTAATATTATTTTCAATATCTAATAAATTTTTTACAGTATTATGCATACAAACAAGATGATCAAATATTACTTTATAAATAAATTTGATACAAATAATATTAGCAAACAAGACAAACAAACTATCATAATTTACAGAAACTATTCTACAAAACTGCTAGATGAAAAGATTATTGTAGAAATTAAAAAATTTTGTAAAAAAAAATCAATTAAATTTTATTTATCAAATAACATAAAATTAGCATTGAAATTAAACTTAGATGGTGCATACATTCCAGCTTTTAATACTGATTTAAAACATTTAGCTTACTCTTTTAAAAAAAATTTTGTAATTATTGGATCAGCACATAACATTAAAGAAATTAGAACTAAAGAAAAACAAAAAGTTGAAAAAATTGTTTTATCCTCATTATTCAAAAAAAATAAAAATTATTTAGGAATTAATAGATTGAAATTATTATCAAGACTTACTAAAAAAGATAAAATTGTATTAGGTGGAATAACAAAAAAAAACAAAAAACAAATTAATCTTATAAAATTATCTAGTTTTGCAGGAATATCTTACTTTGAATAAGTAAAAGATAAAAAAAAGGCCCCTAAAAAGGGGCCCTTTTTAAATTATTTGATCTAAATCAAATTAGAATGCAAATGATGCACCTACAACCCAAAGCTCTTGGTCTTCAGTTGCAGTTGTTGAGTAGCTGATGTTTTTAGCTTCTTGAGACTTAGCAGTTAGTGTCATACCACCAGCTGTGTAAGATACTCCGAAACCTGAAAATTCAGCTGTTTCAGAAGATGCAGAACCATCAGTGATTTCTTCTACACCGTATGAAAGTGAAATTTCATCGCTAAGTGTGTAAGAGATCGCTTGAGACTCCATATTTCTGTCTGATGTACTTGTTCCATGATCATACTCAAGGTCAGTAGCTGTTACAGTTACTGGACCATATGCATAAGATACTTTCCATGCAGTTGCATCAGCTTCTACAGATGTACTGTTGTCTTCACCAGTACCATAAGCAATAGTTAAACCTTCAATACCTGTGTATGTTGCAGACCATGAAGTTGATGAAGCAGCTCCACCATCACCTGTTGGTGTGTAAGATGCATTTAATGCTAAACCATCATACAATGAAGGAAGAGCATAAGTGATCATATCATCTGATGCTTTACCTGATTTAGGCTCATCAGCAGCGGCTTGGAAGTTATCCCACATACCACCGGCAGCAGAACCGTCCATATCACCAACAGCTGAACCACCACCTTCACCATGGAAAGTTAAAGTTCCTAAGCCATCCATTCCAATTGAAAGTGAGTGACCATCAAAAATTGAACCATTTGCAGGTCCAGAAGTTGAAGTAGTGTCATTGTCAAATTCGTCAATCACGAAAGATAATGATACATTCATACCATTGTCTAACTCACCACCACCTGAGAAAGTAAGTTGATTACCCATGTAAAAAGACTTACCACCGTTAGCAGCACCACCGTTAATGTGTTCAACACCTACAGAAGCTCCACCAGTTACTGTCATTTCACCTGCGTTTGCAGAGAAAGCAACTAGCGAACCAGCTAATGCAGATAGTCCGATTTTTTTAAATTTGTTCATATTAATTACTCCTTAAGTTATTGTTAATTATTAATAATAAACAGCGTGTTTTTAGCATTTAAACTGATAAATGGTTTCTGTTTAATTTCATTTTTGAATATAATTTTTAATATGTGATATTTTTACAACACTAAAATACCCTGAAAAACCTATATTTATGAAATTTTTTCTATATAGATACAAATTATTTATTAATATTAAAATAGTTGCCACAGTTCACAAAATACAGGATGGATCAAAGTGAGAGAAAATAAATCTAAACTTTTTTTAAGAATTTTCACAATTTTTTTTATTCTGCCAATTTTTTTAATTTCTTGCAAAGGTCCAGATGGAAAATTTAAGTTACCTGGAAGTGATGCAAGAAAGTTTCCTGCCGATCCCGCTTTAAGAGTTAAAAAAAACCTTGAAGAAGGAAGAGGCTTCAAATTAAATGATGCTTTTAGTGGACCAAAAGGTGGTGTTTTTGACTTTGCAAGCTCTAATGAATTATGGAGAGCTTCATTGGATGCAATTGATTTTATGCCTTTAAGCTCTGTTAATTATAGTGGTGGTATTATTGTCACTGATTGGTACGCTGCTGATCAAAGTTTAAGTGGAGAAAGTATAAAAATCTCAATAAGATTTTTAACAAATGAGGTTAGGGCAGATGCATTGGACATCAAAGTGTTTAATAAAAAATGTAATAATATGTCTAATTGTATCATAAAAGAAATTAATGATGAGTTAGCTCCAGAACTAAAAAAACAAATATTAAAAAAAGCAACACTTTACAAAAAAGAAGCTCAAAACAAAGACAAAAAAGATAACTAGTACCATCGATCAAAGTGGAAAGATATAATTTCAAAGAAATTGAGAGTAAGTGGCAAAAAATTTGGGAAGAAGAGAAAACTTTTGAAACAAAATTAGAAAAAAATAAAAAAAAATTTTATTGCCTAGAAATGTTTCCCTATCCTTCGGGTAAAATTCATATGGGACATGTAAGAAATTATACAATTGGTGATGTTTTGGCAAGATACAAATCTTTACAGGGCTATAATGTGTTGCATCCAATGGGATGGGATTCTTTTGGAATGCCAGCAGAAAATGCTGCAAGACAAAATAATTTAGATCCTAAAACATGGACTGAAAAAAATATATCTACAATGAAAACTCAATTGAAAAAACTGGGTTTGGCGATTGATTGGGATAGGGAAATTTCAACATGTTCACCCGAATACTATAAACATCAACAAGAATTTTTTTTAGAATTGTTTGATAAAGGTCTTGTCTACAGAAAAGAAAATTATGTAAATTGGGATCCTGTAGACCAAACAGTACTAGCAAATGAACAAGTTATAGACGGTAAAGGGTGGAGATCAGGCGCTGAAGTGCAAAGAAAAAAACTAAATCAATGGTTTTTTAAAATTTCAAAATTTTCTGAGGAATTATTGTCCAATTTAGACAATCTTGAAGAGTGGCCAAACAAAGTAAAAATAATGCAAAAAAATTGGATAGGTAAATCATTTGGTTGTGAAGTAAAATTCAAAATTGATGATCCGTCTAAAAATATAAGTGAGGTTGAGTGTTACACAACTAGGCCTGATACTCTTTTTGGAATGTCATTTATAGCTTTGTCTGTTGATCATCCTATTTCTAAGTTTTATGAAAATGATAAGGAATTTTTAGAGTTTAAACAAAAGTGTTCTAAAACAGGTACTACTGAAGAGTCGATTGCTAATGCTGAAAAAATTGGCTTTAAGACAAATCTCATAGCTTCAAATCCATTAGATCCTAATTTAAAAGTTCCTGTATACTTTGCGAATTTTGTTTTAATGGATTATGGATTAGGGGCGGTTTTTGGATGTCCAGCACATGATCAAAGAGATTTAGATTTTGCAATAAAATATAATTTAGAAATTAAAACAGTCGTATCTCCTGAAAAAAATAAAACAGACTTTAAAGTAAAAGACAAAGCATTTACAGATGATGGTTATATTATTAATTCTTCATTTTTAAACAATCTTAAATCACCTAACGAGGCAATTCTAAAATCAATTGAATATCTAGAGGAACATAAATTAGGAAAAAAGAAAATTAACTTTCGTTTAAAAGATTGGGGAATTTCAAGACAAAGGTATTGGGGTTGTCCAATACCAATTATCTATGATAAGGATGGAAACCCTCATAAAATTCCAAAGAATTTGCTCCCTGTTGAATTGCCAAAAATAAATAAGTTTACTTCAAATGGGAACCCGCTAGATGAAGAACACGACTGGAAAAATATTAAAATTGAAAATGAAAACTTCACAAGAGAGACTGATACCTTAGATACATTTGTTGATTCATCTTGGTATTTTCTAAGATTTTGTTCACCAAAAAAGACAGGATATGGATTTGATTATGAAGAAATGAAATATTGGATGCCTGTTGATCAATATATTGGAGGAGTTGAACATGCAATTCTTCATCTTTTATATTCGAGATTTTTTATGCAAGCACTTTCATATAATAATAATAATTTTGAAATACAAGAACCTTTTAAAGGATTATTTACTCAAGGTATGGTTTGTCATGAAACTTATAAAGATAAAGATAACAATTGGTTAAGTCCAGATGAAGTTGATCTTAAAAATGGAAAAAAAGTATTGAAAAGTGATCCGTCACAAGAAGTAAAAATTGGACCATCAGAATCTATGTCCAAATCAAAAAAAAACACAGTAGATCCTGAAAAAATTATAAATATTTATGGAGCTGATGCCGCTAGACTATTTATATTATCAGATAGCCCACCTGAAAAGGATGTTCAATGGTCAGATGAAGGTATTGCATCCTCATATAAATTTATTCAAAAACTTTGGAATTTAAATCAAAAAGTAATTGAAGAAATTAAAAAAAATCATGACGAAAAAGAAAACAATAGTTTGGAAAAATTTACTAATAAATTTATAAAAAAAGTAAACAATAGTCTTAATAATTTTAGTTACAATATCTTAATTGCAAATTTGCATGAGATGCAAAATTTTTATTCTAAAGAATTAATAAAAAAATATAAGAAAGAAACCTTGATTGAAAATTATGGAAAAATTTTAATCACAATGTTACCTATAATTCCGCATTTTGCTAACGAGTGTCTTAAACTATTAAATATAAACTCATTAGAATGGCCAAAATATAATGAACAACTTTTGCATGAAGAAACAGTAAATTACGTAATACAGATAAATGGTAAAAAAAGAGGAATTATTAACTCTGATAGAAATCTTAAAGAAGATGATTTAATTAATAAGATTCAATTAGATACAAGCTTAAAAAAATATTTAACAAATAAAAATATAAGAAAAAAAATTTATATACCAAATAAGCTTATAAATATTATAATCTAATTAATGATAAAAAAATTATTACCAATTATAATAATACTATTCTTAAGCACCTCATGTGGATTTGAGCCTAAATATAAAGGCTTTGACGGGGTTGATTTTATTCTAAAATTACAAAATTCCTCTGGAGATAGAGATCTTAACAATGCAATTAAATCTCAATTATCAAGATATGCCAATGGTAAAGATGATTATAATATCATAAAATTAGACCTGGATAGCAAATTTGAGAAAATATCAATTTCAAAAAATTCTAAAGGTGAAATAACTAAATATAATCTAAGAGCGGAAGTTAGTTTAAAAATTACCTCAGACAAAGAAGAAAGGGATATTTTTTTTATAGAAGAATTTAAGATTGACAAAATAAGTGATACTGTTGAGGAAAAGAATTATATCCAAATTATAAAAAAAGATTTTGCTCAATCAATAGTTAGAAGATTAATACTAAATTTAAGAAAAAATAAATGATCTTAAAGTATTTCGAGATTGAAAAAATTGATCTAAAAAAAACAAAATTGTTTCTACTTTATGGTAAAAATACCAGCCTAATAAAGGATACCATAAATAAAATAGCATTTAGTGATGGAGAACGTTTCCAGTATGATGAAAAAGAGATTTTAGAAAATGAAAAAATTTTTTTTGAAAATATATTAGTTGAATCTCTGTTTGATAAAAACAAAACAATAATTATCAATAGATCTACTGATAAAATACTGAAGGTTATAAATGAAATTTTTGATAAAAGTTTAGAAAATAATATAGTTATTATTACTGCAGAAAACCTAGAAAAAAAGTCTAAACTAAGATCTTTATTTGAAAAAGAAAGAAATTTAGTATGTATTCCTTTTTATCCTGATACAGAAAAAACGCTTTTAAAATCAGCTATAGACTTTTTTAAAGACGAAAGAATTCCAATTTCTCAAATTAATTTGAATCAAATATTAAATAAAAACTCAGGCGATAGGGAAAATCTTTTAAATGAATTAAAAAAAATAAAGTATTTTGTTAAAAATGGGAAAAAAATTACTACAGAAACTTTGTCAAAGCTGATTAACTTATCAGAAGATTATAGCACAACAGAACTAGTAGATAATTGCCTGGCAAAAAATAAAAATAAAACAATCAATATTTTAAATGAAAATAGTTTTAAGAACGAAGACTGTATTGCTGTATTAAGAATTTTTTTAAGTAAAACTAAAAGAATTCTAACTCTAGCTCAAGATTATGAAAAAAATAAAAATATAGATTTAACAATTTCTAGTGCTAGACCTCCTATTTTTTGGAAAGATAAGGAAATTGTTAAAAAACAAATAATGAGTTGGAATATAAAAAATTTAAAAAAATTAATATTTGAAATAAGTGAAATTGAGATTTTAATAAAAAAAAATTTAAACTCTGGTGTTCACTTATTATATAATTTTGTAATTAAACAAACCTTACAAAAATTTAATAATGAGATTTAATTATATCAATTATTTTATTAAGTTGATCTAGATCTTTATATTCAAAAGAAATTTTTCCTTTATTTCTTTTATTATTTTTTATATCTACATTTAATCCAATCTTATTGGATACTGACAATTCTAGTGCAATAATATTTGTATCTTTTGTTAAACTTGATTTTTTTCTATTTTTGAAAATTTTAACAAAATTCTCTGCTTGTCTTACAGATAATTTTTTTTCTATGATTTTATTTGCTACAAAGCTGGCATTATCGAGCCCAACTAAAATTTTAGCATGACCAGCTGTCAACTTTTGAGTTTCAATTAATTTTATTACATCTTCTGGTAAATTTAAAAGTCTTAAAGAATTGGTAATATAACTTCGACTTTTTCCAATAAATTTTGATACTTTTTCTTGATCATAAGAAAATTCATCAATTAATCTCCTGTAACCTTGTGCTTCTTCAAGAGGGTTTAGATCGTGCCTTTGAACATTCTCTACAATTGCAAATTCTAAAGATTTTAAATTATCAGCTTCAGTAATAACAACAGGAACATTGTGTAAGCCAGCCCTTTGTGCTGCAATCCACCTTCTCTCTCCAGCTATTATTTCAAATTTTCCCTCACTATCATTTGACTTTCTAACAATGATTGGTTGTATCATTCCCCTTTCTTTAATTGAATTTGTTAAATCAATTAAATTATTTTCATCAAATATTTTTCTTGGCTGATACTTGTTTGGCACAAGATCGCTTATTTGTAATTGGTTTTTCTCTGGCTCTACTTTAACCTCACCAATCAATGATGATAAACCTCTCCCCAGACCCTTTTTGATTTTATCCATTAAGCAGCACTTCCTATTGTTGATTCTTGATTTATAAATTCATCAGTAAAACTAAAATATGACTTACTACCTGGACATGATTTATCATAAATTAAAACTGGCATTCCATGAGAAGGCGCCTCTGACAATCTAACGTTCCTTGGTATTACTGTTGAGTAAACTTTTTCGCTAAAATAATCTCTTGCTTCTTTTTCAACTTGTGAAGATAGTTTATTTCTCTTGTCATACATTGTTAAAAGTATACCCCTGATTTTTAATTCTGGGTTTAAACTTACTTTTATTCTTTCAATTGTCTTCATAAGCTGCGTTAATCCCTCAAGAGCAAAAAATTCTGTCTGCAAAGGAACCAAAAGCGACCTTGAACATACAAGAGCCATAACAGTCAACAGGCTAAGTGAAGGTGGGCAGTCTATCAGTATATAATCATAGGATGCTCTAGAATCATTTAAATAAGCGGCTAATTTACGCTTTAAAATAAAAGCTCTATTTATATCATCAGCTGTTTCAACCTCTAGACCAGATAAGTCAACATTAGAAGTTACCAAATCCAAATTTTCAAACTGAGTTTTCTTTATTACTTGATAAATTTCTTTAGTTCCATTCAAGACCCCGTAAATTGTGTCGCTTGAGTTTTCCATATTAGATAATCCAAGACCTGTAGTTGCATTTCCCTGTGGATCTAGGTCTATAACTAAAATTTTTTTATTATGTTTTGACAGTCCAGCTGCGAGATTTATTACTGTTGTAGTTTTTCCTACCCCACCCTTTTGATTTATGACTGAAATAATTTGCATTTAATTTTTTTCAATTTTTTTTTAATTTTTTTTTTTAATTTTTTTTATATTTATTAAAAATGAATCTTTACTAGTTAAACTTTTCTTTTCTATATATTCCAAATTCCATTTTTTTTTAGAATTTTCAAAAACTTTTTTTCCGTTTTTGCCCATAAAGAAAATTAAATTTTTATATTTTGAAAAATTTTCATAAACTAAATCTAAAACAACCGGCATAGGTTTAAATGCTCTCGACATAATTGTTCCTGTCTCTAAATTTTTTATCTCAAAAATATTTTTTTGAAAAACTTTTGTATTTAAATTTAATTTTTCTGAAACTTCTTTTAAAAAATGGCTTTTATGGTAGCTTTTTTCATACAAATGCACATTCATTTTATTTTTCATGTTTTTTAGTATAATTGCCACTATAATTCCTGGTAAACCAGCTCCAGATCCTAAATCTGTGGTTGTATTACAATTTAAATCAACAAAATCAATTATTTGCGCAGAATCAATAATATGACGCTCAATTATTCCATTTTTTGATGCTGTATTTTGACCAATTATGTTTATTTTTTTATTTTTTTCCAGAATCAGAGATATATAGTTTTCAAAGTCTAAAAATGTTTCACGTGAAACATTTAGATCATTAAGTCTAGAGTAAGAATTTAAAATTTCTTGATCCATTAAGCTATATGCTTAATAGACTTTCTTTTTACGTGTGACAACAAAATATATACAGCTGCTGGGGTTATTCCATCAATTCTTAAAGCTTGACCCATAGTTTTAGGCTTTATTTCTTTAAATTTAGCTTTAACCTCATTAGACAAACCTGAAAGCTCATCATAATTAATTTTATCAGGAATAATTAAGTTCTCATCCCTCTTAAATGCTAAAATATCTGCTTTTTGCTTCTTTAAATACCCCATGTAATGAGCATTAATTTCTACTTGTTCATCAATTTCTTTGTTAAAATATGGTATTTCAGGCCATATTTCTCTAATTTTGCTCATATTAACATCTTTTTGAGTTAACACCTCATTTGAAGACCTCAATATTCCATCCTTTGCAATTTTAATTCCGAATTTTTCTGCTTTAGAGGGTGAAATATTAGATTTACTCATTTTTAAATTAATTTTTTCAATTTTGTCGAATTTATCTAAATATATAGCTTTTCTTTCCTCTCCAATTAATCCAATTTGTATTCCCTTAGCTGTTAATCTTTGATCTGCATTATCTGCTCTCAAACTTAATCGATATTCTGCTCTTGATGTAAACATACGATATGGCTCTGCTACTCCCTTAGTAACTAAATCATCAATCATTACTCCAATGTAGGCATCAGATCTATCAAGGATAAAAGGCTCAGAATTTTTAACAGATAAAGCTGCATTAATACCAGCTATAAGTCCTTGTGCAGCCGCTTCCTCATATCCTGTTGTTCCATTAATTTGCCCTGCAAGATAAAGATTGCCGATCTTCTTAGTTTCAAGGGTTAAGAATAGTTCACGTGGATCTATATAGTCATATTCTATAGCATATCCTGGTCTTATAATGGTAACATTCTCTAAACCTCTGATATTATTACATATTTCTTCTTGTACTTCTGCTGGGAGCGATGTTGAGATCCCATTTGGGTAAATTGTGTGATCATTAAGCCCTTCTGGCTCTAAAAAAATCTGATGACGAACTTTATCTGCAAATTTAACTATCTTATCTTCTATAGATGGACAATATCTTGGACCTACTCCTTTTATATTACCTGAGTACATTGCACTTTTAGATAAATTTTTTTCTATAATTTTATGAACCTTCTCATTGGTATAAGTCATTCGACATGACACTTGTTTATTTAAATTTTTTTTAGTTAGGAAAGAAAAATAATAAGGATCATCATCTGCAAATTGTTCTTCAAGATTTTCAAAATTAATCGTTCTTGCATCTAACCTGGGAGGTGTTCCAGTTTTTAATCTTCCAATTTTAAAATCATATTTTGCTAATTGTTCACTTAAACCTGTTGAAGGTTTTTCATCGTACCTGCCTGCTGGTGTTCTTTCATCACCTATATGTATCAAGCCATTTAAAAAAGTTCCTGTTGTTAGTATTAACTTGTTGCATGATACTTTTTTTCCTTCTTTAGTTTCAAAACCACTTATAGTGTTTTTATTAAAAATAAATTTTATTACAGGATCAGAAAAAATACTTAAATTACAGTAGTTTACAAGTTTTTCTTGCATAAATTTACGGTAAAGTGCTCTATCTGATTGAGTTCTTGGTCCACGTACGGCTGGACCTCTACTTCTATTTAATAATCTAAATTGTATGCCTGATTTATCTGCAACATCTCCCATTGCACCATCGAGCGCATCTATTTCTCGAACTAAATGACCTTTGCCCAAACCACCAATTGCAGGGTTGCATGACATCTCACCAATAGTTTCTATTTTATGGGTGAACAGGGCAGTGTTAACTCCTAGTCGAGCAGAAGCAGCAGCTGCCTCACATCCTGCATGACCTCCACCAATTACAACTACATCAAATGACAAATCATTTTTCATGGGTTGAATTTATATGTGAATACATAATTTACAAGACAGGCTTAATTTTTAGTAAATAAGCGTTAATTATCAATAGTTTTGGATAAAAAATACCTAAAAAATAAGGAAAATAGGGGATTACTTACCGATGCAAAAATCGTTGAAAATACTACCCAATATCTCCTCTACATCAACTTTTCCAACGATCATACCCAAATGTCTAGTAGCTAATCTTAAATCTTCTGCTGCTTTATCAAAATCTTCTATTTCTTTTTTTTGATTAAAGTTATTCAAATGATCTAAACACTGTTCCAAATGTTGTCTGTGTCTTTCTCTTGTAATTAAAATATCATCACTGGTTATAAATTTATTTTTTAAATTATTTTTTATTTTTGAAATTAGTTCATCAATATTTTTATTATCTTTAATTGAGATTAAAACATGATTTATATTTTTAATTTCTGAATCAATTTCTTTTTCTAAAAGATCAGACTTGTTTATAACTAAAATTGCATTCTCATCTAATAAACTCTTCAAAACATCAGTCAAATCAACGCTTTTTGCATCCACCACTACAAGCTTTAAATCTGCTTCTTCGGCTCTATTTAAAGATAATTTAATACCTTTTTTTTCTATTTCATCTTTAGATTCTCGTATTCCTGCTGTATCAGATATTATTACAGGATAACCATCTATACTAAGATGAGTTTCTATGACATCTCTTGTGGTACCAGCTATTTCAGAAACAATTGCAACATCTCTATTTGATAAATGATTTATTAAACTAGATTTCCCTGCATTAGTAGGTCCAAGAATTGCAATCTTAAACCCTTCTCTAATTCTTTCTCCAACTTTTTGATCATTTAAAATCTTTTTAATTTTTTGAATAACATCATTTGAATCATTTTTGATTTCATCCAAAATATTGTTTGGCAAATCTTCATCGGGGAAGTCAATTTTAGCTTCAACATGAGATAAAATTTTTAAAAGTTTTTCTCTTAAAAAATTGAATTGATCTGCTGACTTACCATTCATAATTTTAATTGCTTGTTGTCTTTGAATTTCTGTTTCAGATGAAATTAGATCAGCTATACTTTCTGCTTCTAATAAGTTTATTTTTCCATTTTGAAATGCAAGTTTAGTAAATTCGCCTGGCTCTGCTAATCTACAGTTTTCAATTTGAGAAATAGAAAAGTGAAGGGCATCTACTACAGCTTTGCTTCCATGGACTTGTATCTCGACCATATCTTCGCCTGTGTAGCTCTCAGGCCCTGGAAACCATAATATTATACCCTCGTCAATTAGCTCAGAACTGTTGATTTTATTGATTTTTCTTAACGTTGCTACTCTTGGCTGAGGAACCTTTTTGCCTGTAAGGATCTTAATTACTTTTGAAGATTGTTCTCCTGAAATTCTAACAATTGCAACACCTGAAACACCAGGTCCAGTTGATAAAGCATAAATTGTCATTTGAAGATTATATCTTCAAATTTGCATCACTGTAAAACTTAAAATGTTATAAAAAATTCTTATGCTGGTTTGTTCATTGAGTTAAAAAACTCAGCATTGTTTTTGGTATCTTTTAATTTTGAATTTATAAACTCTATTGCATCCATAGTTCCCATAGGAGCAATTATTCTTCTTAATACATTCATTTTTTGTAAATCATTTTTATCAAACAAGAGTTCTTCTCTTCTTGTTCCAGATTTTGTTATATCAATTGCAGGATAGATTCTCTTATCTGCAATTTTTCTATCTAAAACAGTTTCGCTATTACCTGTTCCTTTAAATTCCTCAAAAATAACTTCGTCCATTCTACTTCCAGTATCAATCAAAGCAGTAGAAATAATGGTTAATGAACCACCTTCCTCAATATTTCTTGCAGCACCAAAAAATCTTTTTGGTCTCTGAAGCGCATTTGCATCTACACCTCCTGTTAAAACTTTTCCCGAACTTGGTATTACAGCATTATATGCTCTTCCTAGTCTTGTTATTGAGTCTAATAAGATAACAACATCTTTTTTATGTTCAGTTAATCTTTTTGCTTTTTCTATAACCATTTCAGCAACAGCTACGTGTCTTTGTGCCGGTTCATCAAAAGTAGAGCTAATTACTTCACCTTTTACAGTCCTTTGCATATCTGTCACTTCCTCTGGACGTTCATCTATCAATAAGACTATAAGGTAACACTCTGGATAGTTTTTGGCTATTGAGTTTGCAATACTTTGTAAGATCATAGTTTTACCAGCTTTGGGTGGCGATATAATTATTGATCTTTGACCTTTTCCAATTGGGCTAACTAAATCAATTAGTCTTGGAGTAAGGTCTAGTTTTTTTTCTACCTTAGTTGTTTCGATTTCCATGACCAATTGTTTGTCAGGGTATAATGGTGTTAAGTTATCAAATGCAATTTTATGTCTTGCTTTTTCTGGCTCTTCAAAATTTATTTTACTCACTTGTAATAATGCAAAATATCTTTCACCTTCTTTAGGGGCTCTGACTGGTCCTTCAAC
Source organism: Candidatus Pelagibacter sp. HIMB1782 (assembly GCF_052047475.1). Classification (NCBI taxonomy): domain Bacteria; kingdom Pseudomonadati; phylum Pseudomonadota; class Alphaproteobacteria; order Candidatus Pelagibacterales; family Candidatus Pelagibacteraceae; genus Candidatus Pelagibacter; species Candidatus Pelagibacter sp. HIMB1782. Next base: position 654,016 of record NZ_JBNAKE010000001.1, on the reverse strand, counting down.
AGTATCTCCTGTCCTTAAACCAAATTTTCTTATTTGACTTGGACTTACATAAATGTCATCTGGTCCTGGAAGATAATTAGACTCCATTGCTCTAAGAAAACCAAAACCATCTTGTAATAGCTGTAAAACACCTACACCTGTGATTTCTTCTTTTTCTGCAACTTTTTTTAGAATAGCAAAAAGAATTTCTTGTTTTCTTAGTGTGCTAGCATTTTCAATACCAAGCTCCTCTGCTTGTGTAATAAGCTGTTCAGATGATTTAAGTTTTAGTTCTTGAATATTCATGATTAGTTTTCTGATAAGGACTTATCAATAGATATAATATATATGCTGTTTTTGTTATTTCAACCCTAGATTGGCTTAAAAATAGCTAAAAATACTACAATAATTAAAATTACAGTTGGTACTTCATTAATAATTCTAAAAAATTTAGAAGATCTTACGTTTGTTTCATTTTTCAATGCTCGAAGACATTTGCCTAAATATTCATGATAAATTGATAGAAATAATACCAACACCAATTTGATTTGCATCCATAAATTTGAAAAAACTTCAAAGCCAATTAAATAAATTAATATTAATCCAAAAGCCCATGTTAGCAACATAGCAGGACGCATAATGTAATTATATAGTCTCTTCTCCATCAAAATAAAAATATCAGTCGTTTCTTTTTTTTCTTTGTTTTCAACATGATAAACAAAAATTCTTGGAAGATATAAAAGACCAGCCATCCAGGAAACAACAGCAATTAAATGTAAGGACTTAAAAAGCAAATAAGTATTCATTAATCAAATATTTTTTTCAATTAAATATTTTAATAAAATAATATGGTCATCATTGTCATTTAAACATGGAACCATATCAAAGTTTTTTCCTCCAGCATTTATAAAACTTTCTTTACCTTGAATTAATATTTCTTCTAATGTTTCCACACAATCGGATGAAAAGCCTGGACAAATTGTGAGGATATTTTTAATTCCTTCTTTAGGTAAATTTTCTAATGTTTTGTCAGTGTACGGTTGAAGCCATTCTTGTGGACCAAATCTTGACTGGAAGGTAGTTTTGATTTTTATAGAATTAAACTTTTCTGAAATAAGTCTCGTTGTTTTATAACAATAGCAATGATACGGGTCTCCTTTATCAAAATATTTTTTTGGTATGCCGTGGTATGAAGCTATGATTAGGTCTGGTTTCCAATCAATTTCATTAATTTTTTTATTAACTGAATTAACTAATGCTTCTATGTAGAGAGGATTAGATTCATAATGTGGTATTATTTTCAGGGAAGGCTGCCATCTCATTTTCATTAGTGTTCTATAAACTTCATCACAAGCCGTTGCCGTTGTTGCAGCTGCATATTGAGGATAAAGAGGAAGAATTACTAAATTTTCGCAGCCCATCTCGTGTAATTTGTGTACTTTACTTTTAATGCTTGGATTTCCATATCTCATTGCAAAATCTAAAACGATGTTATCTTTTTGTAATAACTTAGAAGTTTTCTCGCTCTGTTTTTTTGTATAATAAAGAAGTGGTGACATATTTTCATTTTTCATCCAAATTTCTTTATAAGCCTTAGCGGTTTTAGAAGGTCTGAAGGTTAAGATAAATAGGTTTAAAATTATTTGCCAAATTATGGGATTTACTTCAATCACTCTTCTGTCTGTGAGAAATTCTTTTAAATACTTCCTAATATCAAACCAATTTGTTGAGTCTGGTGTGCCCAGGTTAATTAGCAAAACCCCCGTTTTCCCATATTTTATTGGTGGATGATTTTTATCCATTATTTAACTATTTTTTACTATTTTAATTAAGTTTTCGACCATCTCTGGATTTGTTTCTGGAAGAATACCATGTCCTAAATTAAATATATATGGGTGATCTTTGAAAATTTCCAAATATTTAGAGGTTTCTTTTTTTAAATTTTCATAATCTGTTAAAAGAACTTTGGGATCTAGACCCCCTTGAACTGGAATTTTTATATTTTTAAGAATTTTTTTAGGATCAACATTATAATCGATACTTATTGCATCAGGTTTAACAATTTCACAAAACTCTTTATAATTTTTAATTTCTCTTGGAAAACATATTACTGGTACATTTAAAGATTTAACATAGTCCACTAAATTTAAAGTAGGAGAGTAGATATAATTTGGTAGATCTTTTTCTTCTAATAAACCTGCCCAACTGTCAAAAATTTGAATAACATTTGCCCCATTGTCTATTTGGTTTTTAATATGAACTTTTAAAAATTTTTCTATAATTAATAAAATTCTGTTTATTAAAAATTCATCTTTAAAAAAGTTTTTATTCAAATCTTTTTTTGGAGATTTTAAATTAATCATATAAACTAAAAGAGTCCAAGGGGCTCCTACAAATCCAATAGTATTTTTATCTTTTACAATTGGATCAGTGCTTACTTTTTTTATTGCTTTATATACAGGATATATTTTTTCAACAAAATCTATTTCATCTAATTTTGCTATCTCGTTTAAATCTAGATTATCTAATTTGGGACCAAAATTTTTCTCAAATCTTACTTTTTGACCTAAACCGTAAGGTAACATTAAAATATCAGAAAAAATTATTGCAGCGTCAATATCAAATCTTTTTAATGGTTGTAAAGTTATCTCGGCTGATAAACTATCATTTAAACATAAATTAATAAAATCAGGATTTTCTTTTCTAATTTTTCTAAACTCTGGTAAATATCGACCTGCTTGTCTCATTATCCATATAGGATTAAATGAAGTGTCTTTATTAATAATTACTTTGTTTAAAAGTTTCATATAAGAGCCTTTATAATTATTGTAGTATTAATATATCTTGTGAATAAAGGTGATTATTTTTTATAAACATTATATTCACAATTTATCAATATGTTTGACGATTAAAATTGTTTAAAATGAAGCTTTTTTGGTTATTTTAATTTTTGTGGATTGTTTTAGTCTATTTATTATTATTGTTAATAAAAATCAGCTTTTACAAGAGATTTAAGGGAGATTTAAAATTTTATAACTTAATTAAAATAATACAAATTTATTAACAATTTTTTCATGAGTAATACATATCAAATTTATTTAATTTCAGATTCAACTGGAGAAACTTTAGATAGAATATTTTTAGCTCTTAAAGCACAATTTTTAAATATAGAATATAAAGTTCATTCTTATTCTTTCACAAGAACAGAAAATCAAATTCTAAAAATTTTAGAAGATGCCAAAAAAAACGAAAATTCAATAATTTTATATACTATCGTAGACAACAACCTTGCCAAGTATTTAGCTAATGAGAGTGAAAAAAAAAAGATACCATGCTTTGGTGTGCTGGGTAATTTAATTTTAAATTTTTCTAAAATTTTAAATCAAAAAGCTACTCACGAACCAAGTGGCCAACATGTTTTGAATGATGAATATTATGATAGAATTGAAGCAATTCAATTTACCATGAATCATGATGATGGTAATTTATTAAGCGAAGTAGAAAAATCTGATATTATACTTGTTGGTGTTAGTAGAACCAGTAAAACACCCACTTCTATTTATCTTGCTAATAAAGGTTTTAAAACATCAAATATTCCTTTGGTTAATGAAAATTCTCTACCAGAGAAACTCAAACAAAATCCTCATGTGACTTGCGTTGTTGGATTAAGTACAGAACCCGAAAGATTGGCAGATTTAAGAAAAAACAGAATGAATTCATTAAAAGAAAAGGAAAATATAGATTATACTAACTTAGAAAGTATTAAAAAAGAAGTTCTTCAAGCAAAAAAAACATTTAAAAAATACAAATGGCCCTTAATAGATGTTACAAGAAAATCTGTTGAAGAAACAGCTGCTTCTATTATCAAAATACACGAAATATATTTAAACAATGCAAAATAGAATTATCCTGGCATCCAAAAGTAAGGTGAGAAAAGATATTTTAGATAAAAACAATATAGAAAATATCGTTGAACCTTCAAACATTGACGAAGATATAGTAAAATTAGCTCTAATTAAGGAAAAAGCCACTCCTGATATTATCTCAAAAAATTTGGCGGAATTAAAAGCAAATAAAGTTAGTGGTAAAAGGCTAGGAGAAACAGTTCTTGGCGCTGATAGTGTTATTGACCTAGATGGAGAATTAATATCAAAACCCGAGAGTAGAGAAGAAGCAATGAAAATATTAAAAAAACTGAATGGTAAATCACATTTTTTAATAAGCTCAGTTTGTATTTCAAAAAATGGGTCAATGATTTGGAATTATACAGACAAAGCTACTCTAAAAATGAAAAATTTTTCAGATATGGAGTTAGAAAGTTATTTGTCCAAAATAACAGATGAAAATCTTTATGCTTACAATGTTTATCAGATTGAAGGAGAGGGCAGAAATTTGTTCAGCAGCATAGAGGGAGATGTAGATACGATTATGGGTTTGCCCATCACAAAAATCAAAGAGTATTTAAATTTGCTCAAATGAAGAAATACGCAGTAATTGGTAATCCTATAAATCATTCGTTGTCTCCAATTCTTCACAATCATTGGCTAAAAGAAAATAATATTAATGCTATTTATGATAAAATTAAATTGGAAGAAAACCAAATTAAAAATTTTATAAATAAAATTAAAAAAAAAGAATTAGCAGGGTGTAACGTAACAGTGCCTTTCAAAAAATCTGTAATTCCTTTTTTAGACGAATTAAGCTTCGAAGCAAATCAGACTCAATCTGTAAATACAATAATTTTGAAAGATGATCTTTTAATTGGACATAATACAGATATTGTGGGTTTTCAAAAAGCTATCAAAAGTTTAAAATATACTATCAAGGATAAAAGAATCTTTATTTTAGGTGCTGGCGGAGTAACTCCTTCAATTATTTTTGCTTTAAATAAAATGGGGGTATCCGAAATAACAATTAGCAATAGAACCAAAGAAAAAGCAGAAAAATTAAAAGAGCAATTCCAAAATATAAGTGTTACAGAATGGGGCAAGTTGCCTGATTTTGATGTAATAATTAACGCTACAAGCCTTGGATTAAATAATGAAACTATTAATTTAGACTTTTCAAATATTAAGGACGATAAACTGTTTTATGATGTTATTTATAATCCAAGTGAAACTAATTTTTTAAAAGAAGGTAGAAAACTAGGAAACAAAATAGATAACGGTAAATTAATGTTTATTTATCAGGCTTTTGAAGCATTTAAATTATGGCATATGATTGAACCACAAGTAAACAATGAAATATTAAAATTATTAAAAAATGATTAGAATAGGTATAGTTGGAGCAATTGGATCTGGAAAAACATTTGTAGCAAATAATTTTGGATATCCAGTTTTTAATGCCGATCACGAAGTTTCGAAATTATATCAAAAAGATAAGAAAATTTTTACAAAACTCAACAAAACATTGCCGAAATATATTTTAACTTTTCCTGTAAATAAAAATGAAATTATAAAAGCAATATTAGAAAATAAAAATAATTTAAAAAAGATAATCAATATTGTTCATAAAGAAGTTAGAAAAAAATTAAAAATATTTCTCAAAAAAAACAAAAATAAAAAAATCGTCATATTGGATATTCCGCTATTATTCGAAAATAAAATTTACAATAAAAAAGATATATTGGTTTTTGTTCAATCTAAAAAAAAAGACATTGATAGGAAAATAAAAAAAAGGTTTAACTATAACAATAAAATTATTAATATATTCAGAGAAATCCAATTTGATCTAAATTATAAAAAAAAAAAATCACAATATATAATTAAAAATACATTTACAAAAAATCCTGTTAAAAAAGAAATTAAAAAAATATTAAATGAAATTAGCTAAATGAAAGAAATAGTCTTAGATACAGAAACAACTGGTATTTCAGTTAAAGAAGGCCACAGAATTGTAGAAATTGGTTGTTTAGAGCTTGATAATTTAATTCCAAAAAAAAAATTTCACGTTTACTTGAATCCTGAGAGAAAAGTTTCAGAAAAAGCTTTCCAAGTGCATGGTTATTCTGATGAATTTTTAGCAAAACAAAAAAAATTTAGTGAAATTGCTGAAGAGTTTCTAAAATTTATAGAAGGTAAAAGCTTAATTATTCATAATGCAGAATTTGATATTGCGCATTTGAATAATGAGCTATCATTATTAGGAAAGAAAAAAATTAATAATCAAATATTGGATACACTTGAATTGGCTAGAAACAAATTCCCAGGCTCTGCATCAAGTTTAGATGCATTGTGTAAAAGATTCAGAATAGATAATTCTAGAAGAGTTCATCATACAGCGTTAATAGATTGCGATCTTTTATTTAAAGTTTATGTTAATTTAATTGATCAGAAAGAACCCAAACTTAATTTTGAAAATTCATACATTGGTGAAAAAGTGTTTGATAATTCTAAAATTTCTTATTTCAAAAAAATTGTAAAACCTACAGACGAAGAATTAAGTAATCACAAAAAATATTTAAAAGACCAATTAAAAAAAAATTATTATTAATTAAATTTTTGATTATATAAACTTTCAAAATCTATTTTTTTTTCAAATTTAATTCCAGGATAACCAGAATTGTGCAAAAGATCTAATAAAGATTTTTCCATATCTGGATATATTGAAGTTTGTACATCACATAAAATTATTTTCTGCAGTTCTTCTTTTTCTTTTACTTCTATATTAATTTTAACTATCGATGAGTACGTTATCTCAAAATGAGATTTCTTTTTATTTCCTGCTTTATCTTCAAATTTTAAAACAGTATTAACTTCAATATGCTGATTTTTTAAAGGTTTAGAGGTTATATCTATACCAAGCTGATATTTAGATATGTAATCTTTTACGAATAAATATGTCTCAAGATCAGGAGTTTCACTCGACATATCCTTAATGTATTTTCCAATTACTTTAAATTTTTCTGTCATTGTCATCTTCTATATCTTCAAATTCACCATCAATAAAATTATTTTTTTTAAATTTATTTTTATCTGCTTTTTTTGAAAATTTTTTAAATAATATTTTTCTACTTGGTGGAAAAATTAATAAAAAACCAATAAGGTCCGTAACAAAACCAGGCACAATTAATAATAATGCGGCAAAAGCAATAGCTGCACCAGACATTACTTCAAAAGCTGGAATTTCATTTTTATTTAATTGTACAAAACCTGATCTTAATGTGTTTAAACCCTCATATTTTGCATAATAAATGCCTATTATTGCTGTTATGAATATTAACAGAATGGTTGTAATTGCACCAATTCCAGATCCAACTTTAATTAAAACGTAAATTTCAACAACTGGAACTAAAATTATACTTAAAAATATTGGGTTCATTTGTCCTTAATCTAAATTGCTGGTTGAAATTAATCAACAGAGTAATTACTATCTAACCATGAATTATAGTTTCGAATATATAGATATCATTCTATTAGCAATGATTGCTGGGTTTATTTTTTTAAGACTAAGAGGAATTCTTGGTAAAAGAACTGGTTTCGAAGGTAAATCGCCAGCACAATTTAAGGAAGTATTAAAAAACATTAAAGTTGAAAAATCTATAAAACCTAAAGAAAATTTTGATGATGAGGCTCAAAAAGAATTTTTAAAGGGAGCAAGAATTGCTTACGAAACAATTATTACTGATTTTAGTGATAACGATAACAAAATTACAAACGCTAAACCTTTGTTAAATAGAGAAATTTACAATCAGTTTGATGATGCGTTAAAAGAAAGAGCAAAAAGAGGACATTTTGCAGAAATAACTTTTATCGGAGTTAATAAAGCTGAGATTAAAGAATACAAAAAAATTGGAAATATTTTAAATGTAACTGTAGATTTTATAGCTGAGGTTATTACTTGTATTAAAGATAAAGAAAAAAAAATTGTTTCTGGAGATCCTGAAAAAATTAAAAAAATTTATGATACCTGGGTTTTTTCTAGAGATACAACTTCAGCAAATCCTAACTGGCAGTTAGTTAATATTTTAACATAATTGAACGATAAATTATCAAATAAAGATAAAAAAGATTGGCAAACCTTTATTTCAAGTAAGGAAAAAATTCTAGATAAAGATTTTAAACCAGAATTTAAAAATCCATTACAAGTAAGATCTATAGATCTTCACGGATATACTCTTGAACAAGCAAATACAGCTATAGAAAAATTTATACTTAAATCATATGAAGAAAAGGTTGGTAAATTAATTGTTGTTACTGGAAAAGGAATTCATTCCGATGTCGAGAAAGATCCTTATGTTTCAAAAGATTTGAGTATTTTAAAATATTCAGTTCCTGAATTCATTTCAAATAATAAAATTTTAATGAATATAATTAATGAGATTACCGATGCAGAAATACATGATGGAGGAAGTGGTGCTTTTTATATATATTTAAAAAAGTTAAAATAAAATTTTATTAGTTTTTTAAATTATGATTGTTTGGCTTGCATCTTATCCCAAAAGTGGCAACACTTTAATAAGATCTATGTTAGCTGCTTATTTTTTTTCCAAAGATGGAATATACAACTTTGATTTAATTAAAAATATTAAACAATTTCCTAAAACTTCATTGTTTGAAAAAATGGCAATTAATATTAGGAATGAAAGGGAGATTGTTAAAAATTACATAGCAGCTCAAGAAACTTTTAATAAAAAAAATTCTATTCAATTTTTAAAAACCCATAGTTATTTATTTGATATAGAAGGCCATCGATTTACAGATTTAAAAAATTCTTTAGGTGTAATCTATATTGTGAGAGACCCAAGAAATGTTGTAACTTCTTGGGCTAATTTTGCTAATATATCAATCGAGAAAGCTGCAGATAAACTTATTAATACTACACGTATGGGTGGCAATATTTATAGTCTTGATAAAAATGATCAGATAATAGTTTATACTGGAAATTGGAGTAGTCATTATAGAAGTTGGAAGTCTTTTAAATATCAAGATAGATATTTGTTAATTAAATATGAAGATTTAATTAACAATCGAGATTTTATTTTTAAAAAAATTCTAAAATTTTTATATAAATTAAAGAACACAAAATTCATTATTAATCAAAAAAAATTTAAAAATGTAATTGAGACAACCGATTTTCATAAGATGAAAGAAATTGAGGAACAAAAAGGTTTTTTTGAAGGAAAAGTAAATTTGCAAACTGGTAAAAAGATACCTTTTTTTAATCTTGGTCCAAAAAATGATTGGAAAAAATTACTAAATATAGAGACAAAAAAAAATATTGAAGAAGCCTTTAAAAAAGAAATGGTAGAGTTGGGTTACTTATAGAACTTAAAGTATAAATTTAGAAAGGTCAGTATCTTTAACTAAATTATCAAGGTTTTTATTAATATAATCTTTATTAATTATAATTTTTTCACCCGCTCTGTCTGTTGCTGTAAAGCTGATATCATCTAATATTTTTTCAATGATTGTATGTAACCTTCTTGCTCCAATATTTTCGACTGTAGCATTTACTTCTGATGCAATGTTTGCAATTGTATCAATACCATCATCAGAAAATTCGAGCTCTACATTTTCAGTTTTTAAAAGAGCCACATATTGTTTTATTAAACTGTAGTCTGGTTCTTTTAAAATTCTTTTAAAATCTTCGCTAGTTAAAGCTTCTAGCTCAACTCGTATTGGCAATCTTCCTTGTAACTCTGGTAATAGATCAGATGGTTTTGCAAGTTGGAAAGCACCTGATGCAATAAATAAAATATGATCAGTTTTGATTGGACCATGTTTGGTGTTTACTGTTGTTCCTTCTATAAGAGGTAATAAATCTCTTTGCACACCCTCTCTAGAAACATCACCACCAACTCTATCAGTTCTAGCTGAAATTTTATCTATTTCGTCTAAAAAAACTATACCATTATTCTCTGTTGATAATTTAGCAGCTTTAACAATTTTATCTTGTTCAATTAGTTTGTCCGATTCATCATTAATTAAAATTTCATGTGATTCTTTAACCGACATTTTTTTCTTTTTTTCTTTGTTTCCCATAGATTTACCAATCATTTCTCCAATGTTTATCATACCAACATTAGCACCTGGCATTCCTGGGATTTCAAAAGATGCACCGTTAGAACCTGTGTCGCTTACAGCTATCTCTATTTCATTGTCATCTAAGTCACCATTTCTTAGTCTTTTCCTAAAACTTTCTCTTGTTGCAAGGCTTGCCTTTTTCCCTACTAAAGCATCTAGCACTTTTTCCTCAGCTGCTTTTTGAGCTTGCGCATAAACTTCTTTTCTTTTTTTTACTTTTTCCATTGCAATTGCAATTTCAATTAAGTCTCTAACAATCTGTTCTACATCTCTTCCAACGTATCCGACTTCTGTAAATCTAGTTGCTTCAACTTTAACGAAGGGAGCTTCTGCTAGTTTTGAAAGTCTTCTAGAAATTTCTGTTTTTCCAACCCCTGTTGGTCCAATCATTAAAATATTTTTTGGCAAAACCTCATTTTTCATTTCACCTTTTAAAGCCTGTCTTCTCCATCTATTCCTTAATGCAACAGCAACAGCTTTTTTTGCTTTATTTTGGCCAACAACAAAACGATCTAATTCTGAAACTATCTCTCTTGGTGAAAGAGCACTTACTAAAGATGCTTCTTCTTTTTGAGTTTTTTCTTTAGGATGCAAAGGTGTTACGTTTGAATTATCCATTATATTTTTTCAACTTTAACATTTTCATTTGTAAAAACACAAATATCTGCTGCAACTTTAATTGCTTTTTTTGCAACTTCTTCTGCAGATAAATTACCTTCCATTAAAACTTTTCCAGCTGCTAAGGCATAATTTCCACCAGAACCTATTCCTATTACATCACCTTCAGGCTCCAGAACATCACCAGTTCCAGAAATAATATAACTATTATTTTTATCACCAACAGCCATTAATGCTTCTAATCTTCTTAAATATTTATCAGTTCGCCAGTCTTTTGCTAACTCAACTGCAGCTCTTGATAAATTACCAGCATGTTTTTCTAATTTTCCTTCTAATCTTTCGAATAAAGTTAACGCATCAGCAGTTGATCCTGCAAATCCTGCTACGACATCTCTTTTCTCAATTTTTCTAACTTTTGAAGCTGTGCTTTTGACAACAGTATTTCCCATACTTACTTGTCCATCACCAGCAACCACAACTTCATTATTTTTTCTAACCAATACAATTGTTGTCATAACTAATAAATGGTAACTATTTTTGATACTTCAAGTATCTAGACTGATATTGATATAGTTGGATTAAGTATGTATACCATTTAAAATATATGGCTAGAAAAGGAAAAGTTTCTCGAAAAACAAAAGAAACCAGTATCAATGTTGAATTAAACATTGATGGTAAAGGTAAATACCAAATTGATACTGGAATAGGTTTTTTAGATCATATGCTTGAACAACTATCAAAGCATTCTCTAATTGATCTGAAAGTAAAAGCAAAAGGTGATACTCATATTGATCTTCACCACACAACTGAAGATACAGGAATTGCAATTGGAGAAGCTTTAAAAAAAGCTGCAAAGAAATTTGTAGGTATTAAAAGATATGCACACAGAGTTATTCCAATGGATGAAACATTAACTAGAGTTGCAATAGATGTTTCAAATAGACCTTATTTAATATGGAAAGTAAAATTAAAAGTTGAAAAACTTGGTGAAATGGACACTGAATTATTTAAAGAATGGTTTCAAGCATTCTCTCAATCTGCCGGCATTACAATGCATGTTGAAAATATTTATGGTGATAATAGTCACCACATTATTGAGTCTTGTTATAAAGCTTTAGCAAGATCTCTTAGAGAAGCATTGGAAATGGATCCAAGAAGTAAAAAGAGTATTCCATCTACTAAAGGCTCATTATAATTTTAATGAACGTAACAATTGTTGATTATAATTCCGGCAATATAAGCTCGGTAATAAATTCATTTAAAGAAGTTGCTAAAAATAAAGTAAATATCGAAGTAACTTCAGATTTAAAAAAGATCAAATTTTCTGATAAAGTAGTTTTGCCAGGGCAGGGTTCGTTTAAAAGTTGTGTTGATGCTTTAAACAATATCAATGGTTTAGTTGATACTTTGAATGAATTTGCAATTAATAATAAAAAACCTCTTCTTGGTATTTGTGTTGGATTACAAATGTTTGCAGATATCGGGTATGAAGAAATAGAAACTAAAGGCCTTGGTTGGATATCTGGGAAAGTATCGAAAATAGATAATCAAAATGGAAAACTCAAACTTCCACATATTGGATGGAATGAAATCAATATTTTAAAACATAGTAGGATCTTTAAAAATATAAAGAATAATTCTCATATGTATTTCGTCCACAGTTATGAATTTATCCCAGACGATAAAAGTGTGATTTCCGCAACAACAGATTATTCAACAAAAATTGTTTGTTCTGTCGAAAAAGAAAATATTTTTGGGACACAATTTCATCCTGAAAAAAGTGATGCAGAAGGTTTAAAGGTTATTCAAAATTTTTTAAAATTATAGTGATAAAATATCTTGTTAAGTTCCCAATTCTAAAAAGATTAATTCCATCTTTAGGTATAAGAATATTAAAATTTTTAAAAATAAATAGGGGTTTTTATAAAATAAATGAAGTTTATTTTTATTTAGATTTTTTAGATCCAGTAGATAGACAAATAATTATACACAAAAAATATGAAGATGATGCTGTTAAATTTTTAGAAACAGAATTTAATAAAAATAGTTTCTCAATATTTTTAGATATTGGCTCTAATTCTGGATATTTTTCTTTTTATTTTGCAAATAAATTTAAAAATTTAAAAATAATTGCATTTGAACCAAATTTAGATGCTTTTGAAAAATTTAATAAAACTCTTGGAAAGAATAACTTTCAAAATATAAAAATTTTTAATCAAGGACTATCAGACTCAAATAAAAAAATTAAAATGATTACTTGGTATAAACATGGATATGCAAAAACAAATTCAATTATTTTTGAAGATTATCATGACAAAAAAGATTCAAAAGTATTTAGCGCAAACTTAAAAGTTGGTGATGAAATGATAAATTATCAAAATGAAAAATTATGTATAAAAATTGATGTTGAAGGTCATGAAATAAGTGTCTTGAAAGGTTTGATTAATAATTTAAGTCAAAATAAGTGTTTGATATTGATTGAGATTGCTGATGATAAATTTAAATTTGTGAATGATTTTTTAGTTGGAAATAACTACAAGATGATTTTTAAATCTCACTTTAGATTAGATTATATTTATAGTAATTTATAAAATTATGAAAATTTTTCCCGCGATAGATATAAAAGACAAAAAATGTGTGAGATTAGTAAAAGGAGACTTTGATAAAAAAATTGAGTATGAAATGTCACCAGTTGAACAAGCGGCTAAATATAAAGATCATGGTTTTAAAAACTTGCATATAGTAGATTTAGACGGAGCTTTAACTGGAGAAACAATTAATTTAGATATTATTCAAGAAATAGTAAAAAAATTTGATCTTAATATTGAAATTGGTGGAGGTATCAGAAATCTTGAGAGTATTCAGAAATATACTGATGTTGGTGTTGAAAAAGTTATTTTAGGAAGTGCTGCAATAAAAGATAAAAATTTTTTAAAACAAGCTTGCGAAAAATTTCCAAATAGAATTGCATTAGGTTTAGATGCTAAAGATGGTTATTTATCTATTTCTGGTTGGAAAGAAAATTCTAACCAATTAACTTTAGATTATTTAAATGATGTGAATGATTATGGTGTAAGCAGACTTATTTATACTGATATTAATAGAGATGGTATGAAACAAAGTCCTAACTTTGAAGGAACTGTTAAGGTTGCTGATAAATCTAATTGTCCTGTTATAATATCTGGTGGAGTTTCATCAATACTTGATATTAAAAAAGCAAAGGAAATAAATAATAAAAATATTGAAGGTATAATAGTTGGAAAAGCTATTTATGATGGTGATATTATATTGGATGAATTAGTTAAGGAAGTAAATGCTTAAGAACAGAATTATACCTTGTTTAGATGTTAAAAATGGCCGTGTTGTAAAAGGAATTAACTTCGTTGATCTGAAGGATGCAGGAGATCCTGTCGAACAAGCTAAAATTTATTCTGACGGAGGAGCAGATGAAATTTGTTTTTTAGATATCACTGCATCAAATGAAAATAGAGATACAATTTATGATGTTGTAGAAAAAACTTCAAAAAAATGCTTTGTTCCATTAACAGTTGGGGGAGGTGTCAGAAGTGTAGATGATATAAATAAATTACTTAATTGTGGAGCAGATAAAGTTTCTATTAATACTGCAGCAGTTCAAAATTCTAAGGTAGTAGTTGAAAGCTCAAAAAAATTTGGTTCACAATGCATTGTGGTTGCTATTGATGCTAAAAAAAATGCTGATAAATGGGAAATTTTTACACATGGTGGAAGAAATAATACTGGAATTGATGCAATAGAATTTGCTTCAAAAATGGAAAGTAGTGGAGCAGGTGAACTATTGGTAACATCAATGGATAGAGATGGTACCCAGGTAGGTTATGATATTGAGCTCATGTCTAAAATTTCATCTAAAGTAAATATTCCTGTCATTGCATCAGGCGGAGTAGGGAATCTAGATCATTTGGTTGATGGAATTAAATTGGGAAATGCTAGTGCAGTCTTAGCAGCATCAATATTTCATTATGGTAAACACTCAGTAAAAGAAGCAAAGGAATATTTGGATTCAAAAGGAATACCTGTTAGAATTTAATATGCTTAACACATTAGAAAATCTAATTAAACTTGCAAGAGAAAGAAAAAATAATCCAGTTGAAGGTTCTTATACAAATAAATTACTTACAGATAAACCTCTCAGCAAAGCAAAGGTCTTAGAAGAAATAAATGAATTAATTGAATCTATAGAAGAGAATACAAATAAAATTCATGAAGCAGCTGACGTATTTTATCATTTACTTATGTATTTAGAAGCTAATGATGTGAAAATCGAAGAAGTAATGGAAGAATTAGAAAAAAGGAAAAAATGAGTTACGATGAGAATAATATTTTTGCTAAAATTTTACGTGGAGAGATACCTTGTAATAAAATTTATGAAAATGACTATGTTTTATCATTTCATGATATCAACCCACAAAAGAAAGTTCATGCTTTAGTAATTCCTAAGGGAAAATATATAGATCTTGACGATTTTAGTAACAATGCATCATTAGAAGAGATGGTGGGTCTTTTTAAAGGTATTAACGTAGTTGCAAAAAAGCTTGGTATTTCAACAGAAGTGGGCCATGGTTATAGGGCACTGACTAATATTAGTGAACATGGTGGTCAAGAGGTCCCTCATTTGCATTTTCATTTATTTGGCGGTGAACGTGTTGGAAAAATGGTCGAGTGACAGAAGAAGTTAAAAGAAATTATCTAGAAATAAATTCACTGCATGATTTAAAAGATAGTGAACGACCTTCAGAAGATTATAAAGTTAATTTGATTGAACCTACTGATTTTCAGTTAAATAAATTTTTTTATAAAAATATAGGTAAAAAACATAAGTGGATTGATAGATTGATATGGACAGAAGAGCAGTGGATCAAATACGTATCCAACAAAAATGTTAAAACATTTGTATTGAAAAATAAAAAAGATTTAGTTGGTTTTTTTGAATTAATTATTCATTCCGAAAAGCAAGAAGTGGAAATAGCATATTTTGGAATATTAGAGGAATACCAAAATAAAAAATTAGGCTCATTTTTATTATCAAATGCTATTAAAAAATCATTTCAACAAAATATAGAGAGAGTTTGGCTTCATACGTGTTCTTTGGATCATAAAAATGCACTAAATAATTATCTAGCTAGAGGAATGAAAATATTTAAATCAGAAATTGTTAAAATTTAATTTTGAAAAGGAATTTTAAATATTTTTTCGTCAACAATTTGATTTGATTTAACTGAATAAAGAAGTGTGACAGCAATATTTTGATAAACATCCTTAGTTTGCCAGCCAATTAAATTATAATTATTCATATCAAAAAAAATCTCTATTGATTGATTATTTTCATTTATTGTAAACTTGACCAGAGAATTATTAATAATTTCTTCATTTAATTCGGCAATTTTTTTTAATAAGAAATTTTTATCTAAAATAAAATTTAATGGTGTTTTATCCAAAGGATACCTGTAATAGCTTGAAGTAGATTTTATAACTAAAGATTTTCCATTTGAAACTATAACTTTATTTTTTTGATCATAAGCACAAAACATTTTTTTTGGATATTGAATTGTACAGTTTCCAAACTCAATTTTTCCATTTATATCTTGTTCAAAATCAAAATTTAAATTTAAAGTATCTTTTAATTTATTAATTATTTGATTTTTATTATTTGCATTTACTTCACTAGATAAACTAATTAGCCAAACCAATAGTAACAACCTCAACATTAAAGAACGTCTCTTTTACCCACATGATTTGCTTTGCTAACAATTCCATCAGCTTCCATCATATCTATTATTCGTGCAGCTCTATTGTACCCAATTTGAAGTTTTCTTTGTAAAAACGAGGTAGATGCTTTTCCTTCAGATCTAATTATTTCAACAGCTTGATGATACAATTCATCTTTATCTCCTTGATCAGTATTTGATCCTAATTCTTTTTCATCAGCGAAGTTTAAAATTTCATCAATATAATCTGGCTCTGCTTGTGATCTTAAAAAATTATTTATTTTTTCTATTTCATTATCTGAAACAAATGGAGCATGAATTCTTACTATTCTGTTGGCTGAAGACATATAAAGCATATCTCCTTTTCCTAATAATTGTTCTGCTCCTTGCTCTCCTAGAATTGTTCTACTATCTATTTTTGAGGTTACTTGAAAAGATATTCTTGTTGGAAAATTAGCTTTTATTGTACCTGTAATCACATCAACGCTAGGTCTTTGGGTTGCCATAATAATATGAATGCCTGCAGCTCTAGCCATTTGTGATAACTTTTGTATATAATTCTCTATCTCTTTACCAGCCACTAACATTAAATCTGACATTTCATCGACAACTACAACTATGTAAGGCATTGGAAGCTTATGTTTGGTATTGTAACCATCGATATTTCTTACACCTTCTTTTGTCATTAACCTATATCTACTCTCCATTTCTTTAACTACCCAACCAAGCACTGATGCAGCTTTTTTTGCCTCTGTGATTACTGGACAGAGTAAATGAGGTATTCCTTCATATGTTGAGAGCTCAAGCATTTTAGGATCTATTAATATAAACTTACATCTTTCAGGTGTGTGACGGTAAAGAAGTGATAAAATAATCGTATTAATGCAAACTGATTTTCCTGAACCTGTAGTACCAGCAATGAGTAAATGTGGCATTGAAGAAAGATCTCCTACAATAGGTTTTCCAGAAATATTTTTACCAAGAGCAATTGGTAATTTTGTTTCCTTTCTTTTAAAGTCTGCATTGTTAAGAATTTCACTAAGATAAACATTTTCTCTGGAATTATTTGGTAACTCAATTCCAACAGTATTGCTACCTGGTATAGTTGAAATTCTAGCAGACTCAGAACTAGTATTTCTAGCAATATCATCAGATAAATTTATAATTTTAGAAACTTTAACACCTGCAGCTGGTTCAAATTCATTTAATGTTACAACTGGTCCATGACTCACTTTCTGAATTTCTCCCTTAACTCCAAAATCCATTAGAATTTTTTCTAGAAATTTTGGATCATTCGATTCATTTTTGCTTGAGTTTTCTCTTTCTTTCTTAGATGGAACTTTTAATAAATCTATTTTTGGTAATTGAAATTTACTTTTATTAATTGATTTATTCTCTGCTTTAATAAATGGCAAATCCTCTTGTATTAAATTTTTAATTTCTTCTTGAGGAATATACTCACTTATTAGTTCACTTCTATCTGTATAAGACTTATTTTCTTTCTTAGAAAAAAAATTTATTAGTTTAATTGATAAATTATAGAATTTTATAGGGTGAAAATTAATGCTTATTAAAAATAAAGTAATTATTATTATGATTAAAAAATAATAAATTAATGTTTCATTCATGAGAATGATAGAATTTAAAAAAGTTTGACCAAAATAATCTCCAACAAAACCTCCGTTTCCATTAATATAAAGTGTAAAAGCATCAGAATAAAAATAGTTAAGAAAAAGGGTGCCAAATATAGTATAAATTATTGCTAAAAAAGTATTTTCAATTATTAAAAAAAATTCTTTATGAAGGAATATATTTATTCCAGTAATTATATAGGTAATAGATATTAGAAATGAAATAAATCCAACTGATTGGAAAAAAAGATCAGAAATAAAACTTCCTTGAAATCCCAAAATATTTTTAATTTCAGTATCCTTAGGAAAAATAAAATTAGGATCTTCAGGTGAATAAGAAAAAAGTGCAATAAATAACAGGATTCCTGTTAAGGAAATTATAATGCCAAAAATTTCTGCTAATCGTTTTATAGTAAAATTAAGTAATAAATTAGCTGTTTTTTTTAAATCCATTTATACAAATCAATTATACCACTTTGTATCATCTAATTTTTGTTGTTAAAATTAAAATTATTATGAAAGTTTGTATTACAGGATCTGGTTTATCAAGTTTAGCTTTAGCTAATGCTTTAGCCAAGACTGGTATTTCTGTTGATATTTTTTTCTTAAAACGAAAACAAGACAAATCAAGAACCATAAGTATTTCAAAGAGTAATGTGGATTACTTTTGCAATCATGTTGTTGATATTAAAAAAATTATTTGGAAAATTAAAAATATAAAAATTTACTCAGAAAATTTAGATAAAGATAGTTTATTAAATTTTGATAATAAAAACGAACAATTATTTTCAATAGTAGAGAATTATAAACTTTATGAAATTTTAGAAAAAGAATTGAATCAAAATAAAAATATAAAAAAAATTCAAAAAAAATTAGATTATAAATTAACAAAAAAATATGATTTAATAATCAATACTGACTTTTCTAATGAATTAACTAAAAAATTTTTTTATAAAAAAATTTTAAAAAAATATGATAGTTTTGCATACACAAGTGTGATTACCCATAAAAAGATATCTAATATTATCGCAAGACAGATTTTTACAAAAAAGGGCCCTTTGGCTTTCTTGCCAATTTCTTCTTATAGAACATCTATAGTTTATTCGATCAATCAAAAAACAAGAATAAATCAAGAAACATTGTTAAGTTCATTGAATAGTTACAATAATTTTTACCAAATTAAACGATTAGAAAAATTTAAATCATTTAGGTTAATGTCTGTAAATTTAAGGAATTATTATCATAAAAATATTTTAGCATTTGGAGATTTAATACACAGAGTACACCCTCTAGCTGGTCAAGGTTTTAATATGACAATTAGAGATATTCAAGAATTGACGAATATAATTAGATCTAAAATTGAATTGGGACTCAGTTTAGATGCTTCTGTTAATAGTGAATTTGAAAAAAAAACAAAGTCAAGAAATGTAATTTTTTCTAATGGAATAGACCTAATTCATGAGTTTTTTAATTTAGACAATAAAATAAATAAAAATGTTTTAAGTAAGTCTGTAAAATTTTTTGGCAAAAATTCATTTATAAACAAGTCGCTAATTAAAATGGCTGATAATGGAAACTTATTTTAAATTATTGAAGTGTACTATTTTCGTATAAATCAAAACTATAAGTCTTAAGTATTTCAGAAATTTTATTTTTTCGTAAATCAAGATTTGGAGCTTCTAACAAAATTTGTTTTTCTTCTAAGGTAAATGGGGACGCCATTGCAAGTGCATTAATTGTTTCATCTAGGCTTTGCTTTTCAAGTGCTTTCCAATTTATTATAAATCCTTTTTTTTCAAAAAGTAATTTTAGATCTTTGAATATCAATTCAAGATCTGAAAATTTAATATTTTCTTTTGAGTTATTTAAATCTGCATGAAATTCATCAAAGTTAACTTTAAACGAGCGATATTTATTATTTGTTTTAATTTCCTCTAAAATCTTGAATCTAGTCAATCCCTTCAACTCTATTAAAAAATTACCATTTTTTGTTTCTTGAAAATTTATAATTTTTCCCAAGCATCCAACCTGATATAAGTCAGGTTTAATATTTTTTTTATCATCTTTGTAATTTGGCTGTATCATTCCAACTAGCCTTTCAGCTTTCATGCTATCATTTATCATATCTATATACCTTGGTTCAAAAATATTGAGTGGAACAGTAGTATTTGGAAACATGATAAAATTACTTAGTGGGAAAACTGAAATTATATCAGGAAATTTTTTCATTTATAATTATTAACAAAAAAATAAATTTTACTCTATATTATTTTTTTATAAATGATTTTCTGGATTGCCTCATACCCTAAAAGTGGAAATACTTGGTTGAGAACTTTGATTAGTTCCTATTATTATTCAAAAGATGGAATTTATAAACAAGAGTACATAAAATATATTGGGCAGTTTCCTGAAAAAAGACATTTTGACGGTTTTTCTTATAATCCAAAAGACGTGATAGGAACTTCTAGATTTTGGATTCAAGCTCAAGAAAGAATTAACAAAGATAAAAAGTTACATTTTTTTAAAACACACAATGTTTTTGGTAAAATAAATGAATTACCTTTTACAAACAAAGAAAACTCCTTAGGCTGTGTTTACATAATAAGAGATCCAAGAAATGTTATTACATCTTTATCAAATCATTATGAGTTAAATTATGAGGATTCTTTGGCTTGGATGATAAATCATAAAAAGTATATTTATGATAACAGAGGAGACTTAGATTTCGGAAATTTCCAATTTATTAGTTCTTGGTTCAATAATTATAAATCGTGGAAAATACAAAAAGATTTACCAATAAAAATTGTGAAGTATGAGGATCTTTTAGAAAAAACATTTTCAGTTACCAAAGAAATAATAGAATTTATTAATAAATGTACAAAAATTGAGAGCAAAATAGACAGCAATAAATTAAAAAATGCTGTTAGCTCAACATTATTTGATAAGTTAAAAAATTATGAGAAGAAAGAAGGGTTTTCTGAAGCTATCTATTCAAAGAGAAAAAATAAAATGATTTCATTTTTTAATTTAGGACCAGATAATAATTGGAAAAATATTCTTGATAAGGATTTTGCTGACAAACTAAATAAAGTTTTCAAAGAAAATCTTGAAGAGACCGGTTATTATTAAAACGATATTATTATTACTTGCATTTATAAAAGGCGCTAATTATAATATTTTTTAAATAAGCGGGCATAGCTCAGTGGTAGAGCGTCTCGTTGCCAACGAGAAGGTCGAGGGTTCGAACCCCTTTGCCCGCTCCAAATTTTATGAGTGAAGATCTTTTAAGTAAAAAATGTTTACCTTGCGAAGGAGGAGCTATTCCTTTTGATGTATCTGATATTCATAAATATCAAAAGAAAGTTGATGGCTGGGATATTACAGAAGACGAAAATAAAGTATTTTTTTTACAGAAAAAATTCAAATTTGAAAATTTTATAAAAAGTCAAAATTTTGTTAATGAAGTTGGTAAAATTTCTGAAGAAGAGGGACATCATCCAGATATAAGTTTTGGTTGGGGTTATGCAGATATTAAAATTACCACACATGCTATTAAAGGTCTTTCTGAAAATGATTTTATTTTAGCCGCTAAGATAGATAAAGTTACTAATGTCTGAAATGTCTTGTCTTAGAAAAGACCAGAACAGTATCTGTTTCGTTTGCAAATTTAATTATTTCTTTGTCTCTAATTGATCCAGAAGGCTGAATTACAGCTTGAACCCCTGCTTGAACTAATTTTTCAATTCCATCTACAAATGGAAAGAAAGCATCTGATGCTGCGACCAAATTATTTCCAAATAAATTAAATTTTATCATTTTATTAATTGCTATCTCACAGCTATCTAATCTACTTGGTTGACCCGATCCAATACCTACAATCGATTCATCTTTCGCAAGAACAATTGCGTTTGATTTGACATATCTACAAACATTAAATGCAAAAATTAGATTTCTAAGCAGCTTAGGGTTTGGTTTTCTTTTAGATACAACTTTAAAATCTTTATTTTTGAATATTTTTAAGTCTTCAGATTGAACTAATAATGCTTCATTTGATGAATTGAATTTTGTAATTTCACTAAGTGAATAATTTGTTGCATCAATTACACGTAAATTTTTTTTAGTTTTAAGTATTTTCAAAGCATCACTATCAAAACCATTAGCAATAATTACTTCTAAAAAAAGTTTATTAAGCTCTACGGCAAGATTTTTTTTTATTTTAAAATTACAAGAGACAATTCCGCCAAAAGCGCTTATGGGATCACATGCTAATGCAGATTTATAGCTTTCTGTAGGATTTGAATTTATTGATATTCCGCAAGGGTTTGCGTGTTTTACAATTACAGTACCTTTATTTTTTGGTAAAGATTTTGAAATAGTTAAGGCAGCAAATATATCGTTATAATTATTATAACTTAGTTGCTTTCCTTGAATTTGTTTTAAATTAGTTTTTAAATTTTTTGAATAATACCCACTAAATTGGTGTGGATTTTCTCCGTACCTAAGTTTTTCAATTAAATTTACAGAAAAAACTTTTTTATCTGGCAAGTGTATGTTTGCTTTTTTATTAAAATAGTTTGAGATTATTGAATCATAGTAAGCAGTTTCTGTAAAAGCTGTTCTTGATAGTTTTTCTCTGAAATTTAATGATGTAGCTCCATTATTTTTATTCATTTCATCTATTAATTCCTGATATTGATTTGCAGAAGTAATCACAGTTACATCATTATAATTTTTAGCAGCAGACCTAA
Source organism: Candidatus Pelagibacter sp. HIMB1782 (assembly GCF_052047475.1). Lineage (NCBI taxonomy): Bacteria > Pseudomonadati > Pseudomonadota > Alphaproteobacteria > Candidatus Pelagibacterales > Candidatus Pelagibacteraceae > Candidatus Pelagibacter > Candidatus Pelagibacter sp. HIMB1782. The sequence continues at coordinate 631,268 of NZ_JBNAKE010000001.1, read as the reverse complement.
CCATTGTGGGACCCCCTACATCTATATTTTCAATTATTTTTTTATGATTATTTGTAGTTTCTAAAGTTTTTTCGAAAGGATAAAAATTTACAATTACTAGATCAATATTTTCAAAATTATTTTTTTTTAAGTCATTTAAATGTAATTTATTATTTCTTTTATTAAGGATTCCTGCGTGTATTTTTGGATGTAAGGTTTTAACTCTTCCCTCTAAAATTTCAGGTGAATCAGTAAAATCAGATACTTCTAAACAATTAAATTTTAATTTTTTTATTTCTTTATAAGTTCCACCAGAACTAATAATTTTGATGTGATATTTTTTTAAAATTTCTAAAACTGGTTTTAAATTATTTTTATCTGATACAGAAATAAGAGCAGTCTTTATTTTTTTCATTATATTTTACTTATTTCCCATTTAATTATTTGTTCACTTTCATTACTCATGCCAGAGATAAATATATTTTGGTTTTCTTGATAAGAATTTTTATTACCGAAATATAAACCATTATCAATATTTATATCATAGTTATCACAACTAAATTGCCAACCCTCATCTTCTAATTGTATTAATATAAACTTATTATTTTGTGTTTTCATAACTTTAGAGTCGGGATGAAGATGAAATCTAATATCAAATTTAATTTGCTTATCTGGATCTTTTCTCACTATTTTGTCATGACCAATAAATTTAAATTGTTCAGGGTAAAATTCTATTTCTCTATGATGATCTAATTTAAATTTTTTAAAGTAACCATTATGACTAGCTGAAATTTTCCAATAATTCTTCTCAAAAACTATATTTTTATTATCAATTTTTAAATCTTTTTGTATCAACAAATTATTACCAGCTTTAATAAAATCAGATGAAGAATAATCTTCAATTGAAAGTGTACTTTGTAAAGCGGTGCTTTTGGAAAATTTATTTAGTCTGTTTTTTGGATCTGGATAATATCCAGAATTTGAAATTAATTTTTTATCGTTAGAAAAAATTTCAAAAGATAAGGCGCCTGCCTGATAATTTTTGGTATATATTGTTTCAGGATTTGATCCATTGTCAGCTGCTAGGATAATTTTTTTATTTTGTAATATTGTATATCCAGCTAACTCATTAATTTGATTTTTAAAAGTATATCCAAATCGTTTTAAATATTGGTCAAATTCATTATGATTAGACGAATAATTTCCATTAAAAAAAATATCTTGTTTTATGTTTTGCCATATAAAAGCATAACTGGATCCTAAATAATATATAGTTTCATCAACATATTCTGGAATTTGATTTTGCGATTCTTTAAACCATTCTCTAATAATGATTAGATATTTAAGATAAAAAACTAAATTTTGAATATTTCTTGATTTGGGAAAACCTTGTTTATCAAGAGAGTTTTTGATTAAATTTTTTAATATATTTAAACCACTTTCTAAATAATTTTTCTCATCTTTATACGCTAAACCTGTTAAAATTATTGCGGCACATCCAATCAGCTTTTCTTCTGTTTCATCTAAATTTTTGATCTCATTTAATAAATGGTTAGTTTGTTTTTGAAGCATATGATTAAAATACAATCTATATTCTTCATTACTATCTTCATAAGTTAACTGATGATTGGAAAGCCAAGCAATAATTCTTTTTGCAGTAATATTGAATTCCCATATATTTTCATCAAATCTTTCATTCTTATGAATCCATTTAAGAATAATTGATTGAGTAGTTTTCTTTGATGATTTTAAATCTAAACTAAAAAACCAAAAAAAATTGTTTAGTTTTTTAAAGTCTTTAGAAGAAATATTGTTTGTCCAGATAGTTTCAGTTACAAAATCTTCAATTTTATATTTTTTTTTCTGGTACTTTATAATTGAAGATAAAAGATGAGGACTTGGTTTATATTCAAAATTGTTATCAAAAGTTTTCGAAATTCGTTTTTCATAAAAATTTGAATTTTTATATAATTTTTTAAATGAAGATTTTAACTTAAAAAATATTCCATTAGAAAGATTTAAGGAATTTTGAGATTGCATTAACTTATTTTGTTTTTAATAAATTAATATTCTTTTTAATATCTCCATCATTGCTTTTAAAAACCGTTGTACCAGATACAAGAATATTAGCACCAGCTTCAATTGCTATTTTACAATTATCAAAATTTATCCCACCGTCTATTTCAATATCAAAGTTAAGTTTTTCTATTTCTCTAATTTTTTTTAATTGTTTAATTTTTTCTAAAGCTTCTGGCATAAATTTTTGACCACCAAACCCAGGATTTACACTCATTATTAAAACTAAATCAATTTTATTTAATAGATTTTTTATTAAATCTATACTTGTTTCAGGATTGAGAGATACTCCTACCTTTTTTTTTAGATTTTTTATTTTATTTATTGAGTCTTCTAAATTATCAGTTGCTTCTGGATGCACAGTAATTATATCTGCACCCGCATTCGCATAATCATCTATGTATTTATGCACTGGAGAAATCATTAAATGAACATCGAATTTCAATGAACAATGTTTTCTAAGAGCTTTAATTACTGGAGGACCGATTGTTAAGTTTGGAACAAAGTGTCCATCCATAACATCCACATGAATCATATCAGCTCCACCTTCCTCAAGTCTTTTTATTTCAGTACCTAATTGGCTAAAATCAGCTGATAAAATTGATGGTGATATTTGTATATTTTTCATTGATATCTAGATTTACTAGTATCAATTTTTAAAATTTAATTGAATTAAAAAATTGATAAATCTGCCTAGAAATTTCACTCTCAAGAGGAAAAGACAACATCCCCATAACTGAATATCCCAAGATCCAAGGCATCAAATAAAATCTAATCATGAAAAAGAACCAAGCTACATAAAGTGGTACCAATGGTTGTATTATGAAAGATGGGGTAACAGGTTTAAAAATTTTTAATAGTGGATTTGTAAATTTTACAAAAGCTTTCATAAAGAAAAAATTTGAATCTTCCCTTTGAAAGATGTTCATTGCTACTCTTCCAACTAAAGTCCACATTATAATTCCAAGTATGTAGTCAATTATATAAACTAAAGGATGAAAGTTAGCAGACATTAAGGAATTTATATTTGATCTTAAAAATAAATAAAAGGGGCGAAATTAATCGCCCCTTAAAAAGATCATTTATTTTTGGCCGCCGATTACAGATGCACCCGAAGGTACCCTAGAATCATCAACCATTTTTTGTGTTGCAGCGCTAGGTGCTGAAGTCATTAAACTTACAACAACCATAGCTACTAAGCTAACAGTAGATCCGAAGATACCAAATGTTAACTGAGTAATGCCTAAGAATCCGCTTCCACCACTTCGTACCCAAATTAGATACGCAAAACCAGAAACTAATCCTAAGACCATACCAGCTATAGCACCTTCTTTATTAGCTCTCTTCCACCATACACCAAGTACAAGTGGCCAGAACAATCCAGACATCGCAAAGTCAAAAGCCCAGATTACTGAACCTAAGATACCTTGGATCTCCATTGCTGCAATAGTTGCTCCTGCAAAACCAATTACTACAAGTAATACCCTTGCAACAACTAGTCTCTTAGCAGTCTCAGCTTTAGGGTCTACCATTTTGTAGTAAACGTCATGCGAGATTGCATTTGCAATTGCAAGAATCAAACCATCTGCAGTTGACATCGCAGCTGCCAAACCTCCAGCAGCAACTAGACCTGAGATTACATATGGTAATCCAGCAATTTCTGGTGTTGCTAATACAACGGCTTTACCACCCATGAAGAACTCGTTTAATTCAACAGTTCCATTTCCGTTAAAGTCGCTTACAAACATCAGATTTGCTTGGTTCCAGTTTTGATACCAATCGATTGCTTGAACTTCTGCAATTGATTTACCAATAATACCTGTTGGTAAGTTTGGATCAATCAAAGCAAGTTTAGATAGTGTCGCTAACATTGGTGCAGAAGAATATAGTAGGAAGATAAAGAATACTGACCAACCTACTGATTTTCTAGCTGCTTTTACACTTGGAGTAGTAAAGAACCTCATCATTACGTGTGGTAATGAAGCTGTTCCCATCATCATTGCTAATGCTAATGAGATGAAAGCCCAAGGTGTTGCGTTAACTTCAGAGTGAGCCTTAGTAATACCAGCTAACCCTTTAGGTACTGTAGCTAAATCAGCAGCAGAGTTTTTAACAAAACCATACTGTTGTTCTAACTCACCAATTCTAGCAACTTCATCAGCTAACATGAAGTGTGGGAAGAAACCCGCACCAATGTTGTTACTGATCCAGAATACTGGAAGTAGGTAAGCTATAATTAGTACAATATATTGCGCAACCTGTGTCCAAGTTACCCCTCTCATACCACCAAGCATTGAACATAGTAAAATACTAACTAGTCCAACATATACTGCGTATTGGAATGGGATATCTAAAGCAACAGCTGCAATAGTACCTGTAGCGTTAATTTGAGCAGTCACATATGTGAATGATGCAACAGTTAAAACGATAACAGCCATCAATCTTGCAGTATTACCACCGTATCTAGTACCTACGAAATCTGGAACTGTGTAACAGCCAAATTTTCTTAAGTATGGTGCTAATAAAGTTGCAACCAACACATAACCACCTGTCCAACCTACAAGCAAAGCCATATATCCATAACCTTTGAAGTAAATACCACCTGCCATTGCAACGAATGAAGCACCTGACATCCAGTCGGCTGCTGTCGCCATTCCGTTGAACACAGTTGGAACCGTTCTTCCAGCTACGTAATAGTTACTTGCTTGGGCTGTTCGAGATAGCCAACCAATTGCTGCGTAGATGAAAATGGTAAAACCTACAAAGCAAATACCTATTGCTTTTGCAGACATACCCATCTGCTCACCAATCGCCATTAAGATTATGAAACCTATAAATCCACCTGTGTAGATTCCATAAACTTTAGGCAAGTTATCTATAAAATTACCCTTAATCATTAGTCGTCTCCTTTTTCACTGAAGCCGAACTCTTCATCAATTTTTTCTTGTCTACCTGCAAACCAGAAAATAAGGATTACAAATATTGCAAGAGAACCTTGACATGTGAACCAATAAGTTAATGGATACCCAAAAGGTCCAGTAACTGAGTTCATTTCAGCTCCAAAAAGGAATATACCCATTGAGAATACAGCCCAGATTGCTAATGTTACAAATAGCAAGCCTCTGGTCTTTTCCCAGTGTTGAGCGTTTTTCGCCATGTATACCTCTCTTTTTTAGTTATAACTGATAAAACCTTAACCATTATGAAAGAGAATAAAAGTGTAAAATTAGCCGTATTAGGTTAATTTTTTCAAATATTTTCAATAAAATTAACTTTTTATGGATAAAAAAAAATTAAGTTGGAAAGATTTATCTTTAAGTGACTTCAAAGTTTATTTTTTTTCTTTGTTTAAAGCTTTTATTCCTAAAACAAAAATTAAAACTTTAGATGAGTTAGAGGAGTTTATCCAAACAAAATCTGCCTGGGTATCTCAAGTTACACTTTATAGTTACTTAAAAACTAGAATGGGGACAAGATATGTTCTTCATTTTGATAATGATGAATTTATGAAGTCTGTCAATGAAGCTAAATGGAATATTTATTCTGTTGCTCTTCAAGATTTAACTTTCTTCACTTTTTCATATTTAAAAGTTCATTATAGTTTTAATGAACTAGACAAAGCTAAAGATATTTTTTTAAAAATTTTAGATGATGAAACTACAAATAATATGCCTTTGAATATCATCGAAGAAGCAAAAAAAGAATTTGATGAAAGACTAATTAAAATTGATTGGGAGAAGTATCACAATGACCGTCCTTTCAATCCAAGTGCTCTGGCAATGTATAAATGGGCACCGATAGCAGATGAATTAAAAACTCTTGATCGAAAAATAGTTTTAAATTCTGTTATTTTAAAATGGGATGTTATTAAAAAAGAATTTAAAGATAGAATACAGTTTTAAATATTTTTTCTGTTCTCAACCAAACTATCTACAACACTTGGATCGGCCAATGTAGTTGTGTCTCCTAATTGACCATGTTCATTTGCAGCAATTTTTCTTAAGATTCTTCTCATAATTTTTCCAGATCTTGTTTTTGGAAGTCCTGGAGTGAAATGAATTAAGTCAGGTGTAGCAAGCGGACCAATTTGTTTTCTAACCCAAAGTTTTAGATCTCTTTCAAGTTCACCAGTTTCTCTTTCACCAGCATTTAATGTTACATAACAATATAATCCATTACCTTTAATATCGTGTGGGTAACCTACAACTGCTGCCTCTGCTACCTTTGGATGAGCCACAAATGCACTTTCAATTTCAGCAGTACCCAAGTTGTGTCCTGATACAATAATTACATCATCTACCCGACCTGTAATCCAATAATATCCATCCTTGTCTCTTCGACATCCGTCACCCGTAAAATATTTACCTTCAAACTGAGAAAAATAGGTATCTATGAATCTTTGATGATCCCCATATACTGTTCTCATTTGTCCAGGCCATGATTGCGCTATACAAAGCCTTCCTTCTCCAGGTCCTTTTATCTCTTTTCCGGATTTATCAACTAACATAGGCTTTATTCCATAAAATGGTTTTGTTGCAGAGCCAGGTTTTAGGGGAATAGCACCTGTTTGAGGAGCAATTAATATACCTCCTGTTTCTGTCTGCCACCATGTATCTACGATTGGGCACTTAGAATTTCCAACTGTTTTGTAATACCACATCCAAGCTTCAGGATTTATTGGTTCACCAACAGTTCCAAGTAATTTTAAAGATTTTCTAGATGTTTTTTTGACAGGCTTATCACCTTCCCTCATTAGAGCTCTGATTGCAGTAGGTGCAGTATAAAACGTATTTACTTTGTATTTATCTACTATCTGCCACCATCTAGAACTATCAGGATAGTTTGGTATTCCTTCAAACATTATAGTCGTTGCACCGTTCGAAAGAGGACCATAGATAATATAACTGTGACCTGTTACCCAACCAATATCTGCAGTACACCAATAAATATCTTTTGGTTTGTAATTAAAAATATATTGATGAGTCATAGATGCATACACCATGTATCCACCTGTTGTGTGTAAAACTCCCTTTGGTTTTCCAGTTGAACCTGATGTGTATAAAATAAATAAAGGATCTTCTGCGTTCATTTCTTCAGGCTCACACTGAGAAGGAACGTCTTTAATTAGATCATGATACCAAACGTCTCTATCATAATTCCAACTAATTGAATTACCCGTACGTTTAACAACAATACATTTTTTTACATTGGGACAACTCTCTAATGCTTCATCAGTTGTTTCTTTTAAAGGAATAGTTTTTCCACCTCTAACACCTTCATCAGCTGTAATTATGTATTCAGACTCACAATCATTCACTCTTCCAGAAATAGAGTCAGCTGAAAAACCTCCAAAAATAATTGAGTGGACTGCACCAATTCTAACACATGCTAACATTAAAATAGCAAGCTCTGGTATCATTGTAAGATAAATTGTAACCCGATCCCCCTTTTTAATGCCTAATTTTTTTAAACCATTTGCTGCTTTAGAAACTTTTTGATGAAGCTGTTTGTAAGTAATTTTTTGACTATCTTTTGGATCATCACCAACCCATATTATTGCTGTTTTATCTTTTTTATCTTTTAGATGTCTATCGATACAGTTTGCAGATGCATTCAGTGTTCCATCTTCAAACCATTTAATTTTTACTTCTTTAGAACTGTATTTAACATCTTTAATTTTTTTATAAGGTTTAATCCAAGTAATTCTTTTTCCTTCTTTTTTCCAAAATTCATCGTTATTTTTTATGGATTGAGAATATTTTTGCTCGTATTTACTTTTGTTGGCCAAACTACTTTTGATCCACTCAGGTTTAGTTTTTATAATTAATTCAGGAGCAGGTTTTTCACTTTGTTTTAAAATTTTTTTTGATTTTTTTCTTTTAACTTTAGTTTTTTTCTTAACTGCAGTTTTCTTTCTTACTTTAGTTTTTTTTTTAGATTTAACTTTTTTCTTTTTTTTTGGCATGGATTATTTTTTTTTTAAATTTTACTCATGTTATTTATAATTTTCCAGCTTTTATCATCAATTGGCATTACTGAAAGTCTACTTTGTTTAATAAGCGCTAAATCGCTTAAATCCTTATTTTTTTTGATATTTTCAAGGGTTACTGGTTTAGAGAACTTACTTTTAAATTGGACTGTTACTGCAACAAATCTTCCAGTCTTATCAGTTTTATCTAAATAGTGTTCTTTAATTACTTTTACTATCCCAACCACTTCTTTGCCAATATTAGAGTGATAAAAAAAACATAGATCACCCTTCTTCATACTTTTTAAATTGTTTGCTGCTTGATAATTTCTAACACCATCCCAAGGTGCACCTTTTTTGCCAGCCTTAATTTGTTGCTCAATGGACCAAACATCTGGCTCAGATTTTAATAACCAATAATTCATCATAATTGTACTCCCGCACCTTTTAAAAATGCAGCTTTTTCATCTAAAGGCCATCTAGGTTTTGCTGGGTAATCTAAAGTATTAAATTCATTTAATTTATATTTTTCCAAACCTACCATTGCAATCATAGCAGCATTGTCCCCACAAAGTTCTATTGGTGGAAATATACTTTTATAATTTTTAGCCTCACATAAATTAATTAACATTGATCTAATTTTTTTGTTAGCAGCAACACCACCAGCAACTACAAAAACTTTTTCTTTTAATTTATTTTCTTTTTCAAATTCTTCAAATGCAATCTTTGTTTTTTTATTAAGAATTTCTTCAACAGTTTTCTGAAAAGAGGCTGCCAAGTCAAATTTTTCTTGATCTGTTTTTATAGATTTTGCAATTTTTAAAATTGCGGTTTTTAATCCTGCAAAAGATAAATTACATCCACCTTTATTAAAAATTGGTTTAGGCAAATCATATTTTTCAGGATCTCCTTTTTTTGCCAAAACTTCGATTTGTGGTCCACCAGGAAATTCAATTCCTAAAAGTTTAGCTGTTTTATCAAATGCTTCACCTAATGCGTCATCAATAGTTGTTCCTAATCTTTTATATTTTCCAAGACCTCGAACACTCAAATATTGTGAGTGACCTCCTGAAATTAATAATAATAGATAGGGATAATTTAAATGGGAATTTAACTTAGGACTTAATGCATGACCCTCAAGATGGTTAACTGCTATAAAAGGTTTATTAATTGCGCTTGCAAAAGCTTTTCCAAAACTTAAACCAACTGACAAACAAACAATTAAACCTGGCCCAGCAGTTGAAGCAACAGCATCAATTTCTTCAATTTTTTTTCCACTATCTGAAATTGCTTTTTTAACAATCCAATCTATTTTTTCTATATGTGATCTTGCGGCTAGTTCGGGAACTACTCCCCCAAATTCTTTGTGAACATCAACCTGACTAGAAACAATATTGGATAAAACTGTTGGAATTCCTTTGTCATTTTCAGTTATTATAGATGCTGCCGTTTCATCACAGCTAGTTTCTATTCCAAGAATTAAGGGTTTTTTACTCATTCAAATAGTTTTTAATAATTGTACAATCTCAATACAAGTAAGAAATAAATTTTTAATGAATAGACAAATTATAATAGGCTCAAGAGGAAGTAAATTGGCTTTGCTATATGCGCAAAAAGCTAAAGATAAAATTATTGAAGCTTTAGATTTACAAGATGATCAGATTGTCATTCAAACAATAACCACAAAAGGTGATCAAATCCAGGATCGAAGATTATCAGAGGTCGGTGGTAAGGGTTTATTTTCTAGTACGATTGAAAAAGAACTGAAAGAAAAAAAAATTGATATAGCGGTGCATGCATTAAAAGATATGCCAGCAATTGAAACTGAAGGACTTAGAACAAATTCATTTTTAGAAAGGACAGATCCAAGAGAAATTTTAATAACAAATGACAAGAAAAATATTAAGGAATTAAAACATAATGCAATAGTAGGAACCTCATCTTATAGAAGGGAATTTCAAATTAAAAAAATAAGATCAGATGTTAACTGTAAATTAATAAGAGGAAATGTAGATACTAGAATCAAAAAGCTAAAGGAAGGTATTTATGATGCAATAGTTTTGTCTTATGCAGGTATAAAATATTTAAATTTAGATAATGAAATTTCTGAAATTTTTTCGACTGATCAAATTATTCCAAGTGCAGGCCAAGGTATTATTGCTTTACAGTCTAGAGAGGATGATGAAGAAATTGTAAAAGTTTTAGAAAAAATAAATCACAAAGATACTTATATGAGAGCTCATATAGAGAGAAACATTTTAAAGGTATTGGAAGGTGATTGCGAAACTGCAATAGGTGCTCATTCAATTATAGAAGGGGATAGAATTACAGTTGAAGCTGAATTATTCTCATTAGACGGTTCCCAAATATTTTATGAAAAAAAATCTGGTAATATTGATATGTTTAAAGAAATTGGAACAGAAGTTGGTAACACTTTAAAAATTAAATCAAATAATTCATATAAAAAGTAAAATGCATATTTTGTTAACTAGACCCATAGAAGATTGTTCAGAAATGATAGTTAAGTTTCAATCTTTAGATCATAAAGTATCTCACCTACCATTAATTAATGTTCAAAAAGTTCAACATGAAGAAATTAACTCTGGTGATTATGGTGGTTTAATTTTTACAAGTTCTAATGCTGTAAAAAATTTAAATATAGAAAATTTAAATAAAAAATTAATTTGTTTTTGTGTTGGTAGTGCTACAGAAAAAAAAGCTAGAAGTTTGGGATTTCAAAATACAATTGCAGCAGAAGGAAATGTTTCAAATCTTAAAGAACTAATTCTACAAAATTATGAATTAAAAGAAACTCCACTTCTTTATGTGAGTGGTGAGATAATAACAACTGATTTAGACCAACAATTATTAAAAGAAGGGTATGCTGTTAAACGTATTATTAATTATAAAGTAAATCATACTGAAAATTTTGATGAAAATTTTGTTAATGAATTAAAGCAGAATATGCCAGATATTGTTTATGTTTATTCTCAAAACAGTGCCTCTAGTTTCTTAAATTTTATAAAAATCTATCAAACAGAAAACTTTTGGATGAATACAAACTTGATGTGTATAGGTGAAAAAACCTCGTCAATATTGAATGAAATCAAATGGAAAAAGATATTTCTTTTTAATCCTGGAGAAGAAGAGTTTTTGTTATATAAAATTTAGGTATGGAATTAATAAATAATTTTTCTGAAATATTTTTATCTGTTTGGAATAAAGGAATACTTGGTGTTGATATTTTTCAAATTTTAATTGGAATAGGGATATTCTTACTTTTTTTAGTCTTTAGAGGGTTAATTAGTAAATTAATTATAAAAAAATTAGAAATTATCTCAAAAAGAACAACAAACAAATTAGATGATACTTTTGTTCAGTCATTAATTGGTCCAGCTAGATTTTTACCAATTGTTTTAGGTTTCTTTATTGCGAGTTACTACATGACTTTTTCAACAGAGGGTAGAGAAGTAGTTGATACAATTAATAGAACGTTAATTACGATATTAATTTTTTGGGTTATTCACCAAATTATAGAACCCATTTCATATATCTTAAGTGGACTAGATAAACTTTTAACTAGAGAACTTATTGGTTGGATAATTAAATCACTTAAGATTTTAATATTTATTTTAGGATTAGCTGCAGTACTAGAATTATGGGGTATTAAGATAGGACCAATTATTGCTGGTCTTGGTTTGTTTGGGGTTGCTGTTGCGCTTGGAGCACAAGATTTATTTAAAAATTTAATTTCTGGAATTTTAGTATTAGTTGAAAAAAGATTTAAAATTGGAGATTGGATTGCAGTAGATGGGATTATTGAAGGCACAGTTGAAAAAATTGGTTTTAGATCAACAACAATAAGAAAGTTTGATAAATCTCTAGCGATTATTCCTAATTTTCAATTTGCAGAAAATGCTGTGGTTAATGTTAGCGAAACATCTAATTGGAGAATTAGATGGATAATCACGTTGCAGTACGACTCTACGATTGATCAATTAAAAAAAATAAGAGAGGAAATTGAAAGTTATATAAACAACAGTGAAGACTTTAATCAATCAACTGGGGTTGCGGTTAGAATTGAGAAGTTTTCTGATAGTTCAATAGATTTATTGGTGAGATGTTTTACGAATTCAAATAGTTGGAGTAATTCTCTAGAAGTTAAAGAGAGATTAGCAATTGAAATTAAGCAGATTGTAGAAAAAAATAATGCCTCTTTTGCTTTTCCAAGTCAGTCAATTTATGTTGAGAAAAAATGATAGCAATTTTTTATTTAGTTTTACAAATTTTGAAACTGTATTCTTATGTTGTAATAGCAAATGTAGTTATAAGCTGGTTGATAGCATTTAATGTTTTAAATACTCAAAATAGATTTGTTTACTCAATTTTAGAGCTTACTTATAAATTAACTGAGCCAATACTTAATAAAATTAGACGTTTTTTACCCAATTTAGGATCACTAGATATTTCACCAATCATTCTTCTTCTATTGATTTGGTTTATTGAAATGTGTATGAAGCTCTACATTGCACCAATAATATTTTAGAAATAAAATGATTTTAATTGACGGAAAAAAAGCTGCAGCTGAATTAAGAGAAGAATTAAAACAAGAAGTATCAGGACTTAAATCTAAATATAATAAAGTCCCAGGTTTAACCGTGATATTAATTGGAGATCTTACTCCAAGCCAAATTTATGTTCGTAATAAAGAAAAATCAGCAAATGAAGTAGGGTTAAAATCAGAAGTAATTAAATATCCTGATAGTGTTGAAGAAAAAACTGTTTTAGAAAAAATTGAAGAACTAAATAAAGATGAAACAGTTTCGGGTATTTTAGTTCAATTACCATTACCAAAACATATAGATAAGCAAAAAGTAATTGAAGCCATTGATCCTTCTAAAGATGTAGATGGTTTTCATCCAATGAATGTAGGAAATCTTTCATCGGGTTATGAAAGCTCAGTTCCCTGTACACCTCTTGGCTGTTACTTGTTAATTAAAAAAATTGAACCAAATTTAAGTGGAAAAAAAGCAGTTGTAGTTGGTAGATCAAATTTAAATGGAAAACCAATGACCCAACTACTCTTGAAAGAAAATTGTACTGTAACAATTACTCATTCAAAAACTAAAGATCTAAAAGCTGAATGTTTAGAAGCTGATATAATTGTTGCAGCAGTTGGAATACCTGAGCTTGTAAAAGGAGATTGGGTAAAGAAAGATGCAATAGTAATTGATGTTGGTATCAATAAAACTGATAAAGGTATTGTTGGAGATGTTGATTTCGAAGATGTTTCAAAAAATGCAAAAGCTTTAACCCCAGTTCCAGGCGGTGTGGGACCAATGACTATCGCTTGTTTATTAAAAAACACAATTGAGTGTTTTAAAAGATCACAAAAATAAAGACTTTTTATATAAGTTTAATTGTCTCAAGGATATTTAAACTGATTGAATTACTGTTGTATTTGATAAGCTATTTCTGATGAAAAAACCTAAATACGAATACAGAATTGCAATAATAATGATCTTATTAACTGCTGTTCCAATTGGAGCCACTCAATTGGGTTGGTATTTATATAACAAACAAGTTGGTTTTGATTTTGGAATGATTGCTGGAGTTTTTTCTGTTATCTTAGCCGGATATTTGATGTATGAAAAAGGTTGGAGAGATGAGGATGAGGATTAATTAATGGAAAAAATTATTTTTTTTGCTTTAGCAGTGCCAATTTTAGGATTTGTTTTTTACTTAGGTGGTTCTGCAATTATGAAGGGTTTTAAGGCTAAAGTTGATAATCGACCAAATAAACCTGAGGACACAGAATCACATTCAGAAACAGTAATTAGACCTTCAAATAGTAACGATCTAAGTTCTGAAATTTCTAAATTAAATGAGTTGTATAAAAATGGAGCTCTTACTCAAGAAGAGTTTGAAAAAGCTAAAAGTAAATTACTGAATAATTAAATTTAGACATGTTTAAGATTATTCCCAATAAAAAAAATATTGGGGCTGAGATTATTGGTAACGTTAAAAAAATTTCTAAAAAAGATTTTAAAATTTTTTTAAAAGCACTTGAGCTTTATGGTATGATTTTTTTTAGAAGACAAAAACTAAATTCTTCACATTATATAGCGTTTGCTAAACATTTTGGGAAATTAGCAAATTATCCAAGACTAAAAGGATTAAGTAAGAAATATAAGCAAATTACTGTCGTTCAAAGGAAAGCAACAGATAAGGGACCTAGTTTTGGAGAACAGTTTCACACAGACTCAATTTACACAAAAAAACCACCTAGATTTACAATGCTTTATTCTAAACTAGTTCCTAAAAAGGGTAGAGCAAATACTGAATTTTCTTCTCAATACTTAGCTTATGATTATTTGCCTAAATCAATAAAAAATAAATTACTCAAAGTGAAGGGAAGGTACTCTTCTGAAGGACCAATTTCAGTTACTACAAGAGAAAGAGTAAAAGAGAAGGGTAGAAAGATTGAAGAATTGAAATCTATTCATAAAATTATAAAAAAGATAAACTCTAAAAATACGATTTATTGCAGCCCCGGACATCTTGTAGGATTTTCTCCAAATTTAAAAAATTCTGAAAAAGTTAAAAAACAATTATTTAAGCACCAAGTTAAAAAAAAGTTTCAATACTCATTAGAATGGGAAAAAGACCAGTTAGCTATTTGGGACAATAGATCCATGCTCCACCAAGCTACCCCTTTTAAAGGTAATAGAATTATGCACAGAATAACTATATTGTAGTTATAATAATTCGTTTAAGGATTTTACCTCTCCAATATTAAATGTAATTGCATCTTCTCTTTTAAATCCATAATTTTCTGCATTATCTTTAAATCGAATTGGTGGTTCCATAATTGGCTCTAAAGATAAAACAAAAGTCCCCCAATGCATTCCTAATACTTTTTTGCTTTTAAGATCTTTTGCTACATTTAAAGCTTCTTCTGGGGTTGTATGGTAAATAGTTTTATCGAACATTGGTTTAAAATTATATGCTCCAATGTTGATCATAGTAAGATCAATCGGACCATATTTTTCTCCTAGTTCTTTATAGATATTTCCATAACCAGTATCACAAGCAAATAAAATTTTTCTATTTTTATATTCAATTAAAAAATTCCCCCACAAAGTTTTATTTGTGTCTGTTAGACTTCTTTTTGACCAATGAACTGCTGGTAGTAAGGTTATTTTTAAATCACTATTTATATTTTTGTAATCATACCAATCCATTTCATTTACATCTTCATAATTCTTAAAATATTTTCCAAGGTTAAGTGGAACTAATACTTTCGCATCCTTGTATGGAAAATTTCTGATAGTTGACATGTCTTGATGATCATAATGGTTATGAGTTAATAAAAATAAATCTATTTTTGGAATTTCCTTAAGATCTAATGCAGGTTTAGTAAATCTCTTTGGTCCAAATATTAACGGACCTGCATTTTTTGAAAAAACAGGATCAGTAATAATTGTTGTATTACCTAATTTAATTAAATAAGTAGCGTGCCCAATCCAGGCAACGTAATCATCATTTTTGTATTTTTCTAAATCAGATTTAACTTTTTCTTTTTCGACAATATGCTCATTTGGAAAATTAAGACTAATTTTTTTTCTTAGTTTACTGAAAGTTCTATAAGAAAATTTCCCTGATCTAGATATTACAACAGGTGAACCCTTAGGATTTCGAAAAGTTCCATTTGACAAATGATGATAAGGTTTTTCTTTCATTACATTAATTATTTTTTTCCATTAGCCACAAATCATCCCCAGCTAAAAAATAAATTTTCCCATTAATTGGGTGAACTTGTATGTCTCTAATTCTTCCAATTTTATCCTTAAAAATAATTTCCTCTTGGATTTCAGATGTGTTTGAAAATATTAATTTTCTTAAAGATTTATCTTTAAGAGAAGTAATTAATGCGTGACCATTCCATTCCTCAAACTCTTTACCTTTATAAATTGTAATAGCACTTGCAGCAATTGATGGAACCCAATATTGAATGGCTTTTGTAAATCCTGGTTTCCATTTTGGACCAATTTTAGTTCCAGAGTAATTTGTTCCTCCCCACCCTAAAATTTTCCAACCATAATTTTCTCCTTTTTTCGCTTCTCCAAACCAATCACCACCTCTTGCACCATGATTGCTCATGTAAATTTTTCCATCAAATTCTGAAAAAGTTAAACCCTGAGGATTTCTAACTCCAATCTGGTATATCTCTGGAAGCCAATCTGGCTTATTCTCAAACTTAGGGTTATCTTTTGGAATAGTTCCATCTAAATTTATTCTAATAATACTTCCTGGATGTTGAGTTGGATCTTGAGCAATCATATTCATGCCCCTTTCACCCGCAGAAGCAAATAAATAATTTTCCTTGATAGCAAGTCTTGATCCAAAATGATATCCAGACTCAATAGGTGGTTCAGCTTGAAATATATTTTTAAAATTTAAAGAATTCTTATTTAAATATGCTTTTGCAATTGAGGTACTGGTTTTCCAGTCTCCTCTATTTTCTGAATATGAAATCCATAATTTTTTATCTTTATGAATAATATCTAAAAGACCACCTTGACCATGAACAAAATAGTTTAAATTATGTTCAACTTCAGAAATATTTTTTGAAACAATGTTTATTATTTTAATTTTGCCACCTTTTTCTGTAACAATTAATTCTTCATTATTAATGAAACTTGAACCCCATGGTTCACTAAAAGACCCTAATTTTTCAAAATTATAATTTTTAGAATTTGCTGTTGCAGAAATAAAAATAAAAAAAAATATAAAAATAAATTTTTTCACTTTATGAAAGTTTAGATCTACCACCATCTACAGCTATAACTTGACCAGTGATCCAAGAACTATCTTCTCTAAGTAAAAATTTAGCAAGTGATGCTGAATCTTTTCCTTCCCCTAATCTTTTTAATGGATGAGCTTTTGCAATACCTTCTGCTAAAGCAGCATTTTTTAACATTGGTTCAGCAATTTTAGATTTTGTTAAGCTTGGTGCCACACAATTTACTCTTATGTTTGGAGCAAATTCTGCAGCTAAAGAAACAGTCAGACCTTCAACAGCTGCCTTTGCTGACGCTATAATTGCATGATTGGTGAAACCTCTTTGTGCGGCAACAGTTGAAAACATTACAATTGAACCTTTATTTTTTTTTAAAGTTTCTTGATATCCCTTGATAGCTTCAACAGCAGAATAAAGATTAAGTTTCATACATTTTTGAAAATCTTGTTCATTAATCATTCTAAGTGGCTTTAAGTCTATGGATCCTACACAGTAGGCCAATCCTTTAATTTCAGAAATATCTGATTTAACTTTTTCTATAAATCCATCCTCCAAAACATCCGCAACAGTATGTGAGCACCCAAGTTTTTCTACAATTGGAGCAAGTTCACTTTTATTTCTTGCAACTAAATGAATATCATTTCCTGAATTTTTTAATTGTTCTGCTAAACTAGATCCAATCGAACCAGTTGCACCAAAAATAAGATATTTTTCTGACATAAAAATTTTTATTAGTTATATTTAAATATGAAGTTATTTTTTATACTTGGCAATCAATTATTTCCAACAAAATACATTGACCGCTTCAAAAAAGACCATCTATTTTTTATGGCCGAAGACAAGGGTTTATGCACCTATGAAAAGCATCATAAACAAAAAATTTTATTATTTTTATCATCAATGCGATCTTATGCTGATGAGTTAAAGAAAAATAAATTTAAATTAGACTATGTCAAAATTGAAGACAAAGAGTTTCATGATGATTATTTAAAAAAGTTAAAAAAAATTATTACTCAAAAAAAAATAAAAGAAATTTCTAGTTTCGAAGTAGAGGATAAATTTTTTGAAAAAAAAATTTCTCAATTTCTAAAAAAAGAAAAAATTAATTGGCATGTAATTCAAACACCAATGTTTTTAAATTCTAGAGAAGATTTTAAAAATTATTTATCAAAATCAAAAAAACCATTTATGGCAACTTTCTATAAGGATGTTAGAAAAAAATCTGGAATATTGATGGGGTCAGATGGTAATCCAATCGGAGGTAAATGGAGTTTTGATGAAGATAACAGAAATAAATTACCAAAAGATACATCAATTCCTAAATTTCCAAAAATTAATGAAACTAGTCACACAAAAAAATTGAAGCCTATTATTGAGAAGGAATTTAAAAACCATCCAGGGAGTACAGATAATTTTTGGTTTGCTACTGAATATTACGATGTAGTTAAACTTTTAAACTTTTTTATAAAAGAAAAATCTAATCTATTTGGTGATTATGAGGATGCTGTTGATCAAAAAGATAATATTCTTTTTCATAGCGCTTTAAGTCCTTATATAAATTTAGGCATAATAACACCTGAATTTGTAATCCAAAAAATTTTAGATTTTCATAAAAAAAATAAAATTAGAATGAATTCCTTAGAGGGTTATGTTCGTCAGGTAATTGGATGGAGAGAATTTATGCGTGGAATTTACCAGTCCTACTCGCATGAAATGGAAACAGGAAATTTTTTTAAACAGAATAGAAAAATGAAAAGTTCATGGTATGAGGGTACTACTGGTCTTCCACCATTAGATTATGCGATTAAAAATGCAGTCAATCATGGTTGGTCACATCACATTGAAAGATTAATGATCTTATCCAATATCATGAACCTTTGTGAGATAAAGCCCACAATTGTTTACAAGTGGTTTATGGAGATGTTTGTAGACTCATCAGATTGGGTAATGGTTCCCAATGTTTATGGAATGGGATTGTTTAGTGATGGAGGGATTTTCGCCACTAAACCTTATATTTGTGGATCTGCATATTTTATGAAAATGATGGACTTTAAGAAAGGTGATTGGTGTAATACCATGGATGGTCTTTATTGGAGATTCATAGATCGAAACAGAAAATTTTTTTTAAAAAATCCTCGTCTTTCAATGATGGTCCGTATCTTTGATAAAATGAAAACTGATAGAAAAAAATTAATTTTATCTGAAGCAGATAAATTTATTAAACAAAATACAAACTAAACTTTATGTATATTGCCATTACTGGTTTAAAGCCAAAAAATTTTTTTTCAAAATTAAGATTTTGGTTATTAGCAATCCCATCTTTTAGGGCAGCACAAAAAGCTGAAGGAAACATATTTTGTGAAACGAAGCCATTTAACGGATACCAGCATACTTTAACAGCTTGGAAAGATAGAAAGCTGATGGTTAAATATTTAAATGGAACTGAGCACTCAAAAGCAATGAGAAATTTTAGAGCAATTGCAACAGGTTCTACATATGGTTATGAAAGTGATCATATTCCAAATTGGGATGAAGCTTTAGATCTTTGGAATAAAAATTTTAAAGAATATTAAATGAAAAAACAAAATTTACCTTCAAAAATATGTCCTGTATGTAAAAGACCATTTGCGTGGCGAAAAAAATGGAAACTTAATTGGGATAGAGTAAAATATTGTTCCAAAAAGTGTTCTAAGCTAAGTTAATCATAATGAATATAATTGTACTACAACATATTAAAATAGAGGATCCAGGCTACATTAAAGATTTAATGCTATCTGATGGATTTAATTTAACCACAATAGAGTTAGACGAAGGTGAAAAAATACCAGAGGATCTTAGTAAATTTGATGGAATGTTTTGTATGGGAGGACCAATGGATACCTATATGGAAAAAGAATATCCATGGTTAATTGAAGAAAAGAAAAAAATTAAAGAATTTGTTGTAGATTTGAGAAAACCATATTTAGGTTTTTGCTTGGGCTGCCAATTATTAGGAGAGGTAGTGGGTGGTAAAGTTGTTAAATCAAATCCTGCAGAAATTGGTATTATGGATATTGATTTTTCTAAAGAAAAAGAAAACGATAATTTGTTTTCACAATTTCCTGATAAAATAAAAAGTTTACAATGGCATTCCTATGAGGTTCAGGGAATTGAAAATAATAATGATATAACTTTATTGGCTTCCTCACCGATTACTAAATATCAAATATTTAAATATCAAAACCACGCTTATGGAATTCAATTTCATATAGAAATAAAAGATACAACAGTCAATGAATGGGGATGTGTTCCTGAATATAAGAAAGCTTTAGAGGATCAGCTTGGGAGTGATGCTTTAAAAAAGTTTGATCAATCAGCAAAAGATAATATGAATGACATGAACAATTATTCTACAATCCTTTATAATAATTTCAAAAAACTTCTATGATTTGCATAAAGACTGAAATACCTAATGAGCTAAACGATATAGATGATGAACTTAAAGCAATCTACCACAGCAAAGATACAGTCTGTTTTTACATTTTTAAAACAAGAGAGTTAAGAAATGAATTTTTAGAAAAAACAAAGGGTTTGAACAAAAGTGAGCGTGAAGAGATATATAAAAATTATGAATAATAAAATTTTTGAATGGGCAGGGGTTATTACAGCAATATTATATTCTTTATTTGTGGCCTTAAATATAGGAATAGAATTTTTTGGATTTTGTTTATTGCTTTTGTCAGCTATCTTAATTGGAATTTGGGCTTATAGAGGTGGCCACAAAGGAATTCTTTTACTTCAATTCTTCTATGCGACTGCTGGAATTATAGGTATGATTCGATGGTTTTAGCTCAAGGTTGAAACAATTTTAGGAATATAATTTTTAAAATTAAAAAAACCTTTATTACAATATTGCCAAGCTAACTGATCAAGGCTCCTGTATAAAAAATTCACATTTATATCATTCGAGTTTAAGTAGTCTAAATTTTCACCTACTGTTGGATACAAACCATAACAATTTTCAATGTTTGTCACTTCACTTATATCAATTAACTGAAAATCAATAGATTGATTTTTTAATCTTTGTCCTTGGTCTTCTATTAACTGAGATTTAAATTTCACTAATTTTTCACTGAGTTTAATAGATCTATTTTCATTTTTGTTAGAAACTAAGTAAATTTTCTTAAAGTTTTTTTCTTTAAAGTCAGTGATTTCAAATGAGAGATTATTATCAAAAATTAAAAGATTTTTTTCTTCAATATTTTGTGGGTTAGTAAAATCTTGTTTTATTATTTGATAAGATTTTTCTGAAATTTTCGGAGGAGCATTTTCGTTCAATTTTATGTTTTGGAATCTATTGTTAGTGAATTTTTTAATATTCCATTCACTAGCAAGATAGTGTTTGCCTTGAGTTTGAACACCTGCAACCCATCGCCATCCTAGAGTATTTGATGCAGCGTCTCCATCATAAAGATGTTTCATGAAAAATTCTGCACCTAATTGCCAAGGTAATTCTAAAGTAAAAATCCAAATACTAGCAAACCACATTCTTGTGTGATTATGCAAATAATTGTTTTCTTTTAGCTCGTTAACCCACTCATTGAAGCATTCAATATCTGTTTTTCCCTCAATTGCTGAGAGATAATTTTTATTATTTTGAAGTTCATTTTTTATTTGATTTAATTCAATAAGATAATCTGCCCAAACATTTGGTCTTAGCTCTAGCCAACCTTTCCAATAAGTTCTCCATAAAACTTCTTGAACAAATTTTTCATTTTTTGAAAAAGAAAATTTGCTTAGAGTTTTCTGGATGACTTCTTTTTCGTTTATAATTCCGTGTGTTATGTATGGAGATAAGCATGATATATTAGATCTTTTTTCAGGACCAAAATCAAAATTTCTTAATTTAGAATAATCTGCAAGACCGTTATCGATAAAATTATTTAATTGATTTAAGGCCTTAGCCCTTGAAGCTTCAAACATCATTTTAAATTATTTTGATTTTTTTTTCTTGAGACCCAATTTATCACTATGTCTCAATCTTAAGACAACAATTGCTCCAGCAATTAATAAAATCGCGACCGCTTCATAAACAAGTGCAGTAGGATCCATTTCTTTTCCTTGTAAAATAATAAATCGTGCAAGAGCAGTAATCGCAATAAGCAGTGGAAGAGTAATACTAATTGATTGTTGGTTCCAAAAAACTCTAACCATCGCCAGGACCTCTAGATAAAGAAACATTAATAGAAGATCAGCTAATGTTACAGATTGATTTAAGAACATATTTTTCATCTCAATTCCAACTGCAATAACTGTGCTGATTAAGATAATAACCATCAAAGCTAGTTGTAAGTTTTTTGCTATCTTGTCCATTATTTATCTTTACTAAATGGAAGCCATTTTTCAAAAACTGATTTTGACGGCCCATCATAAGGAATTGAATAAGAACTTGGATTAGGACTAGTTAATACTTCAATACCTTTTGAAAAAACAAATATAAATACTATCACAAAAACAATTACCATAATCTTAAATGGGTCAAAATTTTTAGTTTCAAATACACTGCTAGATCTTTCCTCTGCTTTATGAAATTGTTTAAAAGTCATATACACAGCAAAAATTAATCCTACATGCGCCACATAAAGACCTGCCCAACCAAATGCAAATGTTGTGTATGAGAATACATATAAACTGAAAACCGTAGTCCAAATAAAACTTAGAACTAAAAGAATTTGTAATCTTACAGTTTTTGGAAGAGCTCGAAGGTCGTTTTTACTGTCGTCAAATAAAATATTTGCAGCATCTTTCATCCAATTTTTTAATGAATCCATAATTTCACGATACAGTTTTAAGAAGTTTTAACAAATGTTAAATTGACCTAAATTTAATTAAGAACGTAGTTTTTTCTTATGAAAATTAATAAATCTTTCAACATTAGATTTATTAAATGTTTTGTTTTCTTCAAAGGAAACTTTTTTCATAGAGTAGGCAGAACTATTTGTTATTCGAGACTCGATTATTACATTTCCTTTATAAAGTTTAAGTTTTACTGAGCCATTAACTTTGTTTCTTTTAAGGTCTACAATTTTTTGAAGTTTAAATCTTTCTTTTGAATACCAATAACCATTATAGATAAGTTCAGCATATCTTGGCATAATCTGATCTTTTTTATGCATTGTTTCTTTATCTAAAGTTACGGATTCGATTGCTCTATGTGCATGAATTAATAAAGTTCCACCTGGTGTTTCGTATACCCCTCGAGATTTTATTCCAATAAATCTATTTTCAACTAAATCAACTCTTCCTATTCCATTTTTTCCAGCAACATTGTTCAGCTTTTCTAATAGTTTAGAAGGAGACATTTTTTTTCCATTAATTGCAAAGGGATCTCCATTTTTAAAATTGATGGTAATAAATGAAGGTTTGTTTGGAGCTCTTTCAGGAGAAACTGTTCTTTGGTAAATAAATTCAGGCGCAGAATTTTTCGGATTTTCTAACACTTTTCCTTCAGTTGATGTATGAAATAAATTATCATCTACTGAAAAAGGTGGAGCGCCTTTTTTATCTTTTGGTATTGGTATCCCATGTTTTTTCGCATAGTTAATTAAATCAGTTCTTGATTTTAATTTCCAAATTCTCCATGGAGCAATAATTTTTATTTTTGGTCCAAAGTAATGATAGCCTAATTCAAATCTTACTTGGTCATTTCCTTTTCCTGTAGCACCATGTGAAACTGCATTAGCTTTAAATTTTTTAGCAACTCTTATTTGGTCTTTGGCAATCAATGGTCTAGCAATAGAAGTCCCCAAAAGATACACGCCTTCATAAATTGCATGTCCTCTAATCATTGGATAAACGTAATCTTTTACAAAAACATCTTTTAAATCTTGGATAATAATATTTTTGACACCAAATTTTTTCGCATTCTTAAAAATTTTTTTTCTATCAATTTCTTGACCAACATCAGCAGTGTAACAAATTACTTCAGCGTTATAATTTTCTTGAAGCCATTTTAAAATTATGGATGTATCTAAACCGCCTGAGTAGGCAAGTACAATTTTATTTTTTGATTTCATTTAATTATTAATTATGTGCAAGCTTTTTTTGATGCATTGTACGCTTTGGTAAATCCAAGCAAAGAATAATGATCAATTGTTTGGGATCCATTTTGATTGTATCCAGTAATCATTATTCTTGATCCCTTCTTCATTCTACTAATCATTTTTACTTCAATTTTGTTATCAGCAATCCATGCAAATCCTTGTTGCATTATATCAAACTTAAATTTGTTCTTTCCAGATGCTGCAATAACAGAATTCTTGTTATTAAATTCATATCCAGGAGTAACACTTACTTCATTTGAAATATTTTCTTCTGGTCTAAAAGTTACAAATAATTTTGCATCTCTTTTGTTTGATTTTGGTGCTTGAAGTACAGGTACTGATTGAGCAAAACATACTTTGCCATCAGGTTCATATGCCACCATTGCCTCCCAATCTTTGTATTTACCAATTTTTTTTACTTCCTGAGCAAATAGATGATTTGAACTTAAGATAAGTATAGTTGATAAAATTAATATTTTTTTAATTAAGGACATGGGTTTGGATAAATTGTTTGAACTTGATTGATTTCTTCAATGACATCATTAGATAAATTAACATTTACACTTTCTATATCTGATTTCAACTGCTCCATTGTAGTTGCACCTATAATTACACTTGTCATAAATTCTTGAATTTCACAGAATTTAATAGACATTTGAGTCATATTTAAATTGTGTTTCTGACAGATTTTAAAATAAAGTTCTACTGCAGCCTCTGTGTTAGGTTTTCTATATCTTGTCCAAAAATCAAAGTCTCTTTCCATTCTTGATCCTTTAGGAAAATTTTTATTTCTGTACTTTCCCGTTAAGTATCCACTTGCTAGTGGCGAATATGCAAGGCATCCAATTTTTTCTCTAATAGAAACCTCGGCTAATCCCACTTCATAAGATCTATTTAGTAAGCTGTATGGATTTTGAATAGACATCATTCTTGGCAAATTTTTATCTTTTGATAGCTGTAAATAATTTAACGCTCCCCAAGGAGTTTCGTTTGAAAGACCAACGTATCTTATTTTCCCAGCTTTAATATATTTATCTAATTCCCCAAGAACATCTTCAAATTTATTCCATTCATTTTCTTTATGAACATAACCAAGTCTTCCAAAATTATTTACATTTCTTTCTGGCCAATGCAGTTGATATAAATCAATATAATCTGTTTTAAGTCTTTTGAGACTATTGTTCAAAGCCGACTCTAAGTTTGGACCTGTAAAACTATTTTCTCCATTTCTTAAATAATCTCTTGCTGGACCAGCAACTTTTGTAGCTAAAATAACTTCTTTTCTTTTTTTTGTTTTTTCAAACCAATTACCAATTATTTCTTCAGTGTCTCCATAAGTTTCTTTACGAGGAGGAACTGCATACAATTCAGCTGTGTCCCAAAAATTTACTCCATTGCTTAAAGCAAAGTCCATTTGTTTAAATGCTTCATCTTGAGTATTTTGTTCTCCCCAAGTCATTGTACCGAGACAAATTGTACTTACATCAAGATCGGTATTTCCCAATTTTTTGTAATTCATTAATGTTTTATGTTAACTTTTTATTAATCTTTTAAGGTGTCTTGAATAATCATTAAAAGACTATTATATGTAGCATATTATGGAATTTGATAAAAACGGAATATTGAACAGAGCAAAAGCAGCGCAACAAACTGCAGCTGTAATGGATGAAGGCTTAAGAGCCTACATGTTAAAAGTTTACAATTATATGGCAACAGGTGTGTTGTTAACAGGGATCATTGCATTAATAACATTTAAGATGTCAGTCGTGACTGATCAATCAGGAGCAATTGTTGGATTAACACAAATGGGGAATGCAATTTATTTGTCAGGACTTAAATGGTTAGTAATGTTGGCTCCTTTGGGTATCGTTTTTTACATGAGTTTTGGAATTAATAAGATGAGTGCTTCAAAAGCTCAAACAACATTTTGGGTGTTTGCAGCTTTAATGGGACTTTCATTGTCTTCAATCTTATTAGTTTATACTGGCTTAAGTGTTACTAGAGTGTTCTTCATAACTTCAGCAACTTTTGGAGCGATGAGTATTTATGGTTATACAACTAAAAGAGATTTAACTAAGTTTGGATCATTTTTAATGATGGGATTGATTGGTATAATTATTGCATCAATCGTTAATATTTTCCTAAAGTCTTCAATGATGTACTTTGTAATTTCAATTTTAGGTGTTTTAATTTTCGTAGGTTTAACTGCTTATGATACTCAAAAAATTAAAAACATGTATGTTGCAAGTGACTCTGGTGAAATCGTTGGAAAAAAAGCAGTAATGGGTGCTTTAACATTATACTTAGACTTTATTAATCTATTTATAATGTTGTTAAGACTTTTTGGTCAAAGACGATAATTTATTTTTGAAGTTTCTTCCAATTAGTATTTTTAAGTAAAGACTTAAGTTCGTAAGAATTTTTTAAAATCTTACCGCTTGTATCTGTGATTAAATATTTTAAATTTTTATTTTTTGGCTTAAAATTTTTACAGATTTTGTATAGTGCATTTTCTGCTGTATTCCTAAATACACTAAAGCTAACTTGTTTGCTTGAAATGTTGAGACCATAATCTTTCCAAGAACCTTCAGAAACCATCTTAGCATAGAGATCTAAAATTATTTTAAGCTCATCTTTTTCAAAAAATTGTTTTTCCTCTATTTTGTTATGTGGATTGTTTACAACTAATCTTAAGTTATTACGCATCAATTTTATGTTTATTTATTAAAGGTACCTGAAATCCAGTAAACACTATTGTTATTGGAAGCATTCCCCATACTTTAAAATTGACCCAAAATTCTTCAGTTTGTGTTCTCCAAACAAGTTCATTTAATAATGCAAGACCAAAGAAAAAAAACATCCATCTTCGATTTAAAATTTCCCATCCGATATCTGACAAAGGTATTGATTTACCCATAACTTTTTTAAGCACTGGTTCTTTCGTAAAGTATTTTCCAAAATATAAAGCCAAAGCAAACATGATATTTATTATTGTTGGTTTTACATAAATAAATATTGGATCATTAAAGTAGATAGTGAGACCTCCAAAAAAAGTAATTAAAATTCCACTTAACAAAGGCATCGGTGGTATTTTTTTTTCAAAAAACCAAACAACAGCTAATGCAATAATAGTTGCAACTATTAAGGGAGGAATTGCTACTGATAAATTTTTCCCACTATTGTAATAATAGAAAAAAAATATTGCTAGAGGTCCAAAATCAGTAACAAATTTTAAAAAAGATTTATTCACTTAAAAGATATTAACATATTTGCCACATCACAAAACATTAATATTTTTTACATTGATTTTTATTTTTAAATACCCATACTAACTATCATGGCAATCCAAAAAGCTAAATTTTCAATTGGAGATATTGTTAAACACAAGCACTTCGAATTTAGAGGTGTTATTTATGATGTAGATTTCGAGTTTAACAATTCTGAGGAATGGTATCAGTCTATTCCAAAAAATGTTAGACCAAGAAAAGATCAGCCTTTTTATCATTTACTTGCTGAAAATGATGAAATTACTTACGAAGCCTATGTTTCAGAACAAAATCTTCTGATGGACGATTCAGACGAGCCTATTAAACATCCATTAATAGAGGAAATTTTTTCAGGTAAAAAAGGCTCAAGTTATTTCAAGCTTTCTAATTAGCTATCATTATTCAAACACATTTATTTCCAATCTAGGCCACACTAATTCTATAAAAATTATTCATATTCTGATCAAGAGTGTTAAAAGTTAATCTTTCTTTATTATCTCCCCCTCTTCATTCTTGATCAGATAATTTTTCTCAATAGTATTTTTAAAATAAATCCCTAAATTACAGATATGTTTAAACTTCTAGAGCCAAATAAAATTTTTCAAATTACTTCGAAGGCACCAAAATATGTTTTATTTTTATTTGTTGTCGTCTTATCTGTTGGATTAGTTGAAGCACTCATATTGTCTCCAGAAGATTACAAGCAGAGTGACGCTGTTAGAATTATGTATGTCCATGTTCCTGCTGCATGGATTTCTCTTGGAATTTTTTCTTCGATAACTGTTTTATCAATTTCAGGATTTATTTTTAAAAACAAAAATTTTTTTTTAATATCCAAAAGTCTAGCACCATCAGGTTTTGTTTTTAATATTATTGCTTTGGTAACAGGTTCCATTTGGGGGAAACCTACTTGGGGTACATGGTGGGCTTGGGATGCGAGGATTACTTCGATGTTAATTTTAGCTCTATTTTATGCTCTATACCTAATCTCTTGGAGAATTTATGAAAATGAAGAAAAAGTATTTAAAATTTCTACCTTTATTACCATTCTTGGAATTATTAATGTGCCAATAATTAAGTACTCTGTTGACTGGTGGAACACACTTCACCAACCTGCCTCAATAAATATCTTGTCTAAAAGCACAATTCATTCATCAATGCTTTATCCATTATTGATAATGACTGCGGCATTTGCTCTATTTTCGTTGTTAATTTTCTTAATGAAATATAATACAGAACTGATAAAAATTAAAAACAAAGGTTTAGATAGACTATGATTAACGACTTATTATTTATGAATGGATATGCAGTATACGTGTTATCTGCATTTGGTTTCACTTTATTAAGTTTCCTAAGTTTATATTTAGTAACAAAAGTTCAATTTATTAGAGAACAAAATAAATTTGTTGCTAAATTTGGATCACTTAACACTGAACAAGCTAATTCTGCAAAATCACAAAGAATAAATAAAGAAATTTTAGCTGACGCAACAAACAACTAATTTTTGATCGATGTATGGTCGAAAAGTTAAGTTAAGATTTCTATTTGTTTCGACTATTTTATTAATTTTAATATTAACTGTTTTTTTAGTTCTAAAATCTTTAGAAGAAAACGTAGTTTATTTTCAATCTCCTTCAGAGATTAAGTCATTAACTGAGCTGACAAATAATAAAATCAGAGTAGGTGGAATGGTTAAAAAAAATTCTATTAGTATGAATTCTAATGAAGTGAATTTTATTATTACAGATTTTAAAAATGAGATTAATGTTACTTATTCAGGCGCTGTCCCAAATTTATTTGAAGAAGGAAAGGGAGTTGTAGCCGAAGGTGTTTTGAAAGACAGAAATTTCTTTTCAGCAACAAAGATTTTAGCGAAGCATGATGAAAATTATATGCCACCAGAGGTTAAAGCTGCATTGGAGGAAAATTAATTGATTTATAGCGTTGTTGGATATTACGCACTAATTTTAGGATTAATTAGTGGTTCAATTTTGATTTATTTTTCAGTTCAAAATTTTAGAAATTCAGAAATTTTGGATACTAAAATATTATCATTTTCATTTTTACAATTATTTTTTGTTGTTATTAGTTTTTTTGGTTTAGTTTTATCTTTTGTAGTTTCAGATTTTAGTAATGAAACTGTATTTAATAATTCTCATACTACTAAACCTTTATTTTACAAAATTACGGGAACATGGGGAAATCATGAAGGTAGTTTGTTATTGTGGTTGTTGGTTTTAACATTATTTATTTTTATTTTTTTATTAAGAACAAATAATCAATCAATAAAATACAAAACTCTAACAACAATATTTCAGCAGATTATAATTATTGGTTTTTTTGTTTTTTTACTAAAAACTTCTAATCCATTTAATTACTTGTTCCCAATTCCTGAAGAAGGTTTAGGTTTAAATCCAATATTGCAAGATCCAGCATTAGCAATTCATCCACCTATTTTATATTTAGGCTATGTTGGTTCATCAATAATATTTTCTTCCGCATTAGCAGCCACAACTTTAAAAATGGTTTCGGGAAGCTGGGCAACTCATATAAAAAAATGGACTTTAGCTTCATGGATATTTTTGACTTTAGGAATTTTATTAGGTTCTATTTGGGCATATTATGAACTTGGTTGGGGAGGATTTTGGTTTTGGGATCCAGTTGAAAATGTATCTCTTATGCCTTGGTTGGCATTAACCACATTGTTACATTGTATATTGGTTTTAGAGAAAAAATCGATTTTAACTTCTTGGGTTATAATTTTATCTATCGCTACATTTACACTTAGTATGTGTGGAACTTTCTTAGTTAGATCAGGTATCCTTAATTCAGTTCATACTTTTGCAAACGACCCTGAAAGAGGTCTATTTATATTAATATTTTTGTTTGTTTTAATTTTTATTTCTTTATTTATTTTTTTCTTTTTTCATAAAGAGGATCAAAAGAATTCAATAAATCTTTTTTGGGTAAGTAAAGAAAGTGCAATTATATTGAATAATTGGTTCATGATGTATTTCTTATCTGTGGTTTTAATTGGTACAGTTTATCCAATTTTTTTAGATGTAATCTCTTCAGAAAAAATATCAGTCGGTCCACCGTTTTATCATAAACTAATTATCCCTTTCTTAATTCCATTTTTAATCGCTATGGCGATTGGACCTCAATTGAAATGGATTAAATCTAACTTAGAGAGTAAAAAAATTCTTATATTTTTATTATTTGTATCGATTTTAATATCTTATTTGATAGTTAAGAATTTTGATAAAAATTTACTTGTAAACACTATTTTAATCTCAAGTGCATTTTATTTGTTTTTTATTACTGTGAGGGATTTTTTTACAAAAAAATATAAAAACATTTCTCAAACTATTGCTCACTTTGGATTTAGTTTATTAATTTTAAGTATTTTATTTAATAATTTACTTTCTAGCGAAGTAATTACCAATCTTAAAATTGGTCAGAGTTATGAAAACTCAAAAATTAAAATTACACTTGAAGATGTAAACCAGAGAAGTGAAAAAAATTACAACTCAGTGGTAGCAAATTTTAAAATAATTTCTTCAGATGGAAAAATTAATAAAATGACTCCAGAGTTAAGAATTTACAATCAGCCAAATATAGTAACTAGCGAAGCTGATATTAAAACTTCTTTAATGAAAGATAAATTTATTGTCATAAACTTAGTGCAAAATCAGGAATATTTTAATGTTAGATATCAAGACAAACCTTTTATGCTTTGGATATGGGTATCAGTATTATTATTAAGTATTGGTGGAATATTAAGTTTTTTAAAAAAGAGAATATGAAAAATAAATTAATACCTTCAATAGTAGTAATAAGTTTTATAATTATTTTTTTAATATTTTATAAAGGTTTGCAAAATACAAATATTTATACTCCCAAGTCAGAAATAAAAAAAGATATTCCAAGTTTTTCTAGTATTAAATTTGATAGCAAAGAAAATGTAAATTCGTCAGAAATATTTAATTCAAATAAATTTTATTTATTAAACATATGGGCCTCGTGGTGTGTACCCTGTAGACAAGAACATTCTTATTTAATGAAATTAAGTGAAAACAATAAAGTAACTTTAATTGGACTAAATTATAAAGATAATTTTAATAATGCTCAAAATTTTCTAATAAAATTAGGAAATCCATACGAAACAATTTTATTAGATGAAGATGGTACAATTTCAATAGAGTGGGGGGCATATGGTGTGCCAGAAACTTTTTTGATTCATAAAAATAAAATAGTTGCAAAATACATTGGACCATTAAATGAAAAATTAATTAACGAAATTAACTCGATAATAAAATGAAAATTTTAAAAATTGCTTTAATTATTTTATTATTAATTCCAAAAATATCATTTGCTAGTGATCAGCTTGAAAGAAATAAGATTACGAAAAATTTAAGGTGTTTAATTTGTCAGGGTCAATCCGTTTATGATTCTGATTCAGATTTTGCAAATAGCATGAAAATTTTAGTTGATAAAAAACTTGAGGAAGGATTATCTGAAAACCAAATTTATGATTTTTTTAAAGAAAAATACGGAGAATGGATTTTGTATGATCCTGGTTTAAATAAAAATACTTATATTCTTTGGTTATTGCCAATATTGATATTTTTACTTGGAGGTGCAATAATCCTCAAAAAACTAAAATTTAAAAATTAATCCAAAATGCATTTAAAAAAAATTCTGATTTTACTTATATTTCTAGCGTTTCCGATTTCATCAAATGCAGAGGAAATTAAACAGAGAGATTTAAATACGGAGTTTAACGTTTATACTGGGATGTTTGATTTTAGTGACGATGGAAAAAAATCAGAATTAATTGGCTTTCAGCATCAAAATGAAAATTTAAATAGAGATACTTTTCTTGGAAATTTATCACCTATTACTGGTGCTCTTATAACTGCAGATAGTGCGGCTTATGTTTATACAGGAGTAGAAGCACAATATAAAATAGGTTCTTTAAATTTTAATCCAAGTTTTACTCCAGGATTATATCACGAAGGTGATGGAAAAGACTTAGGTCACGTTTTAGAATTTAAATCTGAGTTACAAATTTCTTTAGATATGTCTGAGAGCAGTCAATTTGGTTTTTCATATAATCATATATCTAATGCAAGTATAGGAGATAAAAATCCTGGGGCAAATAGTTATATGTTTAATTTCTTTAAAAGCTTCTAATACACTTTTATGAATTTAAATGATTGCTATAATTTTGATGACTTTAGAAAATTAGCCAAGAAAAAATTACCAGCACCAATATTTCATTATATTGATGGAGGTGCTGATGATGAAATAACTTTAAACAGAAATACAGACTCATTTAACGACTGTGATTTAGTTCCTAATATTTTGAATAGTGTTGGTGAACCTGATTTATCTACAACAGTTTTTGGTAGAAAAATTGATATGCCTCTATTTTTGTCTCCTACAGCGATGCAAAGTTTGTATGACCCAGAAGGTGATAAAGCTTCTGCTAGAGCAGCAGAAAAATTTAATACAATTTATAGTATGTCAACGATGGCATCATTCTCTATAGAAGAAGTTGCAAATATTTCCAGTGGTCCAAAACTATTTCAACTTTATATCCATAAGGATAAATCAATTACTGATGATTTAATTGATAGATGTAGCAGAGCAAATTTTGACGGTATGTGCATTACTGTTGATACATTAGTTGCAGGAAATAGAGAAAGAGATCATAGAACTGGTTTTACTACTCCACCTAAATTTACATTAGATAGTTTATTAAGTTTTGCCATGAGACCTGGTTGGGTTTTTAAATATTTTACTAATAAAAAATTTGAGTTAGCAAATATTAAAAACAAAACCGACAAAGGAACAAACATAGCTAAATCAGTAATGGATTATATTAATGAGCAATATGATCCAGCGATGAATTGGAAAGATGCAGAATACTGTATTAAAAAATGGAATAAACCAATGGCACTAAAAGGTGTGATGTCTGTTGAAGATGCAAAGAGAGCAATTGATATAGGCTGTACAGCGATAATGATATCTAATCATGGGGGAAGACAATTGGATGGATCGAGATCACCTTTTGATCAAGTTAAAGCAATTTCAGATGCAGTAGGTGATAAGTTAGAAATTATTCTAGATGGTGGAGTAAGAAGAGGAACGCATGTTTTAAAAGCTCTTGCAGCCGGCGCAACAGCTTGTAGTTTTGGAAAAGCATTTCTTTTTAGTTTAGGCGCTGGAGGACAACAAGGTGTTGAAAGATTACTAGAGAACATGCAAAAAGAAATTAGAAGAAATATGATTTTGATGGGCTGTAAATCTGTAAAAGATCTTGATCAATCAAAAATAATCTACAGAAATTAAGATAAATTAAGGAAATTCAAATTTTATCTTAATAGACAATTAACTTTATTTATGTATATTTTCCAACTTTATTATGAAACTAGCAGCGTCACTTGATAGACTTGGAACAGAAAGTGCTTTTTCAGTTTTAGCAGAAGCTAAAAAATTAGAAGCGCAAGGAAACCCAATGATACATCTTGGGTTGGGTCAGCCAGATTTTAAAACACCTAAACATGTAGTTGAAGCTGCAAAGAAAGCTTTAGATGATGGTCACCATGGCTATGTTCTTTCAAATGGAATTTTAGAGTGCAGACAAGCGGTTACTAGATGGATCAAGAAAAGATATAACGCTGAAGTAGATCCAGAAAGAATTATCATAATGCCAGGTGGTAAACCTACAATGCATTATGCTATACAGTGTTTTGGGGAGCCAGGAGCAGAAATTATTCATCCTACACCAGCTTTTCCTATTTATGAGTCTATGATTAATTATACAGGCTCTACTGCTGTACCTTACGATTTAACAGAAGATAAAGATTTAAAATTTAGTGCAGATAAAATTTTATCTTTAATCACTGAAAAGACTAGATTGTTAATTTTAATTAACCCTAACAACCCAACTGGAAGTTTTGTTGAGAAGTCTGAAATTGATAAATTAGCAGAGGGTTTAAAAAAACATCCGCATGTTACAATCCTAAGTGATGAAATTTACAGTAGACAAATATTTGACAATAAAGAAATGCCAACATTCTTTAATTATCCAGAGTTAAGAGACAGACTAATTGTTTTAGAAGGTTGGAGTAAAGCTTACTCAATGACAGGATGGAGACTTGGTTGGAGTTTTTGGCCAGAGAAATTAATTGAACATATAAATAAACTATTAATCAATAGTGTATCTTGTGTTAATGCTGCAGCTCAATTTGCAGGAATAGCAGCACTTGATGGACCAGACGATTCAATTGATTTGATGATGGAAAAATTCACACAAAGAAGAAAACTAATTCATGAAGGATTAAATAGTTTACCAGGAGTAGAATGCAGTTTGCCAGGGGGAGCATTTTACGCATTTCCAAAAGTTATAGGAACTGGAATGGATGGTTCAGAGTTTTGTAAAAGAGCTATGCATGAAGCGGGCGTTGCTATTGTCCCAGGCACAGCATTTGGAAAAACATGCAAAGATTACGTAAGATTTAGCTTTGCTGCATCTCAGGATAACATTTCTAACGCATTGGAAAATATCAAAAAAATGCTAGGTTAAGCTATGTCTGAAATAGCTTTGCCAAAAATTGATAGGTCTATTGTATCTAATAAATCTCAAATAGTAAAAAAACTATCAAGTTTAACTAACCCAGAAAATGTTTTAAGCGAAGCTGATGAATTGAGACCTTATGAAACTGATGCTCTTTCAGTTTATACCCAAACGCCTTTAGCTGTGGTCTTGCCTGAAAACACTAAAGAAGTTAGTGAAATTCTTAAATATTGTAATGAAGAAAATATCAAAGTAGTTCCAAGAGGTGCTGGTACAGGTTTATCTGGTGGAGCATTACCTTTGCAAGATGCCATCCTTTTAGGTTTAGGAAAATTTAATAAAATTTTAGAAATTGATTATGAGAATAAATGTGTGATCACTCAACCTGGTGTTACTAATTTAGGAATTACTCATGCTGTAGAACATAAGGGTTTTTATTATGCTCCAGATCCATCTAGTCAATTAGCATGCTCAATAGGTGGTAATGTGGCTGAAAATTCAGGAGGTGTTCATTCTTTAAAATATGGAACCACAACAAACAATATTTTAGGTGTAGAAATGGTAATGATGGATGGAACCATTTGTAAAATTGGAGGAAAATCTTTTGATCAAGAAGGGTATGACCTTATGGGATTAATTTGCGGTTCAGAAGGATTATTAGGCGTTGTTACTGAAGTAACTGTTAAGATTCTGAAAAAACCAGAAGTTGTTAAAGCAGCTTTAATTGGTTTTCCATCTATTAAAGAAGGAGGAGATGCAGCGTCTGAAATAATTTCAAGCGGAATAGTTCCAGCTGGAATGGAAATTATGGACAAAGCTCTTATTGAAGCAACAGATAATTTTAGCAAAGCTGGTTATCCAAGAGATGCCGAATTATTATTAATTGTTGAACTTGATGGAACAGAGTCAGAAGTAAATGAGTTGATTAAAAAAGTTGAGATAATTTGTAAAAAAAATAATTGTTCAAGTTTAAAATTAAGCAAAAATGAAAAAGAAAGACTATCTTTTTGGGCTGGAAGAAAAGCTGCTTTTCCAGCATGTGGTGCGATGGCCCCAGATTATTACTGTATGGATGGCTCAATACCTAGAGGTAAACTCGCAGAAGCTTTACTTGAAATAAAAAAACTTTCAGAAAAATATAATTTACCAGTGGCAAATTGCTTTCATGCAGGTGATGGAAATTTACATCCATTAATTATGTTTGATGGAAATGATAAAGAGCAGTTAAGAAAAACTGAAGAGTTTGGATCAGAAATATTAAAAACTTGCGTAAGACTTGGAGGAGTAATCACAGGAGAGCATGGAGTTGGTATTGAAAAAAGAGAACTTATGTGTGAGATGTTTAATGATAATGATATCCAACAACAGTTAGATATTAAAAAATCATTAGACGAAAAAAACTTGTTAAATCCTGGAAAAGTATATCCTATTCTTAGAAAGTGCGCGGAGGAAGGAAGGGTTCATGTCCATAAAAGCAAAGATAAATTCCCAGATCTTCCAAGATTCTAATAATATCTATTATCCAAAAAATGAAAGTGAAGTTTCAGAATTAATTAGAGAACTTTACAAAAAAGATTCTCCTACAGAAATAATAGGAAATAACTCTAAAAGCTTCATAGGAAATAAAGCTCAATCAGCAAATACAATGTCACTTTCGAAGTTAACAGGCATAATAGATTACAGACCTGAAGAATTGTATATTAAAGTAAAGGCTTGCACACCAATTGAAGAAGTTGAAAAAATACTTGATGAAAATAATCAGGAATTAGCCTTCGAGCCTATTGATTTTGGTTATATAAAAAATGGTGTATCTAACAAAGGAACTGTTGCAGGTTATTTATCTTGTAATTATGCAGGCTCAAGAAGGTTTAAAGTTGGAAGTGTTAGAGATCATGTTTTGGGTTTTAAAGGAGTAAACGGCAAAGGGGATCTTATCAAATCAGGTGGAACAGTAGTTAAAAATGTTACAGGTTATGATTTGTCAAAACTTATAGCTGGATCTTTTGGCACATTAGTAGCTTTAACAGAAATCACTTTAAAGGTTTTACCAAAAAAAGATTCATCAAATACAATAGCAATTTATATTGATAAATCTGAAGAGATTTTTGATTTATTTATTAAGTTATCAAGTTCAAGCAGTGAAATATCAGGAGCAGTGTATGTTCCTAACAAATCAAAGGATGATGATTTCTTAAAGAAAAAAAATTCTGTATTTAAATTTAATGATTTAAAATCAAATACTTCTTTTCTAGCTTTTAGAGTAGAAGGAGATAAAATTTCAATTAAGGAAAAAATTAAAAATTTAAGTAAAGAGCTTGAACTTGGTAAATTTGAAACTTCTACTTTAGATGTTTATCAATCAGAACCATTTTGGAAAAAAATTAATAATTTAGAAATTTTTGAGAACACAAAAAATAATTTAATCAGAATGGTTATTCCTCCAGCAAAAGGATCAAATTTATTAAAATTTTTAGATAATAAATATAAATATTTTGTGGATTGGTGTGGATCATTGTTTTGGATAGAAGTTGATGAACAAAAAGAAGAAAAAATAAAAGAGCTAAAAAAAATAGCTTTGGAAGCTGGGGGTTATTTAACTGTAATAAAAACCTCAGCAGATTATGATTATGGAGAATCAATTTTTACAGTTGATGATATACGTTTAATGATTTCAGAAAAAATTAAGAAAAGTTTTGATCCAAAAAGAATTTTAAACCCTGGAAAAATGTATAGAGGAATTTAATGCAGACAAAATTTACTGAACAGCAACTTAAAGACTCTGATAATTTTGCTACAGAAAAAGTATTTAAAAAGTGTGTTCATTGTGGAATGTGTAATGCTACTTGTCCTACACATCAGCTATTAGGTGATGAATTAGATGGTCCAAGAGGTAGAATTTATCTTATTAAAGACATGTTGGAAAATAACAGAAAACCAACTGAAAAAGTTGTTAAGCATATCGATCGTTGTCTTTCATGTTATAGCTGCATGACTACTTGTCCTGCTGGTGTGAATTACATGCACATCATAGATCATGGAAAAAAATATATTGAAAAAAATTATGAAAGATCTTTTTTTGATAAATTAATTAGATATTTTTTATCAATCACTTTACCAAATGTTAAAGTATTTAGACTTTCAAGTTTTTTTGTTAAATTGGCAATGCCATTCAAATTCTTGATGCCTACAAAGATTAAAGACATGATTGAATTAATGCCAACAACTTTTCCAAAAAAAACTTTACCTATTAAAGAGATTTATAAAGTTTCAGACAAGAAAAGAATAGCAAGAGTTGCATTATTAACTGGATGTGTACAAAAAGAAATTTCACCTCAAATAAATGAAGCAACAATCAGATTGTTAAATAGACATGGGGTTGAAGTCGTAGTTCCAAAAAAAATTCGTTGCTGTGGATCTTTAAATCACCATCTAGGAAAAGAAGAGGATGCTCACCAAGATTTTAAAAATAATATAAATACTTGGTATGATGAGCATCAAAAGGGAAATTTAGATGCAATTTTATCTAATACATCTGGTTGTGGTACTACCATGAAGGATTATGGTTTTATTTTTAGAGATGACAAAGAGTTAAGTAAAAAAGCCAAAGTCATATCAGATCTTACAAGAGATATTTCTGAATACATTTTTGAAAGTTTAAAGTTAAATATAAAATCTAAAGGAAAGAAATATAAAGTTGCTTATCACTCTGCATGTTCAATGCAGCACGGTCAAAAAGTTCATTCACAACCAATTTCATTACTTGAAAAAACTGATAATGAAATAATGGAAATTCCTCAAGGACACATTTGTTGTGGATCAGCAGGAACTTATAATATTTTACAATCAAAAATTGCAAAACAACTATTAAAAAATAAGGTAAATAACATAGAAAGTTTAAATCCTGACTTTATTTCAACAGGAAATATTGGTTGTATTACCCAAATTTCTCATGGTACTAAAGTCCCAATTTTACATACAATTGAAGTTTTGGATTGGTACACAGGCGGTCCCAAACCTGAAATTTTAAAATAGGGGTTTTATGAAAAAAATTTTAATTACAAGAAGACTGATCCGAGAGAGTGAAGATAAAGCATCAAAATTATTTGAAGCTAAATTTAATTCAAATGATGAACTTTATTCACAATCAAAAATTATTGAAATGAGTGAAGGATGTGATGGAATTTTATCATCTTTAACTGAAAAATTAGATGCTGATACAATAAATAAACTTCCAGATAGTATTAAAATAATTTCAAATTTTGCAGTTGGTTTTGGAAATATTGATTTAGATGCTGCTAAAAAAAGAGGTATTGCCGTAACTAATACCCCAGAAGTTTTGTCAGATGCTACAGCTGAGATAGGAATATTGCTTATATTAGGAGCTTGTCGAAGAGCGTCAGAAGGAATTGAATCTGCGCGTGAGGGTGGATGGAAATGGTCCGCAGATTATTTAATTGGAAAACAGTTAACAGGAACAAGACTAGGAATTTTAGGTATGGGTCGTATCGGTCAAAAAATTGCAAATATTGCTAAATCTTTAGGCATGGTTATTCATTATCATAATCGTTCAAAATTAAGTGAAGATAAAGAGCAGGGCGCAATTTATCATGACAGTATAAAAAGTCTTTTTTCAGTTTCAGATGTTTTATCTATCTGTTGCCCAGCTACAAAGGAAACAGAAAACCTAATAAATAAAGAGACAGTTGAGTATTTCCCTAAAGGTGCTGTGATAACAAATGTTGCTCGAGGTGATATAGTTGATGATGAAGCTTTGATTGATGCATTGAATAGAAGAAAAATTTATGCTGCAGGATTAGATGTTTATAAAAATGAACCAAACTTAAATCCTGGTTATTTAAAAATCCCGAGTGTTTTTGTTTTGCCTCATTTAGGAAGCGCTACAAAAGATACTAGAATTGCAATGGGAAATTTAGCAATAGACAATATAGAAGAATTTTTTAGAACTGGTAATTGCGTTAATAAAGTTAACTAAATTTTAATGAATAAACCTGTTCTAGCTAAATCAAAAGCTATTATAATTTTTTTAGTTTTTGCTTTAGGATATTTTATTTCTACTCTCTTAAGAGCAATAACTGCAACAATTTCACCTGAATTAGTAAATGAATTTAATCTTTCTGCGGGAGAGCTTGGATTATTGGGAGGTGGATATTTTCTAGGATTTGCAAGTGTACAAATCCCTTTAGGCTATATGCTAGACATGAGAGGTCCAAGAAAAATTGTTTCATACTTTTTATCATTAACCATTGTTGGTTTATTAATATTTGCTCTCGCTCAGAATTTTTTAACTCTTTTAGTATCTAGAATTATTATAGGAGTTGGTGTTGGAGCTTGTTTAATGGGGCCTTTGACAGCTTATCGGATTTGGTATCAAGATGAAACCCAACAACGTGCAAACTCATGGATGTTAATGGTCGGTGCAATTGGTATGTTGTCATCAAGTTTACCAGTTCAATTTTTTTTACCTATAATTGGTTGGAGAAATATATTTTTGCTTTTAGCTTTCATAACTTTGGTTTGTATAATTTTGATAATTATTTTTATTCCTCAGTGGACTTCAAAAGGTAGTCAGAAAAACGATGATGCAAAATTGAGTATTGTTTGGCAAAATCAATTCTTCAGAAGTGTTATTCCAATGGGCTTTTTTAGCACTGGAGGATTATTTGCTATCCAAACACTATGGGCTGGTCCTTGGATGATAAAAGTATCTGGGTATACACCAGAAGAAAGTGCAAAAGGGTTATTTTTAATTTATTTTTTTATGTTGCTATCATTTTTGATATGGGGCTATTTTGTTCCGAAATTTTCAAAGAACGTTAATGATGCAATCAGATTATTGAAATATGGTTCACCATTAAGTTTATTGGTATTGGGTGTAATTATTTATCTAGGTCCAAATACAGATTCAATTCATTGGGCATTATTCATAGTTTCAGCTGTATTTTTGTCCTTAATTCAGCCAGCAGTTGGGATGGCTTTCTCTGTATCTAATGCAGGCAAAGCTCTAACTTCTTATAATTTGTTAATATTTATAGGTGCTTTTTTTCTGCAATGGATAATCGGCCTTATTATAGATTTAGGATTAAGTTTAAATTATTCTGAAATAACTTCATTTCAATTAGCAATGTCTTTTGTACTAGTTACGTCTTTAACTTCTTATTTATATTTTTTAGTAAAAAATAATTAATTTAGATGCTTATAAATTGTAGTTCTAGATACACCTAATTTTCTTGATGCTGCAGAAATATTATTAGTTTCACTAAAAGTAGATCTAATTAGAATACACTTTTCTCTTTTAATTTTTGTATCCTCGCAATTTTTACAAGCGTTAGTTTTGTTTTGTTTGCCAGTTTCTATAAATTTACTTTCTTTAAAATTTTGACTTTTGACCACAAAAACAGATGAACCTAAATGATCTGTTATCTTTAGAGTTTTATTATTTAAGATATCTGACGCAATTGATGAAAATGAAGTTGTAAAAATTTTATTAAAATTTTCATTTTTCAAATCAACTAGTCCGTTAAGCATAATTTTTGCATTGTTATTTGCACCCACAATTAATCCATCCCCATTTATTGCCAGCATCCCAACACTAGTTGTAGTTAGATATTCTTGTCTTGGGTGAAAAGAAATAATTAATTCGTTTTCAAACTTTTTAATAAATAATTTGGTTTCAATACTTCTAGTAGCAAGTCTTACTAAAGCTAGTGTATGTTGTTCTCTGGACATCGAGTCTGTTGAAGCATCTATAATACCAATAATTTTACCATCATAATTTATAATTGGACTTGCAAAGCACGATATATTTTCATGAGCAGTAAAAAAGTGTTCTTTACCTGAAACGATAGTTGGTTTTTTTAGTTCAACAGATAATCCAAGACCATTTGTTCCACAAATTTTTTCTGCCCAAATTGATCCTGGTATTACTGTTTTACCAACGTCAGTTTGTAAACAAGATTTGTCATAAATTGTATCTAAGACTAATCCTTTCTCATCTGAGTAAGCTACCATAAAATTTGTTCCCGCTATTTGGGAATAAAGAAGTTCTAGTTCAGGAATAATTATTCTTCTGATAGATTCATTTCGCTCTTTTATTTCTTTTAGTTCGATTGATGAAATTACACTTTGTTTAGGATCATTAAATGGATCAAGGCCTTCACTGATACATCTTAACCAACTTTCGTTAATATCTTTTCCCATCTCATAAGAGCTCATATTCCTTTTATGTAGGATATTTCTAAGTTCGCGGTTTGAGTGACTTAAGTTTGACATTTTAAAAGTTTATTTGTTTTTTTAGATACAACAACCAACCACAGGTTGTAATTGTTAACTTTCTGTACATATAAAGATGCCGTTGACTCCATTCTACATCAGAACTTTAATAGTGTTACTGAAATATTAAAGGAGAGATAATAATGAAAGCACAGGTTTTGCATAAATACGACCCTGAAATGAAAGAAAAGGTCTGGGTCACAGGTGAGGAGATGCCAGATCCTAAAATTGAAAAGGCGTCAGACGTTATAGTTAAAATTGGTGCTGCAGGAGTTTGCAGAACTGATTTACATATTATTGAAGGAGTATGGAAACACATCCAAGATCCAGATGGAAAATTATTACCATGCGTAATGGGACATGAAAATGCTGGTTGGGTAGAAGATGTAGGTTCAGACGTTACTGAATTTAAAAAGGGTGATCCTGTAATATTACACCCACTTATTTCTGGAACAGGAGGAACTTGTTTAGATTGCAGAAGAGGTAATGATATGCATGCTGAAGCAGGCGCATTTCCTGGATTAAGTATTAAAGAAGGTGGCTACGCTGAACTATTAAAAACTAGCGTTAGAAATCTAATTAAACTTCCAAAAGTATTAGCGCCTAAAGATGTTGCACCTTTTTCAGATGCAGGTCTTACAGCTTATAGAGTGGTAAAAAAAGCAACAAGACATTTGCTACCTGGTCAGAGTTGTACAATTATTGGTGCAGGAGGTTTAGGTCACATCGCTATTCAATGTTTAAAAGCTATGTGTGCAGCAGATATTATTATTGTTGAAAAATCTGAAGCAGCATTGAAACATGCAATGGAACTTGGTGGTGACCACGGAGTTTTAATTGATGGAAACGAAATTGAAAAAGTTCAAGAACTAACAAAAGGAAAAGGTTCTGAAGCTGTAATTGATTTCGTAGGTGAAAAAGGATCTACTGCCATGGGAATTCAAATGACTTCTAATGGTGGTTTTTACTACATAGTTGGATATGGAGAAGAAATTAAATCACTTGCAGTAGATTTAATTATTTCTGAGAAAACAATTGTAGGTAATTTAGTGGGAACGTGGTCTGAATTATATGAATTAATGGAGTTAGCTGACAGAGGTAAAGTTAAGCTCTCTATGCAGGAGTATAGTTTAGACGATGCTAATAAAGCGCTTCATGATCTTAACGATGGTAAGGTTAAGGGACGAGCTGTTTTAGTTCCGTAAAAAAAAAAGAGAGGTGATAATGAAAATAA
The DNA here is from genome assembly GCF_052047475.1 of Candidatus Pelagibacter sp. HIMB1782. Classification (NCBI taxonomy): domain Bacteria; kingdom Pseudomonadati; phylum Pseudomonadota; class Alphaproteobacteria; order Candidatus Pelagibacterales; family Candidatus Pelagibacteraceae; genus Candidatus Pelagibacter; species Candidatus Pelagibacter sp. HIMB1782. The sequence goes on along the minus strand of NZ_JBNAKE010000001.1, from coordinate 587,985 downwards.
TAAAAACCTGCTTAACGGCTGTAATATCAAGTATGATGATATTTAGCCCTATGGCATATGCTGATAAGTGGAGTGATCAATTCCCACATATCAAAGCAACAGGAGATATTCCAGGTGATTGTTCTTATGAGGAAATGTCTAAGAAAAATTACAAAGGAAAAACTCTTAAAATAAATACTCACGCAATTCCAGTAATGGGAGAGCCAACAGCTCTTCATGCTGAACAGTTTGAAAAATTAACTGGAGCTAAAGTTGAAGTTACTCATACACCAGCAGGTGATTTGTATTCTAAAGCAATGGTTCCTTTTCAAGCTGGACAAGCACCTTACGATATTGTGTTTGGATTTTCTAACTTTATCAATGACTGGAAAAGATATTTAGCACCAGTTCCTAAGAAGTATATGAACTCAACAGAGATGAAAGACGTAACTAAATCTCATATGGGTGTATCATCTTGGGATGGAACTATGTACCAGTATCCAGTTGATGGTGACAGACACTATCTAAAATATAGAAAAGACGTCATTGATAATCCTGAAATGCAAAAAAAATATAAAGCAGAAACAGGAAAAGATCTAAAAGTTCCAACAACTTGGAAAGAATATGCTGAGATGGCAAAATTCTTTAATGGTTGGGACTGGGATGGAGATGGTGAGTTAGAATATGGTTCAGCTGAAGTTATGAAAAAAGACGACTTAATGTTCGCAGCTTTTTTCAGCAGATCAGTTGCATATGCTAAAAATCCAAGAACTCCAGGTGGTTTCTTTTTTGATTTAGAAACTATGAAACCAAACATTAATAATCCAGGTTTCGTTGAAGCTTTAACTGATTGGGTTGAAGCTACTAAATATGTTCCTCCAGGGGGAACTAACTTTGGTCTAGGTGACGAAATTGGATCATTTGGTGGTGGACAAACTTTATTTAGTTTTTCATGGGATGATGCATTTATTGCAGCGATGCAAGATGACAGCCCTATTAAAAACAAAGTAGGTGCAGCTCCTCTTCCAGGTGCCAACAAAGTTTGGAACAGAGTTTCAAATAGTTGGGAAAACCAATACAACCAAGCTCCTTACATTGTTTGGGGTTGGGCAGTTGGTGTTGCTAAGAAAAGTAAAGTAAAAGATATGGCGTTTGATTATCTTTGCTTCTTCTCAAATGGAGCAAACCACCAAGCTGACTTAGCAATTGGTAGATTTGGTGTTAACCCTTTCAAAAACTCTGACTTCGACCCTAATATTTACATTAATAGTATGGGTTGGGATCCAGAGATCGCTAACAGTTACACTCAAACACTTTTAGACATGGAGAAAAGTCAAAATAGAGTTTTCCCTTTAAGAGTTCCAGGTGTATTTGAGTTTACAAGTGCTGTCGCTACAGGAACTTCTAAAGCTTTAGCAGGACAATTGTCTCCTCAAGAAGCATTAGACGAAGTTGCTAAAGAGTGGGAAGCAATTGTAAGCAGAGTAGGTAAAAAAGCAGTAAGAGATGCCTACGCTGTTGGTGTTAAAATGGAAGACAACCAACTATAATAATACTTAATTTATGTGGCCATTTATTAAAATGGCCACATATAAAAAAAATAATATAATCCAACTTTATAAATGAACTTTAAGCATAAATATTTCTTTCTGTTTCCAGGTCTATTTGTACTGATTGGAATTTTAATTTTTCCAATTATTTTTGTAGTTCGATTAAGTTTATCTGGATGGAATAGTTATAATCCAGGTTTAGATTTTATAGGTATAGAAAACTATATCCGTCTATTTACAGATGACCCAAGATTTTGGGAGTCTTTTTTTAGATTAAGTTTTTTGTCTGTTACAACAGTAATTCTCCAGTATGTGATTGGATTTGCTCTTGCACATATGGTTTGGAAAGACATCAAATTTAAAAGATTTTTTAGAGTTTTATTTTTAGTTCCAATGATGACAACTCCAGTAATTATGACTGTTATTTGGAGAACTTTTTTTCATGAGTCTTTAGGACCTGTTAATGATATTTTATCTAATTTTGGTTTATCTCCCAAATGGTTAACAGACCCAGCTTTAGCTAAATTTACAGTAATTATAGTTGAGGTTTGGCAGTGGACACCGTTTATGTTTCTACTTTTATTAGCGGGTTTATTGTCATTACCTAAAGAACCATTTTTGGCTGCTGCGATTGATGGAGCTAGTCCAGTAAGAAAATTTATTTATGTAACTTTCCCACTAATGGCGCCTATATCAATTGGTGCAATAATTATTAGATTAATTGAGGCATCAAAAATTATGGATACCGTTTATGTCCTAACATCAGGAGGGCCAGGTACCTCTACAGAAACGTCAAGTTTTTATATTTTTATTAAAGGATTAAGAGAGTTTCAAATGGGATACGCAGCTTCGATGTCTTTTACTTACTTAATTATTATGATCATAAGTTTAACAATTATTGCAAAGGTTTTAACTAAATTACTTTTAAAAGAATAAATTATGAGCAAGCTTTATACATTTTTAAAATATTTTTTTATTGTCTTTTGGGCAGTCTTTGTTGTTGCTCCTTTTCTTTGGGCCTTAACTACATCGTTTAAAGATTTTCAATCTGTAAATGGTGGAGTTACGTATATACCATGGGTAGACTTTGAACCTAATTTAGAGGGTTGGAAAGTTTTGATAAAGTCTCCAGCTAAAGGTGGAGTTGATATAGTAGAACCTTATTTCAATAGTTTATTTGTAACCTGTACTGCAAGTTTAATTAGTATAATTCTTGGCACATTGTCAGCTTATGCTTTATCCAGATACACCTTTAAAGCAGGCTTTGTAAAAAACAATGACATTACATTTTTCTTTATTTCTCAAAGAATTATGCCACCAATTGTTTTATCAATTCCATTTTTTTTGTTTTTAAGTTCAATTAATTTATTAGATAGCCTCATAGGATTGATTGTAGTTTATATTGTTTTACTGATGCCTATTGCAGTTTGGATTATGGTTGATTTCTTTAATAAAGTTCCAAGAGAGATTGATGAAACAGCTTTGATTGATGGATGTAATCCTTATCAAGCTTTCTTAAAAGTGGTGCTACCAAACTCAATACCAGGATTAATTGTTGCTGGTATGTTTTGTATTATTTTTGGATGGATAGACTTTTTCTTTGCATTCATTTTAACTTTCACAGAAGTACAGTTATTACCGGTAAAAATTGTTGCTTTGAACTCATCTGTTACTCCATGGTGGAGCTTATCAGCATCTGCTCTGGTTTCAGTTGCACCATTAATTATAGTAGCCTTCATAGTTGAGAGATATCTATCTAAAGGAAATCTATCAGGAGCAATTAAATAATGAATTTAATTGCTAACAACTTAACATTTAAACCAAGTGAAGAGTATCACCTAAACGAAGTGTCTTTTAATTTTAAAGAGGGGAATTTATACACAATTCTTGGAAGAACTTTATCAGGTAAAACAACTTTATTAAAAACTATAGCTGGACTTTTAACTCCAGATAGTGGTGCTATCGAATTTGATGGTAAGGATTTTTTAAAGGTTCCAGTTTGGCAAAGAAATGTAGCTATGGTGTATCAACAATTTATTAATTATCCTCATTTAAATGTATTTGAAAATATTGCTTTTCCTTTGAGACAAAGAAAAATCGATAATGAAGAAATCAAAAGTAAAGTAATGGAGTCTTTAAAATCAGTTGGGTTAGTTGGCTATGAAAACAGAAAAATACAGGAGTTGTCTGGTGGTCAGCAACAACGTGTCTCTCTGGCAAGATCATTAGTTAAAAATGCTAAAATATTATTGCTAGATGAACCTTTAGTTAATTTAGATTACAAATTGAGAGAACAGCTTAGAGAGGAATTTAAGAGTTTGTTTTCAAAAGGTTTAGCAGATGAAACTATCTTAATTTATTCTACTACAGACCCAAGAGAAACCATGGAATTAAATGGAGAAGTAATTGTTCTAGATGAAGGCAAAGTGCTACAAGTAGGTCCAGCAAAAGAAATATTTGAGAACCCTAGTTCTTTAAAAGTTGCTGAAATTTCTAACGACCCACCTATGAATATTATTGAAGCAGAAATATCTAATGAGCAAATAAGATTTGAAGGTATTGAAATTAAAGCGCCCAATCATTTATCAAAGTTAACAGATAGCGGGTTAAAGATTGGTTTAAGATCTTCAGACATTGAACTTAATGAAAATGGTCATGAATTTGAAGTTGAGCTTGCTGAAATTAGTGGTTCTGAAACTTTACTCCATTTAAAAAGAGGAACTATAAAAATTATTATTTCTATAGAAGAGGTTTTGAATTTTAAAATTCATGACAAGATTAAAATAGATTTTAAAATAGATAGAGCTTACGCCTTTGCTGCTGATGGTAAATTAGCATCCTCACCATTTGGAGGAAACAATGGCTAAAATTGATTTAAGTAATATCTCACATTCTTACAATCCAAATGATCCAAATCCAGTTTATGCATTAAATCCATTTTCGATGACTTGGGAGAATGGAAATAGATACGCAATCTTAGGTCCTTCTGGATGTGGAAAAACAACAATGTTAAATATTGTTTCTGGATTAGTAAGACCATCAGCTGGAAAAATATTATTTGATGATAAGGATGTTACAGATTTAAAAACAGAAGAAAGAAATATTGCTCAAGTTTTTCAGTTTCCAGTAATTTATAACACCATGACAGTTTTTGAAAATCTTGCTTTTCCATTAAAGTGCAGAGATTTTTCAAAAGCCAAAATAGATGAAAGAGTCAACTCTGTTGCAGAAACTTTAAATTTAAAATCTTTTTTAAACTCTCCTGCGCGAAAATTAACAGCAGATCAAAAACAATTAATATCTTTAGGAAGAGGTTTGGTACGAGAAGATGTTGCTGCAGTTTTAATGGATGAGCCTTTGACTGTTATTGATCCTGATTTAAAATTTAGATTGAGAAGAAACTTAAAAGAAATAAACGAACAATACAAAACAACTTTAGTTTATGTAACACATGATCAAAACGAAGCCATGACATTTGCAGATAATATAATTGTGATGAGCGAAGGAGAAGTTGTACAAACAGGTTCACCCAAAGAATTATTTGAAAGACCTAATACAACTTTTGTTGGTTACTTTATTGGTTCACCTGCTATGAATTTATTTGATAGTGAAGCAACTTCAGAAAATACTGTTAAAATAAATAATACAGTAATTAAGACGAATACAAACTTGTCTAATTTAAAAAGTAAAAATATAAAATTAGGAATTAGATCTGAGTTTATTAAAATTGCAAAAAATCAAAGTGAAAATCTTGTTGATGTAAATGTTCAAAAAGTTGAAGATTTTGGAAATTACAAATTGATTACTGCAAGAATGGATAATTTTGAAATTAAGTCTAAGGTTAATAGAGAAACTGAAATTCCAGGTGAAAAAATTAAACTTCACATACCAGCTGAAAAGTGCTGTATTTACGAAAATAATAAATTAATTTAAGTTTTAAATTCTACCTATAATTGTAAAAAAATTATATCTAACCCATTCTAGGTCACTTTTTAGAAAGACTCTAATATGAAAATATGTTTTAGTGCTCGCCAAGTTAATTAACTAGAGGAGAATAAATGATTAAGAATAAGAAATCTTTGAAGAGTTCTAAAACTCCTTCAAGAAGAAAGTTCTTCAAAGCAGCGGCAGCAACTGGTGCAGCAACAGCAGCAGCAGTAGCTATGCCAAACATTGCTTTAGGTGACGGTCACGTTACTTTAAAAATGCAAGCTGCTTGGCCATCAGGTGCTAACATCTTTTTCGAAATGGCGTCAGACTATGCGAAAATGGTTAGCGATATGTCAGATGGTAAATTAAAAATTGACGTTCAACCAGTTGGAGCAGTTGTAAAAACTTCTGAAATTGGACAAGCGGTTAGTTCTGGAGTAGTAGATATGGGTCACTGGGTGACAGCATACTGGTACGGAAAAAACCCTGCTGCGTCTCTTTTCGGAACAGGTCCTTCATACGGAATGTCATCTCAAGAAGTTATGGGATGGATGGAGTATGGTGGAGGAAGAGCTTTATACGATGAAGCTGTAAAAAGCGTAGGATTTAATTACTACGGTTTCTTCCATATGCCAATGCCTGCACAGCCTTTTGGTTGGTTCAAAAAGAACGTAACTAAAGTATCTGATGTTAAAGGTATGAAGTACAGAACTGTTGGTCTAGCGACTAACGTTTTAACTGCTATGGGAATGGTTGTAAGACAGTTACCAGGTGGTGAAATCCAACCAGCCATGAAAACTGGTTTGATTGATGCTGCTGAGTTTAACAACCCAACATCAGACTCACAGTTTGGAATGCAAGACGTATCTAAACATTATCACTTAGGAAGTTTCCACCAATCTCAGGAAATGTTTGAAGTGCCGATTAACAAGAAAAGATACGATAGCCTTTCACCGGCTCATCAAGCTATCTTGAGAAATGCTGCTTACGCTGCAAACTCAGATAACTACTTCAAAGCATTGGTTAGATATTCAACTGACCTTGCTAAGTTGATGAACGAGCATAAGGTAAACGTTTACCAAACATCTGATGCAATTTTAGCTGAGCAATTAAAAGGCTGGGATAAAGTTGTAGGAGAGTTTGCTGCTAAAGACGCTTTCTTCAAGAAAGTAGTAGACTCACAAAAAGCATACGCTAAGAGAACTATGAAGTATCTGTTGATGAATCAACCGAACTACAAATTAGCTTATGAAAATGAGTTTGGTCCAATCGAAAAAGTTAAAATCTAATTAACTTTAAAATAAATTTAAAAGGGGGTTGAAAAACCCCCTTTTTTTTACACGTATTTTAATATATTTCTTTAATATGAAGTCATTTATTCAATTTGCAGATACTCTCAGCACATCGATGGGAAAAGCTTTTTCTTGGTGCATCGTAGTTTTAATGGGAGGAACTGTTTATGAAGTAGTGATGGCTTACGTTTTTAATTCTCCAACGCTATGGAATTTTGATTTTAGTATGCAAATGTATGGTGCAATTTTAATGATGTCAGGAGCTTATTGTTTAGCTACGGAATCTCACGTGAGAGGAGATGTTATATATAGATTGTTTAGTCAAAGAACCCAGGCTTGGATTGATTTAGTATTATATTTTATTTTCTTTTTTCCTGGAGTAATTGCATTAGCTTTTTATGGGTACGAGTACGCAGCACTTGCTTGGAAAATAAAAGAGACTAGTTGGAGTAGTCCAGCTCAAATTCAGATTTATATGGTTAAAACAATGATACCAGCTGCTGGTGTTTTATTAATCATTCAAGGGATTAGCGAGGTATTCAGATCAATTATTTGTATTCAAACAGGACAGTGGCCAGCAAGAATGGTTGTGGCTGAAGAAACAGAACAAGTTTTAATGAGAACAGCTCAAGAAGAGGACGATAAAAATGTTATTTAGTTTAACAAATCCAGAAATTGCAATTTTGATGATGGGTATGTTTTTGTTTGCAGTTCTCTTAGGTTTTCCGATTGCCTTTACTTTAATGGCTATGGGAATTGGGTTTGGATATTTTGCATATTACGATGCAACAATGATGGAGCACATTTTTGATAATCGTATATTCCAATTGTTTGTTCAAAACACTTACACGGTGATGGACAACAATGTTCTTACTGCTGTACCTTTATTTTTATTCATGGGCTATCTTGTTGAAAGAGCAGGAATTGTAGCTAAATTATTTTTTGCAATTAGATTGGCTGCACACAAGCTCCCAGCTTCAATGGCGGTAGCTGCATTAATTACGTGTACTTTATTTTCGACTGCAACAGGAATTATTGGTGCCGTTGTAACTTTGATGGGACTGTTAGCTTGGCCTGCAATGGTTAAAGCAGGATATGATAAAAAATTTGCGTCAGGAATAATTTGTGCTGGTGGATGTTTAGGAATTTTAATTCCACCAAGCATTATGCTTATTGTTTATTCCGTAATAGCCCAACTATCACCCTTAAGACTTTTTGCAGCAGCAATATTCCCAGGTTTACTTTTAGCAGGTCTTTATATTGCCTATGCAGTATTTAGAGCATGGTTAAATCCATCGATAGCTCCTAGACCTCCAAAAGAAGATATCCCACCAACTGGTGAAATTCTAAAAGAAGTTTTAGTTTCTTTCGTTCCGCTGTTTGGTTTAATTATGCTTGTTTTGGGAACTATTTTAGCAGGTATTGCAACTCCAGCAGAAGCAGCTGCAGCAGGAGCTTTTGGAGCAATCCTTTTATCATGGTTTTATAAAACACTTAAATGGCAAAACTTTAAAGAGTCTGTATTTTTAACCGCTAAGACAACTGCAATGATCATGTGGTTGTTTATTGGTTCCTGGACTTTCTCATCAGTATTTTCTTATTTAGGTGGACACGAAGTATTTGAGCACTTCTTTACTTCTATAAATATTACTACTTGGCAGTTTTTAATCATTACTCAAATAATCATTTTCCTTTTAGGATGGCCTTTAGAATGGACTGAAATTTTGATTATTTTTGTTCCAATATTCTTGCCATTGTTAGAGGTATTTGGTGTTAATCCATATTTCTTTGCAATGTTAATTGCTTTAAATTTACAAACTTCTTTCTTAACTCCACCAATGGCGATGTCAGCCTATTATTTAAAAGGAGTTCAAAAATCTAATGTAGAACTTTTGGATATATTTAGAGGAATAATGCCTTTCTTAGCAATTGTAATTTTTGCAATGTTTTTAATGTATATGTTCCCAGGAATAGCACTTTGGTTGCCAGAAACTTTATTTGCACAATAAAAAAAAATGACAGATGTTTTTTCGTTAAAAGTTGAAGAACTTGCTGGAAAAATTAAAGATTCTCAAATTACTTCAGTAGAGTTGTGCAAAATTTATATCGACAGAATAAACAAATTTGAAAAAGACGTAAAAGCATGGGCGCACTTTGACAAAAAACTTTTATTAGAAAAAGCAGCAGAGGCGGATGAACATAGAAATTTAGGAAAACCTCTTGGTCCACTTCATGGAATTCCTGTTGCAGTAAAAGATATTGTTGGAACTCTTGATATGCCTACAGAATGTGGAACATCAATAAGAAAAGGCAAATCATATTCTCAGAATGCTGAAATAGTTGATTTATTAATTTCAGCTGGTGCGATTGTGATGGGAAAAACAGCAACATCTGAATTAGCTTTTTTAGGCCCTCCAAAAACTACAAATCCTCATGATTATTCTAGAACTCCAGGTGGGTCATCTAGCGGATCTGCTGCAGCAGTAGCTTCTTTTATGGCTCCGCTTGCAATTGGTTCTCAAACAGGAGGTTCGGTTATAAGACCTGCATCTTATTGTGGAGTTGTTGGCTATAAGCCCAGTTATGGATTAATAAGTAGAAATGGAGTTCTTAAAACATCTGAAAAATTAGATCACATTGGTGTTTTTGGAAGATCGGTAGAAGATGTTGCTCTTCTTGCTAAAATTTTAATCAAAAAAGATAATTATGATACAGCAACAGTTCATTACTCTAGTGATGAAATGCTAGCAGAAACAAAAAAAGGACCTTTGTTTGATCCTAAATTTATTTTTTACAAAACTGATCATTGGAAGCTTCTTGGAAAAAAATCAAGAGAAGCATTTGAATACTTTATAAAATCATTCAAAAATAATATCGAAATTTTTGATACACCCTCGTACTTTAAAGATATTCATAAATACCATCAAATAATTCATGAGACAGATTTAGCTAATAATTTTTCACTCTATTATAAAAAGTATAAGAAAAAATTATCTAAGTATATGCAAGATGCAATTTCAAAAGGTAATAAACATTCTGCAAAAGAATATGCAGAAGCTATAGATTTTATGAAAAGAAGTTATGATTCTTATAAGGAAGTTTTTGAGGATTATCATGGAGTTTTATCCCCATCTAGTCCTGGAGTAGCACTGAAAGGTTTAAAAAGTACAGGAACGGCAGAATTTAATAAAGTTTGGTCTTATTTAGGTACACCTTGTATATCATTACCTATACTTCAAGGTGAAAACAATTTACCTTTGGGTGTACAATTAATTGGTGCAAAATATGATGATCAAAGATTTTTAGGTGTTGCTAATTGGTTAGAAAAGGAATGTAATAATTAAATGCAAAAATTTACAACATTTTTAGGTTCTCTTCTTGCAATTGCTTTTTTAGTAGGACTTGCAACAACGTTGACTAGATCATCGATGATTGGATTTTTTGATGTTCTTCCTGTTTATATTTTGATGGGTGGAGCAATCTTTATGATGGTTTACGAAGCGTTTTTCGATAAAAAATAATTTTTCTTAATATACAATTGTCTAATCAAAATAAAAATTTATTAGCTTTATCTCTTTTATTTATTCAACCAATATTTATGGCATCTAATTTAATTGTTGCTAGAGGTGGTGTTGAGTTTGTGCCCCCAATTTCGTTAGCTTTTTGGAGGTGGACGTTTGTATTTTTACTTCTTTTACCTTTCACATATTCATCATTAAAAAAAAATTTCAAAGTTATTAAAAATGAATACTCAAAATTATTTTTTCTAGGAGCAATGGGATGTGGAGTTTGTGGGGCGTTTCCTTTTTTAGCAGGTAAAACGACAACTGTTACAAATATGGGAATTATTTATACCTCATCTCCTATTTTTATAATTATGATTTCTGCAATATTTTTTAAAGAGAAAATTAATTTATTAAAAATTATTGGTTTGATTTCGTGTTTAGTTGGAGTTTTAGCAATTATTATTAAAGGAGATTTAAATTTACTTCTAAATTTAAATTTCACCATTGGAGATTTATGGATGTTGGCTGCTGCTATTGGCTGGGCTTTATATTCGATTTATTTATTTTACTGGAAATCTCAATTATCGATTTTTACTAGATTTTCTATGATATCTTTTTTTGGTGCAGTAAGTTTATTTCCATTTTATTTGGCAGAAGAAATTTATTTTGAACAAACTATATTTAATTCTGATTTTTTATTGTGGACTATATTTGCAGCCGTTTCACCAGGAATTATAGCATTTACTTTATATACGAAAGCTCAAGAAAGCTTAGGAGCTTCACTTACTGGTTTTACTTTGTATGTATTTACTATCTATGCAGCAATTTACGGATTTATATTGTTTGATGAAAATTTAGAAACATTTCATTATATTGGTACTGCACTTGTTTTTGTTGGAGTTTACTTAGCAAAGAAAAATTATGATACCAAAACCTAGGAAATTAATTTTGCAAATTATATTTTGGATCTTAGTTATATATTTTATTTTACTAGCTTATCTTTTTATATTTCAAAGAAACCTAATGTATCATCCCCAGGAAAATAATTATTCAGGAGATAAAATAGAAGTAGAAATAGAAAAAGTTCAAATTCAAACAGCAGATAACATTAGCCTTTTAGGATGGTTTCATGAAAAAGATTTGAAAAAATTTAAGACTGTTGTTTATTTTCATGGAAATGCAGGAAGCCTAGAAAATAGAATTCATAAATTAAATCATTTTAAAAATATGGATGTAAATTTTTTAATAATCGCTTGGCGTGGATTTAGTGGAAATTTAGGAAAACCATCTGAAAATGCTTTATATGAGGATGGAAAAAGTGCAATTAACTGGCTTAAAAATAAAGGTTTGAGTGACAGTGATTTAATCATTTATGGAGAGTCTCTTGGCACAGGAATTGCAACTGAGGTTTCTCAAAATAAAAAATATGCTGGTTTAATTTTAGAAACACCTTTCACTTCCATGATTGCTGCAGCTAAGAATTTTTATCCATACATTCCTGTCTCTCTAATATTGAAAGATAAATATAAAAATGATGAAAAAATAAAAAATATTAATATTCCAGTTTTAGTTATGCATGGTGAAAAAGATCAAATTGTTCCTTTTTCAATGGGAAAGAAGATGTTTGATTTAGCAAATGATCCAAAGTCCTCTTATTTTACCAAACATGACGATCATATGATGGAATTTGATAATAATATGGTTTTCCAACTAGGTTCATTTATAAAAAGTTTAAATTAAGCCACAATCAAAACAATTTTATTCCAAAAATTCTAATTAATTTCTAATCATGAAGAAATTATTCATTTATATTTTTTTGACTCTTCTTATTTCAGGAACCTCCTTTTCTAAAGAAAATTTGTCTTCAATTGAAAATTTATTTTTTCTTGATCAAATGAACTCGCATGATGAAAATTTTGCTTTGTATTTTAAACCAAGAGAAAAGGCTATATTAGCAAAAGGGGAAGTAAGTAATTACATCAATGATTACCCTAAAGATCTTTATATATATGATTATAAAACAGAAGTATCATCACCATTGATTTCTCATGAATGGTTTCCAAGAAAAGCAAAAAATTTTTTAAAGGAATATAATTTTCCAGTTTTTCCAGATGATTTTGCTTATTATCTATTAAAGGATAACAAAACATTGGTAATGATTAGTGCTGTTAAAAGTTTAAAAGTAAATTTCAAATACGATATTGTTGAAAAGAAATTAGATTTATATCCAACTAATGGAAAGTTTGATTTCATTATTTCCTCTATTGCAAAGGACTGTGGACACTACAAATTTAAGGATAATTACAGATGTAGTTTCTATAAACCTTTAATATCTAGTAATTTAATTAAGTAATTTGTGTAAACGCATCAGCAAATTTTTCAGCTTCAAAAATTTGCAGATCATCTTCCTTTTCACCTAAACCAAGTGCAATAATTGGTATTTTATACTTTTTGGCTACAGCCAGAAGTATTCCTCCCTTAGCTGTTCCATCTAATTTTGTCATCACTAAGCCTGTAATTGGGATAATTTTATTAAATTCTTCAACTTGATTTAAAACGTTTTGACCTGAAGTTGCATCTAAAACTAAAATCACATCATGAGGTGCACTTTCATCTATTTTTTTTGTAACGTTTGCTATTTTTTTATATTCCTCCATTAGGTTTTTTTTATTTTGCAGTCTTCCAGCAGTATCAATTAAAACTTGATTAAAATTGTTTGATATAGAAGTTTCTATTGCCTTAAAGGCTACAGATGCAGGATCAGATCCTTGTGAAGATTTTGTAATTTCAACATTAATTTTTTTTGCCCAATTTTCTAATTGCTCTATAGCAGCAGCTCTAAATGTATCTGATGCTGCCAACATAACTTTATTACCATTTTCTTTTAATATTTTACTAATTTTCCCAATAGTTGTTGTTTTACCAACGCCGTTAACTCCAGAAACTAAAATGGCATTAAGTTTTTCTTTATTTTTAAAAAATTCATTATTTTCTAAAGGTTTCATAACTGAGATAATGTAGTCTTTAAGAATATTATTTATCTCAGCAGTTAAATCTTTGTTTGGATCTATTTTTGTTTTTGAGATTATTTCTCTAATTTCTGAGGCAGAAGCTACCCCAACATCCGATTGAATTAAATAATCTTCAATTCTGTCTAAAGTTTTGTCATCAATTTCTTTTTTGACAACTATATCTCTTAGGCCCGATGTAAAAGCTGAAGCACTTTTTTTAAATCCTGATTTAAATTTTTCGAAAATTCCCATTAAATTTCTATATCAATTTCTTTTATATCAGAAACAGGACCTTTCATGTGGATACTATTGTTTTCATCTATAGATATCGTCAATCTTCCAGTAGAAAATTCGATGTTAACTTTATCGCTAGCAAGTCCTGCCTGCTTAGCAGCAAAGGCAGTAGCACAAGCTGCAGTTCCACATGCTTTTGTCAAACCAGCTCCTCTTTCCCAAACTTTTACCTTTATTAACTCTTTGTCTACTATTGTGGCTATTGTGACATTACATTTTTCTGGAAACAGTTTGTGGTTTTCTATTTCTGGGCCAATTTTTTCTATTTTGAATTGTTCGTTGTCTTCCACAAAAAAAATTATATGAGGATTTCCCACATTGACGGCCGTTCCTCCAAAAAATTCATTATTATTTGAATCAACAATTTTAATATTTAAGTTTTTAGTTTCTAATTCTTGAGATAATGGAATTTCATTCCATTTAGTTCTGCCCAAACCAATTTCAGTAGATACTAATTTTTTTCCTAAAATATGAGATTTTAAATGGCCAGATAAAGTTGTTAATATAATTGTGTCTTTATTTTTTTCTTTTCCTAATAGCTCAGCCACACACCTTGTACCATTTCCACATGCACCAGAAACCCCGCCATCAGAGTTAAAAAATTCTATTGAAGCATCGTAATCTTGGTCTTTATTAATTAATATAAGTTGGTCGCATCCTATAAAGTTTCTGTCACAAATTTTAATTATTTGGTCTTTGGTAAGATTTGTAACTTTTTCTCTATTATCAATAATTACAAAATCATTGCCTAAACCGTCCATTTTAAATGCTTTAATATTCATAATTAGATATTTAACTTATTTATTGACTTTTTGAACCTCTATTATAGGTTGTTGCCGTTTCCGCAAAAACATTAACTTTGCGGTGTCTTTGGAAACAAAGAGATCGACACTAGTCAGCGAGAGTTCGCCCACTAGTGCGTTACTGCTATGCGTAACAAAAAAATATATGTTTGAAAATTTAACAAATAAATTTGAAGAAATATTTTCTTCTTTAAAAAAAGCACCCTCTCTGAATGAAGCTCAGGTAGATGAGGGCCTGAGAAGTATTAGGCAAGCATTGCTTGAGGCAGATGTTTCTTTAGATGTTGCAAAAGAATTTGTTGAAAACGTAAAACCTAAAGCTTTAGGACAAGAAATCATAAGATCAACTTCTCCTGGAGATATGGTTGTAAAAATTGTCTACGATGAGCTAGTAAACTTACTAGGTTCTAGCAATGCAGACATAAATTTAAATGCTGTACCACCAGTTCCTATGATGATGGTTGGTTTGCAGGGTTCGGGTAAGACAACTTCTACTGCAAAATTAGCTAAATATTTAGAAGATAACAAAAAGAAAAAAGTGATGATGGTCAGTTTGGATATTTATAGGCCAGCAGCACAAGAACAGCTTAGATCTTTAGGTGAACAGAATAATATTTTGACACTTCCAATTATTGAAGGTCAACAACCAACTGATATTTGCCAAAGAGCCATGAGTGCAGCAAATCTAAATGGAGCAGATATAATTTTGTTTGATACAGCTGGGAGAACTCAAATTGATTTACAAATGATGAGCGAGATCAAGCAAATTGAGAGCATTATTAATCCAGCAGAAACTTTTCTTGTAGCGGACTCTCTTACAGGTCAAGTTGCTGCTTCAGTTGCAAAAGAGTTCAAAAACACAGTTAACTTGTCTGGAATAATATTAACTAGAGCTGACGGTGATGCCAGAGGTGGAGCTGCCGTGAGTATGAAATATGTATCAAATGTTCCAATAAAATTTTTGGGTATAGGTGAAAAAATAGAAAATTTTGAGGTATTTCATCCAGATAGAATAGCAAATAGAATTTTAGGAATGGGAGACATTGTTTCTCTTGTAGAAAAAGCTGCTCAAGATTTAGGTGAAGAGAACATTAAAAAAGCTGAGGAAAATTTAAAAAAGGGTCAATTCTCTATGGAAGATTACCTTTCTCAATTAAGACAAATGAAAAAAATGGGAGGCATTGAGGGGATCATGTCTTTTATGCCAGGAGTATCTAAAATTAAATCTCAAATGGATTCAGCGGGGATTGACGAAAGTATTATAACAAAAAACGAAGCTATCATTTTATCAATGACAAAAAAAGAGAGAGAGAATCCAAAAGTAATTGATGGTTCAAGAAAAAAAAGAATTGCTAATGGCTCTGGCACAGATCCAGCCACTATCAATAAATTGCTTAAGCAATTTAAAATGATGTCTGAAATGATGAAAAAGATGTCAAAAGGAAATCTGAAAGGTATGTCTGATCAAGGGATACCACCAGAGCTATTTAATAAACTAAAATAATAAAATAAGGAGAACAAATGTTAAAACTTAGATTATCAAGGGGAGGCTCTAAAAAGAGACCAGTTTACAAAGTTGTTGTAGCTGACAGTCGTTTCCCAAGAGATGGAAGATTTATAGAAAAAGTTGGTTTTTTTAACCCACTACTTCCTAAAGATAAAAAAGAAAGAGTAGGTCTTGAAGCTGAAAGAATTAAATATTGGCTAGGTCAAGGCGCTAAACCAACAACAAGAGTTGCAAGAATTTTAGGTGAAAATGATTTAATCCCTATGCCAGCAGCTGGAAATAATCCAAATAAAGCTGTTCCTAAAAAAGAAAGAAATAAAAAAGAGGAAGATGCTGCAGAAGCTCCTAAAGCTCCAGCAGCAGAAGCAGCTCCAGCAGCAGAAGCAGCTCCAGCAGCAGAGGCTCCAAAGGAAGAAGCTCCTAAAGCAGAAGCAGCTCCAGCAGCAGAGGCTCCAAAGGAAGAAGCTCCTAAAGCAGAAGCAGCTCCAGCAGCAGAGGCTCCAAAGGAAGAAGCTCCAGCTGAGGAAAAAAAATAAACTAAGGACAGTATATGTGGCAAGCTCAAGTGTTTACACTTTATCCAGATATTTTTCCTGGTCCTTTATCTAAAGGTCTATATGGAAAAGCAATGTCTAAAAATATTTGGAATTTAAAAGTAGTAAACATTAGAGATGCTGCTGATGATAAACACAAAACTGTAGATGATACTCCTTATGGAGGTGGTTCAGGTATGTTGATGAAGGCTGATGTATTAGCAAAATCATTAGATCAAAATAAAAATGAGGGAGAAAAAATATTATATTTATCTCCAAGAGGAAAAAAATTTGATCAAAATTATGCCAAAGAACTATCAAAGGAAAAATCGGTTTCGATAATTTGTGGACACTTCGAAGGAGTTGATGAAAGAGTGTTAAGCACGAGAAATATAGAAGAAGTTAGTATTGGAGATTTTATTTTATCAGGAGGAGAGTCAGCAGCATTTGTGGTGATTGATAGTATTTTGAGACTTTTACCCGGTGTTCTGGGAAATGAGAATTCTACGGTAAACGAAAGTTTTGAAAATGGATTATTAGAGTATCCTCAGTTCACAAAACCTCAAATTTGGGAGGAAAAAGCGGTTCCAGAAGTACTTTTGTCAGGAGATCACAGTAAAATTAAACACTGGCGTTTATCTCAATCTGAGGCTATAACACGCGTCCGAAGACCAGATTTATGGGAAAAATATAAGAAGAATTAATTTGATAAATATAACTATGAAAACAATTGAAGAGATAAATCAACATAACGTTAAAAAAATACTTTCAGAAAAAAAGATACCTGAATTCTACCCTGGAGATGTAGTTAAAGTAGGTGTTAGAATTACAGAGGGAAAAAAAGAGAGAATTCAATATTTTGAAGGCGTTTGTATTGCAAAAAAAAGCAGAGATTTAAACTCGTCTTTTACAGTTAGAAAAATTTCTTTTGGTGAAGGTGTTGAAAGAACATTTCCACTTTATGGAACTCTAATTGACTCAATTAAAGTTATTAGATCAGGAAAAGTAAGAAGAGCAAAATTATATTATCTAAGAGATAGAACAGGTAAATCAGCAAGGATTGCTGAAAAAATTAGAAAAAAAATTGGTATTGATGTTGATGCAAAACCTGAAACAGTTACTGAAGAAAATGTAGCGCCACCAACAGAAGCTCCAAAGGAAGAGGCTCCTAAAGTAGAAGCAGCACCAACTGCAGAAGCTCCAAAAGAAGAAGCCCCTAAGAAAGAAGAAGCTACTGCCGAACAATCAACAGAAAGTACTTCAGAAAAAAAATAATTTTTTTTTCAATGTCCACTACTCTTTACGATAAAATTTGGAATGATCATTTAGTAGATCAGCAAGAAGATGGAACAGCTTTATTGTTTGTCGATAGACACTTAATTCATGAAGTTACTAGTCCACAAGCTTTTGAAGGTTTAAGAAATTCAAATAGAAAAGTTCGTCATCCTAATTTAACTTTAGCTGTTGCTGACCATAATGTTCCAACGACAGATAGAACTAAAGGGATATCAGACCAGGAATCTAAAATACAAGTTGATACATTAGAATCAAATTGTAAGGAATTTGGTGTGCAGCTTTTTGGTATGGATGATAAACGACAAGGAATTGTTCATATTATTGGACCAGAACAAGGCTTTACTCAACCAGGAACAGTTATTGTATGTGGAGATAGTCATACTGCAACTCATGGAGCTTTTGGATCATTAGCTTTTGGTATTGGAACATCTGAAGTTGAACATGTTCTAGCAACGCAAACACTCGTTCAAAAGAAAGCAAAAAATTTTAGAATTAATGTTAATGGAACACTTCCATTAGGAGTAACATCTAAAGATGTAATACTTCAAATCATTGGAAAGATTGGTACTGCAGGTGGAACAGGTTGTGTAGTTGAATATGCAGGAGATTTAATAAGATCTTTGAGTGTTGAACAGAGAATGACTATTTGCAATATGACCATTGAGGGTGGCGCAAGAGCTGGATTAATTGCTCCAGATGAAAAAATATTTGAATATTTAAAAGGTAAACCCATGTCTCCAAAAGGAGAAAATTGGGAAAAGGCACTGGAATACTGGAAGAGTTTAAAAACAGATGCTGATGCAAGTTTTGATAAAGAAATAAATCTTAATGCAAATGATATATTACCGATGATTACTTGGGGAACTTCACCTCAAGATGTAATTACAATTGATGGAAAAGTACCTAATCCTCAAAATGAAAAAGATGAGGATAAAAAGAACTCAATTGAAAGAGCACTAAAATATATGGGATTAGCACCCGATATGGCAGCAACTGATATCAAGATAGATAAAGTATTTATCGGAAGCTGTACAAATGGAAGAATTGAAGATTTAAGAGAAGCTGCCAAAATCTTAAAGGACAAAAAAATATCATCTCATGTAAATGCTATTGTAGTTCCCGGGTCAGGATTAGTTAAAGAACAAGCTGAGCAAGAAGGTTTAGATAAAATATTTGTAAATTCAGGATTTGAATGGAGAGAGCCAGGCTGTTCTATGTGTTTAGCAATGAATGCAGATAAATTAAAACCAGAGGAAAGATGCGCATCTACTTCAAACAGAAACTTTGAAGGAAGACAGGGAAGAGGCGGTAGAACGCATCTAGTAAGCCCTGGGATGGCAGCTGCAGCTGCAATCTCAGGTAATTTAGATGATGTAAGAAAGTATCAAAGTTAAATGCAAAAATTTAATACATTAAAAAGTATTCCAGCTTATTTACCAATCGTAAATATCGATACAGATATGATTATTCCTAAGCAATTTTTAAAAACAATAAAAAGAACTGGACTTGGAAAAAATTTGTTTTTTGAAATGAGATATGACGATAATGGAAAAGAAATTAATGATTTTGTATTAAATCAAGAACCATTTAATAACTCAAAAATTTTAATTGCAGGAAACAATTTTGGGTGTGGTTCATCAAGAGAGCATGCTCCATGGGCATTGTTAGATTTTGGAATTACTTGTGTGATTAGTTCAAGTTATGCAGATATTTTTTATAGTAATTGTTTTAAAAATGGAATTTTACCAATAATTCTCGAAGAAGAAAAAATAAAAGAACTTTCTGAATACGCAAATAGAAAAGAGGAAATTTCTGTAGACTTAAATGATCAAAAAATTATTTATGGAAACAACGAAATTAAATTTGAAATAGATCCATTTAAGAAAAAATGTTTGCTAGAAGGTTTAGACGACATTGCTCTTTCTTTAAAAAAATCTGACAAAATTGAAAATTTTGAAAATCAATTAAAAGATAAAAAACCTTGGATTTTTAATGATTAAAGTTAAAAAAAGAAAAATTCTATTATTACCAGGAGATGGTATTGGACCTGAAGTAATTGAAGAGGTTAAAAAAATAATTAATTGGTTCAATGATAAAAAATCCTTAGACTTTGAAATAGATGAAGATCTTGCTGGTGGATGTTCTTACGATAAACACGGTACACCAATAACAGATGAAGTTTTTTATAAAGCTTTAGAGAGTGAAGTTGTCATGCTTGGTGCAGTAGGAGGACCTAAGTGGGATAATATTGAGTTTTCAAAAAAACCTGAGAGAGCTTTATTAAAATTAAGAAAAGAATTAAAATTATTTGCAAATTTGAGACCTGCAATATGTTTTGAACAATTAGTTGGCGCATCAACACTTAAACCAGAAGTGGTTTCTGGTTTAGATATAATGATTGTAAGAGAATTAACTGGTGGAATTTATTTTGGTGAACCGAGAGGTATTAAACCAATAGAAAATGGTGAAAGAAAAGGAATAAACACTCATACTTATACTACTAGTGAAATTACTAGAGTTGCAAGAGTTGCTTTTGATCTTGCTAGAAAAAGATCAAACAAAGTTACCTCTTGTGAGAAATCTAATGTGATGGAAGCTGGACAACTATGGAAAGAGGAAGTTCAGGAACTTCATGAAAAAGAATACAAAGATGTTGAGCTAAGTCACATGCTTGCAGATAACTGTGCAATGCAATTACTTAGAAATCCAAAACAATTTGATGTAATTGTTACTGATAATCTATTTGGTGATATGCTTTCAGATCAAGCTTCAATGTTAACAGGATCTTTAGGGTTATTACCTTCTGCATCTTTAGGTGCAAAAAATAAAGATGGTGAAATGAGAGCAATGTATGAACCTATACATGGTTCAGCTCCTGATATTGCAGGAAAAGGGCTAGCAAATCCAATCGCAACAGTATTAAGTTTTGCAATGGCTTTAAGATATTCTTTAGATCTTGATAATGAAGCTGATGCTTTAGAAAATGCTGTACAAGCTGTATTAAATGACGGTCTAAGAACGAAAGATATCCTTTCTGAGGGCATGAAAGAAGTATCTACCTCGCAAATGGGCGATGCGATAATTTCAAAATTGCAATAAATCTCTAAGTATTCTAAGCTTTTTAAATGCCAAGTTATTCTGCACCTGTCAAAGATATGATGTTTCTCTATGAAAAATTAAGAGATAACAAAAATTATAATGATCTTGAAAGATATAACGAAGTTAGCTCAGATTTGGTTAAAGATATTTTAGAAGAAGCAGCTAAAATCAATCAAAATTTAATTTTACCACTTGCTAAAGCAGGCGATGAAAATCCAGCAATTTTAGAAAATGGTGTAGTTAGAACACCACCAGGATACAAAGAAGCTTATCAGAAATATATTGAGGATGGATGGACTTCATTGTCATGCGATCCAAAATATGGTGGTCAAGGAATGCCAAAAACAGTTAGTGCTTTTTTTGACGAAATGCTGTCTTCAGCTAGTTTATCTTTTAAACTTTATAGTGAATTAAGTATTGGAGCATACAATTGTATTAATCATCACGCTACTGATGAAATAAAAGATAAATATTTACCTAAAATTGTAGAAGGTAAATGGAGTGGCACGATGTGCTTAACAGAACCTGTTTGTGGTACCGATTTAGGTTTACTTAAAACAAAAGCAGTTAGTCAATCCGATGGAACTTATAAAATAACTGGCCAAAAAATTTTTATCACATCAGGTGATCATGACTTAACAGAAAACATTGTTCATTTAGTCTTAGCAAGATCTACTGACTCTCCTCCTGGAACAAAAGGAATAAGTTTATTTTTAGTACCCAAGTTTTTAGTAAATCAAGATGGATCGGTTGGACAAAGAAATGGTATTTCAACAGGATCTATTGAAACAAAAATGGGAATTAAAGGTTCGGCAACTTGTGTCTTAAACTTTGATGATGCAACAGGATACATGATTGGTCCTAAGGACAAAGGTTTAAATGCAATGTTTACTATGATGAATCTTGAAAGAATTGTAGTCGGTATTCAGGGATTGGGTATTTCAGAAATTGCTTACCAAAATTCACTTGCTTATGCAAAAGAGAGAAAACAAGGAAAAACTAATAATTCTAAATCTACAAATGGTGCAGATTTTATTATTGACCATGCAGACATAAGAAGAACTTTATTAAACATGAAATCAATAATTGAGGGAGAAAGAGCTTTATGCTTTTGGCTGTCTCAACAAACTGAAGTTAGTCTTCATCATCCAGATGAAAAAATTAAACAGGAAGCTTCTGATTATGTTTCTTTGATGACACCTGTAGTTAAATCTTTATTTACTGATTTAGCTATGGAGATTACGAGTGATGCTATGCAGATTCATGGAGGGTACGGTTATACTAAAGACCAAGGTATTGAACAGTTATACAGAGATAACAGAATTACACCGATATACGAAGGAACTAATTCAGTTCAAGCTGCTGATTTAGTATTTAGAAAATTAATAAATAGAAATGGTGATGTAATTTCTAAATTTTTAGAAATGATAAAATCTGAATGTGAAAACAAACATGAAAAGGTAAAATCTTTTACAAAAGATCTTACATATTATCTTGATATTTTATCAAAGTTCACTGGTTGGATTGTAGATAAAAGTAAAATCGAAAAAGATGATGTTTCTGCAGCTGCAAATGACTATTTAAAAACACTTGGTTATATTTCGATTGCTTTTTCATGGATAAAAATCTTAGAAATCAGTTTTAAAGATTATGAAGAAAATAAAGAGTTTTATTCAGACAAAATTAATACAGCTACATTCTACTTTGAAAAAGTGTTACCAAGAGCAGAATATCATTATAAATCTGCAGTTTCAGGTAGCTCAAATATAATGAAGTTTAAATTTAATTAATAATGAATCATTACGACATTAATCTGGATAGAAATAATGCAAATTATGTTCCATTAACACCACTAACATTTTTACAAAGAGCCAAAGATGTTTATCCTGATTATGAGGCTATAGTTTATGAGGATAGAAGCTATACTTGGAATGAAGTTTATAAAAGAGCAGTAAAATTTGCCAGTGCACTTACTAAAATTGGTATTCAAAAAGGAGACACAGTATCTTTTTTAGCTTTTAATACTCCTGAAATTTTTGAGGCACACTACTCAGTTCCAATGACAGGAGCAGTTTTAAACACAATAAATATAAGATTAGATGCCAATACAATTAATTATATTTTAAATCATAGTGATGCGAAGGTATTAGTTGTAGATAGACAATTACATGTAGAAGTAAAAAAAGCTTTAAAAAATTTAAATAAAAATATCACTGTTATAGACATTAACGACAAACATGCTGATCAATCGAAATTGGAAAAAATTGGAGATTTAGAATACGAAAGTTTTTTAAATACTGGAGATGAAAATTTTGATTGGAAAATGCCTGATGATGAATGGCAGGCAATATCTTTAAGTTATACTTCAGGTACAACTGGCAATCCTAAAGGTGTTGTTTACCATCATAGAGGTGCGTACTTAATGTCTACGGGAAGTACTGTTGCCTGGAACATGCCTAATCGTTTAAACTTTTTAACAGTTGTACCTATGTTTCATTGTAATGGCTGGTGCTATCCATGGACAGTTCCAATGTTAAATGGAAGAACAATTTGCTTAAGAAATATTGATGTTAAGAAAATTTTTGAGCTTATTGATAAATATGACATTACTCATTTTGGAGGAGCACCAATAGTTTTAAATATGATAACTGGAGCTCCAGAAAGTGATAGAAAAAAATTAAAGCATAAAGTTTATGTCTTAACTGCTGGAGCACCTCCGCCAAGTATTATTTTTAAAAAAATGAAATCTCTTGGATTTGAAGTTATGCATGTTTATGGTCTTACAGAAACATATGGTCATGTTACACAATGTGCGTGGAATGATGGATGGAATGATTTAGATGAAGATAAACAAAATGAGATTAAAGCAAGACAAGGAGTAAGGTATCCTAATACAGAAGGAGTAACAGTTTTAGATCCAGAAACGATGAAAGAAGTTCCTAAAGATGGAAAAACTATCGGTGAGATCATGATTAGAGGAAACGTAGTAATGAAAGGTTACTTTAAAGACAAAGAAGCTACCGATAAAGCAATGAAAGATGGATGGTTTCATAGTGGTGACTTGGCAGTTATGTTTCCTGATGGATATGTAAAAATCCAAGATAGATCGAAGGATATTATTATCTCAGGGGGAGAAAATATTTCATCAATAGAAATTGAAAATACATTGTCTAAACATCCTTCAGTTTCAATAGCAGCGGTAGTTGCTAAACCAGACGAAAAATGGGGAGAAGTACCTTGTGCTTTCATCGAGATGGTTCAAGATAAGCCTGTTAGTGAAAAAGAATTAATTGATTTTTGTAAAGAAACTTTGGCTGGATTTAAAGTTCCCAAAAAGGTTGTTTTTTGCGAACTACCTAAGACATCAACTGGAAAAATACAGAAGTTTGAACTGAGAAAAAAAGTTTAGGAATCTAATTGAATTTTGAAATCGAAAATAAAAGTATTTTTGCTTCAGACAATGGCAAAGGTATAGATAAAAACAAAGATACCATTGTTTTTCTTCATGGAAGTGGCTTATCTCATATTGTTTGGTCATTAAGTGAGCAATTTTTTTCAAATAATAATTTCAATGTATTATCTATTGATCTACCAGGACATGGAAATTCTGAGGGGCCATGTTTAAAAACTATTGAGGAAATAGCAGAATGGTTGGAACTTGTATTTGATGCCTTAGATCTTCAAAATTTAATTTTAGTTGGTCATTCACAAGGATGTTTAGAAATACTTGAGTATTCCCATAGATACAAAGATAGACTAAAAAAAATAGTCTTTGTAGGTGGATCTAATAAAATGCCTGTTCATCCTGATTTGATTGAGCTTGCAGAAAATGGAGATTCTGATGCAGTAAAGTTAATGATGAAGTGGGGATATGAAGGTTCAAAAAAATTTATAGGTGGAAATCCAGTTGAAAGAATTATTCAATCTCCAAAAGATATAAGTGAAATACTTGCTGTAGATCTTATAGCTTGTAATAATTACAAAAATGGTTCAACAGCAGCTGAATCTATCGAGGTTCCATCAATGCTTGTTTTTGGTTCTTTAGATAAAATGGTTAATTTAGAATCTGGAAAAAAATTCTCTCAATTAATCAAAAATTCAACTATTCATGTAATTGAAGGATGTGGGCATATGATTATGATTGAAAAAGCATTTGAAATGCGGGACAAGGTTTTAGATTTTTTAAATAAATGAAAAATTATTCAATAGCAAAATCTAGAAGACTTAGAAGTACACCTTATACTTCAAGAATAGAAAAACAAGGTGTAACAGCTTATACAATCTATAATCATATGTTGCTTCCAGCAGCCTTTGGATCTGTAGAAGATTCTTATCATCACTTAAAAGAACATGTTCAAATTTGGGATGTTGCAGCAGAAAGGCAAGTTGAAATTTCAGGAAAAGACTCAGCTAAATTAGTTCAATTAATGACTTGTAGAGATTTATCTAAATCTAAAGATGGTAGATGTTATTATTGTCCTATTATAGATGACCAAGGTGGATTAATTAATGATCCTGTAGTGCTGAGATTAAGTCAGGAGAAATGGTGGATATCCATTGCAGACTCTGATGTAATTTTATTTGCAAAAGGATTAGCAATTGGAAATAAATTTGATGTGAAAATCTTTGAACCAAATGTAGACATCATGGCTGTTCAAGGTCCAAAATCATTTAAGTTAATGGAAAAAGTATTTGGCGAAAAAATAACTAAATTGAAATTTTTTGGATTTGATTATTTTAATTTTGAAGGAGTTGACCATTTAATTGCACAATCAGGTTGGTCTAAGCAAGGTGGCTATGAAATTTATGTTCAAAATACAGAGTCTGGTCAAAAATTATATGATCATTTATTTGAAGCTGGTAAAGAATTTAATGTTAAGCCTGGATGCCCTAATTTAATAGAGAGAATTGAAAGTGCTCTATTATCATTTGGAAACGATATGGATAACAATGATAACCCGTTTGAGTGTGGTTTTGACAAGTATGTTAACTTAGATAGTGATGCAAAGTTTTTGGGTAAGGAAAAATTAATAAAAATAAAAGAAGAAGGAATTACCAAAAAATTGATGGGTATAAAAATTGATATTAATGAAATCAGTGTAACAGGTTCTCTAGATTTGACAGATGAAAACAACAACCTAATTGGAGAATTAAGATCTGCTTGCTATTCACCTCACTTCAAAAAAGTAATTGGTATAGCTATGATGAAAAAAGGATACTGGAATCCTGAGCAAAATGTAAAAGTTGTTGTAAATGGACATAATTGCGCTGGAAAAGTTTGCGATTTACCTTTCATTTAGTATAACAACCCCATCATGAATATAGCTATAGTCGGAGCCACGGGCAATGTTGGAAGAAAAGTACTAGAAGTACTTGAGAGGAAAAATTTGCCTATTTCAGAAATTTTTTTAGTTGCATCTGAAAGAAGTGCGGGTTCAAAAATTAATTTTAAAGGAAAAGACATAGAAGTTGAAAATTTAGAGACTTTTGATTTTTCAAAAGCAAAAATTACTTTTTTTGCAGCAGGTGGAAAAATTTCAGAAGCTTATGCTTCAAAAGCAGCAAGCGAGAGCATTGTAATAGATAATTCTAGTTTTTATAGAATGGACCCTGATGTTCCTTTAATTGTACCTCAAGTAAATGCAGATGACTTAAAAAATATAAAAAAAAATATTATTGCTAATCCTAATTGCTCAACTGCACAATTAGTCTTACCATTAAAACCAATCCATGATTTATTTAAAATAAAAAGAGTAGTTGTAGCTACATATCAGTCAGTATCTGGTGGTGGTAAAGCACCAATGGATGAATTAGTAGAACAGACTAAGCTAGCACTAGAAAACAAAGCAATTGAATCAAAAAATTTTACAAAACAAATTTCATTTAATTTAATTCCACATATCGATGTATTTGCTGATGACGGATACACAAAAGAGGAATTAAAAATGACCAATGAGACTAAAAAAATTCTAGATCAAAATATTGAATTATCAGCAACTTGTGTAAGAGTACCAGTTTTAGTTTCTCATTCTGAAGCAGTAAATTTAGAATTAGAAAAAGAATTTACAATTGATCAAATTAAAGAATGTCTTGAGAAAATGGAAGGCTGTAAAGTTATTGATGAGAGACAAGATGGTGGATATTCAACACCACTTGAAGCGGCTGGAAAAGATGAGACATTCATTTCAAGAATTAGAGAAGATAAGACTAAAAAGAATTGCTTAAATATGTGGATTGTCTCAGATAATTTACTTAGAGGTGCAGCCTTAAATGCAGTTGAAATTGCTGAAACATTAATAAAAAATAATTTTTATGGAAAGTAAAAGACCTCTTTCTCCTCATATACAAATTTATAGATGGCACATATCATCATTAGTATCTATTTCTCATAGAATTACTGGAATAATAAATATCTTAGCAATAACTTTAGTTTGTGTCTGGGTTTCTTGGCTAATTTTAGGAGAACCAAAATATGATTCGATAAACTTTTTTTTTAATTCGTTTATTGGAAAATTTGTTGCAATAGGGTTAGCTTGGTCTTTTAGTTTTCAAATACTTAGTGAAATCAGACATTTAATAATGGATATGGGTTATGGCTATGAACTGAAGACTACTCGTATAACAGGTTTGATGGTGATCTTTGGTTCATTAATTTTAACTATTTTATTTTACTTAATTGGAAAAAACTTTTTTTAATATGAATTTAGCTACAAAAAAATGGGTGTTTTTAAAATTATCATCAATAATTTTAGTCCCTTTAATGTTTTGGTTTATAATTAATTTCATATCAGTTTATGATGGAGATTATTCTGAAGTGGTTAGTTTTTTTTCAAACAAAACAAATAAGTTTTTATTTAGTATATTTTTAATTTTTGCTTATTTTTTTTCTGCCTTAAGTATTAGTGAGGTTTTTGAAGACTATATTTCTAATGAAAAAACCAAATATGTCGCAAACAGACTTCTCTATATTTCTGCTATAATCATCCCATTATTAACAATAATAATTTTACTTAATCTAAAATAATGAGCGCTTATAATATTATAGATCATGAATATGATGTAGTTGTCTTAGGAGCTGGCGGATCTGGCTTGAGAGCTGCTGTTGGGTTAAGCGAAGCTGGATTGAAAACAGCTTGTATTTCAAAAGTATTTCCAACTAGAAGCCACACATCTGCTGCACAAGGAGGTATTTCAGCTGCACTTGGAAACATGGGAGAAGATGACTGGAGATGGCACATGTATGACACGGTTAAAGGTGCAGACTGGTTAGGAGATCAAGATAGTATTGAGTATTTATGTAAAGAAGCTCCAAAAGCTGTTTTAGAATTAGAAAAATATGGAGTTCCATTTAGCAGAACTGAAGAGGGAAAAATATATCAAAGACCTTTTGGTGGAATGACAAAAAATTATGGAAATGGAATTGTACAAAGAACATGTGCTGCTGCGGATAGAACTGGTCATGCAATTCTTCATACGCTTTATGGACAAGCCTTAAAACATAACACTGAGTTTTTTATAGAATATTTTGCATTAGACCTTTTAATGAAAGATGGAGCGTGCAAGGGATTAATTGCATGGAATTTAAATGATGGAACAATCCATAGATTTAGAGCTCATACTGTAATTATAGCTACAGGTGGATATGGGAAAGTCTATTACTCAGCTACATCAGCGCATACTTGTACTGGAGATGGAAATGCAATGGTATTAAGAGCTGGATTGCCTCTTCAAGATATGGAGTTTGTTCAATTTCATCCAACAGGAATTTATGGTCATGGCACGTTAATAACAGAAGGTGCTAGAGGTGAGGGTGGTTATCTAACTAACTCTAAGGGTGAAAGATTTATGGAAAGATATGCTCCAAATGCAAAAGATTTAGCATCAAGAGATGTTGTTAGTAGATCAATGTCTATTGAAATAAATGAAGGAAGAGGAGTTGGAAAAGATCAAGATCATGTTCATTTAAACTTAAGTCATTTAGATAAAGATATTATTGAAAGTAGACTTCCAGGAATTACTGATGCTGCAAGATTATTTGCAAATGTAGATGTAACTAAAGAGCCTATACCTGTTGTCCCAACAGTTCATTATAATATGGGTGGTATTCCAACAAATTACAAAGCAGAAGTTTTAACTGTCAATGGCTCAGAAAAAACTGTTCCAGGTCTGATGGCTATAGGAGAAGCAGCATGTGTATCTGTTCATGGTGCGAATAGACTTGGCTCTAATTCATTAATTGATTTAGTAGTATTCGGAAGAGCCGCAGCAAAAAGAGCAGCAGAATTAGTTAAACCTGGAACTCCTCATGAAGAACTACCTGAGACTGAGACACAAAAATGTTTAGATAGATTTGATAAGTTAAGAAATGCAGATGGAAATAATAGTACTGCAGAACTTAGACTTTCAATGCAAAAAACAATGCAATCTAAATGTGCAGTATTTAGAACAGAAAAAAATTTAAAAGAAGGCGTTGATGATATTAGAAAAACTTATGATGGAATGGACTCTATTTCTGTTAAAGATAGATCTTTAGTATTTAATACTGATTTAGTTGAAACTTTAGAATTTGATAATTTAATTAGACAAGCAGTAACAACAGTAGAATCTGCATATCACAGAAAAGAAAGCAGAGGAGCTCATGCAAGAGATGATTATCCAAATAGAGATGATGATAAATTTATGCAACATACTCTTGCTTGGTGTGATGGAAAAAATACAAAAATTAGTTATAGACCAGTCCACAAGTCAACTTTGACTAATGAAGTTCAATATTTCCCACCACAAGAGCGGGTATACTAATGGTACAATTGAATTTACCAAAAAATTCTGAAGTCAAAAAAGGTAAATATTTTAAAGATAAAACAGGCTCTAAAAATCTTAGAAAAGTAAATGTTTATAGATGGGACCCTTCTACCGAAGAAAATCCAAGAATTGATACTTATGAAGTCGATATGGATAATTGTCCTTCAAAAGTTTTAGATATTTTAAATAAAATTAAAAACGAAATTGACCCAACATTAGCTTATAGAAGATCTTGCGCTCATGGCGTTTGTGGTTCTTGTGCTATGAACATGGGTGGCAAAAATGGTTTAGCGTGCACAACTCCACATTCGGAAATTGATGGAGATATAGACATATATCCGCTACCGCACTTGAAAGTTAAAAGAGATTTAATTGGTGATTTAGATGGTTTGTATAAACAGTATCAATCTATTGAACCTTGGTTAAAAAATAATTCAAAAAAAGAAACAACAGAAATTTATCAATCTCAAGAAGATAGGGCAAAACTTGATGGCGCTTATGAATGTATTATGTGTGCATGTTGTTCAACATCTTGCCCAAGTTATTGGTGGAATGGAGACAAATATTTGGGTCCAGCAGTGCTTCTGCAAGCATATCGATGGATTGTTGATAGCAGAGATGAAGAAAGAAAAGCAAGATTAAAAAAAGTTGCTGATGAATTAAAACTTTATAGATGTCATACTATTTTAAATTGTACAAATGCTTGTCCTAAAGGGTTAAATCCAGCAAAAGCAATTGCAGAAATTAAAAAAATGTTAGCTACGGCCAATGTTTAAATAGACTATTAAGTTTTTTTGATTTAAAAGACCGTATTCATGAAATTAATAGAGCACTTCGTTAATGGAAAAATAATTCCAGGTTCGTCTGATAGAAAAGGAAAAGTATTTAATCCTGCAACAGGAGAACAAGAGTCTGAGGTAAGACTTGCAAGTAAATCTGATTTAGATCAAGCTGTAGAAGCAGCCAAAAAAGCATTTGAAATTTGGTCTGCAAAACCTCCTTTACAAAGAGCAAGGATAATATTTAAATTTAAAGAATTAATAGAAAAAAACTCTGATGAGTTAACAAAGTTAATAGTATCAGAACATGGAAAAGTTTTTGAGGATGCTAGAGGATCTTTAACAAGAGGGCTTGAGGTAGTTGAGTTTGCTTGTGGAATTCCTCATTTGTTAAAAGGCGAATATTCAGAAAACGTTGGAACAAATGTTGATAGTTGGTCAATGAGACAACCTTTGGGGGTAGTAGCTGGAATTACTCCATTTAATTTTCCAGCAATGGTACCAATGTGGATGTTTCCAATAGCAATTGCTTGTGGAAATACATTTATATTAAAACCTTCAGAAAAAGATCCTTCATGTCCACTTAGATTAGCAGAGTTACTTAGTGAAGCTGGATTGCCTGAGGGAGTATTTAATGTAGTTAATGGCGACAAAGAAGCTGTTGATGCAATTTTAGAAAATAAAGATATTAAAGCTGTAAGCTTTGTTGGATCCACTCCAATTGCAAAATATATCTACGAAAATTCAGCTAAAAATGAAAAAAGAGTACAAGCACTTGGAGGTGCAAAAAATCACTTAGTAGTCATGCCAGATTGTGATTTGGATGGTGCAGTAAATGGATTGATGGGTGCAGCTTACGGATCTGCAGGTGAGAGATGTATGGCTCAATCTGTTGCTGTTGCTGTTGGAGATATTGGTGATGAACTAGTTTCAAGACTTTCAAAAAAAGCAGAGGCCTTAAAAGTAGGACCTGGTATGGATAAAACTTCAGAGATGGGACCTCTGGTTACAAAAGAGCATTTAGAAAAAGTAAAAAGTTATGTTGATTTAGGAGTTGAAGAAGGTGCTAAATTAGTTGTCGATGGAAGAAATTTAAAACTTCAAGGTTATGAAAACGGATTTTATATAGGTGGTTGTTTATTTGATCACGTTAATAAAGACATGAGAATTTATAAAGAAGAAATTTTTGGTCCAGTTCTATCTGTAGTTAGAGTTAAAACTTTTGAAGAGGCTGCAAAACTAATCAATGATCATGAATACGGAAACGGAGTAAGTATTTATACTAGAGATGGTGATGTAGGTAGAACATTTGCTAGTAAAATTCAAGTAGGAATGGTTGGTATCAATGTTCCAATTCCAGTTCCTATGGCCTTTCATAGTTTTGGTGGTTGGAAAAGATCATTATTTGGAGATAGTGGCATGCATGGCATGGAAGGAATAAAATTCTATACTAAACTTAAAACTGTAACATCACGATGGCCTTCAGGTGTGCGAACAAACGCAGAATTTGTAATGCCAACAATGAAATAAGAGGAAATAAATGAAAAAAATATCTTTAATTGGCGCTGGCCAAATAGGTGGAACACTAGCACATTTAATTGGAATAAAGCAGCTTGTTGATGAAGTTGTTTTATTTGACGTTGCAAGTGGAATAGCTAAAGGAAAGGCTTTAGATATAGCTCAATCATCATCAGTTGATGGATTTAATGTAAAATTATCAGGTACAGACGATTATAAAGATATTAAAGATTCTGATGTTATCATAATTACAGCAGGAGTTCCTAGAAAGCCAGGAATGAGTAGAGATGACCTTCTTGGTATAAATTTAAAAATTATTAAACAGGTAGCTCAAGGGGTAAAAGAAAACGCACCGAACGCCTTCGTAATTTGTATCACCAACCCTTTAGATGTGATGGTTATGGCGTTTCAAAAGTTTTCAGGTTTGCCTGCAAATAAAGTTGTCGGCATGGCAGGAATTTTAGATAGCTCAAGATTTAAACTGTTTTTATCATTAGAGTTTGGTGTGCCTGTAAGAGAGATTGAAGCAATGGTTATGGGTGGTCATGGAGATACTATGGTTCCAATGCCAAGATTTACAAAAGTATCTGGCAAACCTTTATTGGATCTTGTGAAAGAGGGAAAGATTTCTCAAGAGAGAGTTGAAGAAATTAATCAAAGAACTAGAGACGGTGGAGCAGAAATCGTCAAGTATTTAGAAAAAGGTTCTGCTTTTTATGCACCTGCAGCATCGGGAGTTCAAATGGCTGAATCATATTTAAAAGATGAAAAAAAATTATTACCTTGCGCAGTGCAGTTAAATGGTGAGTACGGAGTAGAAAATGTTTATGCTGGAGTACCAGTTGTAATTGGTAAAGACGGAGTTGAGAAAATTGAAGTAGTGGATTTAGATGAAAAAGAAAATAAAGAGTTTATGCACTCTATTGATGCTGTAAAAGCTCTTTGGGAAGCTGCTTCTAAAATAGATCCAGATCTTTCAAAATAATAATGAACATTCACGAGCATCAAGCAAAAGAAATTTTAAAGAAATATGGAGCAATAGTTCCAGCAGGATTTTTTTCAACAAGTGTTGATGACTTGATTGAAAAAGCAAAAAATTTAAAAACTGAAAAGTATGTTTTAAAGGCTCAAATTCATGCTGGTGGTAGAGGTAAAGCTGGAGGAGTTAAAATTCTTAATACACTTGAGGAATTAAAAAATTCAGCAAATGAGTTGCTTGGAAAAACACTTGTAACTCATCAAACTGGACCAGAAGGAAGAGAAGTTAAGCGATTATATGTTGAAGAATCCTCTAACATAGAAAAAGAATTTTATTTATCATGTTTAGTTGATAGAGCGAGTTCAAAGATTGCATTTATTTCAAGTGATCAGGGTGGAATGGATATTGAAGAAGTAGCAAGCTCAAATCCAGAAAAAATTATTACAACTAAAGTTGATATAGCTGAAGAAATATCAGATGCAGATTGTGAGTCAGTAATTAAAATTTTTGATTTAAACAGTGATGTGAAAAATCAAGCAATTTCATTAATCAAATCGATTTATAAAATGTTTATTAGTACAGATGCTAATATGGTTGAGGTGAATCCTTTAATTTTAACAAAAGAGGGAAAAATTGTTTGTTTAGATGCGAAAGTTAATTTCGACTCTAATGCATTATTTAGACACCCTGAAATTTTAGAATTAAGAGATCTAAATGAAGAAGATCCAACTGAGATTGAAGCTAGCAAACATGATTTAGCTTATATTAAGTTAGATGGAAGTATTGGATGTATGGTTAATGGTGCAGGTCTAGCAATGGCAACTATGGATATCATCAAATTATATGGTAATGAGCCAGCTAATTTCTTAGATGTAGGAGGTGGAGCCTCAAAAGAAAAAGTTTCTGCAGCATTTAAAATTATTCTTTCAGATAAAAATGTGAAGGGAATTTTGATAAATATTTTTGGGGGAATAATGAGATGTGATGTGCTTGCACAAGGAGTAGTGGACGCTGCAAAAGAAATTAATATTAGTGTACCTTTGGTAGTTCGACTTGCAGGGACAAATTTTAAAGAGGGAAAAGAAATTTTAGATAATTCAGGTTTAAAATTAATTTCAGCAGAGAACTTAGATGATGCTGCTAAGAAAATTGTTGAGGCTATTAAATAAATGTCAGTTTTAGTTAATAAAGAAACTAAAGTAATTTGTCAGGGTTTTACAGGTGCACATGGAACTTTTCATTCAGAGCAAGCAATAAAATATGGAACAAATTTAGTAGGAGGTGTTACTCCTAAAAAGGGAGGTCAAAAGCATTTAGACAGACCTGTATTTAATTCTGTAGCTGAAGCTAAAGATGCAGTCGGGGCAGATGCCACTATGATTTATGTGCCTGCAAAATTTGCTGCCGCAGCAATTATAGAAGCTATCGATGCATCTGTTGAATTAATTGTTTGCATTACTGAAGGTATCCCAATTCAAGATATGCTTAAGGTTAGAAAAAAATTAGATGGGTCTAATAGCAGACTTATAGGTCCAAATTGTCCAGGAATTATAACTCCTGATGAATGTAAAATTGGAATTATGCCTGGTAATATTCATAAAAGAGGTTCAGTTGGAATTGTATCTAGATCAGGAACTTTAACCTACGAAGCGGTTGCTCAAACAACTGAAAATGGATTAGGGCAATCGACATGCATTGGAATTGGAGGAGACCCTATAAATGGTACAAATTTTATAGATTGTTTAGATCTGTTTTTAAATGATGAAGAGACGCAATCAATTTTAATGATTGGAGAGATAGGAGGTTCTGCAGAAGAGGAAGCGGCAGAATTTTTGAAAAACCATAAGATTAAAAAACCAACAGTTGGATTTATAGCTGGAATTACTGCGCCACCAGGGAGAAGAATGGGGCATGCAGGTGCAATTATTTCTGGAGGTAAAGGTGGTGCAGAAGATAAAATAAAAAAAATGGAAGAATGTGGAATTACAGTCGCAAAATCACCATCAATAATTGGTAAAACTTTATTTGATAAACTGTCTAATTGAAAAATATTTTTAGAGGGATATATTAAATAAAAAAGATGTCATCATCAAAAAATCTTGATTTCGAAAAAAATTCATTTTTACATAAATCAAATAGTGCGTTTATTGAACAAATGTACTTAAAATTCATCAACAAAGATAAAGATCTCCCTGAAAGTTGGTTAAATTACTTTGAAGGAATTGGTGATGAAATAAAAGTTATTGCAAATGAAATAAATGGTCCATCATGGGGACCAGAAAAAACAAAAATAAATATCGATGAGCTTCAAAAGAAAATAGATGAAAATGAAATTACTAATTTAAATAATGAAAAAATAAATACTTCAGAAAAATTTAATTTTCAATTACTTGCAGATTCTAACAAAGATTCAATAAGTGCTGTTGCATTAATCAGAGCCTATAGATTAAGAGGACATTTGCTAGCTGATCTTGATCCTTTAGGAATGAGAGAATCTGAATATTTAGACGAACTTCATCCGGAGTTTTATGGTTTTAAGAAAGAAAACTATGAAAGAAAAATTTTCTTAAATGGAGTGATTAATAAAAAGTATGCCAATATTAAAGAAATTTTAAAATTTATGAAAAAAACCTATTGTGGAAAAATAGGTTATGAGTTTATGCATATTTCTAATCCTGATGAAAGAAAATGGTTTAGAGATAGAATTGAGCAAGATGATAAAGCTCTTCAGTTTACCAAAAATGGTAAGGAAGCAATTTTAAATAAATTAGTTCAAGCAGAAGGTTTTGAAAAATTTTTAGCAACTAAGTATGTTGGTACAAAAAGATTTGGATTAGATGGAGGAGAAAGTTTAATTCCTGCACTTGAGCAAATAATTAAAATTGGCGGTCAACAACAAATTAAAGAGGTTAAAATTGGAATGTCTCATAGAGGCAGATTAAATGTTTTGGCTAACGTTTTACAAAAATCATATAAAAGAATTTTTAATGAATTTGCTGGTGAATATAGTGATGACTCTGAGGATAGTGCTGGAGATGTAAAATATCATCTTGGTGCATCTTCTGACAGACAATTTGATGGAAATTCTGTTCATGTTAGTTTGACAGATAATCCATCTCACCTTGAAGCAGTAAATCCTGTCGTTTTAGGACAAACTAGAGCAAAACAATTTTTTCATAAAGATAAAGACAGAAACAAAGTTATCCCAATACTAATTCATGGTGATGCAGCATTTGCTGGACAGGGTGTGGTAGCAGAATGTTTTGCCATGTCAGGATTACCTGGACATAACACTGGCGGAACTATTCATATAATTGTAAATAATCAAATTGGTTTTACAACGAGTCCTCGATTCGCAAGATCGTCACCTTATCCTTCTGATGTTGCAAAAATGGTTGAGGCTCCAATTTTACATGTTAATGGAGACGATCCAGAGGCAGTTGTTTATGCTACCAGAATAGCTACAGAATTCAGATTAAAATTTAATAGAGACGTTGTAGTAGATTTAATTTGTTACAGAAGG
This sequence comes from Candidatus Pelagibacter sp. HIMB1782, assembly GCF_052047475.1. NCBI lineage: Bacteria > Pseudomonadati > Pseudomonadota > Alphaproteobacteria > Candidatus Pelagibacterales > Candidatus Pelagibacteraceae > Candidatus Pelagibacter > Candidatus Pelagibacter sp. HIMB1782. The sequence continues at coordinate 551,584 of NZ_JBNAKE010000001.1, read as the reverse complement.
TTTGGTCATAATGAGGGAGATGAGCCATCGTTTACTCAGCCATTGATGTATCAAAAAATTAAATCTCACCCAAGTGTATATAAAATTTATGGGAATAAACTGGTTAATGAAAAATCAATTACTCAAGAATTATTAAATCAAAATGTTAAATCATTTAAAGATTTATTAGATGATCAATATAAAAGTGCAAAAGACTACAAGCCTAAAATAGAATGGTTTGAGGGTACATGGTCAAGATATAAACCTGAGAAAGGAAAAGATAAAAGAGGAATATCAGGTTTTGATGAGGAGAAATTAAAAATAATTTCAAAAAAAATAAATACAGTACCATCAGAAAAAAATATTCATAAAACTATTAGTAAAATATTAAATGCGAGAAGAGACTCGATTGAAAAAGGAGTGGGAATTGATTGGTCTTCAGCAGAAGCTCTTGCGTTTGGATCTTTGTTAGTTGAAGGATATCCAGTTCGTTTAGTTGGACAAGACTCTGGTAGAGGAACTTTTAGTCAAAGACATTCTGTACTAAGAAATCAAATTGATAATTCGAGATATATTCCATTAAATAATATTGTCAAAGGTCAAAAACAATTTGAAGTAGTAGATAGTTTTTTATCTGAACTTGCAGTTTTAGGTTTCGAATATGGTTACAGTTTAGTTGAACCAAACACTCTAACAATTTGGGAAGCTCAATTTGGAGATTTTGCAAATGGAGCTCAAGTTGTGATTGATCAGTTTATAGCATCAGGTGAGAGAAAATGGAATAGAGCGTCAGGCCTTGTAATGTTGTTACCTCATGGATACGAAGGTCAAGGTCCTGAACATTCATCTGCTAGATTAGAAAGATTTTTACAGTTATGTTCAAACGACAATATGCAAGTTATGAATTGTACAACTCCAGCCAATTATTATCATGCATTAAGACGTCAAATGCATAGAGATTTTAGAAAACCACTAATTATAATGACTCCAAAGTCATTACTCAGAAATAAATACTGTGTTTCTAACTTAGAGGATTTTAACAAACAAAATACTTTCCATAGAGTTTTGTGGGATCATGCGATCGATCCAAAATCAAATGGTTTTATTAAACTTAAAGAAAGTTCTGAGATTAAAAAAGTTATTTTGTGCTCAGGCAAAGTTTACTTTGACTTACTTGACGCTAGAGAAAAATTAAAAAGAGATGATGTAATTATGTTTAGAATAGAACAACTTTATCCTTTCCCAGCAAAAGCTTTAGTAAACGAACTTAAACCTTATGCCAAAAATGCTAAATTCTTTTGGTGTCAAGAAGAGCCAAAGAATATGGGAGCATGGTTTTCAGTGAGAGATTATATTCAATGGACATTAGATACTTTAAAGGCTAAATATAATGAAATTTCTTATATAGGAAGAAGCCCTGATGCAACTCCAGCAACTGGATATGCAAAGAGGCATAATTCTCAGCAACAAGAAATAATTAATAAGGTGTTTGATTAAATTATAATGAGTGAAAAAATAGTAGTTCCAGTACTTGGTGAGAGTATTACAGAAGCAACGGTTGCAAAATGGTTAAAAAAAACTGGAGATGCAGTTGAAGCTGATGAACCAATTGTAGAACTTGAAACTGACAAAGTTAATTTAGAAGTCCCATCACCAATAACTGGTGTTTTAACAGAAATTAATTCACAAGATGGCTCCACAGTGGAAGTTGGAGCTTTATTAGGTTCTGTTTCAGAAAATGGTTCAGCAAAAGTGACACCAACTGAAAAAAAAGAGGAACCCAAACAAGTTGAAGAAGCTCCTCCTGAAAACAATGTAATAAAATTAGATACAAATAAAAAAGAACCAGAAATTTTTGAAGATAAAAAAACAGAAATTCAAAAAACTAAGCCCTTAGTTTTGACTGAGGAAGTAGCACCAAAACCAGCGCCAGTAATAGATAATAAAAATGATACTTTGTCTCCTGCTGTCAGAAAAATTGTTACTGAAAATAATATTGATGTTAATTCAGTTCAAGGTTCAGGAAAAAATGGTCAGGTTTTAAAAGGAGATTTAATTGGTCTAATGGGAGCAAATCCAAAACCATCAGAGAGAAAAATTCAATATGGTCAAGAAGAACGAATTAAAATGACCAGACTAAGACAGACAATTGCTAAGAGATTAAAACAAGCTCAAGAAAATGCTGCATTACTTACAACTTTTAATGAAGTTGACATGACAAATATAATGGAAATGAGAAAAGAAAATCAACAAGACTTTCAAAGTAGATATGGAATTAAATTAGGCTTCATGTCATTCTTTGTTAAAGCATGTGTAGTGGCCTTGAAACATTTCCCTGCTGTTAATGCTGAAATTGATGGCGATGAAATTATATATAAAAACTATTATAATATTAGTTTTGCTGTAGGTACGGATAAAGGTTTAGTTGTTCCAGTTTTAAGAAATGCAGATGAGCTTTCATTTGCAGATATTGAAAAAAATATTAAAGATATTTCTGAAAAAGCTAGAGATGGAAAATTAACAATTGAAGATTTACAAGGAGGAACATTTACTATCAGTAATGGTGGTGTGTATGGATCAATGTTATCAACTCCAATTCTAAACTTACCTCAATCAGGTGTTCTAGGTATGCACAACATTGTAGAGCGCCCTGTGGTAGTAGAAGGTGAAATAAAAATAAGACCTATCATGTATTTAGCTCTTTCTTATGATCACAGAATTATTGATGGCAAAGAATCTGTTTCTTTCTTAAAAATGATTAAAGAAAATCTAGAAGATCCTAGAAGATTATTTTTGGATATTTAAATGTCAGAAAAATTTCAAGCTGTAGTTATTGGAGGAGGGCCTGGTGGTTATGTTTGTGCAATTAGGCTTGCACAATTAGGTTTGAAAACAGCATGCATAGAGTCTAGAGGTTCACTAGGTGGAACTTGCTTAAATGTTGGCTGTATACCATCAAAAAGTTTATTAAATCTCTCTGAAGAATTTCATAAAGTTAAAAATTTATCCAATAAGGGTATCGAGATAGGTGAGGTGAAACTTAATCTTGAAAAGATGATGAAAAGTAAAGATAAAGCTGTAACAATATTGACTAAAGGTGTTGAATTTCTTTTAAAAAAAAACAAAGTTACTTATTTTAAAGGTCACGGAAGCTTTAAATCAAAAAATCAAATTTTAATTAAAGATGATAAGAATAATGAGACAATTATTGAGTCAGAAAAAACAGTAATAGCAACCGGATCTGTACCAGTTTCATTACCTGGAATTGATATTGATGAAAAAGTAATTGTTTCCTCTACAGGGGCCTTAAAATTAGAAAAAGTACCAAATAAAATGGTTGTGGTTGGAGGTGGCTACATTGGTTTAGAGATGGGTTCAGTTTGGTCGAGATTAGGTTCAGAAGTTCAGGTCGTAGAATTCTTAGATCATATTACACCTGGAATGGATAAAGAAATTTCATCTGAGTTTATGAAAATCTTAAAAAAACAAGGCATTAAATTTAATATGCAAAACAAAGTTGAAACAATTCAGAAAAATAAAAACGGAGCAGTTGTTTCAACAGTAGATAAAGATGGCAATAAAAACAATTTTGAATGTGATGTGGTATTAATTTCTGTTGGAAGAAAGCCAAATACTGATGGATTAAATTTAGATGCAGTAGGAATTGATTTAGATGAAAGAAAAAGAATAAAAACTGACAAAACTTTTAAAACAAATGTCGAAAATATTTTTGCTATTGGCGATGTAATAGTAGGACCAATGCTTGCTCATAAAGCCGAAGATGAAGGAATTGCAGTTGCTGAAAATATTGCAGGGCAATCTGGACATGTTAACTATGATACAATTCCTGGTGTCGTGTATACAACTCCAGAAGTTGCATCTATAGGAAAAACAGAAGAACAATTAAAAGAACTCAATCAAAAATATAAAGTTGGTAAGTTTTCATTTATGGCAAATTCTAGAGCTAAAGCAATTGATGATGCTGAAGGATTTGTAAAAATTTTAGCAGATGAGCAAACAGATAAAGTATTAGGAGCTCATATTATAGGCCCTCACGCAGGAGAATTAATTGCAGAAATTGGTGTAGCTATGGAATTTGGTGCAAGTTCAGAAGATATAGCAAGAACATGTCATGCGCACCCAACTTTTTCAGAAGCAGTTAAAGAAGCTGCATTATCAGTAGATAAAAGAGCAATACACTCTTAATTTTTTTTCATATTATAAAAATATGAAATTTCCGATTCTTTTACCTAATATTTTTGATCATCCATTTACTTATGAAAGTAGTATTGATCTCGAATTGGGAGACTATGTAGAAGTTCCTTTTGGTAAATCAAAAATTACAGGTGTAGTTTGGGATGAATTTGAAAAAAATAGCAACAAAACGTTTAAAATAAAAAAAGTTTTGAGGAAGTTAGATGTGACTCCTCTAAAAAAAAATACTATTAAATTTTTAAACTGGTTTTCAGAGTACAATATTATTCCAAAAGGAATGGCTCTAAAGCTTATTTTATTAAGTAGTCATGCAATAGAAAATAAGGAGCTAAGTTCTTATAATAATTTTAAAAGTGAGATTAAAAATACATCTATAAAATTAACCAAAGATCAAATCAAAGCATATGAGGAAATGGTAAGCACTAACCAAAATTTTAGAGTACATGTGTTACAAGGAACAACAGGATCAGGTAAAACTCTTGTGTATTTTGAAGCTTTAAAAAACCTTATAAAACAAGGATATCAGGGGTTAATTTTGTTACCTGAAATAGGTTTAACAGGTCAATTTGAAAAAAAATTTAATGAATATTTTGGTTTTAATGCGGCTGTGTGGCACTCAGGAGTTTCAAAAAAAAAGAAAGAATTAATTTGGAGTGGAATATCAAATGGAGAAGTTAAAGTAATTATAGGAGCAAGATCATCATTATTTTTACCTTTTAAAAATCTAGGTATGATAATTGTAGATGAAGAGCATGATCAATCATTTAAACAAGATGAAGGTGTAACTTATAATGCACGAGATATGGCAATTTCTAGAGCTTCATTTGAAAATATACCAGTTAATTTAGTAACAGCTGTTCCATCAATTGAAACTTTTGAAAATATTCAAAAAGGAAAATATTCTTTATCAAGACTTACAGAGAGGTATAAAAATGCTTCATTACCAAATTATGAAATTATAGATCTTAATAAAACTAAACTTGAAAAACAATCTTGGTTATCAGATAAAATAATTGAAAAAGTAAATTTTCACCTTGAGAGAAAAGATCAGGTTTTATTTTTTTTAAATAGAAGAGGTTTTTCACCTCATGTGTTGTGCAAAAATTGTTTAACTAGCTATTCTTGTCCAAATTGTACTATCAACCTTGTTTATCATAAAAATAAAAATAATTTATTATGTCACTATTGTGGTTTTAAAACTGATTTAAAAAGAGATTGCTCAAAAGAGGGTGAATGTAATTTTGTCTTTAGTGGACCTGGTGTAGAGAGGATATCTGAGGAAGTTAAAAAAAAATTTCCTAATAAGGAAGTTGAAATTTTTTCAAGTGATACAATGAATAAAAAAGACTCATCAAGCAAATTAGAAAGAATTATAAATAATCAAACCGAGATATTAGTTGGTACACAATTAATTTCTAAAGGATTTCACTTTCCAAGTTTAAATTGCATTGTTGTTGTTGATATTGATTTATCAGCTAACGGAAATGATTTAAGAGGAGCTGAAAAAAATTTGCAGTTATATCATCAGTTATCAGGAAGAGCTGGAAGAACAGGAAAACCTGCAACAGTATATTTTCAAACCTATAACAATAATAAAAATATGATTTTAGAAATTACAAATAAAAATCCTGATATATTTTTAAAAAGAGAACTGGAAATTAGAAAAAAAAATAAACTTCCACCTTATCAAAGATTTATTTCTCTGATTATGACTGGTGAAAATCAAAAAAAATTAGAAAAAGAGGCTTATGACTTTAAAAATTATTTAGAAAACAATATCGAGGGAAATATATTAGGTCCAGTTGAAGCTCCTATATTTAGACTAAAAAGAAATTTTAGAGTCAGATTTTTAATTAGAGGCTCAAAATCTATGAAACTGCAAAATGCTATTGCAAAATCAGTTCCAAAATACAAATTTCCAAAAGGAATAAAACTTTCAGTTGATGTTGATCCAATTAACTTCAATTAGGCCCAAAAAAGAGGACTTTTTCGTCAATCAGTCACTTGAAGACATAAAGGTCATATGCTAATTAGAGCGTGATTTTTAAATAATCTTCAACATTTTAGAGGTATCAAGTTGAGCAAAGACACAGGATTTTCAATTACTTCAGCAGAAAGGTATTCACTTGCGCTTTATGAATTATCTACTGAAAGCAATGTTACATCCCAAATAGAAGAGCAGTCACTCTCAGTTCTAAAATTGCTAGAACAAAGCCAAGATTTTTCAAATTTAATAAAAGATCCAACTACAAGCCAAGATGATTTATTAAAAGTAGTTAATACAATCTCAGAAAATTATAAATTTGATCAATTGTTAAAAAATTTTTTTAGTTTTTTAATTCAAAAGAGAAGGTTCTTTTTTGTAGAAAGAATTCTTAAAAGTTTCATCGAGATCTGTTCAGAAAAAAGGGGAGAACTAAAAGCCGAATTAAGATCTGCTAAACAATTATCTAATGAAGAAATTAAACAAATTACGGAAGAATTAACTAAAAACTTTAGTTCAAAAATAAAATTAAACTACAAACATGATGAAAGTTTAATAGGAGGTTTAGTAGTACAGGTAGGGAGTACTATGGTTGACACCTCAATTAAAAGTAAATTACAACAAATCGAAAATAGAATGATAGAGGCATAAATGGAAATAAATCCTTCAGAAGTTACAAAAATATTAAAAGAACAAATAAAAAATTTTGGAGATAAAGCAGAGGTTACTGAGGTAGGTCAGGTTTTATCAGTTGGTGATGGTATCGCTAGAATTTACGGTCTTGACAATGTTCAGGCTGGAGAGATGGTTGAATTTTCTGATGGCTCTAAAGGTATGGCCCTAAACTTAGAGAGCGAAAACGTTGGTGTTGTAATTTTTGGTGATGACAGAAATGTTAAAGAAGGTGATGTTGTAAAAAGAACTGGAAAAATTGTTGATACGCCAGTTGGAAAAGAGTTACTAGGTAGAGTAGTAGATGGTTTAGGAAATCCAATTGATGGCAAGGGTGCATTAGATAAAAGTGTACAAAAGAGCAGAGTAGAGGTTAAGGCTCCTGGAATTATCCCTAGACAATCAGTTAATGAACCAATGCAAACAGGTTTAAAATCAATTGATAGTTTGGTTCCAATCGGAAGAGGACAAAGGGAATTAATCATTGGTGATAGACAAACAGGAAAAACTGCGGTTGCAGTTGATGCAATCATAAACCAAAAAAAGATCAATGAATCAGGCGATGAAAAACAAAAATTATATTGTATTTATGTTGCTGTAGGTCAGAAAAGATCAACTGTTAGACAAATTCAAAAAACTTTAGAGGAAGCTGGTGCAATGGAATACACAACAATTGTTGCTGCAACAGCATCAGACTCAGCGCCACTTCAGTTTTTAGCTCCATATACTGGCTGTGCTATGGGTGAATATTTCAGAGATAATGGAATGCACGCGTTGATTATTTACGATGATTTATCAAAACAAGCAGTTGCTTACAGACAAATGTCACTTTTACTTAGAAGACCTCCAGGACGTGAGGCTTATCCAGGAGATGTATTCTATTTACATAGTAGATTATTAGAAAGAGCTGCAAAATTGAGTGATGAACATGGTGGAGGATCTTTAACAGCACTTCCAATTATTGAAACTCAAGGTGGAGACGTATCTGCATTTATTCCAACAAATGTAATTTCAATTACGGATGGTCAGATTTTCTTAGAAACTGAATTATTCAACCAAGGGATAAGACCTGCAATTAACGTTGGTTTATCAGTTTCAAGGGTAGGCTCATCTGCACAAACTAAAGCGATGAAAAAAGTTTCAGGATCTATGAAACTTGAGCTTGCTCAATATAGAGAAATGGCAGCATTTGCTCAATTTGGTTCAGATTTAGATGCTTCTACTCAGCAGTTATTGAATAGAGGATCAAAATTAACTGAGCTTTTAAAACAAAAGCAATATTCTCCAATGACAGTTGCTGAACAAGTAATTTCGGTTTTCTGTGGTGTTAAAGGATATCTTGATGATATCGATTTAAAAGACGTTGCAGGTTTTGAAAGTAAAATCATTGAAAAATGTAAATCAGAAAAACCTGAGATTATTGAGTCGATACAAAGTTCAGGAAAACTTGAAGAGGATAAAGAAAAGTTATTAGTTGAAATGATTACTCAATTAAAGGAAACCCTTAAATCTTAATTTGATATGGCAAGTTTAGACGACCTAAAAAAAAGAATAGCCAGTGTAAAATCTACACAAAAGATTACTAAGGCTATGAAAATGGTTGCAGCTGCAAAATTGAGAAAAGCACAAGAAAGTGCTGAAAAAGGACGGCCTTATTCAGAAAAAATGAACAATGTAATTTTAAACCTTTCTAGTGGAATTTCAGATAAAGAAAATGCACCAAAGTTATTAGCTGGTACAGGACAAGACAAAGTTCACCTTTGTGTTGTTATGACATCAGATAGAGGTCTATGTGGTGGATTTAATTCTAACATAATTAAGAAAGCAAAAAGTTACTTTTCTAAAATTTTAGATGAGAATAAAGAGCTTAAAATTATCACTGTAGGTTCAAAGGGCAATGACCAGCTTAAGAGAATTTATGGTGATAAAATAATCGAAAACATTTCATTTAAAGAGTCGAAAAATGCAAATTATTTTGATGCAGACAAAGTAGGAAAAATTATTATTGAAAAATTTGAAGCAGGTGAATTTGATGTTTGTACAATTTTCTACAATAAATTTAAAAATGTAATTACGCAAATCCCACAGGCTCAACAAATAATTCCTTTAAATGATGAGGGAAGTGAAAATAGTTCAGATGAAAGTTACGAATTTGAACCAGATGAAGATGAAATTTTAAGCAATTTGTTGCCAAAAAATATTTCAACACAAATATTTAAGGCAATGTTAGAGAATTCAGCTAGCGAACAAGGATCCAGAATGAGTGCAATGGATAATGCAACCCGAAACGCAGGTGAAATGGTTGACAAACTTACTATCGAATATAATAGAAGTCGTCAGGCAGCAATTACTAAAGAACTAATAGAAATCATATCAGGAGCAGAAAGTTTATAATTATGAGCAAAGGAATAATCACACAAGTTATTGGAGCGGTAGTAGACGTAAAATTTGAGGGAGAATTACCGGAAATTTTAACAGCATTAGAATGTAAAAATGGTGACAATAGATTGGTTTTAGAGGTTGCTCAGCACTTAGGAGAAACTACTGTAAGAACTATTGCAATGGATGCTACTGAAGGATTAAAAAGAGGAGATGAAGTTGTAAATACGAATGCTCCTATCCAGGTACCTGTTGGACCAGAAACACTAGGTAGAATTATTAATGTAATTGGTGAGCCAATCGACGAAAGAGGTGAGGTTAAAACCAAAGAAAGCTGGCCTATTCACAGAGCTGCACCTGAATTTAATGATCAATCAACTGAAACTGAAATATTAGTTACTGGTATTAAAGTTATCGACTTATTAGCACCATATGCCAAAGGAGGAAAAATTGGACTATTTGGAGGTGCTGGTGTTGGTAAGACAGTTTTAATTATGGAATTGATTAACAACGTTGCGAAAGCACATGGTGGATTTTCAGTTTTTGCTGGAGTTGGAGAAAGAACTAGAGAAGGAAATGATCTTTACCATGAGATGATGGAATCTGGAGTAATCAAGCAAGATGGTCCTGGTTCTAAAGCTGCATTGGTTTATGGACAAATGAATGAACCCCCAGGAGCAAGAGCAAGAGTTGCTTTAACTGGATTAACAGTTGCAGAATATTTTAGAGATCAAGAAGGACAAGACGTTTTATTCTTCGTTGATAATATTTTTAGATTTACTCAAGCTGGTTCAGAGGTATCTGCTTTATTAGGTAGAATTCCTTCAGCTGTAGGATATCAGCCTACATTAGCTACTGATATGGGTAATCTTCAAGAAAGAATTACAACTACAAACAAAGGATCAATTACTTCTGTGCAAGCGATTTATGTTCCAGCTGATGACTTGACTGATCCAGCGCCTGCAACATCATTTGCTCACTTGGATGCTACTACTGTACTTTCAAGACAAATAGCTGAAATTGGTATTTATCCTGCAGTAGACCCATTAGATTCTACTTCAAGAATTTTAGATCCAAGAATAGTTGGTGATGAGCACTATAGAGTTGCGAGAGATGTACAAAGAATTTTACAATCTTATAAATCACTTCAGGATATTATTGCTATCCTTGGTATGGATGAATTATCTGAAGAAGATAAATTAGTTGTAGCAAGAGCAAGAAAGATTCAAAGATTTTTATCTCAACCATTCTTTGTTGCGGAAGTATTTACAGGTTCACCAGGAAAATTAGTTGATCTTGAATCTACAATCAAAGGATTTGATGCAATCTGTAAGGGTGAATATGATCACTTGCCAGAAGCAGCTTTTTACATGGTAGGTACAATTGAAGAGGCTATTGAAAAGGCTCAAAAAATGGAAAAAGAAGCTGCAGCTTAATGAGCGAAGAATTTAAAATTGAGATAGTAAATCCTGAAAAATCTTTTTTGGTCAAAGAAGATGTATCGGAAGTAGTAGTACCTGCTTTTGAGGGAGAAATGGGGATATTAAAAGATCACATTTCAATTATCTCATTTTTAAAACCAGGTATTATCAAAGTTAGTTCAAAATCTGGTGATGAAAATTATTATGTTGAGGATGGTATAGTAGAGTTTAAAAATAATAATTTATCTATTCTAACAAGCTCAATTTATAATTTGTCTGATATGGATAAATCTGTTCAACAGGATTTACTGAAAAAAGCTGAAGAAGAGGCAGGGAAGTCTGATATTAATGATCAAGCTAAATATTTAGTAGATCAAAAAATTGAAGTTTTAAAAACTCTTAATTAAGAATTTTTTTTACTTTATCTTTAACTTCTTTGTAAACGTGTAGTTTAAAATCAACCACTAAGTCTGTGATTTTGTCTAGCTCTACCCATTTCCACTCTAAAAACTCAGGGTGTTTAGTTTTGATATTTATTTCACTATCTGACCCGACAAATCTCATTAAAAACCATTTTTGTTTTTGACCTCTGTACTTTCCTTTCCAAATCAAACCAAGTAATCTATCTGGAAGTTCATAAGTTATAGTCCCATCTAATTCTTTTATTAATTCAACATTTTTAATACTGGTCTCTTCTTCAAGTTCTCTGTAAGCAGCTTTTAAAAAATCTTCACCCTCATCTACGCCACCTTGAGGCATTTGCCAAAAATTTTTAGGGTTATCTATTCTTTTGGCAACAAATACTTTGTTCTCTTTATTTAATACAACAATTCCTACTCCACTTCTTAGTGGAAGATTATGTAAATCTTTTTTCATTTTATCCGTTGAGTAATTTAATTGCGTAATTTAGTTGATTATCAGTGTCAGTTCTTATTTTAAAATCATCACCTTCTTCATTCACTTCAATGTCTGGACGTACACCAACCTCAGATATAGATTTTCCAGATGGAAGATAATATTTTGCAACAGTTAAACGTATTGCACCTCTATTTTTAAGAGGAATAATAGATTGAACTGAACCTTTGCCATAACTGTTCTCACCTACAACAATTGCTCTTTTGTGGTCTTTTAAAGCTCCTGCAACAATTTCTGATGCTGAAGCTGATCCATAATTTATCAGTACCAATAATGTTTTTCCATCAGTTATGTCTCCTTTTTTTGCAAACCATTTTCTATTATCAGATTTTTTTCTACTTTTTGTGGAGACAATTTCACCATTTTCTAAAAAGAAATCAGATATTCTTATTGCTTGGTTTAGTAATCCACCTGGATTATTTCTTAAATCCAAAATAAATGAACTAAGATTTTTATTTTTTTTTAATTTCTTTATTTGTTTTTCTATTTGATCACTACTGTTTTCATTAAATGAAGTTAATCTAATATAACCAATATTATCTTCTAATAACTCTGACTTGACTGATTGAATTTCAATTATTTCTCTAGTGATATTAAATGTTAATGCTTTTTTTTCTCCTCTTCGTCTAACTGTTAATTCTATACTTGAACCTACTGGGCCCCGCATTAAATCAACAGCTTCACTTAGAGATTTCCCTTGAACTTGAGTATCATTAATTTTCACAATGTAATCACCAGCTTTTAATCCAGCTTTTGACGCTGGTGTGTCGTCAATAGGTGAAATAACTTTAACAACTCCTGCTTCCATACTTACCTCAATTCCAAGGCCACCAAATTCACCGCTAGTTTCAGTTTGCATTTCCTCTAGAATTTCAGGAGACATATAAGAGGAATAAGGGTCTAAAGATTGAAGTAAGCCATTGATAGCAGAGTCCATGCTCTCAGATTGATTGATCTCATCAATATATTCTCTATTTATTTTTTCTAAAACCTCACCAAATAAATCTATCTTTTTGTAAATATCTACTTCAGAAGAGTTTGCTGAACTTAAATAAAAAAATGAAAAAAAAATAATTGAGTAATATTTAATTATTTTCATATCATTACTTTTTCTTTAGGAATAAATTCTGACCAGATTTTTTCTAATTCATAAAATTTTCTTTTCTCTGGATGAAAAATATGAACGATTAGATCTATACCGTCTACCAATTTCCATTCACCACTTTCTTTACCCTCAATTTTAGAGTCTTTAATTCCATTATCTTTAAGCTTTTCTAACACTTGTTCAGATAAAGACTGTATATGTCTAGATGATGTACCGCTTGCTATTATCATATAATCTGCCATCGAACTTTTATCTTTTAGATCAATAGTTACTATGTCTTCAGCTTTGTTAAGATCTAATGTGGTGATTACAATTTCTTTGAGATCTGAAATTTTATCCATTAATTAAATTTAGACTATCAAATTTTTCTTAATTGAGAAGATGAAATGTTGACTTTATTAAACTCTATGAATTTGAGGGTGGTATTACCGAGAGCCCTAAATGTCTTTGATTTTAATGAGTTTTTTTTGTAGCCATGTCTATCGAAAACTAAAATATTACACTTTTGTGAAATAGATTTTGATTTATACCATTTGTGAAAATTTATTAAGTTATCTGCTCCCATTAAAAAATAGATTTCAATATTTTTGTTTTTTTTTAAATGATTGATTAAATCGATTGTTTTATTTGAATTAATTTTATTTTCGTAAAATCTCACTTTTATAAATGAATTGTTACCAATAATTTTTTTACAGAATTTTATTCTTTCAGTAACTGAGGTTTTGCTCTGGTTTTTAAAAGGATTTTTTTTTGTGATTGCCCAAATAATGTTTTTAAGCTCAAATCTTTTTTTTGCTTCTTTTGAAATAGCTAGATGACCTTTATGAGCAGGATCAAATGATCCTCCTAAAATTCCTATTTTTGTCTTATTTGATTTCAAATTAATTTCTTATTTTACCGTTACTTGTAATTTGATACTTGTATGAAACAAGTTGATTAAGTCCTACAGGCCCTCTCGGTGGTAGTACATTGGTAGAAATTCCAACTTCTCCTCCAAACCCAAATTCACCTCCATCTGCAAATTGAGTTGAAGTGTTATGCATAGCAATAGAGCTTTTGACTTCTTTTAGAAATTGATTAGCTGTTTTTTTGTTTTTTGTAATTATTGAGTCTGTATGCATTGTTCCATACTTATTAATATGACTTATAGCTTCATTGAGGTTGTTTACTATTTTAACAGAAACTGCTGAGCTTAAATATTCTGTAGACCAATCTTTTTCAGTAGCTTTAAAAATTTTACCTTTATAAAATTTAGCCAAAGTCTTTTCTCCATAAATTTTACAACCATTTTTTTCTAAATTACCCAGGATTGTATTGCTAAATTTTTTAACAATATTTTTATGTAGAATAATAGTTTCGGTCGCCCCACATATGCTGGTGTTTCTTAATTTTGCGTTTGTAACAACTCTATTTGCCATCTTTAATTCAGCGTCTTTATCGACATATGTATGACAAATACCCTCAAGATGACCAATTATAGGAACCTTAGAAAGTTCTTGAACTTTTCTTACAAGATTTTTTCCACCACGTGGGATTATAACATCAATATATTCTTTCATTTTGGAAAGCATTACATCAACCATCTTTCTATTTTTAGAGTCTATAAATTGTATAAAGTTTTCATCTACTTTATTTTTTTTGAGCGCTTTTCTAAAAAGTTTTGATAAAATTCTATTTGAATTGATTGCCTCAGAACCTCCTCTTAAGATTACTGCATTACCTGATTTGAAACATAAACCTGCAACATCTGATGTAACATTTGGCCTACTTTCATAAATTACACCAATAACTCCTATTGGAATTGATACTCTACTAATATTTAATCCATTAGGTCTTTTCCACTTTTCTAGAACATGATTAATAGGATCTTTAAATCTAATAATACTAATAATAGAATTTCTGATGTCGTTTATTTTTTTCTGATTTAAATGAAGTCTATTAATTAAATTTTCTTTTAATCCTATTTTTTTTGCATAATTAATATCTTTAGTATTTTCTTTAATTATTAAACCTTTGTTTTCGTCAAGCATTTTAGCATAGGAGGCTAAAACACTATTTTTAACTTTTGTGTCTATTTTATATTGACTTGCTTTTCTTGCTCTTTCACCGATTAAATTCATATAATTATTCATTTATACTTCTACCATATCATCTTTATGAATAACTTCAGATTTTGCAACATACCCAAGTAATTTTTGAATTTCATTCGAATGGTGTCCCATAATTTTTTTTACTTCATCAGAAGAAAAAGAACTTAAACCCCTAGCACATTCATTATTTTTTTTATCTAAAACTTTTATGTGATCACCTTTGTTAAATCTTCCTGATACATTTTTAATACCTGCAGCTAGTAAACTTTTTCCAAGTTTTAACGCTTTTTTGGCTCCATCATCAATTACAATATTTCCTTTAGGTGCAATTGAGCTAATTATCCATTTTTTTCTAGCATGAAGTTTAGAGACCTTTGGGCTGAACCATGTACAATTATTTTTTTCAATAATTTTTGAAATAGGATTTGAATACAGTCCGTTTGCAATAATCATACTGCTGCCAGCTAATTGACAAATTTTAGCAGCTTCAATTTTTGTTTGCATTCCTCCACTTCCATATTCATTAATTCCTTTGATATTAATTTCTTTTAAGTCTTTGTTTATATCATTTACTATTTTTATTAGTTTAGCGTCTTTATTTACTTTTGGATTTTTTGTAAAAAGGCCATCTACATCTGAAAGTAAAATTAACGTATCAGCGTTTGTAATTTGAGCTACTCTAGATGCCAATCTATCATTATCTCCATATTTTATTTCAGTTGTTGCAATTGTATCATTCTCATTAACAACTGGGATAAATCCAAGTTCGAATAAATTTTCGAATGTTCTTTTGGCATTTAAGGATCTTCTTCGTTCCTCCGTATCTTCTAGAGTTAACAAAATTTGTGAAATATTTAATTTGAATTTTGAGAAGGTCTGAGAGAATAAATTCATTAGTTCAATTTGGCCAATAGAGGCAATTGCTTGACTTTTATCTAACTTAATATTTTTTTTGTTAAAATTCATTTTTTTACATCCAAGAGCGATAGCACCTGAACTAACAATGACTATTTTTTGATTTTTATCTTTTAGTTTTTTGATGTCCCTCGCAAAGCTTGAAAGCCATTTTTTTCTAATTTTTTTATTTTCATCAACTAATAAAGATGAACCAATTTTAATAACAATAATTTTCGAGTTTTTAAGATACATAGGATAATAATTTTGCCTTAATTTTTGAAACCGACTCTTTATTTAAAGTTGTCATTGTCATTATCTCACAATTTTTATCTTTAGAGAAATCATCAATTACATCTTTGGCTGTGTCTTCATCAATTAAATCTATTTTGTTAAACACAATTAACTCTCTCTTTTCAAGCATTTTAGAACTGTAATTTTTAAGTTCATTTTTAACCTGATCATAAGATTCCTTAAGATCAAGATTAGTAATATCAATTAAATGTAATAAAGATTTGCATCTTTCTATATGTTTTAAAAACTGTATCCCAAGTCCAACACCTTCATGGGCACCTTCTACTAATCCTGGTATATCGGCTATTGTGATTTCTTTATCATCATAGCTAGCAACACCTAAGTTAGGATTAAGTGTTGTAAATTTATAATTAGCAATTTTAGGATTTGCGTTTGTAAGTGCTGCCAACAAACTTGATTTTCCTGCGTTAGGTAATCCGATAATTCCGATATCAGCTATTGTTTTAAGTTGTAACCAAATTGTAAACTCTTCTCCCAAAGTTCCTTTCGTAAATTTTCTTGGAGCTCTGTTTGTAGAACTTTTAAATCTAGTATTTCCCAAACCACCTTTGCCACCATTAGCAGCAATGTACTCTTCTCCTTTTTTATTAAAATCAAATAATAGAGTTTTGTTATCTTCTTCAAATACCTGGGTTCCAAGAGGAACTTTTAAAACCAAATCATCACCACTTTTACCTGTTCGATTTTGACCAGAACCATTCTCTCCACGCTGAGCTTTATGATGTTGTTGATATCTGTAATCAATTAAAGTGTTTAAGTTTTCTTCTGATTTTAAAATGATAGAGCCTCCCCTGCCTCCATCGCCTCCATCAGGTCCTCCAAACTCAACATACTTTTCTCTTCTAAAACTTGGTGAACCATCACCGCCGTTTCCAGCCTTAATATAAATTTTAACTTGATCGAGAAATTTCATAATACAACATTTTCTTGGTTGTACTATTAATTGGGTTTTACTGAAACGTAAGTTCTATCTAATTTAGATTTTTTGAATACAACTTTACCTTTGATAACAGAAAAAATTGAATGATCTTTTCCCATTCCAACATTTTCGCCAGGAAAAATTTTTGTTCCTCTTTGTCTAACAATTATATTTCCAGGTATTACAGTTTCTCCACCGTATTTTTTAACACCAAGTCTTCGACCAGCACTATCTCGTCCGTTTCTCGATGATCCACCTGCTTTTTTTGTTGCCATAATTTACCTAATAACTATTTACTTGCAGCTTCCTTAACCTCTTCTTTTTTGGGAGCTGGTTTAATTTTTTCAGCTTCAGATAATACTTTACCATCTTTTGAAAAAATTTTGTTAATTCTTATCAAAGAAAATTGTTGTCTGTGTCCATTTTTTCTTCTTGAATTTTGTCTTCTTCTTTTTTTGAAAATTAGAATTGTTCTATTTTTACTATTTTTAATTAAGTCTGCCTCTACCTTAGCACCTTCAATATTAGGAGTTCCAACCTCAATGTTTTTATCATCCCCGTATGCTAGGATTTCATTAAATTCTATCTTAGTTTCAGGCTTTGAATCTGGTAATTTCTCAATTTTTAATATTTCACCAGATTTAACTTTGTACTGTTTTCCACCTGTTTTTATTACTGCGTATGACATAGTATGAATATTAATTTTAAGTAACCGCAATATAGTTACCGGAAGCCTATAGTCAAGCTGAATTAGTTAGAAATTATCCTTTAAATCCCTTAATTTTGAAAAGGATTTTAGGTCATTAGCTCTTAAAAAAATATTACAATCAATTTCATCTTGTAAGGTTGATGGAATAGTAGGCAAATTATTATTTCTTTGTTGTTTTATGAATTCTATTTTCTTTAACAAAGAAGAGTTTTCAGAATCATGTTCTAAGCAGAATTTTGAATTATTTAAAGTATATTCATGGCCACAATAGATTTTTGTTTCTTTAGGTAAAGATTTTAATTTATTTAAAGAGTTATACATTTGTTCATATGTACCCTCAAAAATTCTACCACATCCAAGTGAGAAGAGAGTATCTCCAGTGAATAGTAAGTTTTCTTCAAAAAAATAAAAACAAATATGTCCTGTTGTGTGTCCAGGAATATGAATAATTTTAGCTTTAAAATTTCCGCTATTCCAAATTTCGTTATCTTTTAACAAGATATCAATCTCTGGTATCCTTTTTGCATCTCCATTAAATCCTAAAACAACAGATCCAAATTTTTTTTTTAATTCAGTATTACCCCCAACATGATCATAATGATGATGAGTATTTAAGATATATTTTAATTTAATATTTTTATCGTTTAAGTAATTGATTATTGGTTTAGCTTCACTTGGATCAACAACACATGCTTCCTGTTTGTCATTATCAATAATTAAATAACTATAATTATCTTGTAGGCAGGGTATAATTTCAACTTTCATTTATTTTTCAATTAAAAATATTCCAAGATCAGCAAATAAATTTTTAGTTCCTAAATTACTATTTGTAATATTTGAAGTGTTGTTACTATTTAAAGCTAAAGTTTTTATCATTTTAATTTCTTTAAATTTTATAAAATTTACAAAATCTTTAATTGTGCACATATGTAAATTAGGTGTACTGTGCCATTGTTCTGGCAAAGATTTTGTTATTGGCATTGTGCCTTTAAATAATAGATGCAATCTAACTTGCCAATTACCAAAATTTGGTATCGTTACAATTGCTTTTTTTCCAACTCTTAAAAGTTCATCTAAAACAATTTCAGGGCTTAAAAATGCTTGGAGTGTTTGACTCAATACTACATAGTCAAACGATTTATCAGGAAATTGTTTTAAGTCTTTCTCTGCGTTACCTTCTATTACAGTTAATCCTTTAGCAATACATTCTTGTACTTTTTCCTTAGAAATCTCTAGTCCTCTTACATTTATATTTTTATGTTCTTTTAAAAATTGCATCAAAGTTCCATCTGCACAACCTACATCTAGAACTTTTTTATTATCTTCAATTAAATCTGATATTACTTTAAATTCATTTTTCATTGTTTAACTCTGCATAAGATTTGTCTAAGAAATTCTTTAGTGCGTTTAAAAAATCAGGAACATCTAATAAAAAAGAGTCGTGACCTTTATCAGATACAATTTCTACGAAACCAACATCTGCTCCAATAGAATTTAAAGCTATAACAATATCTTTATTTTCTTGGGTTGGATAAAGCCAATCAGAAGTAAAAGAAATAACAAAAAATTTAGCTTTTGTATTTTTAAATGCATCAGACAAATTTCCATTAAATTGTTTAACTAAATCAAAATAATCCATAGCCCTAGTTATGTAGAGGTAACTGTTTGCATCAAATCTATCTACAAACACAGATCCTTGGTATCTCAAATAACTCTCAATTTGAAAATCTGCATCAAAACCAAATTTCAAATCTTCTCTTTCTTGCAATTTTCTCCCAAACTTTTCCTGCAAACCTTTTTTTGAGAGATAAGTTATATGAGCTGCCATTCTTGCAACAGCAAGCCCTTTACCTGGGTTGGTGTTATTAGCTTCATAATTTCCATCTTTCCAATCGCTGTCAGCAGTGATTGCTTGTCTTCCTAGTTCATTAAAAGCAATATTTTGTGCTGAATGACTTGAGGTTGTAGCAATGGGTATAACAGTTTTAGCTTTATCAGGAAAGTTGGTGATAAATTGAAGAACTTGCATACCTCCCATGGAACCTCCGGTAATTGCAAATAGTTTATCAATTCCAAAGTGTTCAAGTAAATTATATTGTGCATTCACCATGTCATTAATTGTAATAACTGGAAAATCAGTTCCAAAAGTTTTCTGTGTTTCAGGATCTTTATGGCTTGGTCCATAAGATCCCATACATCCACCAATTACATTTGAACAAATAACAAAATATTTATTGGTATCTATTGCTTTGTCTGGACCTACAGCAAAACTCCACCAACCGTCTTTTTTAGTAACAGGATTTAAACCAGTTACAAATTGATCTCCAGTTAGTGCATGAAATACTAATATAGCATTGTCTTTATTCTCATTTAAAGACCCATAAGTTTCGAATGCAATTGGAAAATTGTTTATAGTTTTACCACAATCCAATTTAAGAGGTTTCTTTATAATTAATGTATTAATATTTTTTTCTGTATTCATTTTAAGGCCTTTAGATGAATTGTGAGAAAAAAAACTATTTTAGCGGTTTTTTTTAAGCGCTCGCAATTCAGTTAAATCAGCGCATAAATTTTGTACAAGAACTTGTAATTTATGTCAATTTTTTAAAATAAGATCATATTCTCTATAAATATTTGTTTTTTTATCTATAAAGAGCTCATAAAAATAAAAAAAATGAGCACACCTAAATTTAAAAAATTTAACATAGAAGCTTATAAGCCTGGCAAATCTAAAATTAACAAAATTAATAAGGTCATTAAATTGTCAGCTAATGAGTCTGCTTTAGGGATGAGCCCGTTAGCAAAAAAAGTAATATCTCAAAAAAATTTAGTATTAGATAAATATCCAGATGGAAAATCTACTAATCTTAAAATGGCAATATCTAAAGCATATAAATGCAATTTCGATAAAATAATATGTGGAGCAGGTTCAGACGAGGTAATTCAAATGTTATGTCAATTATATCTACATCCAAAGGATGAAGTGATTGTTCCTCAATATAGTTTTTTAATGTACAGGATTTATGCAAAAATTGTTGGTGCAAAAGTTGTATTTGCAAAAGAAAATAATTTTAAAGTTTCAATTGAAGAAATATTGAAAAAAGTATCTAAGAAAACTAAAATAGTTTTTATTGCAAATCCAAACAATCCAACAGGAACATATTTAACTAAAAAAGAGACTTTAGAACTTAGAAGAAAGTTGAATAGAAATATTTTATTAGTAATTGATGACGCGTACTCAGAATATATGAAAAATGATGATTACAGCTCTGGTTTAGAATTATTTAAAAATAAAGACAACGTATTTATATTACGAACATTTTCTAAAATGTTTGGCTTGGCCTCATTAAGAATTGGCTGGGGATATGGATCGAAACAAATAATTAGAGCGTTAAATGTAATTAAACCACCTTTTAATGTAAATGGTTTGGCTCAAGTTGCGGCCATAGAGTCATTGAAGGATAAGCAATTCATTCAAAAGTCAATTAGACATAATTTAAATTATGCAAATAGACTTAAAAAATTTCTCGAAAAATATAATATTTTTTCAAACGCTGTATCGGCAAATTTTTTACTATTAAATTTTGATGACTGTAAATATTCAGCAAATTTTCTTTACCAAAAATTAAAAAATAAAGGAATTATATTAAGATCTACTGAAGATGGTTATCATATTAAAAACAAATTGAGATTAACTATTGGCTCATCTAGAGAAAATTTAATATTCATGAATGCAGTGAGAAAGATTTTTAATTAAATGAAAAATATTTTAATCATAGGTTGTGGTTTACTTGGATCTTCAGTTTTAAGATCTATACACAAAAATAAATTAGCAGATAAGGTATATATTTATGAAAAGTCAAAAAAGAATATATCAAGAATTAAAAATCTTAAATTACCTGGAAAAGTAGTTAGTTCATTAAAAGAAGCTGTAACAAAATCTAATTTTATTATTTTTTGTACACCTATGAGTGAATACAAAAATATTATTATGAAAATAAATAATTATATTTCTCCTAACACATTAATTACTGATGTTGGTTCTTCAAAAATTGAATCATCAAAAATAATAAAAAAATTTTTAAAAAAAGGAATTGCATGGACTTCCAGTCACCCAATTGCTGGTTCTGAAGTAAGTGGACCACAGCATGGAAAGAGCAACATGTTCGAGGGTAGATGGTGTATTTTAATTAAAGAAAAAAATACAATTAAAAAAAATTTAAATTTTCTGAAAAAATTTTGGGAGAAGATTGGATCAAAAGTTACAATCATGTCACCAGAAAAACATGACAAAATTTTTTCAATAACTAGTCATTTGCCTCACTTAATTGCATATAATTTAGTTAAGTCAGCTCAAGATTTTGAGAAAAAACAAAGCTATGATTTAATCAAATATAGTGCAGGAGGACTAAGAGATTTTTCAAGAATAGCAGCTTCTAATGAGATTATGTGGCGAGATATTTTTTTTAATAACAATAAAAATATTTCAAATGCTATTGATTTATTTATTAAAAATTTAAAA
Organism: Candidatus Pelagibacter sp. HIMB1782; assembly: GCF_052047475.1. NCBI lineage: Bacteria > Pseudomonadati > Pseudomonadota > Alphaproteobacteria > Candidatus Pelagibacterales > Candidatus Pelagibacteraceae > Candidatus Pelagibacter > Candidatus Pelagibacter sp. HIMB1782. The sequence goes on along the minus strand of NZ_JBNAKE010000001.1, from coordinate 529,465 downwards.
TCATTTAAATCTGATATTAATTCAAAAAATAATAAATCTATTATTAACAAGCTTACTGAAACTAAAAAAGTCAGATCAAAAATAATCAAACTCAAACAAGATATTAATAAGCCAGATTTTGGAAGAAGCTAAATTTTAATTTTAGCTATTTTTTTAACTTTAAGTTTTGCTGTATTTTCAATTCTTCTAATTGTCTTAATTATAGGCATGATCAATACTTTCTTTTCAGGTCCATATGCATGTATTAATTGTTTGGAATTTAAACACATTGCGACATGCCCTTTCCAAAAAATGATATCTCCCTTTTGATAATTTCTTTTTATGTTTCCTTTAAAATATTTAATTTGATCTTTGGTATCTCGAGGAAAAAACTTATTATTATAATAGTAAAATATTTGTAATAGGGCTGAGCAATCTATTCCCCCGTAACTTTTTCCACCCCAGATGTATTTTATGTTCAAAAATTGTTTAAAGATTTTAATAAAATTGTTTTCTTTATAATTTATTTTTTTTATATCTTTTTTTTTAATCCATTTATTTTTATCAATTCTGGCAAAATTTTTATTAGTTTCTTTAACTGACAACTTTGATCCAAAAGATAGAAAAGTATTAGTTTTTAAATTTGGTTTTTTATAGATATTTGCTTTTAAACTACTTACCTTATAATTAGCTTTAAATTCTTTTGAATAATTTTTATTTTGAATGTACCCAGTATAATTATCAAAACTAGATTTTATTTTGATCCAATTTTTAGTTTTAGATAAAATTTTAAATTTTTCTCCATACAATATTTGTGAGGTTACTTCTGAAAATTTAGAGGATTTCTTATAAATATTAGAAAAACTACCTGTAAAATAAAATTTATTTTGCACCAATTTTAATTTTATTTTTTATCATCCATAGGCATATTAGTGAAGGAATAACCATAATAGTTGTTAAGACAAAAAATGTTCCCCAATCTCCGTTTAACCAATCTACTAAAGCTCCTGATGATGATGCTAAAGTTGTCCTCCCAGCAGTCCCTATAGACGCAAGTAATGCGTATTGTGTTGCTGTATATGTTCGATCAACCAGTAAAGATATAAATGCTACAAATGCAACAGTTGCAAAAGCTGCAGTAATATCGTCAGCAATAACTGCTATTGCAAATAATAGTTCAGATTTACCAGTCCATGCTAAGACAGCAAATAACAGATTTGTAACCGCCATTAAACCTCCTGCAAAGAACATAGTTTTTATAGTTCCAGCCCTCATAGCCATTACGCCACCAATTAAAGTAAATACGACAGTTGTGATCCAACCCAATCCTTTTGAATAGATTGCTATTTGTCCTTTTGAAAAGCCTATTTCTTTATAAAATACAATCGACATTCTACCCATGAATGCTTCTCCAATTTTAAACAAAAAGACAAACCCTAAAATTCCTGCAGCTATGGCAAAACCATTTTTTTTAAAGAAGCTAATAATGGGCCCACCAATTGTTCCAGTTATATAAGCAACAAAAGTTGTGATAATATTGTTAGATCCTAGTTTACCTTTAATTAAATTATCAGTTTCCTTTTGCTTTGATTGTCTGTCAGTTTCTACTGGCTCATGAACAAACATCAGAGCAATATTCATTAAAATAATTAAAATACCTAATATTAAAAAAGTTGCTTGCCAGTAATCTTGGATACCAATATTTTCAAAAAACTCTGCAGTAAATAAAGCAACTACACCACCTAATTTGTAACCTGTCCACCAACCAACTACAGCCATTGCAGCACCTGCTGCCATTGATTTTCCCTCATTTTCATTAATTTGTTCAATTCTTAATGCATCTACAGTTATATCTTGAGTTGCTGATGCTATAGCGATGATTAATCCAACTGTAATTATCAACGCTAAATTTTCTGTAGGATTTATAATACTCCAAACTAGTAAACTTAATAGAATTACTAATTGCATTAAAACAATCCAACCTCTTCGGTGACCTAATTTTTTAGTTAGGAAAGGAATTTGAATTCTATCTATAATTGGTGCCCAAAGATAATTAAAAGCATAAACCCCAAAAATAAGTCCTGCCCATCCAATAGTAGATCTACTTAATCCTTCTTCTTTTAACCAAAGACTTAAACTACTAGCAATCAAGACCCATGGAAATCCACTGATTGCACCAAGTAATAAAATTCTTAACATTCGAATATCTTTGTAAACTGAAATCGATTCTAACCAGGATGTTTTATTTATTTCAGACATAATTAATTTTTCCAAAATGATGGTAAAAATAATACTAATATTGCAAATAGCTCAAGTCTACCCAAAATCATACCAACTGTTAAAATCCATTTAGAAAGATCTGGTAATGAAGAAAAATCTCCATTGGGGCCAATTATTGGACCAAGACCAGGTCCAACATTTGAAATAGATGTAGCGGCACCCGAGATAGCTGTAATAAAATCTAAACCAGTTAATGATAACAATGCAGTAAGAATAAAAAATATTACGATATAAAAATAAATAAATGAAATAATTGAAGCTATAAACTTTTCATCAACTGCACTTTGATCATACTTAATTACAAATACCCCTTTAGGATAAATTATTTTTTTTAATTGGTTTAGAATAAATAGATAAAGAATTTGAATTCTAAATATTTTTACACCACAAGCTGTAGAACCCGCGCATCCACCTATAAACATCAGTGCAAGAAACAGGGTTATAGGAAAACTGCCCCATTTATCAAATTCTGCGTTTACATAACCAGTACCACTCAGGATTGATATAGTATTAAAAAATATTGATCTTAAACTAAAGTTTTCTTGATTAGAAAATAATAAGTAAATAGATAAAATTATAACAGTGAATATTATAATTTTTAAAAAGGTTTTGATTTGAATATCATTTAAAAAAATTTTTTTGTTTCCACTTATAAATTTAATATAAGCAATAAAAGGAATACTTCCCAATATAATAAAAAACATTGATGAAATCTCAATTGGTAAACTATTAAAGTATCCAATTGACTCGTTGTAGTTAGAAAAGCCTCCAGTAGCAATTGTAGTCATTGAGTGGGTTAAGCTGTCAAATTTACCCATACCAAATATCCAATAAGTGATTGCACAAAGGCCTGTTAATCCTGAGTAAATATAAATTAATCTAAGTGCTATTTCTTTTGACTTAGGGAGTATTTTTTCTGAAGAGTCATTACTTGAAATTTTAAATAATTGCATACCTCCAACATTCATTATAGGCATTAAAGTAATCGCCATTACAATTATTCCAATTCCACCTAGCCATTGTAAAATAGCTCTCCATAAAAGAAGACCCTTTGGTGCGTTCTCTAAATCTGAGATTATTGTAGATCCAGTTGTAGTAATTCCTGACATACTTTCAAAAAAAGAGTCTGTAATTGAAAGTTCAATACTAGAGAATACAAACGGTAAAGATCCAAATACTGCAATACTAATCCAAGATAGGGCAGTTAATAAGAAAGCTTGTTGTAGATTAAGTTTTTTATCGTGATCTAAATTTGATAAAAAAAATAAAGTTCCAAAGATTATGGTTACAATAGATGAGCCAAAGAAAGAAGAGTCTATCTCTGAGTAAAAGAATTGTACTATAATTGGGATGAACATTGATACACCCAATATTATTTGCAGAATTCCAAGCGTAAAAAAAACAGTTTTGTAATTAGACATTTTGAAAGAACAATATTTTATGGTAAATAAATTTCAACTCTATAAGAATTAATATAATCACTAGTTTAAGGTTAAAAAGAGCAATTCATGATTAAAAAAGATGTCCTAGAAAAGACAAGTGCTTGGCCTTTTGTTGAAGCTAAAAAAATGCTTCGTGAAAGAAAAGCTTTTATTGAAAAAAAAGGTAAGATTACTCTCCAAACAGGATATGGTCCAAGTGGATTACCTCATATAGGTACTTTCGGAGAAGTTGCACGAACTTCAATGATGGTTAATGCACTTAATCAACTCACAGATTTACCAACAGAAATTATTACATTTTCAGATGATATGGATGGCTTAAGAAAAGTTCCAGATAATGTTCCTAATCAAGAATTGTTGCAACAAAACCTTCACAAACCTTTAACGCAAGTACCTGATCCTTTTCAAAAATTTAATAGTTTTGGAGAACATAATAATGAAATGCTAAAGGATTTTTTAAACAGTTTTAATTTTAAATATAATTTTAAAAGTTCCACATCTTTGTACAAGGCAGGTTTTTTTAATCCTACTTTGAAAATCATTTTAGAAAATTATGAAGGAATAATGAATATTATTTTACCAACACTTGGGAAAGAAAGACAAAAAACATACAGTCCTTTTTTACCAGTATGTCCTGACTCAGGTCATGTTTTGGAGATACCTGTTTTAGAAATTGATCAGTCTAATTCTAAAATAATATTCGATAATAAAGGTAAAAAATTAGAGAGTAGTATTTTAGATGGTAATTGTAAATTACAGTGGAAAGTAGATTGGGCAATGAGATGGTTTGCTTTAGATGTTGATTTTGAAATGTATGGTAAGGATTTGATTGAAAGTGCAATTTTATCTACAAAAATCATTAATTTATTGGGTAAAAAGAATCCATCAGGATTTGCATATGAACTTTTTCTAGATGAAAAAGGTGAGAAAATTTCAAAATCTAAAGGTAATGGAATAACTATTGATCAATGGTTGAAGTATGCTTCACCAGAAAGTTTATCTCTATATATGTATCAAAATCCAAAAAGAGCTAAAAAACTTTATAAAGAAATAGTTCCAAAAGCAGTAGATGAATATTTGGATAACATTGAAAAATCTAAAAAGCAGACAGAGCAGCAATTAGTAATGAATCCAGTGTGGCATGTCCACAATGGGAGTATTCCAAAAGAAGACATGATTATGAGTTTTTCAATGTTATTGAATTTAGTCGAAACAAGTAATGCAGATAGTAAAGATTTATTGTGGAAATTTGTAAAAAAATACAAACCCAATATTCAAGAAACTAACTTTCCTATTTTTGATGGATTAGTAGGTTACGCAATTAGATATTTTAATGATGTAATTAAGTCTCAAAAAAAATACAAAACACCTTCTGAAGATGAAAAAAAAGCTCTTGTGGCTTTAATTTCAACTTTAGAAAAATGTAATGATCAGATGCCACCAGAGGAAATTCAAACTTTGATTTATTCTACTGGAAAAGAAAATGGTTATGCTGAAAATTTAAGAGATTGGTTTAAACTTATTTATGAGGTGGTTTTCGGTGATGAAAATGGACCAAGAATGGGATTTTTTATAAGTTTTTTTGGTGTTAATGAAACAAAAGACCTTATAATGAGTAAACTCAAATAATGTATTCAAATTTAAGATCTTTAATTTTCAAATTAGATCCAGAAAAAGCCCATACTCTAGCAATTCAATCTTTAAAATTTAATTTGGTATCAAATGTATTTGATGAAAATAAAAATAATCCTATTTTTAAAACACAAATATTTGGCAAAGATTTAAGCAACCCAATAGGAATAGCAGCTGGTTTTGATAAAAATGCAGAGGTTTACAATCCTTTGTTTAAATTAGGATTTGGTTTTGTTGAAGTTGGAACTGTTACTCCTTTAAAACAATATGGTAATGAAAAGCCAAGAGTATTTAGATTAGTTGAAGATCAAGCATTAATTAATAGATTGGGATTTAACAATCAAGGATCTGAAACTATTTTAAATAGAATAAAATCAAATAAAAAAAATGGAATACTTGGAGTAAATGTTGGACCAAATAAAGATTCTGATAATCGATTGAATGATTATTTAATTGGATTAGAAAAATTTCATGAAGTTGCTGATTATATTACAATTAATATTTCTTCTCCAAATACTGAAAATCTAAGAAATTTTCATGATGAAAATAAATTAAAAGAATTATTAAAATCAATTAAAGATAAAAAAAATGAATTGAAAACCAAAATTCCAATTGTAGTTAAAATTTCTCCAGATATTGATTTAAAGCAAATAGAATTAATATCAGAGATTCTTTTAGAAAATGATATATCTGCAATAATTATTTCAAATACATCAGAAAGTACTAGAGATGATTTAAAAAATATTCAACGACACCAAAAAGGAGGGTTGTCAGGAAAGCCAATTGAACAAAAATCAAATTTACTTATTAATAAATTCTTTAAATTGTTAAATGGTAGAATTAAAATAATTGGGGTAGGAGGTATTGATTCCGGAAAGTCTGCACATGATAAATTTTTGTCAGGGGCAGATTATATTCAGTTATATACAGGGATGGTATTTCAAGGACCAAACATTGCTGCAAACATTAAAAAAGAGCTAAAAGAATTACTTCTTAGAGATGGAGTGAAAAATATTTCAGAAATCGTTGGAAATAAAACTCTTTCTTAATTTTAATAAACTTGACGCCCTTAATATCTCCCCTTATATAGGCAGTGAAATTATGTCAAAAAAATGCGAACTAACCGGTAAAATTCCAATGAAGGGTCATAATGTTAGTCATGCTAACAATAAGACTAAAAGAAGATTTTTACCCAATTTAAAAAAAGTAAAATTTACAAGTGAGCTAGCTGGAAGAAGTTTAAAATTAACAGTTAGCAATTCAGGAGTAAGATCAGTTGATAAAAAGGGAAGTTTTGACGAATTCTTAAAAACTGTAAAAAATAAAAATATATCACCAAGATTAAAAAAACTTAAAAAAGTTATTTTATTAAAATCACCATATAAAAAAAAGCCAGTAGCTAAATCTGCTTAATGAATAAATTTTTTATCAGCCTATCTTTAATGATGGGTGTGGTTGTTTTATCCTCAAACTATCTTGTTCAATTTCCAATAAATTATTATGGATTAAATGAAATTCTTACTTATGGAGCTTTTAGTTATCCTGTAGCTTTTTTGATAACCGATTTAGCAAATAGATCTTATGGAAAGATAATTGCGAGAAAAATAGTTTATTTTGGTTTTTTTATAGGAATTATTTTTACTTTATTTTTATCAACAAACTTCGATGATTTAATATCCATTAGAATTGCAGTTGGATCAGGAGTGGCTTTCCTTACAGCCCAATTGCTTGATATTCAAATATTTGATCGTTTAAGAAAAAAACAGTGGTTTGTTGCACCTCTAACTTCATCATTAATTGGTTCAACTATTGATACTTTTTTATTTTTCTCAATATCATTTTATGGAACAGGAGTTCCTTGGGTTACTTTATCTTTGGGTGATTTGGGTGTTAAAATACTAGTAGCATTAATAATGTTAATACCATTTAGAATGTTATTAAAAATATTTAAGCCTATTAAAGTCTAATATAAAAATTTATAAGATAAAATTTTATAAGCTAATTTAGCAACAAGAAAATTATATGAGTTAAATCCTTTAATTGGAGAAAGTTCATTAATGTCAGCTCCAACTATATTTGAATTTTTTGCAGCAATTCTAATTATCTCTAATGTCTCATCCCACAACAATCCACCTGGTTCAGGTGTTCCAGTAGCAGGCATAATACTTGAATCTAATCCGTCTACATCAAATGTTAAGTAAACAGTCTTATTTTTTATTAATTTTTTAAATTTATTTAAATTCCATTTTTTTTTATCTTTTGCCCAGAAGATATCTATTCTATTTGAATTTTTTTTCAAAAATGGAATCTCACCTTCTGATATATTTCTAATTCCAAAAGAGACTAAAGACACATTTTTATAATCTAAACATCTTCTTATTGCCGATGCATGTGAAAATTTTTCACCATTATAACTTTCACGCAAATCTGCGTGCGCATCGAAATGTAAAAGACAAATATTTTTATATTTTTTTGTAAAAGGAACAATGCATCCTGGTGTAATTGAATGTTCACCACCAAAAGTCATTGGAAATAGTTTTTTATCTAAAATTTCCCCATTGATTTTAGAAATTTTATTTAATGCTACTTTGATATTTTTATCAATTTTGAATGGTTTTAATGTCTTGATACCTATTTTTTTGTAAGGTTCACAATTTAGTTCCTCATCATATAGTTCAACTTGGTGAGAAGCTTTGATAATTTCTTTTGGTCCATTTTTTGTTCCACCGCCATAACTAACTGTTTTTTCAAGTCCAAATGGAACGACTACTACTTTTTCTTTGAAGTTGAATGTATTATCAATTCCTAAGAAACCATGTTTGTTTGATAAGTATTTCAATTTTATATAAATATTTTTGAGAAGTTTTTTCGTTCTCTATTTTTCCACTCACCTTTATGGTAAGCATCGCTAGCTATTAATGGCAATACACTTGTTGCTTCAGCAAATACCATTTGTTCTTTAGTGATATCCACTTTACCCCAAGAACTTGCTTCTTTTAAAGTAGAACTACTACACGCACCATCTCTACTATCAGCAACTGTAATTTGTACAGCATACTTATGCATATCTACATTTTTACCAAGAAGCTCAGCACAAATAACAGTGTCTTGAATAAAATTTTTAGGAACTCCTCCACCAATCATAAATAAACCAGAACCTTTTGATTTGATTTTAATTTCCGTTAGTTCTCTAAATTCTCTAACTGAGTCTATAGTGATATGTTTTTTAGGATTTTTTTCTTGATGCATTACAAGACCAAAACCTGCACTTGAATCTGTGAAAGCTGGACAAAAAATTGGAACATTATTATCGTAAGCTGTTTCAATTAAAGAGTCTTTCTTTTTTGAATTTTTTTTTAAATATTTTCCCATTTCTAAAATAAACTCTCTCGAAGTATAACTTCTTGGATCTAAAGTATCTGCAATTTCACAAATAATTTTATCACACATTTGAAGCTCTTCTTCATCGATATATGTGTCGTAAATTCTATCAATATAGTTGTCTCTTAATTCTGTATCATCTTGAAATTGAGATCCCTGATAATGTTTAAATCCAAGAGCTTCAAAAAAATCCATATCTACAATTGATGCCCCTGTTGCTACAATTGCATCAACCATATTGTATTTAACAAGATCTTTATAAATATTCATACATCCTGCTGCAGATGTTGATCCTGCTAAAGTAAGAAAAATTGTACACTCCTTATCTTTAAGCATTTCGTTGTAAATGTTTGCTGCATTTGCAGTCTCTCTAGATACAAATGACATTTTCTCCATTGAAGAAATAATTGCTCTAGAGTCAAACGAAGTAATATCTATATGTTCGACAGGATTTTTTAAAAAATCTCTTTTACTATTATGTCCTGGATTTTTTTGGTCTGACATTAAGCAACCATATGAGCGCTGTTAACGTCTTTTTCATACATTGACATTATTGGTTTATCTTCAACTTCATAAATTTCATCTGAATAGTAACCATTGAATTGTGTTCTAAAAGTTAATCCATATGCTCCAAGTTGACCAAGCTCTATGTAATCATTTTCTTTAATATTATTTGGTAATAAAAAAGGTCCTTTCATATAATCCATGCTATCGCAAGTAGGACCAAAGAAATCAAAAGCAGTCAATTTTTTTGAAATTATTTTATTTGAATTTTCTTTAATCATTTTAGATGGATAAACTATGTTAGGTGTGCCTGCATCAAATAGGGTTCCATATGTTCCATCGTTTATATAAAGTTTTTGTTTTTTTCTTAAATTAACTTTAACAATTGTTGAACCACTTTCTGCAACCAATGCTCTTCCTGGTTCACAAATTATCTCTGGCAACTTCTCTAATTTTAAATTAGACAAACTTTTTTTAATTTCATTGAAGTATTCATCTAATGATTGTGGAATTAAATCTGGATAAATTGTTGGAAATCCTCCACCAACATTTATTGTATCAGGGATTATTTTTGTTTTTTTAATTATATTTCCAATCTCATTTATACCTTTAGCATATGAAATTGGATGCATACACTGCGATCCAACATGGAAACTTAATCCAATTTTTTTTGCATATTGTTTTACTAATCTTAGTAATCCTACAGCTTCAGATGTTAGTGCTCCAAATTTTTTAGATAAATCAATTTCAGCATGCTCATTTGAAACAGCAACTCTTACAAATAATTCTAAATCTTTTGCATTATTTGTACTTTCAATAATTTTGATTAACTCTTCTTTTGTGTCTAATGAGAAAGTTTTTACACCATAATTAAAATAGGCCTCTTTGATACTTTCTCTACTTTTTACAGTATGCATATAAGAACATTTTGCATTTTGAGTAAGTTTTCTTATAGCTTTAATTTCTTCAATTGAGGCAACATCAAATTGGTTTACACCTGTGTTTAAAATTGTTTGAATAACTTCGGGATGTGGGTTTGTTTTAACTGCATATAAAATTTTTCCAGGGAACTTATCTAAGAAAAATTTAACCGAAGACTCTATGGATTTCTTCCTAATACAATAAACAGGCTTTTCAGGTTTCAGTTGATTTATAAGTTCTTCAACTGACTTAAATTTTTGCATTTCATATGCCTCCAAAAAAAATTTAATAAAAAAAAGTTTTTAATAAAACTTTAATAATTTGAGCCATATAATGTAAACACAGGCAATGTAAAGCAAATAATTCAAGGCTGATTTGCGCAATTTTCATATATTGTAATATTAGATTTTGACCCCATATAAGGCTGATGAAAAACGAAGCCAAATTACAAAATCTAAGCGATTTCGAAAATAAGTCGCTTTTAATAGTAGACGATGACAATCCTTTTAGAGAAAGATTAGCAAGAGCTATGGAAAAAAAAGGTTTTGAAGTTTTTCAAGCTGAGAGTGTACAAAAGGGAGTTGAATCTGTTAAAAGTAAAAAACCAGGTTTCGCAGTTGTGGACTTAAGACTTGGAGACGGTAATGGCCTTGAGGTCGTTAAGGAGATTCAATCTTCTAATAATGATAGTAGAATTATAATGCTCACGGGTTATGGAAATATTCCCACTGCAGTTGCAGCTATTAAAGAAGGTGCAATTGATTACTTAGCAAAACCAGCAGATGCAGAGGATGTAGAAAAAGCATTGTTGGCAGATCCAGCTAAAAAGGCTGCACCACCAGAAAATCCAATGTCAGCAGATAGAGTTAAATGGGAACATATTCATAGAGTATTTGAATTATGTAATAGGAATGTTTCTGAAACAGCTCGAAGATTGAAGATGCACAGAAGAACTCTTCAAAGAATTCTATCTAAAAGATCCCCTAGATAATATTTCTTATTTTAATTATTTGTTTAGCGGCTAAAGCTAAAATAATAATTTTAAATAGTTCTGCTAATAAAAATGGTTTTGCACCAAGTGAAAATATCGGTTTATCCCAACCAATCAGAGTACCCAGCCATATTAAACCCAAGATATAGATTGTAGATGTTGCAATAACTAATTTAGTTAGAATAATTATAAAACTATCTTTTGTATTAATTTTTGAGGCTAAATAACAAGCAGTTAAAAAACCAATTAAATAGCCCATCGTTGGGCCAGTAAAATAGACTATACCAATTCCTTTTTCTGGAGAGTTTGAAAATACAGGTAATCCCGCAATCCCCTCTAATAAATATAAACCTACAGAAGCTAATCCAATTTTATAACCTAGGCTTACACCTAAGAATAAAACAACAAATGTCTGCATTGTCATTGGAACTGGATAAAATGGAATTTTAATTTTTGCAGAGATAGTTAAAGCAATTGAACCCAGAATCACAGCTAACAAAGATTTTATGATTTTTGTTTGTGTTAAGTTTTTTGTAAGTTCCATAGTAAAATAATACTCAAAATATAAAAAATAATCTAGCTATATTAGCTTAAAGGTTTAAATTTATTTTTTTATATACAGAAATTCTTAGCAATGTAATATTTGTTAATCTTCATGAATAAAATTCAAAAAACAGATCATTTTTATTTAATTGATGGCTCTGGTTATATTTTTAGAGCTTATTATGCTTTACCACCATTGACTAGAAAAAGTGATGGACTACCCACAGGTGCTGTAAGTGGATTTTGTAGCATGTTGTTTAAATTATTAGAGGATTCAAAATCTGATCAAAATTTACAAAAACCAACACATTTTGCTGTAATTTTTGATTCTGCCAGAAAGACTTTCAGAAATGAAATTTATAGTGATTATAAAGCTAATCGATCAGAAGCCCCAGATGATCTAGCACCTCAGTTTGAGTATATTAGAAAATCAGTTTTAGCGTTTAATTTACCTTCTGTAGATTTGCCAAACTATGAAGCTGACGATCTCATAGCCACATATGTTGATCAAATACTCAAAAAAGGGGCTAAAGTTACAATCGTTTCATCAGATAAAGATTTAATGCAACTTTATAAAAAAGGTGTTCGAATTTTTGACCCTATGAAAAATAAATTTATCACAGAGGACGATGTGATTAAAAAGTTTGGTGTTGATGCTTCAAAAGTTATAGATGTTCAATCTTTAGCAGGCGATAGTAGTGACAACGTACCTGGTGTTCCAGGAATAGGAGTTAAAACAGCCGCAGAATTAATTAATAAATATGGTACTCTAGAAAAATTATTAGACTCTGCTCATGAAATTAAACAGAACAAAAGAAGAGAAACTTTAATAGAGAATAAAGATAAAGCTTTAATTAGTAAAAAACTTGTAACTCTAGATAATAAGTCTCCAGTAAATAAAAACTTAACAGAATTTAAACTCAAAGAGGTTGATAAAGATAAACTTTATAAATTTTTAAGAGAAATGGAATTTAATAGATTGTTAAGTTCTGCAATTTCAGCTTATGGTGAACCAAAGTTATCTGGATCTGAAAATAATTTAAAATCTACTGAAAAACAAAAACCAATAAATAATAAAGACTATCATCTAATTACAGATATTGATGAAATTGATGAGTGGATAGAAGAAGCAGAGGAAGTGGGGGAAGTTGCTGTTGATACAGAGACAAGTTCGTTAGACCCTCATCAGGCTGATTTAGTTGGAATTTCACTTTGTTCAAAAATTGGAAAAGCTTGTTATATCCCAGTTGGTCATAAATCTCAGGATTGTTTAAATAAAGATAGTGTTATCAATAAATTAAAAAATTTATTAGAGGATCCAAGTGTTAAAAAAATTGGTCAAAATATTAAATTTGATTTTATAGTTCTCTACAAACTTGGCATTTCACTTTCATCAATGGAGGATACCATGCTTATGTCCTATGTTTTGGATGCTGGAAAAAACAGACATAACATGGACACCCTTTCGGATATCCATCTTGGACATAAAACAATTTCATTTAAAGAAATTGTTGGTACTGGCAAAAAAGAAATAAATTTTAGTGAGGTAGAATTAGAAACAGCAAAAAATTACGCAGCAGAAGATGCAGACGTTACTTTCAGGTTATATAAAAAATTTATCAAAAGTTTAAAATCTGAAAAATTATTTAATATCTATGAGATTTTTGAAAAACCACTAATTAAAATACTTGCATTTATGGAAATCGAAGGTGTTGAAGTAGATAGTAAATTTTTAAATTCTCTTTCTTCTAAATTTAATAAAAAAATTAAACAAATTGAAAAAGAAGTTTTCAAGATTTCTAAGAAAGAATTTAACATTGCTTCACCAAAACAATTAGGAGAAATTATTTATAATGATCTTAAGATTGCAGGGACAAAAAAAACAAAAAAGGGAAGTTTTGCAACAAGTGCAAGTGTTTTAGAAGATTTAGCCTTCAAAGGTCATGAATTTCCAAAATTAGTATTAGATTGGAGACAGGTTTCAAAATTAAAAAATACTTACTCCGACGCTTTGCCAGAGCATATTAATCCAAATACAAAGAGGGTTCACACATCTTTTTTATTGGCAGCAACAACAACAGGCAGATTAGCTTCAAGTGATCCAAATTTGCAAAATATTCCAATTAAATCTGAAGATGGAAAAGATATAAGAAAAGCGTTTAAGGCTAAAAAAGATCATTTATTAATATCCGCAGATTATAATCAAATTGAGATGAGAATTTTAGCAGATCTTGCAGATGTTAAAGAACTTAAAAAAGCTTTTAACAATAACGAGGATATTCACTCATTAACAGCTAGCCAAATATTTAATATTGATATCAAAAAGGTAAATCAAGACCACAGAAGGAAGGCTAAAGCAATAAACTTTGGAATAATTTATGGAATTTCTCAGTATGGTTTAGCCAAACAAATAAATGTTTCTAATTATGAAGCAGAAGAATTTCTTAATGCCTATTTTGCTAAATTTCCTGAAATTAAAGTTTATATGGATAGCACAATTAAGTTTTGTAGAAAAAGTGGCTATGTAAATAACATATTCGGAAGAAGATCTCATTTTAATGGAATAAATGATAAAAATTTTAATGTAAGAAATTTTCAAGAGAGAGCAGCAATTAATGCTCCAATACAAGGGTCAGCATCTGAAGTTATGAGGTTAGCAATGATCAGATTATACAAAAAATTGAATGAAGAAAAAAATTTGAAATCAAAAATACTTCTTCAAATACACGACGAGCTTATTTTTGAAGTCCCAAAAAAAGAGGAAAAGACAATGGTCAAGTTAATACAGAATGAGATGACTAGTGTTACTCAAAGTGATTATCATTCTTTTTCTACCCCTTTAACAGTTGATGTAAATGTTGGTGATAATTGGGGAATGCTTCACTAATTATATTCAATTGCCTAATTTAGAACAATTTAATATTTTTATATGTAAAAATAAAAATGCAAACACAAACTATAGCTCTAATTGATGATGACAGAAACATACTAACTAGTCTTAGTATTGCCTTAGAAAAAGAGGGTTTCAAAGTTCAAACATATATTGATGGAGAGAGTGCATTAATCGGTCTTACTAGAATGCCACCTGACTTAGCAGTTATTGATATTAAAATGCCTAAAATGGATGGCGAAGAATTACTTAAAAAATTAAGAAAAAAAACTTCTCTTCCGGTAATATTTTTAACATCCAAAGATGATGAAATTGATGAGTTGCTAGGATTAAAATTAGGTGCAGATGATTTTGTAAAAAAATCTGGAGGATTTTCAATTAAAGTTTTGATTGAAAGAATAAGAGTTCAATTAAGAAAAAAAGACTCAAATAATACATTAGAGGAAAATAAAAGCTTAATATCACATGGTAGATTAAAACTTGATCCATCTCAGCTTGAGTGTGAGTGGAATGGCAAACAATTGCCAGATAAATTAACAACTACTGAATTTTTGATTGTTAAAGAATTGGCAAAAAGACCTGGGATTATTAAAGAAAGAGCCCAACTAATGGACATTGCTTACAGAGAAGATACAGATATTGAAGATAGAACTATTGATAGTCACGTCAAAAGAATAAGAAAAAAATTCAAAAAAGTAGATCCTGATTTTTCAGCTATTGAAACTAGATATGGTAGTGGATATAGATGGAATGTTAGCTGATGTTTAGTAAATACTTAAAGACTCTTTCTATTCTTAAAAAATTTCTATTTATAAACTTTGTAATATTTACAATTATTGGTTTATTTACACTTATTTATCTTACTAATATTGAACCAAGTTTATTAAAAAAAAAATCTGAAGATCATATTAATATTATTAATAATACGACTGATAATATTAAAAGATTGAGTATAAAATTTCAGGAAAATGATATTAGAAAATTTTTATTTTCTACAAGATTTATTTTTCAAAATTTAGACAGAGTCATTTTCTTTGATAACAAATTAGAATTAATTGGTGATACTGATACTTTAGATCTTGATCCACGATCTTTTTCAACACGATTAGATAAAATTGAATTTGAAAGTTTGAGTGAAGAAGTCAATGAAGATGAAAACAAAGAAAATAATTCTTCTCAAAATAATGAAACAAAGGCTTCATTTAAAAATTTATTAGAAAGGTATAATAATTCAGATAACTATGGAAATTATTATACTTTTACAGAAGATAATTTAAATCAATTTAAAGTTACAACAGTTAAAAATGTAAAAAGTGATGAAAATAATTTAGGTTTTATAGTTATCTCAGAGAACGCCAATGAGATTAAGACAGCTATAGACGAGAGAAGAGCATTTGTAATTAGAACAGCTATATCAGTTGGTTTTGTAATTTTAATTTTTTCTTTTGTACTTAGCAGATATTTTATTAAACCAATTCAAAACCTAGTTGGATATACAATCAAAGTAAAAGAAAAAAACCCTGGCAAAACAGGAATTGAAAATTTGAAGAATAGAAATGACGAATTGGGATTATTATCTAATTCAATGGAGGATATGACTAATGAATTGCAAAAACGAATTTCTCATGCAGAAAATTTCTCAACAGATTTAGTCCATGAAATAAGAAATCCACTAGCATCTTTAAAAAGTGCATCGGAAATTTTAAAAGATACAAAAGATATAAATCAAAGAACTAAGCTTTTAGATATTCTTACTCATGACGTACAAAGAATTGAAAGATTAATTACAGATTATTCACAAATGTTGAAAGATGAAGTTGCACTTAGTAAAGAGCAAATGAAAAAACTAGATATACAACCAATTATCCAATCTGTTGTTGATGATTATAACAACATTTATAAATTCAAGAAAAATATAAGTATAAACTATCAAAATGATGGAAAGTCAGAGTATCTAATTAATGGAATAGAAAATAGGATTGAACAAATCGTTGCTAATTTATTGGATAATTCTATTTCATTTAGTGAAGATGGTAGTGAGGTAATCGTGAATGTTTCAAATGGATTAGAAAAAAAAGTTATTGTTAAAATTTTAGATGAAGGACAAGGATTTAAAGAGAAAGATACTTCAAAAATTTTTAATCGTTTTTACAGTAATAGACCAGAAAATTTTGGTGAGCATTCAGGATTAGGTTTAAATATTGTAAAAAATTTGGTTGATCTTCATGATGGAAAAATTGAAGCATCCAATAGGCTAGATAAGCAAGGAGCATTGATAGAAATACAATTTCCTAGTTTATAATCTTTAGTTGATAAAATAGAACTTAACTGTATAAAGCTCGCTATGGATGATTTTAAAGTAAAAGATATTTCCCAAGCTGATTTTGGAAGAAAAGAAATTTCTATCGCAGAAAGTGAAATGCCTGGTTTAATGGCATTAAGAGAAGAATATTCAAAAGAAAAGCCCTTAAAAGGCGCTAGAATTATTGGATGTCTCCATATGACTATCCAAACAGCAGTACTAATTGAGACATTAGTAGATCTTGGAGCAGAAGTAAGATGGTCATCTTGCAATATATTTTCTACACAAGACCATGCTGCAGCAGCAATAGCGAAAGCTGGAATTCCTGTTTATGCATGGAAAGGTGAAACAGAGGAAGAGTATTTATGGTGTATTAAACAAACAATAGTTGGAAAACCTGATTGGAAACCCAACATGTTATTAGATGATGGGGGAGATTTAACTGCCATCATGCACAATGAATACAAAGATTTGATGAAAGATATAAAAGGTGTTTCTGAGGAGACTACAACCGGAATTAAAGCATTAAATAAAATGGAGAAAGATAATTCTCTATTAGTTCCTGCAATAAACGTTAATGACTCTGTTACGAAATCTAAATTTGATAATTTATATGGATGTAGAGAAAGTTTAGTTGACGGTATCAGAAGAGCTACTGATGTTATGATGTCGGGTAAAATTGCTATAGTCGCTGGTTTTGGTGACGTTGGAAAAGGGAGTGCCGCATCTTTAAGACAAAGTGGTGCTAGAGTTCTTGTTACTGAAGCAGATCCTATTTGTGCACTTCAGGCTGCAATGGAAGGTTATGAAGTAGTTTTAATGGAAGAAGCTATTAGTAGAGCAGACATAGTTGTTACAGCAACTGGAAATAAAGATATAGTTACAGCTGATCATATGAGAGATATGAAAGATAGAGCAATCTTGTGCAATATTGGACATTTCGATAATGAAATTCAAGTTGAGGCATTGAAAAATTATAAATGGACAGAAGTTAAGCCTCAAGTACACGAAATCGAATTACCAAGTGGAAAAAGAATTATCCTATTAGCTGAGGGAAGGTTAGTTAATTTAGGTTGTGCAACAGGACACCCAAGTTTCGTAATGAGCGCATCTTTTACTAATCAAGTAATTGCTCAAATAGAACTTTGGCATAACTATAAAAATTATGAAAATAAAGTTTATGTTTTACCGAAGCACTTAGATGAAAAAGTAGCAACATTACATTTGAAAAAAGTCGGGGCTAAATTAACAAAACTATCAAAAGAACAAGCAGATTACATAAGTGTTGGAACAGAAGGCCCATTCAAACCAGATGCCTATCGCTATTAAAAATAGCAAGATCGATATAAGTTCAGAAGAAACAACAAAAGTTTTAGCAAAAAGTTTTAAAAATTTTTTGCAAGGTGGAGAAATTATATTTTTATATGGTGAAATGGGTGTGGGCAAAACTACATTTATAAAATATTTGATTAATGAATTTCAAAAAAGTTCAGATTTTCCAATTACAGAAGTTTCAAGTCCAACATTTAATTTATTAAATGAATATCAAGTAGGTCCCAAGAAGATAAAACATTACGATTTATTTAGGATTAAAAATAAAAGAGATACTAGTGATCTAAACATATTTGAAAAAGATAATAATTTAATAACTTTTGTTGAGTGGCCAGAATTAGTTAAAGATATTCAAGAAAAAGTTATTGTATTAAGATTTAACTATGAAAATGAGCTAAATAATAGAAGTGTTGAAATCACAGGCATTGATTAAGAATATACTAGAATGAAAAATTCAAAAGATTTGCAAAAAATAAAAGGGGATGCATCATTTAGAACATTTTATAGAAGTAAAAAAAATAACTCTATTGTTGTTTATGCAAAAAAAGAAAAAGAAAAAAATTTATTAATTTATGATGCGGTCAACAAAATTTTAATAAAAAATAAAATTTCCGCACCAAATCTGATTAGCCATAATTATAAAAAAAACTTTATTGAAATTCAGGATTTTGGGAATATTTCATTGTTTAAAATTTTAAAAAATAAAAAAAAAAATCAGTATTTATTTTTTAAAAATATTATTCACATACTTAATAAATTACAAAGTATAAAAACTAAAAAGATAAAAAATTTTTTAAATCAAAATTACAAACTTGAGTTATATAAAAATAAAATTTTATATAATGAAGCAAAATTATTTAGCGACTGGTATGTTGAAAAAAAATTAAATAAAAATAAATCTTTATTAAAAAAAAAAATTAAAAATGAGATAAATAAATTATTATCTAAACTTAATAATAAAAACGTTACTTTTGTACATAGGGATTTTCATGTTTCAAATTTAATGTATTTTAAAAATCAAATTAGCTTAATTGACAATCAAGATGCTCTTAT
Organism: Candidatus Pelagibacter sp. HIMB1782; assembly: GCF_052047475.1. Taxonomy (NCBI): domain Bacteria; kingdom Pseudomonadati; phylum Pseudomonadota; class Alphaproteobacteria; order Candidatus Pelagibacterales; family Candidatus Pelagibacteraceae; genus Candidatus Pelagibacter; species Candidatus Pelagibacter sp. HIMB1782. The sequence continues at coordinate 510,215 of NZ_JBNAKE010000001.1, read as the reverse complement.
TGGAAATAAAGCTTACGATTTAGCGTCATTGATAGATGATGTTAGATTTAAAACTAACAACAGATTAAAAAAAAAGATTTTTGATTATTACATAAAAACCAATAAAAAAATTAATTTAATTAAATTTAAACAAGACTTTGAAATACTGTCAGTTCTAAGAAATTTAAAAATCATTGGAATTTTCACAAGGCTTGCTTACAGAGATAATAAAAAAAAATATATTCAATTAATCCCTTATGCATGGGAAATGATAGATTACAGATTAAAACAGAATAAGATTTTTAAGGATTTAAAATTATTATTAAAAAATAATTTTCCAGAATTTATTAATTAAATTATGAAAATAAATACAGCGTTAATATTATGTGCAGGATATGGAAAAAGATTAAACCCATTAACATTAGATACACCCAAACCATTGTTAGAGTTACATAATGTAACAATGTTGGAAAAGTGCATTAAATTGATTAAAAGTTTGGGAATTAAGAAAATTTTAATAAATTCCTTTTATTTAAAAGATCATTTTCCAAAATTTTTTAAAGATAACAATTTTGATATTGATATTGAAATTATAGAAGATGGAAAAGAAATTTTAGATACTGGAGGCGGTATTTTAAATTTAATTAAGCATTCTAATGAAGATGATTTTATAGTTTTTAATCCTGATACTGTTTGGACAAAAGAGTATTTTGATGAAATTAATAAAATGGAAAAGTTCTATTTTAGTGAAAAATTAAAAAATATTCTTTTATTAGTGAACAAAAATTTAAGTTTTGATAAAAATTTAAAGGGTGATTTCAATTTAGAAAATAATCTTATTACCAAGAAATTAGATAAAAATTATATCTACATCGGCTGTCAGATATTAAGTAAAAAATTGTTTAAAAATGAAACTAATGAAAAGTTTTCAATTTCTAAAATTTGGAACAAATTGATTGATACCAAAGATTTACATGGATATGAAAGCAAACAAAATTTTTATCATTTAACTAATTTGGAAATCTTCAAAAAACTAAAAGATCTTTAGCTCTATCAGAGTCTAAATATTTAGCACTTAAAACTTTTTTATCTCCATTTACTTCAATAAGTAAAGGATTACCTGTTGGTATTTCTAATTTTGAAATTACATCATTATCCAAATTAAATAGGTACTTGCAAAGAGCTCTAATTGAATTTCCATGTGCAGATATTAAAATATTTTTATTATTTATGATTTCAATTTTCTTTTTGTAAAAATCTATTACTCTTTCATAAGTGTCTTTTAGAGACTCTGTACTAGGTATTTTATCTTCAGGAATATTTTTATAAATTTCTATATTAGATGGATGATATGGATTTTGTTTGTCTAGAGGATCAGGTCTTAAATCCCAAGATCTTCTAAACTGATGTACCTTATCTTCCCCTAATTTTACCTTCATTTCGTCTTTGTTGAGACCAGTAAGTGCACCATAATGTCTTTCGTTTAATTCCCATGCCTCACTAGGAACTTTATTGTCTTTTAATTCTCCTTGAATTATTTTTAACGTATTTTTGGCTCTTAATTGAACAGATGAGAAATAAAGATCTATTGTTAGGTTGTTTTTATTAATTAATTCACCTGCTTTTTTTGCTTCAGATTTACCATTTTCTGTCAAATCAACATCAACCCATCCTGTGAATTTTTTTTCTAAATTCCAAATACTTTGACCGTGCCTAACTAAAACTAAATAACTCATCTTTTACCTTTTAAATTAATTTGATAAATAAAACTACTAGATTAATGAAATATTTTTTTCAAAAATATAAATATTATTTTTTATTATTTAATTTTATTTTACTTTCTGCTTGCTCATCAATTCCATCTAATACTGCAGATGGTTGCTCAATATTTAATGAAAGATATCTATGGTATAAGCACGCTAAAAAAACAGAAGCAAAGTGGGGTACGCCAGTGTATTTACAATTAGCTATTATAAAGATGGAATCTAGTTTTGATTGGTTGGCAAAACCTCCAAGACAAAAAATATTTAAAGTTATTCCTTACAAAAGACCCTCTAGTTCTTTTGGATATTCTCAAGCGGTGAAAGGTACTTGGAAACAATACAAAGAAGAAACAGGTAATAAATTTGCAACAAGAACAAGATTTAAAGATAGTGTTGATTTTATTGGTTGGTATACAAACAAAACTGAGAAAATTTTAAAAGTTTCAAAGAAAGATGCTTTTAGACAATATGTTGCATACCATGAGGGGTGGGGAAATTACAAAAACTATAAAAAAAATAACAAGGTTATTAACTTAGCTAAAAGAGTTGAGAAACAGTCTAATATTTATAAAAAACAATTATCAGATTGTAAAAATAAATTAACTACAAGTAAGTATATTATTTTTTAATTTAATTGTTTTTTCAGCTCTATATCTACAGCATCAATCCTCTTAGTATTTTTTGCTAATGCTAAATACATTGTAGGAGTCACATATAGAGTAAAGAATGTTGATATAATCATTCCACCTAAAATAGTTGCACCAACTGCTAATCTTGATCCCTCTCCAGCACCAGGACCTATATTTCCGATAACCAACGGTATCATAGCAATCATAGTACTTAGTGATGTCATTATAATAGGTCTAATTCTTAGCTTACAGGCTTTCAACACTGCCTCTTGAATTTTAACACCTGTAGTTCTTATTTGATTAGCATAATCGACTATTAAAATACTATTCTTCGTAGAAATACCAATAAGAATGATTAAGGCAATTTGTGAGAATATATTTACTGAACTATTTAAAAATAAAATAAATACTAAACCACCAAAAACAGCCAAAGGAACTGTCAAAATAATTATGAAAGGGTGTACAAAAGAGTTAAATGTTGCTGCCATTACTAAATAAGCAGTCAACAAAGCTAAAGCAAAAATTAAATAAATTTCGTTTGTAGTTTCTTTCAATTCTTCTGATTTTCCTTTCCAAGTAATTTGGTTTTGAGGCGCAACTTTTATCATTACATCTTCTAAATATTTAACAGCTTCAGTTAGTGTGTAATTTTCTGATAGTGCAGCTGAAATTGTAACAGCTCTTTGTCGATTATATCTCGGTAGTGCCTCTGCAGTTCCTTTTTCTTCAAATTCAACAAGACTAGCTATTGAAACTAATTTTCCAGTTGTTTCAGATCTTACAAATATTTTTGATAATCCATCTTGATCACGTCTATCAGCTAAATATTGTTGTAATATTATTGGGTATTCTCTTCCTTCTTTACTAAATGAAGTAACTCTTTTTCCTCCATAAAGTGTTTCAAGAGTTCTACCTATATTTTCTGTAGATACACCTAGGTCATTAGCTCTATTTTTGTTTGTGATTAATTTAACTTCAGGTTTGTTTTTTGTGTAATCACTTTCAATTCTGAACATATTTCTATTTTTTCTCAATTCTCTTAGAACACTATTTTGAATATCTTCTAATTCTTCATAGTTTGTCCCATAAATAACCATCTGTACTGGTTTGTTGTAGTTTGAAACTCTTATTCCTTGCGGAGATATTGGAAATGCAAAAGTTTCTGGAACCGAAACCACTTGTCCAATAGCTTCTCTTAATACAGTTTGACTATTTTTTTCCCTATTTTTCCATTCATCAAGTAAAGCAATTATTATAAAAGTGTTATAAGATGTTGCGGATCTTCCAAATCCAGGAACTCTCATGATTAGTCTTTCATATGGGCTATCTTCTGCTTGCAATAATCTTAATATTCTTCCTTCAATTATCTGAGCTTTTTCTTGAGTATATTCAAATGAACTACCTTCATCTGTCGAACCTATTATTAAATAAGAACCTCTATCCTCCATAGGCAGCAATTCTTTTTTTGAAAAATTAAAAAGATAAGCAGATGCTGCAACGATAAAAATTATAAATATCGAAATAGTTTTTTGTCTATTTATCCAGTACTTGAGTGAATCAATATAAAATCCAGTAAAAGATTTAAATTTATTATTAAATTTTTTAACTAAGAAATTAACTTTTTCTTTTTTATTTAAAAACTTACTTCCAAGCATTGGAGATAGAGTTAATGCAACAAAGGATGATACTACAATTGAAAATGATAGCGCTATGGCTGTCTCTTTAAATAAAGTTCCAGATATTCCTTTAATAAATATAAGGGGCAAGAACACTGCAATTAAAATTAAAGTAGTTGCAATAATAGCAAAAGTAATTTGCTTAGAACCTTTATAAGCAGCAACTAGTGGTGTTTCACCATTTTCTATTCTAGTATAAATAGCATCTGTCATAATTACAGAGTCATCAGTAATTATTCCTATTGCTAAAATAAAACTTAATAATACAAAAATATTTATTGAGAGATCAAAAATGTATAATCCAAGAAATGAACCAATTAAACTAACAGGAAGAGCTACAGCTGGCACAATTACCGCTTTAAGATTTCCAAGAAAAAGATAAATAATTAAAACTACTAAAACAAAAGCAATAATTAAACTTTTATAAACTTCTTCGATTGCAGCACCAATATATGTTGCTCTGTTAAATGCTATCTCCAAACTTAGTCCATCTGGAAGTGACTTATTCAGCTCTTTAATTTTGGCTTTAATTTGGTTTGATAACTCTACTGTTGAAGCACCACTTTTAGCGTATATGCCAATTCCTACAGTTTTTAGGTTGAGTGCATTTTTACTTTGTGCTTTGAATAAAGTTTTCTCTGAAACAGGTCCAAATTCTATATTTGCAACATCAGAAAGTATTACTACTTTATCTTTATTTTTTCTTAGCGGTAGTTGCTTTATAGTATCTATGTTTGAATAAGACTTATCTATATTTAAAGTTAAATCTTTATTATTTGCCTCTAATGTACCAGCAGGAATATTAAGATTTTCATTTCTTAAAGCTCTTTCAACCTCTTGAATTGTAAGGTTATTGGCTGCTAATTTGATAGGATCTATCCAAACTCTTACACTAAGCTCTCTTAGTCCACCAACTAAGATCCTTCCAACATTTGGAACACTTGAAAAAGCATCTATCAGATATCTTTCGGCATAATCTCCAAGATCAAGATCGTCCCATGTAGGAGATGTCAGTGCTACCCACATTGTAGTTGTGAAACCTGCTGCTTGTTTTAGAATTTGGGGTGGATTAGACTCGCTAGGTAAATTGTCAACAACACGAGCAACTCTTTCTCTAATATCATTCGCTGCATCGTCTAAATCAATATCTGTATTAAATTGTATATTAATTCTGCTTCGTCCATTCAAAGAACTAGAGTCGATGTTTTTAATACCTTCTGCACCACCTATTACGTCTTCAAGTTTTTGAGTTATTTCTTCATCAATAATTTCTGCTGACGCTGATTTATAATCTGTTTGAACTTGAACTACGGGAGGCTGTATTCCATCTGGAAGTTCTCGAACTGGTAGCTCCGCAAAAACAAATATTCCAAAAATAATTAGAATTAAAGACATTACCCAAGCAACAACAGGTCGTTTAATACTAACTTCGGTTATATACATTTAATTATTTTTTTTCTTTTTCAGATTTTTTAAAAATATTTTTTAACCAATCAAATTTACCTTTTTTTTCTTCAGCTTTTTTGGATCCCTTTTTTTTACCCCAACCAGAATTTCCTTGTTTTTTTTTTGCACCTTTTTCTATAGGTCTAATCGTTAAATTTGGTCTAACTTTTTTTGTACCCTCAGCAACAATTTTATCTCCTTTATTTAATCCATCTAAAATCTCTACAAATCCTAAATATCTATCACCTACAGTAACATTTGTTTTCATTACTTTATTTTTCTCATCCACTTTATAAATAAATATATTTTCACCTTCGACTATTGTGCTTGTGTCAGGTGCACTTAAACCATTTCTAACATTGTATTTAATTGAAATTTCTAAAAATGAACCTGGTAAAATTTCTCCAGATTTATTATCCATTTTTATTCTTGTAGCTAATGATCTGGTATCTTGACTTATTCTGCTTGCGAAGGAGTCAACTTCACCTTTATAAATTTTATTTTTATATCCAGAAAACTTTATATCAACAGGTAAACCAACTTTTATAAATGGAACAAAAATTTCTGGTATATCAACATCGCAATACAGTGAGCTAGTATCCTCTAAATTAATCAATAAAGAAGATTTTGATACTTCTAAATCTTCAGAAAATTCTCTTTTTCCAATAACCCCATCAAATTGAGCAATAATTTTCCTATTCTTAAGATTAGCAACAACATCGCCTTTTTTAACTTTTTTATTAAAATCTATCGGCTTTAATATCTCGTATTTTTCAACTTTAAATGACTGAGTTTTAACTGGTGCCGCTGTTCCGTATGTACTTATAACATTTTCAAAAGTTCTCTCTTGTGTTGTGGTCACTATTATTCCAGGAGGAGGTCTTTTACTAAATTTTTTCTTAAAATGATTTCCAATCATTGTTCTGCCAATAATCACTATGGCAATAATTAAAAAGAAGATGACGATTATACTCGTAATTTTAGTTGATGTTTTCATAATTTAAATTTTTCCATATTCTGACCAAGATCCGTCATAAATGGTTGGGTGATATTTAGTATTAACTAAAGAATATGCAAGCGCTAAAACACAAGCAGTAACACCAGATCCACAAGAAAAGACTAAATTTTCCTCAAAATTTTTTGATATTTTTTGAAATAATTTTTTTAATTCCTCTTTATTTTTAAAAGTCTTATTTTCATTTATTACCTCTGTAAAAGGCAAACATACTGAATTTGGAATAGAACCACTTCTTACATTTTTTCTTGGATCAGGAGCTTTACCTTCAAATCTTTCTCTACTTCGCGCATCTACTACTTTGAATTCTTTTTTAGAAATATTTTGATCAATTAAGACTTTATTTTTTACAAGTTTAGATAATTCATTACCCTCATATTTAGATTTATTTAAATTTGTTGAAATATTTGAGGTCTTTTTATTTTCACTTTTCCATTTTTTAAAACCACCATCAAGAACATTAACCAATTTTGGATCATGACCAAAATAAATAAAATTATACCAACCTCTGCATGAACTTATGACATTTGAATTATCATAAATTACAATTTGATCATCTTTTGAAATTCCTAAATCTGAAATTATTTCATTCCAAACCACTAAGCTTGGAAGCATATGAGGAAGGTCAGTGTCTTGTTTTGAATTTTTATCTAAATCAAAAAAAATAGCATTTGGGATATGCTCTTTATCAAATTCATCTTGAGCATTTCTATTTTCAGCAGGCATATGCCAAGAACAATCAATTATCTTCACTTTGTCGAGATTTTTCTCTAGCCAATCTGTATCAACCAATGACATACTATCTTTTTTCTAGATACTTTTGGTGATACTCTTCTGCTGTACAATAGTTTTTAGTTAATGAAATTTTTGTTACTACTTTGCCAGATAGTTTGATATTTTCTTTTTCTACCATCTTTTGTGCAATAGTTTTTTGATCATCGTTTGTATAAAAAATTTCACTCCTATACTGAGTTCCAAAGTCAGGCCCTTGAGAGTTTAACGTAGTGGGGTCATGAAATTTAAAAAAATGTTCAAGAATATTTTCGTAAGAAATTATATTTGGATCAAATTCTAACTTAACTACTTCAGCATGATTGGTTGTACCAGAACAAACTTCTTTATAATTTGTTTTGTTAGAGTTACCTCCACAATATCCTACTTCTGTCTTTGTAACACCATCAAGCTTGCTGAACTTTATTTCTGGTCCCCAAAAACATCCTAAACCTAAAATTGCTATTTCCATTGATAAATACCTTAATTGATCTAAGTTAATCACATGATATCAAAAAATCAATTGGGCTTTTTTTATATGTTTATATCTGTATGCGCTTTCTCGCTAATGGATTTAATTGTTAAATGGTCTGATGATTATCCAGTTGGGCAAGTTTTGTTTTTTAGAGGCTTTTGTGGAATAATCCCAATTTTATTCCTTATCCCTAAAGATCGGTATTTTGATTTCTATAAAACAACGCGACCTGTGCTTCATTTTAAAAGATGCTTAGCGGGACTTATAGCTTTAGTCTCTATATTTGTTGCACTTAGAAATTTACCTTTGGCAACTGTTGTAAGTATTTCCTTTGCTGCACCAATTTTTATTACAATTTTTTCAATTTTTTTATTAAATGAAAAAGTTGGTTTATATAGATGGATGGCAGTGTTAGTTGGATTTTTAGGAATAATATTTATTACTGAGCCAGGCTTTAGTGCTTTAAATGTGTATTATATTTACCCAATTATTTTTTGTTTAGGTCTTTCCTATGTAGCAATTGCTATAAGAAAATTATCATCAACCGAACCTGCTTGGTTGATCAGTTTTTTCTTTTCATTCTCGATAATGCTTCTAAGTTTTTTATCGTTTTATCAGGGATGGATCTTGCCAAGTTTACTTGATTTATTTTTGTTATCAATGGTTGGTATATTAGGTGGTCTTGCAAATTTATGGCTATCACAATCTTATAAATATTCAGAAGTTAGTTTGGTTTCTCCTTTAAAATATCTTGGATTAGTTTTCGCAATAATATTTGGATATTTTATTTGGAATGAAATACCAACTTCTAAAACTTTGTTAGGTGCTTTATTAGTTATTGTTTCATCTATAATTATATTTAGAAGAGAAATGTATTTGAAAAAAAAACTATCTGTTTCACGTCATGAGTAAAACTCCGTCATATTGGAATAAAGCAAAAAAGTATTTATCAAAAAAAGATAAAACAATGTCCTTTTTGATTAAAAAATATAAGTCACCATCAGAAACTGTTCTTACATCAAGGCGAGATGTTTTCTTTTCTCTTTGTAAAAGTATAATTGGTCAACAAATTAGTGTAGCTGCTGCTAACTCAGTTTTTTTAAAGTTTAAAAAAAAATGTAAAAACAAAATTAATGCAAAAACAGTGAATAAATTATCAAGCTCTCAATTAAAGAGCTGTGGATTAAGTAGACAAAAAGTTAAGGGTATAAAAAGTTTAGCAGAACAAGTATTAAATAAAACATTTAATCCCAAAGTTATTCCAGGTATGTCTGATGAAGAAGCAATTATTTATTTATCTAAACTAAGACAAATAGGAAGATGGTCAGCTGAAATGATTTTATTATTTACTTATAATCGTCCCGATATATGGCCTGTACAAGATATAGGACTTTTAAGAGCTATTTCAAAAAATTATAATAAAAAATATCTTCCACCAGAAAGCTATGTAAACTTATTGAAAAAAAGATTTTCCCCATATTGTTCTGTAGCCACATGGTATCTTTGGAGAAGTATAGATCCTGAGCCTATTCAATATTAAAAGCCTCGACTATCTGTAAGTTTCTTTCGGTAGTATCTTTTGCGAGCGCCCAACCTTCTTGATATTCTTTAGAGTCATGACACTCCATAGCTTTTTCATAACTAGGAAATTCCCAAATTACTGTTCTTGGGTAAGTTTCTCCCTCTAAAGTATTAAACTTTCCTCCTCTTACTAGTGGTACACCCCCATAACTTTTAATTATATCTGTAACTTTAGCTCCATATTTTTTAATATTTTCTTGGTTATCTATCTTTTTATACAAAGCAATCCAGTAAACCTTCATCATTTCTCCTTTTTAAATTTTTTTACTTATGATACTAAACTTCATGGCTGACAAACTTATAATCTCTTTTGATGAATATATAAAAATTGTTGAGAAACTGGCAATACAAATTCACAAGGAATACAAACCTACAGTTTTAATTGGTATTATGAGAGGTGCTGCACCGATCCTTGATATCTTATCGAGGATTTTAAAATTACCAATAGCCTACATTGTTATTCAAAGTTATTCAGGCGAAGGAATGGAAGATAAGCAAGGTGAACTTATGTTTGCTAGAGAAATAAGCTCATTAGCTAATAACGAGGATTTTAGTAAAGTTTTATTGATAGATGATCTTTCTGATACTGGTTTAACTTTAAATAAAAGTATTGAGTGGTTAAAAAATTATCCTCAAACAAAAGATTTTATAAAAGAAGTTAAAACTGCTTGTCTTTGGAAAAAAAAGTCATCAACTTTCGAACCAGATTTCTGTCCTGTAAGACTAGATTCTGACCCATGGATTGTTCAGCCAACTGAACATTACGAAGAATTATCTATTGAAGAATTAATTAAAAGAAATTAGTTAACAGGGCTAGTAAACTAGCCCTGTTAAGATCTTATTTAACTTACAGCAAAACTTACAACACTAAGTATTGCTACTACCCATATTGCTGGAGAAGTGCTTGAAAACTTTCCAGTAAATATTTTAATTAATGCGTAAGAAACAAATGCTAGGGCAATTCCATTACTAATACTGTATGTTAACGGCATTGCTATCATTGCAAGTATTGCAGGAGCAGATTCAGAAATATCGTTCCACTCAATATCTGTAATATTTCTTACGAAAAGAACAGACACAAAAAGTAGAGCTGCACCATCAATTTGTTTAGGTAAACTAGTTGCTAAAGGAGCAAAAAAGATACATGCTAAAAACAAAATACCTATTACAAGAGATGTCATTCCTGTTTTACCACCTGCTTTTACACCAGCACCAGACTCAACATAACTTGTTACAGTAGTAGTTCCCATCATTGCACCCGCAACTGTTCCAACACTGTCAGATAACATTGCTTTATTGATATCTTGAACTTTTCCATCTTTACCAACTTTACCTGCAACGTTTGCAACAGAAGTTAAAGTTCCAGCTGTATCAAAGAAGTCGATAAACAATAAAGTGAATATTACTGTAGACATACTAGCAGTCATTGCAGCAGACAGATCAAAATCAAAAAGATATGTCATTGGAGGAGGTGAGCTAGCTAAACCATTAAATTTAGCAAGGCCAGCAGCCCAAGCAATGATACTAAATACCAAAATTCCTATGATGATGTTACCTTTTACATTCATTTTTTCTAAAACAATGATTGCTATAAAAGTTGCACATCCTAAAAGAACTAATGGATCTCCAAGATTACCTAATTTAACTAAAGTCACAGGATCATCTACAACCACTTCCATAATTTGTAATCCGATAATCGCTAAAAATAATCCTATACCTGCACCAATTCCTAATTTTAAACTTTTTGGAATTGAGTTAATTAGCCATGCTCTTATTGGCGTTAAAGATATTATTAAGAATAATACACCTGCTACCAATACAGCACCAAGTGCCTCTTGAGGTGTGTATCCCATTCCCGCACATACACCAAATGCAACGAATGCGTTAATACCCATTCCGGGTGCAAGTCCTATTGGCCAAGTCTTTCCATAAAAAGCCATAATAAAACATGCTAAAGCTGTTGCTAAAATCGTAGCTGTATATACCGCGCCGAAATCAAAGAAACCTTTTTCGGGTCCGGCGAATTCTCCCGATAAGATAAATGGATTTAAAAACATTATATAAGCCATCGTTAAGAACGTTGTGGTTCCTGCTATGACTTCAGTTTTAAAATCTGTTTTGTGTTTTTTATAATTAAAATAATTATCAAGCATTTGTCCTCCTAAAGTCTGATAATTATTTGATTCTATTAGATAATACTTTGAATAAGTCCATTTTATTCACAGAATTCAACCCATAAGTTTATATTTATGCCATAATTGTAATGATAGTGTAATTAATATGAAAAATTTGAAGATTTTATTCACTATATTTTTTATCTTTTTATTTGTTTCTGGTTGTCAAACAGTTAAGCAAAAAACAGACGCAGCTATTCAAAAAGAAAATAAAAAGTTGAGTGAATTTATTGGTCAATCAGCAAGTAAATTACAAATGGAACTTGGAAAACCTGATGAAGATTTTGAAAATGAAAAAGGTAATTTTATTTTTATTTATAATACTAAGAAGTATGGCTTTCCATGTGAGAGAAGATTTGAGATTAATCCAGATAAGTTAGTAATTGGATTTGCTTCTAACGGATGTTTTTAAAATTTACCTGCGAGGATAAATCCTCGCAAGTAAGGGTAAACTTATTTAATTTCTATAAGTTTTTTCTTTTTGTGCTCTGGTATAATTCTTTCACAAGATATTGTTAAAAGACCATCTTTAAGTTCAGCACCATTAACTTTTACATCATCAGCAATAGTGAATGATCTTGCAAATTGTCTTTGAGAAATACCTTTGTGAATTATTTCTCCATTAACATCATTGTTCTCAGATTTATCAACTTGTTTTGTTCTTACCGTTAATAAATTATCTTCAAACTCAACCTCAACATCATTTTTATTAAAACCAGCCAATGCAACTTCAATTGCATAATTATCCTTACCAGTTTTTCTAATGTTGTATGGAGGGTAGTTTGATTGCATTGTCAAACTTCCATTACCTAACATGTTTTCAAATTGATCAAACATATCGTCAAAACCAATTGAAAAAGGTCTTAGTGAGTTAAATATAGATAGATCCTTACTTGTCATAATATCCTCCTTTTTTAAGCAAGTTTATTTTATGCAAGCCCCAAAAGGCGACTTACATTTTATATCTAGGTATGATTAAAAAGATTTCAATATCTGAAAAATTAAATTTTTTCTGAAATTTTTAATGCAAATGCGTAGTCGAGTGCAATTTCTTCTATTGCTCCATCTCTACCAGATTTACCTCCATGACCTGCATTCATTTCTGTTTTAAGAAGTAATAAATTATTATCAGTTTTATAGTCTCTAAGTTTAGCTGTAAATTTTGCAGGTTCATCAAACAAAACCCTGTTATCACTTAAACTAGTTGTTATTAGCATATGAGGATAATCCATTTTTTTTATATTATTATATGGAGCATATGAAAATATATAATCAAAGTGCTCTTTGTTTTCTTTGGCATTACCAAATTCATCAAATTCACCAACTGTGAGAGGTAAAGAATGATCAAGATTTGTGGTTAATGAATCAACAAAAGGAACAGCCATAATTATACCTAAAAATAATTCAGGCGCTTGATTAACAACAGCTCCCATTAATAAACCACCAGCAGATCCACCCATTCCGATTATTTTTCTTTTTGAGGTGTAGTTGTTTTCTATCAAATATTTTGCAGCATAAATATAATCTTCAAACGTATTTTTTTTATTAGTTAACTTTCCTTCTTTCCACCATTTCATTCCTTTTTCCATTCCACCTCTAATGTGTGCAGTAGCCCAAATAATATTTCTATTTATTAAACTCAGTCTTGTTGATGAAAAACTTGGACTCATCGAACTACCATATGATCCGTATCCGTATAGTAACAAATTTGCTGTTCCATCTATTTTTGTATTTTTGTGTCTTGTAATCGTAAGTGGTACCATTCTTCCATCATGGGATTTAAACTCTATTCTCTCAACTATATAATCATCTGTATTATGGCCTGATGGTATTTCTTGTTCTTTCACAAGTATTTTAGATTTAGTTTTTAAATTGTATTTGTAAACTCTTGAAGGTGTTTTGGGTGAAGAATATGAAACATAAACCTCATCTGTGTCTCTATTTTTTTGAGTTAATGAAACACCAGGAACACATACTTTTTCGTCAGAAAAAATTAGCTCTTCTTCATTATTTGTTGAAGTATTAATAACAAACAATTTGTCCAAAGCATCTGATGTTTCGGATCTAATTATCCAGTTATTTAAAAATGAAAGTCCACCAATTAAGACTTCTTTTTTTGCAGGAATAAATGTCTCCCAAATCTGATTTTCTAAAGCTTCTGAAATATCTATTTTAAAATCCTCTGCATCTTTATTTGTATGATTATAAAACTTTCCATTCCATGAATTTACAGAGTAAAGAATTCCTTTCTCACGTTTAATTATCAATTTTGGATTTGGTTTTGCTTCATTTACATTGAAGTAATATTGCTCCGAAGTATTGTGATCTGAAGTGTTTATAAAATAATATTTTTCATCAGAACTTAATCCAATACTAACAGTGAAAGCTTCACTTTTTTCCTCAAAGATTAGTTCATCTTCATTTTCAAAATCTCCAATTTTATGTCTATAAATTTTTCTAGCTCTATGATTTTCATCTAACTTTGAATAAAAAAGATACTTATCATCTAAGCTGAAAATTATACTTCCTGATGTTTCTTTGATTTCTTTTGAAATTATTTTATTATTTTTAATATTTCTTACATAAATTGTATAATACTCAGAACCTTTGGTATCTAGTGAGTACCCAAGATATTGATCATTGTTACTTACCTCTAAATCTCCAACACCGAAATATTCAACATTTAATTTTTCTTTTTCTTTATCTCCATTCCAAATTTCTTCAATTTCTGATGAACCAATTTTTTTTCTTAATTTTATAGAATAATTTCCTTTGGCAGTAGTCTTTGTCCAATACTCATATGAATGATCTTTAAAAGGCAAGCTTTCATCATCCAATTTTATTCTACCTTTAATTTCATCAAATAATATTTTTTGAACATTTTTCGTATTTTTTAGATGATAATCGGTATATTCATTTTCATCTTCTAAATATTTTTTTACTTCTGGAAGAAGCTTAGTTTTGTCTTGCAAGACTTCTAAAATATTTTCTTGATGTATCCAGCTATAGTTATCTTCCCATGATGTATTGTGACAGGATTTCAGCTCTAATTTTTTTTTAAGTTGTGGTATTTTCATAAGTTAGTGATTATATGAATATTTTTTTTGTAACAATAATAATCTTTATTTTAATTTATTTTTTTTTGAAATGGTTTGTAAATTCTAAATCAAATAAAATTAAAAATATTTTTCGCAATACATTAATATTTGGTTCAGTAATATTCGCAATTTTAATCGCATTTGCAGGACGTTATGTTTTTTCAATTCCATTCTTATTAGCGGTTTTACCATTAATAAAAACCAAGGCTGGTATAACTTTATTTCAAATTTTAAGATTGTGGAGTTTAGTTAGAGTTTTAAAAAATTCAGGTAGATTTAATTTCAATAATTCGACACAAAATAAGAGTTTACAATCAATGTCAAGAAATGAAGCTTGTGAAATTCTTAACCTTGATCCTAATAAAAACTACACTAATGAACAAGTTTTAACATCTTATAAAAAAATAATGAAAAAAATTCACCCAGATAAAAATCCAGAATTAAATAATCTAGCAGTAATAGTAAATCAAGCTAAGGATACTCTTATAAATTAATCTACTTATTTTTTATTTCTAAAATTTTTTCTTCAACCATCTTCACAGTGATTGAATTTGGTGAGTAAAGAAAACTATGGTTGATGTTATCTAAACTTGCATTTGGAGGAATTATTCTGTGATAGTATTTGCTATAATCAGTGTATGCTCTTGGTGAATTTATTAAAAGCACTATAGCTGGTTTTTGAGATTGAGAGGTAACATGATGCATAAATGAATCGTTTCCCACATAGAGATCACATAAAGCAAAGAATGGAACTACCTCTCTTATTGATTTATTACTTAAATCTAAACAATTTTTTTTTTCTATATTATTCATAATTTTTTCTGAAATATCTTTTTGATTAGGGCCTGCTTGTATATAGAAAAAAAATTCACCTATTTGGTTTAGTTTGTTTATTAAACTTATAAAATTTTCTTCTCCCCATCTGGTATCTGGACCAGATGACCCAGCACCTATTACAATATTAAACGTACTTGAATTAAAAAATTTTTTTGTTTGATAAATTTTTTTCTCGCTAATTTGAAATTTTGTTTCAGTATCACAATTATTTATCTTTAATTTTTCACAAGTGAATTTTTTTGCAGCATCAACTAAATGTAATTTTTTTTTTTTAAAAAAAGGATAACAAAAAACTTTTTTTATACCTGCAATTTTTCCAGCTATAAATAACCGAGGGCTAGGATAAAATATATATATTTGATCAAGTTTTAATTTTTTTAATTTAGAAGAAATTTTAAGTATATCTGTAATTTTTTTATTTTTTTCTAAAATAATAACTTCTTTTATTGACCCATCATCTTCTAAAGCCTGATCAAGATTTTTTGCTAGAGTTATAAGTGTTATTGGTCCATAAATCTTAGCTATTTCATGACAATAACTCAGGTGCATAATGTTTGCACCTAGACCTACATAATTTAAAAATACTCCAACTCTCATAAAAAATCTTTTAAAATAATTTTTTTAATTTAACTTATAATTAAGTATAAAATATTATTATGATAAAAGGAATTTATGCAGCTACATTATCTATATTAAATAGAGATTTAGGATTAGATATTAAAAAAACCATATCCCATGCAGAAAAAGTTATCGATGATGGTTGTCATGGAGTAGTTTTTTTTGGTAGCACAGGACAGTCACAATTAATCTCACTTAGTGAGAAAATAAATCTTATAAATAATTTACCTACTTCTGTTCAGCGAGAAAAATTTATTATTGGTACAGGATTAAATTCTTTAGGCGATACAGTAAGTATAATGAAAATTTCTAAATCTTTGGGATTTAATAATTTTTTAATTATGCCCCCGGCATATTACAAATATGAAGATAACGACGTATTTAATTTTTATGCTCAAATAATAAAGCAAATTCCTGACAGTAAAATTTTATTATATAATTTTGAAAAGCTCTCAGGATATAAATTTAGTGAAGATATAATATATAAATTAGTAGAAAATTTTTCTGAACAAATAATTGGCGTTAAAGATAGTTCATATAATTTATTCGAAAAAATTAAAATCAATAATTTTTCTATGATGCCTGGGTCAGAGTCAAAATTATTGAAAGGTCTTGAGTTAGGATGTTCTGGAATTATCACAGCAACAACAAATGCAACATCAAAATTAGCAAGAAAAGTATTTGATGATTTCTTAAAAAAGAATGAGCAAACAGAAAATCAAAAACTATGTGATGTAAGATCTACATTTGAAAACTATAATTTAATCTCTGGTTTACATACTTTTTTCGGTCAAAAAGATCAAAATTATAAAAATTTACTTCCTCCATTAAAAATTTTGACTGACAATGAGGAAAAAAAATTATTTAATGACCTAGAAAATTTGAATTTTAAATAAATTGGTAAATTTATATGCAACTTGCTCGTTTTTTAAATAATGTTTTCAAAACTGATGGGTTTATCCTTGTTGATGCTAATTCAAAAAATTATGTTATAGGCACACCAAAAAATAAAAATCCAATTAAAGTAAAAATTTTAAATAAAAATCTTCATTATAAATTATTATTTCATCCCGACCTTTATTTTGGTGAGGCTTATACAGATGGAGAGATAGTTATTGAGAATGGAAGTCTTACAGATTTTTTAGATTTATCTTTGATGAATTTTGGAAGAGGAGATTTAAATTTTTTTAGTTATTTAATTAATAGATTGAGGGGCTCATATAGATATCTAACAAATTTTAATTTTATCAAAAAATCTAAAATGAATGTTTCACATCACTACGATATTAAAGATGAACTTTATGATTTATTTTTAGATCCTAAAAGACAATATTCATGCGCTTATTTCAAAAATGAAAATGATACTTTAGAGACTGCTCAAAATAACAAAATTCAACATATAATTAAAAAATTAAACATAAAGCCAAATCAAAAAGTTCTTGATATTGGATGTGGATGGGGATCTTTAGCAATTGATATTGCAAAATCAGCTAATTGTGAAGTTACTGGAATCACATTATCAGAAAACCAATTAAAATATTGTAAACAAAAAGCCAAAGAACTTAATTTAGAAAACCAATTAACGTTTAAATTAATAGATTATAGAGAACTTGATGAAAAATTTGATAGGATAGTAAGTGTTGGGATGTTTGAACACGTGGGAAGAAAATTTTATAAAAAATTTTTCTCACAAGTTGAAAAACTTCTTAAAGACGATGGAGTTTCATTAATTCATACCATAGGCTCAGTAAATCCACCAAGAGATCCTCATCCATGGATTACAAAATACATATTTCCAGGTGGCTATACACCAAGTTTAAGTGAAGTAACCACTCCAATTGAAAAAGCTGGCTTAATTGTGGCTGATATTGAGGTATTAAGGATGCATTATTCTCATACGTTAAGGCATTGGAAGGAAAATTGTATAAATAATAAAGATAAAATTATTAACATGTTTGATGAGCGTTTTTATAGAATGTGGGAATTCTATTTAGCGGGTTGCGAAATGGCTTTTAAATGGGGAGACCAAGTTGTATATCAGTTTCAGCTAACCAAAAACTATACCTCTACACCCGTTACAAGAGACTATATTTATCAATAATTTATTGATAAAAAATAATTTCCTTTAAATGAAAAAAATAAAAAAAAAACAAAATAAATCTATTAAAAAAAGTAAAAAAAAACCTCAGTTAAAATCAAAAAGGTCTAAAAAAATTTCTAAAGTAAAAAAAATAAAACCTAAAATTAAAAAAACAAATAAAATTAAAGTTAAAAAAAAAAATATTTCAAAAGTAAAAAAAAAAATTCTAAAGAAACCTAAAGAAAAAAGTTTTCTTTTAAAAATAATTAATTTTCAAAATTCACTAAAACCTGAATTTAAACTCAGATTAAATTTCAATATAGAAAAATATATTCAGGCATTTTTTGATAAAATATCTGAAACAATCAGTAATTATAAAACTCTTAAAAAAGATGAGCAGAGAAGAATAAAACTTGAAAAACAAGAGCAAGAAAGACAGGAAAAACTAGCCTTACAGCAAGAGAAGCGGAAAGAGCAAGAATTAAAATTAAAGCTTAATGAACAGGTATTAAAGGAAGAGATTAGATTAGAAAAACAAAGAACAAAAGAAATTAAATTATTCCTACGAAAAGAACAGGCTTTATTAAGAATTGAACAAGCTGAAAAGCAAAAGAAATTTTTACAACAATTAAAATTAGAAAAACAGATTGAAAAATTTAGAGTAAGAGAAGTTAAAGAATTAGAAAAACTTGAAAGAATATCATTAAAAGAAAAGAGAGAAGATTACGCAGGACTTCAACAGAGAATTGAGAAATTAAAAGAAAAATATAGAATAATAAGAGATCAAAAAATTAGAGAGAGAGTAGAGGCATTAGGTGTTAAAATTCAAGGTAATGAGGATAGGGAAACATTATTAAGAAAAGAAAAAGAATACACATTAGCAAGACAAAAAATTGAATTTGCTCTTGAAAGCTTTTATAGGAGTGCCAGTAGTTTAGTTTTCCAACTAAATAAAAGACACATCACAAGACACATGTCTATTTTTCGATGTATTGATAGAAGATTTGAAACAGGTGAGATATTTGTTAAATGGGATGAGGCTCCTGATGAGGAATGGTTATTATTAATTTATATTAAAAATAATTCTCCTGATGAAGGTATAGTTATTGAAGACAAAACTAATCCTGAAAAAAACATCTCTCATGAATTTAAAAATAATGAAATATTTAAAGCTTCAGACACTATGGTTGATTCTTTAACTCAATTAATTGCAAGAAAAAGATCAAAAAATAACAATTAATTATTTCATTTAATTTAAGTATTATTGGTTATGTTTTATGGAATAATTGCAATGGTAATTCTATATGTGCTGCTAAGTTATATACTTGCTTGGATCAGATATTTTAATAGTCAGGACGAAAGGTTAGGACAATCAACTTGGAGATGGAGTTATGATTATGAAGTTGATGGAGAAAGAGACATATCAGATTTGGATGACAAAAATTTTGTAAGATTAAGAAGAAAAAGAAATAAAATTATTACTCTGATGTATTCTGTAGTTTTAATTATGTTTATCCTCTCAATGTCTTTATTGAGTCAAATTTTGATATTTTTTCTTAATTAATTTTTTAATTGTTTTTTATTTTTCAAATACAAAAAATACGCAACTATTTCATATCCATATTTAAAAATTGTAAAAATGATAGGAAGTTTGAAAAAACTATATAAAAATTTATATTTTGGTATTCTCTTCCATACATAAAGGAAAGCTTCTGCACCTTCAATTACTTGATCATTTTCTTTAATGTGCAATCTTCTTAAAAGTTCTTTGTCATTTTTGGAAGTTTCTTTTTCTGCTTCTTTGTTATCAGTAATATCTATCCAATCAATATCTTCAATATTCTCTTTTTTATACATATTGATTTCTGATCTGCAAATTTTGCAAGAGTTATTAAAATAAACTTTCATAGAAAATTATATTAACTTTAAAATTAAGCATGTAAATGCGCCAAATGATTAGTTGAAAATTAATAATAAAGCACTATCTAAAACCGAGTGAGTAATTTTTTTGACAAATCTGATTTAACAAGAAAAGATGCTGATGCAATAGTATCTGATACATTACAAAATTGTGATGATGGTGAGCTATATTTGGAGGACACTAAATCCGAATCTATTTTATTAGATGATAATAAAATTAAAAGCTCAAGCTATAGTTCAGATTTAGGTTTTGGATTTAGAGCAATTACAGGAGAGGTTGTTGCATATTCTCACTCTAATGAAATATCAAAAGATTCATTAAAAAAATCTTCTGAAAATTTAAAATCTACACTGAAGTCTATGAAAGGTACTTATAACCAAGATATTTCAAGAACTAATAAAAAATTTTATCAGGATATTAATCCCATAGAGCAGAAAACATTAAATTCGAAATTAGAAGTATTAAATAAAGTAAATGAGTATCTAAGAAAAAAAGATCAATCTGTAAAACAAGTTACTACAAGTTTTGCAGGTGAACAAAAATCTATTGAGATTATAAGATCAGGTGGCGAGGTATTAACTGATGTCCGACCATTAATTAGATTTAATGTATCTGTGATGTTAGAAAAAAATGGAAGAAAAGAAACTGGCGTTTATGGAATAGGTGGAAGACAATCTTATGATGAATATCTAAATAATGACAATTGGAAAACTGTATGTGAGGAAGCATTTAGAATTGCCTCGGTAAATTTAGAAAGCAAACCTGCTCCAGCAGGAGAAATGAAAGTTGTTTTAGGACCTGGATGGCCAGCGATTTTAATACATGAAGCTATTGGACATGGTTTAGAGGGAGACTTTAATAGAAAAAAAACTTCTGCATTTCATAATCTTATGGGCCAAAAAGTTGCTAGCGAAGGAGTCACAATTGTTGATGATGGAACAATAGATAATAGAAGAGGTAGCTTAACTATTGATGACGAAGGCACACCAACAGAAAAAACAGTATTGATTGAAAATGGGATATTAAAGAATTTTATGCAAGATAGATTAAATGCTAGATTGATGAACACCAAATCGACTGGCTCAGGAAGAAGAGAAAATTATAGACACGTTGTTTTACCAAGAATGAGAAATACAATGATGTTGAGTGGAAACCAAACTCAAGAAGAAATGATTAAATCAGTAGACAAAGGAATTTTTGCAGTAAGTTTTGGAGGAGGACAAGTTGATATTACATCTGGAAAATTTGTATTTAATTGTACCGAAGCATACGAAATCAATAATGGTCAGATCGGTTCACCGATAAAGGGGGCAACATTAATCGGAGATGGTCCTTCAATTTTAAAAGAAGTTTCTATGGTTGGAAACGATATGATGTTAGACCCTGGTATAGGAACTTGTGGTAAAGCTGGACAAGGTGTTCCGGTTGGAGTAGCTCAACCCTCAATCTTAATAGATAAAATGACTGTTGGTGGAACAAAACTTTAAATTATGGTTAAGGATCAAGAATACTTAAGATCAAAAGCATCATATTGCTTAGATTTAGCCAAAAAGTTAGGTGCGACTGGATCAAGCGTAACAGTAGTTCATTCAATTTCTGAAACTGTAAATTTTAGAAATAATACTTTAGACGAGTCTAATAGATCAGATGGATTAGCAATAAGTATTGAGACTTATTTGGGAAAAAAAAGATCATCAATTTCTTCATCAAATTTATTAGATGATAACATTAAAACCTTAATAGAAAAATGTTTTGAAACAACCAAAAATACTCCTGAAGATGAATTTAATTCTTTACCAGATAAAGATCTTTTAGCTAAAGAAATAAAAAATTTAAATTTATATGATGAAACACATTTTGATAATGAAAAAAAAATTGAATATTTGAAAGAGCTTGAGAGTGCTGCATCTTCAGAAGAAAAAATCATAAATACAGAATCTAGTTTTACTGAAAATAAATCTAATTTTATTTTAGCAAATAGTGACGGATTTTGTGATGGATACAAATCATCTTCATTTAGTGCATCTTGTGTTACTGTTGCCAAAGATGAAAATAGCATGGAAAGAGACTATGAGTTTACAAGCAAACGTCATTTATCTGACATTAAAAGCGCAAAAGAACTTGGTCAAAAAGCTTCTGAGCAAACCATAAGAAAACTAAGCCCAAATAAAATTGGAAGTGAAAAAATAAGCATTATATTTGATAAAAGAATTGCAAAAGGGATGTTGGGAGCCTTTGCAGGAGCTATATCGTCATCTGCGATTTCTAGAGGAACATCTTTTCTTAAAGATAAAATCAATGAACAAATATTTACAGAAACAATAAATGTTATTGATAAACCAGATATTAACAAAGGTGTTGGGTCCCAAATTTTTGATTCAGAGGGAGTAAAATCAGATACTTTAAATCTTGTACAAAATGGTGTTTTAAAAAATTATTTAGTCGATACTTACAATGGAAAAAAACTTAATTTAAAATCAAATGGAAGATCTGGTGGTACAACAAATTTATATTTCGATAATGGAAATATTAGTTTTGAAGATTTATTAAAAAGTAATTCAAAACATATTTATGTAACCGAAACAATAGGCCATGGAAGCAATTTGGTTACAGGAGATTATTCAGTAGGTGCAACAGGCTTCCTAATTGAAAATGGCGAATTTAAATTTCCAGTAAACGAAATAACAATTGCGGGAAATTTCAAAGATATGTTTAAAAATATAACTTTGGCCAGTGATTTAGATTTTGAATATTCCATTAACTCACCAACTATGATGATAGAAGGAATGACAGTTGCAGGTAAATGAGCACTTACTGTGTAATTGGATCTGGAATATCTGGTGCTACAATTTCAAATTTATTAAATAAAAAACATTCTGTAGATCTCTATGATAAAGCAAGAGGTCCTGGTGGCAGATCATCGTTTAAAAGGTTAGATAAAAAAGTAGGGTTTGATCATGGTGTTCAATATATTTCCCCTAAGACTACTGAGTTTAAAAAATTTGCGACAAAACTCATAGCAAAAAAAATATTAAAAAATTGGAAGGGTCGACATATTTTTCAAAATAAAAAAATAAAAGAAGATAAAAACCATCAAAAAATAATTGGTAAACAAGGTAATAATGCTATTAGCAAATATTTATTAAAAAAGATCAATTGTGATTTTCAAAAAGAATTAAAAAAAATTGATTACAATAAAAACAAATGGAAACTTACTTTTTCTGATGGCAATAATAAATTTTATGATAATCTTATTTTAACCTGCCCACATCCTCAATTAATTAAATTAGCAAAAAAATTTATTAATCATTCATTTATTAAAAAAGAAATAAAAATGGATGCAAATATTACAGTCATGATAAAAATAAAAAAAACTGGAAAAAACATTAGTAGTTTTTTATTTGATGATGAAATTTTAGGTTGGGCTGCTAGAGAAAACAGTAAGTTAAGATTTAAAAGTAATTATGAATTTTGGACACTTCAAAGTACTGCAATGTGGGCAAATAAAAAAATTTTGAAAAATAAAGAAAATAAAGATTTAAATTCAAAAATTTTAATCAATAAATTTTTTGATCTTACTGGTATTAAAAAAAGTACTGTCCTGTTTTCTTTAAATCATGGATGGATGTATTCATCAAATTCTAAACCTCTAAGAATTAAAAGTTATTGGAATTCAAAAATTAATTTAGGAGTTTGTGCTGATTGGTTTGTTGGACCAAGGTTAGAAGCAGGATGGATTAGTGCTAATGATCTTTTTAAGAAAATAAACAGATAAAATTACTCAATATTTTTAAGCCTATACTCCCAACTTCCCATTCTTTCGTATGTAACTTTTACTATTACAGAAGTTTTTTTATCAAGCCATATATCGAAATTTAATCTTTTATCTTCTGGAAGCGTCATATCTTTAGAAGTGAGTTTGAAATGATCAGTTTCAAATTCTTTTCCATTGATAGTTATCTTTTCTTTGCCAATAAATGTAACTAGTTGTTCTTTTATACTTCCAGAAATAGGACTAATCTGGCTTTCTGCCTGTAACAATTTATGGCTCCACCAATTTCCAATTGTATTCTTTAAAGAAGCTTCACCAGAAAAAGAAGATCCTTGAATATCAAATTTATTAGTTCGATTATTTAAAATTAAATTGACAAATTTTTCTTTTTTATTTTGACGTGTTTTAGATTTAAAGGATATTAAATTATCACCTAAATATTTTTCTTCACCAAAACCTTCCACTTCAAAAATAGTTGCACCTAGCAGTTTTACTGTGAATTTATATTTATTATTTACAGTTGTTTCATTATCTTTTCTTGCAAAAGAATAATTATTATAGCCTATAACTTCATTATTTCTTAAAATTTCAAGTTCAATTTTTTTGAAGTTATTATAATGACCAACATGGGCATTTGAGTTAAAAGTAAATAATAATAATATTAAACTAATAAAAATTTTTTTCATGATAATAATATAAAAATAAGTAACTTAAAAGTATCAGTGTTTGATGTTTCTATCTATAAAAAATATTCCTAAAGTAAATTGGAGTTCAAATAAAAGTTTGAATTTCAGGCCAAAATTTTCAACATCATTTTTCTTAATTTTTGGATTAACAATTTTTGGTTTAGGAGAAGGTTTATTAATTTTATCAACAACTGGAAATTCACCCTGGTCAGTATTAGCCGAAGGTATTTCCCTAAACTCTAGTCTATCTATTGGTGCGGCAACTTTTTTTGTAAGTGTAGCAGTACTTTTTTTATGGATTTTTTTAAAACAAAAACCAGGTCTTGGAACAATATTTAACATCATTGTGATTGCTGCTATGATTGATTTTACTCTTAATTATTTTCAACCTCCTTCATCTATTTTTACAAAATACTTGCTAGCAGTTCTTTCAGTAATTTTAGTAGGACTTGGTAGCGGTATTTATTTAGTCGCTAATCTAGGCCCAGGTCCACGAGATGGTTTAATGACAGGATTAACAAAAACAACAAATTTACCTATAGCATTGGTTAGAGCTTTTTTAGAAATAACAGTTGTAATTATTGGTTGGTATTTAGGTGGAACTGTTGGAATTGGTACCCTAATTTTTGCTTTTGGAATTGGCCCTTGTGTAGCTTTAGGATTATTTTTAGTAGGAAAAATATTTGGTTAAGCTGCTGCGCTAGTTTTTTCACTTCTTTTTCTTTCATGAGGATCAAGAATAGCTTTTCTTAATCTACATGAATCAGGTGTAATTTCTAATGCTTCATCAGTGTTTAGCATACTTAGTTGTTCAGCTATTGACATTTTTCTAACAGGGGTAAGAACAACATTTTCATCGGTTCCTTGTGTTCTCATATTTGTTAATTTTTTTCCTTTCATGACATTAATGATCATGTCACCTGGTTTTGGTGATAATCCAACAATCATACCTGGATAAACAGGATCATTATGGGTAACAAACATTTCTCCTCTTGCTTGAAGGTTAAAGATTGCAAAAGCTACTGCTTTTCCTTGTTCCATTGCAATCAATGCACCATTTCTTCTGCCTTCCATTTCACCTTCAAAAGGACCGTAGTCGTGGAAAATTCTATTAATTACACCTTCACCCTTGGTAAGAGTTAGAAACCTACTTGTGTATCCCATCAAACCTCTCGTAGGAGCATGAAATATCAATCTTTTCTTATTTGTGCCTGTATCTTTTAATTCAATTAATTTACCTTTTCTTCTATTCATGGAGTCAATTACTTTCGAAGAGTGTTCTTCATCTAAATCCATAGTAATTTCTTCAATTGGTTCAAGTTTGTTTCCTTGATCATCAGTTTTAAATAAAACTTTCGGAGGACTTACTGTCATCTCGAAACCTTCTCTTCTCATTTGAGTAAGAAGTATTTCCAACATTAATTCACCTCGTCCACTTACAACAAATGCATCTTTTCCCTCATTTTCTGAAAAAGTAATTCCAACATTATTTTGTGCTTCTTGAACTAGTCTTTCTCTAATTTGAGTACTTGTGAGTTTTTTTCCTTCAGTTCCTGCTAATGGAGAGGTATTGACAGTTATTGTAATTGACATTGTTGGAGGATCAATCGGTGTTGCTGGTATAGGATCATTTACTTCCAAATTACAAATTGTATCTGCAACATTTGCTTTTTCTAATCCTGCTATTACAACAATATCTCCTGCTTCTCCAACTTCAATTGGAACTTTTTTGGTTCCTTCATATCTAAAAATTTTTGTTAATTTACCTTCATCAACTTTTTCACCACTTAAATTTATTGCTTTTATTGGTTGGTTTGCTTTTGCTGTACCTTGTGTAATTCTACCAACTAAGCTTCTTCCTAAAAAACTATCTGAGTAAAGTAAAGTTGATAACATTGCAAAAGGTTTGGTCTTATCTAAATTAGCTGGTTTAACATGCTCTACTATTAAGTCTAACAATGGATTTAAATTTTCTCTTGGCCCATCCACTTCATTATCTGCCCACCCAGACCTTCCACTTGCGTATAACACTGGAAAGTCTAACTGCTCTTCATTTGCGTCAAGACTTACAAATAAATCAAAAGTTTCATCTAAAACTTCATTGGCTCTTTGATCTGCTTTATCTAATTTATTAATAACTACAATTGGTTTTAAACCTTGTTTTAAAGCTTTAGATAAAACAAACTTAGTTTGTGGCATCACTCCTTCAGCAGAGTCAATTAATAAAAGAGCTCCATCAGCCATGCTTAAAACCCTCTCTACTTCAGCAGCAAAATCTCTGTGTCCAGGTGTGTCAATGATATTTATTCTTGAATTATTCCAGTTTATTGATGCTGGTTTTGCAAGAATTGTAATTCCTCTTTCTTTTTCAAGTTCCCCAGAGTCCATTAATCTTTCATCAACAACTTCATTTTCTCTAAATGATCCACTTTGTTTCATTAAGTTATCAATCAAAGTTGTTTTTCCATGGTCTACATGTGCTATGATTGTGATGTTTCTAATATTATTGCTCATAAAATTTGGCTCTTATACATATTTAATTTGATATTAAAACTTAAAAAAAGTCATATCTGGCTTGATAAATCTTAATATATTGAGGATTAATTAGATTTCTTTAACTTTTCTTTTTTAAGTTTTCTTTTTTCTTTAAAACTCAACTTTGGTTTCTTCTTTACACTAGAATCTTTAAATGACTTTCCACTATATCTTTTGGACATATTTTAACAGATTTATGGTCACTTTATACTTTTTGATATTTTTTTATATTTAAATTTGTCAAAGATATATTTTTCTTTTTTTTCAATTAATTGTAAGTTTTTTTTATTAAAAAATTGAAATATATTTTCATTATTTTTGTCAGAGGTTGAATTTTTATCTAAATTATCATTTTTTTTTTCTTTAATATTTGCTTTTTTTAGAAAGTTCTTGAGATCTTGGTTTAGGTTTTCAGTTTTAAAATAATAGTTTGTAAAAATTTTCGAGTTTAACTTTTTGATCATTTGATCAAAACTATAATTTGATTTGAAAAGAATATTGTAATCTTTTCTTAATACATTTTGATAAAAAAAATAATGACTCATATACCCGAGTTTTTTATGAGGCATAAAACTATAATCTGAACTAATCAGATTTTTATATTTAGCATTTAGTAAAATTTTTAAAACTTTATTAAAATTTTTTTTTGAATTTGCATCTGAAAATAATTTTTTTAGTTCGTTTGTATCTTTAGAAATTTGACTCACCAAATATTTAAAAATATTTGATGAAAATTTTAACCTTTTCATTTTAACTCTTTTAGACGTTAAATCTTTATAAAGAGGTGACATATTTTTTTTAATGCATGACCATTTCCAAAATGATAGATACCAAAAATATGGCGATCTTATAACACCTACTTTAAATTTTTTTTTAAATAAATTAGATTTTAAATTGTGTTCAACTGTATCATGATGAGTAGTAATCGATATATCTTTATATCTTTTAAAATAATTTCTTAAAAAACTAGTACCTGTCTTTGGCACTTCGATTATAAAAAAATTTTTACCTATAATCATTTGTTCAAAATTTACTTTGTTTTATTATAGCATCTTTAATATACATTTTAATAATGAAAAAAATTTTTAAAAAATTGTTTTCAAAAAGTAGAATTGATTTAATTCAAAAATATTTATCAGTTAAAAATCCAGTTATACTGGAAATAGGTATACATAAGGGAGATTTCTCTGAGCAATTGCTTCAAAAATTAAATCCAAAAAAACTTATATTAGTTGATCCATGGATTGCATATAGCGATTTAATCTACCAAAAATCTTGGTATGGAAACACACAACACTCTAATCAAAATATTCAAGACCAATATTTTTTAGATGTTAATAAACGTTTTGAAAAAGATATATTGGAAAATAAAATTCAATTATGTAGGAAAACTTCAGATGATTTTTTTTTGGAAAATAAAAGTATATTTGATTTAATTTATATAGATGGAAATCATCTTTTTGAATTTGTTAAAAAAGATATAGAAAATTCTATTAAGTTTATAAACAATGATGGATTAATTGTACTTGATGATTATGGTCTAAAAGGATGGTGGTTAGATGGTATAACCAAAGCAGTGAAATATTATGAGAAAGAAAAAACTATAAAAATTATAAGTAGACATAATATTTTTAATTATCATCACCAGTGCATAATAAAAAAAATTTGAAACTAAAAAAAAACCCGAGTGTTAAACTCGGGTTTTTTCAAATAATTTATAATGGTTAAATAGGTTTACATACCCATTCCGCCCATTCCGCCCATTCCGCCCATTCCTCCAGGCATACCACCAGGCATTCCTCCACCTGCAGCATCTTTTTCTTCTGGTTTGTCAGCTATCATAGCTTCTGTAG
This sequence comes from Candidatus Pelagibacter sp. HIMB1782, assembly GCF_052047475.1. Taxonomy (NCBI): domain Bacteria; kingdom Pseudomonadati; phylum Pseudomonadota; class Alphaproteobacteria; order Candidatus Pelagibacterales; family Candidatus Pelagibacteraceae; genus Candidatus Pelagibacter; species Candidatus Pelagibacter sp. HIMB1782. Next base: position 481,306 of record NZ_JBNAKE010000001.1, on the reverse strand, counting down.
TTACTAGCAATCCAGATATTGAAGCTGCGTCTTGTAGAGCGGTTCTTACAACTTTAACCGGGTCTATGATACCTTTAGCAAACATATCACAATATTCTTCGCTTTGAGCATCGTATCCGTGTGTTTTTTTATTTTGCTCTAACAATTTACCAACAACTACTGAACCATCTACGCCAGCGTTTTTAGTAATTTGTCTGATTGGAGCTTCAAGTGCTTTTCTAACAAGTTCTACACCTGCTTTTTGATCATCACCTTTTGCTTTAACCTTATTAAGATCTTGAGCAGCATAAAGCAATGCACAACCACCACCAGTTACAATACCTTCTTCAACTGCAGCTCTAGTAGCGTTTAAAGCATCTTCAACTCTATCTTTTCTTTCTTTAACCTCAACTTCAGTTGCACCACCAACTTTGATTACTGCAACACCGCCAGCCAATTTAGCAAGTCTCTCTTGAAGTTTTTCTCTATCATAGTCAGAAGTCGTTTCATCAATTTGTTGCTTAATTGAAGCACATCTTCCTTCGATATCAGATTTTTTACCACTTCCATTAACAATGGTACTGTTATCTTTATCTACTTTAACTTTCTTACATGAACCTAGGTCATCAAGTTTAACATTCTCAAGTTTAATTCCTAAATCTTCAGAAATAACCTGACCTCCAGTTAAGATAGCAATATCTTCAAGCATTGCTTTTCTTCTATCACCAAAACCAGGTGCTTTTACCGCAACTACTTTTAGACCACCTCTTAACTTGTTTACTACTAAAGTTGCTAAAGCTTCACCTTCAACATCTTCAGAAATAATCATTAATGGTCTACCTGCTTGAACAACGGCTTCTAAAAGGGGAACCATTGGCTGAAGGTTTGTTAATTTTTTTTCATGTAAAAGAATGAAAGGGTTGTCCAACTCTGTAGTCATTTTATCACTATTTGTAATAAAGTAAGGAGATAAATAACCTCTATCAAACTGCATACCTTCAACAACATCTAGTTCAGTTTCAATTCCTTTATTTTCTTCAACTGTGATTACACCTTCGTTTCCAACTTTTTGCATTGCTTTTGCAATCATTGTTCCAATTTCTTTATCACCGTTCGCAGAAATTGTTCCAACTTGTGCAATTTCATCACTATCTTTTACTTTTTTAGCTGATGCTACTAAGTTTTCTTTTACAACTTCAACCGCTGCATCAATTCCTCTCTTAACGTCCATAGGATTCATGCCAGCAGTTACGTATTTTACACCTTCTCTAACAATTGCTTGTGCAAGAATAGTTGCAGTTGTTGTACCATCACCAGCTTCATCATTTGTTTTGCTAGCAACTTCTTTAACCATCTGCGCGCCCATATTTTCAAACTTATCTTCAAGATCAATTTCTTTAGCAACAGAAACACCATCTTTAGTAATTCTAGGTGCACCATAAGATTTATCCATTACTACGTTTCTTCCTTTAGGACCCAAAGTTACTTTAACAGTATCAGCTAAGATATTTACTCCTCTAATCATAGCTGCTCTTGCTTCAGCATCAAATTTAACAACTTTTGCCATTTTGTTTTCTCCTTTAAATTAAATTACTTACTTGAAATACCCATAATGTCAGACTCTTTCATTATGCTATATTCTTTGCCATCTATTTTGACTTCAGTCCCTGACCATTTGCCAAATAAAACTTTGTCACCAACTTTAACATCCATTGGAATTGTTTTTCCATCTTCTGTTTTAGCTCCACCACCAACAGCAACAACTTTTCCCTCTTGAGGTTTTTCTTGAGCTGTATCTGGGATAATTATTCCACCAGCAGTTTTTTCACTGCTGTCTAAAACTTCGATTAATACTCTGTCATGTAACGGTTTAAACTTCATAAATCTCCTTTATAATTCTATATAAATATGAGCCTCATATAGATATTTCATAGCCTATTTCAAGATAAGAGAATCTTTTCAGAGTAATTATGCTAGGAAAATCTAAATATTATGGTTTATAGGTAAAATAATGACCAAAAATTTAGACTTAGATGGCCTTCGGTCAATTGCTGATAATTATGACCTTTTTTACATAGATTTATGGGGGGTCATTCATAATGGTGTCAAATTACATAACTCAGCAATAGCAACTTTAAATGAACTAAAGAAAAAAAATAAAAGTTTTGTTCTTTTAACCAATGCTCCAAGACCAAATACTACAGTAAATAAATTTTTAGAAAAAATGGGCATGAGCGAAGATTTGACAAAACATGTTTATACCTCGGGAGAGGCAGCATTAAATTTTTTAAAAACATCTTTTAAATCAAAGAATTTTTTTCACATAGGTCCTCCTAGAGATTTTGATTTGTTCAATGAATTTAAAAATAATAAATCAACCAAACTAAATGAAAGTGAATATTTACTTTGTACAGGTTTATTCGATGACCATGAAGATGATTTAAGTTATTATAAAAATCTGCTTGAAAAACACGCAACAAAAAAAATGATTTGTACAAATCCAGATTTAATTGTTGATAGAGGAAATATAAGAGAGTTGTGTGCAGGCTCAGTTGCTATGGTTTTTGAAAAAATGGGTGGAGAAGTAATTTATTTTGGTAAACCTCATGCGGAAGTTTACAATCAGTCTATAGACAATGTTGGTAAGAGAGTTTTGGCAATTGGTGATAATCTAAATACAGATATAAAAGGTGCTAACTTATTAAATTACCATTCCCTGTTGGTTTGCAATGGAATTCACAAAGAAGAAATACAAAATAAAGGGGTTGCTGAAGTTTCAAAGGAGTATGAAGCTATCGTTAATTTTACTCAAACAGAATTAAAATGGTAAAGTTATATAAAAATTTCAATATTAATAATCACCACAAAAATTCAATTATATTAATTGGAAATTTTGATGGTCTTCATTTAGGACATCAAAAATTATTTAAATTAGCCCTATCATATAAAAAAAAATATAATTCAAAAATTGGTGTGATTAATTTTGATCCAATGCCCAAAATGTATTTTAACAATTCATTGAAGAATTTTAAAATTTCGTCTGTAAATCAAAAATTAGAATTACTTAAAGAATTAAAAGTAGATTTTATAATTACAAAAAAATTTGATAAAAATTTTTCTAAAATAAAATCAATTAAATTTATAAAAGAAATTTTATATAAAAAACTCAATTGTAAGTTTATATTTGTAAGTAATAATTTTAGATTTGGAAATAAAAGAGAAGGTGATGTTAAATTACTTATTCAAAATGAAAAAAATTATAATTATAAAGTAATTAAACCAAAGCCGCTTTTAAAAAGTAAAAAAATAGTATCTTCAACGTTAATAAGAAACTTGCTAGAAAAAGGTAATTTAAATAGAGCTAATAAATTTTTAGGAAGAGAGTGGACTATTGACGGAATAGTTCAAAAGGGCAGACAAGTTGGAAAAAAAATTGGTTTTCCAACATGCAACATAGATATTAAGGATTATGTGCTAGCGCAGCCAGGAGTTTATGCGGTAAGAGTATTAAGAAAAAAAAATCAAAAAAAATTGAGTGGTATAGCAAATCTTGGCTACAGACCCACATTTAATCAAAAAAAAATCTTACTTGAAGTTCATTTGTTTAATTTTTCTGGAAATCTTTATAATAAGCTTTTATCAGTGCAGTTTTTAAAGTTTATTAGAAAAGAAAAAAAATTTAAGAATGTTGATGAACTTAGAAAACAAATTAAATCTGATTTAAATATTGCAAAAAAAACTAAATGAGCAAACCTGATATAAATTTACCTAAAACAGCTTTCTCGATGAAGGCAAACTTGCCAACTAGAGAACCTGAAATCTTAGATTATTGGAAAAGAATTAATCTTTATGATGAATTAAGAAAATCAAGTAAAGGAAAAGAAAAGTTTGTTTTACATGATGGCCCTCCATATGCGAATGGCAATATTCACATGGGTACTGCATTAAATAAAATACTTAAGGATATAATTGTAAAATTCCACCAAATGGACGGTAAGGATTCAATTTATGTTCCTGGATGGGATTGTCATGGTTTACCTATAGAATGGAAGATTGAAGAGGAATACAAAAAAAATAAGAAAAATAAAAATGATGTTCCTGTAGTTGAGTTTAGAAAAGAGTGTAGATCATTTGCAGAAAAATGGATTGAAATTCATAAAGGTCAATTCAAAAGACTAGGTGTTGTTGGAGATTGGGATAATTACTACTCTACAATGAGCTTTGATGCAGAAGCTCAAATCGTAAGAGAGCTTGGTAAATTTTTAAAAGATGGAAGTTTGTATAGAGGCTATAAACCAGTTTTATGGTCAACTGTTGAAAAAACTGCTCTTGCTGATGCTGAAGTAGAGTATCAAGATCATAAGTCAGATACGATTTACACATCTTTTTCTGTTAAGTCATCAAAAAACAAAGATCTAGAAGGAAGTGAAATTATAATTTGGACTACAACTCCATGGACTATACCAGCAAACAAAGCTTTAGCTTATAATGAGGCTTTAGAATATGTTTTATTGCAAGTAAATGATGAGGGAGATTTTCAAAACAGAAAAATAGTTGTTGCAGCAGCTTTACTAGAGTCAGTAATTAACGAGTGTGGTATAAAAAATTATAAAGAGATTAAAAAGTTTAAAGGTGATAAGTTTAAGGAAACAATTTGCAATCATCCATTTTTAAATTTAGGGTACGAGTACGAAATTCCAATGTTGGAAGCAAGGTTCGTAACTACTGAACAAGGAACAGGAATTGTTCATTGTGCACCTAGTCATGGACCTGACGATTTTAATTTATGTTTAAACAATGGAATCAAAGCTATAGAGACAGTAGATAGTGATGGAAAATATACTAACAATGTTAAATTATTTGAAGGAATACATATATTTAAAGCCAATCCAATTGTAATAGAGAAACTTAAAGAACAAAAAAATTTATTATCAAATGGAGAACTTGTTCACTCTTATCCTCATTCTTGGAGATCAAAGGCTCCATTAGTGCATAGAGCAACACCACAGTGGTTTATTTCTATGGAAAGTCACAAATTAAGAGACAAAGCTTTGAAAGCTATTGATGACACAGTATTTTATCCAAGCAAAGGAAAAGAAAGATTAAAATCCATGATAGAGACTAGACCTGATTGGTGTGTATCTAGACAAAGAGTTTGGGGTGTGCCTTTACCTATTTTTGTTAATAAAAAAACTAAAGAAATTTTAGTTGATGATGAGGTTAATGAAAATATTGCAGCAATTTATGAAAAAGAGGGATCTGATTGTTGGTTTTCAGATGATCCTCAAAGATTTTTGGGAAAAAAATATGATGCAAAAGAATATGATAAACTAAGCGATATTGTAGAAGTATGGTTTGATAGTGGATCAACTCATTCATTTGTATTAGAAAAAAGGAATGATCTAAAATGGCCAGCATCAATGTATTTGGAAGGATCTGATCAGCATAGAGGTTGGTTTCACTCATCTTTATTAGAATCTTGTGGCACTAGGGGAAGAGCGCCGTTTGATTCAATTTTATCACATGGCTTTGTGGTAGACGGTAAAGGTTTAAAAATGTCAAAATCATTAGGAAATGTGATTGCTCCAGAAGATATTTTAAAAAAATATGGAGCAGATATTTTACGAATTTGGGTAGCTTCTTCTAATTACTCAGAAGACTTGAGAATTGATTATTCAATTCTAGATCAGCATGCAGATTCTTATAGAAAAATAAGAAATACTTTCAGATATTTATTAGGTAACTTGAATGACAATTTTGAATTAATTGATTATGAGAAAATTAATATTCAAGATCTTCCAGAACTTGAGCAATATATTTTGCATAAGTTGTACAATTTAAATGAAACATTTAAAAAATATTTTAAAAATTACGATTTTCATAATCTCTACAAGGAATTATTAAATTTTTGTACAGTGGATCTTTCAGCTTTTTATTTTGATATCCGTAAAGATACATTGTACTGCGATTCAGTAAATTCTAATAAAAGAAAATCAACTATCTTATTGTTAAATATAATTTTAGACTCTCTACTCAAATGGTTTGCACCAATTTTATCATTTACAACTGAAGAGATTTATAGATTAGTTTTTAATAATGGAAAAAGTATACACTTAGAAAAATTTATAAAATTTCCTTCAACTTTTAATAATGAAAAATTGAATGAGAAATGGAATGAATTAATCAAAATAAGAAATATTTGTAACATTAGCATTGAAGAAAAAAGAGCGAACAAAGAAATTGGATCAAGTTTGGAAGCTACAATAAAAATATATCTTGATAAAAAATATGAAAATATAACTCAAAATATAAATTTTTCTGAATTATGCATTACTTCTAAAGCAGAAGTGATTTTTAAGGAAAATTCAGAAATCAAAGCAATTACAACTAAAGCAGATGGTTCAAAATGTTCTCTTTGTTGGAAAATTAATGAGGGAGGTTGTGACAGACCTAATTGTCCAAAGAGCTCTTGATGGTGCTCAAAAATTTTATTAAAAAAAATTATCTTTCTATATCTATTGTAATAACAATTTTTTGTTTAGATAGAATTTCAAAACTATATATAATTTATCTTGATAAAATTAATCTTCAGTCAGAAATATATATATCTAAATTTTTAAATATTTATCTTATATGGAATGAAGGTATAGCTTTTGGAATTTTTTCATTCAGTGAAAATTACATGTATAACTTGCTAACTTTTTTAATATTGTTAGTGATTTTGGTACTTACTTTTTATTCATCAAGGGAAAGTGGCTTTAAAAAGTACTTACTTTTAATCGTACTAGGTGGTGCCTTGGGAAATTTTTTTGATAGGTTAATTTATAAAGCAGTTCCAGATTTCATCGATTTTCATATCGGAGACTTTCATTGGTTTATATTTAATGTAGCGGATATATTCATAAGCTTAGGAGTATTTTTTATGATTTTATTGGAAATTATTGGTAAAAAGAAATCAAATCAAAATGTTTAAAAAACTTAATATTTTAATAATAATTTTATTCTTATCCTCTTGTGGCTTAGAAAAAGGGTTCGTAAATTCAAAAAAAGAAAATAGTGATGAATTTTTAGTTGAAAAAAAAATGCCACTTAAAATGCCACCAAGTTTTAATGAACTACCAGAGCCAAAGGAAAATAAAATTTCACAAAATAATGACGATGAGACAGAGGATGGAATCAAGTCTTTAATCACAAAAACAGAAAATCAGGAAGAAAATCAAAATGAAAAAAAAGAATTAAATAAAAATTTAAAAGAAACTTTACTTGAAAAAATTAAAGAAAATTGATGCTTTCTTCTGGTATAAAGTTCAAGTCATTTAAATTTAAAAAAAGTTCAAATAAATATAAAAAGATTCTTTTCAAATTATTAGATAGCAATATTCAAGTAATAAATTCTTTAAGTAATAAATATAAATTTAATTATACTAAAAAAAGCATCTCAAAATTTAAGAAAAATAAATATTATAGATTAATCGGAATGGGAGGTTCAATTCTTGGAACACAAGCGATCTATGATTTTTTAAATCAAAAAGTAAAAAAAAATTTTTCATTTATTGATAATTTAAAACCTTTCAGACAAAAAAATAAAAAAAAATATACCAATTTAATAGTTTCAAAATCTGGCAATACTATTGAAACAATAGTTAATGCAAATATATTAATAAGTAAAAAAGATGAGAACTTATTTATAACTGAAAATAATCCTAGCTATCTTTATCTTCTTGCAGAGAAGTTGAAAGCAGAAATTATTCATCACAACAATTATATTGGCGGTCGTTATTCAGTTTTATCTGAGGTAGGAATGTTGCCAGCTGAGCTCATGGGGCTAAATACAAATAAGTTTAAACAATTAAATTCAATTATTAAGAATACAAAATTTTTAAACTCACTTACATCGAGTGTGGCTTCATCTCTATATTTTATTAAGCAAAATAAATTTAATTCAATAATTATAAATTATGATGAAAATTCAGAGAATTTATTTAAATGGTATCAACAGTTAGTTGCTGAAAGTTTGGGAAAAGCTGGAAAAGGTATTTTGCCTATAGTTTCAACAATGCCAAGAGACAATCACAGTGTAATGCAACTTTATTTAGACGGTTTCAACAACAATTTTTATACTTTTTTTTATGTAGGTGGCGACAAAAGTAGCTTAATAAAAAATTCTGACATCCTATCCTCTAAAAATTATCTAAAAAATAAAAACTTAAATAATGTTATTTTTTCTCAAAAAGAAGCTACAGAAAATGTTTTCAGAAAAAAAAATATTCCTTTTAGAAGTTTTGAAATCAAAAAAAGAGATGAAAAAACTTTAGGAGAACTTTTTTGTTTTTTTATTTTAGAGACAATTTTAATTGGTAAAGCACTAAATATTAACCCATTTGATCAACCAGCTGTTGAATTAATTAAAAAAGAAACAAAGAAATTATTAACTTAAATATTTAAAAAAAATATTTTAGATATTCCATATTTTTTTTCTTCAACCAATTTAAAATTTTTTGACAAATCAATAGGATCATTTTTGTGTCGATGAACTATTATGACGCCATTTTTTTCTAAAATATCCTGATTGTAAATTAGCTCTAAAACATAATTGAAATTTTTATCTTTATAAGGAGGATCTAAAAAAATTAAATTAAATTTTGTTTTTAAATTTAAAAAATTAAAATTTTTATAAATATCTTTTTCTATGATTTGATAATTTGATATATTTTTTAGAGAATCTAAATTTTTTTTTAATACGGGCAAAACTCCATTATAATTTTCTAAAAAAAATACATAATTAGCTCCTCGAGATAAACATTCTATTCCAAAAGATCCAACTCCAGAAAATAAATCAAGCACTATTGAGTTTTCTACTTCAATATTTATTTTTTTTGAGTGAGCTATAATGTTAAAAATAGACTCTTTTGTAAGATCTTTTAGTGGTCTAGTATTTAAATCTTTGGGCTGAATAATTTTTTTTCCTTTAAAATTCCCTGAAATTATTCTCATTACTTAATTACCTTATAACCAATATCTCTCCTATAATAACCATTAGACCAATTTAACTTATTTATATTTTCAAAAATATTTTTTCTTGCTTCACTAAAATCATTTGATGTGGATACAAAGTTAAGAACTCTGCCTCCTGTTGCATATACAGAATTGTTCTCTTTTTTTGTTCCAGCATGGAATAAGTAGTTATGTTTATTTTCATATACATTTTTTATATTTTCTAATTCAATATTTTTTTTAAATTCATCAGGATAACCTTTTGAACAAACAACAACACATAAACTCTTCAAATCTTCCCATTCGATTTTTAAATTATCTAGCTTTCCATCTGTAGCAGCAATAATGACATCAAAAAGATCTGTTTTAAGTTTTGGCAGTATAGTTTGGCACTCGGGATCTCCCATTCGAACGTTATACTCAATAAGATAAGGCTCATTTTTAACAATCATTAAGCCAGCATATAAAAATCCTTTATAGTTTGTTCCTATTTCCTCTAAACCTTTAAGAGTAGGATTAATTATTCTATCAATAACTTTGTTTTCTAATTCTTTTGTTATCAACCTTGATGGCGAGTAGGCTCCCATGCCTCCTGTATTTTTACCTTTGTCACCCTCTAGTACTCTTTTATGATCTTGAGCGGTGTCAAAAGTTTTAAATGATTTTCCGTCACATACAACAAAAAAACTCATCTCCTCACCGTCTAAGAATTCTTCAATCAAAAGGTTTTTTGTGGGACCAAATTTTCCATTAAATATTTCTTCAACCGCTAACATAGCTTCACTTAAACTGTTACAAATATAAACGCCCTTACCTGATGCTAAATTATCAGCTTTAATAACTGTAGGAAAGGTTACTTCATTTAAAAATTTTTTAGAACTCTCGATATTTTCAAAAATTCCAAATTTAGCTGTAGGAATTTTAAATTTTTCACACAGTTTTTTTGTAAAAATTTTGGAGCCTTCAAGTTGTGATGCTAATTTATTAGGTCCAAATACTTTTATTTTATATTTTTCTAAATAATCTACCAGTCCATCTACTAGCGGTTTTTCAGGTCCTACAATTATTAGTTCAATATTATTTTCATGAATAAAATTTTTAATTATTTCAAAATTGTTTAAATCAATACTTACATTTTCTGCAATTTTATCAGTACCTGCATTACCTGGAAAACAATAAATTTTTTCAATTTTTTTGGATTTTTTTATAGAAGCACATATTGCATGTTCTCTGCCACCACTTCCTATTATTCCAATTCTCATATAGAAGTATATAAACTAAAAATGTTAAAAAAATTAGCCAAAATAAAATATTTACCAAATAATATTCAAATTATTGAACCAGGTGATCATGTTATATGTGCAATTTCTGGAAAAAAAATAGATCTTGATAAATTAACGTATTGGAATGTTGAATTACAAGAAGCCTATTTTTCTTACAAAGAGGCATTTATAAAAAGAGAAAATTTAGATAAAACCTGATTTTATTTCCAACGATTATGTGACCAGATCCATTGTTCTGGTTTTAAGTAGATCATTTTTTCAAGAATAGTGTTTAATTCGTCTGTAATTTCCTGGATAGTTTTTTGTTCATTAAAATAAATGGGCTTATTTATTTTTATTTTAAATTTAATATCATCATATCTTTCAATAAATATGGGTATAACAGGCATATTAAATTTTTTAACCAGTTGAGCTGGAATTGTAGTTGTGTAAGCTTTTTCATTAAATAGTAATGATTTAGTTCCTTCCGAAACTCTTTGGTCAATCATTAATGCAGTTGAGTAACCTTCCTTGATAAAATTTAGTAAATCTCTTAAACCACCAACGCCTTTCTTAATTTGATTTTTGCAAATATAATTTTTTCTTATTTTTTCCATTATCTTATTTAAATAAATATTATTTAAGGGCCTATATATTGCGCAAAGATCTATATCACTTTTCTCTAAGTGCATTGCCATCAATTCAAAATTTGCAAAATGTCCCGAAATAAATACTGCTTGTTGATTTTTTTTTTTAAAATTATCTAAAATCTCACTTCCTTCTATTTGAATGTTTGAGTTATATTTTTTTGATCTAAAATCTTTAATAAACATATATTCTGCAAATACTCTTCCATAATTATTCCACATCATATTTGTAATCAAATCCGTCTTTCGTTGCTCTACATTTGGAAAAGCCTTTTTCAGATTTCTATCAATAATTATTTTAGATCTAAATAATGGTCCTATTTTTTCAAAGATCTTGCCTCCTAAATAAGATGATTTTTTTAATCCTAAAATTTTAAACAATGAAAAAAATATAGTGACAAAAATATACTGGAAAAAATAAATAATTGTTTTCATTATATACTTAAAATTATTTTATTTAATTTTTCTTCATCGATTATTTCCAAATCAGATTTAATATAATTTATTTTATTTATATTTAAGTCTTGAAGATCAATTCTTAAAATATCTTTTTCTGTTGTCAAAATTTTATAATTAAACTTATCTGCTTGTTTAAGTATGTTTACTATTTCTTCTTTTGAATATTGGTAATGATCAGGAAATTCAATTTCTTTCTTAATATTAAGTCCATAAGATTTAATCATAGAAATAAATGTATTGTGATTACCAATTCCAGAAAAAACTAAATAGTCATCTGTTTTATCAAATTGGTCCATGTTTAATCCAACGTATTTGCCGATATGAATGTTAATACCTGAGCTTATTTGATTTATTTCATTTTTGATTACATCCAAGTTTTCTAAATTGCCATTTAAAAATACATGTTCATAATTTTTTAAATTTTTTATACTTTCACGTAATGGTCCCGCAGGTATTGTAAGTCCATTTCCAATCCAGTTATTATTATTAAAACAAACTAATTTTAAATCGAAATCAATGGATTTATCTTGAAGGCCATCATCCAGTATTGCTACTTCAAATCCTTCTTCTTCAGCTTTTTGCAAAGCTTCAATTCTGCTGTTTGATAAAAAAACTTTTCCATTATTATTTAAAATTTTTTGTTCATCAGTTTGATTGGTATAATTTTTTTTAATAAAACATGACTTGATATTATTTGTTTTTAGAAGTTCATTAATTTTAATAGATAATGAAGTTTTTCCTGTACCACCAACATAAAAGTTTCCAACACATATGGTTTTTATTTTAAATTTTTTATTTTTTTTAGGAACTAAGATTTTTACTAGTTGTAAAAAAAATGAAATTGGTAAAAGAATAAATGCAATTAAATTTGGTTTTGGATAATCCCAAAATTTAGGTTTTTTAAATTTCATTTTTAATTTGGAAATTAATTTCTTTTATAGTGTTATTTAAAATTTTATTTCCAATTATTTTTATTTTTAAACTTTTATTTTTTTTAATATTAAACACTATTTTAGATGCAAGTTGTTTATAATTATTGATTTTTGAAGAAATATTGTAGTCACTTAAAAATTTATAGACGTCTTTAAAATTATCAATGTTAGGTCCATGTAAAATTTGCGCCCCAAAACGAGCAGCTTCCAAAGGATTTTGGCCTCCACGATTGGCAATCGATCCCCCTAAAAATACAGAGTAAGCCATTTGATAAAACTTTTTAGTTTCGCCAAATGTATCTACTAAATATATATCAATATCATTTAATTTATTTATTCCTGAGGTGTGAGAAGCTACTTTTAAATCTAATTTTTCTAGTTTCGAGCTGATTTCTTTAACTCTATTAACGTGTCTCGGTATTATTATGGTAGTTAGATTATTTATTTTTTTCTTGAGCAACAAATGAGCTTTTGCACAAAAAATTTCCTCATCCTTATGAGTGCTTGATGCAATCCAAATTTTTTTATTTTTAAATTTTTTTCTTAAATTACTTTCTGCCAAATCTCTTTTTTGACTATAATTTTCTGCATACTTTAGGTTTCCAATATACTTAATTTTCTTTACACCCAATCTTTTTAAAAATTTTATAGTTTCAAAGTTTTGTGGATACGCTTTAGTAATTAATTTAAATATTGAGGAACTAAATGATTTTAATTTTTTCCATCTTTTGAAAGATTTTTTTGTAATTCTTGCGTTTAATAATAAAAGTGGAATCTTTCTCTTTTTTACTTGTTTGAACATTGATGGCCAAATCTCAGAGTCAATAAAAATAGCAACACTTGGTTTCCAAAAATCAAGAAACTTAGATGTTAAAAAATCCATATCCATAACATAAAATTGATGTACTAATTTTTTAAAGTTAAATTTTTTAACTACTTTTGCTGAACTTAAAGTGGTTGTTGTTACAAGTATTTGATCAATAGATTTATCTTTTTCATACTTTTCAATTAGAGGTATAACACTTAGTATTTCCCCTACACTTGCTCCATGAAACCAAATCAATTTTCCTGGTTTTCTTTTTTTTGAGAAAATTGCAAACTTTTCAGTAAATCTTTTTTTGTCTTCTTTTCCTTTTAATATTCTAAATAATATTATGATTGGAGAAATTAAAAAAATTAAAGAAAGTAATAGTTGATAAACAAAAAACATTTTTATTTTTGAATTTGTTTTTCATAGAAGTTTTTATAGGCATTAGATTTAATCAATAGTTCATCGTGTTTGCCATAATCCAAAACTTTACCTTTCTCCATAACATAAATCCTATCTGAATTTAAAATTGTCGAAAGTCTATGGGCAATGACTATAGTAGTTTTGTTGTGTATTAACTCCTCTATAGCTTTTTGAATTTTTTCTTCAGTATCAGAGTCAAGTGATGAAGTAGCTTCATCTAGTAAAATTATTTTACTTTGTTTCAAAAATGCTCTTGCAATTGAAAGTCTTTGTTTTTCACCTCCAGATAACTTTACGCCATTCTCCCCAATTTTTGTTTCAAATCCATTTTCTAAATTATTTATGAAATCTATACTCATTGACAGTTTTGCTGCTTCAAGCACTTCTTCTTTTGTTGCATCAGGTTTAGCGTATTTAATATTATTGAATACTGTGTCATCAAAAAGAGTGGTGTTTTGATCAACAATTGAAATCTGTTTTCTTAATGAATAGAGGTTTATTTCAGATAAATCTTGATTATCTATATTAATTTTACCGTCCAATGGATGATAAATTCTAGGAATCATGTTTAGTAATGTAGATTTTCCAGAGCCACTTTGTCCAACTAGTGCAGTCATTTTACCTCCTGAAAATTTCACTGAGATATTTTTTAAAACTTCTTTATCTGGATTTGAGTAATAAGCAAAATTTACATTTTCAAAATTTATTGTGCCTTCACTTAATGATATTTCTTTACTATTCTCATTTTTACTAATTTCATTCTTTATATCTATAATGGGGATTATTCGTTTTGCTGCTGATAATCCTTGGCTGATGGCTATATTTACTTTTGTTAAAGATTTTACCGGCTGATAAGCAAGCATCATAGCCGCTAAAAAAGAGAAAAAATTATTTATATTTAGCTCTTCATTAATTATCAATTTACCAGAGTAAAATATTAATAGTGCAATCATAAAACCTGTTAAGACTTCCATGATTGGAGTAGATCTAAGATATACAGACCTGATTTTAATTGATTTGTCTTTTAAAGCGTTAACGTAATCTTCTGATCTTTTATTTTCAAAATTTTCTCTTTGAAATATTTTTATTATTTTATGGTTTTTAAATAAATCTACAAAATATCTATTAAGGTGTCCTGATTTCTCTTGTGCTTCTGTTGCAACTTTTCCCATTCTTTTTCCAAGCTTTCTAGCTATGACAGTTGCAAGGGGTATCATTATTATCGCTATTAAAGATAGTTTCCAATTTTGAAAAAACATTACAAAAAGTAGTCCAATTAAAGTTAGTCCATCTTTAAAAATACTTAAAAAAGCTTCTGCAAGCATTCTTGTTATTTGATCAACATCAAAACTAAGATTTGAAATGTATTTTCCTGTGTGCTTACTTTCTATGATTTGTGTATCCGCATTGATAAATGATTTTAACATATCAATTTGAAGCATTTTTTTTACTTCCTCTGATATGTGTATCATTAAAATTTTAGCTTGATATAGAGCAATTCCTTTTGTTGAAAAAGCAATTATTATTGCAATAGGGATTATTATTATTAAAGTTTTATCTTTATTAAGAAAAATTTTCTCTATTGCTGGATCTAGTAGCCAGGCAGTTGCAGAAGTACTTACAGCAACTAATATAGAAAAAAAAGCAGCTAGTAATATTTTTAAAATGTATAACTTGATGTAATCTTCATATAGTCTTTTTATAATTTGTTTTGTACTCATCTTAAATTATTTTTCCAATCAAAATATTTAAAAGGATCAACAACCCTAAAAAATTATTGCTTTTAAATTTTTTAAAACAATCATCTGGATTAGCAGTATTTAATTTATTAATTTGGTAATAAAGCAAATGGTAAATCGGAAAAATCATAAATAAAAAATAAATACTTTTAAAATCCATTAAAATTCCAACAACAGCTAATGATAAAATAAATATAATGTAAGAAATAAATAAAAACTTTTTTGGATCATTTTTAAATTTAATCGAGGTTGACTTTACACCAATAATTTCATCATCTTTTATATCTTGAAATCCGTAAATTGTGTCGTACCCAAGTGTCCAAAATATGGCTCCAATATAAAATGCAATTGAAACTAATGACAATTGATTATCAATAGCAATAAATCCTAAAACTAGACCATAGTTAAAAGTAATTCCTAAAAACAATTGTGGCCAATAAGTAATTCTTTTCATTAATGGGTATGTGAAAGCAAGAGGCATTGAAATGAGAGCCATAAAAATTGTAAAATAATTAAAATTTAACAAAACTAGAAAAGCTAAAAAGCAAAGTGAAATTGCATAAATTATTGCCAACTTTACAGATACTCTACCTGATGCGATTGGTCTATTTTTAGTTCTCTCAACTTTTTTATCAAATTTTCTATCAACAATATCATTAACAATACATCCTGCTGATCGCATTAAAACTGATCCAGATAAAAAAAGGATACAAAAAAAAAAATAATTATTTAAACCTGCATTAAAATCATATGCTAATGTTAGTCCCCATACGCATGGCCAAAATAAAAGCATGAAACCAATTGGTTTCGTTAATCTTGTCAACTCAATGAAAAGTTTTACTTGGTTCATAATATTTTACTTGTAAATAACAAAGGGTAGTTTCATAATCAAATTGATTCGTATGAATATAGACTACACAGTAACTGCCTTAATGTTTCCAGCTATTCCGTTACTTATGAGTGTTTATAGCAACAGATTTCACTCTCTAAGTATCTTAATTCGTCAGCTTCATGATGAGCATGTTTATGAAAAGCATATTCCTCCTGAATGGAAGAAGCAGTTTATTAATTTAAGTGGAAGGATAACACTTCTTAGATGGACAATTTTATTCGCTTCATTTGGCTTCCTATTTAATATGCTTACAGTTTTTGCACTTTATTTAGATGAAGTATTTGCAGCTAGAGTAATATTTGGCTCATGTTGTTTATCCATGATTATATCAATTATTTTTTTTATAAGAGAAATTCAAATTTCAACAAATGCCCTTAAACTCCATATGTCTGATATGGATGTAGATGTAAATTAGGGAAGTATAACTGCTGGACCAGTAAGAACTCTAGATTCTAAATCTTTGTGCGCTTGTGCGATATCTTTTAAAGAATATTTTTTTGAAATTTTTACTTTTATTTTTCCACTTGAAGCCATTTCAAAAACTTTATTAGCAGCTTCGTCCAGCTCTTCTCTTGTTGTTGTATACTGCATAATGCTTGGTCTTGTTAAATAAAGTCCCTTTGGCTGAATTGATTTTGCAACATTAACAGGATCTAAAGGTCCAGATGCATTACCAAAAGAAACCAACATTCCTCTTAACTTTAAACATTCAATTGAACCATCAAAAGTATTTTTTCCAACACCATCATAAACAACAGATAATCCTTTTCCTTCAGTAATTTCTTTTACTTTTTCAGCAAAATTATCTTTGTTATAATTAATTACATGGTCGTAGCCATTTTGTTTTGCATTTTCTATTTTTTCATCTGATCCGACAGTACCAATTACATTGCATCCTAAACTTTTAGCCCATTGTCCAAAAATTTGACCAACACCACCAGCTGCTGCATGGAATAAAATATCCTCTCCTGATTTTACAGGATAAGTTTTATGTAAAAGATAAAAAGTAGTTATCCCTTTTGTCATTAAAGTTGCTGCAGTTTCTAAATCAACACTATCAGGAACTTTTACCAAGTTTTTAGTTGGATAATTTCTATGAGTTGAGTAAGCGCCAAGAGGAGCTGCACAGTATGCAACTTTATCTCCAACTTTAAAATCTTTTACCTCTGAACCAACTTTAGTTATTTCTCCAGCTCCCTCTAGACCTATTGGAGAGGGTAGAGTTAATGGATAAAGTCCTGATCGATGATAAGTATCAATATAATTTAAACCAATTGCATGGTTTTTAATCGTTACTTCATCAGCTTTTGGTTCCTCAAGTTTAAGTTCTTTATATTCTAAAACTTCTGGTCCGCCTGCTTTTGAAATTATTACTGAATTCATAATTTATTTTACAAATGTACCATTATGATAATCTTGCACTGCTTGCAAGATTTCTGCTTTAGTATTCATTACAAAAGGTCCACCTCTTGCAATTTCCTCATTTATTGGCTTTCCAGATATCACTAGAAATTTAGTATCTGTTTTTGCTTTCACTTTAAGCTCGTCACCTTTTGTTAATAATATTAAAGTACTATCTTTAACATTATCATGTTTTTCACTGCCAATTTCTATTTCGCCATTTATTAGATAAATAAATGTATTGTGAGTTGATGGAATATTAAAATTAAATTCTTTATCTTTTTTTAACTCCACATCAAAGTAAACTGGCTCTACATTATGACCTTTTACAGGTCCTTCAGCATTTTCAAATTTACCTGCAATAACTTTTACTTGTTTCTGATCATCTTTATGAACACTCATTTTATCAGCATCAATATAAATATACTCAGGCTTACTCATTTTTAATTTAGCAGGCATGTTAATCCACAATTGAAAGCCATGAAGTCTTCCTTCTTTCATAGCTGGCATCTCTGAATGAATAATTCCACTTCCTGTTTTCATCCACTGAACATCACCTGCAGTCATTCTTCCTTCACCACCAGTGCTATCTTTGTGTTCAAAATCTCCAGCAAGCATATAAGTAACTGTTTCAATTCCTCGATGTGGGTGAGGGGGAAAACCAGCAATATAATCCTCGCTATTTTCAGATCCAAATTCATCTAGCATTAAGAAAGGATCAAAATAATTTGGTTCAACACCAATACTTCTTTTTAATTTTACTCCCGCACCATCTGACGCTGGAATAGGATCTATAATTTTACTTACTTCAATTTTTGACATTTATTTTGCTAATTTCCTTTCTAAACTAAACTCTTTTGATTCATTTATCACCAAAAATAAAAATCCACCAGCTAATGCTATATTTTTCATAAATGATACAAATTGCATTTGATTACTAAAATCTGTGTGAAAAATAATTGCAGTTGCTATGCAAAATAAACTTAAGAGAGCAGCAGAAATTTTTACTTTATATCCAATCATTATTAATATTGGAGCTCCTATCTCAAGAATTATTGCTGGAATTAAAAAAATACCTGGCATTCCCAAAGACTCCATCCAACCAATGGTTCCTTCATAATTTCCAATTTTATTAATTCCACTTAATAAAAACACTAGAGAGATAAATATTCTCCCAACTAAATCTAAAATATTTGTCATTGTCTATTTGTTGTGTGAACCATCACAAAACGGCTGATTGTTAGTTTGTTTACAATGACAGAAATAAATTGTTTTATTTTCTTCAGCTACAAATTTAACTGGTTTAAATTCTGTTCCTCTATGTGACATATCACAAAATGGTTGGCTCTTACTTTGTCCACAAGAACACCATAAATAATTTTTTCCTTTTTCAACATCAATAGAAATAGGTTGATCTCCTGCTTTTATTCCTTTGCTCATAAATCTCCTTTGTTAATTTTTAATCTAAATAATGATCTGGTTAAATTCTGCAAGAACGCAATATTTTCATACTAGTATGCATAATCATACCTTGAAAAATAAAATTAGGTATTTAGATGAGTATTATGAAAAATAATATTGAATGCCCAGCGGAAAGAGCAATTTATTTTCTTGGTGGAAAATGGAAAATCAGAATTTTGTTTTATTTATTTAACAATAAAATAGTGAGATTTAATAAACTTAAAAAAGAGTTAAAAACAATCACACAACAAATGTTATCAAAACAACTCAAGGAATTAGAGATTGATGGAATTATAAATAGAGAGGTTCACCAAGTAGTGCCTCCTAAAGTTGAGTATTCTCTTACAGAATTTGGACTTTCGGTTATTCCAATTTTAAAATCTTTTTCTGATTGGAATAAAAAAAATACCAAAACTATTTCTCAGAAGTTAAATAAAAATTTTGAGGAGAATAGAATTAGATAATCTTAATTAGTTCGTTAAGATTAGTAATCTTATTCTTAGGGATATAATCTAGTTTATCAAATATATTATTATTTCTGTTTACCCAAATAGAATTATATCCATAGTTTCCTCCTCCAGATACATCCCAAGTATTTGCACTTAAAAAAGCAACTTCATTTTTTTCAATTTTATATTTTTTTGTTGGCATATCATAAACTTTAGAGTCAGGCTTAAAAATACCAACTTCTTCGATTGAAAAAATATCATCAAATAAATTGTCTAATTTATTACTTTGTACTAATTCATTCAGTAGAGAAGGTGTACCATTTGAAAGTATTGCTAGTTTAAAATTTTTTTCTTTTAAAGATTTTAATACTTCTGGAACTTCTTCAAAAGGTGAGAGAATTTTATAGAGATCTAATAATTCATCTCTCATTGAATTGTCTATTTTAAATACACTCATTGATTTATCCAAACTGTCTTCAGTGATCTGCCAAAAATCTTTATGTCTTTTCATTAAACTTCTAAGCCAAGTGTATTCTAATTGTGTGGTTCTCCAATAATTTGCAAAAGCCTCCCACTTATCACCAATTTTATCTTTGCATTTTTCTGCTGCTGAATTTACATCGAATAAAGTGCCGTAAGCGTCAAAAATTATTGCTTTAATATTTTTCATAAACTAATTTAATAATATGAGTAACATTAGATTATATTTTTCTAAAAGTTTATCTAATAATTTAACTGGTACACTTGATAAATCTCAATCGCATTACGTAAACAAAGTAATGAGAGTTAAAGAAAATGAAACTTTCTCATTATTTAACAGCAGTGGTGAATGGGAAGCAAAAATTTTAAATATCTCAAAAGGTGTTGTTGAATTTAATGTTACAAAACAATTAAGACAGAAAGAAAATCCAAAAGAATTGTGGTTGGCATTTTCTCCAATTAAATCAAATTATTTCAACTTTATGATTCAAAAAGCAACTGAGTTAGGAGTTACAAAATTTATTCCAATAATATTTGATAGAACGATTGTTCGTAAAATTAATAAAGAGCGATTAGAGAAAGTAATTATTGAAGCAGCAGAGCAATCGAATAGAATTAATGTTCCAGATATTGAAGACCCAAAATCATTAGATGATTTTTTAAATAACAATAAAGTTGATTTAATTTTTACTGATCTAAATTCTGAAAATACCAAAGTAGATTTAAAGAAGGTTACAGATAAACCTACATGTGTAATTATAGGTCCAGAAGGAGATTTTTCTGAAGAGGAAAGAGCTAAGATTCTAAAATTTAGTGGTGTTCAACCATTGAAAATTAATGAGAATATATTGAGATCTGAAACAGCTGTAATTTCAGCTATATCGATCATAAAATACGCCATAAATTGATATTTTGTCGCGAAAACTAAAGTGTAATTTTTTTGAAGACGTTCTATATAGGGTAAAAAAATGAAAAAAATTATATTAACAATTCTTTCAATTTTAACTCCTGCAGTTGCGTTTGCCAACCAGCCAAAAGATTGGCAATTGGGTTTTCAAAAAGCAGCTTCGGAATCTATGAGAGATATAGTTAATTTTCATGACAAATTGTTATTACCAATCATAATTGCGATAAGCGTTTTCGTTTTATTTTTGATGGTCTATGCATGTATCAGATTTAGAGCATCAGCAAATCCAGTTCCTTCAAAAAGAACTCACAATGTTGCTGTAGAAGTTTTATGGACATTAATTCCATGTTTAATTTTAATCGTGATGGCAGTTCCATCGTTTAAAATTTTATATAAACAAGACTCAATACCAAAAGCAGATGTAACAGTTAAGGCAATTGGTTATCAGTGGTACTGGGGATATGAGTATCCAGATGAAAATATTATTTTCGACTCTTACATGATTGAAGATAAAGATTTAAAAGAAAATCAGCCAAGATTATTAGCTGTAGATAATGAACTAGTTGTTCCGGTAAATAAAGTAGTTAAAGTTTTAATTACTGCAAATGATGTTTTACACGCTTGGGCTTTACCATCTTTTGGAGTTAAAAGAGATGCAGTTCCTGGAAGAATAAATGAAACATGGTTTAAAGCAGAAGAAGTTGGAACTTATTATGGACAGTGTTCTGAGCTTTGTGGAATTAAACATGCTTTTATGCCGATTACAGTAAGAGTAGTTTCTGAAGAAGAATATAAAGAATGGCTTACTGGTGCTAAAATAAAATTTGCAAAAGAAATTAATGAAGAAGATCAATTTAAAAAACTAGCGAGTAAATAATATGTATACACAAACTGCATCACACGACGATCATCATACACCAACAGGTTGGAAACGTTGGGCGTATTCAACTAATCACAAAGATATCGGTACAATGTACCTTATATTTGCAATTGTTGCAGGTGTGATCGGAACTGCATTCTCGGTTTTAATGAGAATGGAATTGATGCATCCAGGTGATGGAATTTTGGGTGGAAACTATCATTTATACAATGTCTTAGTAACAGGTCATGGTTTAATCATGATCTTCTTTATGGTTATGCCAGCAATGATTGGTGGTTTTGGAAATTGGTTTGTACCAATCATGATTGGTGCGCCAGACATGGCATTTCCAAGAATGAATAACATTTCGTTTTGGTTATTACCAACTTCATTTATTTTATTAATCATGTCTATATTTATGGATGGCCCTCCAGGTCAAACAGGAGTTGGTGGTGGATGGACAATCTATCCTCCTTTATCATCTACAGCAGGACAACCTGGTCCAGCAATGGACTTTGCTATTTTAAGTTTACACTTAGCAGGAGCGTCTTCAATTTTAGGAGCGGTAAACTTTATTACTACAATTTTAAACATGAGAACTCCAGGTATGACATTGCATAAAATGCCTTTATTTGCTTGGTCAATTTTAGTTACAGCGTTCTTATTACTTTTATCACTTCCAGTATTAGCAGGTGCAATCACAATGCTATTAACTGATAGAAATTTCGGAACTGCATTCTTTGATGCTCAAACAGGTGGAGATCCAGTATTATTCCAACACTTATTCTGGTTCTTTGGTCACCCTGAAGTTTACATTTTAATTTTACCAGGTTTTGGAATGATCAGTCATATTGTTTCAACATTCTCAAGAAAACCAGTATTTGGATATTTAGGTATGGCATATGCAATGGTAGCGATTGGAATAGTTGGTTTCGTTGTATGGGCTCACCATATGTATACAGTTGGTTTAAGCACGGATACTAAAGCTTATTTCTTAGCAGCGACGATGATCATTGCTGTTCCGACGGGAATTAAAATATTTTCTTGGATAGCAACTATGTGGGGTGGTTCAATATCATTTAAGACACCTATGGTCTGGGCTTTAGGGTTTATATTTTTATTTACAGTCGGTGGAGTTACAGGTGTTGTTCTTGCAAATGCAGGTGTAGATACAGCAATGCATGATACTTACTATGTAGTAGCTCACTTTCACTACGTATTATCTTTAGGTGCGGTGTTCGCAATCTTTGCAGGCTTTTATTATTGGTTTGGAAAAATGAGTGGTTATGAGTATTCAGAATGGTTAGGTCAATTACACTTCTGGTTAACATTTATTGGTGTAAACTTAATTTTCTTCCCTCAACACTTCTTAGGTTTAGCGGGGATGCCTAGAAGATATGCAGATTATCCAGATGCATTTGCTGGTTGGAATTATATATCTTCAATTGGATCATATATTTCTGTAATTGGTTTAGGAGTATTTTTCGCAAATCTAATTTATGCATTTTACAAGAAAAAAGCTGCTGCACAAAACCCTTGGGGTGAGGGGGCAACAACTTTAGAGTGGACAGTACCGTCTCCTCCAAATTTTCATACTTTTGATGAATTACCAAAGTTTGAAGATGAAGAGAGTGCAGAAAAATCTACTACCTAAAAAAGTATTTAGGTTTTCTGTCTAAAATTAAATGATTAAGTCTAAGTTAAAAAATAGAAATTTAAGTCAAGAAGACGTATTCAATTTCTCTGAGTTATTTAAACTCATGAAGCCAAGAGTAATGTCTCTTGTGATTTTTACTTGTGCGGTTGGATTGTTAATGGCGCCAAATATTATTCCAACAAAAGATGCAATAATTGGAATTATTTTAGTTTCTATTGGAGCTGGTGCCGCTGGAGCTTTAAACATGTGGTACGAGTCTGATTTAGATGCATTAATGACAAGGACTTGTTTAAGACCTATACCAACTGGGAAGGTTAATAAAAATCAAGCTTTGATTTTTGGTATTGCTTTATCAATATTTTCTGTTGTTGCTTTGGATTATTTTGCAAATACAATTTCAGCAGCTTTATTGTTATTTACAATTTTGTTTTATGTGCTGGTTTATACTGTTTGGCTTAAAAGAAAAACGCCTCAAAATATTGTTATTGGAGGCGCTGCAGGAGCATTACCTCCTGTAATTGGTTGGACTATAGCCACTAATTCACTTTCACTTGAGCCATTAACTTTCTTTCTAATTATCTTTTTTTGGACACCATCACATTTCTGGGCACTAAGTTTATATAAATCTGATGATTATAAAAAAGCAAATATTCCAATGCTTCCATTGACCAATGGTGTTGAAAGCACAAAATTAAATATATTTGTTTATTCGTTAATAATGTTGCCAGTTATTGTTTTCCCATATGCAATTAATTTTGTTGGTCTAGTATTTTTAATTCCATCGTTAATTTTGACAATTTATTATAATTACTTATGTTTTGAACTTTACAAATTTAAGAAGAATAAGTTTGATGCAAAAAAAGCAAAAACAATTTTTGGATACTCCATATTATATTTGTTTTTAGTTTTTGTATTTTTCTTAATAGATAAAATTTTATGATAACACCTGATAAAAAAACAAAGAAAAAAAATATTATTACTGCTTTAGCAATTTTAGCTTTTATGGTTTTTTTGTTTGTTTTTACATTATATAACGTTGGCGTATTTGATAGGCAGATATGATTAAGAGCAAAACATTAACTCCATTACTTCTAGCAGGTATTTTTTGTTTAATGTTAGGTTTATCTTTTGCGGCAGTGCCCTTATATGATCTTTTTTGTCGTGTAACTGGCTTTGGAGGAACAACCCAAGTATCTAAAGAAGCCCCGAAGATAGTTTTAGATAAAGTTGTAAGTGTAAGATTTGATACGAATGTAAATAATCTTACTTGGGATTTTAAAGCTAAATCAAATGTCATTGATGTTAAGGTTGGTCAGGTCAATAGAATTGAGTTTGAGGTTGAGAACTATGGAGATGAAACAACTTATGGAGTTGCTAGTTTCAATGTTTCGCCTGCAAGTTTTGGTAAATATTATAGTAAATTAGGCTGTTTTTGCTTCGAAAAACAGGAACTTAAGGCAGGTGAGAAGGCAACTTATATTATGACTTTTTATTTGGACCCAGAACTGGTAAATGATCCAACAGTTAAAAACTTACAGGATGTAACTATGTCGTATACTTTTTTCTCGACAGATTATTATAAACAATCATAATTAAAAAAATATGTCAGCTGAAAAAAAACATGATTATCACTTAGTAGACCCAAGTCCTTGGCCCATATTTACATCTTTTGCATGCTTGGTATTAGCTATTGGTGCAATTTTTTATATGCACAATGATGTATCTTGGGGAATGTATTTGGGATTAGCTCTTGTAATTTATGCAGCTTATATGTGGTTCAGAGATGTTGTGATTGAAGCTGAACATCAAGGTCACCATACTCCAGTTGTTCAAATCCATCATAGATATGGAATGACGTTATTTATTGCTTCTGAAGTTATGTTTTTCGTTGCATGGTTTTGGGCATATTTTGATATAAGTTTGTTCCCAAATGAGTTTGTTGGAAATGTTTGGCCTCCACAAGACATAGAAACTTTTGATCCATGGGACATTCCATTAATCAATACACTAGTTTTATTATTATCTGGTACTACAGTAACTTGGGCTCACCACTCTTTATTAGAAGATGATAGAAAAGGATTTATTCAAGGATTAACAGCAACTGTTGCACTAGGCTTCTTTTTTACTTTGTTACAGGCTTACGAATATCATCATGCTACATTTGATTATTCAGGACATATTTATGGTGCAGTATTTTACATGGCAACAGGTTTTCACGGTTTCCACGTAATTGTTGGAACAATTTTTCTTGCTGTTTGTTTATGGAGAGGAAGATTGGGTCACTTTACTAAAGAACACCACTTTGGTTTTGAGGCAGCTGCTTGGTACTGGCACTTTGTTGATGTTGTTTGGTTATTCTTGTTTGCAGCTATCTACGTTTGGGGAAGTTAATATTTAATCCTTGAAGAATAAGCTTCTATTTTCAGTTTTCGTTTATTTTATAATTTTAGTTTTGTTGTCATTAGGCTTTTGGCAATTGTATAGATTGAGTTGGAAATTAGATCTAATCAGTCAAATTGAAAATTCTTTAAAGATTGATCCTGTTGAACTTCAAAATGTAGAAAAAAAAAATTATTTAAGAATAAAAACATCAGGACAAATTGATTTTGAAAAACAAATTTATCTCTATAATCTTAACGAAACTGGTAAACCTGGATTTGAAGTTATTAACCCAATTAAAGTTGGAAATGAAGATTATTTAATTAATAGAGGCTGGATATCTTTTGACCAAAAAAACAAACCAGAGATTAATGTTGTTGATCAAAAAAATATTATTGGTACTTTAATGCTTCAATCAAAATCAAGCTCATTCAAACCTAAGAATGAAGTAGATAAAAATTATTGGTTTACACTAGATAGAGAAGATATTTTAAAATTTACAGGAAAAAACTTTTCAAAATATATAATTTACTTAAATGGTAATTATGAAAACCCAAGACCAAGAGTAATCACTGCTAAAATTTCAAACAATCACAAAAAGTACGCAATTACTTGGTTTTCGATGGCGATTTCAATCCTTTTAATATATCTATATTTTAGAAAAAAAAATTATTAAATGAGATACGTCAGCACTAGAGATACTTCTAAAACTTACGAATTTAAGGATGTTTTTATCAAAGGTCTTGCTGATGATGGGGGATTGTTCATTCCCAGCTCACTTCCAAGCTATAGTGAAAAAGAAATTCAAGAATTAAAATCACTTAATTATTCAGATTTAGCAAAAAAAATTATTTTTCCTTTTATAGGAAATTTTATGGATAAAAATGAATTGTCTAAAATAATTGATAAATCTTATTCTGTTTTTAGGAGAGAAAATGTAATTGATTTCATAAAAATAGGAGATCGATCAGTCTTAGAGTTATTTCATGGCCCAACACTAGCCTTTAAGGATGTTGCTATGCAACTTCTTGGAAATTTTTATGAATTTTATTTAAACAAGCAAAAAGAAAAAATTAATATTGTAGTTGCCACATCTGGAGATACAGGGGCAGCAGCTATAGATGCAATAAAAGGAAAAGAAAATTTAAATATTTTTGTACTACATCCTGATAATCGAGTTTCTTCTGTTCAGCGAAAAATAATGACTACTGGAAAACATGAAAATGTATTTAATATCGCTATTAAAGGAAATTTTGATGACTGCCAAAACTTAGTTAAATCAATGTTTTCTGACACAAAATTTTCTCAAGATATTAATATGTCAGGTGTAAATTCAATTAACTGGGCAAGAATTATTGCTCAATGTGTTTATTATTTTTACAGCTATTATCTTATTGAAGATCACACTAAACCCACTAATTTTTCTGTTCCCACTGGGAATTTTGGAGATGTATACGCAGGTTACTTAGCCAAAAAAATGGGTTTGCCCATTAATAAATTGATTGTTGCAACAAATCAAAATGACATTCTCCATAGAGCTATTTCAAACGGTAATTACGAGGCTGAAACTGTTTCAGAAACTATTTCTCCTAGTATGGATATACAGATCGCAAGTAACTTTGAGAGACTTATTTTTGATTTGAATGATAAGAATTCAGAACAAACATCAAAAGACATGATGAAAATTAAAGAAGAAGGAAAATATTCAATTGATAAAGAAAAGTTGAATTTAATTAATCAAGATTTCTTATCAGCAAGAATGAGCGAGACCGAAACACTTGATATTATTAAGTCTGTTTATCAAGAATTTAATATTGTTTTAGACCCTCATACTGCAATTGGTTATGGAGCTTTTGATAAACATAATCTCAATGGTAATAATATTGTGCTAGCAACAGCACATCCATGTAAGTTTCCTGATGCAATTAAAAGTGCTATAAATATTAAAGCTGAGTTACCAAATGAACTTCAATTTATATTAAATGAGAAAGAAAATTATGATATTATTGAAAATGATATTGAAAAAGTAAAAGAACATATTAAAGATAGATCCAAATGAAAATAAAAGAAAACGATAACCTACCAAATTCAGAAATTTTTGTTTTTCAAGATGGAGAGCCTGTAAAAAAAAATATAGAAGATTTTTTTAAAGACAAAAAAGTTGTAATATTTGGACTACCTGGGGCATATACTTCTGTATGTTCTGCTAAACATTTGCCAGGATATATTAAGATGCATGATCAATATAAAGAAAAAGGTATTGATCATATAATTTGTATTTCAGTAAATGATCCCTTTGTGATGAATGCTTGGGGTAAACAAAATGATGTAGGTGAAAAAATTGTTATGATGGGTGATCCATTTCTTAATTTCACAAAAGAAATTGGTGCAGATGTTGATAAAAGTGGCAGAGGGTTAGGAATTAGATCCAATAGATACACGATGTTTGTTGATAACATGAAGGTTATTAAACTTCAGGAAGAAGCAGATACAGGATCTTGTGAAATCTCAGCAGCAGAAAATTTCTTTAAATTAATCTAGACTTGCAGCTTTTTTAGCTAATAAATCAACTTCTTCATTTAGTGGATTTCCAGCATGAGCTTTAACCCAGTTCCACTTAATCTTAAAATTATTATTTAAATCATGCAATTGAACCCATAAATCTTTATTTTTAACATCTTCTTTATTAGATGTTTTCCAATTATTTTTAATCCAATTGTAAATCCAATCAGTAATTCCATTTTTAACATATTTAGAGTCTGTGTAGATTTCTATCAAATCTTCAGAATTTACTTCTTTTAATGCATTGATTGTCGCCATTAATTCCATTCTATTATTTGTTGTATCTTTTTCACTTCCACTTATTTTTTTCACTTCATTATCTGTACATATTATTGCTGCCCATCCGCCATTTCCTGGATTTTTCAAACATGAGCCATCAGTATAAATTTTAATCATTAAATCAAATAATCTTCAAAACTATTCAAATTGTTATGGGTAATAAGTTTTTGATAATATTCGTTTGGATCCTTAATTTTGATTAATGCTGTTTTTGGAGTATTTGTATAATCATATAGTCTAGTTAACAAATATCTAAGAGCAGCACCTCTACACAAAATATTTAAATTGTCTTTTTCATTTAATTTAATTTTCTTAACACTGTTGTATCCCTTAATTAATTTATCAACTTTCTTTTTATTAATTACAAATTTTTTATTTTTTTCATCAAAACATAGTGCATTAATACAGATTGCTATTTCATACATATAGTAATCGTTAGCAGCAAAGTAAAAGTCTATAATTCCCGATAGCTTATTTTTATTAAAAAAAATATTATCTACGAATAAATCACCATGAATAATCCCAGAAGGAAGTTTTTTTGGCCAAATTTTTTTAATATCATTAAAATTATTAAATAAAAATTTTTTCAAATTTGATCCTTTATTTGATTTAAATTTAATACTCTGGAGTAAAGGTTTTAAATATTTTACACCCATTGAATTTTTTCTAGTAAATTGTATCTTCTTAGTAACCAGATGCATTTTAGCTATTGCTTTTCCAATAGCATAGCAGTCACTTTCGTTAACTTTCTTTTTATCTTTTCCATTCAAGAAAGTGACAATACAAGCTGTTTTATTTTTTAGTTTAATTAAATAATTTTTGTCTTTAGTTTTAAGTGGTCTTGGGCAAATAATTTTTGAATCATTTAAATGATCCATTAATTTCATAAAAAAAGGAATCTCTTTTGGAAGAACTCTCTTCTCAAAAATTGTGAGAATAAACTTTTTATTTTTGGATTTTAAAATATAATTTGTATTTTCAATTCCCTTAGTAATTCCTTGGAAACTTAAAATTTTTTCAATATTAAACTTGTTGTTTATTATATCGATATCACTCTGATTTATCTTAGTATATACAGCCATTTAATTTAATTTGTTAGGAACTTTAAAGACCACATTTTCTTTTATAATTTCTACTTCCTCAACATTTATAGAAAATTTTTTTTTTAATTCATTAATAAAATCTTCTACAAGAATTTCTGGTGCTGATGCTCCTGATGATATACCAATAGTATTGGAATTCTGTATTTGATCAAAAGGAATTTCACTTTCAGAATGAAAAAGTTGTGAATTTTGACAACCTGATTTTTTTGCTACTTCAACAAGTCTAACTGAATTTGAAGAGTTTCTACTACCTATTACAAAAAACATATCACACTTTTTTGCGATATTTTTTACTGCCATTTGTCTATTAGTTGTTGCATAACAAATATCCTCTTTTGCTGGCTCTTTAATGTTTGTAAATCTATCTTTCAAAATCTTTATTATTTCTTTAGTGTCATCAACGGATAGTGTTGTTTGAGTTATATAAGCCAATTTTTCTTTATGATTGGTTTTATACTCCATTGCTTCAGCTTCATTTTGAACCAAATCAATAGATCCTTTAGGTAATTGGCCCATAGTGCCTACTACTTCTGGATGATTCTCATGTCCAATCAAAATAATATGATAACCAGCTTTATTTAAGTTTTCCGCTTCTCTATGAACTTTTGAAACTAGTGGACAAGTAGCATCTACATAAGTCATTTTATAATTTTCAGCATCTTCTGGTATTTTTTTTGGAACACCGTGCGCAGAAAAAATAACAGGTCTAGATTTGTCATTAATTTCCTCTAATTCTTCAACAAAGATAGCACCTTTATTTTTTAAATTATCAACAACATGCTTGTTATGAACAATTTCGTGTCTAACATAAACCGGCGATCCATATTTTTGAATAGATTTTTCTACAATCTCTATAGCTCTCTCAACACCAGCACAAAAACCTCTTGGAGCAGAAAGTAAAATTTTAATTTGTTTGTTTTTCATTTTTCTCTAAAAAATATTCCAGCAATATATGTGGAAAGGTTAAAGACGCCAAACCAATAAAAATTAGTTTTAAGATTGCATCATCTATATAATTAACGTCATTTAATAAAAATAATACAATTATTGAAATAAAGATTGTTAAAAGAGTAAGTGGTAAAGCCTTTAAAATAAATAATTTTAGTCCATTTTGGAGATTGTCTTCATCCAGATCTATTGCAAGTGAAATAGAGTGCCTCACAGAATGTAAAAAACAAAAATAAATTGTAAAAGCTGTTAAAGGAGTAAAGTAGTAATTTAAAATTATAATTGAGAAATAATCGAAAAAAATAGTGAATTTTTTTAACTCAAACTTATCAATAAATAAAAATATACTTGATAATGAACTCAAAATAATTGATATCTCGATTATCTTTTTTTCTTCTAAAAATTCTAAGAATAAATAAAAATTTTCATTAACAACAAGTAATGATTTGAATATTTTCACAGTATCATCAAAATGAAAAAAAAGAGGGGCAAGAATTATGAGAAATCCTTTTAAAAGGTATAATAATTGAATTAAGTACGATTTTTTGTTTATTAAAAATTGTGTATCCTCTTTACCAAAATGAAATGCTGCAACTATAAGAAAAACTAACAGTGTGGTTGCAGGTAAGAGTGACCAAATAATAATGACGCAAACTGCTATAAAAATATAAAAGATATAGAAAATATATATTCTTTCAAAATTAAATAATTTAAGGAGTTTTTTACCTTTAATATTATCTAATGCACCGTGTGAAACTCCAATAGTTAAAATTAAAAATAAGCATATTGATGATGAAATATCTAAATAATTTAATCTAAACATCACGACAGAAAATAGATTAACTAGCAAAAAAAATATAAATGAATGATTAAGATTAATTTTTTTAATGAATTGATTAGTCATTTAAAATAATTCTTTTAAAAATTTCCATTTAGGCATTTTTAAAATTATTTCTAAATCTTCAAAAAAGTTACTTTTATTAGATAAGAAATTAATAGCAGTCTTAGGTGAACTATTGAACATTTTAAAGAAAATTTCCCCCATATCCGAAGAGTTATTTCTTAAAACTTTCAAAAAAATATTGTCCAAAAAATCATATTTTTTTTTAATTTTAAACAATTTAGCCTTAGAAATATTTTCAATGTTTTCTGCTATATATTTGCTGTGTTCCTGAATATTTAAAAAAGTATAACCCGTGCTTAATCTTGTCATATCACCGGCTGATCCAATATATATTTCATTTAATTTTTTTAAATTTTTATTTCTAAATAAAGGTATAGAGCCTTCTTCTTTAAAATTGATTTTATAATTTCTGATATTTAAATGATTTTTTAAGTATTGATCTATTTGATTATCATAATCTTTTATATTTTCATTACTTAAATTTGATATCCAGGTAGTTTCCACAAGAGCACTTTTTTTTGAAAAAGGTAAAGTATAAAAAAAATGAACCTCATTTTTTTGATCACATGCAAAATCCATTAAGTTAAATATTTGGTCATCAAAAAAATCTTTTTCAGTTTCAATTTCTACACCACAAAAATGTTGCCACAAATTATTTGGCTTATTTTCAAAATTTGGAACGCTGTTAAAAATTATTGAATTTGATAATTCAATATCATTAATATTCTTAAAAAATTTTATATTTTCATTTAATTTAAGTTTTGAAAGAATTTTGTCATAAAATTTTCCAGTATCTATAGATTGGTAAGGTGTTAGTTTACAATCAATAAATCTTGTATCATTAGGAATGTTTATAGAAAAATTATCCCAACTTTTTTTTACACAATCATCAAAATTATGTGGAAATACTTTCCAAAATGACCAAGTTTTATCTCTTTTATATTCATCCCTAGGCTCAATTATAGCCAAAGATTTATTTTTTAATTTATCAGAAATTTCAAGTTCATAAGCCAAAGACAAACCTGCACAACCGCCACCGATAATTATGTAATCAAAATCTTTCATTTAAATTTATCTCTTCATTAATTAATGAATGATCATGTTCAATGTTATTATCATTTTTATTTGTAAATGTTAAAATTATTAAATCAAAAATTGATAAAAAAGTTTCAATAATTTTTTCAATTTTTGTTACATAAATTTTTCCAGAATTTTTATAATTTTCTAAATTATTTTTATTAATTATTTTGTGTCCAATTTTTCTGTAGACTCGTCTTGCAACTAAAATAGAGAATCTGAAACTTAAAGGTATTTCTTTAATTGAGTAAAAAGAATTTTCATAAAATCTTTCAGATAAAGAAATGGTAGATTTTATATCGTTGAAATTTTCATTGATATAAATTCTTTTATTATTTTTATCTTCAATTACGTCTCTTGAAATATTGGTAAGCTGCATTGCTATTCCGAGATCGATAGCTGATTTCAAGGAATTTGTCTTATTAACTTTTAAAATTTTTGCCATCATTAAACCAACTGTACCTGCTACTCTATAAGAGTAAATTAATAACTCTTTTTTTGATTTTAATTCCACTCTTTCTTTAATATCTGAATTAATCCCATCAAATAAATCATTAATTACTTTTGTTGAAATATTAAATTCATCTATAAGTTCCCAAATATTTTTAATAACAATGTTTTGAAAGTTTTTATTTAAAAAATCTTTCTTAAAGTTTTCAAATTTAATTATTTTGTCTTCTAATTTTCCTGGATCATCTGCAATATTATCAGCTTCTCTACAAAAATCATAAAGCGCAGAACATTTATCATAAGTTTTTTTTGGTAAAAAAAAACCAGCCCAATTAAATGATTTTGCATATGTTGCTAAATAATTTTTAGTTAACATTCTAGATCAATTTATCTAATACTTTTGCTGATGAAAGTACTCCTGGTACTCCCGCACCTGGGTGAGTTCCAGCACCAACAAAATATAAACCATCATAAATCTCTGATTTATTATGAAATCTAAAATAAGCTGATTGAGTGAATTTAGGCTGAATTGAAAAACCTGATCCATATTTTGTATTTAGTTCTTTCTCGAAATAATCAGGTGTAAGATAAAAGTCTGATACAATATTATCTCTAAGATTTGGCATTAAATCATTCTCCATTTTATCAACTACAAGATTTTTCATTTTTTCACCTTCTATTTGCCAATCTATATTTGATTGATTATTTGGAACTGGCACCAATACATAAAAACAATCACTACCCTCAGGAGCCATGCTCTTATCTGTTGCAGAAGGTCTATGTAGATAATAGCTAATATCGTTATTTAATTTTTTATAATCAAAAATATCATCCAGATGTTCTTTATATTTGTTTCCAAATTTAATTGTGTGATGCTCAACGTTTTCATAGACTTTTTTGGTTCCAAAATAATAAACAAATAAACCCATTGAGTAATCCATCCTCTTTTGTTTCCAATCAAACAGCATTGAATTTTTTAAGTTTTTACTAGTCATCTTTTCATAAAAAGCAGGAGGGTCTGCATTACAAATAACATTATCAGCTTCAATAATCTCTTCATTGTCAACTACAACACCAGTAATTTTATTATTTTTAGTAATAATTTCTTTTACCTCAGTATTTTTTATTATTTCGATTTCTATTTCCTCCATTAACTTTTCAAATCCTTTAATTATATTTCCCGTACCACCCATTGAATAATGAATGCCCCATTTTTTTTCTAAATAAAGAATTAGCCCATAAATTGATGTAGTTGTGAACGGATTACCACCAACCAAAAGTGGATGCATACTAAGCATCCTTCTTAATTTTTCATTTTTTACATAAGACGATACTAATGAATAAACTGATTTATAACTCTTAAGTTTTAATAATGCTGGTAGCTGTTTCATCATAAAAAAAGGTTTATCAAATGGAACATCTGCAAGTTCTAAAAATCCCTTCTCAAAAATTTTTTTGGTAAAATTTACTAAATCTTCATACCCCTTAACATCTTCTTGATTTAAATTTTCAATTTGTTTTTTCATTTCTATTTCATCACCTGAGTAATTAAATTTAGTTTGGTCCTCAAAAACAAATTGATACCAAATTTTAAGTGGGGTTAGTTTTATGTAGTCCTCAGGATTTTTATTAAACAAACTGAATAGTTCGTTAATTAAATATGGAGCTGTTATTACTGTTGGCCCAGCATCATAGGTAAAACCATCTTTTTTGAAAACTCTAGCTCTTCCACCTAGGTCTGAATGTTTTTCTATTAGTTTTACTTTGTGTCCTTTGGCTCTTAGTCTTATTGCTGCAGCAATACCACCAAATCCAGATCCAATAACTATAGAATTCATTGCTGTAATTTATAGCTTTTTCAGGAAATTGTAACCGTATTATGAGTTTATTTTTTTTAGCTGTTCTTTAGTTTCTTCTAAATTTTTTTGAAATACAGCATCCAGTTTAGATTTATCAACTGAAGTAGTTATGATTTTTTTTACTGAGTCTACCGCTATTTTGATTGAAGCATCTTTTATTTCTTTCAATGCAGCCTCTTTCATTTGGCTAATTTTATTTTCAGCCAAACTTTTTTTAATTTCTGATGATTTATGAAATTTATCATTTAAATCTATTATTAACTTATCCGACTCTTTTTTTGCATTTTCCAAAATTTCATTACTTACAGAACTAGCTGTATCTAACTTTTTTTGAGCATTATCGAGTAAAGTTTTTGCTTCTGTTCTCAATTTTTCACTTTCATCTATCTCATTTTTGATGTCAGAAATCATACCATCAAGCATTTGAGAAACTTTTTGTGGAATTTTAAAGTAAACTAAAACCCCGATGAAGATTACAAATGAAATTGCTACCCAGAAAGTTGCATCAATTGCCATAGTATTTATCTCCGTTTCTTCTAGATAGATCGTCAACAATTGCTGATATACTGCTATTATTTACTTCAGCACCAATCAATTTCTGAAGTAACTCAGATGACGTTTCTATAGCAATTTTATTTATTTTGTCAGGCGCATTATCTCTTAAAGCTTGGATTTCTTTTTCCGCTTTAGCTATTTCGTCATCTATTTGTTTATCAAGAACGTCTCTTTTAGCGTTTATATCTTTAACTGCCTTTTCTCTTGCTTGATTAAACATAGCATTAGCTTCAGTTTTGCTTTTTAAAATTATTTGATCATATTCTTTAAGTTTGGTCTCACTATCTTCTCTTTGTTTTTCAGCTGCCTCAATATTTTCTAGAATTTGAGATTTTCTAGACTCTAAGTTGTTACTAATTTTTGGAAGAATTAATTTAGATAAAACCAAATACATTATCCCAAAAGTAAGTACTAACCAGAAAATCTGAGAAACCCAAAACTCTGGATTTAATTGAGGCATACCTCCACTTTCAGCGGCAAAAGCTTCTTTAATAAAAAAGAAGCTTAAAAATATTAGATGAAGATATATTTTTTTGACCATTAACTTAAAACGCAAATAAAATAATCAATGCAACAACTAATCCAAATAATCCTGTTGCTTCAGCAAGTGCAAAACCTAAAAGTAGGTTAGGAAATTGTTTCTGAGCTGCTGATGGATTTCTCATAGCACCTGATAAATAATTTCCAAAAATTATTCCAATACCAACACCGGCACCAGCTAAAGCTATTGCTGCTAAACCTGCTCCGATCATTTTTGCTGCTTCTAATTCCATTATATCCTCCTCTGTTATTAATGGTGTAAATTTAATGCATCATTTAAATAGATGCAGGTTAAAATTGCAAAAACATATGCTTGAAGAAAAGCAACTAATATCTCCAAACCAGTTAATGCAACCGAAAAACTTAGTGGAAGCCATCCACCAACTATTCCAAGACTAATTACAAAGCCTCCGAAAACTTTCATCATTGTATGACCAGCCATCATATTTGCAAATAATCTAACTGATAGACTTATTGGTCTACTTAAATAAGAAATAATTTCAATAACTACTATTAAAGGAAGTAATACCGCTGGTACTCCACTTGGTACAAACAATTTTAAATATCCAAAACCATGTTTAATAAATCCAATTACTGTTACGCCAATAAAGATAAATGCAGCAAGAACAAATGTAACGATAATATGACTAGTTACAGTGAATGTGTACGGTATCATTCCAAACATGTTGCAAAATAAAACAAACATGAACAATGAAAAAATAAATGCAAAATATGGTTTTGCTTTAGAACCAGCTGTATCACTAATCATTTTAGCAACAAAGGTGTAGCTAAGTTCCGCTAATAATTGAATTTTATTTGGTAAGATTGAATTTTTCTTAGATCCTAAATTAAAAATTAATAGAATAGAAACTGTACTTATAATCATAAACAAACTTGCGTTTGTAAAAGATATATCAAATGCTCCAACTTTTATTTCAGGTCCAATTCTATAAACATCGAATTGGGACATCGGGTTTGCTGCCATAGTACTAACTTATTTTTGCATCTTTTTTGCTGATCTAATCACGTTTGTTATTCCAGCGATCACCCCAACAAAAAAAAATATTAATATAAACCAGGGTTTAGTACCAAAGGTCTTGTCAAAAATAAACCCAATAATTGTCCCGACAGCCACTGCAGAAACAAGTTCTGTGCTCATTTTGAATGCAGTTCCAATAGGCGAGGGATTATCCTTCTTGTTATAAAGATTTTTCTTAGAAATCTTGCTTTTTGCAATCTCTAAGCGAGTTTTAAAAGGGTCTTTTGCCATTTATTTTGGTTAAGCAACCATACTTTCTGCTTTTTGTAGGTCTACAGCTACCAGTTGGCTTATCCCTTTTTGTGGCATAGTTACTCCATAAAGCCTGTTCATTTTAGACATTGTTAAGGCGTGGTGAGTAACAATTATAAATTTAGTGTTAGTAATTTTAATTAACTCCTCTAGCAAGCTACAAAATCTTGTAACGTTAGCATCATCAAGAGGAGCATCCACCTCATCTAAAACACAAATTGGAGAAGGGTTAGTTAAAAATACTGCAAATATTAAAGATAGGGCAGTTAGTGCTTGTTCACCACCAGATAATAAAGTTATAGATTGAAGCCTTTTTCCTGGTGGACTGACCAACATTTCCAAACCAGCTTCTAACGGATCATCAGAGTCTACTAATTCAAGCTTGGCATTTCCTCCATTAAAAAGTTTTGTATAAACCTCATTAAATTTTCTGTTAACTTTTTCAAATGCCTCAACAAGTCTTTCCCTTCCTTTTTGATTTAGCTCATCAATACTATCTTTAAGTTTAACAATTGCGGTAACTAGGTCACTACGATCTTGTTCCATTTTTTTTATTTCTTCTTCATACTTACTAGTTTCCTCATCTGCTTTTAAATTTACAGAACCTAATTGATCTCTTTGTTGTTTTTTTTTATCTAATGCATCTTCTTGATCAACATGATTTGGAAGTTCTTCAACTCCAAATAAATTTGAATTTTCTAAAATATTTTCTTCTGTTAAATTTAATTCTGTATTAACCCTATCAAGCAAATCATTTTTTCTTTTTTGTAAACCTTCTATGGTTGCACCTGAGCTAGCTTTTCGCTCTCTAATTTGAATTGATTGCTCTTGTATTTCATTTAGTTGAGCTCTTAAAGTTTCAATTTTTTTATCAGTTTCTTCTATAATTTTTTCGTTCTCTATTTTTTCTTCATCAGAAATTCTTAAATTTTCAGTAATTTGACCTTTTCTTTCTGCTTGTACTCTTGGCTGATTTTCTAAATCATTTAATTGTTTAGATAATTTATTTTTTCTTTCAGTTAATTCATTTACCATCTTTTCTGAATTAGATAAAAGATTTTTCCAGCTTTCTATTTCAGTCTCTATTGTTTTTATTCTTTCATTTCTTTTTACTGATTCATTCTTTATTGACTGATTTTTACTATATGCATCAGCATATTTTTCTTGAAGTATTTTTATATTTTGAGATTTCTCATTTACACTTAATAGCTCTGTTCTTGATTTTTCATTTTTTAAATCATTAATAAAATTGTCTAATTCCATATTACATCTATCTAGTAATGTAACTGCTTGATTTATCTCATTACTATCAATTAATTCTTTTGCTCTAGTAATTGAATTTTTTACATTCTTTATAGGACCAATACTTATTTTAATTGTATCGTCAGCTAAATTATTAACAACTTCGTCAACTTCTTTTTGCTCTCTTTCAAGTTCATTTTTTGCATTTTCTAGATCTTCGTTTGATAACTTTTCTGTTTCAAAATATTTTGAATCTACTTCAATTAAATCTGACTTTTCTTCCTTTAATCTTTTTTCATTAGAGTTAGCATCAATAATAATTCCATTTTCTCTTGATATGTCTTCGTCTAAAGTCTTTATTGATTTCTTAATTGTTTCAATTTCATCTTGAATTCTAGTATTTTCCTCATCTAGGTTCTGTAGTTCCAAATTAAGTCTCTGTATTCTTGATAAATTCTCAATATTTTTTTCTCTAAGTGGAGCAACTTTATCGGTTGAAGTTTTTATTAAGTTTTCAAGTTCAGATATCTGATTGTTGAAACTTTCAACTTCACCTCCTGCCTCTGTATTAATTTCATTTTCTATTCTTATCTCCTTATCGATATCCAATAATCTTAGATAATATAGACCAGCCTCTATTTTTTTTATTTCTTCTGAAATTAATTTGTATTTTGTAGCTTCCTCAGCTTGTTTTTGAAGATTTGCTAGTTGTTTTTCTTGTTGCCTTCGTAATTCATCAGCTCTTTTTAAATTATTTTCAGCCGCACCGAGTCTAAGTTCAGCTTCATGTCTTCTTACATGTAAACCAGAAATTCCAGCTGCCTCCTCAAGTATTGCTCTTCTGTCAGTAGGTTTTGCTGTCACTAAAGCTCCAATTCTTCCTTGGCTAATCATAGAAGGGGAATGTGCGCCCGTTGAAAGATCTGCAAAAAACATTTGAGCATCTCTTGCTCTTACTTCTTTGTCATTAATATAAAATTTAGAACCCTTATCTTTTTCAATTTTTCGTCTAACTTGAATGTTTTCTAATTCACGATACTGAATGGGACCTTCTTTTTCTTTGTTCTCTACTTCTATGGAAACTTCAGCAATATTTTTTGATGCTTTATTTGATGTACCTGAAAAAATTACATCTTCCATTCCTGAACCTCTCATACTTTTTGCAGAGGTCTCTCCCATTACCCATCTCAAAGATTCAACTATGTTAGACTTTCCACAGCCATTAGGACCAACTATTCCAGTAAGGCCTTCTTCTATTAAGAAATTTGTTTTTTCAGCAAATGATTTAAATCCATTTAATTGGATTTTTTTAAACTCCATGCACTAACTTATATCATTTTTTCTAGTGCTTTTTTCAAATTTTTATAATTAAGTTTTTTTTCGAATTTTTCGTTGTTTATTATTATCGTAGGGGTTGCGTTTACTTTGAAATTTTTTGCACCCTCTATTCGGTCATTTAACACAAAATCCTCAATATTTTTGTTATTCACACAAGATTCAAAATCGATAGAGAAACCTTCATTTTTTAAAAATATTTGAAGATTTTTATTTGCTTCTTCAATAGAGCTTCCCTTTACCCATTTTTGTTGGTTAGCATATAAACTTTCCAAAATATCAGCATTACCATCATTTTTACATTGAGCAACTTTTGAAGCGTTGAAGGCGGCAATATCTAAAGGAAAATGTCTAAATTCTATTTTAGCAAGGCCTGTGTCCAGATATTCTTTTTTAAGTTCTGGATAAACGTTTTTATGAAAATTAGCACAATGGCTGCAAGTTAGTGACTCAAACGCAATTATAGTTATTTTTGCTTCTTTATTTCCAACAATAATTCTTTTTATTTCTTCAGCATTTAAATTTGAAAAGCTTCCCAAAACAATTATGGCAAGTAATATAATTTTTTTCATTTTTCTTTATAAACTTTTGTTAATTCTGTTAATGATTTTTTAATCTTTTCGTTTTTAACATCTTTGATTTTATCTCGATATTTACTAATTGCCACATTATTAGAATTAATTTCATTCAAACTGCTAGTTTTTTGTTCGTCATCAAAGCTAATAAATTTGAGCTTTTCAACAACATCGTAGCCGAAAAAATTATTCATTTTATCTAAAATATTTTTTTTTGAATATTCTACATCTACCTCATGGCCTCTTTTAACCATTACAACTAAAGTACTCACACCAAATCGATTTGAGTTTTTGAATGTTTTTGGGAAACAGACTTTAAACAATTCATTTCCAACTAAATATTTCCAATTACTCAGTGTTTCTGAATATATATGACCTTTTTTATTAATAATTTTTTTTAGATTTTTTGGCAAAGTGTCTTTGAAAGATCTTAACCCTTGAATGCTATTATTTCTCTGCTTAGTATTATTTTTAAATTGCATATGAAAGATCTAATAATAACAAATAAAATTCTCAATTGGTACGATATAAATAAGAGGTCTTTACCTTGGAGAAATAAGGTTTCACAAGAAAAGAAACAATACTTTACATTGGTTAGTGAGTTCATGTTGCAACAAACTCAGGTTGCTACTGTGATACCTTATTTTAATAGATTTATTAAAAATATCCCTAATATTGAAAAGTTATCAAAATATAATGATAGAAAATTAACCAAACTTTGGGAAGGTCTTGGATATTATTCAAGAGTAAGAAATTTAAAAAAAACTGCTCAAATAATTGTTAAAAAATTCAATAAAAAAATACCTAGAGATTTTTATGAATTAAAATCATTACCAGGTATTGGCGATTATACAGCGAGTGCAATTTCAGCAATCGCATTTAACAAACCAATAATTCCTTTGGATGGAAACATTGAAAGAGTATTAAAAAGATATTTATATTTAAAGAAACAAAGTCAAATTAAAAAAGAATTCTTACAAGATCAAAAAAAAATTTTTGGCACATCAACAAAAAGATCAAGCGATTATGCGCAAGCTTTGATGGAACTCGGTGCATTAATTTGTAAACCTACAAACCCTTCATGCAATAAATGTCCATTATCTTATAATTGCAAAGCATTTAAAAATAAAAATTTTGATTTAGTGAAATTTAAGAAAATTAACAAGGAAACATATTATAAATTAAATGTTTATAAAAAAAATAATCAATATTTATTAATCAAAAATAATAAATTTAATTTTTTGAAAAATTTAAATATTTTTCCAATGGATCAATTAAATAATCCTAAAAATTTTGATAAAGATTTAAATTTTAAAATATCTAATATGAATATGAATATTAAAATTGAATATAAAAAGAAGCATAACTTTGACAAAAATATTAATTGGATAAATCCTACAAAGCTTGAAAATTATGTACTTCCAACATTTACCAAAAAGATAATAAAATTCTTAGAAAGTCAAAAATGAAAAAAATAGCAATTATTGGCGCAGGTATTTCGGGTCTGTTTATAGCTAACTTATTTAAAGGAAATAAAGATTATCAGGTCACAATTTATGAAAAAAAAACTTCATTAGAAATAGAAGAAGGTTATGGTATTCAATTATCTGTTAATAGCGTAAAGTTATTAAACAAATTAGGCTTCTCTTCCTTGTCGGACAAAGAGAAATTTAATCCAAAAAAAATTGATTTTTATGAAATTAAAAATTCAAAGAAAATTTGCGATTTAGATATTTCAGAATTTAATTCTGATGATTGTAAGTACACAACATTAAAAAGATCAAAATTACTTCAGTTTCTAATAAATGGACTGGATAAAAATACAATCCAGTTTAACTGCAGTTTAGACAAGATAGAATCCAGTAATGATTCAATAAATTTAACTTTTGATAAAGAAAAAATAACTTGTGATCATTTAATTATTTCAGATGGTGTATTTTCAAAAGGAAAGTCATTAATTTCAAATAATAATTCAGAACCAATTTACAATAACACTATCGCTGTTAGAGCCAGTGTATCCAAACAAAGTCTTGATAATATAAACGAGGAGAATGTTTCTTTATTTTTAGGATCAGATTTTCACTATGTATTATATCCACTTAATAATGATAAAAATTTTAATTTCATTGGGATATTGAAGAATAAGTTAAATTCTGATCAGCAAAAAAACCATAATCTTTGTAATGAAAGTACATTTATTGAGAACATTAAACAAAAATTATCCAAGAAAATTTCATCAAAAGTATTTCAGAGTCTTGAAGATATTAAATTGTTTCCAGTTTTTGTAAGTAAAAATCCATTTATTACTCCCAAAAATATTTATTTAGTTGGAGATGCTTTTTTTGCATTCTCTCCTTCTTTTGCTCAGGGAGCCTCACAATCAATAGAAGGAGCCAATCAATTACATGAAGTTATAATTAACCAAAAAAATGATTTTTATAATTCTAGATTGGAGAGAGTGAAAATGATTAATAGAAGATCTGATTTTAATCAATTTGCTTTTCATTTATCAAATCCGATTATGATCTTTTTTAGAAATATTTTTTTAAAGCTTTTGGCTAAGAATAAAAAATTTTTGCAAAGTTATTTAGGTAAAATTTATAAAAATTAATTTTTAGAAATTAATCTTTGTCTCAAGTAATCGATTGGGTAGGTTCGGCCATTAATATCACAATGCCAAAATGTCCAGCCATTGCAGCTTTCAGCTCCTAAAATAGTAGCTGCAACTTTATGTATAGAACCTTCCGCTTGGTTGTGCTTGATACTTCCATCAGCCATTATTCTTGCTGTTATTTTTTTCTTATTATCAAAAATATTTGTTCCAGGCTTAATTATTCCAAGCTCTACCAACGATCCAAATGGAATTCTTGGTTTTGATCTATTATTTTTAAGTGTATCTAACAAATCATCTTCAATTGGTTTGGTAGCCTTTAAACGTTCCTCAGCAGCTTTAAAATAATTCTTTTCTTTTTCTATACCAAAATAATTTCTCCCTAGTTTTTTTGCAACTGCAGCAGAAGTTCCAGAACCTAAAAAAGGATCAAGAATTAAATCATTTTTATTTGATGTAGCTAGTAAAATTCTGTGTAAAAGTGATTCTGGTTTTTGAGTAGAATGGATCTTTTTTCCATTTTTTTTAAGTCTTTCCGAACCACTGCAAATAGGAAGATTCCAATTAGATCTCATCTGAAGATCATCATTTAAACATTTTAAAGATTGATAATTAAATGTGTATTTTGATTTTTCACTCTTCGAAGCCCAAATTAAAGTCTCATGAGCATTTGTAAATCTTGTGCCTCTAAAGTTAGGCATTGGATTATTTTTATTCCAGATGACATCATTTAGTATCCAGAAACCTAGATTTTGTATTGCAGTTCCTACTCTAAAAATATTATGGTAACTACCTATAACCCAAATAGCTCCATCCTTTTTCAAAATCCTTTTGCATTCATTAAGCCATTCATACGTAAACTCATCATATTTTTTAAAATTTTCAAATTGATCCCACTTGTCGTTTACAGCGGTTACTTTTGATCTATCTGGTCTAGTCAATTCACCTTTTAATTGTAAATTATATGGAGGGTCAGCAAAAATTAAATCAAAAGTTTCACGTGGAATTTTTTTTAATTCTTCGAGACTGTTTCCGTTAATTATTTTATTTTTAAAATCAGATTTCATTTGTAAAAAATTAATTAGACTCCAAATGGATTCCTCGGTCAACCTGTGATTGAAAAAATTAGATTCGATTTGTGTATCGAATTTTAATGATAACTAGATGTAGTATTAAGTTAATCTAGATATAGGAGAGAAAGTTTTTCTATGATGTTTGGTTATGCCTAGTTTCTTTAATGCTTGTAAGTGTTGTTTAGTTCCATATCCAAAATTTTTATCCCAATGATAACCTTTGTTTTTTTTTGATAGAGTAGCAACAAATCTATCTCTTGATACCTTTGCTATTATAGAGGCTGCAGAAATTGAGGGAATTTTTTTATCACCCTTTATGATCGATTTTAATTTATAATTTTTTAATTGTGGAATTTTGTTTCCATCTATCAATACAAGAGTTGGTTTTTTTTTTAATTTTAATATAGCTCTTTTCATAGCCAGTAAACTTGCATTTAGTATATTGAGTTTTTCAATCTCGTTAACAGAAGCTTTGCCTAATGACCAAATTGAATTTTTTTTAATATAATTAAAAAGATATTCTCTCTTTTTTTTACTCAACACTTTTGAGTCTTTTAAAATTTTTGGATCCGCAGATTTCTTGAGAATGACAGCAGCAGCATAAACAGGACCTATTAAACTACCTCTGCCGACCTCATCAACACCAGCTATTAATTTCATTAAATTGTTAATTT
This sequence comes from Candidatus Pelagibacter sp. HIMB1782, assembly GCF_052047475.1. NCBI lineage: Bacteria > Pseudomonadati > Pseudomonadota > Alphaproteobacteria > Candidatus Pelagibacterales > Candidatus Pelagibacteraceae > Candidatus Pelagibacter > Candidatus Pelagibacter sp. HIMB1782. Next base: position 436,500 of record NZ_JBNAKE010000001.1, on the reverse strand, counting down.
TAACTCTTTAACTTTTTCTCTTATTTTTTTTAAATCTTCCCATGAATATTTTTTATTATCTGGATATCTAATTAAATAAGAAGGGTTAAAAGTTATCATTAAAGGATAAGTATTATTATTTAAAATTATTTCCTTCCATTTACCTCTTTCTGAAGATATTTTTTCATTAATCCCAGTAACAGCTTCCATAGCTGTGCTACCCATTAAAATTATAATTTTGGGATCAATAATAGATATATGTTCTTTTAAAAAGTTTGAGTAACGTTTAATTTCTTGTGAAGTTGGTTTTCTATCTTCTGGTGGTCTAAAATTTATTGCATAACTTGTATAAATATTTTGTCTCTTAATATTTATTGCTATTAACATTTTGTCTAAAAGCTCTCCACTTTCTCCTTTAAAAGGGTTTCCAACTTTTTCTTCAATTTCACCTGGAGCTTCTCCGATTAACATTATAGGACTATCAATATTTCCTTCTCCAAGAACAATATTTTTGGAATTATTTCTTAGTTTACAATTTTCAATTGAATTTAATTGTTTCTTTAGATTTTCTAATAAATCGTGTTTATTTTTTTGACTTATGTCACTTTCTTTTTTGACCTCAGAAAACCTATTAATAGGTTTTTTATCAAATACAAAATTGGCTTCTATTGTATTTATTAATTCTTCGTTTAATTTGTCGTTTTGATTTATCAATTTTTTCACCTTACAAGGATTAAATGATATCTAAAATATTTAAAATCATATTGTTATTAGTGTTATCCTATCAGACACCCGTTTATTCTAAAAGTACAAGTTTTAATGATTTCAACTCAAGAGATTTATCTAATTATTTTTCAGGTATTATAGCTTACGAAAATAGAGATAATTCAGAAGCTTTAAAATATTTCAATTTAAGTAAAGTTTTATTAAACAGCCATGACAATTATTTAAAAAGATACGTTAATTCTCTTGTATTGGAAAACAAAGTAGCGCAAGCAATTAATGTTATAAAAAATAACTCAAAAAAAAGTAACTCCAATTTTTTTGATGCATATGTTTTATTAATAATTGATAGTTTGAAAAAAAATGATTTTGATAAAGCTGATATTTACTTAGATCAAAGTTTGAGATTTCAGGAAGAAAATAGAATTAATCTAGTAATTTTTGAGACTTTAAAGCAGTACATTTACACTTTTAAAAATAAAAAACTTTTACCTAATAAGAAAAATTTTGGAAACTTATCATTAATAGCTGAGGCATTTCAAAGATGTCATTATAATGATCAAAGAACTAGCTCTTTCTTTTTAAATTTAATCAACAGTCAACAAGGTGATTATTCAAGATATATATTTTTTTATATAAATTATCTTATTCAGAATAAGGAGTTTGATCAGGCAAAGTCAGTAATTGATCAAATTGATTATATTGGCTCAACACTTTTGTTAACTCAAACCAAAAGCTGGATAGATAATAATAAGTTTAAAAGTTTTGAAAAAATTTTCTCATGTGGAAACCACAATGATATAATTAGTGAATTTTTATTTTTGATATCAAATCTTTATTCATCACAAGATAATTTTGAAAAATCAAATTTTTATTTAAATTTATCAATATACTTAAATCCTAAATTTGAATTTAATTTATCCCTTGTTGCAGAAAATTTCTTTGCAGATGGTGAATACAACAAGGTAAAAAAAATAGTAAGAAAATTTAAAGAGACTGATGAGTTTTATTATTGGTTTAGAGTTAAAAAAGAAGCGCAAATAATAGTGAAAGAACAAAATTATGAAAAGGGCACAAGCTATATCGAGTCTAAATTTAAAAATATTAAAAAACCTAATCCAAAGATGATTTTTGATTTAGGGAATTTTTACAAAAACTCTAAAAATTATGAACTTGCAATTGATAATTATTCAAGATTAATCTCCTCACTAGAGGATACATCTGTAATTAAATCAGATATTTTATATCGAAGAGGTGGGAGTTACGAAAGATTAGGTAATTATGAGAAGTCAGATGAAGATTTACTTCATGCATTAAGAATAAGACCTAATGATGCATACGTCCTAAATTATCTTGCTTATTCTTGGTTAGAACGTGATTACAAAATAGATGAAGCGATGGAAATGTTAAAAATAGCATATGATTTAAAAAGTAATGATCCCTATATTATTGACTCAATTGGTTGGGCATATTTCTTGATAGAGGAATATAAAGAAGCAGAAAAATATTTAAAAAGAGCTGTAGAATTAATGCCTGATGACCCAATAGTAAATGATCATTACGGAGATATATTGTGGAAGCTAGATCAAAAAATTCAGGCGAGATATTTTTGGAATAGTGTGTTGAGCTTTGATGATACTGAAGATGATATGAGAGAAAATATAAACAAAAAATTGATTACTGGCTTTAAATCTATTCAATGAAATTAAATTTAAAGTCTCATGCTAAAATCAATTTAGCTCTCAATGTAACAGGAAAAAATAAATCATTACATAAAATTGAAAGCATCATTAGTTTTATTGATTTGTATGATGTTATTTCAATAAAAAAAAAAGGAGGTGAAAAACATAATATTTCTTTTCAAGGGAAATTTGCGAAAGGTATTGGAAAAAAAAATACTGTTCAAAAACTCTTTCAAATACTAGATCGAGAAAAATTATTGCTAAATCAAAAATTTAGAGTTTCTATAACAAAGAATATTCCTCAAAAAGCAGGACTTGGTGGTGGTTCTATTAATGCTGCGAGTATTTTAAATTTTTTAAATAAAAAAAAGGTAATTAAAATTAGTGAAAAGAAAATTTTGGAGGTTTGCTCTGAAATAGGGTCTGATGTTATTTTAGGTATGGACCCATCTAGCTCAGTTTTACTTTCAAACAATAAAATCAAAAAATTTTTTAATTGTCCGACTCTAAATATGCTTTTAATAAAGCCCAATTTTGGTTGTGCGACAAAAAAAATTTATTCTAACGTTAAAAATTTTAAAAAACCAAAATTTAATAATCCAAAAAAAAATATGTTTGGTTATAAATTTTTAAAAAATCAAAGTAATACTTTAGAAGATGTTGCAATTTCAAAATACCCACAAATAAAAAAGATTAAGTTATTTTTAGAAAAGACTAATAATCCTGAGTTTGTAAGAATGACTGGGTCTGGATCTACAGTTATTGCATACTATAAATCAGTCAAAGACTGTAATTCAGCAAAAGTTCAATTTAAGAGGAAATTTAAAAATTGTTGGTTGTATGTATCAAAAACTATATAAATTTATTTTTTTTGTGTTATAGGAACTATAATATTGGGGCGTAGCCAAGCGGTAAGGCACGGGTTTTTGGTACCTGCATCCTAGGTTCGAATCCTAGCGCCCCAGCCATATATATGGATAAATTTTTAGATAAAATTTTTTTTAGGTCCAAAAATCTTAATTACATAAGTAAAAATATAAAAAACATATCCGAGAACACTCCTGCAAAAAAAATTTTTGAAGCAATTAACAATTATTCTGAAAATAGTGAATTAAGATTTGTTGGAGGATGTATTAGAAAAATTATAAATCGAGAAGAAGTAGATGACATTGATTTAGCAACTAACATTACACCAGATGAAGTTTGTGATGCACTAAATAAACATCAAATTAAATTTTTTGAGTCAGGTAAAGAACACGGCACGATAACTGCAGTAATAAATGAAAAAAACTATGAAATTACTTCACTTAGAAAAGACGTTGCTACAGACGGAAGACATGCAAAAGTTGAATTTACTTCTGATTGGAAAGAAGATTCAAAAAGAAGAGATTTTACAATTAATGCTATTTACTCTGATAGTTTAGGAAATTTATTTGATCCACAAAATGGTAAGCTAGATTTAAATAAAGGTGTTTTAAAATTTATTGGAGATCCAGAAAAAAGAATTCAAGAGGATTATTTAAGAATATTAAGATATTTCCGTTTTCATATCAATTACTCAACTGAAAATCATAAAACAGAGATAATTAAAATATTTAAAAAAAATATCAAAGGTATTTCGAACTTATCTGCTGAAAGATTATTAGATGAACTTAAAAAGACAGTTAAATCAAAAAATTTTCTCAAATTATTTGAAGATCAACAAAGTTTAGAAATATTAGAAATAGTATTTCCACAATTTAAAAATATTAATCATTTTAAGAAGCTAAATTCATTCAGTTCTAAAGCTATCAGTAGCTTTGACTTTATTTTTATTATTGCATTACTGATTATTGATGAAACAGACAATACTGATTATTTTATTTACAAATTTAAAATCTCAAAAAAAGATCAAAAGAGGCTCAAATTAATTCATTATTTTTTCAAAGAAAATGTGAATATTAAAAGTTTTACAGAAAAAAACTTTAATAAAATATTTTACTATAATGGCAGACAAACCGTGATTGATATAATTAATTTTAAATTGTTCTTTTCAAGTAAGGTAGAAAATAAATTATTAAAATTACTTAAAATTTATGAAAATAAAACATTGCCTGAATTAAAAATTGGAGCAAATATTTTAATGTCTAAGTATAAAATTCCTGAGGGTAAAATTTTAGGTAATAAATTAAAACTTATTGAAGAAACCTGGGTTCAAAATGGATTTCAAATTTCAGATAAACAAGTTGAAAAAATTGTAAAAAGTTAAATATATTTAACGTCTTTAATTTCAAAATTCTTTGTGCCAGAAGGGGTGTTTATTTCCACAAGATCACTTTTATTTTTACCTATTAATCCTTTTCCAATTGGTGACTGAAAGAAAATTAATTTTTGTTTTAAGTCAGCCTCATCTTTTCCAACAATTTTATAATTTATTTTTTCTCCACTATCTAAGTCTTCTAAATATACAGTTGATCCAAAAATTACTTTGCCCTCATTATTTAATTTAGTTACATCAATTACATTAGCTCTAGCTATTATGTCGTTTATTTCAGTAATCCTACCTTCATTGTGAGATTGTTCTTCCTTTGCAGCATGATATTCGGCATTTTCTTTGAGATCTCCATGCGATCTTGCTTCAGCAATTGCAGCAACTATTTCAGGTCTTTTCTTTTCTTTTAAAAAAATGAGTTCTTCCTCTAATTTTTTTAGACCATTTGAAGTTATAGGTTCTTTTTCCATTTTTTATTTCCACTTTGCTAAGGGAGGTAATGACATTAAAATTCCTTCAACATTACCACCAGTTTGTAATCCAAATTTAGTTCCTCTGTCATACAGTAAATTAAATTCTGCGTAACGACCTCTCTTAATATACTGCTTCTCTTTTTCTTTTAAAGACCATTTTTTGTTAATTTTTTTTCTAATAATTTCATTAAAAATCATTTGAAAAGTAATACCAACATCTCTTACAAATTTAAAATCTTTTTCGAAATTATCATCTTTATAATCAAAAAAAATTCCCCCAATTCCTCTAGCTTCTTTTCTGTGGGGTAAATAAAAATATTCATCGCACCATTTTTTATATTTTTTATAATAATTTTTATTATGTTGATCACACATTAACTTTAAAATTTTATGAAATTTATTTTTTTCATTATCATCTTTGATGGCTGGGGTTACATCCATTCCCCCTCCAAACCAATTTTTTTGAGTGCTGATATATCTTGTATTAAAATGCATAGCTGGAATGTGTGGATTTTGCATATGCATAACTATTGAAATTCCTGAAGCCCAAAATCTAGGATCTTTCTCAGCTCCTGGTATATTTTTTTGAAATTTTTTAGGAAATTTTCCATATACCTTTGAGAAATTTACTCCTACTTTTTCAAAAATTTTTCCATTTTTTAAAATTCTATATTCACCACCTCCTTCATCTTTTTTAGAGTTTCTTTTCCAAGAAGTTGATACAAATTTTATTTTGTTGTTTTCTAATTCAAGTATGTCATTACAAATTGCATTTTGTAATAATTTGAACCAATTGCTAGCTAGGTCTTTTTTAATTGAATTGTCCATATTACATTAAATTATTTTGCCTTAAACTTTCAGCCAAAACTATTGCAACTGAGGATGCTATATTTAGAGATCTCGCATTTTCATTCATTGGAATTTTTAGACGATCACCAATCAGCTTATGAACCTTCTCTGGAACACCAGCACTCTCTCTTCCAAATAATATTGTATCATCAGCTTTAAAATTAAATTTAGTATAATTTATAGAACCCTTTGTTGTCATTAAAACAATTCTTTGATTCTTTTTTTCTTCAAAAAAATGTTCTGCACTTTGGTAGAATTTAATTTTACCATAGTCCATGTAGTCCATGACAACTCTTTTAAACCTTTTGTCAGATAATAAAAATCCACAAGGCTCAATAATTTCTAATTCCGCCCCTAAACAGGCACACGTTCGTATAATTGCAGCTGTATTCTGTGGAATATCTGGCTCGTATAGTGAAATTTTAGGTCTAGGTTTCATCCGTAATGTGTCATTCTTTCAGTAGAAAAATTACTGTTATCTTATAAGAAATCGTATATTAAATTAATTTTTTAACAAAAAACTATTTAAAATGTCAGATAAAAAGCCAAAAAAAAGAAGAGATTTTTTATTTACAGCGACCACAGCTGTAGGTGCAGTTGGAGCTGCAGCAGTAGTGTGGCCCATGGTAGATCAAATGAACCCAGATGCTTCAGTTAAAGCATTAGCAAGTACCGAGGTAGATGTAAGTTCAGTCAAACCTGGAAACACAATTACAGTTCTATGGAGAGGAAAACCAGTTTTTATTAGAAGAAGAACACAAGAAGAGATCGACGAAGCAAGATCTGTTAAAATGGAAGAATTAATTCATCCAGAAAAAGATGAGGATAGAGCAAAAAATCCTGAATGGTTAGTCATGCTTGGAGTTTGTACTCATTTAGGATGCGTGCCTTTGAATGACAAAGGTGATTATAATGGATGGTTTTGTCCTTGTCACGGATCTCACTACGATACCTCTGGGAGAATTAGAAAAGGACCAGCTCCTTGGAATATGGAAGTTCCAAAATATGAATTCGTAAACGCAAATACAATTAAAATAGGATAGTGCAGCTGTTATGAGTGATCACGATTATCAACCTAAATCAAAAGTTGGTCAATGGTTTAATGATAGATTACCGTTACTAACTCTTGCAAACCATTTAACGGATTATCCTACTCCAAAAAATTTAAATTACTGGTGGACATTTGGAGGAATTTTAACTTTTTGCTTAATCACACAAATTATAACAGGATTAACTTTGGCAATGCATTACATTGCTCATGCTGACATGGCATTCGAAAGTGTTGAGCATATAATGAGAGATGTTAACTACGGATGGTTAATTAGATACATACATGCAAATGGTGCATCGATGTTTTTTCTTGCTGTGTATATTCATATCTTTAGATCGTTATTTTATGGTTCTTACAAAGCACCAAGAGAAATAATTTGGATTATAGGTATAGTAATTTACTTGTTAATGATGGCAGCTGCATTCATGGGCTACGTCTTACCTTGGGGACAAATGAGTTTCTGGGGAGCAACTGTTATTACAAATTTATTTAGTGCAATCCCGTTAGTAGGTGAGGGAATTGTAACATGGTTATGGGGTGGATACTCAGTTGATAATCCAACTTTAACAAGATTTTTTACTCTACATTATTTAATCCCATTCTTAATAGCAGGACTTGTAATTTTACATATATGGGCTCTGCATGTACCTGGAAATAATAATCCAGTTGGTATTGATATCAAAAAACCATCTAAGGATACTGTCCCATTCCATCCATACATTGTTATTAAAGATGGTTTTGCATTATTAATGTTTATGATTGTTTTTGCATTTTTTGTTTTTTATACGCCTAATATTTTGGGTCACGCAGATAATTACATAGAGGCAAATCCTATGGTAACTCCAGCTCATATAGTTCCAGAATGGTATTTGTTACCTTTTTACGCAATACTAAGATCAGTACCGGATAAACTACTTGGAGTAATTGCAATGCTATCTGCTATTTTAATACTTGCAGCTTTACCTTGGCTAGATACTTCAAAAATTAGATCAGCAGTATTTAGACCTTTGTATAAACAGTTTTACTGGATTTTAGTAGCAGACGTTTTAATTCTTGGTTACATGGGAGCAATGCCTGCAGAAGGTCTTTATTTATTAATTGCAAGAGTAGCCACTGCCTATTATTTCTTACATTTCTTGGTTATTCTCCCTGTGCTTGGATTTAAAGAAAGAACATTACCTGTTCCACTAAGTATAACAGAGCCTATTTTAGGTGGATCACCAAACTTAGCAGCCGCAAAACACAGAGAAAGTAAAATAAAATAAAGTGAAAAAGTTATTTAAACTAATTTTAATACTTTCATTTTTTTCTCTAAATAGTGTCCAAACATTTGCTGCAGAAAAAGTAGATTATCTTAAAACAGATTGGAGTTTTAAAGGTCTTTTTGGAAAATTTGATAGAGCAGCTCTTCAAAGAGGATATCAAGTTTATACGGAAGTTTGTGCTTCTTGCCATTCAATGAAATATTTGAGCTATAGAAATTTATCAGAAGAGGGTGGACCAGAGTTTTCAGAGGCAGCTGCAAAAGCAATCGCTGCTTCTTTTGAAGTTACAGATGGACCAAACGCTGATGGTGAAATGTTTACTAGACCTGCAAAACTTTCGGATAAATTTGTAATGCCATACGAAAATGTAAAAGCCGCACAAGCAGCTAACGGAGGAGCTTATCCACCAGATATGTCTGTTTTAGTTAAAGCTAGAGGTGGTGGAGTTGATTATATTTATTCTTTACTTCAAGGCTATGAAGATCCACCAAGTGGAGTAACTTTGGATGATGGAGTTTATTACAACAAATATATGTATGGTAATAAGATCAGAATGGCAGCACCATTATCAGATGGAATTGTAGAGTACGGGGATGGTACTAATGCATCAGTTGAACAGATGTCAAAAGATGTAACAACATTTTTAATGTGGGCTGCGGAGCCTCACTTAGAAGCAAGACACCAAATGGGATTTAAAGCTATAGTATATTTGATTATTTTAACTATTTTAGTTTACTTTAGTATGAAGAAAATTTGGTCACGTGTTGAATCTGAAGTTTAATACGTCTCCATCTTTAACAATATATTCTTTTCCTTCTAATCTCATTTTCCCGTTTGCTTTAGAATTTACCCATCCATCATTTGCTATAAAATCTTCATAAGAAATAGTTTCAGCTCGAATAAACCCTTTTTCAAAATCAGTATGTATTTCACCTGCTGCCTTAGGAGCTGTACAATTTTTTTTAATTGTCCATGCTCTTGTTTCTTCAGGACCTGATGTAAAATAAGTATCTAGCTCTAGAATATTGTAACCTTTTTGAATTAACATATTTAATCCAGTTTCTTTTAAACCTATCATTTCCATATAATTTTTTTTCTCTTCAGCAGGTAGCTCATTAATTTGATTTTCAATATCAGCGGATACAATTAGTGTATTTTCATTCCCAAATTTTTCTATGAAATCATTTGTATATTTATTACCATTTTGAACGCTTTGTTCATCGACATTACAAACATATATTTTTGGCTTAATTGATAATAAACCGCTTTGATTTAATTGCTTCGTATCAAATTGTGTTTTTAGAACTGAAATATCTTTATCATTATTTATGCAATCTAGAGCAATTTCTAAAATTTTAAGTTGTTCCTCATCTACATTTTTTTTGTTATTTTTTTCCAATCTTTTTTGAATACTTTCAAGATCTGCAAGCATCATTTCAGTTTCAATAATTTCAAAATCTCTCACTGGGTTTACATCAGGATTAACATTTTGGATATCATCTGAATCAAAACATCTAATCATATGAATTACAGCATCAACTTCTCTGATATGAGAAAGAAATTTATTTCCTAATCCTTCTCCTTTTGAAGCTCCTTTTACAAGACCAGCAATATCAACGAATGAAATTGTAGTATTAATTACCTTTTTAGAGTTAGAGACTTTTGATAATTTAGACAATCTTTCATCTGGTACGGGAACTACACCAACATTTGGATCAATTGTACAAAATGGAAAGTTAGCTGCTTGTGCTTTACTAGAATTTGTTAGTGCATTAAAAAGCGTAGACTTACCAACATTTGGCAAACCAACAATTCCACATTTAAAACTCATTATTTATTATTAACTGTACTTGAAAATAGATCTAATTTTTTTTCAATTAATATTGAAATTGACTCAGTAATATTATTTGTAATTTTTTCTAATCCAACCATTTCATCTTCATCAAAGTTTTGAAGTACAAAATCACTTACTTCCATATTATCTTTTGGTTTCCCAATACCAATTCTCACTCTAGAATAATCTTTACCAATAAATTTATCTATTGAAGCTATACCATTATGACCTGCACTAGATCCACCAAACTTAGCTTTTATTTTTCCAAATTCCACATCCAAATCATCATGAAAAACTATGACATCCTCGGCATCAATTTTAAAATATTCTATTAATTCTCTTATACAAATTCCTGAATTATTCATGAAAGTTAAAGGTTTAATTGCATATATTTTTTTGTCTCCAACATTTCCTGTTGTAAGCAAACCTTTAAATTTTGGTTTCTGTTTTGATAGGCCAAATTTTTTATTTATTGAGTCTATAATTTTAAAACCTACATTATGTCTATTATTTTCACTATCGGGCGTTGGGTTACCTAGTCCTACAAATAAAAGCATAAAAATTTTTTAATGGAAAACAAACTTCAGTCTAAATAATTTATTTTTTTTCTTCAGCAGGCTTCTCTTCGCCTTCAGCAGCTGGTTTATCGCCTTCAGCTGGTGCAGCAGCCTCGGCACCCGCTTCACCCTCTGCAGCTTCAGCTTCAGCTGGTTTTTCTGGCTCTTTCATTACAGTTGGAGCCGCAAGTGTTGCAATAACGAAATCCCTACCTTGAATAGTTGGTACAACTTCAGGATCTAGATTAATTGACGAAATTTTAAAACTTACTCCAATATCAATACCATCTAAATCAATTAAAAGATTGTCAGGTATTTTTTCACTTGGACATTTTAATTCAACTTTTCTTCTTACAATATTTAATACTCCACCTTTTTTTAATCCAGGTGATTTTTCATGATTAATAAATTTAACTGGAACCTCAATTCTAATTTTTAGACCAGGCACAACTCTTAAAAAATCAACATGTATAGGTTCGTCTGACAAGATGTGATATTTTACTTCTCTTGGAAGTACATTTTGTGGTTTACCGTTCACATTTAATGTAAGAATTGTAGATAAAAAATTTGAGTCTTCTAACATCGACTTTAGCAGTTTCTTAGATATAGAAACTTTTTCGTTTTGAGCTTCACCGCCGTAAATTATAGCCGGAACTTCTCCATTATCTCTTAGTGAGTTTAGCTCGCCTTTTGTTTTAGTATCTCTGATGTTAGCTTCTAAAGTATTCATAAAAACAAGGGTTTTTAGCTTAAGATCCTTAATAACACAAGGTAATTATTTAAATAAATCAGATACAGAAGTAGAATTTGATATTCTTTTAATTGCTTCGCCCATTAGCCCTGAAATAGATAAAACTTCAATGTTTTTTGCACCTTTTATTTTGTCACTATTATCAATTGTGTCTGTAATTACCAAATTTTTAATAACAGAATTTTTAATTTTTTTGACCGCTTCACCACTAAGAACACCGTGAGTAATATAAACGTAAACCTCTTTTGCACCTCTATCTTTAAGTGCTTTAGCTGCATTTACAATTGTTCCACCTGAGTCGATGATATCATCTACAATTATACATGTCTTACCTTTTACATCCCCAATTACATTCATAACCTGAGATTGTCCTGGTTTAGGTCTTCTTTTATCTACTATAGCTAGACCAACATTTAAAAGTTTTCCAAGAGATCTTGCTCTTTCAGTACCACCCACATCTGGAGCAACACAAATCATATTTTTACTTTTAATTTTTTTCTTAACGTGTCTTGCAAAAATAGGAGTAGCAAACAAGTTATCTACTGGAATATCAAAAAATCCTTGAATTTGTCCTGCATGCAAATCTACTGTTACCACTCGATCTGCTCCTGCTTTTGTAATTAGGTTAGATACCAGTTTTGCTGAAATTGAGGTTCTTGGCACAACCTTTCTATCTTGCCTTGCATAACCAAAATATGGAATTACAGCAGTTATATTTTTGGCAGATGATCTTTTTAAAGCATCTATGCACAATAAAAGTTCCATTAAATTATCATTCGCTGGAGAAGAAACAGATTGAATGATAAAAATACTATTTCCTCTTATATTTTCATTAATCTCAACATAAATTTCACCATCAGAAAAATTTCTAATACTTGAATTTACTAATTTAGATTTTAAATATTTAGCAATATTCTTACTAAGAGGTTTATTGCTGTTTCCTGATAATAATTTCATGAAAAAACCTAATTAAGCATAATTATTGAAATATTTCTACCATAATCAGCATGATTTAAACTTTTTGATCTTCTAGCACTAAAAAATTTATTTTTAGCATCGAATGTATCAACGTCAATTTTTTCTATTTTTTTCACACCAGACTTAAGAATTAATGATTTAACATAACTGGATAAGTTAAAATATAACTTTTCTTTACCCATTTTAAAAAATTTATGACTAGTTTTGTCTTTTCTTATAAATTTTTTATAAAAATCTTTTTGAACTTCATAATTTTTAACTGATATTGATGGACCTATAACTGCAGTAATATTTTTTGTTTTAGACCCTCTCTTAATCATAAATTTAATCACTTTTGATATAATTCCCTTAAAAGCACCCTTCCATCCTGAATGAATTGCAGCTATCATTTTTCTCTGATTATCAAAAACCAGTATTGGCACACAATCTGCGGTCAAAACTGCAATAGGTAAATTTATTTGGTCAGTAATAATTGCATCAGCCTTAGGTTTTATTTTTGATTTATGCTTTTTGTCAATAAACACGAATTTATTACTATGAATTTGGTTAAGTAAAAAAATATTTTTTGATTTCTTGGAAATTTTATTTTTAACAATATTTAAATTTTTTTTTACCCTTGCACTATTGTCATTTGAACCTGGACCACAATTTAAACTTTTATAAATATTTTTTGATACACCACCGATGCTATTAAAAAAACCATGTTTAATTGTTTTATATTTTGAGAGTTTTTTAGATTTAATCAATTTGAAAACCTGTTTTAAATTTATTATTTTTAATTTTTATCAACATTACTTTAAACAACTCTCCCATTTGTTTTTCATCAATTAAACGTCTAATTCTATAAAATAGATCAGTTTTTTGCGAGAAGGCTATATTATTACTTACAATCTCTGCTCTCTGCAAAATTCCCATACTTGTTAAGAATTTTTTTTGATTAGTAATTAGATGATCTAGTTTTTCAAATTGATTAATATAATTAGCATATAAATTAAAGTTTAAATTGTATGTAATATCAGAGTCGCCAATATCTTCTAATATGTTTGAAAATTTATGATCTTTTATTGCTTGAATAGTATTTTTTATTTTCAGATCTAAATATCCATAATCAATTATTAAAAGTCCGCCATCTCTTTTCTCAATAATTTTACAAATTTTCTCTAGATATTTAAATGCTTCTGGAGAGTATTCTATAATTTCTTGGTCCTTAGATATTTCAAATTTAAGTTCTTGCTCTATTGTTTTAATATCAACTTCTTTATCATTGAACTCAGCCTTTTTGTAAGTTTTTAAATTAACATACCTTTCAAACCAATTATTCTCCTTTTTAAAAAATTGCTTTATTGGAAGTGCATCAAAAAATTCGTTTGCAAGATAAATGCAAGGAAATGTGTTATCGATTTCAACTTCATTTACCCAGATTATTTTTTCAGAATTTAAATTTTTTTTTTGTTCATCAATTAAATATGAGCTTTTTTCATGAATCATTAAATTACAGGAGTTAAAACAATCTGGAAAATTTTTTAATGTTTCAGACACAACTTTCATCATTTCTCCATTACCAGCGCCAAGTTCAATTAAGTTAAATTTTTTAGGTGAACCGATGCTTTTCCAAAAAGTTATTACCCAAATCGCAATTATTTCTGAAAATAGTCTTGTGATGTTGGGAGACGTAATAAAATCACCTTCTTTTCCAAAGGGATTTTTTTTCATATAATAACCATTTTCTTTATCGTAAAGAGCGTGATTGATAAATTGATCTAGAGGTAAATTAGTCGACTTGTTCATTTTTTTTCAAAAAGAAAATAATTAATCCAATTATCAAAAAGATAAAACTTATTAACTGACCCATAGTTAAATTGAATATTAGGTATCCCAATTGATCATCTGGAACTCTAAAAAATTCAACAATAAATCTAAAGATTGAATAGAAAATTAAAAAAAATCCAGAAATCAATCCAGTTTTTTCAAAATTTCCTCTACTTCTAAAATAAACTAAAATTAAAAATAAAATTAAACCTTCTAATAATGCCTCATAAATTTGTGAGGGATGTCGTGGTTGATTATCTATTTGTATGAAAGTAACTGCCCAGGGTAAATTAGTTATAGTTCCATAAAGTTCAGAATTTATAAAATTTGCAATTCTTCCAAAAAATATTCCAATAGGCGCGACTAGAGCGACGACATCTAAATATAAAAACGCATTTTGATTATTTTTTTTTGCAAACAATATAGTTGCTATAACAATACCAATTACTCCTCCGTGAAAAGACATGCCGCCTTCCCATACTTTTAAAATATCTAATAGATTATTGATATAGAATTCAAAATTATAAAAAAATACATAACCAATTCTTCCACCTAAAATAATTCCAATGATTAAGTACGTTATATAATCATCAAAGTTTTTATTTATTTCAGAATTCTTTAAGAAAATTTTTTTTGCTATTAACCATCCAAATAAAATACCAGCTATATAAGCTAGAGAATACCATCTAATTTCTAAAGAAAATATTTCTATTGCAACTGGGTCAAAATTATTGATGAACATTTTAAATTATATCTATATTGTATATCTCAAATATGAAAAATTCTAAATTTATAATTGATAAATTTGCAAAACTACTAGAGCAGGGATTAATAACTTCAAAAGATTTATCATCTGAAATTTTAAACATATTTAAGTCAAAGAGAGATGAATTTGTTTTTAAAATGAAACTTACTAGTAAGGATGAATTTGAGATTCTTTCAAAGAGAGTAGAAAATTTAGAAAATAAAATTTCAAAATTAGAAACAAAAAAAAAGAAGAAAACTAGACCGGCAAAAAGATCTTAACTCTTAGCCCGTTAAATTTTGATTTTTCCAGCATAATGTTGCCACCATGGGATTTGATAATATCAGAAGCAATTGACAGTCCTAGACCAACACTAGATTTTGAATCATTTCTCCCTTTGTCCATCTTATAAAAAGGTTTAAATACGTTTTCATGTTCTTTTTTAGGTATTCCTGGACCGTCATCATCAATAATTATAAATAGGTTTGTATTTTTTTTGGTTAGGCTTATTTCAACTTTGTTTGCATATTTTAATCCGTTATCAATCAAGTTATTTAAAGATCTATTGATAAGGTTCTTTCTACCATTAATGTAAATTCTAGGAATTAAATTATGAGAAATGTTTTTATTATTATATTTTTTTATAATTTCCTCTATTAGTTCTGAAAGATTAAACATTTCGTCTTTTTCAACATATGACGAGCTTGTAAATTGCAGATATTCATTAAGCATTTTTTCCATTTCGTTAATATCATCTGTTAACTTATCAACTGCATCTTTATCTTTAAGAAAAGCTAATTGTAGCTTCATTCTTGTTAAAGGAGTTCTTAAATCATGACTAATGCCTGATAACATTTCAGTTCTCTGATTAAGATGTCTTTCAATTCTCTTTCTCATTTTGTCAAATTCATGACCTGCTTGACGTATCTCAAGTGCTCCTGAGGGTTTAAATTCTTCTATGTCTTCTCCTTTTCCAAATCTCTCAGCAGCGCGAGCTAAATTTGTGATTGGTCTCGTTTGGTTTTTTAAAAATATTAGTGAAATAATAACCATTATAATTGCAGGAACTGTAATCCACAGTGCAAATATTCTTGCAGAGGTACTAGTGACTCGATCTTTTGGAACTAAAAATTTAAAATATCCATCTTCATATTTTATTCTTAAATCAACTAGTTCTTTATAGTTTGTAGTATTAAACCAGAAAATTTCAGGAGAAAATTTAGACTTCAATTCTCTTCTTAAAGTTCGATCAATTGGACTAAACCATCTTTCTTTATTTTGATCACTTAATTTTTCATTAACTACCAATTCAATATTTAAATCTAGAAACAATGAAAAAAGATTATTCACTTCTTGCTTATCATTTTCCTCATTTTGATAAGCTTCTATAAAAGCACTAATCTCATTAACCAGGGTTCTGGTCATGCCTTTATTAGTTTTAATCCATAAACTATCAAAAAAAACAATGGTGATTATTAATTGGATAGTAATTACAGGGACCGCAACTATTAAGAGTGCTCTATAAAATAATCTTTTTGGTAAAACTTTTTTGAAATAATTACTCAATCCAGAGAACATATCCTGCACCTCTAATTGTTTGCAAAAACTTAGGACTTTTTTGATCTATTTCAATTTTTTTTCTCAATCTAGTAATAATAACATCAATAGATCTTTCTTTATCAAGATTAATTAATTTTCCTATATCTTCTCTTGAAAATGTTTTTCCAGGACTATTAATCATTTTTTCTAAAATTGTCTTTTCAGTATTATTAATTTTAAATTCTTTTTGATCTCTAATAATTAACAGTTTATTTAAGTCGATTTTGACATTTTCAAATTCAATAATTCTTTTTTGTTCAGTTTTTTTTGTCTTATCTAAAATGTTTTTTATTCTTAGAATTAATTCTTTAGGTTCAAATGGTTTGGGCAAATAATCATCTGCACCAACTTCAAGACCTTCTATTCTTTCCTTAGCTTCTCCTTTAGCAGTAAGAAGTATTATCGGAGTATCTAGATTTTTTTTATTTTCTTCTATAAATTCTAATCCATTCTTTCCAGGCATCATTATATCGAGCACAATTAAATCAAACTTTATTATTTTTATTTTCTCTGAGGCATCTTCAGCACTGTCAGCTGTAGTTACTAAATAATTATTTTCGTTTAAAAATTTCTTTACTAATGATCTAATACCATCGTCGTCATCAACTACTAAAATATGAGCTAAAAAATTATCCATTAATTATTTTATTTAATACATTGTCAAAATTAACAACTTCTTCTGAAGTTGAATTTAAAAGAGCAGAATAAATTCTTTTTTTTTGTAAATTAAAAATTTCTTCAAATATTTTCTTTCCTTTTTCGTTTAAAAACACATGTTTAACCCTTGTATCCTGATCATTTTTCTTAAATATGACGATATCTAACTTTATTAAATCTTTTAAAACTCTATTGAGGCTCTGCTTAGTTACTTTTAATTTTTTTAGAAGATCTGAAATAGAGATACCTTCATAAGATGAAATTAGGTGAATAACCTTATGGTGGGCTACACCAATTGAATATTTATCTAAAATTTTTTTAGAGTCTGAAAATGTCTCTCTGTAACTAACAAATAATTTTTCAATTAAACCCTTAAGTTGATCGTCTTTAAGATATAAAAGTTCTTTCATAATGGGTAAGTTATATTGACATATCAAAGATACAAAGATATTTTTCACTGATATTTTAAAATATTTTCACTAATGATACCGTACGATAAAAGATCTGGAAAAATTTGGTACAACGATGAACTTGTTGATTGGGGAGATGTAAAACTACATGTGTTAAGTCATGGTTTGCATTATGCCAGTTGTGTATTTGAAGGTGAAAGAGTTTATGATGGCTCTATTTTTAAATTAGAGGAACATACATCTAGATTTTTTCATTCTGCTAGAAGAATGGGTTTCGAAATTCCTTATAGTGAAGAGCAAATAAATACTGCTTCAAATAAAATAATTGCAACTCAGAATGTAGAAAACGGATATGTAAGACCAGTAGCTTGGAGAGGCACTGAAATGATGGCTATATCAGCACAACAAACAAAAATTCATGTTGCGATTGCAACTTGGGAGTGGGGATCTTACTTTGATCCAAAACTAAAAGTTGAAGGCATTAAATTAAATATTTCAAACTGGAGAAGACCAGCTCCTAATACTATACCTTGGGATACTAAAGCTTCAGGTTTGTATATGATTTGCACATTATCAAAACATGAAGCTGAAAAACAAGGTTATACAGATTCATTAATGTTAGATCATGAGGGTAATATTGCTGAAGCAACAGGGGCCAATGTATTTTTTAAAGATAAAAATGGAGAAATTCACACACCAATCCCAGACTCATTCTTAGATGGAATTACAAGAAGAACTGTAATTGGAATTGCAAAATCAAAAAATATAAAAGTACATGAAAGAAAAATTAGTCCAACAGAACTTCCTAATTTTGTAGGATGCTTTTTAACAGGTACTGCTGCTGAAGTTACACCTGTATCTTGTATTGCAGAAAATCAATTCAAAGTTTGTGATACAATCATTGATCTTAATGAAAGCTATCAAGCACTGGTGAGAAAGAAAAAAGCAGCTTAATCTTTATTATCTTCAGATATTGCGTGATCAATACCCTTTCGCAAATAATCATAACCTGTAAATAAAGTAAGCGCAGCTGATAACCATAAAAGAATAATTCCAATAGTTTGAGCATTATAATCTTCAAAGTTGATTATTTTATTTCCAGTATCTCCTGAAAGTAGAAGACCAATAGCAACCATTTGTAATACCGTTTTAAGTTTAGCAAGATTTGAAACTGGAAGTTTAATCTGACCTTTTGCTAAAAATTCTCTTAAACCTGAAATTAAAATTTCTCTAGTTAAAATTATTATAGCTGCAATAACTTCATAATTTCTAATTGTTCCATCCATCACCAATAAAATTAGAGCTGTAGCGACTATAATTTTATCTGCAATAGGATCTAATAGTTCCCCCAATTTAGATTCTTGGCCTAACATTCTAGCTAACATGCCATCTAAGAAATCTGTAAATGAAGCAATTATAAATAAAATTAAAGCAGTTAGATCACCATAAAAACCTGGAAGATAAAATGCTAAAACAAAGAAGGGTACAATTATTATTCTCCCTATTGTCAGAATATTTGGAATTTTTTTTAACATAATTATTCGTGAAAGAAGTTATATATCTTTTTTGCTACTTTTTCTTCAACACCTTCAACAGATTTAATTTCATCCAAACTAGCAGACTCAACAGATCTCGCTGACCCAAAATGGTTTAGTAGAGCTCTTTTTCTAATTGCTCCAATACCTTCAATTTGGTCCAGTAAAGATTTGCTAATTCCTTTTTTTCTCTTTGCTCTATGGGCACTGATTGCAAATCTATGTGATTCATCTCTTATCCTTTGAAGGAAGAATAGAGTAGGGTCATTTTTTGAGAATTTATATTCTTTGCCATTGTGAAAAAATGTTTCATTTCCACTATTACGAAATTTACCCTTTGCCATTGCAATAATGGGAATGTCGTGAAGTCCCAATTCATTTAAACTTTCTCTTGCTACTGAATATTGTCCTTTTCCTCCATCTACTAATACTAAATCAGGAAAAGTGAGATAATTATCTTTTTCCTGAACAGCACGTTTAAACCTTCTGTTTAATACTTCTCTCATCATCCCATAATCATCCTGCTCATTTTTTTTATGTTTGATGTTGAACTTTCGATATCTCTTTTTAATAAATCCCTCATCACCATAAGCAATTAATGCGCCAACACTATTGGTACCTTGGATATGGCTGTTATCATAAACCTCAATTAAATTTATGTTTGTTTCAAGATTGAATTTTTTTGCAACTTCATCAAAAAGTTCCCGATTATTTTGACTTTCATAAAGTTTTCTATTCAAACTATCTTTTGCATTTTTTATTGCTTGATTAACTACTTTTAGCTTTGAACCTTTTTTAGCCACACTAATATTAATTTGTTTTCCCTCTTTTTGAGTTAAAGTTTTTTCGATTAAAATTTTTTCACTTATTTCTTCAGATAGTATTATTGCAGAAGGTACACTTTTGTTTTCATAAAATTGTGAAACGAATGAATTTAAAATATCTCCTAATTTTTCATCAGGGTCATGTTTTGGAAAAAAAGCTTGGTTACCCCAATTTTGTTTTGAACGATAAAAAAATACTTGAATACAAGTTTTTCCAGATTCTTTGTATCCAGCAATTACATCTGCTTCCACTAAGTTTGCTTCGTTAATTCTTTGAGAAGATTGAATAATATTTAAAGCTTTAATTCTATCCCTTAAAATTACTGCCTTTTCAAAATCTAATTCCTCACTTGCCTTTTCCATTTGACTTGAGAGATTTTTTTGAATTTTTCTTGATTTTCCTGATACAAATTCAATAGCATCATCAACTGTTTGTTGATAATCACTTTTTTCAACATAACCAACACATGGTCCAGAACATCTTTTTATTTGATAAAGAATACAAGGTCTTTCTCTATTTTTAAAAACAGTATCATCACAAACTCTTAAATGAAAAATTTTTTGGATCATCTTTATAGTCCAGTTAGCTGAACCTGCTGATGCAAAAGGGCCAAAATAAAATCCTTCTTTTGTTTTTTTCCCTCTATGTCTTTTGATTTGTGGCCATTTATCTTTGTTACCAATAAAGATGAACGGAAATGACTTATCATCTCTTAATAAAATATTGAATTTTGGTTTAAATTTTTTAATTAGGTTTGCTTCTAGAAGTAGCGCTTCACTTTCATTTGAAGTAGTTGTTATCTCTAATTTTCTAGTTTGAGACAACATTCTCTCTGTTCTAATTATATGATTTTTTTCAGATACATAACTTTTAAGTCTATTAGGAAGATTTTTTGCTTTTCCCACATAAAGGATTTCATTTTTTTCATTTAGCATCCTGTAGACACCAGGAAGTTTAGGGACTAGCGAGAGCTCTTTTTTAATTACCTCTTTTCCTATTTCAGAGCTTATCATGACTTCTTTTTTTGGTAATTTGAATACCAACAGATGAACATTGCTTAAGAATTTCTAATTTCTCAATTTTCAACATTATTTTAGCAATCCTTTGATCTTTGAATAATTCATCAAATACAGACTCAGCTAATGTTTCAAGAAAGTTGTAATGTTTTTTTTTAACGAGTTTTGTGATCAATTTTACAATTGTTCCATAATTAACAATTGATTTTATATCTTTATCACTTGATGGCTTTTTATCCTCGTAATCAATTTCTAGGCTAAATTTAACTTTTTGAGGCTTTTTCTTTTCAAAGTCATAATAGCCAAGTTTTAAATTTAAAATTAGTTCATTAATTAGAATTTTCTTTTCATAATTAAAAAGACTTTTGTTTTTATCTATTTTTACGATCTTAAAATTATTTCTTTTCATTCTTTGCCCATTATATCTGGTGTTTGCCAGTTTAAATTTTGCCCACTATCTATTGCTAAAACTTGACCTGTAATAGATATATTTTTTATAAAAAAGTCAACAGCATTACATATTTGCTCAACATCAACTTGTCTTTTTAGTGGGGTTGCTAAATACTGTTTTCTAAAATGTTTTTCAGATTGTCTTTGATTTTTAATAGTCGGCCCAGGTGCTATACCGTTTACTCTAATTTTTGGAGCTAAACTCATAGCACTAGTTTTAGTCAAAGTATAAAGTCCAGTTTTACTAATTGTGTACGAAAAAAAATACGGAGTTAGTTTGAAAACTCTTTGATCAATTATATTAATTATATTGTTATTTGTTCCTTTAACATTTTTTGCAAATTCTTTTGATAACATTGCAGGTGTTCTTAAATTTGTTCTTAAATGTTGCCCCCAACTATCTGTTGTAAAGTTTTCTAATTTATCATTTTCAAACAAAGAGGCATTATTAATTAAACAATCAAAATATTTAAGTTTTGATTTTGCATATTTAACAATTTTATTTACATCATTTTCTTTACTTAAATCACCTTTAACCAAGTATACTTTAGTACCATTATTTGATAGTTCTTTTTTTAACTTCTCAGCTTTTAATTTTGATTTATTAAAATGAATTAAAATTTCTTTATTAGGACCAGATAATTTTTTTGCAATTGCAGCACCAATTCTTGTTGCTCCACCAGTAATAATTATTTTCCGTGCTTCCATTTTTTATCTCTTTTTTTTTTAACTTTTGTTCCTGGCATTCCCATTGTTGATCGACCTTTAGGATAAAGTTTATTTTTTACATCATACTGCCTTATTTTTGGATTTAATGTAATTTCTAATTCGCTACTTTCCAACTTTCTTATTTCGTCTCTAATTTTAGCGGCTTCTTCAAATTCAAGATTGGATGCAGCTTCTTTCATCTTTTTATCTAGTGCTTTAAGATGTTTCTTTAAGTTTCCACCAACATTAGAACCCTCGCTTATTTTTACATAATCTTTTTCATAAACACTCTCTAAAATGTCACTTATTTCTTTTTTAACTGATGTAGCGCTAATCTTATGTTTTTTATTATAAGCTATTTGAATATTTCTTCTTCTATCTGTTTCAGCAACTGCCTTTTTTATACTTTTAGTCTCTTTATCAGCATACAAAATAACTTTTCCATCTACATTTCTTGCTGCTCTTCCTATTGTTTGAATAAGAGAAGTTTCTGATCTTAGAAAACCTTCTTTATCTGCATCTAAAATTCCAACTAGCGCACATTCAGGAATATCAAGACCCTCTCTTAGTAAGTTGATACCAACTAAAACATCGAATACACCCATCCTCAAGTCTCTCATTATTTCAATTCTCTCTAAAGTATCTATATCTGAGTGAAGGTACCTAACTTTAATTCCATTTTCATGAAGATATTCAGTTAAATCTTCTGCCATTTTCTTGGTAAGAGTTGTGACTAAAACTCGATGATTGTTTTCAATCACCCTTTTACATTCGTGCATCAAATCATCTACCTGATTTTTTGCAGGTCTAATTTCAACTACAGGATCAATTAATCCAGTTGGTCTGATAACTTGATCAATAAATTTTCCTTTTGTTTGCTCTAGTTCCCATGGTCCTGGTGTTGCAGATACAAATACTGTTTGAGTTCTCATTAAATCCCATTCTTCAAACTTTAAGGGTCTATTATCCATACATGATGGTAGTCTGAACCCATATTCTGCAAGAGTACTTTTTCTTGATCTATCTCCTTTGTACATTCCATTAAGTTGTGGAACAGTTACATGACATTCATCAACAAATATTAAAGTGTTATCTGGAAAATATTCAAATAGAGTAGGAGGAGGTTCACCTGGTTTTCTTCCAGATAAAAATCTTGAATAGTTTTCAATTCCAGCACAAGAACCAGTTGCTTCAATCATTTCTAAATCAAACTTAGTTCTTTCTTCTAACCTTTGAGCTTCTAATAATTTATTTTCTGCTCTATGTTTTTTTAAAGTTATTTCTAATTCTTTTTTAATATTAATAACTGCCTGTTCGATTGTAGGCTTAGGAGTTATGTAATGACTATTCGCATAGACTTTTACTAAACTTAGTTCTCTAACTTTATCACCAGTTAAAGGATCAAACTCTTCTATCTGTTCTAATTTATCTCCAAATAGACAAAGCCTCCAAGCTCTATCTTCTAGATGGGAGGGAAATATTTCTAAGTATTCTCCTCTTGCTCTAAATGTTCCTCTATAAAAATTTTGATCATTTCTTTTATATTGTAAAGCAACTAAAGATTTAATTATTTCTTCTCTGTTGTAATCATAATTTTTTTGAAGAGTTAGTGTCATTTTACTGTACGCTTCAACAGAACCTAATCCATAAATACATGAAACACTTGCTACTATTAAAACATCATCTCTTTCCAAAAGAGATCTAGTTGCTGAGTGTCTCATTCGATCAATCTGCTCATTAATTGATGCCTCTTTTTCTATGTAAGTGTCAGATCTTGGAACGTACGCTTCTGGAGTGTAATAGTCATAATAAGAAACAAAGTATTCAACCGCATTATCTGGGAAAAATGTTTTCATTTCTCCATAAAGTTGTGCTGCTAGCGTTTTGTTTGGAGCAAGTATCAATGCAGGTCTATTAGTAGCCTCGATAACTTTTGCCATTGTAAAAGTTTTTCCAGATCCTGTAACTCCAAGTAATACTTGATTAAATTGATCTTTATTTGCACCGTTTACTAATTTTTTAATAGCTTCTGGTTGATCACCCGCAGGTTTAAAATCAGATTTAATTTTGAATTTTTTTCCACCTTCTAGTTTTCCACCAATTTTTGGATTTTTACTCTGAATATCTGTAATTAAATCTTGATAAGTATTTTCCATATATTAAACAGCGTATTAGAATTTATTTATATTTCAATGAGCATAATATCAGACAGTTTAAAACGAATTAAACCATCACCAACTATTGCAGTTACCCAAAAAGCAAGAGAACTTAGAGCTGCAGGAAAAGATGTAATTGGACTTGGGGCTGGAGAACCAGATTTTGATACGCCAGACAATATTAAAAATGCAGCAATTAAAGCTATCAAAAGTGGAGACACAAAATATACAGCAGTAGATGGAACGCCTGCTTTAAAAAAAGCAATTGTAGATAAGTTTAAAAGAGAAAACAAAATTAATTACACTACAGATCAAATCACTGTTGGAACTGGTGGAAAACAAGTTCTTTATAATGCTTTCATGGCAACTTTAAACAAAGGTGATGAGGTTATTATTCCAGCACCTTTCTGGGTTTCTTATCCTGATATGGTTTTATTAGCTGGTGGAAAACCAAAGATAGTTAAGTGCACAGAAGAAGAAGGATTTAAACTTACTGCAAGTAAATTAAAAAAAGCTATTACTAAAAAAACAAAATGGGTGATTTTAAATTCACCTTCCAATCCAACTGGAGCAGGTTATTCAAAAAAAGAAATTGAAGATTTAGCTAAAGTTTTAATTAAAAATAAAAAAGTTCATATTTTAAGTGACGATATCTATGAACATATAGCATATGATAATTTTAATTTTTATACGATTGCTCAAAATTCTAAATTAAAAGATAGAACTTTAACTATGAATGGGGTTAGTAAATCGTATGCAATGACAGGTTGGAGAATAGGGTATGCAGCTGGACCAAAAGACATCATTAAGGCAATTGGTAAAATTCAATCTCAATCTACATCTAATCCTTCATCAATCAGTCAAGCTGCTGCTGTTGAAGCTTTAAATGGAAACCAAGGTTTTATAAAAAAGAGATCAAAAGCTTTTAAAGAAAGAAGAGATTTTGTAGTTAAAAGTTTAAATAGCATTAAAGGTATAAATTGTTTAACACCTAACGGAGCTTTTTATGTCTTTCCAAGTTGCAAAGGATTGTTAAATAAAAAAACTAAATTGAAAACTGATACCGAGTTTGTTCAAAAACTACTTGAGCAATCTAACGTTGCAGTTGTTCAAGGCTCTGCATTTGGTTTAGATGGATACTTTAGAATTTCTTATGCTACTTCAATGCAAAATTTGAAAAAAGCCATGGGTAGAATAAAATCTTTCTGTGAAAGTCTTTCTTAAGAAGTGAAAACCTCACTACTATTTGGTTCAACTGGATTAGTTGGAGGTCATGTTTTAAATCAACTTATTCAGAATGATAATTATTCTAAAATTAAAATATTTGTTCGTTCTCCAATTCAAATAGACAATTCAAAAGTTGAAGTAATTAAAACTGATTTTAATAATCTAGAAAAGCATAAAGAACAGATTGTTGGAGACGAATGTTTTTTTTGTATTGGGACAACAAAAAAAAATTCTCCTGATAAAAACGAATATCAAAGAATTGAATTAAATATCCCAAAACAAGTAGCCCAAATTGCGAAATCAAACAATGTTAAATCTTATTTTTTTGTATCTTCAGGATATGCAAATTCTAAAAGTTCAGGAGATTATTTAAAATATAAGGGCCTTGTAGAGGAAGAGATCCTCAGTTTAGGTTTTTCCAAAATAGGAATTATGAGACCCTCATTTATATTGGGTAACAGAAAAGAGTTCAGGTTAGGTGAGAAAATTGGAATAATAATTTTTAGGCTTCTCAACCCTTTATTCGTTGGACCACTTAGAAAAATGAGATCAATTCATTCAGAAACAATCGCAAAAGCAATGATTAAACTTGCAAATGATAATATTGATCAAAAAGTTTTTGAATCAGACCAAATTTCAAATTTAGTAAAATAAAATCATTTTAAGGTACAATGGCTGTTTTCTACGATGCACCCAACTTTTTCCATTTCTTCATCAAATATTTTTGGGTGTCTTAAAGCGTAAATATTTTTTAAATAATTAATTCCATACCTTTTAAATTTTCCATCCTCTGTAAGTGCACCAGATTCGTGTCCATATGAAACTACAGTTTCTAATAAATTCCCTTTTTTGTCATACAGAACTGTTTCTCCGTAACAATTACAAAAATAACTTCTGTTCTGTTTAGGCTCAATATCAATGAAAATAGAAGTTCCTCTTATTCCAATTGTACCGTGAGGAATCTCAACATTTAACTCTTCTTGTCTTTTTCCAAAGACTGCATGAACAGAACCTTTAATAACTTTTATTAAGTTTTTTGAGACAAATTGAAGTTTAGTTTCAGGTCTTATCAAATAAAAATCATCTTTTACTTTAATTATTGATTTTTCATCTTTTGTTTCAATTGTAGTACTATTTAAATCCTGAAAATTTAATTCTGCTTCCTTACCATTTATGAAAAATTTTCCTGATAATATTTTATTAGTTTCTGAGGCAAACGCGAGCTTTGGGCTTAATCCCCAAGCAATCATAATTTGGCTTACAGTTTTTATAAATTTCCTTCTGTTCATTTGGATTAATTTTATACCTGAAATTTAAAGATGAGGTTATACAAAATTTTTATACTAGGCCTAATCTTACTACTGATTTTCCAGCATCAATTAAAGCCCCACTTGCTGGTTTAAATTCAAAACCAATTAATTCTTCAGCATATTTTGTCTCTGGCTTCATCTCTAATTCAAGATCAGGGATCATGGTTTTTGCACTTGAGTCTAGCATACTAATAAACTTCACCATAAAATTTGGTAAAGTTTTTTTAGGTAGTTTCTTTGCATACTCTGGCAATGCTTCTGCTAATATTTTTGATGTCTCAAGTAATGTTTTAACTTCTTTTCCAATAATTAATCTTCTGCCACCAACTTTTGAATTTTCTAAACAAGCAACATGAGATTTTGCTACATCTTTAACATCAGATATTAATATTCCCCATTTAGGTGTTGCTGGAAATTTACCTTTTAAAAATTGTCTCACATATTCAATTGAGGTCCCACCTTTGGTATCTAAAGCATCTCCAAATACTCCACCAGGATTTATACAAGTAAGTTTATTTTTAATACCTTTACTTTCCATTAATTCCCAAGCTGCCTTTTCAGCAACTGTTTTGGATAGAAAATAATCATTAACTCCTTCAACCCAATTTTCATCGGTCCAATCATTTTCATTAAATGAATAAGGATTTGATCTATTTGGCTTTCTAAACATTGCTGCAATTGATGATGTAACTACAAATTGCTCTGCATTTGCTTTGATACCAGCATTTAAAACTCTTAAAGTTCCATCTTTTGCAACTGGTATTAAATTTTCTCTATTTTTTGAAACTTTCATAGGAAAAGGAGAGGCCATATGAATTATATATTTACATCCCTTTGCAGCTTCTTCCCAACCTTCATCACTTAAAAGATCAAGTTTTATAAAAGATAACTTATCTATTGAAGCATATTTACTAATTGTTTCTTTTGTTTGAGAAATTACATTATCACTTCTAACAGTACCTAAAACCTCGTAACCTGAATTTAATAATTCTATTGCAGTATGTTTAGCAATCCATCCACTTATTCCAGTTAATAGCACTCTATCAGTCATAACATTTCTCCTTTTAATTAGTTATTAATTGTAATCTCAAACTAATGAGATAAGAATTTTTCTGCTTCTAATGCAGCCATACATCCCATACCAGCTGCTGTAACTGCTTGTCGAAAAGTTTTATCTTTAACATCACCTGCAGCATAAACTCCAGGAATGTTTGTTTCAGTAGAATCTGGTTTAGTAATCAGGTAACCTTCTTTATCCATTTCCAATTGATCTTTAAATAGTTGTGTTGCTGGATCGTGACCAATAGCAATAAATAATCCATCTAATTTAACTTCTTCTGTTTTTTTAGTTTTTAAATTTTTAATTTTTATCCCTTTAACATTTTTTGGCTCACTATCCCCTAAAACATCTTCAACTACAGAGTCCCAAACAATTTCAATTTTCTTATTTTCCATCAATTTCTTTTGAAGCATCTTTTCTGCTCTCAAACTATCTCGTCTATGAATTAATTTTACTTTTGATGCAAATTTTGTAAGAAACATGGCTTCTTCTACCGCAGCATTACCACCTCCAACTACAGCAACTTCTTTATCTTTAAAAAAGAAACCATCGCATGTAGCACATGCTGAAACTCCAAATCCTCTAAATTCTTGTTCAGATTTTATATTTAACCATCTTGCTTGTGCACCAGTTGAAATAATTATGCTATCTGCAGTATATTTTTGACCACTATCACCGACAGCTTCAAATGGTGTAGATTTTAAATTTACTGATCCGATATGATCTTCTATCATTTCTGTTCCAACAGCTTTTGCTTGATCTCGCATTTGATCCATCAGCCATGGTCCTTGAATTACTTCTGCAAAGCCTGGGAAATTTTCTACATCAGTTGTGGTTGTTAATTGTCCCCCTGGTTGAGCTCCGTGAACCAGTATAGGATTTAACATTGCTCGTGCAGCATAAACAGCTGCTGTGTATCCGGCAGGACCAGATCCAATTATTAACACTTTTGTGTGTTTAGTTGGATTTTGACTCATATGGAAGCTATATAGTGATTAATGTCTAAATTAAAAGGTTTATTATTAACTCAAGGAATGCATGGAATGATTAGTCAAGTCGAGGGACTTGCAAAGGCACTTGATATTGATTTTGCACACCACAGGGTTGAACTAAAAAATATTTGGAAACTTGTTCCACCTAAATTTACTCCAATTTCTCAAAAGGTTTATAAAAAGATTGAAGATAATGATTTTGATTTAATAATCTCATGCGGAAGAAAGAGCGTAATTCCATCTATTCACTTAAAAAGTATTTCTAAAAAAAAAATTTTTAATATTCATATCCAAGATCCGAAAATAGATTTTAATCATTTTGATTTTATTGTTGCTCCAGAACATGACGGAATTAATGGCGATAATGTTATTAGCACAAAGGGAGCTATTCATTATCTTTCAGAGAAAGAAATTAAAAAAAATAAAGATTATTTGAAATCTTTTATCAAACAGGACGAAAGAAAAATTTGGTGCTTAATTATGGGAGGACCAACAAAATATTATGATTATTCAACTAAAAATATGAAACACATTTTCTCAATGTTTTATAAACTAATGAAGAAACATGATTTCCAATTAGTAGTAATTCCATCAATGAGAACCCCAATAAATACTATTCATTATGCAAAAGAGTTTTTTGGAGAAAATCATACAGTAATAATGAATGTAGATAAAAAAGCTTATCTATCTGCTTTAGCTTTATCTGAAAATATAGTTGTTACATGTGACTCTAGCTCCATGATCTCTGAGGCTGCTTTGACAGGCAAACCAATCTATGTTGCTAATATTTTACCAAAAAAGAATGACAAAAGATTCCAAAAATTTAGAAATTTATTTAGAGAACTAAATATCACTAGAAACTTAGGTGAGGAAATTGAAAATTGGAACTATGAAAAACTAGATGAAACGAATAGAGTAGCAGAAATTATTAAAGAAAAAATTCAATCTTAATGTCATTTTTAAATTCCATAAAAAATAATTCAAAAAAATATGAAACACCATTTGACCATTGGGAATATAGCAATGCTCTATCTGATGGAGCAATTGAAGAAATTATTAAAGCAGATATTCCAAATTTAAGTGAGCATAATTTGAATTATGACGGGACAAGAGCAATTGATGGAGGAGCAGCAGAATTCAGAGAAGGTATTTCCTCTGGTGGCAAAGCAATAAAATTTAGATGTTTTGTAACAAAAGAAAATAGTTCGCAATTTCCAAATCTTGTAAAATTTATAAATGAACTTCAGTCAAAAGAAACATTTGAGACAATATCTAAAATGATCAATAAAGATTTATCTAACTCATACGTAAGGGTAGAGGTGATTTGTGATAGAGAGGGTTTTTGGCTCAAACCACACTGTGATATTAAAGAAAAATTAATGTCAGGATTAATTTTTGTAAATAAAACTAATGAATCTGAAGATCTTGGTACAGATTTTTATAATGAAAAATTAGAGAAAGTTAAAACATTGCCTTACAGAAATAACTATGGTTATCTTTTTACCAGCGGGCCAAATACTTGGCATGGCATGGAAAAAAAGAGTATTCTTAAAGAAAGACGATGTTTACAAGTAAACTATGTGACTTTTGAAACAGATTGGAAAGTAAAAAATTAAAATTTATTTAATGAAATTAATCCAGATTTTGGATCAATAATTTTTTCATTTAAGGTAGCAACTTTACCAACTGCAAAACCAGCATTCTCAATTACCTTTTTAAAGTCCTCTTCAGAAAAATTTGGAGTATTTTCAAAGTTTATAAACGCAACTCCCTCAGGCCATGAAACTTCAACATTACCTTCACCTGTTGCAGCTTTAAGTTCTTTTTCAACTTTTGCTTGGCATGCCATACATACCATTCCATCTACAACTCCAATCATAGCAACTTCTGCTTTGACTATGTTTTGAAAAAATATTAATGATGCAAATAAAATTAGTAAAATTTTTTTCATAATTCTTTTATAAACTATTTTTTTTAATTTAATATACCCATATTGGGTAATAGTATTGAAATTTATTTATGAATATAGAAATGCTTTCAAATCCATCTAAGTTAAAAGACATAAGATCTAAAATAGAGGATTTTTGTAAATCAAATTTACCAAATATCGAAATACCAAGCGTAACTTTAGCAATTGATGAAGCTTTGCAAAATGTAATTAGGTATTCATATAAAATGAAAAAAGATCAAAAAATTGATTTAAATTTAGAAATTATAAACGACGATGAGCTTAAAGTAATAATAACTGACTACGGTGAACAAGTACCTCTAGAAACTATTAAACCAAGAGATTTAGATAAAGTCAGACCTGGAGGTCTGGGGGTATACTTTATAAAGAAAACTTCTAAATTTTGTGAGTACAAACACAATGAAGTGGGCCCAGGTACAACTTTAACTTTAATTTTTTAACTATTCTTCTTTAATGAGTTTTGGTTTTGAGCACTTATAAAATTGGTTGGAACCTCTTAAAGATTTTTGCAACATTGCTAATTCGTTAGAATTTTGACTGTAAGTTACATTAGTCTGCAATCCCCCAATTGAACCGTTTGATGTAAAAGATGATGGAGTTTGTCTATCCATCTTGAAATTTACTTTTGTTTTTGAACTGTTAATTTTTGTTAAAATGATTTGTTTTCTTTTATTTGAATAAACCCATATGGTTCTATTTTTTTTATTTTTACAATTTAATTCATATATATTTGCATTAGAATTTTTGGGAATAAAAGCTATAACAATAAGAATGAAGGTAAATTTTAAAAAAAATTTAAATAACATTAAAATATTCTTTTTAGCTTTTTTTGCATTTTTAGCAGCTAACTATCTTTATAATAATATCATAACAAAATCCACAGCTAACAATGTAAAGTTTTTAGAAGTCGAAGTTGAGTTAAAAGGTAATGTAGATTTTAACTTAAAATGTGAAGGAGCAAATAATCCAAATCCTTCAAGTGTAAACAGAGGCCTAGGCGAACAAACTGAAAGTAATTGCACTGGTACTGGAACTTTTTCCGCAATAATTCCGCAACAAAGATTTACTGAAAGTTCAAATTAATCTACTCAACTAATTTTTTGAGCTTTAAACCCTCAAGACATTTTTCCATTGTAAACATTCCATCTTTAGCAGATGTTTGAAGAGTAGATTGAATTTGCTCTGTTTTACCTTCTCTAATTAAATTTCTTATTGCTGGCGTCCCTGTCATTACTTCATGACACCCAATTCTTCCTCCACCTTTCTTTTTTAATAATTGTTGAGACATTACTAATCTGATTGATCCAGCCAACATTGTTTGTGCTTGTTCTTTTTGTGCTGGTGGAAAGACGTCTAAAATTCTTGTAATTGTTGAAGAAGCACTACTTGCATGTAGGGTTCCAAAAACTAAGTGACCAGTTTCTGCAGCAGTTAATGCTAATGAAATGGTTTCAAGATCCCTCATTTCACCAACTAAAATTACATCAGGATCTTGTCTTAATGCGGACTTCAATGCTTTTGCAAAACTACCAGTATCTTTTCCAACTTCCCTTTGAGAAATAATACTTTTTTTAGCAGGATGAACAAACTCAATAGGATCTTCAATTGTAATTATATTTTCTGCTCTATGGGAATTAATTTGATCTATCATTGCAGCAAGTGATGTAGATTTACCAGAACCAGTTTGACCTGTAACAAGCACCAAACCTGTTTTATGAGTAATCGCTTCATGTGCTGCAGGGGGTAAACCTAGTTTTTCTATATTAGGAATTTCACTTATAATTTTTCTAAGAACCATACTTGGTCCATAAGAAGAATAATAACCGTTTGCTCTAAATCTCTGTCCATCAACAACAACAGCAAAATCTAAGTCACCGTTGCTGATTAAATAATCATATTGAGCTTTATCTAAAGATTGCTTCCAGAAAGTTTCTATATCTTGTCTTGATATAATATCTTCACTAAAAACTTTAATCTCTCCATTCTCTCTGATTGCAAATGGTTGATTCGATCTGATATGAATATCTGATAAATCATATTCTTTTGGGTATGATTTTAATTTATCTTGAAGACTCATAAATGTTTTGATGCTCTAAAAGTTGTTGCTTTTCAAGTTTTTTTTAATGTTGATACATATATAAAGTAACACAACTAATGCTTGTGTACCGATTCGGTATTTATTATTGTGATTTTATTCAGTTTTTTAAAAATTATGATTGATAAAATTGGTCCTCCTATCGCAAAAGTATTTGCTCCTATCATAAAATTAATAGGAAAAAGTCACTCAAAAAAAGAGAGAGTAATAGGTGTAGTTTTTAGAGATAAATTTATTCAAGCAGCAGAAATTTCATTTAAAAAAGGTATTTGTAAAGTTGATAATTTTTCTAACCAGCAAATAGCAGGAATTGGAGATGATCAAGATTTTTTATCAGCAACAACATATTTAAGTGACCAAGTAAAAAATGCTTTAGATTCAATTAAAACCAAAACAAAAGATGTTGCAATTTCTTTAGATACGTCCAAAGCGCAAATTTATAATTTACAAATTCCAATAATGGATGAAGAAAGTTTAAAAGAAGCAACTTCTTTAGGAGGATTTTGGGATCAGTTTGACGAAACTCCAGAAAGTTTAGATGAATTTGAAACAAGTTACTCTGTAGTTAATGTAAATGAAGAGCTTGGTGTAATGGATGTAGTTTTAGTTGCTATGGAGATTAAATTCGTAGAAACTTATTCGAATATATTTAGACTTGCGGGCTATAACCCAGTAGTTATTGATCTTGCACCGTTCGCGCATATTAATACTCAAGGAATTCTCCTTGGAAAAGAAGGTTTCGAAACTCCAAATGTGGTTTTAAATTATACTAAAGAAGAGAAAAGCATTACTATTTGTTCTAACAAAGGTTTTCAATATTCAGAATTAAATATTATTGAAGCAGACCAAGTGTTACTTGATACAGTTGAAGAAGTTGAAAGTATAGAAACAGAATTTTGGGATGAAATTTTTGAGAGACTAGGTTCTCAAATAAAACAGTATTTAGTTGAGTATGAAACAAAGTATGAATTTGATCCTATCAATATTGTTACAGTAATTTCAGATAAATCAAAAATTAAAAATGTATCAAAAGGAATTGAGAGACAATTAGGAGATGTTGTTGTAAAAATTTATAATCCTGAAGACTCCGCTGAAATTTCTGATGGTGCAAAAAAATATATCGACTCATTGAGTAATAAATCACTCACCTCAGAAGCAATTGGCATTGCATCAAGAAAATTAAATTCTTTTAATCTTGAAACTAGCGAAATAATGTCAGTGAATTTGTTGTCTAATTTTAATCAATTAAAAATTAACAGGAGATCAAAATCTTTGGGTAATTTTTGTTTAATGATCTCAATGATTTTTGTTTTAGGTTTTATAGGGCATGTAGTGCCGTTTAAGATTTTTAAATTAATTGATAATTCTTCTAAATTAAATGCAGTGAAAATTTTAGGAGAAGATCTAGAAAGTAAAAAAAGTCTTTTAAATGGATACAATGCTAAAATTAAGAAAATAAAAGCAGATACGAAAACAGCTGCCTCATTTGGATCAAATTTAAAAACAACTGCAAATCTTTATGCCAGTTTAAATCAAATAGTCCCAAAAGATGTAAGACTAACAAGTTTTGGTATAGAGGAAAAAAACAACATTTTATTTTCTGGGGTTGCAATGAATGACCAAGCTATTGTTGGAATGATGAATAATTTTTCACAAAATGAAGTGGTAAATGACTCAAAGATCGAAGCATTGGTAGAATTTTCTAAACAAGACCGATTGGCATTATATACCATCGAAGGACAGCCAGTACCTAAAGTAGAAGATTTGCCTAAAGAAAAAATAACTAAAAAATTTAATTCAAGATTATCTCTAAAGCCTGTCACGAATGAGGTTTTTGATGATGAAACTGTAGTTTCAAAACTATTAAAGGCTGGTAAAAAATAATGTTATTAAAATTCATACTATCATTTTTTTTAATACTATTTCATAGCAATTCTTACAGCGATCCATTCACGAATGAAATTGGAATTGTTAAAGAGCCAGAAGTTATAAAAGTAGAAATTGAAGAAACAACTGAACCAGAAACAGATTTGGCATTAGAAAATGAAGAAATTAGTGAAAAAGAATTGGCTGAGGAATTGTTTGATAATTCTGAAGAAGTAATCGAAGTTGTAGAGGCTGAACCTGAAAGCACAGAAACTCTAAGAGTTTTAAATATTGATCCCATCGTTGCTTATTCTTTGAAAGAGTATTTATTAAAAGGTGTTGCGTTAAGCAAAGATTCTAATCATAAATTTCAAAGAGCAAAAATAAAAAAAATAGATATAGCTAGTACTCCTACAACTCATACCATAACTGAAAATGATACTATCGAAAAAATTGCGTTTAGATATGGTTTTTCACTAAAAGAAATAGAAGTTGCCAATGCAATTTATCCAGGAACCAGAAAACTAGTTGTTGGTGACAAAGTAGTAATACCAAATAGATTTCACATTGTGAAAGAAGGAGAAAATTTAAATTCTATTTCTGAGAGATATAATCTAAGTGCAACACAACTTGCATCATTTAATAATTTAGAGGATGAAGATATTATTTTAATTGGAAAAAAATTATTATTGCCTTTCTTTATTCATGTAACAAATGAGAGTGAAACTATAGCTGAAATAGCCAAAAGATATGAAAGAGAAATAAATGAATTAATCGAATTTAATGTTTTTGAAAAAAACACAGTAATTTTAAATGAAAATCAATTAGTTAAAATTCCAATTTATATAAATACAAATATTCTTTATGAAAATTTAGATAAAAAAAGTATTACTGACTATAAGATTGATAGAAAAAATCTAGCAATTATAGAAATAAGTGGAAGTGAATTTCTGGTTAGGGAAGGAGATCGAATTGGTAATAAAGATGGTTTAATTGTTTCCATCGAAAAGACTAAAATGATTGTGCTGGAAGACAACATAGAATATGAGTTTTTAATCAATACTCCAATAGTGGGTATGGCAATTGCATCATTACCTCAATCTGTATCTGATGATTTGGTTGATAGCGATATAAATGATCAAGAAAATAATGAAATTGTTGACGAATTACAAACAGATAACAATGATAATAATGACGATGGCGATACAGTAACAAATGTTGAGGATTTATTTAATTAATGAAAATTTTTTATAAATTAATTTTATCAATCTTAATTGTTCTTTTTTTATCTAATTGCAGCAATTCAGATAGACCCAAAATGGCTTATGATCAGGACGATAAAGGAGCTATCCAAGATATTGAATCATTTAATGTTAAAGCAAGTGCTGAAAATTTTAGAAAAACGTCAGGACAATTTACTGAAGATACTAGAGATATATTAAATAAAAATAAAAAAGAAAAAAAACTGGTAAGAAGAATTTCCTTAACTGAAAATAAAGAGCCTGAAAAAAAATCTCTTAAATTAATTGACAGAAATTTAGTAATTAAAAAATTAGAAGATAAAGAAGTAAGTCTAAAATTGAATAATATGAATGTTCGATCAGCCTTAAAATTATTCGCTAGCTTAGTTGACAGAAATATAATTATTGGTGATGAAGTCAATGGAGAAATAACAATTGATTTTGAAAATATAAACTGGGGATCTGCTGTATACGCAATATTAGATATTAACAGTCTTATAATGACAGTTGATCAAGAATCTGGCTTATTGAGAGTACATACTAAAGAGTTTTACGCAAACTTGGAAAAATCTAAAATAGATAACACAATTGAGACTAATAATAATTTGGCATCTTTAGAAATTGGTAGTTCAATAAGTGATGATGGAGAAGAAACTCCAATATTAATAACAGAGATATTTAAAGTTTTCTATCAAGATTCATCAGATTTAATCGAACCTTTAGGAGAAATTATGGGCGAGGCTGAAGGTTTGACAATGATTGATGATGAAAAAAATAATCAAATAGTGATCACAGGAACTTACGCACAATTAAATAAAGCAGAAAATATATTAAACAAAATCGATTTAGAAAAAAAACAAGTAATGATAGAGGCTTATATTGTTAATGCTACAGATGGATTTAATAAAAATTTTAATGCTAATTTGATAGCAGCTAATATAACTAATGTACAAGAGGGCAGAGATAGAATTACTTACACCGCTATAGACTCTAATCCTGGTGCAGCAACTGAATTCACTCCAAGCAACACTTCAACAGCTGCATTATCTAATACAGGTTTATATTCAGATGCAGTAAATGTTGCTGGTGGTGCTCTTTTATTTGGGAATATAGGAATGACGAAAATGAAAGCTGTCATTAATAGTTCGGTAAATGACGCTAATACAGAAACAGTTTCAAATCCAAAATTGTTTGCAATGGATGGGGAACAAGCAAAACTTACACAAGGTACAACTTTAGTTAAAGTAATACCTGCATCGGGAGATGCGGCAGGTAGCACTGAAGAAATCCCACAAAACTTGTCAATTACAGTAACTCCTGAAATAATTGGTGATAAAGTTAAACTTAACTTAAAACTTTCGAACGATAATCCTGGTGATGAAAAGGATGATGGAAGTGTAACTACAAATGAAGAATCAATTACATCAATTGTTCAAATTACAGCTGGTGATGTTGCTGTTCTTGGTGGTGTTTATAAAAATACTAGAACTGATACAGAAAATTATGTTCCTTTTTTCTCAAAAATCCCAATTTTGGGTATGTTTTTTAAACAAAAAACTGAACAAGACAACAAGACACAGCTCTTGATATTTTTAAGTGCAAATATTGTATAAATTATAATTTTACTTATAATTTTTACATATGCCCTCAATAAATCCTGAAATAAGTTTAAAAATTTCAAATCTATTAAAAAACAGTGGAAAATTGTCTGAGGCCAACTTTAATGATGCTAAAAAAAAATACGAAAGTAATGGGAAGGCACCCCTAGGTCTTTTGGAGTATCTAATTAATGATAATTTAGTTAGCGAAGATGATATAGTTTCAGCTGTTTCTAGAAATTATGCTTTACGTAAAACTATTTTAACCGAACAAAGCATTAAAAAAGATGCAGTAAAAAAACTTCCAAAGGATTTTATAATTGAAAATGAAATGCTCCCATTTGAATTAAATGGAAGAATTTTGAAAATTGCTTTATTTGATCCAACCAAATCTACATTGGCAGGCAAAATTAAAAGCATGACTGGATGTAATGTCGAATTGTATGTTGCTAAACCATCTAATTTAGATCAAGCTTTAAAATTTAAATCCGTAATTGAAGCAACTCAAGAGGCAAAAAGTTCTACAACAGTTCAACAAAAAACTTCTTCAATTTCTAGACCAAATTTAAATGTTAAGGTTCCTAATTCCAAAAGTTCTGGAGGTGAAAATGCAGTTGTGGAGTTTGTTGATAAAGTTTTAAACGAGTCTTTTTTTAGTGGAACAAGCGATATTCATATTGAAATTTTTAGAAGAGGTGAGGCAAGAATAAGATTTAGAAAGGATGGGGTTCTCCAAGAACAGTTACAATTCAAACAATTTTTGATGGAGAATTACAATGCAGTAATTACTAGATTAAAAATTATGTCAGGTTGTGACATTTCAGAAAAAAGACTACCTCAGGATGGTAAGCTTCAATTTAAAAATCCACAACCAAAAAATGAAGATGATGTAGACATAGATGTTAGATTTTCTGTTATACCTGCAAAAGAAGGTGAAAGAGTTGTGATGCGTTTGCTAGCTGCTGGACCTGATCTTGGTTTAGAGCAAATAGGTCTTGATAAAGAAGATTATGATAATTTAGTTACAGCAATTACAGCTCCTCAAGGAATGGTTTTAGTTACTGGACCAACAGGAAGTGGTAAAAGTACTACTCTTTATGGATGTATAAAAAAAATAAATAGTCCTGGAACAAATATAATGACGGCTGAAGATCCAGTAGAATTTTATTTAAAAGGTGTTGGACAAATCCAAGCCAATAATGAAATTGGTTTAACTTTTGAAGCAATATTAAAATCTTTTTTAAGACAAGACCCTGAAGTAATTTTGGTTGGAGAGATAAGAGATAAATCGACTGTAGATATTGCAATTAAAGCAGCATTAACTGGACACTTGTTATTAAGTACCCTTCATACAAACGATGCAGTTTCTACTGTAGTAAGGTTGGTCAACATGGGTGTTCCAAGTTTTATGGTTGCATCAGCATTAAGTTTAATTGTTGCGCAAAGGCTTGCTAGAAAAAATTGTCCCTCATGCACGGTTGATGACGAAAAATCTACAAAAGAAAGTTTATTACAAATTGGTTTTAAAGATGAGGAATTAATTACATTTAAACCCAAAATGGGTGCCGGATGTGCAGAATGCAATAATACTGGATACAAAGGCAGACAAGGTATTTATGAAGTTTTAAAAAAAACTCCTAACTTAGAGGCTGCAATTTTAAGAGATGCCAGAGGAGATGAGATGCTTGAAGTAGCAATTAAGGATGGCTTTAAAACTATGCAAGTTATTGGAAGAAATTTTATAAAAAAAGGTATATTATCTTTAGAAGAGTATTCAAGAATTCTAGTAGTTTAATATATGGCATCATTTCAGTACTCGGGAGTACAAGCGGGAAAAAAAATTTCAGGTGTAATTTCTGCTTCAAATCCACAATCAGCTGCGGCAGAACTTAGAAAAAAGAAAATTATTGTTACCTCAATTAAAAAAGGAAATGGTAAGTCAGAAACTAAAGGACCTCCATCTCTCGATGATATTCCCTTAAGTAACGCACCTATTATTTTTGCAAAAGGAAATATTTATTTAAATTTTGGACCTTGGGCTAAAGTTCCACCAAAAGAATTATTACAGTTCACTAAAAAAGTATCAACAATGATCAAAGCAGGCTTACCCATCTTAGAGTCTATAATGATGATTAGAGATCAAACTGTTCATATGAAAATGAAAATGACAGCTCATTCGATAGTCAAAGATCTAAATGGTGGTATGAATTTAACAGACGCTTTTGCTAAACATCCAAAAATATTTGATAATATTTATTTAAATATGATTTCTGCAGGTGAAGCTAGCGGTAAGTTAGATGAGTTTTTAATTAAATTAGTAGAGTTGTTAGAGAAAAATGCAAAAATTAGATCAGGAATAAAAAGTGCATTATTTTATCCTGTAATGCTTTTGACAGTTGCAACAGTGATTACAATTTTTATGTTGTGGAAAGTTGTTCCTGTTTTTGAAAAAATGTATGCATCTATGGGTGTTCAGCTTCCGGGAGCAACCTTAGTGATTGTCAATGCAAGTAGATTTATTGCTGATCCAACTAATTTAATGAAAATAGTTGGAATAATTATCATGATAAGAGTTTCATATAATTTTATGTATAAAAATATTGAAGGTTTTAGACATGTCATGCACAAAAGATTTTTAAAGTTTCCATTATTTGGAGATTTAATTGTCAAGGCAACCGTGTCAAGGATGTGTATGATTATGGCCAATCTAACAAGAGCAGGTGTTAGCATCATTGATACAATCAAAATTTCAAAATCTGTTACAACTAATCTTGTTTTTATTTATGCTCTTGAAAGAATTGGTAAACAAATAGTAACTGGTCAAACTCTATCTGCTTTACTTCAAAAAGAAGAACATATATTTCCACCTGCACTTTCACAATTAACAGCTGTTGGTGAACGAACTGGAAATATGGAAGAAATGTTTCAATCAATTGCAACATATTATGAGGAAGAATTTGATGGCGTGGTTGCAGCTTTGTCGTCGATCATTGAACCTTTAATGATTGTTTTAATAGGTGCGATTATTGGAGTTCTTATGGTTGCTTTATACTTACCAATCTTCAGTATTGGAAACGCAGTAGGTTAAAATTATATGCTAATTAAAGAAAAGGGTTTTAGCCTTTTAGAGCTTATGACTACCATTGGTATTCTAGCTATTATAGGTGCTGTGGGATTTCCAGCTATTGATAATTTCGGTGATCAAGAAAATTATGAGACTGATCTTGCAACAATTCGTGGTCAAATAAATTATGTAAGACAGCTTTCACTAGAAGATGGGAACGCTTATACAATTAGAATTTCAAATAATACTACCGACAATACTGCAGATTTAGAAGTTTGGCAGGCTCAAGGATTAAACAGATATAATGTTGAATATCATAAATCTACTGCAACTAAGTGTTCTGATTTTGATGGCACAGATGATAAAGGGACTAAGCTTGAAAATTTAACAAAAAAACTTGAGCATATGACAATTAGCAGGTGTTCATCCACTACAGGAAACTGCACAAAAGTTTCTTCGTCTAATAATTTTTTTTGTTTTCTACCTGACGGTTCTGCACCTGAAAATGCTAGGGGGGAGATTCAAGCTTCTGAAAATGCCGGGGGAAAAAAAGATTATTTACATACTTACAAAACAGGTTTTTTTAATAACGGTAAACGAATGTGATGAATTTAAAGTATAAATTTCAGAGAGGAGTTTCTTTAGTTGAGGGGATGACAGCAGCTGGTGTTTTAGGTATAGCCATAACTGTTTTTATGACACTACAGTCTTATCAGGAAAGAGATTTTGCAAACTTAAGAAAATTTGACAAAGCTGCATATGCAGTAGAATTAATGTTTGAAGAACTGGCAGCTGTTTATAATCCAGTAGCTGCCCAATATGGAAATCCTCAAGTATTTGAAGATACCACCGCAGGTGCTTCTTTAAAAGTAAAGGGATTAGCCCAATTACCAGGTGATGGTGATCAAATTATAATTGAAGGGGTTGGAGGAAAGTATGAGATTACTGACTCTACTGATTTTGATGATGATAATAATACTACTTTATCATTAGAAAGATCAGATGTTCCTGATGATACGCCAAATAAAAATATGGCATCAGATGCTACAGCAAATTCTCCAATTACATTTATTTCTAATGCTGAAGGTAGTTTAGATCCATATAATGATTTGGATATGACAAAATTTGAGGATCCAGTTTATATTGCCTCAAAAACAAACTTAAAGGTAAGAGCAGATTTAGATAATTGGGGAGCACTTTTAAAAAAACATCTGGGTCCCGCAAGAACTGGAGACAAAAGATTAATAGAAGTTGAAGATATCGAGAGAGATGTTCCGGTTGACAAAGATAATGATGGAGTCACAGATCAAGTAGATGGTGTTGACGTTTATGAAACAGTTAAAAAAAAACAAGTAACCATAATTATTAAACAAGACAAGATTCAGGAAAAATTTAGAAGATTATTTTTAGCTGGAACTTAAAATGAATTTAAAAAAATTTATAACCCAAAAAGGATTATCGCTTACAGAGGCACTCGTTGCCGTTGTTGTTTCCACAATCGTAATGGGTGCTACTTACACAATTTATAGTAATTTTCAGGGAACTTTTGTAAGACAAATAAATCATAATAACATGAAACAAGAGGCAAGATTTGCATTGCATGTTTTACAACACGATAGCAAAATGGCAGGTTATAAACATCCTGATAGCACAGATGGTGAGGTTCAGGTACCTGTAAGAGTTTTAAATACAGATGGCACAGAAGTTTCGGATGATACCGAATATGGAGAAATAGTATCCTTTTGTTTTGATACCGAAGACAATAGCGGTAACATTCAAAGAAAATTAATTAAATATGAGTTAAAAGCTCCTTATTCTCCAATTACTGACAAAACAGTATTAAAGAAAAAAGTTTGGAATACTACTAATTGTGATGAGGACGATGCTGTTAATACCACAGTTGACGTTGATTGGATGCCTGTGGCTCAATTTTTTGATGAAATTGGAATTAGAATTAGAAGCAAACACATTGATTTTGAAATCACTCTAGTTTCCAAAGATGAAAAGGTGACAGAAAAATATACAGCTTCTTCTTACATGAGAAATCTTAACTTCGGTGGCAAAACCTATTATGTTTATGATGAAGAAGATCTACATGAAAGCAGAACTCCAGTTATTCCTTTTACTGGCAGTCTTAAAGTTCAATGTGCTAATAATTTAACAAGAGATATTCAGCTTGCTAACTTTGTAACCTCAGATGACATAATTATACTCCATCAAGGAGAAACAGTCGGAGGTACTAGTCTAAGAAAAACACATGATGCAATAGTGTTTAATAGCGAAAAACCTCCTGCCATCACTGGAATTCCAAGTGTGAGTCATGATGAAATGAGATTGAAATTAGTGACAACTACCTCTGCTGCTAATTTACCACCAGGTCTCACTGTTACTTCTGGATATGATGATATCAATAATAATAGTTCTGGAGACGATGGGGAGTGGGATGGTTCTTTAAAACTTGAAGGTACTTTAGATAATTTAGATGACAATTATACTTTTAATTCTGATGGTTACCAAGACTTTACGATTAGATTGAAAGCAGATTTGGATACAAGTTGTGATAGTCAGCCATGGGTAAATCAAAACGAGGCATATAAAGACTATACAGTTAGAGTAATGAAGTATGATGCACCTCAATTTTCGGATGTAAATTTGCATACCTGGGAAGCGAAGGGGTTTACTTATGGAAATGCAAATTATGAAAGAAGAGGTACCTCAAGTTACAATGGTGGACCTAATTATGATTTAACTGATGATGGAAGGTCATTCTACATACAACAAAATTTAGCATCACCATCTTTTTTAGCATCTACAGAAGAATATGATTCTTTTGTTTTAAAAGGAATGATTTGTTCTGGTGGTTATCCAGATTGTAATCACAATATGAACGCATGGATGGATGATGATATGTTAGGATTTGCCGCAGGATATCAAAGACCAAGTGTTGTTCAAAAAACTTGGCCTGATGGAAGAATTAGAGCTTGTGCTGGAATAGATTATGAAAGTTTAAATGGTACATCTGGATTTAGTGCATCTAGATTAAGAAATTCATTAAGAAGCAATGATAAAACAGAGTGGGATGGTTTGTCTGCATCTGAAAAAAATGATTGGTGGGGAGAACCAGCGGATATGGTTTATGATATGTATTTATGGTCTTGGTGGGGTGCTCAGGGTAAC
The DNA here is from genome assembly GCF_052047475.1 of Candidatus Pelagibacter sp. HIMB1782. NCBI lineage: Bacteria > Pseudomonadati > Pseudomonadota > Alphaproteobacteria > Candidatus Pelagibacterales > Candidatus Pelagibacteraceae > Candidatus Pelagibacter > Candidatus Pelagibacter sp. HIMB1782. The sequence goes on along the minus strand of NZ_JBNAKE010000001.1, from coordinate 392,598 downwards.
AGATCGGCTATACATCTTCATCATTTTAAAGGTTATGAGTTTGATCACACCAGAAATTGTGGTTACAACGAGGGATCTTATTTATCACATGCTGATATGAGTAGGCTTACAGGATGGTCAACTCCAAATTCATCTAAGATGTCCGATTTTAATGAGAATGGGTATAACAGACTTTTTGCAAGGTTTGATAATACTAGACCAACAAATACTGGTTTCAGAAACTGTGGAGGTAGAGGAAGATCATTCTCTCGAATAAGTTATAATCCTGGTGCATCTCATAAATGGAATTGTGGCCATGGTCGTAATACTGGTGTTAAAAATACTGTAACTTTAACATACCATCCAAATAAATTTAGAGCTAACATAGATAATAAGCCTCATGTTTCAAGCGCCAATAGTCAAAGATTTACAGCTTTTGATTATAGATTTGATAGTGATGGAGATTTATTTGATCATACATTATCAACTTGGCCATTTAATGAAGATACAACACCTACAGAAGTAAATTTACCTGATGGTGATGATGATACAGAAGATTTAACAGGCGATGGGTTTCAAAGGTTTCAAAAAGGTTCGGTTGCTATAGTTTCTTTTTCACAACCAGACAATAGGTATTCAAATATTCAAATCGCAAGACTTCCAAGGTTTATACCAAATAAAACAGATTCAAATAAACCAATGCCCAAAGCTCAAAACTTATATTATTATATGGATGACGATTATTTTACCATCAATAGAATATATGGATTGTTGAGTAAATCTTATGATCCCTTCGGAGAGCATGTTGAGGTATTAGTTCAATCTACTACTACAGACGTTTGTATTCAAGTTGGCAGTAGAGGAACAGCCGAAACTGGTAGTTTTAAAGCTCAAAATGTAGATGGTTCTAGTAGGTCAATGAATTGTAGGTTAAGTGGGGATTGGAGAGCGACAACTGCTGTTTGGGCAAATAACACTGAACTTCCCAACATTGGTGAAATGTATGATACTCAAGACAAAAATTCATATAGCGGCGCAAGAGCATCTGTAACAACAACAGCTGGTAATACTGTTTATGTCTTTGCCGATGGTTCTTTTAGATACCAAGCTTATGCAGATGGATTTAATGACGGAACTCCAAAATTTGATTCTTTTTATTATGCCGTTCAGTCAGAAGATACTTCCAATAATAGAATTTCAGATATTAAGAAGGTTTATATTGGTTTCAATATAGAAAATACAACACCAACAGGGGTTTCTTTCAAAGAAGCTAACGGCACAGCAATCACAGACAATAATAATTTTGATATTGCAGAAGATGATACTAAAGATTTTATAGTAGGTGAAATTTACACAACAAGTACGCAAGAACCAGATACAAATGATTTTGTGAGATTTAATCTTGGTGAAGTTCCTAACGATGATGCAGATAAAGATGTAGATCATGGTACGAGGTTCAGAATTGATCAAAAGGATGATAAGTATTATTTAGTTTTAAATGATAGTTCTGATATTAGATGGTCTAATTTACCCTCAAATAAAAAATATTTCTCTGTAAGAATTGTTGCTACAGATTTAAGAGGGAATCAATTAGCTACCACAGAAAAAGTATATGTGGATAGAGTTGATTGCTCTGAAACAGCAATGGAAAATATAACTGTATACAAAACAAAAGCTGCAATGACTATTGAAGGTTATATTCAAGGACGAGAAGGGGAAAAAGTATTTAGACGACAAACTGTTCCTTTGACTAGTGAATTGGATGAGGCTGTAATTACATTTGATTTTCCAGAAAGATCAGTTCAACCATCTGTAAAAATTTCTGAAAAAACAGTGACTGTTGGCGGAGAAGATGTAGTTATTGGAATGTTATCAAACAGATGTAAGCAAACCCATAATTTCATTGATAGACAACAACTCTGGAGCAACTCATAATGAATAATAAAAAAAATCAAAGAGGTTTTGTTCTTGTATTTGTAATTGCTGTGGTCTCTGCACTGTCAATTATGACTGGAGCAATGTTTTTTTATTATGACAATGACTTAAAAAGTGTCTCAAGAAATTCTGTCATGCAACAAGTAAATCTTGCTGCTGAAACAGGTTTGCAAGAAGGTCAAAAATGGATCACTGATCAACTTAACTCAAATAGTTTTACTTTAGTCGATATTCAAAACACTCTGCATGTAGATGACTCAGATAATAAATGTTTGAATAGACATGGTTTTACTAATTCAAGTGAAGATGTTTATTATGCAAAAAAGATTAGTGCTAATCTTGGAGTAGATGATCCTAAATTTGAGGACATGTCTTACGAGGTCTTTGTTCAAAGACATGCGGATGTAGTTAGATCTATATATTTTTCAGAACAGGGTGATACAAATAATAACGGAAGAGATGCAGTTTATACTGACAGATCATTTGCTTTAGTAGAAAGATTTAAGGATTTTCCTTCTGATCAATTTACTATTGAGATGTGGATTAAGAACATGCAGGAAGATAGCGATAACACTTATAACATGCATGCTTTTGAATACGGGAGGCTATGGGATCTTGTATTTAAAATTAAAAATAATGATTGGTCTCCAAGATTGGGAGAGGTAGTGCTAGCTGGAGATGGATCTGTAGGAACTCCAGTTAAAGGTGAGTGGGTTCATATTGCTTGGGTATGGGATGGAGGAACTCCAGGTAGTACAGATACAGATAATGTTAGAATCTATCAGAATGGTGAACTGGTTGGTACTTATGATGCTGACATTGGCGCAAGATCAGCTTATGGCTATACTAACACACCTGAGACACTACCAGGAGATGACCATTGGCCATTAGCAATAGGAGAAGGTCTTCAAGGTTTCAATACTAACAGTTATTTAACTGGAAAACCAATTATTCAAAGTGTTCCTTGGCTTGGTAATATTGCGGAGATGAGAATATGGAATGTTTCTAGGTCTGAAACTGATATTGCAAACAATAATCGAAGAAGATTAACTGGTTCTGAACCAGGTCTTGTTTCATATTATAAATTTAATGAAGGATCAGGTAATACTGCTAAAGATTTTAATACATCAAGAGCAGCTGATAGAAAAAATGATGCAACGATCTATGGGATTGGAAACAAAGGAACGTTGTGGAAAACAGAAATATTAAAATATCCAGTAACGTCAACAACTGATGACGAACCATCAATAAATGTTCCACCGGGAGAAGATGTTGTTTATTACAAAATTTTATCTTGTGGTAATGGACCTCAAGGCCAAATAGTTCCTCTTGAATTAATAGTTTCTGCACCAGTACAAAAAGGAGATGTAGGAACTGGAAAGATAGCTTTAACCGAAGAAGATTTAAATGATCTTACAGGTCAGGAGGGAACACCGTTAAAAATTTCTTTAAATACTTACATAGGACAAGAAGGAGTTACGGGTGAAATAAATATCGATAATTCAGGTATAGATAATACTAATATTCCTGTTTTTAAGAGAGCCATGGAGCAATGCAATAACTTGGATGATTTTACTACCTTTAGTGCAGCGTCATCTTACAACGAAGGAGATTGTGCTGAATTTGAGGATGTATTGTATTATTTAGAAAACGACCTTGGCAAATCATCTGGCACGGGTTTTATAGAAGATGATTGGGTAGAGGTTTTGGGAAGTGGATGTGATGGTGTTCAATTTGTACCCTCTGCAGATGATGATCCTAGTTATGGACATTATTATAAATATTTTTCAACTGCACCAAATGTGACTGGAAGTGAGATAGGTTACAGGGGAAATTCTATAGATTGGTGGGAAGCCAAAAGAAGAGCAGAAGCGTCTACTTGTGGTGGAATGAGAGGTTACCTCGTTTCTATTGAAAGTGCAGATGAAAATGAATTCATAAAAGATGCAGTAATGTGTAACAATAGCACAGACTCAGGATGTACAGGTGTTACTCCTTTTCATGTAGCTGCAGGTGAAACAAGAGAAAATTATTATGGTACAAGATTAGACTCATCAAGTGATCAACATTTCATATGGCTTTCTAATTCTGATTGGAGGTCCCCAACTGCCAATGCAACCAATATGAGGTCAGAATCTGGTCCTAATATGGGAATACTAACCTCTGAATTAAATAGTTCTTTTACTGTTCCTTGGCAATCTGGAGAACCTAATAATGCTGCAGAACCATACGCTGATATGGAAATAAATAGATCTGGCAGGGTAAACGGTAACTGGAATGATCTTAGAAGATTTCCTAATTGTACTTCAGGAGGGTTAGACTGCATCACAGGTTATGTTGTTGAATATGGTGGCTTTGATTACTTCAGGTTAAATCATGACGATCCTGATGATGAAAATGATGATGTTGATAGTGATACAAAATTTTGTGTAGCCAGAGCTACTATAGAAAAGGATAAATATGTTGGGCCGTCAGATTTAAATTCTGATGGAGATTATGATGATGATAACGAAACAGAAGATTTTTTAAAATATGTTACTACCTCAGAAGATGCTCCTTCAGCAATTTCAGCCGATACCTCATCAGACTCTGATAGTGACACTAGTGATGATTGGCCAGGATGGAACCTAGAAACAGGTGTATTAACTTTAGTGCATGATGATAAGCCTTCTGATTGGGATCCTGCAAGTGATTATTCTGAGGATGACTTTGTTTGGTATAATAATAGAGTTTGGCAAGCAGAAGAAAGTATCACAGGAGGATCATCTTTAGATATTAGTAAAACTCCAACGATATATAATCCTGAAGTTTGGACTTTGTTTACAGGAAACGAGTCAAACGCACCTTGTGCTGATATTGATGTTTGGGACCAAGCTTTTGAATCTATTTATTATTTTAATAACAAAGTTGTAGAGGCAGAAGAGGGAGAAAATCCATATGCAAATGAGGGGACTGATGGAACTGATGGAACTGAGTTATCAGAAGATGATGATTCATTGCCTTCATTGGGAGAACGTACAATTTTATTTTCTTTAGGTCCTTTACACGTTGAGGAACATAGAGATGGTTATAATCATTTTTACGAATTCTATGAATTTCCCAGAAGAGCAAGCGGAAATTCAAATAATGATATTTTCAACGATAGAAATCGAAGAATGAACGAGGCCTTTTCATTAGCAAGACAGTTAGAGTATTTTGGAAAATCTGCTTATTTAGCAACAATAACTAGTGAGTCTGAAAATGATATTGTAACTGAAAAAGCAGTAGGCAATGGATGGATGGGAGGTTTAACTCAATCTGCAAATCAAACTACACCTGGTGATTTAAATAAATGTGGAGGATTTAGTAATGAAAATTTATCAGATTCTTCTGATGATTTTTTAGCCTTAAAAAAATTTGATACAATTAAATTTTATAGAGGTGGTCAGGCAATTAATACCACTGATAAATATTTAAGGAATATTGTTGAAAAATATACAAGCAGTAGCTCGCCACCAACTTCAAAATCAATTACAGCAATTTCTACTGCTACACCAGCTAGACTTACTGTGACTAGCCATGGTTTAGATCATGACGATATAATTAGAATTAATGACGTAGATTCTGGTGCAACAGATAGTGATCAAATGCAACTTGATGGAACTAGTTACGATAATACTGGATTTTATAGAGTCGTCGTTGTCAATGATAACAATTTTGATTTAGTTCATTTAGACACAAGAGAGCCTATTAACGGCAATACTTTTTTTAATGGTTATAGTGGAGATGGTGAAATGTGGGAACTTGAAGGAATTCAAAATGAATTCTACAGAAACACAAACACCTCTAATGTTTCATCTGCCAATTCAAATCCTCAAAGTCAGAGTGGCATGAGATTAATCTACAAAGATCCTAAAATTGCCTTAGCTAATGGTAAAGGTGTTGAGGGTAGCGGAAGTGATGTTGAATATAGTTCAGGAACTAGAACAAAAAATTATTTTGATGATGGATTTTTCAAGGCTGATGACAGATCACATAGTGATTGTTCAATATGGAGATGGATGACTGGGCCAGAACAATTTATATATAATAATAGAGGATTAGCTTTTGCTCCAACCAGAAAAGCTTCTAATTCTCCTTCTGCAAATAATGGTACTTGGACAAGAAGTGCACCTACAGGACAACAGGTTGGTGAGGTATTTGTTGATGGAATGCCTTTTAGAAATTGGAATGGAACAGGAGAACCAAATGATGTTAAACGTTCAGAACACGGTATCCATTTATTAGGAACTCATTTCCCAGATAGCGCAGAGTTGACATGGAATGATCTTCATAATTGGAATAATGGACCTGATGATTCTTATTCTGATTATTCAATAAGAGGTTTAGTTTTAGAATATGGAGGATTGGAAAATGTTGGAGACCCAGTTGTAAGAATAGCAACAAAAAGAACTATTAATTTATATGATAGAAGAGTAACTAAAGCAGTAATAAAAATTAAATCAGGATCTCAATCAGGTGATAAATTAGTGGTAGGTGCAGACGAATTGTCTGAGTTTAGTCTAACTGCAACTAATAACGAAACATCAACTGTAACTATTTCAGGTGATGGTCTATGTCAAAACTATTTAGATTTAGTTAAATCTATGCACTTTGAACACAATGCATCCACAGCAGGCACAAGAGAAATTGAAGTTTTGTTGGGAGATGTTCAAAAACCAACAGGAGCTGAACATTACTATCAATTAAATGATACTCAGCTAAGTTATAATCAAGCAAATTTTCAATCTAGTTATAAAAACTTATGTGGTATTCAAGGTTATCTTGCGAATGTTACAACATCTGCTGATTTGGATGCAATAAAGGCTCTTGGAGTTTCTAATGATAAACAAGCTTGGGTAAACGGTACAGATGAATGTCAGGGAGGGATCTATAGACCAGGTTTTTGGAGATATACATCAGGGCCCTGGAAAGATAAAGAATTTTGGAGGTTGAGAATAAATTTTAGTAATACTCAACTGAATAATATTGAGAATGAAGCAAGTTGTAATGTTAATAGTTTAAGATCATCACAAAACAGTGTTCGTGTTGGGCCGTTTAACTCAAGTAATTGGGTTAGTAGTCACCCAGCTGCAAATACAAATGATTATCTTGCCTTCCAGCAAACTACGAACTCAGCTACCACTGGTATATTAACAAGAGACGGAGCAGCTAACTCAGATGTTGAAGGATACATAGTCAGATTTGGTGGAAGTGTAGGTGATTTCATAGGAGCAACTATAGAAGAAGATGACAATAATATTAATGTATTATTAGGTCCTGTTAGAGCTGAAGTTTCTTTTTATGATGATGGAACGGATAATAGTATTTTTATCGATGATGAAGATACAGTCAAAATTGATACATCAGGCGACATATCACTTTCAACTGGATGGAGCAGGACTGCAGAGTTTGATGGATCAGGCAATACTCCATTAAAAATAACACCACCTTCAGGTGAGGCTCCAACGATAGCAGAATGGAGAGACGAATTGGAGAAAGTGTACTATCAAAATACTGATACAAGCGATTTCACACCTGGAAACAGAAAAATTAAAATCAAATTAGTTTATAACGATACAACACTTAATCAGGAAATTGGAGTTGTGAAAGCAATTGGAAGTAGAAACGCTGTAACTGTTACACCAATATCTTGGAACAATAGATAACTAATCTAATCTCTTCCAGTTGTTGAAGATCCAGATATTTGATTTGTAGTTCCATCAGCATCTTTTGTTTGAACAGTTACAGTAGTTGAAACCGAGTCAGCAAAAGATTTTCCTGATAAATTTTCAAAATTAGATTCAACAGTTACAAAATAACTTACACTACCACCATCATCATAACCACTTGCAGGTAAGGTTTTGCTTATATCGCCTGTCAAGGAAGAATTTATATCAGAAACATTACCGCTCATATCTACTTCAAAAGATGAGGCTGGTGTAGCATTTCCTGAAGAGGTAGAGTTATAAGTTATATCTTTATCAATAGTAAAATCTCTAGCTGCTGCACTTCCTATTTGAACATCACTAGCAACAATACCTTGATTTATAGTCCTTGAGCTATAATTAATTGTGTGAGTAGGTACAAATGATCCTGCAGTATCACCAGGACTATCTACTGCGCTAGCCGCATCTCCTCCTGCAGTATCTACATAAAGTGTAGTGCTTATTCCAGTAAATGTTTCTGTACCACTAGATTTAGTGTTTAAGTCAGAATAAGTTGTTGTGCCTATACTATAACTGTCAGTTTCAATTATAGATGTATCGAAGAGTTCAATTTCGTCTCCATAAGCAAGATCTAAATAACCTCTTAAAGATAGATCAAAGATAGTTTCGGTTTCTTCTGTTTTGCTTTCTGCCAACAAATCTTCTTCAACTCTACTTTCAGCTATAATTTCATTTGCACCAATTTCAATAACTTCAGTTTTTATTTCAGCTAGTGCAACTTCTTGAAAAGCAGCATCTACTTCTGAATATATCTCGTTTAATTGACTATCAATTTCTGAATAAAGTTGATTTATTTCTTCTTCTGAAGCTCCATCTTCAATAGCCTGATCTACTCTTGAATATAATAAATTTGCTTCTTGATCTGCTTTTTGCGCTAATTCCTCTGCTCTTTTTTCTGCTTCATAAATTTCAGGAAATTGTTCAGCAAACTGTTGTTCATATTGTTGATCCACTTCCTGCCAGGCAATATCTGCTTGATCTTCTTCAACAAAAGTTACACTTCCATCTAATTGAAAAATTGGAACCAATCCTTCATCAGCTGCGTTTGTCCAATTTTGTGCATAATCGTCTGTATTAAATATAAAACTTTCTTTTGTCTGATTAAATTCTTCATTAGTAAAAACATCTAATCTAATTTCATTTGATAATTGGTTTTCAATTGATACTAAACTAAATGCTTCTGCAGATTGATTAGCTTCAGATATTACATTATCCATTTCAAAAATAATTTGATCTAATTCCTCAGGAGAGGCACCAGATATTAGTGCTGTCTCAAATCTTTGATTTAATTCCTCCATTTGAGGATCAATTTGTTGCTCAAAAATTTGACCTCTTTCAAGATCAATTGCTATTTCGTTTTGACCTCTTAAGATTATCTGCTCAGGTATAAAGTTTTCAACAATACCTCCATTACTAGCAATGTTTGCAAACTGAGGTTTCAAGTCTATATCTCCCATTTCTAAAAATACAACATCACCAGTCTGGTCATTAACGATGGGTACTTTAATGTCATTTAGTCCTGCGCTAAATTGATTTAATTCAGTTGGAACAAAATCTACATTTTCTATCCTTGCTGAAATTAGCATGACTTTCTCAAGTTCATTTTGTAATTCGTTTGCAAAAAAATCATCTGCCTCTGGAGAATTAATATCCAGACCCTCTGGTAACTGATTTTTTACATCTTCTGGAATCAGGGATCTTGGTATATTTTTTCCACTATTCAAAAAAGATTTTCCAAGTAATTGAGCGGTTATACCTCCATCATCTTTAGACAATGCTGTGACTAAAGTGTCTACAACAAGATCACTTAACTCTTCATCTTCTCCAAAAATTTCATCTTGAATAATTTGTTTAACTTCTTCATTTTGTTCATCTTCGTTTTGTGCAACTAAAACTTCCTCTGTATTTTCATTTTCTGTTACTTCTATTTCTGGCTCTATTTCAAGCTCTTGGAATTTTTTTAATTCATTTTGTGAAACTATTACTGGTTGTCTCGGAGGAGTATTTTGATTTACTTCTGTAAATAAATAAGGTTTATCTAAAAGAACTGTTCCAGCAGCATTAGAAACTTCAACAGCTCCAGGTCTTAATCCAAGTGAATTTTTAGGTCCTGGTCCAATTAGTAGTATTTTACTTTTTGAGGTATTTGCATCTACTGAAGCTTTGAATTCAGTTCCTCTAGATCCTATTGTCCCTGCAGGGGTTTCAACTACTAAATTTTCAGGGTTTTTTTCAGTAATTTTTCCAGTTAATATTTTTACACTACCTGATTTTATTGTTGAAAGTAGTTTACCGTCGCTAGTTTCTGGATCGAAAATAAATTCATCAATAGTCAACTCAGTACCAGACCCAATAGTCATCACAGTTTGATCTATGAATAAAATTTGAGATTTTCCTCCATTTTTAGTGACTAAAGTGTCTCCAAAATAAACAGAGTCTCCAACATTTAATTTTTTTCCATCTTGATTAAATGCATCACCAACCACAAAACCAATAATTCCAATTTCTTTAGCTAAGGACGATGAAATACCTAATAAAATTAATAAGGTTATAGATAAAGCCATTTTCATTGAAAAGATTTTATATGTTTTTTTCATTAGAAATATATTCTTTTTGTTAAACCAAAATTAAAAGTTTTCTTTTCATAATCGTTTTGAAGCCAGTTACTGTTGTTGTTAGTTTCAGACAAAGACAAACTATAACTAAATGTATTTAAATTTTCTTTTATTCTTTGAGAAGTTTTAATAAATTTAGTTGAATTAAAAAGTTGACCCAAGCTCCCATTCAAAGAAATAGTATAGTTTTCTACATTGTCATTTCTAATAATTGATGGATGAATGAAACTATCTATTTGATTGTATTCTTTGTCAGTTTTTGAATAACTTATTCCAAAACTACTAATTGGAAAGTTATTTGAGTAAGAAATTGTTAAAGAGTCATCTGTTAGTCCGTTATAATCGGCAATTGCTTCAGTTTCATTAAACGCATATTTTAAAGTTAAAGATTGTTTATCGCTAAAAAGATATTGATATCCAACGTTCAAACCTGCTTTAAATGTATTAGACTGTCTTTTAGATGCATTTGAAGGATTTTGATTTCCTCTTGTCTCAGTCAAAACTAAACCAGAAAGAATTTTATGGTTACCATAAATATTATAATTGTTATTCAAACTAAAATTTCTTGAAATACTGTCAGCGGCTCTTCTTGTATTAGTATCTGTAAGAGAAAGAGATCCATTGAATACATTTTTTTCAGAAAAATTACTATAACTAGCTGAAAATGAATTTGTATCATTTTCGTCTGAAGTACCTCTATTTTGTTCTGAGCTTGAAGTTCCAATAGATAGGTTTAAATTTGAGTTATTATTTATTTGATAAGTTGCACCTAACAAATAATTAATTGTTTCAATATTATCACCTTTGACTCCAGTCATATCTACAATTGCTCCAGAAGAATATTTTGTTTGGGAATTAGAAATACTTCCTACATTTGTATGTAGTGCTGTTTTCCATCCAAAATCTTGATAAAAAATCCAATTTGATTTTGAAATTTGAGCTTTATCTTTTCTTTTTTGCTCAGCTTTGTTTACAACATCTCTAGCTTGTTGCATTGCTTCTTTTTTTGTTTCATTAATTTTCTTTTTATTAATATCATCAAAAACTTGAGCTACTCTTCTTTTTGTATTTTCATCTATTTCATCTGTTTGTCTTATTTCATTTACAAGTCTCAAAACTTTTTCTGTACTGTCTGTCTTAACCGCAATTGATAAGAGATATAATTTAAGATCAATATTTTCTGGATATAAAGCAGTTAATCTTTCTAAAGTAGCAATTACATTTTTAAAATTACCAAGTTTTTCCTGTTCTCTTGCATATTTTAAATTTAATTTTAAATCAGTAGGATTGTTTAAGATTTCTTTATACTTAACTTCTGCTTTAACATTATGAGCAAACAAAGACACAAAAAGTATAATTATAATTTTTAAAAAATTTTTTTTTATGACAAACTCAAAGTTCAAAATACAGACCTTAATTTTTAATTAAATTTAAATATACTTTTTATTATATATTAATTCCTAGATGGCATAATTCCAGTTCTTTGACCATCTATTGTATTTTCTGTATCGCTTGCATCATCATTGTAGTCTGTAACATTAAGAGCAATTGTAGCGACAGAACCTGTTGAAGGGTTTGGTGATCCATTCATTTGAACGTTAAAAAAGTCTGTCGCAGCATCAGCATAATAATTTCCTGCTGCAGCAGTAAAATTTGATGGATCAAAACCTCTCTCACCTGATTTAGTTGTAGAGGCTGTGGTGCCATTAGAATTATTAATACTAAATATTCCGTTATTTGTTCCCCACATAGATGTTGTAGCCGTCCCATTTGAATAATCAGTTGTAAAAGAATAACTAAAATCTACATTTGCATTTCCATCTAAAGTTAGAGTTCCTGAATATGTGTTATTGATTGTTTGTGATGCAAAATTAACCGTTGTTACACCACTAAAAGTTCCTGAACCCGTTCCTTTTGTTGCCGCCATATTGATATTGTTTCCAGTGTAAGTATAAGTTCCTGAAGTGATACCTTGAAAGTCTCCATAATTTGTATCACCTAAATTTGTACCACCATAACGTAAAATATAAGCAAGGCCGTCACCTCCTTCAGCATTTGCCATTGCAATTTGATTTTCTGTAGTTTCATTTTCAAATTCTGCTTGTAAATCTTCACCGACGAGTTGAGTAATGTCCACACCTAATACATCAGCTATTTGATCAAATGTTAATCCTCCATCACTTAAGTTTAGAGCATCTGTTATCAGTTCTCCTATTATTTCGTTTCCTGTTATTTGTTGGTCGTCAAACAATCCCTCTTTAATAGCATTTTCAAAACTTTGAGCATCTAAATTTGCTTGTATATCAATAGCGTCTTGAAATTGCTGAAGTTGCTGTTGTGTAATTTCTACAGGTGGTGTTGGAATTTGATTAAAAGTTAATTCTGTGAAAGAAAAAGGAGTATCAAGTATTACACTTCCAAGCTCATTAAAGACTTCAACTGCACCTGGTCTTAATCCCAAAGTATTATCCTCACCTGGTCCAATAAGTAAAACTTGAGCATTTTCTTCCTCATCAACTATAGTTTGAAATTCAGTTCCTCTAGAACCAATAGTTCCTGCAGCAGTTTTTACTTCTAAGTTTTCTGGATTTTTTTGGTTAATTAAACCACTTAGAACTTTAACACTTCCTTTATTTAAAGTAGTTAAAAAATTTCCATTTAAAGTATTAGGGTCAAATACAAATTCATCAATTGTAATTGAGGTACTTTCACCTATAGTTAAAACTGTTTCATCTAAAAAAATTATTTGTGATTTTGATTTACCATCAGATATAATTTCATCACCAAAGTATACTTTATCTCCTGCTTGAAGGATTTGTCCTTTTTGATTTGTTATTTTTCCAATTGAAAGTGAAATTGCTCCTATAACTTTTTCCTCAGCAAATAAATTATTTGCTAAAAATAAAGTAACAAAAATGATAAAAATTTTTTTCAAAACATTTGCCTTTTAGTCAATCCAAATTTGATTATTTCCTTGTCATAATCATAATTTAAAATATTTGATTGTGAACTTATATCAGAATAAGAAATATTATAATAAACATTATTCAAATAATCATAATTTAAAAATTTTTCTAAATTTCCATTAAGAACCAAACTGTTTGTTGTTATATCATCATCTCTAATTTGGTCACTTTTCACAAAAGTGTCTGCTTTATCATATTTATTTGAGTTTTTAGAATGTGATACTGTATAATTTAAAAATCCAATTTCACCCGAGGTAGAGATTTTATAATAGTTGTTTTCATATCCATAAGAATCTAGCCTAGCATTATATTCATTAAAACCTAACTTAAATTTAATATTACTTTTATCTTCAAAAAAATATTCGTAACCTGTCGATATTCCATAATATGAATTATTTTTATTATCAGCAGAAGCGAATGTTGAGTCAGTCCTATAATCTGTAACACCTAGGTTAGAGGATATTAAAAAATTTTGATTTGGTTTAGTTAAGTATCTATTTTCTAATGTCATATTGTAAATGACATTCTCAGCATCATTAACAAATTTATTGTTATTTATTGAGAAATATCCTGAAGTATAGTTTCTTTCAAATTGTTTATTATAATTGACAAACAAGCTATCAAGATCATTTTCTTTATTTTTATCTTTATTTTGTTCAGTTATATTTTTACTTAAGCTTAAACTTAAATTTGAAGTATCAGAAAGTTTTTTAAATGCTCCGCTTCTTACAAAAAACTCATTATATGTGTCATCATATATTGTGTTTGCAGCATAATTACTAATAGTGTCACTAATGAATAAAGTTTTTGAGTTTGAAACAGTATTCACGTTGTCTTCTTCAAATAGATTGAAACCAAAATCAACATATTTTACCCACTCATTTTCATTTTTTGTTTTTTTTTGATTTTCTAAGGATTTAATTAATGAATTTAATTTTTCTCTAATATCAGCAGTTAATTTTTCACTTTTTTGAATATCTTCAATAATTGCTTTTGTCCTTTCTTTAGAGTCTATTTTTAATGATATTGATAACAAATATAACTTTAGATCGATATTTTCAGAGTAAAGATCAGATAATCTCTCTAAGGTGGCAATAACAGTCTTGTAGTTTCCTAAATTTTCTTGTTGCTTTGCAAATTTTAAATTTAATTTTAAATCTGTTGGGTTATTAAGTATTTCAGAATACTTTATGCCACCCGATTTGTCGTTAGCCATAACTATTTGATCTGTTGTTTCAGATTTACTCTCTACAGTATAAATTTTATTTATTTTATCTTGGATATCTTGAGGTATATTTTTAAATTTTTTGAGTTCATCGAGTATTTTTTTTGCGGATAATTCGTCATTATTTTTTTCATAAAGGTAATATAGTCTAATCTTGATTTCTAATTCTTTAGTATAATTTTCATTTAATATTTCTAAAACATAAATAGCCTCATTAATTTTTCTATCCTGCTCTTGATCAACAAATTTTAATGCTTGTTTTAAGTCAGTTGGTTTATTTAAAATTTCACTTAAAAATAATTCAGCATATACGTTTGTTGCTGAAAAAATTAAAATTAGGATAGAAAATATTTTTTTAGTCATGTTTAGAGAATCCAGAAATTATTAAACACGTAATATCGTCTCTTAAAGGCTCACTTCTTTTAGTTAATATACTGCTTAAATGGTTAATAATTTTTGATGGCGATCTAAATTTATTGTTAACAATTTCATTTTCAACTCCTTTTGCCTCTAGCTCTTTGTTATTCTCCAAGTATCCTTCAGTAACACCATCTGTATAGATCAATAAGTTTTTATTATTCAACTCTATTTCACTAGTTTGAAAAAAATCATCATTGTCCATTTTCATAATTCCAAGGGGAGGGAGGGTAGATTTGTAATACTCAAACTTAAAATTATTATCATAGACCATTATTGGTTCATGACCTAGATTTATATATTCAATTTTTTTTTCATTTATTTTATATCTTCCTATTACTGCAGTAATAAACATTCCTTGATATGAAGACTCAGCAACTTGGTTATTTACATATCTTGCTATTGTTGAAACAGATTTTTCAAGTTTTGCCATGGATCTAAATACTGCTGCTGCACTTGCCATTAATATTCCTGCTTTAACACCTTTTCCAGAGACATCTGCTAAAGTAAAGTAAAACTCATTATCTGAAATTTTGATGTAATCATAATAATCTCCAGAGACGTCTCTTGCAGGGACATTTTTTGCACAAAGAATATTTTGATTTTCAAATGTATTTGGAAATAATTTTTTCTGAACTTCTCCTGCTATTTCTCTCTCTTTCTTTAAAATTATTTGTTTTTTTTCGTTAGCAATTGCAATTTCATTTTCTTGAAGATATCTAAAATATAGGGTTAAAAGAAACAACAAACTAGAACCCATTATTGTATAAAGGACGTCTACAAAATAATTAAATTGATATAATATTAAGCTTGTTGACATAAGAGTTAAAACAACTCCTATAAAAAATAGTATACTAAATTTTGGATTAACTCTTTTTGGAATTATTAAAACTAAAATCAAAGAAGTTAGTAAAACAATATTTTCAATTATATCAGTTAATAAATTTTTTATTATAAAATCATCGTTTACTATATTTTCTATTGCATGCGCATGAGTTTCTACTCCAGGTATTACTTTACCGTTTGGTATTTTAACAAAATCAAATAAACCTTGTGCTGAACTTCCAATTAAAATTATTTTATTTTTTATTTTATCTTTAGAAATTTTATCATTTAGTACATCACTTGCAGAAACATAATTATTTTTATTAAATTTTTTGTAATTTATAAAAACTATTGAGTTTGGATCTGTATTTATTGAGTATTTTCTAGTTTTTATTTGTTCTATGCCGTTATTGCTTGATTTAACCAAAATGCTTTTATGATTATGAAAAAGTCTTAAAGTTTCTAAGCTTAACGATGGCCATACATCATTATTGATTTTTAATAACATTGGCAAAGATCTCAAAACTCCATCATCATTGTCTAAGTATGAAATGTTTCCAATACCTTTAGCTTCATTGTTCATTTGTTCTAATGAGGTAATTTTGTTTTTAAACTTATAAAGATATTGTTCAGGATCCATTCCTCTAGTTATCAAGTTCATTTTTGGTTTAGAGTTGTTTAATTTATTAATCTTGGAAATATCCCCCAAAACTGGAAGAATTATATTTGAGCTTTTGATTGCTTCTATAAATAATTTATCAGAGTCTAAAATATTATCTTTCTCAATATTGAACTCTTCAAAAACTCGAATAGGATTTTGTTTGTCTGCTTCACTAAAAAAGAAGTCAAACGAAATAACTGATGCATTAAGATCGTTTAATTTATAAACTAAATTTGCAAAAACATCTCTTCTCCAAGGAAACTGACCTATATCGTTTATACTTTTTTCATCAACATCAACTATTAGCACATCGTTAAATTCTGTTTCTTCATGAAATATAGATTGGTAAATATCATAAGAAATATTCTCAACTCTTTTGACAAAGCTACTGTCTTGAATTTTAAAGGAAATTAAAAGAACTAATATAATTAATCCTAAATATTTTTTTAAATTTGAAATTGAACTGAAAATTTTATTTATAACCATAAAGCATTTTTAAGAGCTTCATCAGAAGTGTTGATTGTATTTTTGTTTTGTTTGTTTTGTATGAAAAAAATTTCCCTATTAATTGAGGGTTTGCTTATTTTTTTAAAAAGTAATTTGTGATCTATTGCAACACTTTCAGGAATTATAGCTACCCCTAATCCACTTTTTACACATGCTGAAGCTGTAGTATCACTATTAGTAAATATGATATCTCTATCATTACTATTTTCTTTCCTAATCTTAATATTTTTTTGAACCTCGGAATAACCTGGAACCACACCCTTTTTTCCTAAATAGTCATAAAAAAAGAATTCACATGTATTTCGAAATATATAATTTTTCTCTTTTCTTATCATTTCAATATTTATTTCTTTTAGGTTTTGAAACTTATGACCTTTATAAAATGCTACACAGAATGGATCAGAGTAAAGATTTGATTTTAAAATGTTTTTATCTTGTGTATTTATACAAGTAATAGCAAAGTCAATTTTATTTTGTTTTATTAAGTTAATCATTTCAAAACTATCATCCTCAACAACTTTAATTCTAATATTTGAATTATTTTTTTTTATTAACCAAAGAATATTTTCTTTATGTGAGTGTGATAAGGTAGCAGGGATTCCAAAAGTAATTTGATTTACTATTTTAGTTTTTTCCTCAATTTTTAATGATTTTATATTTTCTATGACTTTATCATTAAATGATAGTATTGACTTTGCATTTAGATAAAAAATTTCTCCTTCTTTAGTTAATAAGACACCTTTTTTTGTTCTAGTAAATAATTTTTTTTTTAATCTATTTTCTATAATTTTTATCGCTCTTGTTATAGATGGTTGAGCAACATTTAACTCTGTGCTAGCAGATAGAATGCTACCTTTGTCAGATACTGTTATAAAGTACTTTAAAAATTTAGGGTTTAAAAAATCTTGATTGGACATAATATTATATAATTTTTATATATAAAAATTACCTTAATATATAATTTTTTTAATTTTAACAGTGATTTTTTTTATAAATATTTAAAATAGTCCATTTTCCTATTTAAAGTCTCCAATTGTATTTTCTATGTCTTCTTTTTTAATCATCATTAAATCTAATTTTGTTTTATTATTTTTTTCAGCTAGTCTAACTGATTGATTTTGAATACAGTCTTCAAAAAATCTTCTTAAATCTCTCGCATTTGAATATCTCTCACCAGTAACCTCAATTATTTTTTTACAAGCGTTTTTAATTGAATTGCTTGCATCGTTTGCTACTACATAGCTGTTCTCTCTACACATTTTATAAAAAATTTGATAAAGCTCTAACTCATTATAGTCATCAAAAATTATTTCTCTTTTAAATCTCGATACTAAACCAGCATTACTATTTATAAAATTTTGCATATTTTTTTTATAACCGGCAACAATTACTATCAGTCTATCCCTATAATCTTCCATGTATTTTAGCAATTCATCTATAGCTTCTTGACCATAATCATTTGGATCTTTCTTGTTGATCAGGGTATAAGCTTCATCAATAAACAACACATTATCTATTGCTTGGTTGAATTTATCTGCAGCTCTTTCGGCTGTTTTTCCTTTTTCTGCAACAACTAAATCGCTTCTTGTAACTTCAATTAGTTTACCGCCATGTATTAATCCTAGTTCTCTATAAATTTCTGCGAGAAATCTAGCAACTGTTGTTTTACCAGTCCCGGGGTTTCCAGAAAAAATTAAATGAAGAGTTAATGATGGACCTCCTTCAAGTCCTTTTTCTTTTCTTTCTTTAGAACTTTGAAGGTAAGCAACAAGTTTTTTGACCTCATCTTTTACTTTTTTTAAACCTGGAAGTTTATTAATTTCTTGAATAGTTGATAGATTTACTTCACTCATTGATTTATGTTTAATAATAGTTAATTATTATACAGTCTTAAATAAATGAAACTATTTATTCAAATATTTTTATTACTATTTTTAATTAATTTTAATGCAATTTCAGGTGAGTCAGGTGATTTACCTGGACAAGAAGAAAATAAACCAGAAGATATATTTGATAAAAAAACTGAAGAGCAAGAAGGTCTGGATGTCTCAAGTCTTACAGAATTGTTAAAACCAAAAAATACTGACGTTTTACTTCCAAAAAACCGTCTAGATCAAATCTTTAATCAATTGTTTTTAGCGGAACTCAATAAAGATCAACTAAAAATAATTGGAGAGTGTGAAAAAAGTTTAGTAGATGGTAATTGTTTTGTAGTAGAGCCAAAAATATTATCAAATCATTTTAACAATTATTATTTTTATACGAATTCTCAAAATCAAGTTTATTCAATAATTGTTTTTAATAATGAAAAACAAGGAGACTTAAATAATTGCAAAGATAAAATTTCTCTATGGAAAGATTATTTTAATAGTTTTGATTTAACAGAAAAGGAACCTAATGATAATTCGTTAAACTTTGTTTTAACAGATGCCCCTCAAAAAAATAGTTTAGAAATATTTGCATCTTGTTATTCTGAACAATTTAGAGATATTAAATCAAGTTTTAGTATAAAGTTTTTCAAAAATGTTTAATGAGATTTTTGGTTATATTTTTTTTATTATTTCCAAATAATCTATATGCTGGAAGCATAACCACGGATGCAAAAAAAGCTTATCAGGAAAGGGTAGAATTTGTAAAAAAATACATTTCTACAATCGAAGAAAATAGAAAAACCAATAAAAAATTTAGAGGCAGTGTAGTTGAGTCTGTTTCAGGTAACTTATATACGATGTGGGGATCTTTACCCCAAAATCAATTAGACAAACAAGCATTAGATAGCTGCAAAAAAGATGGTGGAGTTGATTGCCTAGTTCGATTTAGAACACTGGAGAAAAATTTAAAATATAACAGATATGCAAAATATATTAACTCAAAATTGAGCTTAAAGGTTTTAGGTGAATATATTAAATCAAAAAAAGTTTATTCTTCAAGAGGAATAGATTTTTTGATTAGTAAAGAAAATTTTAAAAACAAAAAAGATTTTTTTTGTGGACAAGTAAAGTCTAATTATGAGGATATTACCAATAATCTAATAAAAGAAATAAGTATCTATCCAGAATCTTTTTTACAAAACTCAGGTTTAAAATATGTAATGATTTGTGAAAAAATAACTGACAAATCATTAGGATTTGAACCAGGTGGTTTGGCACCAGGTCATGTTGATCAATCACCAGGAGTTTTTTATTTAAATTTGTCAGTCGTTAATGAAATTAAAGACTTAAAAGCAAAAAAAAATTATATTAGACTTTTGTTCCATCACGAATTCTATCACATTATAGATTCTAAATTATCATTAATGCAATTAGATGAAACTTGGGAAAAAATTAATAAGGTAGACTACTCTGATGATTTGATAAAAGATAGCACAGGAATAGATACCTCAGTAGAAGGATTTATCTCAGGTTATGCAAGAAATAATTCTGCAGAAGATAAAGCAGAATTATATGCATTCATGATTGCTCAACATAAAGAATTTAAAAAAGCTATAGCCAAAGACGAAATATTGTTAAAGAAATCAAAATTAATGATCTCTAGGCTAAAAAGCATTTCAAAAGAAATAAATAAAAATTTTTGGAAAAATTTAAATTAAGTTTTTCTTAATTCGCTAATATTTTTAATTAATTCTTGGCAATCTTTTTCAACTTTTGAAAAGACATCTGACCAGTCTCCTTGGACTTTTTGTCTGTAAATTCTAAAATTATCGTACCAAATAGTTTCATCTTTAGAATTTAACCATCTCCAATCAGAAATTTTGGGAAGCAATAACCAAGTTTGAGTACCAAGTGTTCCTGCTAAATGAGCAATTGAAGTATCAGTTGTTATAACGAGATCTAAATATTTTATTATCGCAGCAGTATCGATGAATTTTTTTGAACCACCATCCATCAGCAAATCATAATTAACAATATTTTCCTCCAAATTAAATTTTTCAATTTCAGATACAGCCGAACCTTTTTGAAGATTTATGAATGTAGCTGATGGATTTTTTACAATGTTTTTAAAATTGTTAAGAGAAACTGAATTATTAGCAACTCTAGGATTTAAACTACTACCTTGCCAGTTTAAACCAATTTTTACATTATTATTAACTTCTATCAGCGTTTCCCATTCTAGAAGTTTGTTGTCATTAATTTTGATGGATGATGGAAAAGGACAATTGCTATTAAGATCCGGTGTAAGTAAATAAATTAAATTTTGTAATGGTATCCAATAATCATAATCATCATATTCACTTTCACTACTAATAATTTCTTCTATAAAAACCATATCCTCAAAGAAATGATGCAGTTCTTCCTGACACTGAAATATAATTTTACAATTAAGCTGACTTAATGTTTCAAGGTATCTTGAAAATTGCAAAGTATTACCCAACCCACTTTCAGCAATAATTAGAATTTTTTTATTCTCAATATTTTGACCATTCCAAATTAAATTTTTTTTATGAAGTACTGATTTAAAATTTTTATCTTCATATATTCTATGATTATATTCTTTGAAACCTTCTTCAAAATTTGACATTGATAAAAGAGTAGTACCTAAATTAATTTTTGATTTGTTAAAGTTAGGATTTAGTTCAATTGTTTTTCTATACATTTCAATTGCTTCAGAATATTTTCCAGCATTTAGTAAGGTATTTGCAAAATTAAAATGTACTACGTGTGAATCTGGTTTAGCTTTAATTGCTCTTTGGTGACAGATTATAGCATCTTCATATTTATGCTGTAGATAGAATAAGTTTCCAAGGTTACTTAGAATAAAATGATTACTTGGATTGTTTATCAGACCTTGTTGATAAACTTTTATGGCTTCATCGTATTTTTGTTCTTGTTTGTATAAAGTTGAAAGACTTAAGTATGCCTTTATTTCTTGGGGATCTATTTTAATGGCAGCTTTGTAACACTCAATCGCTTTTTCTAACTTTTTACTTTGTTCATAGACTAGCCCTAAACTTAAATAACCATCTATATAAGTAGGGTCATGAGCTAAAAGATTTGTTAAAACTTTTTCCGCAGCAGAGTTATTATTTAATAAAAAAATATTTGTACCCAATCTATTTAGTGCTTTACGATCAAAATTTCTATCTAGTGAAGAAAAATAATACCAAATTGATTTATCAAAGTTATTTTGTTTATAATGAATATCTCCAATTAAATTATAAATTTCATGATTGTTAGGATCGTGTTTTAAAAGATTGCATGCATTTTGCTCAGCAAGACCATATTGTCTATTATCTAATAATTGATAATTTTTTTTAATATTTTGAGCTACTAGAGATTTATTCATTTTTAAAACGAATCAGTTATCTAACAATATATCTTTAAATCAAATTATAAAAGACTGATCCTAGATATGGATACAATGCAGAAGCTATGACTATAAAGCATCCATAAGGAATTTGAAAATCTTTGTCTTTTTTGTAAAAAAAAATAATCAATGAACCAATTATTGCCCCAGTGATTGCTGAGCTTGCTAAGATTAAGTAAATTGATTTTACTCCAAGCCAAATACCAACCATTAGAAATAATTTGGCATCTCCTAAACCCATGCCTTCTACTTTTCTGATTTTAAAGAATAAAAATCTAATAATATAAATAATTAAATAACCAATTACCCCACCAATAATAGAACTAAATATATCAACATCAAAAGGATTATGCTTAAAAAAAGTAAAAATCAGACCAAGAACTGATAATGGAATGGTAATTTTATCAAGTATTAAATAATATTTTAAGTCAGTAAAAAAAATAATTAATAATCCTGAATAAAAAATAATGAATGCTAAAGTTTTAATATTTAGTCCGTACAAACTGTAAGCATAGACAAATAAAATTGCTGTTAAAATTTCGACTACAAGATAGCTGATATTAATTTTGCTTTTGCAATTTTTACATTTACCGAGATTTATGATGTAAGAAATGACTGGAACATTTAGATAAAAAGGTATTTTATATTTACAAGAAGTACAAAATGATCGTTTTGAAATGACATCTAAATCATTAGGAAGTCTATATATACATACATTATAAAAACTACCAAAAATAGATCCAATAATAAACAGTGATAAGGAAAGCACTTATCTTTTAAATTTTATTTTATCTCCATCGTCATCATCTCTTTTGATGCTAGGATTTGTTTCCTCAGTTTCCTTGTTTTCTGTTTCTTCATTATCATATTGTTGCTGAGGTTCTTCACTAGGAGCAAGGTCAACATTTTCACTTGCTTGTTGCTCAGGTTCTTGAATGGTTTCTGGCTCTGAACTTACTTCAGCTGCATTTGTACCTGTTACATTTTTAATTTGAAAAATTTTATCTAAGTGAGCTAATTTGATAACTTTAATCACTTCATTACTAACGTCTGTTAGAAAAAATTCTTTAGATTTACTTTTTGAAAGTTGCATACCTTCTACTAATGCAGCTATACCAGAGGAATCAATATAGCTCACTTTTGAGAGTTGCACCTCAATCGTCTTAACATTATCAATTAAGTCTTTTATATTATCTCTTAGTTCTGGAGAGCTATCTAAATCAACCTCACCATCAACGAACAATTTTCCTATATTTCCATCAATTTTTTGTTCAATAGACATATGTATTTTTTTATATTATTAGTTTTAAATTACAACATATGATTATCGATTGTATTTGCGGGAAAAAAAAATTTAAATTAGCTGATGGAGTAATGCCAGAACAAGGCTCAAAAGTTAGATGTGGCTCATGTTCTGAAGTATGGTTTTATCACCCAGATCAAGGAAATAATCCAATCAATCAAGATGAAACTCTTAAAGAAGATCAAAATTCTTTAACAGAAAACGAAAATAATATTGAGGAAGATGCGGAAATTAAGGATTTCGCCGCAACAACAAAAGCTCAACTACAAGAGGATGAAACTATAGATCAAACAACGGGCTTAGGTGATACAGAAGAGTTGTTGCCCACTCATGAGGAGAGTTTGCCAGAAGAGGAAATCAGAGAAGAAAATTTAGAGGAAATTAACAAAGAAAATCCAGAAGTTATATCAAATTTTAAAATATTTACAGATGAAGAAACGAATGATCCTCCATCAAAAGAAGAGATGGATAAAAATATGGATGAATATAAAACTGAAAGAGATAAAAATTTAAATTTCTTTCAAAAATTATTTAAAAAAGATAGAATTTTAGAGGCAAAAAAGTTTATAGAAAAAGAACAGCAACAAGCAGATCAGCAAAAATCAAATGATGGCAGAAGAGCAAGATTACTCTTTTATTTGCTTATACTATTATTAATTGTTTTTTCTATTTTGATAGTTCCATTTAGAGATCAAGTAGGAATGGCATTTCCATTTATGGAAGACTATTTAGAATTTTTAAAACCAATGTATGATTACATCAGGGAGCCTTTGGGGTTAAAATAAAAATCTATTATTAATTTTCAGTCTCAGCGTTGCTTTTTGCAGCTAATTTTTCTTCTTCTGCTTTGAATTTTTCTATAATTTTTGATTTATCCTTCAGTAATTTTTCTTTACCAGGAAAAACATAAACTCCAATTTTTCCTTGAGCTATTACTTTTTCAGAATTAGCATTTTCTCTAGAAATATTTTCATCAATTATATTTATTTTAAAATCACTCTCTGCAATTTTATTTTTAAAATAAGTTAAGTTTTGATAGGTACTTAAGAATTGGTACTCGATGTAATTAATTGAATAATTTTTTCCCAATTTATCACTCTCACTTTCATTCAAACTATTAATTTGCACATTAAATTCACTCGCCATTCCCGAAATTGAATTTTTGAAATTTTGAAATTCAGTTGGAGACATAAATTTCATTATCTCCTTAATATACTCATACTCACTTTCATTTACCTCTTTTCCAATTTTGGCCATTTTAATAATAATATTGTCAGACTCTTGTTGGATATTTCCGGAATTAGCTAAAAGTTTATTTTGTTTTGAAAGTTGAATTGAAGTGTAAATTTCGGCAATTAAAAATGCCAATAAAGCAAAAATCATTACAGTAAAACCTACTACAACAAATTTTGATTTATCTTTAATTGATTCGTCTTCAACAACTTTTGATTTATTTTTTCCCAAGCCAAACATTATAAATTTTTTACTATCATTTATAGATTTGATAAACTGCAAATGATTCGTTCTTAAAATTTATTATATGAAAAAAACCCCAATTTACATCAAAAAAACTCTTGATGAAATTAGGCTCGAATTATTAAAAGATAAAAAACTTAAACTATCTAGACAACTTTATGTTCAAAAGCTTAAGGAAATTTTCAATGAGCAGGTAATTGATCTCAAAGATGACATAGAAACAAAAATGTCGTCTACAGGTACTGATAAAACCGTTGTTATTTCTTCTTCTAAGGAAACATCTTTGCAATCAAAATCAAGACAAGCAAATAGCAATAATAAAATAATCTTCCTAAACAACGAA
This sequence comes from Candidatus Pelagibacter sp. HIMB1782, assembly GCF_052047475.1. Classification (NCBI taxonomy): domain Bacteria; kingdom Pseudomonadati; phylum Pseudomonadota; class Alphaproteobacteria; order Candidatus Pelagibacterales; family Candidatus Pelagibacteraceae; genus Candidatus Pelagibacter; species Candidatus Pelagibacter sp. HIMB1782. The sequence goes on along the minus strand of NZ_JBNAKE010000001.1, from coordinate 367,295 downwards.
GTTGTTGAACAAAATTTAAGTGACATTGATGAAGCTAATAATGATTTGTCTAACTTTGGCAATCTTGATGACAGTATCATTGAACTTAAAGATGAAATTTCTAACACTAATGATCAAAAAATAATTGATTTGATTGAGGAAGTAGACGACATAGTCAATCTAACAAATGTAGTGGCTGAAAGTGTTACTAGTAATCAAGATAATGATTATGAAAAAACATTAAATGATGAAGTGGTCAAAGAAGAAATTACAACTCCTCAGACATTTTCTAACGAGCAACTAGAAATGTTAAACGCTAAAATAAATGATTTAGATTTAAATAGCTCTGAACTTACAGAGAAATTAGATGAGTTATTAAATCAAAAAAATATTTTTTCTGAAAAATTTAATGATGAGCTTGACTTAAAATTAACTGAAGCTCTTACTAGATCTGAGGAAAATTTAGAAAATAAACTTAACAATATTAATGAAAATTATCATCAGGAGTTTGAAAAATACGAAGATGAAGCAAACAAAAATTTTGCGAATTTAGAGGATCAAATTGGTCAATTAAATACTCAGTTTGATGACATTCAAAATAATATCAGCTCAATTTCAAATAAAATAGATGATAATATTAATCAATTAAACAACCCGCAAAAAATTACTGAAAACTTAAATATTGAAAAACAACTTGATGAAAAAATAAAAGATTTAAAAGATTATAATTTAAAGATTGAAAATACATTAAATAATCTTCATAATAAAATTGAAGAGACTTTAGATAATTTATCGACTTATAGAAACGAAGCAGCTGAAAAAATTGATCAAATAAATCAAAAAATTCAAAATCTTGAACCTGAAATAATAAATCAAATAGAAGAAAAACAAAAAAATAAAAGTGAGTCTGAAAAACTTCAGGAAAAGTTTGATCAAATCTCCAAGGTTATAGATTTGCAAAATATGAGAATGCTTCAAATGTATCATTCATCAGAATTACAAAATAGTCATTCTATACTGCAAAATAATATGAAACAAAGAAATCAAGATCATGAAACAAAGGATGAAACATTAAAATTAATTCAAGATCAGATGAAGGAAGAACTTTATCCAAATATCCAAAATGAAATAGAAAAACAGTTTAACCTTTTAAAAGATCAACTTTCAAAGTATGAAATTAAAAGTATTTTAGATAAAATTCAATCTACCAACATAAACAAGGAAGCAAAAAAACCTCTAAAAAAATTTAGCAATCTTTTTGACGCTAAAAAATATGTAAAAGGAATAGTGTCAAAAAAATCCAGAGATTGGATTAAGGAAAATGAAAGTTCTATAGAAAATGTAGCAAAAAAATTGCTTAATGAGTAATTTGCGAAAGACAAAAAAACTATAGATTTTTTGTGTATTAATAGCCGTTTATATAGAAATATTATATATCAAAAGTATGTAGATAATTCTTTCTTTGACTTAAAAATAAAAAATTAATATATCTAGATCAAATATTATTTAAATAATTAAAGATAAAAAAAGGTAAATAAATGAAAAAAACATTACAAAAAGGTTTTTCACTGGTTGAATTACTTGTTGTTGTAGCAATTATTGGTGTATTAGCCGGAGTTGGTGTCGTAGGCTATCAAAGTTACACAGACTCAGCAAAAGAGAGAGTTGCGATTGCTAATTTTAATTCAGTTAAAAGATTTATGGAAACAGAACTAACACTATTAAATAATAGTATTCAAACTGTTTCAGGTGCAATTAACAGCTATTCTACTAACTGTGCAGGATCAACTACTAAGTACGATAGTGAAGCTTCTGATAAAAATATTGGTAAATTCCTAAATGGTGCTGTTTGCTATTTTGACACTTCAGGATATGGAAATGTATTCAAAAATCCTTACGATCCTGCAGGAGGAAGCCAAGTAGTATATAATCAAAATACATCTGCACTTGAAAAGGGACAAATAAACGTCGCTTTTTTTACAGCTGGATCTAGAGCAGGACTTACAGCTACAGAGCTTACTTCTGCAAAAGCAACAACGGCATCAGCAACAAAAGGTCACTTTATTATAACTTATGCAACTGCTGATGATACAGAGGGATCATCTGGAGACGAAAAAGGAAAATTATTTGAATTAAAGTAATTTAACTTTTAAAGTTTTAAAAACCCCTTTATTAAAATTAAATAGAGGGGTTTTTTTTTATAAAGTACCATACCACTCAAATTATAAATGGTTCATAAATTAAATAAAACACATATTATTCTAACATTTTTTGTTTTATTGGTGAGTACTTCCTTAACTTATGTTGTTCTTCAAGAATTTAGAAATAATTACACTATAGTAAAAATTAGTGTTAACAAAACTAAAGGTAGTGATACTTCATATAAAATTTCGGATGAAATTCTTAACTTTCTTAAATCAAAAAATATAAGTACTGATTTAGATAAGGATACTTTAGAGAAACTTTATTGGGCAGAAAGAGTTAAAGAAGGAGGTTTAATTCTTTTATTTAGACATTCAGAAAGAGAAAAATGGAATAATTCAGTTGAAGGTTTTGATGCTTATGAACTGTTTAATAAGTACAATGCTAGAGATTTTTCTTGGTATAAGGCAACCTGTTTAACACCAAAGGGAATTGAGGAGTCTAAATTAATTAATGAAGCTTTTTCACATGCCAATATCGAGATAAGTGAAGTTGTTAGCAGTCCCTCATGTCGAGCTGTTGAAACAGCATTGTTTGCATTTAATAAAATAGATAAAATATTCTCTGGTCTTTTGCATTATACTGCATTTCACCCTCTAGATAGGAACAAAATTGGAGAAAAATTAAAAGAAGCAGTTTTAGATTTAGAAATAAAAAAGGGTAAAAATATAATTCTATCTGCTCATAATAAGGTAATTTCTCATTATAGTTTTATAGATGAGATGAACGTAGGCGAAGGATTGGAGGAGTCTGGATTTTATATAATTGAAAAAAAAGATGATACTCTAACAGTACCATTTAAGTTTAGTTCAATTAAAAATTTTATAATTCTTTTGTACAGACATGAGTTTGAGAAAAGTACATATATTAAATGAATTTAATATTTAAGAAATTTTTAAAAGATCCAAGAAATATTGGGGCTATAGTAGAATCTTCTGAAAATTCTGCAAAGAAGATTTCTAATATTATAAATAAAACTAAGATAAAAAATGTTGTAGAGATAGGGGGTGGCACTGGAAGTTTATCAAGATTTATACAAAATAAAGATTTAACAATAGTTGAGAGGGACATGGATTTTGTTAAATTATTAAAAAATACATACCCTAGTTCCAATGTTGTAAATAGCTGTGGAATAGAATTTCTTCGAAATTATAAAAATAAATATGGATTATTTACTTCAATCCCACTTATAAAAAATCAAACAAGAATTGACTTAACTAGTTTAATTAATGAACATATTAAAAATGGTCAACTAGATTGGTTTATTATATTGGGCTATAAATTTTTCGATCAATTTAAAAAAGTCAATTTTAAGAATCATGACAGACATTTTGTACTTAACAATTTGCCACCCGCCTTTATTTGGCATTACTATTAATTTAGGATGAAATTTTTTTATAAATAAATTTTATGTTTAAAGAAATTATTAAAACTATTAAAAAAGATATTGTTGGAAATGATCAAAATATTAAAATTTCATTAGCAGCAATACTATCTGGTGGACATATATTAATTGAAGATCTTCCTGGAACTGGAAAAACTACTTTTGCAAAATCAATTACTGCTGCACTTAATTTAGATTTCAAAAGAATACAATTTACATCAGACCTCTTACCAAGTGATATTTTAGGTTTTAATTTTTTAAAAAATGATAAATTTGAAGTTAAGAAGGGACCAATTTTTACAAACATAGTTTTAGCTGATGAATTAAATAGAGCTAGCCCAAAAACACAAAGTGCTTTTCTAGAGGCCATGGAAGAAAAGTCAGTAACAATAGATAGAGAAACATTTACTTTACCCGATCCGTTTATTGTAATTGCAACACAAAATCCATCTGATTTATCAGGTACATCTTTATTACCTGAGTCTCAATTAGATAGATTTATGATCTCTTTTTCCTTAGATGAATTATCTGATCAGCAACAACTTACTCTTTTAAAAAATAAAAATAATTTAGATATAAAAAGAAATAATCAATTTGATTTTAAGGATTTAACCTCTCTTCAAGAAATAAACATTAATGATAAAGTTTATAAATATATTCAAGAAGTTAAACAATTTCTTAATTCAAATTTTTCAGAAGTTCATATATCATCAAGATGCTTGAAACAAATAGTTGCGATTTCAAAATCATTAGCGATATTGAATGAAAAAGATTATGTAACCATACAAGATGTTAAAGATATTATCCCATATGTATTGAAACATAGAATTAATATTATAGAAAAAAAGTATGTTATTAATTTTATAGATCAAGAGATATTAAAAAAAATAAATATTCCTGATGATTTTTGAAAAGTGGAAAAGGTTCATAAAAAAAAAATTAGAAAAAAATTCTGAATTTCATAAAAATTTATTAACTAAAAAAAACTTATATATTTTTCCAAATATTAATGGATTTAAACTGGCAGTATTTATATTTTTTGCCTTTGCTTCTTCTATATTTTATCAAAATAATGTTGGACTTTTAATTTCAATTATTCTTTTCATAATTTATTTTATTTCTATTATCATTTCTTATCAAAATTTAGTTTCAATCAGGATTGATCCAATAAATTACTTAGTCCCAAATAACAGAAATGTGTATTTAAGTTTCTTTATTCAAACACTAGACAAAAAAGACAGATTAAATCTTAATTTTCTTTTAGATAAAGAAAAATTACAAAATTTTGATTTAAGTAGTGGCAAGGAGATTAATATAAAATATTTTTTTAAAAAAAGAGGTGTTCAAGACATGCCTCGAATTAAATTAGAGTCAGTATTTCCATTTGGGATCATTAAGGCATTTGGTACTGTAAAACTTAAACAAAAACTATTTATTTATCCAGAGCCTATTAAACCACCTAGTTTTCTAATTAGCAGCTTAGAAAAACAAAATTTAAAAAATGATATCGATTATGAATTTGAAACTATAGAGGAGCAAAAAGAAAGTGAAAATTTATCTAGGATTTCCTGGAGGCATTATTCAACTATGAAAAAACTATTTATAAAAAAATTTTTAAGAATTGATAATAATAACCAAATTTTGATTGATATAGAAAAGCTTGACAATTCAAATTTTGAATTATCATTGTCGTACGCCTCATACTTAATTGAATATTTCTATAATCAAAAAAAAAAATTTGCTTTAAAATATAAAAATTTTACATCTAGTTATTCTAAATCTTTAAGACATAAAAATGAGTTGCTAAAATTTATTACCAATGTCTAGATTAAATTTTCTAAATCCTCAAATTAACTCATATTTGCTTTTAGTATTTTCTATGACCACACTTTTGTTTGATGTGAATTTTTATAATCAAATTTTATTTTTATTAGTTTTAGGTTTTTCAATATTTCAAAATTTTTATCAATATAAGTTTAAGAATTTTTTTTCTTACTTAGTTGGATTGTTAGCTATTTATATCCAATTTAAATTAAATGATCAGACATTGTCGAAAGAATTTTTTTTAAATACAGTTTTATTGTTAATATTTATTAAATTTTCTGAAGCTAAAAATAAAAACGATTATTATTTCTTTAATTTTACAATAATTTTTTTATCAGTAACCTCACTAATTTATGGTCAAGATTTCTTAAGTTCAGCTAATTCAATTTTATTAATGCTGCTATCAATTCTTCATCTTTATTCAATAAATCAACAAAAAGTAATTCAACTTAATTTAAAATACATAGGAAAGTATTTATTAATTGGTATTATTGCATTATCAATAATTGGCGTAACTTATTTTATATTTCCTCGTTACGAAGTAAAAATTAAATTATTTGAAACTTCAAAAAATAATTTAGGAATTCCAGAACAAATCGAATTAGGTTCTTTTAGCCAAATATCGAACAATAATGATAAGGTTTTTATCTACGACGCTATAGAAGATAAAGTTGATGAACTTATATATTTTAGAGTAAAAGTATTTGATTTATTGAACTTGGAAAGATCTTGGGTCTCAGCTCCAAATGAAGTTTTTCACAACAATTATAAAGATAGCTTTTCAATTATAAAAAAAATTAGTTTAGAAAGTATAAAGTCAAAATTAATTGTTTATCCCAATGACAAAACTTGGCTACCTATTTTAAATAATTCTTATTTTGATAACAAATTAGTAAAAAACAATTTCTTAAATGGAACAGCTAACACATCTGAAAAAATTGATAAAAAAACTCCTTATTTTATAAAACCTACTAATTTTCAAATTAATTTAAATGATGACCTTCAAGATTTTTATAAAAAATTGCCCAATACATTTTCTGAAAAACTATTTAATTGGTCTTTAAAAATTAAAAACACTTCTTCTTCTGATGAAGAGTATTTAAATAAACTAATGGAACACTTTTCTAATGGTGAATACTTTTATTCATTAAGTCCAAATATAGATAATTCAAATAATTATGAGAAATTTTTCTTTGATACTAAAACAGGTTACTGTGAATATTATGCAGGCATGTTTGCTATTCTTGCAAGATTGCAGAATATACCCACAAGATTGGTAAGTGGTTACATGGGGGGAACTTATAACGAATTAGGAAATTTTTATACTTTTAAACAATCTGATGCTCATACATGGGTTGAAAGTTACATCGAAGAGAGAGGTTGGATTAGATATGATCCTACACAAGTTATTCCTAAAATTAATATTATTAGCTTTAACAACGTATCCTCAAATAGTTCACAATCTCAAAATTTAGTTAAAGAAAATGATTTTTTTAAATCAAATATGATTAAGTTATATTACGACTACTTTGATTATATTTGGACAAATAAATTTCAAGAATATAATCAACAATCTAGAAATGAATTTATAAAAAATACTTTTGAGAATTTGAAGTTTAACTCATTTTATCTATTTATTTTCATTTGTATTTTGTTGTTGATAAAACCTATTCAAATTCTGTTAAATAAAAAATTATTTTATTCAACTTTGTTTAAAAAAATAAGAAATAAAAAAAAAATTTACAATAAAACTCTTACCCATCAAGAACTTTTTAAGTTACTTTCTAATGAAGACAAAATAAAATTAAATGAAGTTTTTAATGTTTACGAAAAAATATACTTTGCGAAAAATTATAAGATTAGTTACAAAACTTTCTTTAAAGAAAATTATAAGATAATAAAGTTTTACTTAAATATTGTTTAATTTTTAATTAAATTTATTATCAATCAATTGTTAATATCATTGTGGCGTTTGGACCAGGATCTTGACCATCTGTCCTTGCAGGCGGTACAAATTTTAATAGACGTCTCATATAAAAATTACTTAGAATATCTGGTCTCATTACTAAATTGTAGTGTTGATCATAATCAAAATTTTTTTTATCCTCAAATAATGACACACCAAAACCAAACTGCTTGTTATTTTCTGGTAAAATCCCTAGGCCGTCTAAAATAGTTGGTGCTATATCAAAATGATTTATTTTATCTCTGTTAATTTTCTTGTTTGAATTAGTCTTAAAGTAAATATTTCTCTCATCCTCTTTACTTAAAGATCCAATAAGGTCCCTAAAAGCTAAATGATCACCTAAAATAACAACTAAAGTTTCATCCAATATACCCAGACTATCCAGGTCATTAAAAAATTTTTTAATTAAAGTTCCGGAACATTTATAAGCTTCGTATGCTTGTAAGCTTTCTGAACTTATATCTCCTATTGTACATTCAGGAGAATAACCAAATGGATGATGAGTATCCGTATTGATTATTGTAAAATTAAAATTTTTTCCTGATTTGTAAGTTTTAATTATTTCTTTTTTGGCATGATTTAATAAGGTGCTATCATAAACACCTCCTCCCCAAGCCATTTTATTTGAGGGTTTTTCAATTGTTCTAAAATCCTTTTTGATTATATTTGCATCATTAACTTTAAAACCGTGCCTTTCTTTGAAAGGTCCAAAACTCTGAAATTGTTGATCAACGGAGATATAAAACACTTGTTCATAATTTTGTTTAGCCAATACATCACTCAAACAATATAATTTTTCTTTAGGAAGTTTTTCCATGTTTGTATTTACCACTACAACAAAAGGGACTGAGCATTGGCTAGCCACAACACCTGCAATACTAAAATTTGTTGAGGGTGCGTGCTTAAAATTATAAACATTCTTTCCCTTAATTTCGTTGAAGGGCGTAAGAGGATCAGATTTATTATCATTAGATAATTTGCTAATATTATACTCGAGTGACTCAACATAAAATAATATCAAGTTTTTTTTCTTCTGTGGTTTATTGTATTTGATTGTATAAGGGTTTTTGTAAAGATTTGGATAATCTTCATAACGAGCACTTTTTTCAAAATATTCAAAGAATCCAAATTGAAGTATAAAAAATAACGAACAGTAAAACAAAAGTATATAAGAATTGAATAATGTTATTTTTAAAAACTTATTAAAAAAAATTTTTTTAATAAAATTTTTATATTTATTAATCCATAAATTTTTTTGTTCTTGATTAATCTTCAATAAAATATTTAATTTTTTACCAAATAGTAAACCTAAAAAAGCTAAAACAATAGCTGGTAAAAATGTGTATAAAGCAAACTCTATTTTATATGTATTCGGTGAGTTTTTAAAACCTTCATAACCGATATGAATATTGTACAGAATTTCTACATAATAAACGTTTTTACCAAAGGTTTTAGTAATCCAAAATGTGAGCGTAATTATAAAAAAACTTAAAAACAATATCAGCAAACTGACAATATCTTTTTTAGTTAAATTCATTATAGCTTGTTTGTTTATATTTAAATTTTGAATCTGCAATCTATTTTGTACAAAAATATATAATTTTTATTGAAAGTAAAAGATAGATTATTTAGTAGACTTAATATGTTTGTTTTTTATTATAGTATATTCTGATGAAAAAAATTTTTGTTTTTTCAATTTTAGGTGTTCTTATCTTATTTTCATTATTTATTATTTTCACACAAGAAAAACCTAAAGCTAAAAAAGCTGCAGACGATGAGGCAATAGCAATTTTTGCAGGATATAAACCATTATCAAATTTAAATATGTATATTGGTTCAAAAGTAACAGACACCTTCGAGTATTTATTAACGAATTTAAAAAATGAATGTTCGGTACTATACGGTGAAAAAATGGAGATAAAGGGTAAAATTAAGGTTGATACTGTGAGCGATGATATCTCCAGGTATAAAAATGAAAAAAATATTCAAGTTTTATGTAAAGGTGTCAAATATGAATTTCTAGATATTAATGGAGATCCTTTAACAGATGAAATTGAGTTAATGTTTAATAGCTGCAATAATTCTGTTTTAGATTACTACATATCATCAGATCTTAAAGCTAATCTTTTTGGTAAAAATCCAAAAATTTTTGATGAATGGGTTTCGTATTTTAAAAATTATTCATCAAAAAATTCTGTTATTGAAAGAAAAATTATTGAAGATGAATTTTTAGGTATAAAAACTTTATATAATGTTAATAGGAAATATTGGTACCATGAATTAAATCCTTTGGATAAGAACGGTAAAGAAATTAAAAAATCCTGGCCTCTTTATGGAACTATCTTTTTGGAAATTATTAACAAAAAAAAAAGTGAAAACACTAATGATTTAGGTACTAATAATATAAAATTTAGAAGTTATTTAAGTCATATTGCTCGCGTAAAAAATTGCTAAACTTTAAAAAAAATTTATTTAAATTTATTAAAATTTCTTAAGTTCAATTAGAGGCAGATCTACAAATTAACAATTAAGACAAATTTATTTAAAATATGATAGTGTAATTTATTAAATGATAAAAAAACTTTTCTTTAATCTTAAAAATTCAATTAATGGATTAAATGTCGCTTGTAAGGAAAATTCTTTTATTCTTGAATTAATTTTAGGGTTATTTTTAATACCATATCTTGTTTTTATAAATATTGAAATTTTATTTAAATTAATAATTTTTGTTACTTATGTAACTTTATTGGCATTAGAAATTATTAATTCTGCTATAGAGATATTATGCAACAAAATAACAAAAGAATATGATGCTGAAATAAAAAAAATTAAAGACTTAGGAAGTGGAGCAGTATTTGTTATTTTAATTACTCTAATCATTTTAATTGTTACAACTTTATTCTAAATTATATATTATGAAAAAAATTTTAGATATCAGTTTAAATCTAATTTTCGATATCAAAAAAACTTGTTAGTTTTGCAAGTTTTAAAACTGAAACTACAGCTTCGCTAGGTTTAATTATTTTAAATTCTTTACTTCCTTCTCCAGCTCTTTGTTTACTTTCAATCAGTACAGCAATTCCTGAACTATCTATATAATTTACAGCACTCATATCAACTGATACAGCTTTATTGTCATCTAAAGCTCCGTGTACTTGTTGTCTTAAGTTTCCTGAATTTTCTAGATCTATTTCTCCACCAACTGTAATTATTAGCACATCATTTTCAGTTTTTTCTGGATAACTCATGACTTGAATATAATCAGAGTAAACACATAGTCAACAAAATCATTAAACTTGAATGTTATTACTGATGGTAAATATTAAATTTAATTTAAAAAATTAAGTTTAGGAATAGCTTGCAGCAATTAATGCTATGGCAGAAACAGTGGATACAAAATAGATTAGTTTCTTCTTCTTCTTCTCTTTACCATTAATCTTGTTTATCATTTCTTCATAGCTTAATTTAGCGTTATATTCATTATTCTCTAAATAAGCTTTAGGTACCATCACTTCATTTATTTTTTTATTTTTTAAAATTATATGTTGAATATTATTCATAATTTAAATTTTTGTAGAAAGCTCAATTAATTCTTTGAGAATCATTTCATTATTTTCTAAATTTTTTTTTCTACATTCTTGAGAAACATAAATTTTTGAATTGTCTCTAATTAACCAATTTAACTTGATTAATTCTGAAACTTTTCTTCTAACAGTTTCTCTTGGAAGACCAAGACTTCTTGAAATTAAATTAATACTTGCTCCATTTGAACTAGAGCAAAAAACCTCATTTTCACAAATTAGATTTTCATTTGTGAAATTTTTTAAATTAATTCTGCTTACTAATTTTAATATTTGAGGGTAATAAGATCTGTCACCAAAGTCTGATATATCTTTTGTATATATTGAAGCGACTAAATCTTCGATTATTTTGTAATTTTGTAAATGCATGAGGTGATCTTTTACCCAAATTGGGTTTTTTTTAAAATAAAATTTATATTATTATCTACGCTTAATATATAATTTTTCTATAGATATTTATTGAATAGCTTGAACTTCTAGATTCTTAGTTTTCAAAGATTTAATTGCTTCCAAACATGCTAGAGCAGTGGACATATTTGTACAATAAGGAACTTTATTTTTAAGAGTTGCTCTTCGAAGTGCAATAGCATCATTTAATCTGTGCTCACTGTTTCCACCACCAGTATTAATTACAAGTGCAATTTTATTTGAGTCTAAAACATCTACAATATGAGGACTACCACTGCTTACTTTGTTTATAATTTTACATTTCATGCCATGTTTTTTTATATATTCAGCAGTACCTTTTGTTGCACATAATTTAAAGTTAAGCTTTATTAGCTCTCTAGCTAAATCAATACCCTCATCTTTATGAGAGTCTTTTAAAGATATAAATGCAAGGCCTTCTTTTGGAAGTGAGTTGGCTGCAGCAATCTGACTTTTTGCAAAAGCCATTCCAAAATCTTTATCAAAACCCATTACTTCACCTGTAGATTTCATCTCAGGTCCTAAAAGTAAATCGCTATTAGGAAACTTATTAAAAGGAAATACAGCTTCTTTTACAGCATACATTCCTTTTGATCTATCTTTAAGATTAAATTTAGAAAGTTTTTCACCTGCCATTATTCTTGATGCAATCTTTGCAAGTGGTATCCCTTTTGCTTTTGATACAAAAGGAACAGTTCTACTAGCTCGAGGATTGACTTCAATAATATAAATTTCATCTTTCTTAATTGCATATTGAATATTCATAAAACCTTTTACTTTTAAAGCTAGAGCTAGTTTCTTTGTTTGATTTTCTATCTCTTTAATTAGATATGGTTTAATAGATATAGGTGGCAAACTACAAGCTGAGTCCCCAGAATGAATTCCTGCCTCTTCAATGTGTTGCATGATACCTGCTACATAAACATCCTTTCCATCAGAAATAGCATCCACATCAACTTCCATTGCATGATCAAGAAACTTGTCTATTAGAATTGGATTTTCTTCAGCAGCTTTAAAAGCTTCTTCAACAAAGTTTTTTAGTTGACTTTTTTCATGAACAATTTCCATTGCTCTTCCACCCAAAACATATGAAGGTCTAACCACTAGTGGTAAACCGATTTTCTCTGATATTTTGATTGCCTCTTTGAATGTTTTTGCAATTCCACTATCAGCTTGTTTTAAATTTAATTTAATTAACAAATTTCTAAATTGATCTCGATCTTCTGCTAAATCTATAGAGTTATATTGTGTCCCTAGAATTGGAAGTTTGTTATCATTTAAAAATTTAGCAAGCTTAATTGGAGTTTGTCCTCCAAACTGAGCAATAACTCCTATTAGATTTCCTTTCTCTTGCTCTTTTTTAATAATGTTAAATACATACTCTTCTTTCAAAGGTTCAAAATATAACCGATCACTCGTATCGTAATCAGTAGATACAGTTTCAGGATTACAATTTACCATGATCGTCTCAAAACCTGCATCTTTTAATGAAAAACTTGCCTGACAACAGCAATAATCAAACTCAATACCTTGGCCTATTCTGTTAGGGCCACCACCTAAAATTATTATTTTCTTTCTATTTGATGGATCTGCCTCACACTCGGAATTTATTGAGAAATTTCTTTGATAAGTTGAATACATGTAAGGCGTAAATGATTTAAATTCTGCAGCACACGTATCAACTTTTTTGTATACAGGTAGTACTTTTAGAGCTGTTCTTTTTCTTCTTATTATATCTTCTGATGTATTAGTAAGTTCAGCTAATTTTTTGTCTGAAAAACCAATAGATTTAATTCTATTAAATTCATTATAATCTTTTGGAAGACCTCTTTTTTTAATAATTAACTCGTTGTCAACAATCTCTTTAATTTGTCCTAAGAACCAAGGATCAATTTTAGATAAACTGTAAATTGTTTTTAAACTAATATTTTTTCTAAAAGCCTCAGCAACAAGAAGCATTTTATTTGGAATATGCTCTTTAAGTTTTTTTTCGATTTGTTTTTTATTTAAATTGAATATTTGGTCTAAACCAGAAAAACCAGTTTCTAAAGAGACCAATGCTTTTTGCACAGACTCCTTGAAGTTTCTCCCAATAGCCATTGCCTCCCCAACAGATTTCATTGAAGTTCCTAAAGTTGCAGGAGAAGTAGAAAATTTTTCGAAAGTAAACCTTGGTATTTTAGTTACCACGTAATCAATGCTTGGTTCAAAAGATGCAGGTGTTACTTTTGTAATCTCATTTTTAAGTTCATCTAAAGTATAACCAACTGCGAGCTTGGCCGCTACTTTTGCAATTGGAAATCCAGTTGCTTTAGATGCAAGTGCTGATGATCTAGATACTCTAGGATTCATTTCAATAACAACCATTCGTCCATTTTTTGGATTTATTGCAAATTGAACATTAGACCCACCTGTCTCAACCCCAATTTTTCTTAAACATGCAATAGAGGCATTTCTCATAACTTGATATTCTTTATCAGTAAGAGTTAAAGCTGGAGCAACAGTTACAGAATCTCCTGTATGAATTCCCATCGGATCAATATTTTCTATTGAACAGATGATGATGCAGTTGTCTTTTTTATCTCTTACAACTTCCATCTCAAATTCTTTCCAACCCTCTAAACACTCTTCTACAAGAACCTGGCTAACTGGTGACTCGTGTAATCCATTTTTTATAATTTTAAGATATTCTTTTTTATTCTTTGCTATTCCACCACCTAGACCACCTAGGGTAAATGCGGGTCTAATGATTGCAGGTAAACCAATTTTATTTAGAACTTTAGAAGCTTGATTGATATTATTAACAATTTCAGATTTTGGTAAATCTAAACCAATATCAATCATATTTTTTCTAAATTTCTTTCGATCTTCAGCATTAGAAATTGCTTTAGAATTTGCTCCAATAAGTTCTATTTTGTATTTTTTTAAAATTCCTTTTTTTTCTGCTTCCATTGCAAGATTAAGAGCAGTCTGACCCCCCATAGTTGGAAGAATTGCATCTGGTTTTTCTTTTATAAGAATTTTCTCTAGAACTTCTAAGGTGATTGGCTCTATATAAGTTTTATCTGCAACATCTGGATCTGTCATGATTGTTGCAGGATTAGAGTTAATTAAAACAACTTTATAACCTTCATCTTTCAAAGCTTTGCAAGCTTGTGTTCCTGAATAATCAAACTCACATGCTTGGCCAATAATAATTGGACCAGCACCTACTACTAATATTTTTTTAAGATCTTTTCTTTTTGGCATTTTTTTTCATATTGTTAATAAATTCTTGAAATAAATAGACACTATCTTGTGGTCCAGGGTTAGACTCGGGGTGATATTGAACTGAAAATACAGGTTTATTTTTTAACTTAATGCCCTCAATACTATTATCAAATAATGATTTATGAGTGACTTCAATATGTTTCGGTAAAGTTTCTTTAACAACCTCAAAGCCATGGTTCTGACTAGTGATTTCTACATTGTCATGAATTAAATTTTTTACTGGATGATTTGCACCTCTATGACCTAACTTCATTTTTTTTGTTTTACCACCAAGTGCTAAAGCGAGAATCTGGTGACCCAAACAAATACCAAATATTGGAATGTTTTTTTTAATAAGGTTTTTAATTATATTTATCGCATACTTTCCTGTGGCAGCGGGATCTCCAGGACCGTTTGATAAAAATATTCCATTTGGTTTAAGACTTAAAATTTTTTCAGCAGATGTCTTGCAATGTACAACTGTCACTTTACAATTGAAATCAGAAAAATATCTTAAAATATTTTTTTTAATTCCATAATCTATTGCAACAACATGAAATTGATTTTTTTTATTTTTTACAAATCCATCTTTCTTTTTCCAAGTTTTAAAACCCTTCCAAATATAATTTTTTGGAGTTGATACTTCTTTAGCAAGATCTAGATTTTTTAACCCACTCCATTTTAAAGTAGTATTTGTTAGTTTGCTTATATTGAATTTTTGCTTTTTTGAGAAAGCAATTGTTCCTTTTGGTGCTCCTTTATCTCTAATAAAATTAGTTAAACTTCTAGTATCAAGACCAGTTAGACCAACAATTTTATTTTTCTTAAGCCACTCATCTAGATGTAAAAAAGCTCTATAGTTTGATGGATCGGTAATTTCTGAATTAAAAATTACTCCTCTAGTCCATATCTTATCAGATTCTATATCCTCTTTATTAGTACCTACATTTCCAATGTGTGGAAACGTAAAATTGATAATTTGACCAGCATAGGATGGATCTGAGATTATTTCCTGGTAACCAGTTAAAGAAGTATTAAAACATACTTCTCCAGTTGCCTCACCCTCGTAGCCAATACCAATTCCTTTAAATACTTTCTTATTTTCAAGAACTAAAACGCCTGTATTAATTTGATGATTATTTTTTGAGTTTATTTTTTTTGAATTTTTGATCAATTACAACTCATGAGTTAAAGGTTAATACAATAATTGCTTTATTATCGCAACAGAGATGTATTATAAAACTGTAAAAAAACAATTTTTCTTTTGAAGAATTTTTTCTTTGAAGTAGATTAAAAAAATTATGTCTTTAAAGAACACTATCGAAAACGAATATAAAAATGCTCTAAAATTGAAAGATAAAAATAAAATATCAACCTACAGGTTAATTTTATCTTCTATTAAAGATTTAGACATCGCTAATCGCTCTGGGCCTGACAAAAAAGATACAGACGATGAGGATATTAAAAATCTTCTTAAAAAAATGGTTAAACAAAGAGCCGAATCTATTGAAATCTATAAAAAAAATAACAGAACTGATCTTTTGGAAGTTGAGCAAAATGAATATGAAATTTTAACAAGTTTCTTACCTAAACAAATAAGCGAAGAAGACACCAAAAAACTATGTGCCGAATTAATTGCTAAGTTAGGCGCTAGTTCCATTAAAGATATGGGAAAAATAATGGGCGAGTTAAAGAAATCTCATTCTGATGAAATTGATTTTTCTAAAGCTGGATCAATAATCAAGGAATTATTTAATAGTTAATGAAATACCCCAAAGAGTATTTAGATGAAATTAAGACAAGGTTGAAAGTATCAACTGTTGTTTCAAAAACAGTTTCATTAAAAAAAAGAGGAAAAGAATTTGTGGGTTTATCTCCATTTAAAAATGAAAAAACACCTTCTTTTACTGTTAATGATGAAAAAGAATTTTATCATTGTTTTGCTACTTCAGAACATGGGAATATTTTTGATTTTATAATGAAAACTCAAAATTTAAAGTTTGGAGAAGCTGTTAAACATTTGGCTCAATTAGCAGGTATGCAACCATATTTGTTTTCAAAAAAAGATGAAGAACGAGAAAAAAAATGGAATGAGTATAAATCTATCTATAATGAATATGTTGATTTTTACCATAATGAGTTGATCAAAAACGAACAATATTCAAATGCTAGAGAGTACTTAAAAAATCGATCTTTAAGTAAAGAGGAAGTAAAAAGATTTAAAATGGGATATGTTGAAAAAAATCCAAATATATTTGAACAATTAAAAAATAAATATAGTGAACAAACTTTAATTGAAACTGGTTTGTTTTATTTAGATGAAAAAAAGAAAGTTTATGTTGAAAGATTTAGAGGAAGATTAATTTTTCCAATTAATAACATAACTGGTCAACCAATTGCTTTAGGTGGAAGAATAATAGAAAACCTAGATTATCTTGCAAAATATATTAACTCACCTGAAACTTCATTTTTTAAAAAAGGATCGAATTTATATAATCTAGATATAGCTAGAAAATTATCAAACAAAGTAGATCATATTTATTTGGTCGAAGGTTATATGGATGTTGTTGGGTTAAGTAAAAACGGAATTGACAATGCTGTTGCAAATCTTGGTACTTCACTTACTGATAAACAGATTTTGATACTTAATCAATTTTTTGATGATATCATTATTTGTTTTGATGGTGATGAAAGTGGTTATAAAGCAGCATTAAGAGCTGCAGAAAATTCAATTAAAGAATTAAAACCAGAAAAACAAATTTCATTTTTATTTTTACCAAATAAAGAAGACCCCGACAGTTATGTAAATAAAAATGGTAAAGCTAATTTCATAGAATTTACAAAACAATCTAAGTTATCAATTCATCAATTTATTTTTAGTCACTATAAAAAACAAACTGAAAATAACCCTTCTTCCATGGCTATTTTTGAAAAAAGATTAAGAGAGGTAGCAAAAACTATTAAGGACAATTATATAAAAAAATATGTATTAGAATATTTTTTAGAGAAAATTGCAGAATTAACGCCTCATTCAAATCAAAAAAATAAAAAATCTTATAAAAAACCAACTAAATCTTTAGATGCTACAAAGAAGTATTACAATGAAAGCCAATCTTTATCTGGAGTTGAGCTTAAAGAATTTTCCTTAATTTATTTGGTAATTAACAATTTAAATTTAATGCAATCAAATATTCATTTAATTGAAAATATTAAATTATTTACTGAAGTTAATAAAAAAATCTTTAAACAAATAATTAAAATTTTAAAATCTGAAAATCAAATAGCTGTTCAGGACTTAAATTTGGATAGTCAGCTAATTGAAAAAATAAATAAATTTGCTCCAATAAAATATATCTTAAAAAATAGTTCTGAAAATGAGCAGAAAATCATTGAATTGCTTGAAGATATTTCTCGAGATTTAATGAATTATGATCTTGAGTTTAGAATTCAAGAGTTAGAATCGAAGTTCTCAGTCGATATGAGCGAGAGCACATTTAATGAGCTAAAAGAGCTCAAAAAAAAGCAGAATCTCAATTAATCTGGACAAATTTGTAATGGATTTTTACAAATTTGACATTATATAAGACTTTCAATTTTATCGCTGTGGAAAGAATTATTACAAAATCATTTGCTAGATTAATGGGTCGTGGAACTCATAGAGGTTTTATTACATATGAAGAGCTTAGCAAATCATTAGGTAAAAGAAATTTATCAGACGAAAATCTTGCTCAAGCTTTTATTCATATTTTAGATGAAAATATTTCATTAGTTGAAAAAAAATCAGATTTTAAAGTTCTTAGAAAAAAAGAAAATTCTAATAAAGAAGAAGGTAAAACAATTGAAAAAAGTGATGATCCTATCAGAATGTATTTGCGTGAGATGGGAGGTGTTGAGTTACTTTCAAGAGAAGGAGAAATTGCAATTGCAAAAAGAATAGAGGCTGGAAAAGATGTAATGTTAATTGCATTATCTCAAAGCCCTATAACAGCTCAACAATTTTTCGAGTGGAATGAAAAGCTTCAAAATGATGAAATTTTAGTTAGAGAAATCATAGATATCGATACTAACTATATGGAAGATGAGTCAACTGGACCAAGTGCTAAACAAAAAAATGCTGGTGAAACAGATAAAGAGGATGGTTCTTCAGATGAAGATGATGATTTCAATCCTACTCTTGCTGCAATGGAGACAGAAATTAAACCGAAAGTATTAAAAACAGTAAATACATTAACTAAAGAATATACAAAACTAATTAAGTATCAGAAAGAAAAGTTAGATTGTGTTTTAAATTCACAAAACTTTACACCTGCAAAAGAAAAAGGTTACGAAAAAATTGTAAATGATATTTTAGAAAATATTAAATCTCTTCAGCTTTCTCCATCTGTTTTAGAAGAACTTGTTCAAAAACATTATGTTGAGAATAAAAAAATTATTTCTTTAGAAGGAAATCTTTTAAGACTTGCAATGGATCAAAAAATACCAAGAAATGAATTTATAAAATTTTATGTTGGCAATGAAATAAATCCAAATCTTAAGAAATTTTTAGATACAAATTTAGTATGGAAACAATTCTTTTCAAAAAATAAAGAGGAATTTAAAAATATTAGAGAAAGATTAATTGAAATTAGTCATAAACTTGGAATTTCAGTTACTGATTTTAAAAAATTAGTTAGTAGAATTCAAAAAGGTGAAAAAGAATCTAGAATAGCTAAAAAAGAGATGGTTGAGGCTAACTTAAGATTAGTAATTTCAATTGCAAAAAAATATACAAATAGAGGATTACAATTTTTAGATTTAATTCAAGAGGGTAATATTGGATTAATGAAAGCAGTTGATAAGTTTGAGTACAGAAGAGGATATAAATTTTCTACTTATGCAACATGGTGGATCAGACAAGCAATCACAAGATCAATAGCTGATCAAGCAAGAACAATTCGTATACCTGTTCATATGATTGAGACTATTAATAAGATAGTTAGAACCCAAAGATTAATATTAAGTGAATTTGGGAGGGAAGCAACTCCAGAAGAGTTAGCACAAAAATTAAGAATGCCGTTAGACAAAGTTAGAAAAGTATTAAAAATTTCTAAAGAACCAGTCTCTCTTGAAAAGCCAGTTGGTGATGAAGAGGATAGTAGCTTAGGAGATTTTATTGAGGATACCAAAGCTCTAGCACCATTAGAACAAGCTATAAAATCTAACCTTGGAGAAGCAACTACAAAAATTTTATCTACTTTAACCCCTAGAGAGGAAAGAGTATTAAGAATGAGATTTGGTGTAGGGATGAACACTGATCACACTTTAGAGGAAGTAGGTTTACAGTTTTCTGTAACAAGAGAAAGAATTAGACAGATAGAGGCGAAAGCTCTTAGAAAATTAAAACATCCAAGTAGATCTAAACAACTAAAAAGTTTCTTAGAAAGTTAGATTGGGCCGTTAGCTCAATAGTAGAGTACTGCATTGACATTGCAGGGGTAGTTGGAGCGTAACCAACACGGCCCACCATTATTGATTTATCTTTAATTGATAACTTGATAAAAATGATATAACTAAATGTTGTTTTGGGCCTGTAGCTCAGTTGGTTAGAGCAGTACACTCATAATGTATTGGTCCCAGGTTCGAGTCCTGGCGGGCCCACCAAAATTATTTTTTTGTTATCCCAGCTAGTTTTTGCAAAAGATATATTTCTTTATCAGTTAAGCCTTTTTTGTTTAACTCGTTAACTATTTCTTTTTTAAGATTTTTGATTGCTAATAATGAAATAACACCAATTGTTAACGTAATTAAAGTTATCCATAAATTTGAAAAACTTACAAATATTGAAAGGAAAGAGATTGATATCCAAAAAAATGTTAATCCTATAACAATGATTTTTTGACTTTTTAAATCTTTTATTTTTATAAAAAAAAGAAACATTAATGTTATAAGCATTAAGATTCCTGAAAGTATAAACCACAATACAATTGAAATGTCAGACGTACTACCCCCAACAAAAGTATCTTCTAACGCCTCATTAACAAAGTATAAAATTATACCTTTGTATAACGTAAAAATTAAAAAAAAAGATGAAGTTATAGCTGAAATTAAAAGTATTGATTTTGTTGTAATTTTCAAAGTTATTAACTATTCGAGAACTCTTTTAGTTTTGAGATCAATGCATTAATGTCACCATCTGCACTAAGAATAATTGAATTAAATTCTTCTTTCTGAGTTCTAGCTAAACTTAAACCTTCAATAATAAGATCTCGAATTAGAGGTTGATCTTTGTTTTTTGTATAAACTCGCCAGTCTATTTTAACAGCTGGCCTTTTGTCTGTAGCTGCTAAAGTACTTGAAACTATTGTGTAATTTTCATTAATTTTTTTCTTTGAATCTACGTTTATGATTGGATTTGAATACTCAGCCAATCTGCTTGAAAAGCTTTGAAGAAAATATTCAGCAAATGCTTTTTCATACTCTTTCTTTTGTTCATCTGATGCACTTTTTCTATGAACTCCAAGCGAATAAAAACCAATTCCTTTTATATCGACTGTATCTAAAGCTATTTTTTTTAATTTATCCATCCTTTCTTCTTTTGTTAATCCTCCACCTAGAGTCTCAGCAGCCCTATTAACAGTAGACTGAACAAATACATCAGCTTCTATTGAAAATGAATTTGTAAAATTAAAATTTAATAATAGTAAAAATATAAGTATTTTTTTCATATTTTAGATTAGTTTTTTATTTGTTTTCAATTTCTTCCCAGCCATCATCTTCCTCATAGATAACTTCTATGTTACCTCTTTGAATATTTTTAATTTTATTTTCTCGATCTTGTAAATATAAACTTCTTATAGATGCATAAAAATCAATAGAGTTTTCTTCTAGGTTTTCGAGTGACTCAATATTATTAGCTCTAAACTCAATGCCACTAATAGCCTTGGATGTTAAATAAAGACCTTCGCTAAGAAATTCATTGTTTCCATGTACAGAAGCATTGTACCAAGGATCTCCACCCATTACGTTAGCAAAAGAACCTGTTGTATCTCTAATCGTAGATGGTCCTAATACTGGTAAAACTATATAACAACCTGGTCCAAAACCCCATTTACCTAGAGTTTGACCGTAATCTTCTTTTTCATATTTTGGAAAACCCATTTTGTTTGCAACATCGATAGTTCCTAGTAGCCCAACGGTTGTATTAACTGCAAGTCGAGCTGTATTTATGAGAGCTGTTCGTACATCACCTTGTAATACATTATTTGGTATTGTAACCAAGGTAGATAAATTTTTAACAGCATTAGAGGTTCCTTTTTGAACACCTTCAGGTAGTTTTCTATAACTTTTTGCGATTGGTTTAATTAATGCTTTATCAAGACCTTGATTGAAAGCAAATGTCTTTCTATTTAATTTTTCAAAACAATCTTTAGTTTTTTGGGTTTCAGATTTATTTTGATTTAGGGTTAATTCACCATCAGATCCCGCATTAGCGTTAAATGTAATTAAACATAAAGAAAATAGTAAGATAGAAATTTTTTTTAACATAAGAACTTATATTATATAAAATTCAATATTAAAGCAGAATTAAATTTCAAAAGTGACGATAAATTGTTAATAAATAGCCTAAATTTGTACCCAAATTGAGTATGAAAATAATACTAAATTATTCCCCAAATTTTGATCCAAAAAGAAGAAAAAAAAGTGAGATAAAATTCATAGTTTTTCACTATACTGGAATGAAATCTGAAAAAAAAGCAATAGACAAATTATTAAATCAAAACTCTAAGGTTAGTTGTCATTATTTAATTAAAAATAATGGTGACATTATAAAAATGGTACCTGAAAATTATCAGGCTTGGCATGCAGGAATTTCTAGTTGGAAAAAATATAAATCTTTAAACAAAAATTCTATTGGAATTGAAATAACCAATCCTGGTCATGAATTTAAATACAAAAAATTTTCAAAAAATCAAATGTTCTCATTAATAAAATTAACAAAGTTTTTGGTTAAAAAATTTAAAATTAGTACAAAATCAATTTTAGGTCACTCTGATATAGCACCAGATAGAAAGTTAGATCCTGGCGAGAAATTTCCATGGGAATTTTTATCAAAAAATAAAATAGGAATATGGCATGATTTAAATTTAAATAAAATTAAGAGATATAGAGAATTTAAATTAGATAATTTATTAAAATTAAAATTTATCAATAATCTTCATAAAATTGGTTATACCAGAAACTTAAAAATAAATAAAAACATACATAATAAAATTATCACATTTGCATTTCAGAGGAGATTTAGACAAGAACTAGTAAATGGCAAAATTGATAAAGAGTGTTTATTAATAAGCGAAAACCTAATTAGAAAGCTTAATTAATTTATCTTGTAATTTTAAAGTTTAATAATAAATTCATCTCGCCAGATAAATGACTTATCGCTTTAAATTTTTTTTAAAGAGGAAAGTCCGGGCTCTACAAGGACACAGTGCCAGGTAATGCCTGGCGGGGGAAACCCTAGGGATAGTGCCACAGAAAATAAACCGCCATAACATGGCAAGGGTGAAAAGGTGTGGTAAGAGCACACCGGTT
Source organism: Candidatus Pelagibacter sp. HIMB1782 (assembly GCF_052047475.1). Classification (NCBI taxonomy): domain Bacteria; kingdom Pseudomonadati; phylum Pseudomonadota; class Alphaproteobacteria; order Candidatus Pelagibacterales; family Candidatus Pelagibacteraceae; genus Candidatus Pelagibacter; species Candidatus Pelagibacter sp. HIMB1782. The sequence goes on along the minus strand of NZ_JBNAKE010000001.1, from coordinate 344,116 downwards.
CTATTGGTAACAATGAACGCTGGAAAACCCCACTGGGAGCAAGACTAAGTAGAGATGACATTGTTGCAAAACTAAAAGCCGTCCTTGGCTAGTCATCAGGGTTAGTTGCTTGAGCTTAAGAGCGATCTTAAGCCTAGACAAATGATAGGTTTAAATGACAGAACCCGGCTTATAGTTTATCTGGCACTTCACAGTTTAAAAAACGAAAAAACAAAATATTAATACAATTATTTTTAAGGTTGGAAGCATAAATTTAAATATAGCTTCAATAAGCACTCTCATTATCTTAGCAAACAAATAAATGAAAGAACTCATCAATTTTAAACCATTATTTTAAACTTTTCCTCATAAAATGACTTTAATTAAGCACAGAATCAACATTTGACTATCATTTTAAATACCCATATATTCCCAAATATTCCCATTTATGGAATTTATAAAATTAAAAAAACATGTTTTTATCTACTTACGAGAACAAATTGGACAAGAAAGGAAGAGTATCTGTGCCTGCTAGTTTTAGATCTCATTTGTCCAATTTAGGTTATAATGGAGTAATTTGTTACCCATCTTTCAATAATTATTCTATAGAAGCATGCTCTCAAGACAGAATTGAAAAAATTTCCTCAGCAATAGACTCTCTAAATCCTTTTGAGGAAAAAAGAGATTATTTTGCAACATCAATATTAGCTGAAAGTAATAATTTACAGTTTGATAGTGAAGGTAGAATTTCTCTTTCATCAAAATTATTAAAACATGCAAAAATAAAAAATAGCATGTTGTTTGTTGGTCAAGGTCAAACCTTTCAAATTTGGGAACCAACAGCATTTGAAAAATTTAAGACATCAGCAAGAAAAAAAGCAAACTTAAATCGAGCAAGTCTTAAATGGGAAAAACATTTAAACAATAACGAGGGGAAATAAGATGACAATTAACTTTAAAGCACCAGAGATAAAAGAACTTCAGCCACGACTTTTAGTTTTAGGAGTAGGTGGAGCTGGAGGAAACGCAATAAATGAAATGATTGATAATAAACTTCAAGGAGTAGAGTTTATTGCCGTAAATACAGATGCTCAAGATTTAAAGTTAAGTAAAGCAAAAACTAGAATTCAAATTGGTTTAAATTTGACGAAAGGTTTGGGTGCAGGTGCAAAATTGGATATTGGACAAGCGGCTGCTGATGAATCTTTAAATGAAATTGTAAATACACTTCAAGGTGCAAATATGGTTTTTATTGCAGCTGGTATGGGCGGTGGAACGGGCACTGGTGCTGCTCATGTCATCGCTAGAGCTGCTAAAGAATTAAATATTTTAACTGTAGGTGTTGTAACTCTTCCGTTTTTATATGAAGGCCCCTCTAGAATGAGAAGAGCACAACAAGGATTGGAAGAATTAAGAAAACATGTGGATACTATAATTGTTATTCCAAACCAAAACTTATTTAAAATTGCAAATGAACAAACAACGTTTGAAGAGTCTTTTAATCTATCAAATAACGTATTGATGCATGGAGTTCAGAGTATTACAGATTTAATGGTAAGACCTGGATTAATTAATTTAGATTTTGCTGATGTTGAAACTGTAATGGCTTCAATGGGTAAAGCAATGATGGGAACTGGAGAAGCTGAAGGTGAAGGTAGAGCACTTAAAGCTGCAGAGATGGCGATTAGCAATCCATTAATTGACGATTATACTTTAAAAGGTGCTAAAGGGTTACTAGTAAATATCACTGGTGGTAAAGACTTAAAACTTTTTGAAGTTGATGAAGCAGTTAACAAAGTAAGAGCAGAGGTTGATCCAGAAGCTGAGTTAATTATAGGAGCAATAACTGATGCTGACTTAGACGGAAAAATGAGAGTTTCCATTGTTGCAACTTCATTAGATGGACAACAACCTGAATCTAAATCAGTAGTAAATATGGTGCATAGAATACAAAATCGTAATCCTGGTTACTCTGATTTTTCAAATATGGGGTCTCCAGCATTTAATTTTTCAAACTCATCAAGCCCAATTACTCATGGTGCTAACGCACTTAAGGTTGAGAATGAAATGGTTCAAGAACAAGAGCAAATAAGTGTTGAAAATAATATGATGAATGAAAATTTTGCTACAGAAAATAGCGTAGTAACAGAAAACATTGTAGATGACAGCACTGTAAATGAAATGGAAAAATCTTTTACTCAAGAAGCAGTAGAAACATTTGAAGAAAAAAATCATGATGAAAATGTTCAAGAAGAACCATCAAATGATCTAAAGGAATTTGGCGTTGATTCAGATTCACCAGATTTATTTAGTTCAGAAAGTGAAAACTCTTCACCTTCAGATTTGTTGAATTCTGAAGATCAAGAAGATGAAGACGATCTTGAAATTCCTGCTTTCCTAAGAAGACAAAAAAATTAATGGTCTTCAAAGAAATAAATGGAAGCCACCATAGTACCGGATGTACAAAAACATTATCCTGTACTGCTAAAAGAAATTATTAGCGTTATCACCCCTCAACATGGTGGCACATTTATAGACTGTACATTTGGTCAAGGCGGATATTCAAAAAAAATACTAGAGTTTGAAAATACAAAGGTAATTGGACTTGATAGGGATATTGAAAGTCAAAAAGTTGCAAACTCAATTTTAGAAAATTTTGAAGGTAGATTTATTTTCAAAAATTTAAAATTTAGTCAATTAACTAATTTAAAAATCAAAAACGAAAATATCAAAGGTGTTATTTTTGATCTTGGATATTCATTAACACAAATGAAAGATCTAAAAAAAGGATTATCTTTCAACTCAATGACAGATTTAAATATGCAATTGGGTTTAAACAACTATTCAGCTGCTGATGTTATTAATAAACTTGAGGTAAAAGAGTTGGAGAAAATTTTTAAATACTTTGGAGATGAAAAAGATGCAAAACATATTTCTAAAAATATTGTAAAAGAAAGATTAAATAAGAAAATTGATACACAGGGTTTAATTAAAATTGTTGATAGATCAAAAATAAGAAAAAATTTTAAAGTACACAATTCAACCAAAGTTTTTCAAGCTCTTAGAATTTTTGTGAATAAAGAAATAAGCGAATTAATTTATGGACTGATAAATGCTACAAAAGTACTAAAAAAGGGAGGTGTTTTAGCCGTCGTTACGTTTCATTCTTTAGAAGATAAAATTGTAAAATATTTTTTAAAAAGTCTTTCTCAAAATGAAAGTATTTCAAGATACACACCTCAAACAGAACAAAAAGAAACTCTTTTTAATTTAAGTCAAAAAAAACCAATTGTTCCATCTGATCTTGAAATAAAAGAAAATCCTCCTTCGAGATCAGCAAAACTACGATATGCAATTAAGAAAAGTGATTTCTTTAATTTTGATACAGATATAGAGGAAAAATTTAAAAATTTTTTAGAAATAGAAAAGTTTGGAGATAAACTTTGAAAAGATTATTACTAGCATTAACAATTATAATTTTAGTTTTAACCACAGCAATTATCAAAAATACCACAAAAAAAATCGAAGATAAAATATTTGCTTATAAAGAAAGTGTAAGACTTTTAAAATCAGATTTAGAAAATATTCAGTTGGAATATGATTATCTAAGTTCTGCTGAAAAATTATTAGAATATCAATCTTTATATTTTGAAGATCAATTAGTTCAAAAAAAGATAGATGATATTAAAATTTATAATATTTCAGATAATTTAAATAAATTAGAGGATTATAAAATAACTAAGGCAAAATGAGCAATTTTAAAGAAAGATTAACAATTGAAGATCACAAAAATGATTTTGATTATAAAAAAAACAATACTGGATTAAATATTCAATTTAATCGAGTTGCTTTCATTTTTTTTGTCTTTTTTGTTATTTATTCAATATACACAATACATTTAATTCATTTAGGGACTCGTGAGGCAAAAATTGAAAATACAAGCAACACACTTCCTTTCAGTAGCGATCTTTATAGAGCGGATATTTTAGATATTAATGGTAATTATTTAGCAAAAACGGTTAAGTCTATTGATGTTGGTCTCAAAACTTCAGACATAATTAGTAAAGAAAAATTACTGTTAAGTCTAAAAATTATTTTCCCAGAAAAAGATTTTAATGAAATTGAAAAAAAAATAGAAAATAAAAAGTTTTTTTATTTAGAGAAAAAAATTTCAGAGGAAAAATATGAACAACTTATGAAGTTGGGAGATAAATCTCTTATCCCCGAAGAAAAAGTGCTTAGAATGTATCCACAGAAAAATCTTTTTAGTCATATTTTAGGTCAAATTGATAATGACAATAATGGTATTTCTGGATTAGAAAAATCGTTAAATGAAAATCTTAAAACATCTAGAGATCCAATTAAGTTAACTGTTGATAAAGACATTCAATTTTTAATTAGAAAAGAATTGTTAAAATATCAGGAAATTTTTAAAAGCAAAGGAAGTGCAGCAATTTTAATGGATGTTAATAATGGCAATATACTTTCTTTAGTCTCGTTACCTGATTTTAATCCAAATGAGAGAAAAAATATATCGGATGTCAATTATATTAATAGAGTAACAAAAGGAACATATGAACTTGGTTCAGTTTTTAAAGTATTTACTTTTGCAAGCGCTTTAAATGAAAAATTAATTGAACCAGATACTGATTTTTTAGATTTGCCAAAATCAATTAAGTGTGACAGATACAGAATTGGAGAATATGACAATGAAATACCTTCAGATTTAACTGCTGAGCAAATTTTAGTTAGGTCTGGAAATATAGGGTCTGTAAGAATTGCTCAAAAAGTTGGTCCAGAAAAATTTAAATCTTTTTTAGAGGATATTGGTGTATTGACTCAGATTAATTTTGACATTGAAGAAGTGGCACCTCAAATTGATTATAATTTTGGAAAATGTAGATTAGCAACAGCTTCTTTTGGTCATGGAGTAGCAACAACCATTCTTCAACTAGCAAAAGGATATGCTATATTGGCTAATGGTGGCTACGATGTAAATCCAACATTGGTTTTTAAAGAAGATAATAAAAAAAATAATAACAAAAGAATAATTAATGAAGGAATTTCGGAACAAGTTGTTAATGCTTTAAGAAAAATTGTTAATACAGAGGAGGGTACTGCTAGATTTGCAGATGTTGAAAATTACGAAATTGGAGGCAAAACAGGTACAGCTGACCAACCAGAAGGAGGGAAATATTCAGAGGCAAAAATAAATACTTTTAGTTCGGTATTTCCAACATCTAATCCACAATTTGTATTTGTTGTGATGTTAGATACACCTAAAAAATCAAAAGATTACTATTATAAGTATAGGCATAGAAATGGTGGATGGAAGGGGACACTATATAATACAGCTGGGTGGACATCAGTAGAGGTAGCAGGAAAAGTAATTGATAAAATTGGGCCTATTTTAGCCACAAAATATATACAGGTTGACTAATAATGTTACTTGGAAATTATTTTAAAGGTATCCATAAAAATTATAAAAAATTATTTTTTTCAGGTATCTCTTTTGATACTAGATCTTTAAACAAAAATAATATTTTCTTTGCAATTAAGGGAAATAGTATAGATGGAAATAAATTCATTTCTACAGCTATAGAAAAAGGTTCTAAAATAATTATAACAGAACAAAAAATAAAAAATTTTCGTAATGGAATTTTGTTTATAAGAACAAAAAATATAAGAAAATTATTAGCAGAAGTCTCATTTAAAATTTACAACAAAATACCAAAAAATTTAGTAGCTGTTACAGGAACCAATGGAAAATCTTCAGTTGCTGAATTTTATCTTCAAATAATGCAATTAAATAAAAAAAAGGTTGCTTCAATTGGAACATTAGGAGTTAAATCAAGAAATATAAATTTAAATTTATTTAATACAACAACTGATCCAATTAATTTAGGTCAGATCTTACAAAAATTAAAAAAAGAAAAAATTGATAATGTTATCATGGAAACTTCCAGTCATGGATTGAAACAATATAGATTAGATGGATTAAATTTTAAATCTGGAATTTTTACAAATTTATCACAAGATCATCTTGATTATCATAAAAATTTGAAAAATTATTTAAAAGCAAAACTTTATTTATTTGAGAATTTAATAGAAAAAAAAGGAAATATAATTACAGATAAAAATATACCTCAATATAAAACAATCAAGAAAATCTCTTTAAAGAAAAAATTAAAATTATCAGCAATAAATGAAAAACAAAATAGTTTTCAAATATTATCTCATAGATATGACAATGAAAATCAATTGATTAAAATAAAACATAAAGATTCAATTAAGGAAATTAACTTAAATTTAATAGGTAAAATTCAAATCAAGAATATTTTGATGGCTGCAATTGCTGCACAAAAAAGTAATTTAAATTTTGAAAATATTTTAAAAGTCTTACCAAAATTAAAACCAGTTGAAGGTAGATTAGAAAAAATTGGAAAAATTAAAAATAATTCGACTGTTATTCTTGATTATGCACACACTCCTGATGCTTTAAAAGTTTGTCTTTTAAATATTAAGGAGCAATTTCCTGATAAAAAGTTAAACCTTTTATTTGGTTGTGGGGGGAATAGAGACCAAAACAAAAGAATGAAAATGGGCAAAATAGCAAGTATTTATGCAGATAATATATATTTAACTGACGATAACCCTCGTTACGAAAGCCCAGCAAATATAAGAAAAGATATTAAAAAGGGTATCAATGCTAAGAAAATTACAGAAATTTCTAATAGAGCAATAGCAATATCCGAGGCTATTAAAAATTTAAAAAGTGGAGATATTTTATTAGTTGCAGGAAAAGGGCACGAAAACACACAGGAAATTGGTGAAAAGAAAATCAAATTTTCCGATAGAATAAAAATTCTAAAAGAAATCAATAAAAAAAACAAAAATTTATCCGATCAATTAAAAATAAATATAATTAAAGAACTTTCTAACACTCAAAAATTACCAAAGTCTATTTCAATAAATAATGCGAGTATTAATTCTAATGAAGTACAAAAAAACGATGTTTTTTTTGCTATCAAAGGAAAAATAAATGATGGAAATAAATTTGTTTCACAATCATTTAAGAAAAAAGCATCATTAGCAATTGTAAATAAAATTCAAAATAATCTAGATAATAAACGGCAGATAAAAGTTAAAAACACCTTAAAATTTTTAACAAATGTTTCAAAGGTATACAGAAAAAATATAAGCACTAACATTATAGCTATCACAGGTAGTTGTGGGAAGACTACACTCAAAGAATTATTAGGAAGTGCGTTGGGAAAAATTTCAATTACGAGTATATCACCAAAGTCTTATAACAATAAATTTGGAGTTCCTTTAAGTCTTCTTAATATTAAAGAGAATGATCAATATGGTGTTTTAGAAGTAGGAATGGATAAAAAGGGTGAGATTGATTATTTAACAAAAATAATTGAGCCAAATGTTGGAGTTATTACAAATATAAATTATGCACATGCAAAAAATTTTAAAAATATAAAACAGATTGCCTTAGCAAAATCAGAGATTATAAATAATATTAAATTAAATGGTTCTATTATCTTAAATGCAGATGATAAATTTTTTAAACTGCATAGGCAAATTTCTAAAAAGAAAAATCTTAAATTAATTTCATTTGGTATCAAAAGTAAAAGAGCAGATATTAAGTTAATAGATATTAAATCATTTGGAAAAAATTTTAAAATTAAAGTTAGATTTATGAATAAAATTAAATATTTTATAATCTCTGATGACTATCAAAACAATATTTACAATATTCTATCTGCATTAGCTGTTATTAGTGTGAATTTAAATATATTTAATTTAAATAAAAATATTTTTTTAAATTTTAAAATTCCTAATGGGAGAGGGGACCATTCAATAATAAAAATAAATAATAAAAAAATAAATTTAATTGATCAAAGTTATAACTCAAATCCGCTATCATTAAGTTCTGCTATTAAAAATTTTGATAAAATAAAGTCAAACAAGTCTAAAAAATATTTGCTGCTTGGGGATATGTTGGAGCTTGGTAGTTATTCTAAAAAACTTCATGAATCTATTGCTCCATTAATAAATCAAACTAAAATTCATAAGGTTTTTGTAAAAGGAAAAATGGCTTCTTTAATATATAAAAAAATATTAAATAGTAAAAAAGGTAAAATACTAAGCAAAAATTCTCAGATCGATGATTTGATTAGAAATGATATTAAAAACAATGATTATTTGATGATCAAAGCCTCACTTGCGACAGGTTTCAATAAGATAGTTAATGAAATAAAAGATCTAAATTAAATGCTATATCAGTTTCTATTAAATTTTATTGACAATTTCGGCTTTTTAAACGTCTTTAAATATTTAACTTTCAGAACTGGTTTATCCTTTTTTACATCTTTAGTAATAGTTTTATTTATTGGAGGTCCTTTTATAAAATTTTTTTCAAATCAAAAAATTTTTAATCCAATTAGAGATGATGGACCTGAAGATCACATAATTAAAAAAATTGGTACTCCAACAATGGGTGGAATTATTATTTTACTTGGTCTAATAATTTCAGTTATTTTATGGGCAGATTTATCAAATAATAATATTTTATTTTGTTTATACATTGCTATTTCATTTGGATTACTGGGTGCATTTGACGATTATAAAAAAATTAAGCAAAGTAATTCCTCTGGTATTTCATCAAAGTTTAAAATAATCGCACAGATTATATTAGCGTTATTAGGAGTAAGTTTGTTTGTTTATTTGATTGATTATCAAGATTTAAATAATTTATATTTTCCTTTTTTTAAAAATTTAATAATTAATCTTGGATGGTTTTTTATACCCTTTGCTGTATTTGTAATAATAGGTTCTTCTAATGCTGTAAATCTTACAGACGGTCTAGACGGTTTAGCAACAGTACCAGTAATATTGGTGGCAGCTTGTTTTGCATTCATAAGCTATGTAACTGGAAATATTGTTTTTTCAAATTACTTACAAATTCCTTACATTGAAGGAACAGGTGAAGTTGCAATTTTTTGTGGAGCAATTATTGGAGCTTGCTTAGGGTTTTTATGGTTTAATGCTCCTCCAGCTAAAATTTTTATGGGAGACACAGGCTCTTTATCTTTAGGTGGTTCTTTAGGAGCAGTAGGTATTATAACAAAACATGAGATTGTTTTAGCGATAACAGGAGGTCTTTTCGTTTTAGAAGCAGTCTCCGTAATGGTTCAGGTAATTTCATTCAAACTTACAGGAAAAAGAATTTTTAGAATGGCACCTATACACCATCATTTTGAGAAAAAAGGTTGGCCTGAATCTACCATAGTTATTAGATTTTGGATTATCTCAATAATTTTAGCAATGATAGGACTTGCTACGTTAAAATTAAGATAATGAAAAATAAAAAAAATATTTTTTTAAGAAAAAAAATATTAATATATGGATTAGGCAAAAGTGGAATATCTTCATATAAATTTTTAAAAAAAAAAGCAGATGTTTATCTTTTCGATGACAATTCAAAAATAAATAAAAAATTAGTTAGTTTAAGTGAAATTTCAAAAATAAGTTTTGATGTTATCATTATTAGTCCAGGAATAGATATTTCAAAATGTAAATTATCGACGTTCTTGAAAAAAAATTTACAAAAAATATATACAGATCTTGATGTTTTATACTCTTTTTATGATAATTTGAGCATAACAATTACAGGTACTAACGGAAAATCAACCACAGCAAAAATACTACATGATGCTTTGGTTGATCAGAAAAAAGACGCTCGATTGATTGGAAATATAGGAAATCCAGCACTTGCAGAGAAAAAAATAACAAAAAAAACGATTTTTGTGATTGAAGCCTCATCATATCAACTAGATTATTCAAAGATTTTTAGATCAAAATATAGCTTAATTCTAAATATTTCAGCAGATCACATTGAACGACATAAGAACCTAAAAAATTACGTTAATGCAAAATTTAAATTAATCGAGTCTCAAGTTAAAGGAAATTTTGCATACGTTAAAAAAAATGATTTATTAATTTCAAAAAAAATTAAAAAAAATAAATTTAAGTCAAAAATTTATAAAGTTGATGTCTCAAATTTGAAAAACATAATTGATAAGATTAGCAATAAATACTTTGCTTCCGACGGAAATAGAGAAAATCTCTCATTTATTTTTGAAATTGCACCTAAATTAAAACTGTCAAAAGACAGATTAATCAAAACAATTAATAATTTTAAAGGCCTTAATTATAGACAACAAATTGTTTTTGATAAAAAAAATTTAACAATAATAAACGATTCTAAATCAACAAGCTTCGCTTCTTCAGAAAATATACTAAATAATTTGAATGATGTTTATTGGATTTTGGGAGGCATACCAAAAAAAAATGATAAGTTCAAATTATCTAAAATAAAATGCAAAAATATAAAAGCATTCATTTTTGGTTCATATCGAAATAAGTTTCATAAAGTTTTGAGAGATAAATTAAAGGTTAAAAAATATAAAACTTTAAATGAAACCTTACGAGCAATTTTCTTAGAGATAGAAGATAAAGAAATTAAAAAAAATATAATTTTTTTTAGTCCTGCTGGTGCATCATTTGATAGTTTTAAAAATTTTGAAGATAGAGGCAATTACTTCAATAAAATAGTTAAAAAATTAATATATGCAAAGTAATAGCATAATTTATAAATTTTATTACCAGTGGTGGAAAAATATTGACAAACCTTTATTATTTTTAGTTAGCATTCTATTCACTATTGGACTTTTTTTCTCTTTAGTATCAACATCACTCATAGCTTCAGATAAATTAGATACCAATAATTATTTCTTTTTTTTTAAACATTTAATTTATGTAATTATTGGAGTAATTCTTATTTTTATTTTTTCATCCTTAAATCAAGATAAATTGTATAAATTTTCAATAATTCTCTTTTTTATTTCATTACTCTCTTTGTTTTTAGTACCTATAATTGGCATAGAAGTTAAGGGATCAAGGAGATGGATTGATTTATTTTTTTTACCAAGATTTCAACCCATAGAAATAGTGAAACCTTTCTTGATTGTAATTCTTGCAATTATTTTATGTAAAAATGAAACCAATATTTTATTCAAATATTTAGCATCAACAATTTTAATGACCTTAGTTTCTTTGCTACTGATAATACAGCCAGACATTGGTCAAACATTATTAGTAGTTTTTTCATGGGCTGTTTTGATATTTTGCTCAGGTATTAATTTATATTTTTTGCTTTCAATCTCTTCTATTGGATTAATTTTGTTGTCTTATATGATTATTTACGTTCCTAAATTTAATTATATTAAAGCTAGAATTTTTTCATTTTTTGATAAAGAAACAGGAACTCATAATTTTCAATCAGATAAAGCAATAGAATCAATAACAAGTGGAGGTTTTTTTGGAAAAGGGATAGGAGAAGGAACACTAAAAAATAGAGTACCAGAAGCGCATACTGATTATATTATTTCAGTAATTTCCGAAGAGTTTGGTGTGATTGCCATAATTTTAATCTTAATTTTGTTTTTAGTTCTAATTTACATGGTTTTTAAAAAAATAAGTTTTGAAAATGAGGAGCAAAATAAACTTATTTTAATTGGATCAGTAAGTTTAATTCTTATGCAGGCCACAATTCATATTGGAGTTAATATAAGATTATTTCCAACAACTGGAATGACATTACCTTTTTTGAGTTATGGAGGCTCTTCAATTGTAAGTACCTCAATATTGACAGGTATAATTTTAAACTTAACAAAAAGAAAAATATAATAAGTGAGAGAAAAAGTATTAATTTCCACTGGAGGTTCTGGGGGACACGTAATTCCTGCAATTACAATTCATGACCATTTAAAAGAAAAATATGACACAATAATCTCAACAGACTCTAGAGGATTAAAATATTTAGAAAAAAATGATTATAGACCTATTTTAATAGATACACCAAAGTTTAATAGCTTAATACTTTTTCCTTTTAAATTATTTAAAATCTTAATATTAACAATTAATTCTCTAAAAATATTAAAAAAAGAAAAAATTTCTTACTTAATTTCAACAGGTGGGTACATGTCCTTACCTTTATGTTTGGCAGCAAAAATTCTAAATATTAAAATTTTTTTAATTGAACCAAATATGGTTTTAGGAAGAGCGAATAAATTTTTTTTAAATTTTTCTAAAAAATTAATATGTTATTCAAAAAACTTAAAAAATTATCCAAAAAAATTTGAAAATCAGAAAAAAATTTCAAAACCTTTTATAAGAAAAAAATATTATGAATCAGATTTATATAAAAAAGATGTAAATTTATTTACCATCATGATTGTTGGAGGTAGTCAAGGAGCTAAAATTTTTGATACACTTATTAATGAATCAATTTTGAGCGTCTCAAAATCCTGCTTAATAAATGTAATCCATCAAACTAGTGAAAAAAATATGAACAATTTAAAAAATTTTTATAAAATTAATAATATAGAAAGCAATGTTTTTAGTTTTGATCAAAATTTAAATGAACTCATGAAACAGTCTGATTTATGTATATCAAGATCAGGCGCTTCAAGCTTAGCTGAAATGTCATTAATGAATATTCCTTTTATCGCCGTACCACTTCCTGGTTCCAAGGATAATCATCAATATGAAAATGCTAAATATTATTATGATAAAAATTGTTGTTGGATAATTGATCAAAAAAAATTTGATAAAAATAAATTTGAAGAATTATTGTTGAAAATATCTAAGAAAGATGAAGATTATGTTACAAAAAAAGAAAATCTAGAAAAATTAAATTATCAAAATACTTGGAATAATGTTAATCAAAATTTATTGGAAATTTTAAATGAAAATTGAATTAGCTAAATCAGAGGTTATTCATTTTGTTGGTATAGGTGGGATAGGAATGAGTGGCCTTTCAATGATAATGAAGAGAAAAGGTTTTAAAGTTCAAGGAAGTGATATTTCAAATAATAAAAATATTAATAGGATTAGAAAAGAAAAAATCAAAATTTATGTTGGACATAAAAAAGAGAATATAAATATGGCTACAATTCTGGTTGTTTCTTCAGCAATTAAAAAAAATAATCCAGAATTAATTGAGGCAAAATCAAAAGGTCTACCAATATACAAAAGAGGAGAAATGCTAGCAAACATTGTGTCTCTGTCTAAAAATATTGTAGTTGCCGGATCTCACGGTAAAACAACAACTACTTCTTTAATTGCATCAATTTTTCAAAATACAAAAATAGACCCGACGATTATTAATGGTGGAGTTATAAATTCAATCAATAATACAGCAAAATTAGGTAAAAGTGATTGGTCTATTTTGGAGGCAGATGAGTCTGATGGTAGCTTTATATTTATACCGCCAACTTACTCTATCATAACTAACATTGATAGAGAGCACATGGATTTTTATAATTCGATGAAAAAATTAAATAAATATTTTATTGATTTTGTTGAGAAGGTTCCATCTTTTGGAAAATCATTTATCTGTTTAGATGATAAGAATAATAAAAATTTAATTAAAAATATTAAAAAGAAAAATTTTTATACATATGGTGAAAATCCTAAATCAAACTTTTCTATAAAAAATATAAATCAATATAAAGAATTTTCAAAATTTGATTTATTAATAAAATTACCAAATAAAAAAAATCGTTTCTTAAAAAATATAATAGTTCCCCTTTTAGGAAATCATAATATTAAAAATGCAGTTGCGGCTCTTGCAGTATCGTTGACTGTTGGAATATCAATATTTGATATAAAAAAAGGACTTAAAAATTTTAAAGGTGTTCAAAGAAGATTTAATAAGATTTTTTCTTTTAATAATGTTGATTTTTTTGATGACTATGCACATCATCCAACTGAGATAAGAGAAGTACTTAATGGGGTAATGAAAGTATATAAAGGTTATGAGAAGATATGTATTTTTCAACCCCATAGAATATCAAGAGTAAAAGATTTAAAAAAAGAGTTTAGTTACGCTTTTAGAGATGCTGATAAAGTAATTTTGTTTCCAATTTATAATGCCGGTGAAAAAATGAAACTCGGATTTAGTTATCTTAGTTTTGCAAAACAAATTATTAAAAATTCGAGGGTTGAATTATTGATGATCGAGGATCAATTGCAATTAGCAAAATATGTAAAAAGTAATATTTATGGAAAAAAAATTGTCATAGGTATGGGCGCTGGTTCAATTTCAAGCTGGATGAGAGAATTACCCAAATATTTATAATGAAAACTAAATTAAAAGAACTGTCAGAAGAGTTTGGTCAAAACCTAAAGCTAGACTGTGATTTAAAAAAAAAAAATTGGTTTAATATTGGTGGTAAAGCTAAAATTTATTTTAAAGCAGATAATTTAAAAGATTTAATCAAATTTTTAAAAATTATAGAAAATAAAGAAAAAATCTTTGTCTTAGGTGGAGGATCCAACACATTAATAACTGACGACAAATATGACGGTGTAGTAATCAAGCTTGCAAATAATTTTAATAATTTATCAGTTCTGTCAGATGATATAATTATTGCAGGAAGTATTGTTAGTGACAAAGCATTGTCAGAATTTGCATTAGAAAATAGTTTAGGTGGTTTTGAATTTTTGTCTTGTATACCAGGTACAGTTGGCGGTGGAATTAAAATGAATGCCGGATGTTTCAATAGAGAATTTAAAGATGTTCTTGTTTCGATTCAAGCAGTTACTAAATCTGGTCAGGTAATAACTATACCTGCAAAAGATATAAATTTTAAATACAGAGATAGCGGTTTATCTGATGATCATATTTTTTTAAGCGCTTCCTTTAAAGGCTTTAAGAAAGAAAAAGAATTAATCCAAAATGAAATGAATTTTTTAAAAGAAAAAAAAGAAAAAGCACAACCAACAAGAATTAAAACCAGCGGAAGTACTTTTAAAAACCCTTTAGATCAATCTGAAAAAAAGGTTTGGGAACTAATAAAAGAGTCTGTTCCATTAGATATTTCTTTTGGTGACGCATATATTTCAGAAAAACACTGTAATTTTTTTGTAAATAAAGGTAATGCTAAATTTAAAGACATGAAGAATTTGATCGAATATGTATCAAAAAATGTCTTTGAGAAAACAGGTGTAAAGTTAGAAACTGAAATTAAAATTTTAGAATAAATTGAGAAAAAAAATACTAATACTTTCGGGTGGCATATCAAAAGAGAGATTAATAAGTCTTGATACAGGGAAACAGGTTGCAAAAGAGCTGAAAAAAAATGGATATAAAATTCAGATTTCTGAACCAGATAGATCTTTATCTTCAAATATCAAAAAATTTAAACCTGATATAATTTTTAATGCATTGCATGGTCAATTTGGAGAGGATGGATATATTCAAAGTATTTTAGAAAAATTTAAAATTCCTTATACCCATTCAGGTGTTGTTGCTTCATCTATAGCTATGGATAAAGAAATTTCAAAAAAAATTTTTATAAAAAATAAAATTAATACACCAAAATTTTTTGTTTATAATTATAGTTATAAATCATCTACCTTAATAAAAAAAATTCAGTCAAAATTAAAATTTCCTGTTGTAATAAAACCTTTAAATGAGGGTTCAAGTGTTAATGTTTTTATATGCAATAAATCTAATGTAGCACAAAAAGTTAAATCATTAAAAGATTACAAAAAAATTATGATTGAGGAATTTATTGGAGGAAGAGAAATTCAAGTAGCAATTATGGGTAATAAAAAACTTGGAGCAATTGAATTAAAACCCAAAAGAGCTTTCTATGATTATCAAGCAAAGTACAACACAAATGCGAAAACTAAACATATAATACCTGTTGATTTACCAAATAAAAAATTAAATCAAGTATTGAATATTGCGTTTAAAGCACACAACATTATTGGTTGTTCTGGTATAACACGATCAGATTTTAAATATTTTAAAGGAAGATTTTATCTATTAGAAATCAACACACAACCTGGTATGACAAAATTATCTCTCGTACCTGAAATAGCTTCTTACGAAGGAATCAGTTTTTTGAAATTAATTGAATGGATTTTAAAAGATGCACCAAAGAAAAAGTAAAAAAATATTAATTTACTTTTTTTTATTAATTTTAGTTGGTTCGATAAATAATAATTCAATTAATAATTTAAGATTTGAAAAAGTAAAAAAAATTATTATTTTTGGTTTAGATGAAAATGACCGAAAAATATTACTTTATAATTTAAAAAATTTAGATTTAAAAAATATTTTTTTTATTAATAAAAAAAGCTTTCAAAATATAATCGAAAATAATTCATTAGTTGAAGAGTACAACGTTATAAAAAAATATCCTTATTCAATTGATATAAATATAAAAAAAACAAAATTTATTGCTAGGATTAATGAAAATGGAAAGTTTTTCTTAATTGGAAACAACGGAAAATTGACAGATAAAAATAATTCAGAAAAACAATTGCCATATATATTTGGGAATCCTGAAATAAAAGAAGTATTAGAATTAAAAAAAATTATTGATCAGTCAAAAATTGAATATTCAGCAATAAAATCATTGTATTATTTTAAATCAAATAGATGGGATTTGAAATTTTATAACGATATAGTAATTAAATTACCTGAGGAAATCAAAAAAGAAACTTTAGATAAAATATTTGATTTTTTACAAGATATTAAATTAGAAAAAAAAAAAATTTTAGATGCTAGAATTAAAAATCAAATAATCATTTTAAATGAATGAAGCAATAGATTTTGAAACTTATTTGGTTATTTCTAATGATAAGTTTGAAATATATTTATTAGATATAAAAAACTTTGAAAATTTATATAAAAAAGAATTCAAATATCAAACTGATTTAGAAAAAATAGATTTAAACCTTTTAGATGAATTTTTAGAAAAGCACATTTTCAGTATTGAAAAAGTAGCGGGAAGCTTTGTAAACAAAATAAATTTGATAGTTCAAAATAAAACAATTCTTAATTTAGATTTAAGTATAAAAAAAAAAAATTATTCTCAAAATATTAGTGATGTATTCTTAAAAAATATACTTACAGATGTTAAAGATTTGTTTAAAGAAAGTTATCGAGAGTATAAACTTATTCATATGTTGATAAATAAATATATAGTTAATGAAAAGAGTTATACTTCATTGAAAGATGAAACAAATAGTGATGAAATATGTTTAGAAATTAAATTAATTTCAATTTCAAATTCAATTGTATTTGAAATTGAGAACATTTTAAAAAAATATCAGATTCAGGTAATTAATTATTTTGATAAAGAATATCTTAAAGATTTTTTCAAGGACGAACAGTTAGAGATTTCGCATATGGCTAATAAAATATTAAATGGTATTAATAATAATGAGGTTTTATTAACATCAAAAAATACTAAAAAACTTGGATTCTTTGAAAAATTTTTTCAATTATTTAGTTAATTTTGTTTTTTCTTGTAACAATAGTTGTTTTTAAATCGACAATTATTCAAATTAAAAGATATTTGTGTCCTATTTAACTCAAAAAACAATTAAAGATAATATTTTATTTAATGGAGTAGCTCTTCATAGCGGAAAAAATGTTAATATTAAAATTATACCAGCAAAACCTAATCATGGGATTGTTTTTAAAAGAGTAGATTTGAAAGGTAACAATCTAATTTATCCAAGTTATTCAAATGTTACTAATACTTCCTTGAACACAACTGTTGAGAATGAAGTAGGCGCTAAAGTTTCAACTATAGAACATCTTATGGGAGCATTGTTTGGTATGAGCGTTGATAATGCTTTAATTGAAATTGATAATGAAGAAGTTCCAATATTAGATGGTTCGGCTAAAATTTTTGTTAAAAAAATACAATCAGTTGGATTAGATGTAAGTAATGAACCAATTAAAGTAATAAAAGTAAATAAGGAGATTAGGTATCAAGAAGGTGAAAGATATATTTCTATAAAACCCTCAACCTTAAGCTTAGATATTGAATTTGAGCTTAAATATTCCAACGAAGTTATTGGAAATCAAAAAAATAAAATAAAAGTTTATGAAGATAATTTAGAAGATATTTTTAATTCTAGAACATTTTGTTTGTATGAAGATATAGAATTTATAAAACAGAAGGGACTTGCAAAAGGTGGAAGTTTAGAAAATGCAATAGTAGTAAAACAAAAAGAAATATTAAACAAAGAAGGATTAAGAAATAAAAAAGAGTTTGTGAACCATAAGATTTTAGATTGTATTGGAGACTTATATACATCTGGTTATAGAATAATTGGAAATGTGGAATGTTCTCAAGGAGGTCATTATTTAACAAACAAACTTTTGAGAAATTTATTTGAAAATAGTGAAAACTTTTCTATTCTTGAAATTAAGGAAAAAAATTTGCCTCACACTTTAATTAAGAAATCATTTTTAAAATCTATTGCATAAGCAATCATAGCTTTTAATATTAGCTCATAATAAGTATAAATTCTTATGAACTTTTTGAAAAATTTATTTTTATTATTTTGTTTAATATTGTTAACCTCATGTTCAAAAGATGTAGCAAAAGAATCTATTATAAATGAAAAAAGTTTAGATCTTCAAATGATAGAAGCATATAATGAGGGAATGTCTGCCTTAAAAGGTGGTGATGTGTTGTTTGCTGCAAAAAAATTTAATGAAGCAGAAATTTTATATCCACAATCTATCTGGGCCCCTAGGTCCGCATTAATGGCTGCATATTCTTACTATATTCAAGATTATCATGGCGATGCAGTTGCTGAATTAGAAAGATTTATTAAAATTTATTCAAATCATGAAAATTTAGATTATGCTTATTTTCTGTTAGCAACTTCTTATTATGAACAAATTGTTGATGAAAAAAAAGACCTTCAATCTCTATCTAAAGCAAAAGAAAATTTTTTAATTGTAATTAATTCTTATCCAAATACAGATTATGCAATTGATGCAAGTTTTAAATTAGATTTAATAAATGATATTTTGGCATCTAAAGAAATGTATATTGGTAGATATTACTTAGATAAAAAAAAATGGATTTCAGCAATAAATAGATTTAGAACGGTAGTTGACCAATATGATACTACAATTTATATTGAAGAAGCCCTTCATCGATTAGTGGAAACATATTATTTACTTGGTTTGTCTAGTGAAGCTGAAAAATATGCTAAATTATTAGGATATAATTTTCAATCATCTCAGTGGTATGAAAAAAGTTATGCTTTGTTTGATAAAAATTATGTACAAAAGCAAAAAAAAACAAAAGAACTTAATCAACAAAAAGCTAGTGATAGTTTAGTTGAAAAAATTAAATCTCTCTTTGAATGAGATGGATAAAAAAGAATTAAAAAAAAAATATAATTTTTATATAAATAATATAAAAAAATATAATCTTTCGTATTTTAATAACAACAAGTCCCTTGTAACTGATGCGGCGTATGATGAATTAAAAAAAAAAATTTTAAATCTTGAAAAAAAATACGATTTTTTAAATTCTAAAAACTCACCATCAAAATCAGTTGGGCATAAACCATCAAAAAACTTTAAAAAATTTTCTCATAAGGTTCCAATGCTATCTTTAAGCAATGCGTTTTCTGAAGAAGATTTAATTAATTTTGAGAAAAAAATTTGTAATTATTTATCCATAAAAAATCAGCTTGATATGGAGTATAGTGCTGAGCCTAAAATTGATGGTATATCAGCATCTTTGATATATAAAAAAGGAAAATTCCTAAAAGGTTTATCTAGAGGTGATGGAAAAGAAGGAGAAGATATAACAGATAATATTGCGACTATTAAAGATATTCCTAAATATATTGAATCTGATGATTTTCCTGAAGAGATAGATATTAGAGGGGAAGTATTTATACAAAATAGTGATTTTAATATTTTAAGTGAAAAATTTGCAAATCCGAGAAATGCAGCTTCTGGATCTCTAAGACAAAAAAATCCAAAAGAAACTGAAAAAATACCTTTAAAATTTATTGCTTATACTTTTGGATATGAAAGGGGTTTGTTGGTTAACAATCAATTCGATTTTTTGAAAAAATTAAATGAGTGGGGATTTATAACAAATCCATTAAATAAATTAATTTCTGGAGTTAAAAATTTAATTAAAAATTATAATGAGATAGAAAAAAAAAGATCAAACTTAGATTTTGATATTGATGGCATTGTTTACAAGATAAATGATTTTGCCATACAGAAAAGATTGGGTAATGTTGCTAATGCTCCAAGGTGGGCTATAGCTCATAAATTTTCATCAAACAAAGCAATTTCCAAAATATTAGATATTGAAATTCAAATTGGTAGAACAGGTGCCTTAACACCCGTTGCAAAAATTAAACCTATAAATATAGGAGGAGTTGTAGTTTCTAATGCAACTTTACATAATGAAGATGAAATTAATCGTAAAGATATTAGAGTAGGTGATATAGCTGTTATAGAAAGAGCCGGTGATGTAATTCCACATATAATTTCAGTTGATACAAGTAAAAGGTTAAATACTAGTAAAAAATTTATCTTTCCAAAAAAATGTCCTTCTTGTGGTTCTGATACTATTAAAGAATTTAATAAGGTTACAAAAAAAATTGATGCTGTAAGAAGATGTTCAAGTCAAGATTATTTTTGTGATAAAATTTCAATTGAAAAATTAAAACATTTTGTATCAAAAGAAGCATTTAACATTGATGGCTTTGGAAAAAGAATAGTTGAAAATTTTTGGGAATTAAAATTAATCAAATTTCCTCAAGATATATTCAAATTAAATTATGAGAAAATAGAAAAACTTGAAGGTTGGGGGAAATTATCTGTTCAAAATTTAAAATATTCAATTAATCAAAAAAGAAATATTTCATTAGAAAGATTAATTTATTCTTTGGGAATAAGACATATAGGATTGGAAAATGCAAAGTTGTTGTCAAAACATTACATATCATTTTCTAAATTTAAAAATATATCTACCAAAAGTGATTATGATGACCTAGTAAATATTGATGGTATTGGTGAATCACAAGTAAATTCGATAAAAAATTTTTTTTCGAACAAAGAAAATATTAGAGTTTTAAATGAATTGGAAAAAGTTTTGGTAATTAAAGATACTATTCAAAATTCAGATGATGGAATTTTAAATAATAAGACTTTTTTAGTCACTGGAAAATTAAGTGGAATTAGTAGGGCTGAAATTAAATCTTTAATTGAGGAAAACTCTGGAAAAACAATTAGCAGTGTATCAAAAAAACTAGATTTCTTAATAATAGGTGAGAAACCAACTAAAAGGAAAGTAGATTATGCGAAAGAGTTGAAAATAAAAATCATTGATCAATCTGAATTTTTAAAAATGCTAAATAAAACTAGCTAACCACTTTTTCTCATTTGTATTTAAATATTTAGATATCTTTGAATAAACTTCTAGATGATATTTAAACAGATAGTTTTTCTCATCAATTGTTAATAAGTCAAAATTTATTAAATCTTTCTCTATAGGTGCCATTGTCAAATTTTGAAATAACAATTTTTTCTTTATTTTTTTAACATAAACTAAATTTTCAATTCTAATTCCATATTCATTAGTTTTATAATACCCAGGTTCATTACTTAAAATCATGCCTTCTCTAATTTTTACTGTATTTATTTTTGTGATAGATTGAGGCCCTTCATGAACATTAAGAAAAAAACCTACGCCATGTCCTGTACCA
Source organism: Candidatus Pelagibacter sp. HIMB1782 (assembly GCF_052047475.1). NCBI lineage: Bacteria > Pseudomonadati > Pseudomonadota > Alphaproteobacteria > Candidatus Pelagibacterales > Candidatus Pelagibacteraceae > Candidatus Pelagibacter > Candidatus Pelagibacter sp. HIMB1782. The sequence goes on along the minus strand of NZ_JBNAKE010000001.1, from coordinate 322,495 downwards.
TGTGCATAATCTAAATTGCTTTTATTTAAAAATTTTCTTGCTCTTTTATCGATTTTTTTACCAGTATCATCTCTATTAATATCAGTCATAGCTACAGCAATATGACCTTTTAAAACCTTGGTGAAGACGTTTTTGATATTTTGTTTTTGTTTTGAAAAACAAATTGTTCTTGTTACATCAGTTGTTCCATATTTATATTGACCTCCAGAATCACAAAGGAAAATATCCTTCTTACTTATAACACGACAATTTTCTTTCTTTGCACGATAATGGACAATTGCACCATTTTCTCCAGAGCCTGCTATTGTATCAAAACTAGGGTAGAGAAAGTTTTTGTTTAATTTCCTAAAATTTTCTAATTTCTTAGACGCTTCAACTTCTGTAATATTTTTTTTATTAATTTTTTTTATCCAGTATAAAAATTTTGTTAATGCTATTCCATCTAAGATATGAGCATTAATCATATTATTGATTTCAGTTTTATTTTTGATTGCTTTTAAATGATAAATTGGATCTTCTGTTTTTACGATCTTAAATTTAGACTTTATTAAATTTTCATAAAATATTGAACAAGATTTATTATCAACAATAAAATTTTTACCCTTAAGATCCAGTATCTTACTTGGTAAATTATTTATATCTAAAAATTGATCTTTCTTAATAATTTTGTTTTTTAATAATTGCTTACATTTTTTAAAATTACTTATAAGTAATATTTTTTTTGATTTACTTATTATCAATCTTGAATTGGGAATTGGACTATTGGGACCATCTCCACCTCGTATATTTAAAGTCCACGCAACATTTTCTGGCGCACTAATAAAAATATAATCTGATTTGTTTTTTTTTAAGTATTTAGTTATTTTATTTAATTTAGAATTAACGCTTTCACCAATAATATTTTTATCTAAAGAAAAAAATGGAATAAAGGTATGCTCTTTCTGTTTTTTGATTTCATCAATTAGATTTTTTTCAACATGTTTAATTTTGTTATATTTTAAAAAATAATTTTTAATTTGAGTATTTGTAAATAACTTTGGATCTATACCAAGTGTGAGATTTTTAAATAAACTACAATTTATTAATTTTTCAAACCCATAAATATTAAAATTTTTTCCACTCTCAATTTTACTTTGAATTGTGTATCTTCCATCAGTAAACAAATAATTTTTATTTTTAAGAATTATAGCTAGACCAGCAGATCCACTAAAATTTGAAATAACTTCTAATCTATTTAATTTTGAATATTCTGTAAAAAAATCATCATTTTTTGGAATAATGTAGCCATCAATTCCATGTTTTTTAAATTTACTTCTTAAAATTTTTATATGATTTTTCATTTAATTCTTTTTTGATATCTTATCCACCCGGGACTTCTTGTTCCTTCTTCAATTTCAAAATCCTGATTAAACTCAAAATCATCATCATTGTTAATATCTTCATCGAAGAAAGAATTTTTTTCCAAATGTTTTTCTGGCAATTCATCAATGAAACGTGAAGCCATACTGTCTATCCAATCCCCTTGGTAAAATCTATTCATTGAAAAAGAAATTATAGCTTTTTTCTTTGCTCTTGTAATTCCTACATACGCTAATCGTCTTTCTTCTTCTAGGCCATTTTGCCCTTTTTCTTCAATAGATTTTTGATGTGGAAATAATCCCTCTTCCCATCCAGGTAAAAATACAACATCAAATTCCAAACCTTTCGCTGCATGCATGGTCATCATATTAATTTTTTCACCATCCCATTCTTGATCTACCGAGGTAGCTAAAGATACGTGTTCTAAAAAACTTTCTAGATTATCAAATTCTTTCATAGCACTTAACAATTCTTTAATATTTTCCAGTCTATTTTCATTATCTAAATCTTTTTTATTTTTAAGCATTGCTGAATAGCCAGACTCATCTAAAACAATTTGTAATAACTTTATATGATTTGATTTTTTTATAATTAAATCATTTCTCCACTTCATTAAAGAATTAATAAATAAACTAAGTCCAATTTTAGCTTTTGGCTTAATTAAATTTTGTTCAAGCATTTTTATTGATGCTCTTTCTAAATTTAAATTATTTTCCTTAGCAAACTCGTGAATGCTTTTTAAGGTGCTATCACCTATTGATCTTTTTGGATTGTTAACAATTCTTTCAAAAGCTAAGTCATCTTTCTCTTGATGAATTAATCTTAAGTATGCAACACAATCTTTAATCTCAGCTCTTTCATAAAATTTTGTACCACCTAATATTCTGTAGGGCATACCAATTTTCAGAAATCGCTCTTCAAATTCACGTGTTTGAAAAATGGCTCTAACTAAAATTGCAATGTTATTATAAGAGAATTTTTTTTTTATTTTTTTTTCAATTTCATCTGAAACTCCAACTGCTTCATCTTTACCATTTTTAAAACAGTTTAATTGAACTAAATCACCTTCTTCCATTGTAGTAATCAATGTTTTTCCAACTCTATTTTGATTATTAGAAATAAGGTTTGAAGCAACTGATAAAATATTCTGTGAGGATCTATAATTTTGTTCTAATCTTATTACTTTTGTATTTTCATAGACTTGGTCAAATTCTAAAAAGTTTTTAATCTCAGCACCTCTCCAGCTATATATTGATTGATCGTCATCACCAACACAGCAAATATTTTTATTTTTTTCAGATAGAAGATTAAGCCATTTACTTTGAATAAAATTTGTATCTTGATATTCGTCAACTAAAATGTATTTAAAATTTTTAGAATATATTTCCCTAATATCAGGATTAAATTCTAAAATTTTTACTGTATGTAAAATCAAATCTCCAAAATCGCAGGAATTTAAATCAGTTAATTTTTGTTGATATATTTTGTATAATGGAAGAACAGTTTTCTCATAAATGTCTTTTTTATTTATAATTACTTCGCCAGGATAAAAACCTTTATTCTTCCATCTATCAATTATTGCCAGTATAAATCTTGGAGATAATTGTTTGATATCGATATTTTCTGCTTTGCATATATTTTTTATTAATCTAATCTGATCGTCAGTATCTATAATAGTGAAATTTGAATTTAATTGTGCAGCTGAAGCATGTTTTCTTAATAATTTCGCACAAATTGAATGAAAAGTTCCTAACCAAGAAAGACCAATAGCAGCAGATCCTAAAATTTTACTAACTCTATTTTGCATTTCTTTAGCAGCTTTATTTGTAAAAGTGACTGCAAGAATTTGATTAGGAAAAGCTTTTTTTTCCTTAATTATATTTGCTATTCTTGATGTTAGAACTTTAGTTTTTCCTGAACCAGCGCCAGCCACTATTAAAAGAGGACCATCTAGATGCATTACAGCATCCTTTTGAGCTTCATTTAAACCATTTAAATATTCTCTATTTATCATTCAAAATAATGTTTTATAAGATTACTACTTAAAATGAATAATCTTAAATTAATTGCTAATTTTAATAAAAAATTCAGTAGATTTATTAATAATCTATTAGAGAAAAATTTAAACAAGTTAAATGTTGATAACTTTAAAAATTTATTAATTAACAATAAAATATTTTTATCTATTGTCGCACTAATTATTTTATTTTTATCATATCTTTCATTGCCAAACATTCATAACAAAGAGGAAGTAGCTTTAGAAATTAAAAATAATTTAAAAAACAAATTAAACCTAGAGTTTAGTTTTCAAGAAGATTTAGATTATAAATTTTTACCAAGACCTCATTTTACTACAAATAATTCTTCAATTAATTCTGAAGAGGATAAAATTGCAGAAATAAAAAAACTTAAGGTATATGTCTCTTTAGAAAATCTATTTTCTTTAAAAAATATAAAATTAAATCATGTCATATTAGAAGAAGGAAATTTTAACTTAAACAAAGAAAATTATAATTTTTTTTATAATTTATTAGATGGTAATTTTAATGATTTTAAATTTGAAATATTAAAAAGTAATGTTTTTTTTAGAAGTTTAGAAAATGAAGTTTTATTTATTAATAATATCAAAAACGCAAAATATTTTTTCGATCCTAAAGAAATTAAAAATATGCTTTATGCAAATAATGAGATGTTTAATTTACCTTATTCAATCAAAGTTTTTGATAATAAAATTGAAAAAAAAATACATTCTAAAATAAATATAGAAAGTTTAAGACTAGAAATAGACAATCAATCTTCATATGATGATACAAATTATTTAGGTTTTTCAGAAATAAATTTATTAAACTCAAAAAACTTTTTTGAGTATCAATATAAAAATGATTTGTTTGAGTTTAAATTTTTTGATAAAAAACAAAATCCTGAGTTTTCTTATACAGGTAGATTTAATTTAAAGCCGTTTTATGCAAACATAACAGGTAATACGAATAAACTAGATCTTTCCTCTTTGTTTTCGTCAAATGCGATTATTAAAGAACTTCTAAAAACCGAAATTTTAAACAATAAGAATATTGATTTTTATTTAATTATTTCTGGGAACAGCATTAAACAATTTGATGATTTTAAAAATGTTTTAATAAAATCAAAAATTCAAGAAGGTTTAGTAGATATTGATCAATCCAAAATGACATGGAAAAATAATATTAATTTTGAATTTTTAGATAGCTTGATATTTGTGAAAGAAGGAAAATTAATTTTAGATTCTAACGTTGAAATTAATATAAATAATACTGATGAACTTTACAAATTCTTACTTACTTCAAAAAATTTGAGAAAAAAGATTAGTAAAGTTAATGTTAACTTTACCTATTTATTTAATGAAAAAAATATCAAAGTAAAGAATATCAAGGTAGACGGAAAAACACTTGAAAAATCTGATTATACTTTTGATGATATTTTACTAAAAGATAACAACTTGCAAAATAAAATTTATCTCAAAAATTTATTGAATGAAGTAATAAAAAATTATGTAGGATAAATCATTTTTCTAGGATCAACTATTTTCTCGTAGTCTTTTTTACTTATTAATCCTGTTTTTAACGTCTCATGTTTTAGTGTTGTGTTATTTTTTAAAGCTGTTTTAGCTATTTTGGCAGCATTATCGTAACCAATATGTGGGGCCAAAGCAGTTACTAACATTAAAGAATTATCTAAATGCTCTTTTATTTTCTTTTTATTAGCTTTAATTCCTTTAACACAATAAAGCGCAAAATTTTTTGTACTATCTGCCAATAAGTCAATAGATTGCAAAATGTTATGGGCAATTAATGGCTTAAACACATTTAATTCAAAATGACCATGTGATCCTGCCATAGTAATTCCATTGTGATTTCCAACTACGTTTGCACAAACCATTGTAACTGCTTCACACTGTGTTGGATTTACCTTTCCAGGCATTATAGATGAGCCAGGTTCATTTTCAGGTAGTATTAATTCTCCATATCCAGCTCGAGGACCAGATCCCAGAAATCTGATATCGTTTGAAATTTTCATCAATGCAACAGCACATGTATTTAATGTTCCAGAAAAATTTACTATTGCATCGTGTGCTGCAAGTTCAGCAAATTTATTTGGTGCAGGTTTAAATTTTATTTTAGTAAATTTTGAGATTTCTTTAACAATTTTTTTATCAAAATTTTTTTTTGAGTTTATTCCTGTTCCAACAGCTGTTCCACCTTGAGCTAAGAATAGAATTTCTTTCAATGCATATTCTATTCTTTCAATACATTTTTTTAATTGAGCATGATATCCAGAAAATTCCTGACCAAGAGATAATGGAGTTGCATCTTGAAGATGAGTTCTTCCAATTTTAACAATTTTTTTAAATTCTATAGATTTTTTCTTTAATTCTTTTTCTAAAATTTTTAAACTTGGCAACATTTTAGCTAAAGTTTGTATTGCTACAGAAATATGCATAGCAGTTGGGAAAACATCATTTGTAGATTGTGATTTATTTACATGATCATTTGGATGAACTGGTTTTTTTGTGCCTTTTTTTCCACCAAGCATTTCAATAGCTCTATTAGAAATTACTTCATTAACATTCATGTTTGTCTGAGTTCCAGAACCTGTTTGCCAAACTTTTAAAGGAAAATTTTGATCTAATTTTCCTTTAATAACCTCATCAGAAGCTTTGATAATTGCTTTTGAAATCTTACTGCTAATTAATTTATCTTTAGCATGAACTATTGCTGCTGATCTTTTAATAATAGCAATAGATTTTATTATAGAAATATTAACTAAAATTTTTCCAATGTTAAAAAATTTATTTGATCTTTGAGTTGATGCACCCCAATATTTATCACTGGGGACATTTATACTACCAATACTGTCAAATTCTTTTCTTAATTTCATTGATTAATTTTTAAGTACAAATAATTATATTAATACAACAAATTTTAAAAAACTTACAGGAGCAATATGTCGAATTTTAGTAAAGTTGGAACTTTTATGAAAACCTTTGGTCAAGATGTTAAAACTAAGCCATCTTTTAGTACCCATAAGATAAATAAATTAAGAATTGATTTAATTAAAGAAGAATTAGATGAGCTCACAGAAGCTATGAATAATAAAGATTTATTAGAAGTTGCTGATGCGCTTACAGATATTTTGTATGTAACGTATGGGGCAGGACATGCTTTTGGAATAGATTTAGATAAATGCTTTGAAGAAGTTCAAAACTCAAATATGAGCAAATTAGATGAAAATGGAAAACCAATTTATAATGAAGCTGGAAAAGTGATGAAAGGCCCAAACTATTTTAAACCGGATCTATCTAAGTTTGTAAGTTAAATTTCTAGCTTAAAGTCAACTGCTGTAGCACTATGAGTAATACTTCCTACAGAAATTCTATTTACGCCAGTTGAAGCAATCGCTTTAACAGTTTTTAAATTAACATTGCCCGAGGCCTCAGTTTCGTAATACTTTTTAGCAATTTTAACTGCATTTCTTAAATTTTTAATATTCATATTATCTAGTAGAACAGTATTAAATTTTAAACCTAAAATTGATCTAAGTTGATCAATTGTATCAACTTCAACTGTAATTTTTTTTCCTTTTTTATTTTTAATTGCTCTTATAACTAAATTTTTTAAATCTGAACTTGCGATATGGTTGTCTTTTATTAGATATTCATCACTTAAATTAAATCTATGGTTTATACCTCCTCCTAACTTAACAGCATATTTTTGAATTACTCTAAGGTTTGGAATTGTTTTTCTTGTACAGCAAATTTTAGTTTTTTTTCCAGCTAATTTAACAAATTCATTAGTCTTTGTTGCAATACCAGAAATATGTGACAAAAAGTTTAGAGCTACTCTTTCTGCAATTAAAATATTTTTTGCCTTACCTTTAATCAAAGCAACTATGGAACCTTTTTTAATTCTTGAGCCATCTTTTTTTTTGATAATAAATTTTATTTTATTATCTATTAGTGAAAAAGTTTGCTTAGCAAACAATAATCCAGCAACAACTGCATTTTGATTTGATATTAATTTAACAGTTACAACCTTATCGTTATTAATTAATGCTGAAGTGATATCTCCTGAAGGATAAAGATCTTCGTTTAAAGCTAACTTAACAGTACTTTTGATAAATTCTTTGCTTAATTTAATTTTTGACACTTATATTATCTGCCAATAGCTGCCATTCTCTCTACGGATACTCTCGCTTTTTCTATTGTTTCTTTGTCCATAATAATTTCGCCGGTTTCATTTTCTAAACAATCTAAAATTTTAGGTAAAGTAATTTTTTTCATATGCGGACACATATTACATGGTTTAACAAAATCTACATTTGGATTTTCTATTTGAATGTTGTCACTCATTGAACATTCAGTAACCATCATTACTTTTTTCGGTTGATTATCTTTTACATATTTAATCATTCCAGAAGTGGATCCTGCAAAATCACTAGCTTCAATTACATCTGGTGGACACTCTGGATGAGCAATAATTTTTATTCCAGGATTGTTTTTTCTAATATCTTCAATTTCTTTTTTATTAAATTGGTCATGTACTATACAAATTCCTTTCCAGGATATAATTTCTACATCGGTTTGAGATGCAACGTACTTTGCGAGGTAATCGTCAGGTAAAAATATAACTTTTTTTACTCCAAGAGATTTAACAATTTTTACTGCATTTGCTGATGTACAACAAACATCTGTTTCAGCTTTTACTTCAGCTGAAGTATTTACGTATGATACTACTGGAACACCTGGGTATTTTTCTTTTAGTAATCTCACATCTTTACCAGTAATTGAGGATGATAAAGAACATCCCGCTTCCATATCAGGTAAAATTACTTTTTTATTAGGGCTCATTAATTTTGCAGTTTCAGCCATAAAGTGAACTCCTGCCATTAGAATTATATCTGCTGAAGTTTTTGATGCTTCTATAGCTAGCGCAAGTGAGTCTGCAGAAAAATCAGCAACACCATGATAAATTTCTGGCGTTTGATAGTTGTGAGCTAAAATAATTGCGTTCTTTTCTTTTTTTAATTTATTAATTTTATGTATGTACGGTGCGTGCACTGACCATTCTATCTCAGGCATCACCTTTGAAATTTTTTGGTAAATTGGATCTGTTGCTTTACGTACTTCTTGTGTAAATTCCATGGAGTTTTTTACCAATTTGAAACATGCTTGTCATTCATTTATTATGAGACATATCGCGGTCGTGCTGAAATTGGTAGACAGGCACGGTTGAGGGCCGTGTGGACTAAGTCCATGAGAGTTCGAGTCTCTCCGACCGCACCAAATTTCAATTTTAACTAATCCATTCAGGTTTTTTTATACTTATTGAAGCTTCTTTAGTTTTAAATTCAAGTTTTTCATCAAAGTTTTCATCTAAAAATTTGATTAAAGCAAATGGGTAATCATTATCTATTAATACTTTACCTATTTCATTTTCATTATTAAAAATACTTTCTCCTTCATTAAGTTTTCCATTAATTATTTTTATAGGCATCAATCTTTTTGAAAGCTTATTTTTTAATTTAATTCTAGCTGTGTTTTCTTGGCCTACGTAACAACCTTTTTTAAAATCAATTCCATTTAGTTCTTCAAAATTACACTCTATACCAAATAATTTATCTTGTAATTTGTTTAAATCTTTTGGAACTATTCCTAGTTTATGACTTAAAGAATAGTATTCATTTACATCTTTATCGTGAAGATCTAATTTTTTTAAGGATAAGTAAAGTTTTTCTAAATTAATGATTAATCTTGCTCCTAATTGTTTGTTTCTTGGATCTAAAAAAATAGGATCTTCTCTATATTTAATAGTAAATCCTGATTGATCTTTTGCATCATTAAATTTCAAAAATTTTTCATGAGAAAAAGCTGCTACAACAAATTCATTACTTAGGTTAAGTAATTCAACTTTAGATCTTAGCTTATAAAGAGATAACTGTTTAAATAGTCCATTTGCTTGATATTTTTCACAATCTAAAAGATAACCTGATTTATGTTTTACAATTATAAATTCATATAAAAATTTCCCTTGTGGAGTTAATAAAGATGTAAAACAACTATTATGTTCGCTTACTTTATTTATATCGTTACTGATAAGATTTTGTAAAAAATCTTTTGCATCCTCACCATTTATATAAAGAATTGATCTATCTTCTAAAATGTAAACGTTTTTGATATTCATATTTGATTAAGTTATCATTTTAATATAATAACTTTTTCTTCAAATGTTAGATCTTATAATCAAAAATGGACAATGTTACATCGATGGTGAATTAAAAGATGTTGATGTTGCAATAAAAGATAGAAAAATTCAAAAGATTGGTCAAATTTCAGATGAAGCAAAAAAGACAGTTGATGCTGAAGGTCAAACAGTTTTACCTGGCTGTATAGATACCCAAACACATTTTAGAGAACCTGGATCAACAGATACTGAGGATCTTCATTCAGGAAGTAGGGCGGCAATAGCAGGTGGGATTACTAGTGTGTTCGAAATGCCCAATACTAATCCTCCAACTTCAAACATGAAAGAGTTTCAGAGAAAACTAGATCTCGCAAAGAATAGAATGTATTGCAATTACGCTTTCTACTTTGGAGCTACTGCTGATAATGCAGATGATTTAGCTAGTTTAAAAGATTTAGAAGGTTGTTGTGGAATTAAGCTTTTTGCTGGATCCTCGACTGGTAATTTATTAGTTGCTGAAGAAGATGATATAGATAAAGTTTTTCAAAACGCTTCCAAAGTCGTTGCAGTGCATTCCGAAGATGAAGCGATATTAAAAATTAATAAAAAATTAATTAAAGAAGGAGACGTTCACACACATCCCGTATGGAGGAGCGCAGAATGTGCGATAGCATCTACAAGAAGAATAGTTAGAATTGCAGAAAAACATAAGAAAAAAGCTCATGTTCTTCATATAACAACTAAAGAAGAAATTGATTTTCTTTCTCAGCATAAAGGCAACATTACTTTTGAGATAACTCCTCAGCATTTAACTCTCTATGCTCCAGATTGTTATGACAAACTTGGAACGTATGCTCAGATGAACCCACCATTAAGAGACAAATCTCATTATGATAGACTGTGGTATGGGGTCAGAAACAACTTCAATGATACTATTGGATCAGATCATGCGCCTCATTTGAAAGAGAATAAAGATAAAGTTTATCCAAATACTCCATCAGGGATGCCAGGCGTTCAAACTTTAATGCCAGTAATGTTAAATCACATTAATGACGGAAAGCTAAGTTTAAATCAACTGATGAACTTTGTTTGTGAAAATCCAGTTAAAATTTTTGGAATTAAAAATAAAGGATTTATCAAAGAGGGATATGACGCAGATTTTACAATTGTTAATATGAATAAAACAATTGAAATTAAAAATGAAAATATTGAGAGTAAATGTAAATGGTCTCCATTTAATGGATTTAAATTTAAAGGAACTCCTACGTACACTATAATTGCAGGAAAAATTAAAATGGAAGATGGGAAAATTTTAGGAGATCCAGAAGGAACACCTTTGAAATTTAGTTAAGCTTAACTGTAAAACTGTTTACTAGAATTACACCTAATACAATTAAAAATAATCCTAATACTGCTTGCCAAGCTAAGGTTTGCTTAAAAAATATATATCCAAGTATTGCTATTGTAAAAATTCCTAAACCACTCCATGTTGCATAAACAATTGCAATTGGAAGTTTATTTACAACAAAAGTTAATAAATAAAATGCACAAAGATAAAAAATTGATAAAGCAACAGTAGGTATAACTTTAGTAAAGTTTTGAGAAACTGGTAGTAACATTGTTCCAGCAACTTCACAAAAAATTGCAGCAATTAAAAATATATAAGTTTTAACCATTGTTTAAAATTTTATGATTTACCAAATCTTCTTTTATTTCATTCAATATTGCTGGATCATCTATTGTTGGTGGAATTTTATATTCAACACCATCTGCAATTTTTCTTATTGTTCCTCTTAAAATTTTTCCTGATCTAGTTTTTGGTAGTCTTTTTATAACAATAACAGTCTTAAATGCAGCAACAGGGCCAATTTTATCTCTAACCATTTGCACACACTCTTTTGATATAGTTTCATTATTTTTTTCAACACCTGATTTTAATACCACTAAACCAATTGGTAATTGACCTTTAAGTTTATCTGCAATTCCAAGAACAGCACATTCTGCAACTGACTGATGTTCAGACAATACTTCTTCTATTGCACCAGTTGACAATCTGTGACCAGCAACATTAATAATATCATCTGTTCTAGACATGATCCAAATATAACCATCATCATCGATGTGACCTGCATCATATGTTTGATAATAACCTTCATAATTAGTCATATAGTTTTCTTTATATCTTTGATCTGCATTCCAAAGAGTTGGGAATGTCCCAGGAGGCAAAGGTAGTTTTACAACAATGTCTCCCATTTCATTTGGTTTAGCTAAAGATTGGTCTGGTTTGATGATTTTGACATCATATCCAGGAACCGCTTTACAAGCTGAGCCATATTTGGTTTCCATCATTTCAATACCGGTACAATTTGAGCTGATTGCCCAACTAGTCTCAGTTTGCCACCAGTGATCAATCACTGGGACCTTTAATAAATTTTCAGCCCACTTGATAGTATCTGGATCTGCTCTTTCTCCAGCAAGGAACAAGCTCTCAAAACTGGATAAATCATATTTTGAGAAAAATTTACCCTCCGGATCTTCTTTCTTAATAGCTCTAAATGCAGTTGGTGCAGTGAATAATGATTTTACTTTATAATCTGAAATTATTTTCCAGAAAGCCCCAGCATCAGGAGTTCCAACAGGCTTTCCTTCAAATAATACTGTAGTGCATCCTTTGAACAATGGAGCATAAACAATATAAGAGTGCCCAACAATCCATCCAATATCACTTGCCGACCACCAAATATCATCAGTATCAATATTGTAGATATTCTTCATGGTCCATTTTAGAGCAACGATATGACCACCAATATCTCTTACAATTCCTTTAGGTGTTCCAGTTGTTCCAGATGTATAGAGGATGTAAGCAAACTCATTTGAATTCATCTCAACACAATCAGCATCTTTTGCATTTGAGATTGCTTCTTCCCAACTTATCTCTGTTGGAGCATTTAATTTGACTTCGTTTCCTGGTCTTTGGAACAAAATCATCTTTTCAATTTTATGATTGGCTATTTTTATAGCCTCATCTACTAGAGGCTTGTATTCAACTGTCCTTCCAGGCTCAAAACCGCATGAAGCCGTTACTAATAACTTTGCTTTACTGTCATCTATTCTGCTTGCAAGTTCATTTGAGGCAAATCCACCAAAGACAACTGAGTGTATGGCCCCAATTCTTGCACATGCGAGCATAGCAATTACCGCCTCAGGGATCATTGGCATGTAAATAATTACTCTGTCTCCTTTATTTATTCCTTGTTGCTTTAAGGCTCCTGCAAATCTTGATACTTTTGCCCTAAGTTCCTCATAGGTGAACTTAGATTTATTGCCTGTAATAGGACTATCGTAGATTAAAGCAGTTTTTTGAGCCCTTCCTTGGTCAATGTGAATGTCTAGAGCATTATAACAGGTGTTAGTAACACCATCTTGGAACCATTTATAGAAAGGAGGATTAGATTTATTCAAAATTTTTGTTGGTTTTTTAAACCAAAAGATATCTTCACTTGCTTCTTGCCAAAATTTTTCAGGATTTTTTATAGAATTTTCATAAATACTTTGAAATTTTTTTGACATTCTAATTTGATTCGATTTTCGATATTTTTTTGGTTTTTAACTTATAAATTGTATTTAATTTTAAAAATTCAGTAAAATCAATGCAAATTAATGACAATTAAGTCTTCATAAAACTAATTTAATTTGCTATTTAACCCCAAATTTGGCTTAGGGTTACTTAAGTCTAGTTTATATAAACTAATAAATAAAAACTAACGAAGAGGGAGTTTTTTATGAAAAAACTTAAATTGTTTGCTCTTACAGTTGTTGCTCTTATGGGTGTAACTGGTGTTGCAAACGCTGAAACAGCTATGCTGGCTCAAGACGATTTCGTAGGTATTTCGTTTTGGTTAGTATCTATGGCTTGTTTAGCTGCTACTGTATTCTTTTTCTTAGAAAGAAGTTCAGTTCCAGCTGGATGGAGAGTTTCAATGACAGTTGCTGGTCTAGTAACTGGTATTGCATTCGTACACTACATGTACATGAGAGATGTATGGATCGCTACTGGTGACTCACCAACTGTATACAGATACATTGACTGGTTAATTACAGTGCCATTATTGATGTTAGAATTCTATTTTGTTCTAGCAGCAGTAAACAAATCAGACTCTGGAATTTTCTGGAGACTAATGATTGGTACATTAGTAATGCTAGTAGGTGGATACTTAGGAGAAGCTGGATACATCAACGCTACACTTGGTTTCATAATCGGTATGGCTGGTTGGGTATACATCTTATATGAAGTATTCTCTGGTGAAGCAGGTAAGAGAGCAGCGAAAAGTGGTAACAAATCACTTGTAACTGCTTTTGGTGCAATGAGAATGATCGTTACTGTAGGTTGGGCGATCTACCCATTAGGTTACATTTTTGGTTACCTAACAGGTGGTGTAGATGCTAACTCACTAAACGTGATTTACAACGCAGCTGACTTCTTGAACAAGATCGCTTTCGGTCTGATCATTTGGGCAGCAGCTATGCAACAACCTGGTAGAGCTAAGTAGTAGTTTTACTTAAAATTTAAAAAAGGGCAGGTACAATTTTGTACTTGCCCTTTTTTTTTGTCTTATGTAAATTTATGTATAGTTATTATACTTATTTTTAATTATGGATGTAAAACTCGAAAAATGGCACAAATGCCAAGTTGATATAGAAGTTCTTAAAGAGCTTTCAAAAAAATCTGATATCAAAGGTCTTCAACATGTTTCAGTTTTTTTTGGACTGTTATTAATTACAGGAACCTTGGCCTACATAACTTGGGGCACATGGTGGTCCGCTTTTTGGTTTTTGGTTTATGGAAACATTTATGGTTTTTCAAATCCATTATGGCATGAGACAGGTCATAAAACTGCGTTTAAATCAAAATCTTTAAATGAATTCTTTTACTACATCTCTTCTTATCTTTCTAACTTTGAACCATTAAGATGGAGATACACGCACTTTGTTCATCATGGAAATACATATTCAACAGAAAATCCATTTGATCATGAAATTGAATATGGAAATAATTTAAAAGAAACTCCAAAAAATTTATTAATGAATTTAATTCCTTTTATGGAACTTATTTATTTTAAAAAAAGTATTGCTTATGAAATTATTCAACATGCATTTGGTGTACAAACTAAAGTTATGCAAGATTGCATTCCTGAAAACGCTCAATCAAAAGTAATTTTTAATTCTAGAGTTTTTGTTGGAATTTGGATTACAATTATATTGTGGTCTTTAATAGCATCATCTTGGTTGCCAGTTTTGTTTTTTTTATTACCAAAATTTTATGGAAGAACTTTACACAAACTAGTTTCTTTTACTCAACATGCTGGTTTAGCAAGAAATATTAAAGATCATAGGTACACAACAAGAGAAATGTATCTAAATCCTATTTTAAGTTTTTTATATTGGAAAATGGAATATCATGTGACACATCACATGTTTCCAACGGTTCCATCTTATAATTTAGATAAACTTCATCATCATATTAAGGATCAGTTACCAAGAACAAATGATGGTTTAATTGATGCCTACAAAGAAATTTTACCAGCTATAATGAAACAAACAGAGGACACTAGCTACTTTTTTAAGAAGGAAGTACCAGAACCTCAGAACGCATAAATCTTGTTAAGTATGTTTTTACTTACTTGCTCATTTTAGATAAAAACCTATATATAACGCATGGCTAAAATTACTTACCACACACACGATAGCAAAACCCATACTATTGATATTCAAAATGGATTAACAGTAATGGAAGGTGCAGTTCAAAACGATATTCCTGGAATTGATGCAGATTGTGGAGGTGGAATGGCGTGTGCTACTTGTCATGTTTATGTTAAAGAGGACTGGTTAGATAAACTTCCAACTAAAGAAGACGGTGAAGAAGATATGTTGGATATGGCCTATGAACCTAAACAAAATAGTAGATTAAGTTGTCAACTAATAGTTTCAGATGAATTAGACGGATTGGAAGTTACTATTCCAGAAAAGCAAGCTTAGATGAATAAAACAGATGTTTTAATTATTGGAGCAGGACCAACAGGTTTGTTTTGTGCTCATCAACTTGGAATTATTGGACTTCAGTGTGAAATCGTAGATAATCTAGACAAGGCTGGAGGGCAATGTATCGAACTTTATCCAGACAAACCTATTTATGATATTCCAGCTGTACCAGAATGTACTGGTGAAGAATTAACAAATAATCTCTTACAACAAATAAAACCTTTTAATGTAAAATTTCATTTAAATGAAAGAGTTGAGGAACTAAAAAAAGTTGAAAATCGTTGGCATGTCAAAACAAGTGGAAACCAAGAATTTGATGTAGCAGCAATTATTATTGCAGGTGGAGTAGGATCTTTTGAACCTAGAAAATTTCCAGTTAAAGAATGTGAAAAATTTGAAGGATCTTCATTATTTTATTCAATTAAAGATAAAACCATTTTTAAAGACAAAACCATCTCAATATTTGGTGGTGGAGACTCGGCTCTAGACTGGGCCATAGAATTATCAAATACATCTAAAGTAAATTTAATTCACAGACGTGATGGATTTAGTGGAGCTGAATCTAGTGTTCAAAAAGTAAAGGAATTAAATGATCAAGGAAAATTAAATTTGTACACTAAATATCAAATGGACTCAGTTATTGGTGAAAGCCAAATTAGTTCAGTAAAAATAAAACATGATGACGGTGAAATTAAAGAATTACTATCCGATTATGTTCTTGGCTTTTTTGGATTAATTATGCAGCTTGGTCCTATTTTAAATTGGGGTCTTAACATCAACAAAAAAACAGTTGAAGTAAACACTGAAAACTTTGAGACAAATGTCGATGGTATATTTGCAATTGGTGATATTTGTTCTTATCCAGGTAAATTAAAATTAATTCTTTCAGGTTTTCATGAAGGAGCTCTTGCTGCTCGAGGTTGTTTTAAGTATGCAAGACCAGACGAAAAATTAAGATTTGAATTCACAACTACATCAAAGGCTGCTCAAGAGAGACTTGGTGTAAAAAAATGATAGAATTGTTTTCTGCTAATACTCCTAATGGTTGGAAGATTGGTATTATGCTGGAAGAAATTGGTTATCAATATAAAGTAACTAAAATTGATATAGGAAACGACGAACAATTTAATCCAGATTTTTTAAAGATAAGTCCATTTGGCAAAATTCCTGTAATTACTGATCATGAAAATAATAAAAGTATTTTTGAATCTGGTGCAATATTGATGTACCTGGGTGAAAAAAGTGGAAAGTTTTATAACGAAAAAGATCGATTAGTGATTAATCAATGGTTGATGGCTCAAATGGGAACTATTGGTCCAATGATTGGTCAGCATCACCAGTTTCATCATTATAATCCTGGAAAAAGTGAATTTGGTGAACAAAGATATTTTAAAATTGCTAAAAGAATTTATGGAGAATTAGACACAAGATTAAAAGATTCTAAATTTTTAGCTGGAGATAATTACACTATAGCTGATATTGCAACATGGCCATGGTTAGCTAGACATGAATGGCATGATATTGGATTAGAAAATTACCAAAACTTATCTAGATGGTATCAAGAAATTTCTGAACGTGAAGCTGTTATAAAAGGATATGCTTTTATGGATAAAGAGGCAAAAATTCCGAAGATTTAATTAATCATCCACATGAACTTTTTCTTCTTTTTCATGCTTTTCTTGTGCAGCGATTGTGTATTTAGCAACCGGTCTTGCCATTAATCTTTTTAAACCAATTGGTTCAGCTGTATCTAAACAATATCCGTAAGTATCATCCATAATTCTTCTTAAAGCTTTGTCGATTTCAGAAATTAACTTAATTTGTCTGTTAATTGCTTTCATCTCTACATTTTTATCGATGTATGAACTTGCTTGATCTACTAGATCTGCTGAAATATTGTTATCATCCATACTTCCATTGTATAGCGCTTCATTGTTTGATTTAATTAATTCTTTCTTCCATTCATTTAATCTCATTCTAAAAAATACTTTATGTTTTTCACACATATACTTTTCAGTTTCTTTTGGAACGTAAGTTTTTGAAATTTTTATAGGAACTTTTTTAGCTGGAGAAGCTGCAGTTTTCTTTGGCTTACTTGCAACTTTAGTTTTTGGTTTAGATACTTTTTTCTTTACTTTAGTAGTTTTAGGCATCGCTTAATTTTGAATGGCCGGAGTATATTCAGCAAAATAGGGGTGTCAAGCAAGCTGAATTGTTATAAATATTTAATTAATGACCATTAATAACAAAAATATAGATAATCTTTTTTATATTTTTGTTACATCTCATCTAATTTTCTGGACCTTGATTCCAACTCTTACAAATCACAATTTACCCTTAGATACAATTGAAGCTTTAGCTTGGGGAAGTAATTTAGATTGGGGTTTTAATAAGCATCCTCCTATGAGTGCTTTTTTTCCTGAAGTTTTTTTTCATATTTTTGGGTCACAGGACTGGGTTTACTATTTACTAAGCCAAATTTTTGTAATTATTTCATTATATTATGTATTCAAACTTTCAAATGAAATACTTAAGAATAATTTTTTCGGTTTAATTTCAGTTTTATTAATTGAAACAATTTATTTTTATAATTTTACCACACCTGAGTTTAACGTAAATATATGCCAATTACCTTTTTGGTCATTAACAGCTTATTATTCATGGAAAATTTATAGTGGTAAAAATATTAAGTTTTGGGATTGTTTTTTAATAGGTCTGTTTGGTGCATTAGGATTTTTATCGAAATATTTATTCATTTACTTATTAGTATCTATCGCACTTTTATTTATTTATTTAATTTTTAAGAAAGAAAGAAAGTTTGATTTTAAATACTTAATTACAATAGAAGTCTTTATAGTTGCTTTAGTTCCTCACTTAATTTGGTTAAATAATAATGAATTCATCACAGTTACTTATGGACTTGCAAGAACAGGTTTAGAGCAATCAAGTTTCATTGATCACATCAAATTTCCATTAATATTTTTAGGAAAACAAATTGGTATATTAATTCCATTTATAATTTTAACGTTGTTATTAGTTAAAAAAATTAAATTTAAAATAAATTTCAAAGATAAAAATTTATTATTTTTGTTAGCAATAAATATCTTGCCAATTGCTCTGATGTTTTTAACTTCATTGATAACAGGTTCAAAAATTCGAACAATGTGGATGACACCATTTTATTTGTTCTTTGGAACATTAATTGTTTATTTATTTCAGTCTCAAATAAATTTAAAAAAATTAAAACCCTTTATGATTGGATTTTTATTCTTTTTCTTTTTATCACCTATTCTTTATGCTTATGTTTCTGTTTCAAAAGACGATAAGAGAACAGATTATCCAGGTAAAGAAATTGCCATGAAAACTCAATATGCTTGGGATCAAGAGTTTGAAACTACTATCAATGTTGTGCTTGGAGATGAGTGGAATGCAGGCAATTTATCTTATCATTTAAAATCTAGACCAGTTTGGGAAGGTATAGTTGAAAGAGAGAAACTTGATCAATTGAAAGATTATATGTGTCTTGATAGTATCTGCGTTGGATCAAGATAATCTATGAAATATTTCATTTTAGTACCTGTTTATAATGACCGCGAGTCTTTGAAGTTATTAATTGATAATATTAATCATGAGATAAAAGATTTAAATTCTGAAATATCATTAGTGGTAATTAATGATGCTTCTTCACAGCAAATCATCGATGATTACCCAAATATTGAAAACATTCATTCAATTGAAATCATTAATATGAAAGAAAACAGAGGTCATGCAAGATGTATTGCTTCTGGTTTGAAATACATCTATGAGAAAAAGGAATTTGACTATGTAATTCCAATGGACGGCGACGGTGAAGATAGACCTGAGGAGATTAAAAATTTTATTGAATTATCAAAAGAAGCTGGAGACAGGTCAATAGTTGGTGAAAGGGTTAAAAGATCAGAGAGCATGTTCTTTAAGTTTTGCTATCAATTTCACAAATTTTTAACTTTAGCATTTACTGGGCAATCAATTAAATTTGGTAATTTTACTTGTCTTTCAAAAGCAACTGTAAAAAAAATGTTAGATGAAAAATCTACATGGAATAGTTTTTCAGGATCATTAAAAAAAATTGAAAAAGATTTAATTTCTTCTCCATCAATTAGGGGAAAAAGATATTTTGGCCCATCTCAGATGAGTTTTTTTAAATTATTAAAACACTCTCTTTCAATAATAAGCGTATTTAGAAAAACAGTTTTAATTCGTTCAGCTTTATTTATTGTTTTTTATATTTTGTTAATCAAAAGTAATGCGTCAATTGTTACTTCATTACCTTTAGTTTTGTTATTAATAATGATTTATTCAATTTCTAGTTTAGCTTTAAGAGAAAATATTGAAGAATTTAATAATTCTTTAACAAACATCCACGATATTGATAAAGTAAAGTAATTTATTTATAATATTATTAATGAAAAACTTTTTTAGAAAAGTCGCATTTGGAATAGGTCCAAATGAAGAAGTTCCTTCAGATCCATTAAATTGGGCATTAAATCAGGTAGATGAAATTCCAGAATTTTCATGGAAGGGAAAAATTCTTTCAGAAAAAGAACTTAGAGGTCATTACGGAGATTGGGTTTATGGAGATAGAAAAGTTTTAAGAAAAAAATATAAAGACAATAAAAATCTTTATAAAGTTCATAAAGATAAATTGAGACATGAAACTGGTCAAAAATTTTGGGAGCCTTTAGAGATATCTATTAGACACAACGAAGCTATCAACGGAACCAAACCAGTCCTTACAAAACTTTGGATGTTTTGGGGGAACTTTTTCGCAATTAGTGATAAAGATTTTTTACCACATTATTCAACTGGAGCATATCAAAGAGAAATTATCTGGCCAAATTTGAATCAGTCTTTTGAAAAAATGGTGTATGACGTAACTACATCATGGGCAATGATACATCATTTAGACAACAGTGAAAGTGTAGGTCCAAAAAGTATTTCGGGCAGAGAAGAATGGAGAAGAAGAAAAAAAGAGCCTGCAACTATTAATGAAAATCATGCAAGAGAACTTATGGAGCTTCACACGATATCTCCTAAAGCTGGATATACCCAAGAAGATGTAATTCAGTTAGCTTACATCATGACAGGATGGGAGCACAAATATGGTAAAAAAAGTTTAGAAACAGGAAATGTTTGGTTCAATTCTGAACATCATCAACCTGGTAAAAAAAATGTTTTAGGTAAAGAATACAAAAGAGGAAAAAAAACATTGGCTGTTGTAATTAAGGATTTAGTTAACCATCCTAACTGCAGAGATTTTGTTGCTGAAAGATTGTGTAGATTTTTAATCACTGATGAACCAACTCAAGAGATGAAACAACCAATTATTGATGCTTTTAAGAAATCAGACGGTCATATACCTGAAATTCATAAAGCAGCAATTAAAGTAGCTTTTGAATACAATAACAAATATAAAAAATTTCAGACACCTGAAAATTGGCTTATACAAGTTGCAAAAATTGCAAATTTAAGATGGCCACCACCACCAGAATTAATGGATAAATATGAGCTTGGTCAAAAACCACTAGATAGTATGAGAAGACCACAGTGGCTTTTAGAAAACCTTGGTCACCATCCTTATCGAGCAAAACAACCAAATGGTTGGTCAGATCATTCTGATGACTGGATTTCACCAGAGCTACTAATAAGAAGACTTGTCTATGCAAAATCAAGTTATGATTTTTATAAGATGGAACCACTTCATGTTGATTATGAAAATGCTGTACACAAAAACTTTGATAACCCAGAAAAAATAATCAAATATTTAAATCAAAAAAATAGACTAAAGGAAAAACACACTTTATTATTTAACCATCCGGAGTTTTTAAAAGCATGAAGATATCAAGAAGAGATTTTTTAAAGACAACAGCCTTAACCTCACTATATTTTGCAGGGTTTGGGGCACCAACTTTTGCATCAGAAAAGAAAAAAAATTTAGTTGTAATAATGTTGCGTGGTGGAATGGATGGTCTATGCGCAATTCCAATTAAAGATGACAAAAACTTTGAAAAATTAAGAAGTAAAATTAATCTTGATAGAACTTTAAAATTAACTTCTGATTTTGATTTACACCCAGCTCTAAAAACATTTAAAAGTCTTTGGGACGAAAATTTAAGTGCAGCAGTTCATGCAACAAATATTCCATATACTGGCCGATCACACTTTGATGGTCAAAACTTAATGGAATCTGGAGGAAAAATTCCTTATCAAGAAAAAACAGGTTGGCTTGGTAGAGGAATGAAAACAGCTGGGTTAACAGGACAAGGATTAGCTTTAGCACTACCGATGCCTTTGTTGATTAGAGGTGTACCAATGAATAACAATTATTTTCCTGTGGGACGTACTCTTCCGTATCCTTCTACTTTAGAATTAATTAAAAATGTATACAAAGAGTATGATGAAAAATTATTAAGTGATAATTTAGAAATAATTTTAACAAGAGATTTTGATAACAGATCACGAGATGATGCTTGGATTTTAGCAGCAAGTGCTGGTACTGAACTTTCAAAACCTGATGGTCCTAAAGTTGCAGTTTTTGAAGTTGATGGCTTTGACACTCATGCAGCGCAAGGTGCAACAGATGGGGCGCATGCAGATTGTTTAAGTAATTATGATAATATTGTTAGGTCTTTAAAATCTTCAATGACTAAAGAAGCATTTGATAACACTTTAGTTGTGACACTTACAGAGTTTGGAAGAACAATAAAACAAAATAGCAGCAATGGAACCGAACATGGTTATGGTTCAGCTATTTTAATGGCAGGGGGATTATTAAAGAAATCTCAAGTTCATACAGATTGGCCTGGGTTAAAAAGAAAAGAATTATTTGAAGGAAGAGATTTAAATTCAACAATTGACGCAAGATCAGTATATGCATCTGCAATGTCTACAGTGTTTGATGTTGAATTTGAAAGAATTCAAAAAGATGTTTTCTGGGGTGATAAATTAGACAACTTATCAGATAAGCTTTTTAAAGCTTAATAAATTACTCTTAGATTTTTTTAATTAAAATGTATATAGGCACGCTCATGCCTGAAAAAAAATTAAATAATGAAATACTTGGTATCGTTTATATGGTTATTGCACAGTTTTCATTTGCTACTAACGATGCATTAGTTAAACATATTTACCAAAGCTTTGATGAATTAGCGGTTTTAAATCAGATTATTTTTTTAAGAGGAATTTGTTGTCTAATATTTATAGGAATATTTTTAAGTATTAAAAACCAATTTAATTTAAGAATAATATTTTCTTCAAACAAACTAACTTTAAGAGGAATTTTAGAAGCTTTAGCTGCTGTTGGTTTTTTTATAGGGGTTGCAAAATTACCTTTTGCAATGGTTTATATTTTATTGAGTTTGGCCCCAATAATAATGACAACTTTTGGAGCATTATTTTTAAACGAAAAAGTTAGATGGAAAAGATGGAGTGCGGTTATAATTGGCTTTACAGGTGTTGTAATAGTCATCAACCCAGCTGAATTAAAATTTGGTTACTACTTTATATTTCCACTTCTTTCTGCAATCTTTTTATCAATAAGAGACTTGGTAACTAAAAATATAAAAACGGGTCATAATAGTCTTCAAATAGCGTTTATTACTTGTTTGGTAGTTACAATATTTTTTGGAGTTCTTTCTATTTATAAATTTTATTCATTCAATTTAGAACAAAGCATTATTTTAATTATTTCAGCTTTCTTTTTATCTTTTGGTTATATTTTCTCAGTACTGACAATTAAAGCTGCATTAGTTTCTGTTACATCAACTTTCAGGTACACAGCAATACTTTGGGGAATTTTATATGGATATTTCTTTTTTAACGAGACACCGGAATATAATACTTATCTAGGTGCTGTAATGATTGTTATAAGTGGTCTTATAATTATAATGAGACAGAAGCAATTAGGTAAAATTAAATAAAAAAATTACCTAAATTCGATACTTTAAACTTATCCACAGGCTACAATTTAATTGAAATAGTATTTTAGAAATAATAGCATTTTGAATTATGAGAATAGAAGAAGAGCTTAAGCTAGATTACTCTGATGTCTTATTCAGACCTAAGAGAAGTACATTAAAAAGTCGAAAAGACGTTAATCTTCTTAGAACTTACAGATTTAAATATAGTAAAAATGAATGGTCAGGAATTCCTATTATGGCAGCCAATATGGACGGTGTAGGTGAACTAAGTATAGCTGAAAAATTAAATGATCATCAAATGATCACATGTTTAACAAAGCAACATGATGTAAAAAAAATAAAACAAAACAAAAATATAAAAAAAATTTATCCAAACATTGCGCTTAGTGTCGGTATTAAAAAAGAGGACTTTCAAAACTTAGATAAGGTTTTAAAGGAATTTAGTTTTTTCAAATTTATTTGTATTGATGTTGCTAATGGTTACTCAGAACATTTCACAAATTTTATCAAATCAGTAAGAGAAAAATATCCAACAAAAACTATTATTGCAGGAAATGTTGTAACTGCAGATATGACACAGGAATTAGTTCTTAGTGGTGCAGATATTGTAAAAGTTGGAATAGGACCCGGAAGTGTTTGCACAACTAGAATTCAAACAGGAGTAGGGTACCCACAATTAAGTGCAGTAATTGAATGTGCAGATGCAGCTCATGGTCTTGGTGCACATGTCATCGCTGATGGAGGATGTACATGTCCTGGTGATGTTGCAAAAGGTTTTGGTGGAGGTGCAGATTTTGTAATGCTAGGTGGAATGTTAGCAGGTCATGATGAAGGAAAAGGTAAAATAGTAAAAGTAAATGGATCTAAGTATATAGAATTTTATGGATCAAGTTCAGAAGTTGCCAACAAAAAACATTACGGTGGTTTAGCAGATTACAGAAGTAGTGAGGGAAGAAAAGTGAGAGTTAAATATAGAGGGAAAATAAACGATACTGTTTTAAATATTCTTGGCGGTGTTAGAAGTAGTTGTACTTATGTAGGGGCCCCATCACTCAAACAACTGAGCAAATGTACTACTTTTGTAAGAGTATCTAATCAATTTAACGATACTTTTGTAAAATAAATTAATAATTTTTTTTAAGCTCTAATCGTTGGTAAACAATAAAAATCAGCGGTATCTATTTTAGAAGAATACTGTCTTCGCATATTCCACTTTTTATGAACACCAGCACTTGCAACGCTTAAAGTTGATCTTCCATATCGATGGTTAGTATTATCAATTGATCTCATTAAGCTATTTATCTTTTCATCCTTTTCAGAAGTAAATAAATTTGTTTTATCACTAGCATTAGATAACCCCGTAAGCATCACACCTGCTTTTTGATAACGATAACCATTTTTAAAAATACTCTCCAATATTGAAACTGCTGTTTTAACTGTTTCAATACTGTTGTTTGTTGCAATAGGAAAATCAACCGTCTTTGCATTTGAATAATAACCAAAGTTTCTATGAAAAGGACTTGTTCTTACAAATACTGTAATTGCTTTTGCAACTAAAGACTCTGATCTAATTTTTTCAGATGCATTTAAACAATAGTTTGCAACTGCTTCTTTTAATTCTTGGAAAGTTTCAATTCTTTTTCCAAATGATCTTGAAACAACACAACTCTTTCTTTTAGTAGTAGTTGTTTCTAAATCAATACAAGAAATTCCTCTAAGCTCCATTGCTGTTCTTGAACTTAAAACATTGGAACTTTTCTTAATCCATGTATTAGATTTATTCTTAAGTTGCTTCGCATTATAAATTCCATGCTTTTGATAAAATTTAGTTAATTGTCTGCCAACTCCCCAGACATCATTAATTTCAACTTTTTCTAAAATAGGATCTAAATTATCTATTCCAATTAAACTCGTAACCCCAGATTGTTTTTTCTTTGCAATATGATTTGCAACTTTACTTAATGTTTTTGTTTTTGCGATCCCAATACTGGTTGGAATACCAGTCCATTGTAAAACTGTTTCTCTAATTTCTTTTCCAACTTTTTCTACATCCTGATCTTTAAAGTTTGATAAATCTAAAAATGCTTCATCAATTGAGTAAACTTCTATTTCAGAATTAAATCTTTTAAGAGTTCGCATCACCCTTCTAGATAAATCTCCATACAAGGAATAGTTTGATGAAAAAACATTTACATTATTTTTAACAATAATATCTTTTGCTTTAAAATAAGGTTCACCCATTTTAATTCCCAAAGCTTTTGCTTCGTTAGATCTTGAAATGATACAGCCATCATTATTAGATAAAACGACAACTGGTTTTTTTCTTATTTTAGGATTGAATAATCTTTCACAAGAAACATAAAAAGAATTACAATCAACGAGTGCTATTTTTTTAGTATACTGAGTGGATGACATAAGTAACTACTCCCCAAATAAAAACATCTTGTTCTTCATTAATTAAAATTCTGTCAGAAAACTCTTTAGAACCAGAAGTTAAAAATTTTTTATCTCTTTCTTGAACTAAAGTTTTAACCACAAGTTCATCATGAACGTTTGCAATCACGGTTGAAAAATTTTTTGGTTTTAAACTTTTATCAACGACCAACAAGTCTCCATCATTAATGCCAACATCAACCATAGATTTACCTTGAACTCTGATGATGAAAGTAGCTGGAACATTTCTTATTAAATGCATGTTCAGATCAATATCTTCTTCGATATAATCTGTTGCAGGAGAAGGAAAACCAGCGCCTGCTTTATGTAGATAATATGGGATTGTTAGTTTCATGTTCTTGTTTTGTTCTACTTTATAGACTATTTATGGAATACACTCAATAGGTTGTATTTTGAGTCTGTAACTGAATCAAAAGTGAATCAAAACGTGAACATCCAATCCACATATTGTGGACTTGTGGATAACTTCAACCATAGATAGTTTAAGTTGGTTATTTAAATATATAAATTCTGAGTTTGATTATGAACATTTTAGATTTTGTTATGGTTGGTTCTAATGATCACCAAAAATCAGGTGACTTTTATGATGCTGTTTTTGAACCTTTAAAATTAAAAAGAATTTTAAAAACAGAAAAGTATTTGGGTTATGCTCATTCAAGTGATCCAGATAAAGTTCAATTTTATGTAACGCATCCTGTAAATGGTGAGCCTGCAACTTTTGGAAATGGTTCACAAACTACTTTATTAGCTGACACTAAAGAAGCAGTGGATAAATTTTATGAAGTCGCAATCTCAAAAGGAGCGACAGATGAAGGTGAACCAGGTGTTAGAAAAGATGGAAATTACTATGCATACGTTCGTGATTTAGATGGAAATAAGATTGCAGCAAAAAGTATTTTAACTTAAATTAAGGAGATATATGAAACTAAGTTGTCATTGTGGATCTATAGAAGCTGAAATTAATTCAACAGTTAATGAATTAGCAAAAATTGTCAGATGTAATTGTTCAATTTGCAAAAGAAAAAATGCAACAATGGGCATGGTTAAAAATGAAGATTTTAAACTTACTAAAGGTGAAGATAAAATAAAACTTTATCAATATCATACAAAAGTTGCTAAACATTATTTTTGTACTGAATGTGGAATTTATACTCACCACAACCCAAGAAGTGCACCAGCTATGACTGGATTTAACTTAGGTTGTGTTGATGAAATTAAAGTTGAAGATATAAAAGAGATAGCTCAATTTGATGGTCTCAACCATCCAATGGATCAAGAAAAATAAAAGTTTAATGCAATCAATTGCTGAGTGTTTTAAAAAAGTTAAAGGTGATTGTTTAAAATTTATTAAATCACAAGAAACCTCAAAAGAAAAATTTAGCAACAAAGATAAGATGCTTAAATCTTTTCTAATACCTGTATGTTTTTGGATTGCAAAAAAAGCTAATAATAAAAAACCTTACTTTGTTGGTTTGGCTGGAGGACAAGGAACTGGTAAGACGACTATAAGTTCAATTGTAAAAATAATATTAGAAAAATATTTCAAATTAAAAGTATTTAAAATTTCCATTGATGATTTTTATAAAACTAGAAAAGAGAGATCTATTTTATCCAATAAAGTTCATCCTATGTTGATGACAAGAGGGGTGCCAGGAACACATGATGTGAAAATTATGTTGGATTTCTTTAAAAAATCAAAAAATAAAAACTTTAAATCAATAAAGTTACCAAGTTTTAATAAGGCAGTTGATGATCGATCACCTAAAAAAAATTGGTATAATATTAAAGAGCAGCCAGATGTAATTATATTTGAGGGTTGGTGTGTTGGTGCAAGAGCAGAAGTTAATAAAACAATTAAAAAACCAATTAATTCACTTGAAAGAACTAAAGATCAAAATCTTATTTGGAGAAAATATGTAAATGAGCAATTAAAGACAAAATACAAAAAATTATATTCTCAGTTAAATTGTTTGATCTATTTAAAAGCTAAAAATTTTAGTTTGCTTCAAAAATGGAGACTTAAACAAGAGAGTAAGTTGTGGCTAAATACCAAAAATAAATCTAGTCATAAAATAATGAGTAAGGGAGATGTTATTAATTTTATGCAAACTTACCAAAGAATTACACAGAACATGTTTAAATTTGCACCAAAATATTCTACAATTATCTTAAATTTAAATAGCAACCATCAAATTAAGACAATAAAATATAATAAATGAAAAAGTTTTTAATAATTATCTTTTGTGTATTAGTTTTTCCATTAAGTGCATTTTCAGCAACTTTAAAAGAAGCACTAAAACAAACTTTTGATAATAATCTTGAGCTTCAAGCTGAAAGAAAAAATTTAGAAATTCAACAAGAAGTAATCAACATGTCTAGAAGTGATTTGTTACCTAGCTTAACTCTTTCTAGTACAAAAAATTTTGAAGATACCAATAAACTTACAAATCAAAGTGGAGGAGATGCATCAAT
The DNA here is from genome assembly GCF_052047475.1 of Candidatus Pelagibacter sp. HIMB1782. Taxonomy (NCBI): domain Bacteria; kingdom Pseudomonadati; phylum Pseudomonadota; class Alphaproteobacteria; order Candidatus Pelagibacterales; family Candidatus Pelagibacteraceae; genus Candidatus Pelagibacter; species Candidatus Pelagibacter sp. HIMB1782. Next base: position 293,997 of record NZ_JBNAKE010000001.1, on the reverse strand, counting down.
CACTGATACTGATACAATGACTTCTTCAATTAAACTTGAGCAAACATTACTTGATGGCAGTGGAAGAAAAACAGAATATGAGAAAAGTAAGTTAGGACTAAATTTAACAGAAGCAAAATTAGTTAAAAAAGAACAAGAAATATTCTTAAGAGCTATTGAAGCTTACACAGGATTAATTTTGGCTTATGAAAAATTAAATATTAATGAAGAAAACGTAAACTTACTTCAAAGACAATTTGAGTTAGATAATGCAAGATTAAGTAGGGGGCAAATCACAGCATCTGATTTGGCACAATCTCAATCTTCTCTTGCAGGTGCACAAGCAAGATATATTGAAGCTCAAAATAATATTGTAACTAGTAGATTAAATTATGAAAATGTAATTGGTACTATTGCTGAAGAAGCAAAATTGAAAAAAATATATAACGCGCAAGTAACAATCCCTAAAAATTTAAGTGAAGCTAAAAAAATATCTTTAGAGAAAAGTCCTGAATTAATTATTGCTGAAATCGAATATGGACAATCAGAACTAGATGTAAAAATCGCAAGATCTGATCTTTCGCCAACTGCAAAAATCTCTTTAGAGAGAACCTACACAGATGATTTAAGTGCAACTTATGATGAAAGAGAAAAAGATGTCTTGCAAGCAACTGTTTCATGGCCTTTTCAATTTGGTGGAAAAAATAAATCTAATGTAAGCAAAAATCTTCAAGCTAAGGGAATGAAAAGATTGTTATTAGAGAATGCTCAGAAAAATAATACGCAGTCTGTGACATCTTCTTGGTCAACTTTGCAATCTTCAAGAAGTTTTTTACAAGCAGTACAATCACAAGTTAAAGCTTCAGAAGTTGCAACTGAAGGAATTAGTTTTGAATATGAAAGTGGATCTGGAAGATCTACTTTTGATGTTCTTCAATCTAGATCAAACTTAATAAACGCGAAAATTAATCTTGCTGAAGCTGAAAGAAGCTACTTGTTAGCCCAATACAGAGTTTTAAAATCAGTAGGACTTTTAAATAGCGACTATTTAAATCTTAAGTAATTCAGTCTTTTTTAATCATTAAAAACAAAGATCTTGCCAATGAGAACAAAATGTGTACATTTAATTCATGATTCGACTGTTAAAAAACGTAAAAAAAGAGGCAAAAAATGACGAAAAGTAACCTAAAAGTAGTTAAATCTACTAAAGATCAAGAAATGGATATTAAAGAAAAGAACAAAGCATTAGATGCTGCAATAGCTCAAATTACAGATAATTTTGGAAAAGGCTCTGTAATGAAGCTTGGCCAAAAGAGAGCTATGGATATTGAGTCTGTTTCAACAGGTTCTTTAAGTCTTGATTTAGCTTTAGGTATAGGCGGATTACCAAAAGGAAGAATTATTGAAGTTTATGGACCAGAATCATCTGGAAAAACAACATTAGCATTACAAGTTGTTGCTGAAGCTCAAAAAGCAGGTGGAATTTGTGCATTCGTTGATGCAGAGCACGCTTTAGACCCAGTTTATGCAAAAAAATTAGGAGTAAACACTGAAGAACTTTTAATCTCACAGCCAGATGCTGGTGAACAAGCATTAGAAATTGCTGATACGCTAGTAAAATCAGGCTCTATTTCAGTTATTGTAATCGACTCTGTTGCAGCTTTAACTCCAAAAGCTGAGATCGAGGGAGAGATGGGAGATCACCATGTTGGTCTTCAATCAAGATTAATGAGTCAGGCTTTAAGAAAATTAACAAGCTCAATTTCAAACACAAACACAATGATGATTTTCATTAACCAAATCAGAATGAAAATTGGAGTTATGTTTGGAAGTCCAGAAACTACATCAGGTGGTAATGCACTTAAGTTTTATTCATCTGTTAGAATGGATATTAGAAGAATAGGTGCTATCAAAGACAAAGATGAAATTATTGGTAACTCTACAAGAGTGAAGGTAGTTAAAAATAAAGTAGCTCCACCATTTAAAGTAGTTGAATTTGATTTGATGTATGGAAGAGGAATTAGCAAGATGGGTGAATTAGTTGATCTTGGTTCCAAAGCAGATATTATTGAAAAATCAGGAGCATGGTATGCTTATAAAGGAGAGAAGATAGGTCAAGGTAGAGAGAATGCCAAGACTTATTTAGCTCAAAATCCTAAAGTTGCTGCAGAAATAGAAATGGCAATTAGGGAAAAAGCTGGTGTTATTTCTAAAAAAATAGAAGGAAACCCGATAGATCCTGAAAAATTGGAGAAAGAAAAGAAAGTAGCTGAAAAAGAAGAAGAAGCAAAAGCTGAAGCTACTCCTCCATCTAAAAAGAATTAATAGGTCATCTTTATTAATAAAAGGCGCTTAATTTAAGCGCCTTTTTTCCCGTACTGTATCTAGACATAAAATAAAAAAGCTGTATTTTAAAAATATGGCAGACAAAACTCTCAATGAGATTAGAAATACTTTCCTAAAGTATTTTGAAAAGAATGATCATCAGATTGTGGAATCTAGTAATTTGGTTCCAAACAATGATCCAACATTGATGTTTGCTAATTCTGGAATGGTCCAGTTTAAGAACGTTTTTACTGGTTTAGAGAAAAGAGATTATGTAAGAGCAACTACTTCACAAAAATGCGTAAGAGCTGGTGGTAAGCATAATGATTTAGAAAATGTTGGTTATACACCTCGACACCATACTTTCTTTGAGATGTTAGGAAACTTTTCATTTGGAGATTATTTTAAAGAGCAAGCAATAGATTATGCTTGGAATTTAATCACTAAAGATTTTGGAATAGATAAAAATAGACTTTATGTAACAGTTTTCCATGAAGACGATGAGGCCTTCAATTTTTGGAAGAAAATAGCAGGTTTTAGTGATGATAGAATTATCAGAATAGCAACATCAGATAATTTTTGGTCAATGGGTGAAACAGGACCATGTGGACCTTGTTCAGAAATATTTTTTGATCATGGTGATCATTTGCATGGAGGATTACCTGGTACCAAAGATGAAGATGGAGATAGATTTATCGAAATATGGAACTTAGTTTTTATGCAATTTGAACAAGTTACAAAAGATAAAAGAATAAATCTTCCAAAACCATCTGTTGATACTGGAATGGGTTTAGAAAGAATAGCTGCTTTACTTCAAGGTACTCATGATAACTATGAAACAGATCATTTTAAAAAAATAATTAATTCTGCATCAGATATAATTAAGATTAAATCAGATAAATCAAATCTATCAAGTTTTAGAGTTATAGCTGATCACTTAAGAGCAAGTTCATTTTTAATTGCTGAAGGAGTATTGCCATCTAACGAAGGAAGAGGGTATGTGCTTCGAAGAATTATGCGAAGAGGGATGAGACATTCTCATTTATTAGGAGCTAAGGATCCAGTATTTTCTAAATTGTTTGATACTCTATTAAACGAAATGTCAGGGAATTATCCTGAACTAAAAAGAGCAGAGTCTTTAATTAAAGAGACTTTAAAAATGGAAGAAGAAAAATTTTTAGTTCTTTTAGATAGAGGAATTAAAATTTTAAATGATGAAATTTCTAAAATAGATAAAGTCTTACCAGGTGATATTGCCTTTAAACTTTATGAAACTTATGGTTTCCCAATTGATCTTACAGAAGATATTTTAAAATCAAAATCTTTAGAATTTGATAAAGAAAGATTTGGTGAGCTGATGAGAGAAAGTATAGAGCTTGCTAGAAAAAATTGGAAAGGATCTGGTGATAGTGCAGTTGAGCAAGTTTGGTATGGAGTAAAAGAAAAATATGGAGCTACAGAATTTTTAGGATATGAAAATGATCAAGCACAAGGAGTTATTAAATCACTTCTTAAAAATCATAAAGAAGTTGACACTTTAAATGAAGGTGACGAAGGCATTATTGTTGTCAATCAAACACCATTTTATGCTGAGTCTGGAGGTCAAGTTGGGGATACAGGATTGATCTCTAAAGATGAATTTGAATTTGAAGTAACTGATGTTCAAAAAAAATTGGTAGATCTATTTGTTCATTATGGAAAAGTGAAAAAAGGCTCAATTAAACTAGAGCAAGATGTTGAAATGAAAATTAATATTGAGAAAAGAAATGATACAAGAGCATATCATTCAGCAACACATTTATTACACGAGTCTTTAAGACGAGTTTTAGGTCCGCACGTTACTCAAAAAGGATCTCTTGTTGAGCCAGAAAGATTAAGATTTGATTTTAGCCATATGAAGCCAATTTCAGATGATGAGATGGTAAAAATAGAGAGTCACGTAAATGATATGATTTCTAAACAATCAGATGTAACTACAAGAATAATGACACCAAAAGAGGCAGTCGATAATGGGGCTTTAGCATTATTTGGTGAAAAATATGGAGATGAAGTAAGAGTATTATCAATGGGAGATGAAGGAGAAAAATACTTTTCAACTGAGTTATGTGGTGGAACCCATGTAAAAAACACTGGTGATATTGGTAAATTTAAGATTATTAGCCAATCCTCAATTGCAGCAGGGGTTAGAAGAGTAGAGGCTTTAAGAGATAAGCAGTTAGATGATTATCTTAAAAATAAAGAGAAAATGTTAAATTTATCATCTGAAAAAGATGATGAACAAATTAATGAATTGAGTAAGCAAATCTCAGATCTTGGTGGAAAGCCTAACTTAGATGAAACTGATAAAAAAGTTTTAATTAAAAATTTAAATAAACAATTGGAAACTTTATCAGTTAATTCAATATTACAAGATCAATCCAAAAATAAAGTTAATGATCTAGAGGTTAATGGGGTGAAAGTAAGATTTCAAAATGTTGAAGATCTTCCACCTAAAGAATTAAGAAAACTTGTAGACAAAGGTAAAAAAGAATTGGGTGAGGGTATTGTAATTGTTTTTGCAAGCAAAGATGACAAAGTTGGTATAGCTGTTGGTGTCACAGAAAAACTGACAGAAAAATTTGATGCAGTACAATTTGTTAAAACTGGTTCAGAAGTAATTGGAGGCAAAGGCGGTGGTGGAAGAAAAGATTTTGCTCAAGCTGGTGGTCAAGACCAATCCAAAATCAATGATGCTTTTGAAAAAATAAAATCTTTAATTTAATTTCTTCTTAAGATTACCATCAATTTCATCTAAAAACTGATTGGTAGTTAAAAACTTACTGTTCGGTCCAACAAGAATTGCTAAATCTTTTGTCATTGAACCATTTTCAACACACTCAATACATACTGCTTCTAATGTTTGAGCGAATTTAATTAATTCTTGATTATTGTCTAATTTTCCTCTGTGAGCTAATCCTCTTGTCCATGCAAATATAGATGCGATAGGATTTGTAGAAGTTTCTTTTCCTTGTTGGTGCATTCTATAGTGTCTAGTAACAGTTCCATGAGCAGCTTCAGCTTCCATCACTTTTCCATCAGGAGTTAATAGAGTACTTGTCATTAATCCTAGTGATCCATAACCTTGAGCCATAGTATCAGATTGGACATCGCCATCATAATTTTTGCAAGCCCAGATATACTTTCCACTCCATTTCATTGCACACGCGACCATGTCATCAATTAATCTGTGTTCGTAAGTTAATTTATGTTTTTCAAATTCTTTTTTGTATTCGTTGTCAAAAACTTCTTGGAAAATATCTTTAAATCTTCCATCATATTGTTTTAAAATTGTATTTTTTGTAGACATATAAACTGGCCATTTTTTAATTAGACCATAGCTAAAGCACGATCTTGCAAAATCTTGAATAGATTTATCTAAATTATACATTGATAAAGCTACTCCAGGACCTGTAAAATTAAATACTTCGTATTTAATTTCTTCTTTTCCATCTTCTGATGTCCACTTAACTTCCATTTTACCTTTTCCAGGCACTTTAAAATCTGTAGCTCTATATTGATCACCAAAAGCATGTCTTCCAATGATTACAGGATCTGTCCATGAAGGAACCAACTTTGGAATATTTTTACAAATAATTGGTTCTCTGAATACCGTTCCCCCAATAATGTTTCTTATTGTTCCATTTGGAGATCTCCACATTTTTTTTAAATCAAATTCTTCAACTCTTGCTTCGTCTGGTGTGATTGTTGCACATTTAATTCCAACACCAATTTTTTTAATTGCATTTGCTGAGTCTATTGTGATCTGGTCATCAGTATTATCTCTGCTTTTCATTCCCAGATCGTAATACTCAATTCCAAGATCGATGTAAGGAAGGATTAATTTGTTTTTAATAAACTCCCAAATAATTCGAGTCATTTCATCGCCATCTAACTCGACTACTGGGTTATTTACCTTGATTTTACTCATTAAATTAAATTTATCTTAATAATTGAATTTGACTGGTTTATATACATATTAATCGAAAATTAGCAAATAGAAGAATATGTTTACCAAGATTTTTCCAAAGATACACACAGAGGGATACAAGTTCATTATAATAGCAGGTTTCATCACAATCATCTTATTACTGGTAAATGGATTTTTAGGATTAATTGGATTGCTACTAACTGTATGGGTTTATTATTTTTTTAGAGATCCCGAAAGAGTGATCATAGGAGATGATAGTTATCTAGTAAGTCCAGCAGACGGAGAGGTAATTAAAGTTGAAGAGGTAGATGGACCAAAAGAATTAAATTTAGAAAACAAGAAATTTAAAAAGATTAGTATCTTTATGAACGTATTTGATTGTCATGTAAATAGAACTCCTTGTTCGGGTAAAGTTGAAGATATTTTATACAAGCCAGGAAAATTTTTAAATGCTTCACTCGATAAAGCGAGCGAAGACAACGAGAGAAATTATTATAAGTTAAAAGATAATCATGGAAATGATATTGTCATAGTTCAAATAGCAGGTTTGGTTGCAAGAAGAATTGTTTGCGAGACAAATAAGGATCAAACATTAAACCAAGGTGATCGAATTGGAATGATAAGATTTGGAAGTAGAGCAGATGTTTATTATGAAAATTATGAGCCATTGGTTAAAATTGGTCAAACTGCTATTTCAGGGGAAACTCTATTAGCCAAAAGATAGATATGCAACAACCTAAAAAAAATTTTAAAATAGTTCCTGAAAAAAGGAGTGCTAGAGTAATTTTACCTAATATGCTTACACTTATAGGTGTTTGTATTGGTCTTACTTCTATAAGATTTGCTTTAGATGGAAGATATGAGTTTGCAATCATTGCAATAATTATTGCAGCTGTAATTGATGGACTAGATGGAAGAATAGCAAGATTAATCAAAGGTACATCAAAAGTTGGAAAAGAATTAGACTCTTTGACTGACATGATAAGCTTTGGCGTTGCTCCAGCATTCATAATGTATTTTTGGAAATTAAATGAACTTGGAAGGTTTGGATGGCTAGTTTGTTTAATATATGTAATTTGCGTTGCATTAAGATTAGCACGTTTTAATGTAAATACAGGAGGTGAACCATCCTGGAGAGATAATTTTTTTGAAGGTGTCCCATCCCCAGCTGGTGGAATTTTAGTATTAACACCTCTGATATTTAGTATGTCTAGTATTGAATTATTTAAAATAGATTATCAAATTGTTGTGCCAATATTTTTTATCGCCACCTCTTTTTTATTGATTAGTAAATTTCCAAGTTATTCATTTAAAAAAATTGTAATACAAAGAAAAGCAACAATATTCCTGCTATTTGGAATAGTATTATTTTTTGGACTTCTATTAATCTACCCATTTAATGTGATTTCAATAAGTGGAATTATTTACTTATCATTATTGCCAATTAGTTATTTCCATTATCAAAAGCTTAGAAAAGAAAATGAAGATATTAATCAAACAGAAGATGATGATCTCGAAGACGTTCTTTAATGAAAAAAAATGTAATTATATCTTTAGCTGATTCAAAATATTATGAACTTTTGGACGAACTTGTTAATTCTATAAAACAATTCAAAGAAAGTGAAAATACTGCTATTTGCATTTTAGATGCAGGTTTAACCGATGAACAAAAGGAAAAATTGTCTTTAAAAGTAGACGAGATTAAATCTGCAGATTGGGATATTGAAGTTCCTGACTTTAAAGTTAAAGGAAGAGAATGGTTGAAAAGCCAGGTATCAAGAGCTTTTTTACCGAAATATTTTCCTGGATATGAGAAGTACTTGTGGATTGATGCAGATGCTTGGGTCAATTCCTGGGATGCAATAGAATTATACTTTAAAGGGTGTGAGAATAACAAACTTTCTATAGCAACATCAGCTGATAGAGCTTATGGAAGAGTTTTAAGAGCTGAATGGTTGTTTGGAAGTTTTGCAAAAATTAAATCACAAAATTATAAACATGCAAAATCATCTGGGTTTTCAGAAGATATTGCAAGAACAGTTGCGCTAAAACCTCATTTAAATATTGGAGTTTTTGCTTTAGAGGCTAATGCAAATCACTGGGAAGTCTGGCAAAAAAATTTGAGGATAGCTTTGAAGTCTGGAAAAATTTGGGGATCTGAACAAATTGCAATGAATATAACTATTTATAATGATGAGCTCCCTGTAGAGATATTACCCGCATACTGTAATTGGACTTTAATAGAAGCTTTAAGATTTGATAAGTCTACTAGTACTCTTGTTGAACCATACTTACCAAATCATCAAATAGGAATTGTACATTTTGCTGGAAAAAATAACGACCAGATAAGAAACAACAAAGATTTTATATCAAAAGTAAAAACTTTAGATGGTGATTTAATTGATTTAAAACTTAGGTTTAATAAATAATTGAAAAAAAATAAAATATCTAAAAATTGGGTCAATAAACAACGAAGAGATATTTACGTAAGGCAATCAAAAGTTGATGGATATAGAGCACGTTCTGCTTATAAATTAATTGAAATTGATGAAAAATATAAAATATTTAAAGGCGGATTAACCATTATAGATATAGGAGCAGCTCCTGGTAGCTGGTCACAATATGCTGAAAAGACAGCTAAGAATGGAAAATTAATTTCAATTGACTTAAAAAAAATGGAACCCATTGGATCTAGTATCCAAATTCAAGGAGATTTCACTGAAGAAAATGTCCAAGAAGAAATAAAGAAGAATACTATATCTAAAGCAGATGTTGTAATGTCAGATATGGCAGTAAACACTACAGGAATTAAGAATATAGATTCAATTCAAACAGGTGAACTATGTAAGGAAGCAATGGTATTTGCAAAAGATTTGTTAAATGAAAATGGTTATTTTATTTCTAAAATTTTTATGGGTAGAACTTTCAACGAAATAGTCGCAGAAGGTAAAAAGTATTTTAAAGAAGTTAAGGTTTTCAAACCTAAATCGAGTAGAAAAGATTCTAAAGAAAGTTTTATAATTTGTAAAAAACTTAGATAGAGACTTTAAAATTAAAAGGAATCGTATATAAAAGATCATGGTTTCTATAAAAGAAGCACTTACCTTTGACGATGTTACATTAGCCCCGAAGTACTCGGAGATATTGCCATCTGAAGTAAATACATCAATAAATTTAACGAAAAATTTAAAACTTAAAATCCCGCTTTTGTCTTCTGCAATGGACACTGTTACAGAAAGCAATATGGCAATAGCAATTGGTAAAGCTGGAGGAATTGGAGTTATTCACAGAAATTTAGATATCCAAAAACAAATATTAGAAATTAAAAAAGTAAAAAAACAAAAATTATTAGTTGGTGCAGCCGTTGGAGCATCAATTGCTGAATTTGACAGAGCAAAAGCAATACTTAAAGAAGGTGTTGATTTAATCGTAGTAGATACTGCCCATGGTCATACTAAAAAAGTAGGAGAAATAGTTAAATTTATAAAAAAAATTAAAGATAAGAACATCGCTTTATGTGCTGGAAATATTGCAACACCAGAAGCAGCAAAATTTTTAATTAAATTAGGAGTAGATATTATTAAAGTTGGGATTGGACCGGGATCAATTTGTACAACAAGGCTAGTTGCAGGAATAGGTGTGCCTCAACTAAGTGCAATTTTATCTGTAAGAAATGGACTTAAAAACAAAAATGTAAAAATAATTTCTGATGGTGGAATAAAATATTCTGGTGATTTAGCAAAAGCTTTTGCAGCAGGCGCAGATGCAGTTATGATAGGTTCTTTATTTGCAGGTACAGATGAAACACCAGGCAAACTAATTAAAAAAAATGGAAAATTATTTAAAAGTTTTAGAGGGATGGGTTCTGTAGGAGCTATGAATAAAGGTTCGGCAGATAGGTATTTTCAAACTAAGCAAAAAGATACATCAAAGTATGTTCCAGAAGGAGTAGAAGGTTTTGTAAAATACAAAGGTGATGTTGGCAGTATTATATTTAAATTAATTGGTGGCCTTAAATCATCTATGGGTTATCTTGGTTCAAAAGAAATTGTAAAATTGAGAAATAAACCACAATTTGTTAAAATTACTAAAGCTGGATTTTATGAAAGTATGGTTCATAATGTAGATGTAATTAAAAATGATAGTAAATATTAATGAATAGAATTTTTAAATTAATTTCACTGGTTGTTTTAACTTTTTCGTTCCAATCTAATTCTTTTTCAATGGAAAATTTTTTTAATGAAGCAATTAAATTGTATGAAAAAGAAAAATATGAGGATGCAAGATTTTTATTTGAGAGAAATATTGTATTTAATCCAAAGGATGCAAATTCATATTTGTATTTAGCAAAAATTTATAATCACGAGGAAGATCAAAGAAAAGAAGAATACAACTTAGAAACCACTTTATTAATTGATCCTCAAAATGAAGAAGCTATTTTAATGCTAATGAAAATTGCACTTGAAAAATCTAATTACGATAAAGTTAAAGAATTATCTGAAACATTTGTTCAAGTATGTAAGTCATTATGTGATGAAAATAATGAAATTTTAGAGTCTTTAAAAAATCTAGAACCAAGTAATGAGTCTTGATAATAGTCTTAACAAAATCTTAATTGTAGATTTTGGTTCACAATTTACACAATTAATTGCAAGAAGAATTAGAGAACTTGGAGTTTTCTCTGATATTGTAAGTCATAAAAAAATTAAACTTAATCAAATTAATCAAAGCGTAAAAGGTATAATTTTATCAGGAGGTCCTCTGAATGTTTATCAAATTAATAAATATTCTTTTGATAAAAAAATTTTGGAATTGAATATTCCTGTTCTCGGTATTTGTTTTGGCCATCAAATATTATCTAAACTTAATGGTGGAAGAGTTAAGCAATCAAGGCATCGTGAATTTGGCTTAGCAAATATAATTAAAAAAAATAATAGTCTCTTAACTAATAATTTTTTTGGTACAAAAAAATCTAAAGTGGTCTGGATGAGTCACGCTGATCAAGTATCTAAATTACCTAAAAATTTTAAAGTAATTGCATCAAGCTCAAATTCTAAATTTGCAATTGTAGAAAATAAAATTAAAAATTTTTATGGTGTTCAGTTTCACCCAGAGGTAACTCATACAGAGAGCGGAAAAAAACTAATTAGTAATTTTATTTTTCTTATTTGTAAAATTAAGAGAAATTGGTCTTCAAAAGATCAAAAGGTACAATTAATTAAAGATGTAAGGTTTCAAGTTGGAGATAATAAAGTTATTTGTGCGTTATCAGGTGGAGTAGATAGTAGTGTGGTGGCTCAATTATTGAATAAAGCAATAGGAAAAAAACTATATTGTATTTTTGTTAACACTGGATTGCTTAGAAAAAATGAAGAAGTTCAGGTTGTTCAAACTTTTAAAAAACGACTAAAAATGAATTTAATCTACGTGAATGCTGAAAAGGAATTTTTAAGCAAATTAAAAAATGTATCTGATCCAGAGAAAAAAAGAAAAATTATAGGAAATCTTTTTATTAAAATTTTTGAAAGATATGCGAAGAAAATAAAAAATGTAAAATTTTTAGCACAAGGAACTTTGTATCCAGATTTAATTGAAAGTAAGTCTGTTACTGGAAGTCAAACTTCTAAAATAAAATCACATCATAATGTGGGCGGTTTGCCAAAAAAAATGAATTTAAAGTTAGTAGAGCCATTAAAATTTCTATTTAAAGATGAGGTGAGAAAATTAGGCCTAGAGTTAAATTTAAGTTATGAAATAATTTCAAGACATCCATTTCCTGGTCCTGGTTTAGCAATAAGAATGCCTGGTATTATAACAAATGAAAAAATTAAAATTTTAAAAGAGGCTGATCATTATTTTATTCAGTCTTTAAGACATCATGGGCTTTACCACAAAATTTGGCAAGCATATGCAGCATTACTTCCAGTAAAAACAGTTGGAGTTATGGGTGATAACAGAACATATGAGTATTTATGCTTACTAAGAGCAATCACTTCTGAAGATGGAATGACTGCAGATTTTTATGAGTTTAAAAAATCTTTTATGCAAACTATTTCTAACAAAATTGTTAATAGCATAAGAGGAATCAATAGAGTTGTGTATGATATTACTTCTAAGCCTCCAAGCACTATTGAATTAGAGTAATTTTAATTATAAAAACACCTTATGAAATATTTACATACAATGATCAGAATTAAGGATGTAGATGAATCTTTGAGGTTTTTCTGTGAAGGACTTGGTTTAAAAGAAACAAGAAGAATGGAAAATGAAAAAGGAAGATTCACTTTAATTTTTCTTGCAGCTCCTAATGACGACAAAGCAGAAATTGAGCTAACATATAATTGGGATGGGGATGAACTAGGAGAAGGTTCTAGAAATTTTGGTCATCTTGCATATAGAGTAGATAACATTTACGAGACATGTCAAAGATTAATGGACATGGGTTACACTATAAACAGACCACCAAGAGATGGTCATATGGCATTTGTTAGATCACCTGATAAAATTTCAATAGAAATATTACAAGAAGGTAATTTAGAACCAAAAGAACCTTGGTCCTCTATGGAGAATACAGGTACCTGGTAACATTTTTTAATGTGGATTGAGAAGTTTAACAAACCATATAAAGAAAAAATTAAAAAATTAACTTTTAACTTTGCAGACATTAAAAAAGGTGAAACAATGCTAGTGTCGTCACCATCATCGATAGCTAAATTCATAAAAAAAATTCCAAAAGGAAAAAAAAAGACAGTTGTTGAAATGAGAGAAGCATTGGCAAAAAAAGCTAAAGCAAACAAAACATGCCCTGTTTCTACCGGAATATTTTTGAGAATTGCTATAGAAGCATCATTAGAGGAACAAAGTAAAAAAAAATTAAAAAAACCCAACCTTCCTTTTTGGAGAATTATTGATAAAAAAACTGCGGTTGCAAAAAAACTATCTATATCTAAAAAGCTCTTAAATACTTATATAAATCAAGAATTAAGAAATGAATAAAATTAAAAATTTTGTAAGAAAAAAAAATAAATCAAAAATAGTTAGTCTAACCGCTTATTCTAAAAATATTGCCTCAGTTTTAGATAATTATTGTGATCTAATTTTAGTAGGGGATTCCCTTGGATCAGTTTTATATAATTATAAGTCTACTAGAGAAGTAACTTTAAATACTATGATTGAACACTCTAAGAGTGTTCGTATGGGCATTAAAAAAAGTTTAATGATTGTTGATATGCCCCACAATACTTATCGTAATCCTAAAGAGGCATTGAAAAATGCAAAATTAATTATGAAAAAAACCAAATGTGACGGGGTCAAATTAGAGGGAGGAAAGAAAATTATAAATACAGTTAAAATTTTAGTTAAAAATAATATACCTGTGATGGGTCATATAGGAGTTTTACCTCAGTCAGATAAAACATTTAAATTTAAAGGTAAGAAACAAAGTGAAAAAGAAAACATTATGAGAGACGCAAAGTTACTTGAAGAAGCTGGTTCATTTTGTATGGTTTTAGAGTGTGTTCAAACATCATTAGCAAAACAAGTAACTAAAAGTGTTACTATTCCAACAATTGGGATAGGAGCATCTAATAATTGTGATGGACAGATTTTGGTATTCGATGATTTAATAGGTTTAAATCCAATCAAATTTAGATTTGTTAAGAAATATACAAATATAAAAACAGAAATATCAAAAGCAGTCTCTAAGTATGCAACTGAGGTTAAAAAAAGAAAATTTCCCTCAAAAAAATACTCTTTTAACTAAAAATATTTTTTAAATTCTTCGTTAATATTGAGTATCTCGAGATCTACCAAACCACCTATAATTAATTGTAGACCAACAACTAAAATAAATATTAAACCAATGTAAGCTATCCAAATATGTTTTTGAATATAGTTAGCCATATAAGTAGCTAAAGCACCTGTAAGAACGACCGATAGGACAAGACCAAAAATCATATAGCCAAAATATCCTTGAGCTGCAGCAACAACTCCTATGACATTATCAAAACTAATCATTAGATCAGCAAATAGCACTTTACCTATACTATTTATGTATGACGGTTGTTTTGTTTTTTTAACTGAAGGTTTTATGTTTTTGATATCAACAAGGTCTTTTCTTAAATCATTTACTATCCAGACCAACAACAACCCACCTAAAATTTTTATAAAATAAAATTCAAATAAAAAAGTAGCAAAGATTGCAAAAAAGATTTTAAAAACAAATGCTCCAATTACACCCCACAAAATAATTTGTTTTCTATTTTTAGGTACAAAATTTGATGCAATAGAACCAACTATCACAGCATTATCTGCAGTTAAGATAATAGTGATAAAAATAATTTGGGTTAGAATTATGAGCTCTTCAATCAAGATATCTAATTATTATTTTAATTTATAGAGATTGCAATCAAAGAATAAAAAAAGGCGGTCAAAAAATTTGACCGCCTTAATAATTGTATTTTTATTAAATTATCTTTCAGACCAAGTAGGCATAGGATATTTTAACTCACAAGCTGCTAATTCAAATGGATATACTGTACAGTATTTTCCATTTTGAACTTGCATTAAAATACCTCTAGTCTTTTCGTTTTGACCATCTGCACCAAATTTAATTCCTCTATAAGGAACAATTAAAGATTCAGATGACATATCTAGATTTACTAGAGCTTGTCTGATTTTCTCAGGATCTGTTGATCCGGCATTATTAATTGCATTAGCTAAAGCCATAAAACCTGTAAATGCTCTTGCAGGTACATCTGATAAATCTCTTCCACCAGAGTGTGTTTTAAACAAATCGTTTACAGTTCCAATCATAGGAATAGTTTTTGCTAAGTCAGTGTTAAAAGGTGATCTTGTGATCACACCTTCTGCTTTGCTTCCCATTGTGTCTATGAATTTAGGATCTGTATAACCAGCGTTTTGAGCAACTAAAAGTTTAGGATTATAATCAAGTTCTTTTGCAGTATTTAAAAACAAATATGCATCAGCTGTATAAGATGAAGGCAATAAAACATCTGGGTTTTTTGCTTTCAATCTTTGTACTTCAGAACTCAAAGTTGTAGTTTTAGCTTTGTAGCTAATTTTCTCTATAACATCATAACCTTGTTCTTTAGCCATTTTGTCTTGAGTTCCACCACTGTCAGCACCCCACAATGTATCTTCATGAATAATACCTAATGTCTTTAACTTATTACTATTCTTTTTGTTAAAGTCGTTCATGAATTCAAACATAAGCTGAGTAAACTCACCATCGTGTGGAGTAACTCTGAAGAAGTATTTAAATCCTCTTGTTGTTAATTTTGGAGAAGTAGACTCACCGTTTACCCAAGGTATTCCTGCTCTCTCAGATACTTGACTAGCAGCACCAGTTACTGATGAGTAGTAAGCTCCAAACATTGCATGAACTTTGTCAGAATTTAACATTTTCTCAGTCTCACCAACACCGATATCTGGTTTTCCACCATGGTCTCCAACAACGATAGATATTTTACCGCCGCCTAATCCTTTTAATCCTGCATCTTTTGCAAGTGGCATACCTGGAATGTTATGACTGTTATTAATGATATCTAAAGCTGTCTTAACTGCTGCAACAGCATCTTTACCAACCTGAGCAACAGGTCCTGTAAGTGGATAAAGTACTCCAATTTTTACATCTTCTGCGTAACTAATTGCTGGCGCAGATACCAATGAAAAAAAAGTAAATACTGTAAGAATTAATTTTCTCATTTTTTTCCCTCTTGTTTAATTTTTAAATATCTAACTTAATACTATTCAATTGATCAATTCAATGATTTAGTTTTTTATTTTATCAATGCTTAAGAAGTATTTGTTTAATATATACATTCTTTATATATACTTTAATAATAAACCAAATGACTTCTGAAATTATAATTCAAGCTATAGTCACAGGATTAATGATGGGATTAATCTATGCATTAATTGCAGCAGGTTTAAGTTTAATTTTTGGATTAATGGAAATTGTAAACTTTGCTCATGGAGAGCATTTGATGTTGTCTATGTTTTCATCATTTTGGCTTTGGTCTTTATTTGGTTTAGATCCGTTATTTTCGATACCAATAACTATACTTTTGTTAGCATTTTGTGGGATCATTACACATTACTTTTTAATTCGTTATATCTTAAAAGCGAAAATGCTTATCCAAATTTGTGCAACATTTGGATTGTCTATTTTTATTAGATCGATTGCTCAATTATTATGGACACCAGACTTTAGAAATGTTGATAAACCTCTATTAGAAGGACGTATTGAAATTGGATCTGTGTTTATTGGTCAACCCCAATTATATGCAAGTCTTGTTTGTTTGGTTGCATTTTTTGGTTTGTATTGGTTTGTAACAAAAACAGAAACTGGATTAGCTCTTCAAGCAACAGCACAAGATAGACACGCTGCTGAAATTTTAGGAATTCCATCAAATAAAATGTTTGCAATAGGTTGGGCGATTGGACTTGGTTGTGTAGGAGTAGCTGGTGGAATGATGGCAAACTATTTTTTTATTTTTACTGATGTTGGTATTAATTTTGCATTATTTGCTTTCGTTGCAGTAGCATTAGGAGGTTTTGGAAGCATCATTGGGTGTTTATATGCCGGTATAATTATAGGTTTAGTAGAATCTCTTGGTGGATTATTGATCGATCCATCATTTAAACTTTTATATGTATTTGCAATTTACCTTTTAGTTGTGATTTACAAACCTCAAGGTCTGTTTGGTAGGTATTAATGGATAGTAAGTTAGAAATTGCAAAATCAGAACCGATTTGGAATACGAATAATAGAGTAATATCAATTATTACTGGCCTAATTATACTTTTGTTTGCTCTTCCACTTTTTGGGATGAATTCATTTTATCTCCATTTATTTATTATGATTTTTATGCATGCAGTTATGGCTCAGTCTTGGAATGTTATAGCAGGTTTTTCTGGTCAAATTAGTTTAGGTCATGGAGCGTTTTTTGGAATAGGTGCATATGCAACTTCATTTTTTTATATGGAGTACGGAATAACACCATGGATCAGTATATTTTTTGGTATGTTAGTTTCAGCAATTTTTGCTGTCTTAATTGGCATACCAATGCTTAGATTAAGTGGTCACTACTTTGCAATTGCCACTTTATTAATTGGAATAAGTTTCCAAGTAGTTTTTCAAAGATGGGATTTAGTAGGAGCTGCATCAGGATTATGGGTGACAATGACACCAGAAGATTCATGGTCTGCATTGCAGTTTCATAGCAGTAAAGCTCCATATTATTACGTTTTTTTAATATTCTTTTTAATCACATTCTTTTTAGTATGGTTGTTGAGTAGATCAAAACTTGGTTACAGATTAAGAGCAGTTAGAGATGATCCACAAGCAGCATTAAGTTTATGTATCAATGTTTCAAATTATAAAATTATAGCTTATGTGATTTCAGCAATGATTATGGCTCCGATGGGTAGTTTATTTGCTCAATATATTTTAATTATTGATCCAGATAGAGTTTTTAATATTGAGATATCAATTATAGTTTTATTAATCACAGTTCTAGGTGGAATAGGAAATGTTTGGGGTCCAATTATAGGAGCTGCAATACTTGTGCCAATTTCAGAATATTCAAGAATTTATTTAGGGGGCACAGGTGGCGCTGTTGACTTAATTTTTTATGGTTTGATTTTAATGATTATTTGTATTTTTAGACCAAATGGTCTGATCTCATTTGTTCCTAAAGATATTTTAGAAAGAAAAAAACAACGATGAAAATATTAACTGTCGAAAATCTAAGCAAATCTTTTGGTGGAATCCATGCAAATAGAGATATTTCTTTTGACGTTGAAGAAGGGTCAATTTTAGGAGTGATAGGACCTAATGGTGCTGGTAAATCTACTTTATTTGATTTGATTACTGGTTTTACAAAACCAGACACTGGAAAAGTTAAATTTTTTGATAAAAATATTTTTGGAATTAGTCCTGATAAAATTAGCAATCTTGGAGTAGGTAGAACTTTTCAAAAACTAAAACCATTTGCAGACCAAACATTACTTGAAAATGTTATGATAGGAGCATTTGTTAAAGAAAAAGATATCAAGAGAGCAAGAGATAGAGCCTTAGAGATCATTGATTTTGTAGATTTGATTGAAAAAAGACATCACTTTGCAAAAGAGTTATCAACCGGACAGAGAAAAAGATTAGAAATGGCTAGAGCTATGGCTATTGATCCCAAATTACTTTTGATGGACGAAGTAACAGGCGGTGTAGACCAAAAGACTATTCCTGGACTTGTAGAACTTGTTAAAAAATTAAAAAAGACAGGTGTAACGATTATCACTATAGAACATAATATTAATATTATTATGGAAATTTCGGATAATGTTCTTGCGTTAGATCAAGGAAAACGAATTGCATTTGGAGAACCAAAAGAAATTCAAAACAACAAACAAGTAATAGATGCTTACCTAGGAACATTTGATGCTGCTTGATGTAAAAAATATTGATGTTTTGTATGATGATTTTCAGGTTATCTGGGATGTTTCTATTAATGTAAATAAAGCTGAAATGGTTGCGCTTTTAGGACCAAATGGGTCTGGAAAAAGTACTGTTTTAAACACCATAAGTAATCTTGTTGAACATAAAAAAGGTTCTATTACTTTTGACAATACCCTAATTTCAAATATTCCAACTTATAAAAGAACTGAATTAGGAATCTCACACGTACTTGAAAGAAGAAGGGTATTTCCTCACCTTACTGTTAAACAAAATCTCTTATTGGGTGCTTGGCATCCTAAGGCAAAAGAAGAGTTAACAAATTCATTAAACAAAGTTTATAAGATATTTCCAAAGTTAGAAATCAGATCAGATCAGTTAGCAAAAACAATGTCTGGTGGCGAACAACAAATGTTAGCTATAGCTAGAGGTATGATGGGTTTACCTAAACTTTTGATGGTGGATGAACCTTTTTTAGGTCTATCACCATTGGTTATGAAAGATTTAATTAAGATATTTAAAAATATAGTTGCAGAAGGGATATCAATTTTATTTGTAGAACAAAACGTAAGACTTGCATTAAGTATGGCAGATAGAGGGTATGTTTTAGAAAGTGGAAGATTGGTTATCGATGGTAAATCTGAAGATTTAATTGATAATGAAAAAGTTACTAAAGTTTTTTTAGGAAATTAATTAAAAAGCAGCAAGATCGTTATTTAGTTTATCAGTAATAAGCATTTTACCTGGACTATGAGTAATACAAAAATCAGGTTTTGAATTTTCTAAAACAGATTGAGGAGTAACACCACATGCCCAAAATACAGGAATTTCATTATTCTTTATTGTTCTAGGGGGATCACCATATTCAGGTTTCATTATATCTTTAATCCCAATTTCATCTGGATCACCAACATGTACTGGTGCGCCATGCACAGCTGGAAATCTGGAACTAATTTGAATTGATCTAATTGTATCCTTTGAACTTAAGGGTCTCATGGATACAACTAGTTTTCCTGAAAATTGTCCAGCAGGTTCACAATCTATTGAAGTTTTGTACATTGGAACAATAGTATTATTTTCTATGTGTTGAATTGGAATACCGGCTTCAATTAAAGGCAGCTCAAAAGACATTGAACATCCTAGAACAAAAGTTGTTAAATCTTCATTCCAATATTTTTTAATATCATATGGCTCATCAACTAATTTTCCTTTTTCCCATACTCTATATTGGGGAACATCAGTTCTAATATCAATATCACCAAGATCTTTTAATGAAGGATCTCCTTTAGTACCAAATCCAATTAATGGACAAGGTTTTGGATTTTTTTGACAGAAAGAAGCAAAGTCCATTGCATATTTGCTTGGTAAGATACAAAGATTTCCTTGAACATACTTGCTAGCAGCACCTGCAGTTTGCTCTTTGTAATTATTTTCTCTTATAACTTTTCTTGCTTCTGATGGATCTTGAATATCTAGCATTAAATTAGTATTTAGATTTCTTAGTTCCTTCGATTATTTCTTTTAACTCGTTATATTCTTCACAATTACAAATTTCCAATACTTTAAGTCTTTCTTTAGCTAAATCCATTCTATTTGTAGCAACATATAGTTCACCTAGATATTCATTAATTCCTATATGGTCTGGTTTAATTGCTAGACCTTGAAGATAATATTTTTCTCCATTTTCAAAATCACCAAGTTTTCTTGTTGTAAAACCAAGATAGTTAAGTGTATCTGCTTGATTTGGTTTTTTATCGTTTGATTTTAGAAGAAGTTTTTGAGCTTTTTCATATCTCTTTTTAGCTTTTTCTAATTTGCCTTTTTTTTCATATTTTTTTGCAGTTTTAACATGAGTAACTGCTTTATCGTAATCTGATTTTACTTTCTTAGGTGTTGAGTCAGAACCTGCTGACATTGCATTGGAAGCAAAAAAAACAAATATCAAAGCAGTAAATATTTTTTTAATCATTATAAAAATTTCTCCATTTGGCTTAAAGGTTTTAAATTTAGTCCATTTTCAATTAAATTTTCTCTAATTGATCTTGCAGTAGCAAGTGAACTTTCATTATCACCATGTATGCAGACAGAGTCGATTTCACAAGGTATTTGCTTTCCACTGTGACAATTCAGTGCCTGATTTTTTACCATGCTTAATACATGTTTTTTAGCCTCTTCAGGATCAGTAATTAATGCATGTGGTTTTTTTCTAGAAACTAAATTTCCATCATCTTCATAGGTTCTATCTGCAAAAATTTCACAGGCAATCTTCATATCTAGTTTTTTAGCTGCTTGTTCCATTTTAGAGCCAGTAGGAACTAAATAGATCAAATCTCTACTTATTTCATTGATTGCTTTTGCTAATGTAGTTGCTAGATCAATATCCTCACACGCCATATTGTTTAATGCCCCATGTGGTTTTATATGAGTAACATTTTCTCCATGTTCCTGAGCAATTTTTTGTAAAATTTCATATTGATCAATAATTAATTTTCTAACTTCTTCAGGTGCAAGGTCCATTCTTTTTCTTCCAAAATTTTCTGGGTCATTGAATGATGGATGAGCGCCAATACTTACACCGTTTTTTTTTGATATTTGAACTACTTGGTTCATGGATTCTTCATCACCAGCATGAAATCCACATGCTACGTTAGCAGAATTTACTATATCAAGTAAGTCTGGATCATATTTATTTGAATGGTGTTTTGATTTTTCACCTAAATCACAATTTATATTAATTTCCATAGTTCTAATTGTTGAAGTATAACATGCCATGATAAAAAATATATCAAATCTTGGTGACGCAGCTGTTTATTGCGATTTTGGTGTAGAGGTAAATAAATCAGTTAACTCTGAAGTAATAAAATATTTTAAAGCTTTAAAAAAAGAGAACGTTGAAAGTATAAATAATCTTACTCCTTCTTATAATAAATTAATAGTTTCTTACGACCTTAGAAAAACAAACTTTAAAGAAGTTAAAAAATTGATTGAAAATTTAAATGTTAATGAAACTCAAGACAACAATAGCACTAAAATAGAAATTCCAGTTTGTTGTGATGATCAATTTTCTCTTGATATAAAAAGATTAGAAGAAAAATTAAATATTAATCGAGATAAAATTTTAGAAAATTTTTTTAGTAAGGAATATTTTTGTTATATGACCGGATTTATCGCAGGTATGCCTTTTTTAGGTGATTTGGATGAAAATATGAGAGTACCAAGATTAGAAACACCAAGAGTAAAAGTCCCCAAAGGATCAGTTGCTTTAACAGAACAATTTGCAAATATTTATACATTTGAAAGCCCTGGTGGATGGAACATACTTGGTAATACCCCTGTAGATGTTTTTGATAATTCAAAAGAGGAAGAGCCAAATTTAATAAATCCTGGCGATGTAGTAGTTTTTAAACAAATAAATCTTGAAAAATATAATAGCTACAATGACAAATAATTTCGAAATTATAAGAGCTGGAGTAAACACAACCTTTCAGGACCAAGGAAGAAACAATTTATATCATATAGGAATTCCATTTAGTGGAGCGATGGATAATAGAAATTATAGTTTAGCTAATAGGCTGGCAGGTAATAAATTGAATTCACCAGTGATAGAATTTGCATATCAAGGACCACATTTAAAATATTCTGGAGATAAAATTAATATTGCAGTTACAGGTGATGTGGTTTTTAAAATTATTAAAAGCGGTATAGAAATTGATGGCAATTGTTATGAGAGTTATCAAATTGAAAGTGGAGATGAAATTAATCTAATCTCAACAAATAAATCAGTTTATGGATATTTAGCAGTTGGTGGTGAATTAGATTTAAAATTTCAATGGAATAGTTGTTCGATAAATACCAAGGCAAATATTGGATCAAATAATGGAAAAAAATTAGAGAACGGTCAAAAAATAAATATTTTAAATATCAATTCAGATCAAAGTAAAAAAAAGACAAATTATATAAACTCTAAAGTTGAAAATATTAGAGTAATAAAAGGACCAAACTTTGATTATTTTTCTGAGGAAGGAAAAAATATATTTTTTGAAAAAGAATTTTCTGTATCAAAACTTTCAGACAGAATGGGAATGAGGTTAGAGGGTCCAAAAATTGAAAATATTGTAAATACCAATATTAAATCAGAAGGTTTGTTAAAAGGAGTTATCCAAGTACCAGCAGATGGAAACCCAATTATTATGCTTTCAGACCATGGTACTATTGGAGGATATCCAAAAATTGGTGTGGTAGCTAGTGTTGATTATGATCGATTGGTACAAATATCTCCTGGCTCAAAAATCAAATTTAAAGAGATAAATTTATCTGATGCTGAAACTTTATTTAAATTGTATGAGATGGATACTCAGAACTTACTCAATCAAATATAATGAATATAATTAGAAAACTTCCAGGGCCTTTTTTAATTTTCTTAGGTGCCTGTAGTCTCAGTTTTGGAGGTTTGATTGTTAAGTCATTTGAAGGAGCAACTCTTTGGCAAATATTATTTTGGAGAACAATATTTTTCCTAATTGTAATTAGCTTGTACTTAGCTTTAACTTATAAAAAGCAGGTATTTAAATCCTTTTATAATTTAGGATTTCCTGGTTTCTTTGGTGGATTTATTTTATCACTCGGTTTTAGTGGTTATGTATTTGCGATGTATAATACTACAGTTGCTAATGCTAATTTTATTATTCAAACACAAACAATCTTCCTAGCAATATTTGGTTACTTTTTTTTAAAAGAAAAAATTTCAGCAATCACTCTGACTTCAATAATTCTTGCAATTTCAGGAATACTTCTAATGGTTGGAAGCTCTTTATCTCCAGGTCAAATGTCTGGAAATATTGCAGCTTTCATAATGCCAATATCATTTGCTACATTAATTTTAGTTGTAAGAAAATATCCAACTGTTGATATGGTTCCAGCTCAATTTGTTGCTGGTGTTTTTGCATTGTTAATCGGTTATTTAATGTCAGAAAAAATAATGATATCTCCTAATGATATCTTTTTAGGATTTTTAGCTGGGTTTTTACAGTTAGGATTAGGTTTTATATTTATTACTATTGGTGCTCAACGAACACCATCAGCAATGGTTGGAATCATAATGTTAACAGAAGCAGTACTAGGTCCTTTATGGGCGTGGTTGTTTATAAATGAACAACCGCCTTTCATAGTTATAATTGGAGGATCAATAGTTATTTTTGCAGTTTTACTTCAATTTTACAATTTATATACATCAGAAAAAAAAGCGATCTAATAACATTTGACATTAAACAGTATTTATTAGAATATTTGTTAACGGGAGAGATCACAAACTTTGTGACACCGAAGGAGCAACCGCCCAGGAAACTCTCAGGTAAAAGGACCGTATTATATTAACTCTGGAAAGAGATTGAGTTCTCGCCGAAGGAGTAAAACTCTCAGGCAAAAATACAGATGGGTACGACAGAGTTAGTATGGGAAAAAAAACATCTTTAAACAAACTTCATCAAGATAACCAAGCTAAATTTGTAGAATTTGCTGGATATGAAATGCCCATACAATACAGCAAAGGAATTGTTGAAGAACATAAATTTACAAGATCAAATGCAGGTATTTTTGATGTATCTCATATGGGTCAATTATTTATTTATGGCGAAGAAGATTTAACTGCTGATCTTGAAAAAATTTTTCCACTTGATTTAAAAAATTTGAAACAAAACTGTTCTAAATATAGTTTTTTAATGAATGATAGCGCAGGAATTCATGATGATTTGATAATCACTAAAATTGAAAAAGGATATTTAATTATTTTAAACGCAGCATGCAAAGATAATGATTTTAAAATTTTATCAGATTTACTGAAAAACAAATATGAAATGGTTCTTGATGATCAAAGAGCATTAATTGCAATCCAGGGTCCAAAGTCAGTTGAGATTTTAAACAAAACAATAGAAGGTGTTGAAAAACTTAATTTTATGACAGGGAACTGGTTTGATTTTAAAGATCAGAAAGTTTTTGTAACAAGATCTGGTTACACAGGAGAAGATGGTTTTGAAGTATCTATTAATAACGATTTAGCTGAAGGATTTACTCAAAATTTGATGGAAAAAGGAGCACAACTTATAGGACTTGGGGCAAGAGATACCTTGAGATTAGAGGCTGGATTGTGCTTATATGGACATGAACTTGATACTGAAAAAACACCAATTGAAGCAAACTTAAAGTGGGCGATTTCTAAAGAGAGAATTTCAAATGGTGGATTTGTTGGTTCTGATAAAATTATGAAAGAAATACAAGAAGGTACCTCTAAAATTAGAATTGGGATTAAGCCAGAAGGAAGATTGATTGCTAGAGAAAAAACTAAAATCTTTGATGATTCAGAAAAACTTATTGGCGAGGTTACCAGTGGAACTTTTGGTCCGAGTGTAAATGGCCCAATAGCAATGGGCTACATTGATAAAGAGTTTTCTAAAGTCGATACAAAAATTTTACTTGAAGTAAGAGGAAAAAAACATCCTGCAAGTGTTTGTGGGTT
The DNA here is from genome assembly GCF_052047475.1 of Candidatus Pelagibacter sp. HIMB1782. Lineage (NCBI taxonomy): Bacteria > Pseudomonadati > Pseudomonadota > Alphaproteobacteria > Candidatus Pelagibacterales > Candidatus Pelagibacteraceae > Candidatus Pelagibacter > Candidatus Pelagibacter sp. HIMB1782. The sequence continues at coordinate 268,740 of NZ_JBNAKE010000001.1, read as the reverse complement.
ACCATTTTATAAAAAAAGTTACGTGAAAGGAGCAAACTAATGAGTGAGGTTAAATTTTCAAAAGAGCACGAGTGGATTACAGTGGAAGGCGATGTTGCTACCATTGGAATTACAAAACATGCAACAGAAATGTTAGGAGATATTGTTTTTGCTGAGTTACCTGAAAAAGGTTCAAGCGTTGAAAAAGACGGAACTGCAGGAGTAGTTGAGTCAACTAAAGCTGCAAGTGATGTTTATACTCCAGTAAGTGGTGAAGTAGTAGATACCAACCAAGCCATAGTAGATGATCCTGCTAAGATTAACGAAGACCCTGAGGGATCAGCTTGGTTTTTTAAACTTAAATTAAAAGATAGTTCAGAAATGGACAGCTTAATGAACAAAGAAGAATATGATAAATTTGCAAAGGAGAGTGCTAGCTAATGTTACATAATTCACAAAAAGACTTTTTAAAAAGACACATTGGCCCTTCAGAAGAAGATCAAAATAAAATGCTGAAGGAGCTTAATTATAATTCATTAGACGATTTAATAAAAAGTACAGTTCCAGAAAAGATACAATTGAAAGATGGATTAAATATAGGAGAGTCTAATTCTGAATATGAAGCATTAAGAAAACTGAAAGCGATTTCAAAAAAAAATCAAATTTATTCAAATTTTATTGGTATGGGTTACTATGGAACTTACACTCCATATGTAATTTTAAGAAATATTTTAGAAAATCCAGGTTGGTACACATCTTATACCCCTTACCAGCCTGAAGTAGCACAAGGAAGATTAGAAATGCTTCTAAACTTCCAACAAATGATTGTTGATTTCACAGGTATGGACATTGCAAATGCATCGTTGCTTGATGAAGGAACAGCAGCTGCAGAAGCTATGGGATTAAGTCATAGATTAAATAAAAAGGATAGTAATTTAGTTTTTGTTTCTGAAAATTGTCATCCACAAACAATTGATGTAATTCAAACAAGAGCAGAACCAATGGGATTAAAAGTACTTGTTGGTAATGAAGATAAAGTATTGGATCAACTTAAAGAGGATTTAGTTTGTGGAATTCTTCAATACCCTGGAACTTTAGGAGACATTAAAGATCCAAGTGAAGCCATTAGTAAAATCCATAAAAAAAATGGAAAAGCCGTATTAGTTTCTGATTTATTAGCTTTAGCGCTACTTAAAACACCAAGAGAATTAGGTGCTGATATTTCAGTTGGAAGCTCTCAAAGATTTGGAATTCCAATGGGTTATGGTGGACCTCATGCAGCTTTCTTTGCAACTAAAGATGAGTTCAAAAGATCTATGCCAGGAAGAATTATTGGTGTGTCTGTTGATAGACATGGAAACAAAGCTTACAGATTATCTCTTCAAACAAGAGAACAACACATCAGAAGAGATAAAGCGACAAGTAACATTTGTACTGCTCAAGCATTGTTAGCAATTGTTTCAGCTGCATATGCTATTTATCATGGGCCAGATGGAATAAAAACTATTGCAGAAAGAGTTTCTCAATTAGCTAAAAATTTTGCAGATAAATTAAAACAATCTGGATATGAAATTTATTCAGATCATTTCTTTGATACAGTTACAATTGTAACAAAAGATAAGACTGATCAAATCTATAAAAATGCTTTAGATCAAAAAGTAAATATTAGAAGAGTAAATTCTGAAATGTTGGCTGTTTCTTTTGATGAAAAGAAAAATGTTTATAGAGTAAATCAATTGTTGAAAATTTTTAACGCAGCTGAGTCGATTAAAAAAGAAGATCCAACAGTAAGTTTACCTAATTTACCAAAAAATTTACTGAGAACTTCTAAATACTTAGAACATCCTGTTTTTAATTCATATCATTCAGAAACAGAGATGCTTAGATATTTAAAAAAATTAGAAGATAAAGATATAGCCCTTAATAGAACTATGATTGCACTTGGTTCATGTACCATGAAATTAAATGCTACTGCAGAAATGATTCCTATTTCATGGAGAGAGTTAGCTGAGCCTCATCCGTTTGTACCAGTAGAGCAGATGGAAGGTTATAGAGCATTGTTCACTGATCTTAAAAATTGGTTAAGATCAATTACAGGTTTTTCTGGAGTTTCACTTCAACCAAACGCAGGTGCTCAAGGAGAATATGCAGGGTTAATGGTAATTAGAAAATATCATTTGGACAGAGGAGAAGAAAACAGGAATATATGTTTAATTCCAAGCTCTGCACATGGAACAAATCCTGCAAGTGCACAAATGGTTGGGATGAAAGTTGTAGTTGTTGATTGTGATAAAGAAGGAAATGTTGATTTTGAAGATTTGAAGAAAAAAACAGAAGCACATTCCGAAAATCTTGGAGCATTAATGGTTACATATCCTTCTACTCACGGTGTATTTGAAGAAAAAATTACAGATATATGTGAACTTATACATAAACACGGTGGTCAAGTTTATATGGATGGTGCAAATTTAAATGCACTTGTTGGTATTGCAAGACCTGGAAATTTTGGTCCAGATGTTTGTCATATAAACTTACATAAAACGTTCTGTATTCCACATGGTGGTGGAGGACCAGGAATGGGACCAATTGCATGTAAAAGACATTTGCAAGTTTATTTACCTAATCATCCAGTTGTTAAAGATTGTGGACCAGCTACAGGAATAGGAGCAGTTTCAGCAGCCCCTTGGGGAAGCTCAAGTATTTTATCAATTTCTTGGATGTATATTAAAATGATGGGTTCTGAAGGTTTAAAATTAGCTACTCAAGTCGCGATATTAAACGCAAACTATATAGCTCACAGACTTAAAGATCATTTCCCAATTTTGTACAAAGGCTCAAATGGAAACGTTGCTCATGAATGTATTATAGATATTCGATCAATTAAGAGTGAAACAGGTATCACTGAAGAGGATATTGCTAAAAGACTAATAGATTATGGTTTCCATGCACCAACAATGTCTTGGCCAGTTGCGGGAACTATGATGATAGAGCCAACAGAGAGTGAGAGTTTATCTGAGCTTGATAGATTTTGTGATACTTTAATTAATATCAAATCTGAAATAGATAAGATCAATTCTGGTGAGTTTGATAAAGTAGACAATCCTATTAAGAACGCTCCTCATACGGACATAGAACTTGCTTCAGATGATTGGGATCATAAATACACAAGAGAGCAAGCTGCTTATCCTGCTAAGTTCTTAAAAACAAATAAATTTTGGCCACCAGTTGCAAGAGTGGACAATGTTTATGGAGATAAGAATATCTTTTGTACTTGTCCAAGTATGGACGAGTTTAAAGAAGACGCGGCATAATCATTAATGAAAATTGCTGTAGTTGGTTCTGGTATATCAGGCTTAAGTGCTGCATATTATTTATCAAAAAAACATCATGTAGATCTTTTTGAGAAAGAAGATCATTTTGGTGGTCATTCCCATACAATAGATTTAATTTTTGATGAAAAGAAATTATCTGTAGATATTGGTTTTATTGTATTTAATTTTCAAACCTATCCAAATTTAATTAATTTCTTTAAAGAAAATGATGTTCAGATTGAAAAAAGTGACATGTCTTTTTCGGTTTCTGTAGAAAATACAAACTTTGAATATTGTGGAAAAGGTTTGAATGGAATTTTTTCTAACAGATCAAATTTGTTTAATCCTAATTTTTTAAAAATGTTTTTTGATATCATTAAATTTTATAAAAATAGTGATCAAATAAATGTTAGAGATCAAAAACTTACTTTAGGTGAATATTTAGAAAATAATAAACTATCAAAAACGTTTATTGATTACCATATCATCCCAATGGTATCTGCAATCTGGTCTATGCCACCTTATGAAGCTAGCAAGATGCCAATAACATTCTTTTTAAAATTTTTTCAAAATCACGGGCTCTTTAAACTAAAAAATAGACCTCAGTGGTATACTGTAACTAATAGAAGTAGAACTTATGTGAATAAAGTAATTTCAAAGATAAGTGGTGAATACTTTAAAAATTATAAAATAAAAAAAATTATAAGAAAATCAAAAGGATTAGATTTATATTATGGTGGTGAAAGTGAATTTTTTGATTACGATAAAGTTATTATAGCATCTCACGCTGATGAAGCTTTGAAGTTGATCGATAATCCTACTGAAGAAGAGACAAAAATTTTATCTAATTTTAGTTATAAGGAAAATATTGCATATATTCATACAGACAAAAGAGCGATGCCAAAAAATAAAAAGGCATGGTCCTCATGGAATTCATCAATCAATGACAAAGATTTAGAAAAAAATTCTATTACTTATTGGTTAAACCTTTTGCAAAACCTTAAATGCGATCAGGACATTTTTTTAACTCTTAATCCATATTTTGAAATTGATGAGAGTAAAATACTTAAAATAGTTAAATTTACTCATCCTTATTACGATCAACAAGCGTTAGATGCTCAATCTGAACTGTCTAGTTTACAAAATAAAAAAGATTTACTTTTTTGCGGGAGTTATTTTGGTTACGGTTTTCATGAAGATGGAATAAAATCATCTATTGAAATGCTAAAATACCTAAATGACTAATTCATGTATATATAATGGGAAAGTAATCCATAAACGTTTCAAACCTAAAGAGCACTATTTTAAGTATAGCGTTTTTTCGCTTTTAATTGATTTATCTGAGTTAAGAAAAATAGATCAAGAAATAAGCTTCTTCTCATTGAATAAGTTTAATTTAATTAGTTTTCATGAAAAAGATCATGGCGAACGGGACGGATCGTCCCTTGAAGAGTGGGTAAAGAATAATTTAGAAAAGAATATAATAGACACTAAGGGTATTAAAATTAAGCTTCTCTGTTATCCAAGAATTTTTGGTTATGTGTTCAATCCTTTAAGTATCTTTTTTGTTTACAATCAAAATGATAAATTAATATCTATATTATATGAGGTGAAAAATACATTTGATGAGCAGCATACTTATGTTTTTAGGGTAGATAGTGAAAATAAATTAATTCAGAATAATTGTTCTAAAAAATTTCATGTTTCACCTTTTATAGAAATGAATTGTAAGTATTTCTTTAGAATTCTTAATCCTGATGAAAAACTTTCTGTAATTATCGATCAATATGATCAAGAAGGAAAAATTTTATTTGCATCTCAAGATGGGAAAAGGGCAAACTTAAATAGTAGTCAATTATTAAAATCATATTTAAAGCATCCTCTAATGACTATAAAAATAATATCAGCAATCCATTTTGAGGCCTTTAAATTATGGATGAAAGGAATTAAGATTATTAAAAAAAAAATAAAAATAAGAAACAATTTAACGGTTGAAAATTAATGTTATTAAATAGAGCTGCAGATAAATTGGTTTTTAAATTTTTAAGTAAAATTAGAAATGGATACCTTGAAATAACTACCTATGAAGGTGAGATATTAAAGTTTGGTAACCCCGATCAATCTTTAAAGGCAAATATTAAGATAAAAAATCCAAATTTTAATTATAATTTAATTAGAGGCGGAAGCATTGGTTTTGCTGAAAGTTATATGAGAGGTGAATTTGAAACTGATAATCTTTCAGACCTAATTGAGTTAACAGCAAGAAATATTCAAGTGATATATAAATTCTCTGGTTTGCTTGATCTACCTGTAATCAATTTCATAAAAAATAAAATAATCAAAAATACAAAAAGTCGAAGTAAGGAAAATATTGCAAAACATTATGATCTTGGAAATGATTTCTTTTCATTGTGGCTAGATGATACTCTAACTTATTCAAGTGCAATCTTTGATGATAGTTCAAAAAATTTAAGTGTTGCGCAAAATAATAAATACCAAAAATTAATTGATCTAATCAAACCTAGTTCTGGTGACAAAGTTTTAGAAATTGGTTGTGGATGGGGCGGTTTTGCAGAATATTTAGGTAAGAAATATGATGTAAAGCTAGACTGTATTACTATTTCTAAAAAACAATTCGAATACGCAAAAGAGAGAATTTATAAATGTGGTCTAAATGAAAAAGTAAATATTGAGATTAAAGATTACCGAGATCTTCAAGGAAAATATAATTCGATCGCTTCAATTGAAATGATTGAAGCAGTTGGGCAAAATTATTTAGAGAGTTATTTTAAAACAATTAAGGATAATTTATCAAATGGCGGAAAGGCGGCAATTCAAGCAATAACCATTGATGATAGTTTATTTGATAGATATAAAAATAAACAAGACTTTATTCAAAAATATATTTTCCCAGGAGGATTTCTTCCTAACAAAAACAGTATTAATAGATACGTTTCAGATAATGGCTTAACAATCAATTCGTACATTTCATATGCAGATCACTATGCAGAAACGTTAGCTATCTGGAGGGAAGAGTTTTTGAGAAAGTGGGATCAAATTAAAAATCAAGGTTTTGATCTGACCTTTAAAAGAATGTGGGAATTTTACCTATCTTATTGTGAAGCTGGATTTAAATCTAAAAATATTGATTTGATTCAATTTTCAATGCAGAATAAATAACAGCAATAATATGAAAATAATTAAATCAATTTCATTGATAATTTTGGCATTCTTAATTACAAGTTGCTCAAATAATAGTGCCATGAAACCAGAAGATTTTAAAAATAAAGAACCTAGATTAGTTATTGAAGAATACCTAACAGGAAACGTTAAAGCTTGGGGTGTTTTACAAAATCGATCAGGAAAAGTTACAAGACAATTCTCAGCCGATTTAGACGGAACATGGGATGGCAAACAACTAATTTTGAAAGAAAAATTTAATTGGGACGATGGTGAGGTTCAAGACCGAGAGTGGACAATTACTAAAATAGATGAACATAATTATGAAGGTACAGCAGGGGACGTTGTTGGAAAAGCAATAGGATATTCTTACGGCCCTGCATTTAAATTTGAGTATGTTTTATTAGTTCCAGTTAAAGGAAAAGAATTAAAAATTACTTTTGATGATTGGATCTTTAAGCAAGATGAAAGAGTTGCAATCAACAGAGCTACAATGACTAAGTTTGGATTTAAAGTAGCAGAACTAACGGTTGTATTCGTTAAAGATTAATTATTTCTTTTGATGCTTAGTCATCTTTCCTACTAATTTAAAATAAATTTTACTCGGAAGAAAACTAAAGAACTTTAAAGTTAAAGTAAGTGCTTTTGGAAAATGTATTTCAAAAACATTTTTATTAATCAAGCCATCATAGATTTGATCAGCAGCAAATTCGGGTGTTTTCAAAAATGGCATTTTAAAATCATTTTTATCAGTCATAGGTGTTTTAATAAAACCAGGAGAAACTAAACAAACTCGAACATTATACCTTTTGAAATCAAAATATAAACTTTCTGCTAGATTGTTTAGTGCAGATTTCGATGGTCCATAACCAGTTGAATTAGGTAATCCTCTATAACCAGCAATAGATGAAACTATAGTAATTATACCATTTTTTCTTTCTCTATAATATTGTTCAACTGCTTTAATTGAGTTCACTGTTCCAAAAAAATTTACTTTAAAAACATCTTCCATTTGTTCAACATCGATTTCTTTTTCTTTTTTTGGATTCCATGTACCAGTTGAAAAAAAACATATATCAATATTTTCAAACTTAGTTTTAATCTGATTGAAAACTTCTATACATTTTGCTTTATCAGTAACATCTAAAGGGAATGATGAAATATTTTCATAATTACTTGAAAGTTCATCTAAGAGCTCCACTCTTCTCGCAGATACAGCAACATTCCATCCTTTGTTTGCAAATTTAATTGCCAAGGCTTTACCAATTCCTGTGCTGCCACCTGTTATCCAAATAGTTTTTTTGCTCATTTTTTGTTATGTATAAACATTATGTTAAAAAATAAAATTGTAACATTTATATTATTTCTTATCATTACATTTTCAGCTTCATTAATTGGAGGTTTAGCTACAGTTACTTTCAAGGAGCCTTGGTATTCTTTGTTAAATAAACCTGTTTTTAATCCACCAGACTGGGTGTTTGGTCCGGTATGGACAATTTTATATTTATTGATGACAATTTCTATTTGGATGTATTGGCATTCCAAAAATAAAGAGATGAATACAGTTTATATTTATTTTATTCATTTAGTTTTCAATGCAACTTGGAGTATAGTTTTCTTTGTATTTCACAACATGATTTTAGCTTTATTGGTATTAGTTGTGTTAATTGCATTTATTATCAATCTAATCATAAGATATAGACGCGTCACAATGATGAGCTCGTATTTAATGATTCCATATTTACTTTGGTGTTGCTTTGCTCTAATTTTGAATAGTAGCTTGATAATTTTAAACTAACTATGGACGATGTTGTTATAATCGGTGGAGGAATAATAGGGGCTGCCACTGCATATTTTTTATCCAAAGAAGGTAGAAAAGTTAAAGTTATTGAAAGAGATCCAACTTATAAAACAGCTTCATTTCCGTTATCTTTAGGAGGTTTTAGAAGACAATTTTTTCAAAAAGAGAATATATTATTAGGAAAATTTGCTAGGGAATTTATTTTTCAAATACCAGAATTGTTAAAAACTGAAAAAAATCCCAATCCAACAGCAAGCATGGTCCCAAATGGATACTTATTAATGTTTGGAAAAGAACATGCAGAAGAGCAATATAGAGCCCTAGAAAATCATAAAGCATGTGATGCAGGTACTAAAAATATAAGTGGTGAAGAGCTTTCAAAAATTTTTCCATATATAAATTCTGAAGGTATTGAAACAGCTACTTACACAGATGATAAAAGTGAGGGATGGATAGATCCTTTTTTATTTCACAGTGCTTTAAAGAGTAAAGCAATTGAACTTGGTGCAGAATTTATTAAGGGTGAGGTTAAAGATATTTCTGAAGTTAATGCAAAAACAATTGTTTCTGCAGCTGGTTGTTGGACAAAAAAATTATTAGAAGATATCCCAGTAGTTCCTCAAAAACACACAGTCTTTAGAGTAAAATGCCCAACGCATATTAAAGAAATGCCTTTGTCTGCAGATTTAACAACAGGTGTGTATTGGAGACCCGAAGGAAAAGAATATTTAGCAGGTTCACCTAAATGGACTTTTGATGACTCAAATCTTGAACCAGCTTGGGATGATTTTGAAGAAATTGTTTGGCCTGCTTTAGCAAAAAGAATACCAGCATTTGAAGAATTAAAATTAACTGGGGCATGGGCAGGTTTTTATGATCATAATAAATTAGATAGTAATGCGATAGTTGGAAAGCATCCAAAATACGAAAATGTTTATATGGCATCAGGTTTTACTGGCAGAGGTTTACAACAAGCTCCAGGTATAGGAAGAGCTTTAACAGAATTAATTACTACAGGATCTTACCAAACAATTGACGTTAGTGTGTTTGCAGTTGAAAGAGTACTAGAACAGAAAGCTAGACCAGAGCCGTACGTTTTATAATTAGGTTCCACAAAAAGTTTGATATTTTTCATTACCTGTTGGTGTAGGTTTTTGAAATTCAATAATATTTTCTTGATCAGAATAAGGATTACTTAAAACTTTTAAAAGTTTATTCATTGTTTCTAGATTTCCTTTGTCTGCATCAGCTAGCGCATCCTCTACTTTTTGATTTCTTGGTATAACTATAGGATTAGTTTTTTTCATCAGTTCTAAGTATTTGTCAGATGAATTATTTAGTTTTAATCTTTTCTCCCATTCATTAGTCCAATTTTTAAAATCGTCATTTTTATAAACTTCATTATCAATCTCAACACCCATTAAATGACAGAAGGTGTTTGTGTAATCTGCATTATTATTTTTCATCCAGTCTAAAAGTTTATTAATTAATGTTAGATCATTTTTATCTTCACCAAATAAACCAAGTTTATCTCTCATCATATTTAACCATTTTTCTTCATAAATATTTTGAAAATTATCAATTAACTCTGTTGCAATTTTAATTGCTGAATCTTCATCTTTATCAATAAGTGGTATCAAGCATTCTGCAAATCTTGCTAAATTCCATTTTGTAATTGGTGGTTGATTTGAAAAAGAATATCTTCCAAATTTATCTATAGAACTAAATACAGTTTTTGGATCATATTGATCCATGAAAGCACACGGACCATAATCAATTGTTTCGCCAGAAATGGCCATATTATCAGTGTTCATCACTCCGTGAATAAATCCCACCCTCATCCAGTTGATTACTAACTGACATTGTCTTTCCATTACAAGACTTAATAAATCTAAAGCTTTGTTTTTAGAGGACTTAATTTCTGGATAGTGTCTATCAATTGTGTAATCAACCAATGTATTAAGATCCTCTAGATTTTGAGTAGCTGCAATATATTGAAAAGTACCAACTCGAATATGACTGGATGCAACTCTTGTTAAAATTGCTCCATTTAGCAAATTTTCTCTTACAACTTTTTCTCCTGTTTTAACGACTGCAAGACTTCTAGTTGTTGGAATATTTAAAGCGTTAATAGCTTCACTAATTATGTATTCTCTCAGCATTGGACCTAAAGCAGCTCTTCCATCGCCACCTCTAGAAAAAGAAGTTCTTCCTGAGCCTTTAAATTGTATATCAAAACGTTGATTTTTATTATCTATATGCTCTCCTAATAAAACTGCTCTACCATCCCCAAGCATCGTGAAATGACCAAATTGATGACCAGCATATGCTTGTGCAATTGAATTAGTTCCATCAGGTAAACTATTTCCTGAAAATATTTCAGCTAATTTTTTTTTATCTATTTCTGAAAAGTTTAAATTTAAATTTTTAGCAAGTTCTTCATTTAAAATAACAAGTTCAGGTGCATGAACTGGTGTAGGCTTGATGTCTTCTTTAAATGTTTTTGATAGTTTTGAATAAGAATTATCAAAATGCCAACCGATGGTCATTTTAATTAACTAACTTCAGCTTGATGTTCTTTTGGCTTAACTTCTGTTTTAAATTGATTAGAAATCTTTTGAACCTCAACTGATGAAACTTTGTATTCAGCACACATTGTTTCTTCATCTTTTCCATGACCAGTTACCATGTTAACCATGTGTTCTGGGAAGTGGAATGTTGTAAATACAATTCCTTCTTTAACTTTATCTGTTACTTCTACTTTTAAAGCAACTTCTCCTCTTCCAGAATATAATCTTCCAATATCACCCGTATTTAAATCTCTATGAGCTGCATCTTTTGGATGAATTAGTAATACATCCTCATCAACAATGTTTATATTTTTTGTTCTTCTTGTCATTGTCGCTGCATTGTAATGTTGCAGAACTCTACTTGTAGTTAAAATTAATGGATAATCTTTTTGATTAGCTTCTATCTCACTAGATTCTTTCCAATCAAAGTTTTTCAATCTTCCTTTTCCAAGTTTAAATGATTCTGTGTGTAGAATTTGTGTATCTGTTCCATCTTCTTTTACAGGCCATTGTAATCCTAATTTACCAAGTCTCTCTCTAGTAACACCTTTAAAGAATGGTACCACATCAGCAATCTCTGCTAATACTTGATCTGCATCATAAGATGGTTGATCAAAACCTAATTTTTGCATCATCTCAGTTACAATTAGTCCATCTGGTTTTGTACCTGGTAATGGAGGAACTGCTCTGTTAACTCTTTGAATTCTTCTTTCAGTATTTGTAAAAGTTCCATCTTTTTCTAGGAAAGTAGTTCCCGGTAAAACGACAGTTGCAAGTTTTGCAGTTTCACTCATAAATATTTCTTGAACCACTAATAGCTCTAATGAGTTCATTGCTTCAATAACATGTGCACTATTTGGATCTGTTTGAACTATATCTTCACCAATAATCCATAAACCTTTTAGTTCTTTACTGATTGCAGCCTCAAACATTTGAGGGATTTTTAAACCAGGTTTAGTAGGGTGAGTTACACCATATTTTTCAGTATAAAATTTTTGATTGTTTTCATCTGCTACTTCAAAATAACCTGCACCTTGGTGAGGCTGACATCCCATATCTGCAGCACCTTGCACATTATTTTGGCCTCTAAGTGGATTTACACCAACACCTTTTCTTCCAATATTTCCCGTAATCATTGCTAAATCAGCAATTAACATCACAGTTTTAGAACCTTGTTCGTGTTCAGTAACTCCTAATCCATGGAACTCCATTGAATTTCTTGCTGTTGCATAAGCAATTGCAGCTTCTTTAACTAGTTGTTTATCAACACCAGCAACTTTTGCTAATTGATCAACATCCTGTCTTTCAATTTCTTTTAAGAAATTATCAAAACCTTCTGTTCTATCTCTTACAAAGTCAGCATTATAAAGTTTAGATTTAATAATAAAGTGTAACATCATATTTAGAACCGCAACGTTAGTTCCAGGTCTAAGTTTGATATGATAATCTGCAAGTTTAGCTAATTCAGTTGTTACTGGATCAAGGACAATTAATTTTTTACCTTTCATCACTTGCTGTTTAATTTTTGCTCCTGTTACTGGGTGAGCATTGGTTGGGTTTGCACCAATAACTAAAAATAAATCTGCATGATAAATATCTTCTGTTGAATTAGTTGCAGCACCTGTTCCAAATGTTTGCTGCATACCCCAAGCTGTAGGTGAATGACAAATTCTTGCACAACAATCAACACTGTTAGTTCCAACAGCTGCTCTAATCATTTTTTGGAAAACATAGTTTTCTTCGTTTGTACATCTTGCAGAAGAAATTCCAGCAAAAGCATCTGGCCCGTTTTCTTTTGTAATTCTATTCATTTCTTTTTTGATAAAGTCATATGCTTCATCCCAACTAGCTTCTTCAAACTTTCCATTTCTTTTAATCAATGGAGTTTTTAATCTGTCAGGGTGTTCATAAAAACTAAATGCGTATCTCCCCTTAATACAAGTGTGACCAGCGTTTACTTCAGTTTGTTTGGGAGTATCTATTGCAACTACCTTATCATCTTTAATCGATGCTTCTAAGTTACATCCAACACCACAGTACGAACAAGTTGTTCTAACTTTCTTATCTACAGCTGCAGACTTAGATTGGAATACATCGGAAATTGCATCCGTTGGACATGTATGAGCACAAGCTCCACATGACACACAAGAACTATCTCCAAACATCATATCATTGTCTGTTGTAATTCTAGATTCAAATCCTCTACCACTCATTGTTAAAACAAATGATCCTTGAATTTCATCACATGCTCTGACACATCTTCCGCAGTTAATACAGTTATCTAAATTCATTCTCATGTAATCATGAGAAGTATCTCTTGGAATTCCTTTATGTTGCTTAGGACTATTGTATCTATGATCAGCAACACCTAAATCATTTGCAACTGTTTGAAGTTCACAGTTATTGTTTACTTCACAAGTATCACATTCCATAGGGTGGTCAGTTAAAACCAACTCAACAATATTTTTTCTAAGACTTGTTAATGCTTCGTTTGAAGTAAATATGTGCTGGTTTTCTGCAACAGGTGTATGACAGGATGCAACTACTCTAGTTGGTCCGTCTTTTTCTAACGCAACTTCAACTGAACAAACTCTGCAAGCTCCATATGGTGCTAAGTTAGGGTCATCACATAAAGTTGGTACCTTTTTTTCACCAACATAGCTTTTAACGAATTTTAAAATAGATGTATGATTAGGACCTATTTCGTAAGGTTTTCCATCAATGTAAGCAATTTTTCTTTTCTCTGAGCTCATTAATTATCTTTCACCATATCATTTTTCATTTCATCGCCAAAGTATTTTAGGATGTTTTGAATAGGAGTTGGGATCGCTCCACATAGAGCACATAAGCAGCCTTTTTGCATAGTAACCAACAATTCCTCTAGTAATTTTAAAGGAATTTTAGCTGTTTTCTTCTTAGCTTGATCAAACATTTCTTTTCCTCTGTAAGATCCAAGTCTTCCTGGAAAACATTTTCCACAAGATTCTTCTGCAGAAAACTCAAACAAATGATGAATGTATTCAGCCATTGGAAAATCTTTAGGGATACTAACTACACTTGCGTGACCTAACATAAAACCTTTTGCAGTAAACTCTTGAAAATCTAAATTTAAATTTTCTATTTCACTTAAAGGAACAACGCCACCTAAAGGGCCACCTATTTGAAAAGCTTTAACAGGTTCTTTGTATCCACCACCAATTTCATTAAATATTCTTTTCATTGGTGTTCCCATATCAATTTCATAAACACCAGGATTATTAAAGAAACTATCTAAGCAAACTAATTTTGTTCCAGCTGACTTTTTGTTTCCAACTGAAGAAAATTTTTCTGATCCATTTAATAAAATTCCAGTTGCAGCTGCTAAAGTTTCAACATTGTTAACCACTGTTGGTTTTTTATATAATCCTTCTGTTACAGGGAAGGGAGGCCTTACATCTACTTCAGCTCTTCTTCCTTCAATAGAAGCTATCAAAGCTGTTTCTTCTCCACAAATATACGCACCTTGACCGATACAAATTCCAAGATCAAAAGAAAAATCTGTTCCTAAAATATTTTCACCTAATAAATTTAATTTTTTAAGTTCATTGATACATCCATTGATCGCTTCAATAGATTTTGGATACTCACCTCTGATGTATAAAACTCCTTCATCACTTCCAATTACAAATCCACAAAGCACCATTCCAAAAATAACTTTTAATGGTTGGTCCTCTAATAAATATCTATCTGAAAAAGCTCCTGAGTCACCTTCATCTGCATTACAGATAACATATTTCTTATCACCTTTTGCTTTACTACAGAAATCCCATTTCATTCCTGTTGGAAAACCTGCACCACCTCTTCCTGTAAGGTTTGAATCTAATAATGATTTTACTATTTCTTTTTTATCTATTTTTAAAAATTTACTTAACTGTTCTTTGAATTGATCTGTTGATGATAACTTATCATCCATTAAAAAACTTGTTGTTGCATAGCTCTTAGAGAAAAATTTTTCTTGTTTAATTTCTTCACCTTTTAAAATTTGATCAATCTTTTCAATATCTTTTCCAGCATAATTTTCACCATCATAGTGAAATGCATGATTTTCATAACAATGACCTAGACAAAACATCTCTCCAACTTTGTCATCACCTAATTTTTCTTTTAATTTATCTTTTAGTTTGTCTTGAGTACCTGCACACATGCATGCACTTCCGTTACATACGAAAGCTTTTTTTTCTCTATGTGAAGGTCTTAAAAATTCATAAAAAGATTCAGCACCGTGAAGTGTTGAAACTCCAAGGTTATGTTTTTTTGCAATTTCTTTAATATCTTCTGGGTTTTCGCTTAATGTATTCTCTGAAATTTGCTTAAATAGGTTGTCTTTTAAGCCTATTCTTCCAGATAAATTACTTATATTTTTTGACACAATTTCCCTTTTTTTATTATTCCACCTTAACTTTTTTGTTATTTGTGTAAATATTAAAACTGTCCCTCTTTACGAAACCTATGAGGGTAATGTCAAACTTATTAGCTAAATCGATAGCAAGACTTGTTGGCGCACCAACCCCGATCATAATCCCGATATCTGTCATTAAAACCTTCTGAACTAGCTCAAAATTAAGTCTCCCAGAACAAGTAATAAATTGGTCTTTTGGATCAAATTGGTTTTTCTCCAAAGCACAGCCGATAAGTTTGTCTAAAGCGTTGTGTCTTCCAACATCTTCTCTTAGAGCTATCAATTTTCCATCACTGTTAAATAGACCACTTGCATGGATACCACCAGTTTTGCTGAATTCAGACTGACCTTCTCTTAAAATATCAGGGGATTGGATAATTACATCTTTTGAAATTTTAGGTTCTGAGGCATTTGTCTTTGTAGTTTTAATTATCTCTAGCGCATCCAATGAAGATTTCCCACAAACACCACAAGAGGAGTTGGTTAAAAAATCTCTTTTAATTTTTGATATATTTACATTTTCTGAATTATTAAGTGTTGCTAGTATTTTATTTTGAATTTTATATTGACCAACTTTGTCTCCATAACTTTCAATGCTATCGATATCATTTAAACTTTTTACAATTTGTTCATTAAATAAAAATCCTCTTACAAGATCTTCATCATTACCAGGAGTTCTCATCGTAATAGATAAAGTTTGCTCAACCCAATTATCTTTTTCTTTGTACTTTAAAGAAATCTCTAATGGCTCTTCAATAGAAACTAAATCTTCAACATCTTTTAAATTATTAGATGAATACTTTAAAACTTTATATTTTGAATTCATAATTATTTTAAAGGATAGTTTTTTTGCAATAAATATTTATTGATTATGATTGCGAGTAACAAAATTATGATACATCCAAATATAATTGGATTGATTAAATAATCATAAGAAGCACTCCCAATAATAACAATTATTGGATTTCCTCCTGCAGGAGGATGAACTACATTTAATAAAATCATTAAGAACACTCCAATTCCTACTGCAAATGCAATACTCATATAAATTGGAAGTGGAATAAAATTAACAAACAACACACCCACTAAAGCAGTTAACAAATGTCCAAAGAAAACATTTTTTGGTTGAGCAAAAGGACTTTCAGGAAATCCAAATAATAAAACCATGGATGAGCCAAATGATGCTGCAATAAAATATCCAAGGGTACTTTTATAAGTTAATACTGTAAGTACTCCTATAGTGATTGTTGAAAAAAAACCTGCAATTAATGCTTTTTGCAATAATGGTTTTGTGATTTTTATCATTTAAATTTTTAATGCTTTAACAATAGTTCTTAAAGGTAAAAGCAAACATTCTTTCCTTGAAAGATTTTTTTTATCTAAAATTTCTTTAAAATCTTTCCAGTGTTTTTCTAGACTTACTTTAACATCTTCAAACAACTTTTCACCAGCTATAACAAAATCTTTTATTTCCTTTAAGTTTTTATCCTTAATTTTTCTAGATAATAAGCTGACAGATGCTTGGCAATAAATACAAGATTTACACTGATAACCCATATCTTTTACAACGTCATCTTTGACAATTAAGCTTATTTCCATCTCATCACCACAAATTGGATTTTTGTTTTTTGATTTGTGAGTAAAGTTTTCTAAAACTTTATTATTTTCTGTGTGAGACGCGATTTCTAAAATTCTTAAATCCATTTAATTTCTTTAATTCAACTTTGAATGTTTTATATTTTATTAATGGAACATAACAATATTTTAGGAACAGTGCTAGCAGGCGGTAAGTCACAAAGGTTTGGTGAAGATAAATCTCAGATAATGCTAGCTGATAAAATATTAATTGATTACATTTTGGCAGAAATAATTGATGAATTTAAGGAAGTATTAATAGTATCTAATAATTCAATTGAGTTTACTAATTCAGATAAAATTTCACTAATTGGAGATATTAAAAAAGATCTTGGTCCTCTAGGCGGAGTTCTTTCAGCAATGAAATGGGTAAAAGATAATAATAAAAATTATCAATGGATAGCAACTTTTCCAGTAGATACTCCCTTTTTTAAAAAAGAAATTTTAGATCAATTTGTTAATCAAGTAGATGAAAATGAAAGTAGTTTATTTTTTATAAAATCAAACAATACTAGGCATAACATCTTTGGTTTATGGTCGATGAATTTATTAGATCAATTAGAAGATGATCTAGAAAAAGGAGCTAGAAAAGTTGAATTATGGGCTAATAGTATTGGAGTTAAAACAATTAATATGAAGTTTCCAAATCAAGATCCTTTCTTTAATATCAATACAAAAGAAGATTTAGAACAAGCTAAAGAATTATTAAAAAAATGATTAGTTACGATCAATCTAGAAAAATTTTAAAAAAAGCAAAAATTAAAATTAAAGATGAAACTATATTGAGTGAAAATTCTCTTAACAGAGTGATTTCAGATAATATTTATTCAAAGATCAATTATCCAGCAGGAGATAATGCTGCATTTGATGGATTTGCAGTTAAATCAAAAGATACAAACGGAATTAAGAAAAATTCACCAAAACAATTTAGAATAATTGGATCCATTGCAGCAGGAACAAAATCATTAAATAAAAAAATTAAAAAATATGATGCTGTTGAAATAATGACGGGTGGGATAATCCCTAAAGGTTTTGATACAATTATTCCAATAGAACAGATTAATTTTTATCCAAATAAAAATAATAAAAAATATATTTTAGTTAATCAAAAAATTAAAAAGTTTAATCATGTAAGATTTGCAGGTTCAGACTTCAAAAAAGGTGAGATTGTTGTCAAAAAAAATACAATTATTCAACCAAATCATATTTTAGCTTTTAAAACTTTAGGGATAAAAAAGATTAAAGTTAAAAAGAAGATTAATATTTTATTTTTTTCAACTGGTAATGAAATTACTGACAAAGACAACATTCCAAACTGGAAAGTTAGAAACTCTAATAGTCATTACATCAAAAACCTTAAAGAAAACTTTTTATTTAATTTTAAAAATGGTGGAATACTTAGAGACAACCATCAAAATATTTATAAATCTCAAATTAAAAAACTTATAAATAGTGATACCGATATATTGATAACATCAGGCGCTGTTTCTGCTGGAAAATATGACTATATTCCAAGTATTGTTAGAACATTTAAATTATCCAATTATTTTAAAAGTGTAGCAATCCGACCAGGAAAACCAATTCTATTTGCTAAAATTAAAGGAAAACAAAAAGCAATATTTGGTCTTCCAGGAAATCCAATGTCATCATCTGCTTGTTTTAGATTTTTTGTTATTCCTTTTATGAAAAATGTTTTAGGACTAAGTGAAGAACATCCTATTAGGGCAACTTTAAAAAATAGTTTTTCTAAAAAACAAAATTTTACAAGGTTTGCAAAAAGTAAATTAAGCACAACTAAAAATGGAAAAATAGAGGTAGAAATTTTACAAGGGCAAGAGTCTTTTAGAGTAAAATCTTTTGTTAAATCAAACATTTGGTCTTTGTTACCAGCAGGGAAATCAAAATTTAAAAAAGGGGACATCTTAGATTGTTTTTTCCCCAACCACTCTAATCAATCTTTGATTTAGAAACGTATTTTTGTTGTAGAAAAATCTTTTTGGAATTAGATTTCTACAAATGTTAGAGTTAAGAAATCCAAAACTTGCTGTTCCTATCGTATTGTTTGCTGGCATATTATGGTCATTTGGACCATTAGTTGTAAGATATATGGATAGTCCCAATCTTGTTCCCTGGCAGTATATATTTGGAAGAGGTTTAACTATTTTTATTCTACTTAACCTCTACTTATATTTTGAAGAGGGAAAAAACTTCTACAAAAATTACTATAAAATAGGATTATCAGGGATAGTTGGTGGCTCAGGTCTAGGGGTTGCAATGATCACGTTTATTTATTCTATAACAAACACCAGTGCTGCTGTTACTTTACTTTGTTTAGCTGCAATGCCTTTTTTTACTGCTCTTTTGGCATTTTTATTCCTTAGAGAACGAATTTCTCTTAATGTTTGGATATCAATTATAATTGCTTCAGCTGGTATATTGATAATGGCTATTGGTAATACTGGTGAGAAATCTTTAATTGGTTTTGTATTTGGACTAACTTCTTCAATAGGTTTTTCAGTGTTTTCAGTCTCATTAAGATGGAGAAAAGAAACTCCTAAATTTACAACAGTTGCATTTGCTGGTTTCTTTTGTTTTGTTTTTGCATCAATTATGATTTTATCTACTGGACAAGCATTCTTTGCTACGAGTTATAATAGTTCATTATTTTCACTACATGGATTTTTGGTTTGTTCAGGATTAATTTTATATTCAATTGGTTCAAAAGCTATTCCAGCTGCTGAGTTAACTTTGTTATCTTTAACAGAAGTTGTGGGTGGAATATTTTGGGTTTGGTTACCAATTTTAGGAATTAATGAAGTACCATCAACTAATACAATCATTGGAGGTTTTTTTCTGTTTGTATCTTTATTCTACTACAGTTTAATTATGAGATGGAATAAACGCTACATAGCATTAAATTAAATTATTATGGAACGACCAGATTTTTTTGAACTTAAAAATGGTGAAAAAGTAAAATTACCATTTACAGATAAAGAGTATAACGATCGAGTAAGTAAACTTAGATCGGTAATGGATAAAAATAATTTAGATATGATTATTTTAACATCGATGCATAACGTTGCATATTATACAGGTTTTATTTACTGTTCTTTTGGAAGACCTTATGGATGTGTGATTACTCAAGATAAAATTTCAACAATTTCAGCTAATATTGATGCAAGCCAACCATGGCGTAGATCGCATTGTGATAACGTTATTTATACTGATTGGAAAAGAGATAATTTTCTAAGAGCAATTGTATCAATTATTGGAAGAGATGAGCCTCCAAAAAACATTGGAATTGAAAATGATCATGTAACTTTAGATATGAGAGAAAAAATAGGATCTATTTTTACTTTCTCTGTTTTTAGTGATGTTTCAAAAGATCTAATGAAACTTAGAATGATTAAATCTGATGAAGAAATTGAGATCATTCGAAATGGTGCAAGAATTGCAGACATTGGTGGCGAAGAAATAGCTAAAAATATTAGAGAAGATAACACAGAGATCGAAGTAGCAATAGCAGCAAGAGATAGAATGGAAAGGGAGATTGTTAAAAGTTATCCAGGTGCAGAGTACATGGACACCTGGGTATGGTTTCAATCTGGTATCAATACAGATGGAGCTCACAATCCAAAGACTAATAGAAAATTAGTTAAAGGAGATATTTTATCCTTAAATACTTTCCCAATGATCTCAGGTTACTACACTGCATTGGAAAGAACTTTGTTTTTGGATCATGCAGATGATGCCTCTCTTAAAGCTTGGGAAGCAAATGTTAAAGTTCACAAGCGTGGATTAGAATTAATTAAACCAGGTGTTAAATGTTCAGACATTTGTCATGAGCTAAATGAATTATTTGCTGAACTTGGTTATCTTCAGTACCGAACATTTGGTTACGGTCATTCATTTGGTATGCTTTCCCACTTTTATGGAAGAGAAGCTGGTTTAGAATTAAGAGAAGATATTGACACTGTTCTTGAAGAAAATATGGTTGTTTCTATGGAGCCAATGATAATGATCCCAGAAGGTAATCCTGGTGCTGGTGGATATAGGGAACACGATATTTTAGTAATAGGTAAAGATGGAGCAGAAAATATAACAAAATTTCCTTTTGGTCCTGAGCATAATATTATAAAAAACTAATCTTTATGAGTGAGAATAAAACTATTGTTAATAGTTGGAACGAGTGGGATCCGTTAAAACATGTAATTGTTGGAAGAGCGGATGGTACTTGTATTCCAGCACCAGAGCCAGCATTAGATGCAAAAGTTCCTGAAGATAGTGATATGCGAGGACAGTTTGGTCCAAGAACCAAAGATACTGTCGATAAAGCAAATGAATTATTAGATAACTTTTCAAACATGCTTCAAAAAAGAGGCATTAAAGTTGACCGACCAACACCAATTGATTTTAATCAAAAGACATCCACACCTGATTGGGAAGCAGAAACTATGTTTGGTTGTATGCCTCCAAGAGATGTTTTGTTAACTGTGGGTAATGAAATTTTAGAAGCAACAATGAGTTATAGATGTCGTTGGTTTGAATATCTATGTTACCGACCATTACTTAAAGATTATTACAATCAAGATCCTAACATGAGACACGAGTCTGCTCCAAAACCAAGACTAACAGATGCAGATTACAGAAAAGATTATTTATCAGATAAAATTGGTGTTCAAAAAAGATTAGAGTGGACTGAGAAAAAATATTTCGTAACTACCGAAGAAGAGCCATTGTTTGATGCAGCAGATGTATTGAGATTTGGAAAAGATTTAGTTGTTCAACATGGATTTACAACTAATTTAAAAGGAATTGATTGGCTAAAGAGACATTACAAAGATCACAGAGTTCACGCAGTAAATTTCCCAGGAGATCCATATCCTATTCACATTGATGCAACCTTTACCCCAATAAAAGAAGGTTTAATTATCAATAATCCTCAAAGGAGATTGCCAAAAGAACAAAGAAAACTTTTTGAAGATAATGGATGGGAAATTGTTGATAGTGCTCAACCAGCTCATAACGAACCACCACCACTTTGTTATTCTTCAACATGGTTATCAATGAATGTTTTAGTTTTAGATCCTAAAACAGTTTGTGTTGAGAAAAGTGAAATTTATCAAGCTGAGCAATTAGATAAATTAGGAATGGAAGTAGTGCCAGTAGAACTTAGAGATGCTTATGCATTTGGTGGAGGACTTCACTGTTGTACTGCTGATGTATATAGAGAAGGCACTTTAAAAGATTATTTTCCAAAACAATAACAATGGCAAAAATAAAAACAAAAAGAGAGCGAGTTAAATTCGCCTCCGATAATGTTGCGGGTGCTTGCCCTGAAGTATTAGAGGCAATCATAAAAGCAAATGAAGGAGACAGTACTCCTTATGGAAATGATCCTTTGTCAACAGAGTTACAAGATAAGTTTTCTGAAATATTTGAAAAAGAAGTAATTGTTTTTCCAACTGCTTCAGGAACAGCTGCAAATGCATTAGCTTTATCTACGATGACACCATCATATGGAAATATTTATTGTCATAAGATGTCTCATATCAATACTGATGAATGTGGTGCCCCTGAATTTTATACAGGAGGTGGAAAATTAATTCCTTTAACTGGAGTAATGGGAAAAATAACTGCAGAAGAATTACACCAATCTATTGGTGGAAAAGGAATTGTTCATCACACTCAACCTTCATCAGTTAGCATTACTCAAGTGTGTGAAACAGGTGAAGTTTATCAATTAGATGAAATCAAAAAAATTGCAGAAATTACTCACAAACATAATCTAAATTTACATATGGATGGTGCTAGATTTGCTAATGCATTGGTATCTTTAGATGTAACTCCTGCTGAAATGACTTGGAAATCAGGGGTTGATGTATTGTCGTTTGGAGCAACTAAAAATGGATGTTTAGCAGCTGAAGCAATCATATTTTTTAAGAAAGAGTTAGTAGGGGATATTGCTTTTTTAATGAAAAGAGCAGGGCACTTATTATCTAAAATGCGTTTTGTATCTGCTCAATTAGATGCCTACATTTCAAATGATGTTTGGCTAAGAAACGCAAAACATGCAAATGCAATGGGTAAAAAATTAAGTGATGGTTTAAGCAAACATAATGATATTGAAATTGCTTATCCAACCGAAGCAAATGAAGTTTTTGCAAAATTTCCAAGAGAAAAAATAGAACATCTAAACTCAAATGGTTATAAGATGAATGAAGAAGAATTGGATGGTAAAGCTGTGAGATTAGTGGCTGCTTGGAATACTAAAGATAGTGATGTTGATGAATTGTTAAATACAATTAAAGCTAACTAGGATTTTCTTTTAAAAACTCAATATACTTTATAACTTCATCAAATTGTTCATCAGGAATATCCTTGTAACTTGCATTGAATTTACTTTTCACACAAATAGCAACATGAGCATAGGGGTTTCTTCCTTTGGGGTGATTTGGATGGTCAGGTAATTGTCCCACCAAATAATCGCCAGCTTCTTGAATAATTTTCCAGAGTTTACTTGCGTTTTCTTTGTTCATATTATTTTAAAATATTATAGTCTTTAATTATGTCAGATAAAGAAATTCATCAAGGTGGCTGTGCTTGTGGAGAAAACAGATATGAAACAATTGGTAATCCAGAAAGAGCTAGAGTTTGCCACTGTAGATATTGCCAACTAAGATCAGGAAGTCCTTTTGGTGTTGGTGCTTGGTTTAAAGAGGAAAATGTAAAACACCACTCACAAAATTATAATCAATATAAATTTGTAACTGAGAGTGGAAATACTTTTGAAACAAATTTTTGTAAAAAATGTGGAACCAGTGTTTATTGGACGATATCAGCACCTGCTTTAAAGGGTTTAACAGCTATTGCTGCTGCAACATTTGATCCACCAAGTTTTTGGTTTGGAGTATCAGGTGAAATTTTTACAAGATCAAAAGCACCCTATATTGATATAAAATGTGAAGAACAATTTGAAACATCACCTACTTACAATCCAACTAAACAGGATGAAGATAGGTTTGATGGATCTAAATAGAATTACTCTCCCACAATAGAGGAAAATATTCTTCATCTAATAAATCACTATTTTCCTTTTTGTATTTTTTGTAAGTTTTAGCTGTTCCACCTTCATTTGTTGGGTGAAACTTAGCATTACTTGGAACACAATGTGAAACAATTGCTCGTCTATTATTACTTGAAGTATTTATTCCGGATCCATGCCAGGTAAAGCCATGATGAAATGAAACACCACCAGCTGGTACTTCTACATAAGCAACTTCTATTTGTTTGTTATTTTTTTCAGCAAAAATATTTAATTCTTTTTTATAATCTTCAGGGGAGTGAAATTCTCCTTTAGGAGGTTGTAGTCCCCATTTATGAGACCCTTTAATATACTCTAATGTTCCAGTTTCTTTTGAAGTATCATCTAATGACATCCAACAAGTCATCATTGTTTGTGGGATAAGCCAATCATCATAAGCAGCATCTTGATGAAATCCTAAGGTTTTTCCTCCAGGTGGTTTCCATAAAACATTATCCTGAACCAATCTTGCACCTTGCCAGTTCATTAAACGAGAACAAACTTCACCAATTATTTTATGACAAACTACTTTTTTTATTAAATGATCTGCTTTCCAAGCATTACAGATTTGACGAGTTACATCTTCAGGATCTTTACCAAATTTCCAGTTCCACTCATCTGGCTCAATTCCTGTTTCAAAATTACCTTTAAACAAAGGCTCAAATTTATTTTTTAGATCTTCAATATAATTTAAATCTAAAAAATTATTTAAAATTAAAAAACCATTTTTGTTAAATTTTTTAATTAAATCTTCAGTGAGCTCAACAGATATCATGTAAGTTTCTAAAATTAATTAAAATATTTAATTTTGTAGTACATTCTTCCTATAATTTCTCTTACAAAGTAACTTGTACCACCGAAAGCACCTGCTGAAGGGATTAGGTCCATCAGCGTAAAATTGTTTGAGTTACTTTTAAAATCAACAGGATATTCAATGACTTCAAGATCTGCAGCTTGAAAAACTTTGAGCGCTCTAAGCATGTGAGAGGCAGAGGTTACTAAAATTAATTTTGTATTTTTTTCTGGAAAAAGCTTTTTAACTGCTTTAGCTTCTTGATCAGTATTCTCAACATTTTCTGTTAGGATTATATTATTTTCAGGTATTCCATAACTAATTGCCAATTCTTTTAGATATTCTCCCTCTGGTTTACCAACAGACCATGGATATTTTCCACGAGTAAATACAATAAAATTAGCTTTATTGTTTTTAAATAATTCAATTCCTGCAAAAAACCTATTTACTGATTTGTTAAATTCATATTTGTAACCGTTATTAGTATTTATAGGTTTTATCATCCCACTCAAAACTATAATAGCATCAGCTTTATCCATATTTGATGCTTGAATTGGTTTATAATTTATTTCTATATAATTAATTAAGTTTTTTGAAACAACAGGTAATGAACAAATTAATAAAATAATAATTCCAGAGATAGTAAATTTTTTTGATTTAAATTTTATTCCTAGAACTAATAGGAATAACACCACCATTAAAGGACTTATCAACATTGGTAATATTTTATGCAAATATATCATAAGTTATTTTTAGGTAACCAAGAACCATATAATAGGTTATCTTTATCTAGTGGAAGTTTAATGTTTTTATTTTGTCTGGAAGAATCGTAGACAGCGGTTACAAATTCTAAAGATTTTCTAGCATCTGATAAAGTTACTTCATCACTATCAGATCCATCTAATTTATTTGCAATTTCATCAAACATACCTGCATACCAAGATTGTGGCTCTTCTACCTTTGACAATACTTTATTAATTTGGGCTTGAGTAACAGGCGATCTTGGCAAGAAATACCACTCATCATCAGCTGGACTGTAGGGTTTATCTGGAGATGCACCAGACTCTGCTGTTAATCCGTCAAAACAAAACCGAAGTCTGCTTGTATTGTTTGCAGCTCCAAGTGTAATTGAGCTTGTAACTAAAGTTCCATTTTCCATTTCAATTGATAAAGATGCACAATCTTCAACTTCAATATCATTTACTCTAGTTGATAATTTAGCAAATACATTTGAAACTGGACCTAATATCATGCTGACTAAGTCATGAATGTGTATTGAATGACTTAATATAGCTCCACCTTGTTCACCTTCCCAAGTTCCTCTCCAAGGTTTTGAATAATAATCTTTTCCTCTGTTCCAATGAGTTTCTAAAGAAGCAACCAAAGGTTTTCCAGCTAAACCAGATTTCATTAGTGATTTTAACTTTGAAAATCCTAGACCATATCGATATTGGAAAACTGGAAATATGATTTTACCTGTTTCTTTACTGATCTTTTCTAATTCATCGACTTCTTTAAGACTTGATACTAATGGCTTTTCACAAATTACATGCTTTCCAGCTTCCATTGCTTTTTTACAAGCTGAAAAATGTAAGTGGGGTGGAAGACATATATCAATGATATCTATTTCTTTTACTTTTAATACTTCATCAAAGTTGAGTGATACTTTTGTTTCGGTGTCATTTGATAAAATGTTATCAATAGCTTCTCTTGTAAGCCCACATAAAGTGTGAACATTAAATCTCTCTTTAACTTTTTGAAAATCTTCATAGTGTTTAGCACCAATGTTAGTCCCTATAATTGCTACTTGATACTTTTTCATTTTGTTTCAGCTTTTAATTGTGCTTTTATTGCAAGTTCCATTGAAAGATAGGTTAATTCCTGAGCACAAGCAGTTTCAGTTCTGTTGATTACATCATTAATTAAATTTCTAAAGTAGGGGAGCTTAACATTTGAGCAATCGATGTATTTAACTTCTTCATTATTCGCTAAATATAAGTGATTACCTTTTTCTGATTTTGCTAAATCTGTATATTTTCTTATTTCTATATAGCCTTTATCACCAAGGATTAATAATCTTCCATCTCCCCATGTTGGAAGTGCATCTGGAGTGAACCAATCTAATCTAACGTAACCGTGGCCACCATTACCAGTTAGATTAACCTCTCCAAAATCTTGAAAACCAGGTTTTTCCTTTTTGGTAGTGTTTTCTACAAGTGCATGATTAATTTTCGCTTCATTTGAATTTGTAAATACTAAAAATTGATGAATTTGATGTGAGCCTATATCAGTAATTATCCCCCCATAACTTTCTCGATCATAAAACCAATCAGGTCTTTCATAGTTGCCTTGTCTGTGTGGACCTGTTCCAATTGTTTGCTTTACTTTACCAATTTTTCCTTCGTTAACTAATTCTTCAGCCTTAGCAACAGCTGCAACGTGAAATCTTTCTGAAAAATTAACTGACCATATTTTTCCAGTTTCTTTTACTGTTTGTTTAAGCTCGTTTAATTGATCTAGAGTAGTGCAACCGGGTTTGTCGACCATCACATCTTTTCCAGCTTTTAAAGCTTCTATTGAATTATGAGCTCTATCTTTTGGAACTGAGGATATTAAAATCATATCAATTGATGGATCATTTAATATTTCATCCTTATTTTCTTTTCTTTTAATATTTGGATATTTTGAATTGAATTCTTTTAAAGTTAATGGATCACCATCTGTCCAAAAATGATCACACGTGCATCCTTCTTTTAACATTTCATCCAACATGTCAAAGATATGACCATGATCTATACCTATAACACCAAGATTTAACCCTTTTTTCATAATTATTTTTTTATTTGCATATAAACTTTGAAAAAACTTTCATCTGGAGATTTGCCCCAGATTTTATCATCAAGCATTCCATTAAAATAATAAATTTCTGATCTATCTTTACCACTTAAAACATCAAGTTTTATTGAGCCGTTTAATTCTCCATTCGGGTTAATATCAATTTTTGCTGTTTCATAATGTTCTTTTGAACCAGTTTTTAATTTGCTAGCTTTGATAAAGAATATTAGTTGTCCATTTTTAATTTCAAGTTTTCCATTACCAATTTTTTTATTTTTACCATCCTCTGATACTCGATGTAATTTGAATTTATATTCTCCATCAAATAATTTTGATTTTTTATTAATTTCAGCTTTTTTTTCATCACTAAGCAAATAATCAACAACTACCGCATTTCCTTTTCTGTCTATCCAATTATTAACTGCTTCTTGAAGACTCTTATCAAAGTAGTTCTTAGTATAAGTTTTGTTATCCCAAGCTAGGACGTGTCCCCAGTCCTCAAATCCTGAAATTTTTCTTTTGTCAGCTTCAATACTAAATCCAGCGTTATAAAACTCTAAATCTTTCTTAATTGCTTTTTTTAAAGCTAATTTATCTTTGATTGGATCTGCATATCTGTCTCCAATATTCCAAATAAAAAATACATCTTTTATATTATTTTTTTCAAAGTTCTTTCTTGATGGAAAACAACTAACCCAACTATCATTACAAGCTTCCATGGATCCCTTATAGATAAAGCTTCGATCATTATTTTTTTCAAAATTTTCATAAAATTTAGTTGTTTCTTCATCAAACCAGAAACTATCCACCAAAACTCTTACATTATTATACTGCCCAATTCTTTCTGCATGAAATCCAATACCAATTGCTCCCGCCGAATAACCTAAAAACATAATCTCATCGGCTTTCTTAAGCTGTTCATCAAGTTGATCTATAACATCATTAACTATTACTCTTCCTTTAAAAGGAATTTCTTTACCATCTACAATGTTGAAATGGTTACCTTGATAAAGATCACTAGAACAATAAGGAATGAATACCATATTATAATTTTTATCCTCAACATCTTTCTCTATGGCTTGTCCAAAATAATGAGGTTTTAATTCAGGAGATTTCATACCGTCAGATCGCGATTTGTACTCATCAGCATCTCGTGCAACACCACCACCTGGTAAAATTATTGCCCATTTTTTTGATTTTGCTTTTTTTATTGTAAATGAGGCTTGTTCTCCGTTGTTACAGATAGCATCGGGATTTCTAGTAAGTTTTAACTCGTTTGAAAAACTAGAGCTGATAGTAAAAATTAAAAAAAATAATGTAATAAAAAATTTTATCATTCAATAATTTTTGGATTTTTAAAATATTAGTCGAAGGCACATCTAAAACCAACATAAATTGCATAGAAATTAGATGGTTTGTATTGCGCTCCACTTTTAGAAGTTTTAGAACCTCCATACCACCAAGAAGCACCAGCTGTTAATGAATTATCGTTTTTTTGATCGTTTATCCATTCCCAAACATTTCCTCCCATTGCAACTAAACCATTAATTCCTTCTGGTAGTTTAGTTACATCGATATGCTTGTCGTAATTCAATAGTCCTTGAGAATTCATATTTTTAGCCTCATCACCACTTGGGTAATTATAGACTTTGCCTTTTTCAAACTCTGAAGAATTAAATACTTGCTTGTATGCAGCGTAAGACCATTCATCAAAAGTGGGCAGTCTACCATCTATTGATTTACAGTAATCCTCAGCTTCGTATCTACTAACATGTACCGCTGGTTCTAATTCACTATCAGGATTTTCGCCGTATGGGGTTTTATATGTCCAACCAGCTCTTTTTTCCCAACCAGCACCCCATTCATATCCACCACCAGTTTTCTCTGCTTCAGTGATTAAATTATTTTTTTTGGCATAATTTTTAAATTCTTGGATAGTAATTTCATATTTATTTAAAGAAAAATTTCCAAAATCAATTTTAGGATTTTCAAAGGCAAATGTTTTAGAAAACAAAAATAAACTCAAAATAATTAATTTCTTCATTTAATTAGTAGTTTCCTTTTTTATCTGAGCCTTTATAAAAAATATCTTGAAGATTTTGATTTTCTCTTTTTTTAATCAACAAATCCTCTTTGTTCATCAATGATTTTGGTCTTTGAATTATCTCATGGTTATGAAATTCATCAACACCTCTTGCTAATTGAACACTATTTTTACCTAATACTTGTTTAACGTTTGTGCCAATATAACTTTGGATTACAAAACCAATTCTTCTGTCATTACTTTTGTTTATTCCTGATCCATGAACTATTCTTGGGTGGTGTAATGACATTTGACCTGCAACAAGTTCAACAGATTTAACTTCATCATCTGGAACATCATTAACTGTTTGACCTCTTGTTAATAAATTTCCTTGATTAAATTTTTCATCATGATCTCTAATTTCTATATGTGATTTAGGCCACATTTTCATACAACCATTTTCTTCATTTGAATCTGTTAAAGCTACCCAAGCCGTAACCCAATTATGAGGTTCTAAACCAATATATTTTGCATCCTGATGATAACTTACAAAACCTTCTTGATTAGGATTTTTTATAAATAAAGTTGTTCCACATACTAAAATATTTTTTCCAATAATACTTTCTACAGCATCTAATAGTTTTGAATTATGAACTATGGCATCTAGTTTTGGAGAAATTAAATGAGCATTGTATCTTTCAGATTTATCAATTTCATCAGGCATTTCTTTTTCTATTAATTCAATTTCATCCCTTGCTTCTTTAGCTTCTTCTTTTGACAAGATATCAATTGGAGCTATGTAACCTTGATCTTGGTATTCTTTAAGTTGATTTGAATTTAAATTAGCCATATGCTTTTGTAATGAATATTAGTATATCCTCTATTTATTTTTCACCAGTAAAATCAATCTCGTTTCAAAAAATTAATAAATGTGAGATTAAAAAAAATATAGGAATTATTAATGATCGATTGTTTGCATTCTCAAGACTATTAGATACTGGAGAGGCTCAAAAAATGGAACAAGAGCCTGTTGAAAGAAAATTAATTAATTTTCTTACTTTAAAAAATACACCTATACTTAATAAATATTCATTTGAATTTAATGAAGGAAATCTAGAATTATTTGATGATCAAAAAAAATTAATTTCAATCAATCCTAATAATCCTGAAGAAGTAGGTTTAATAGAGAAGGAATTATTAAATTTAGATAACCAAGTTAAAGGACCGGTATTTCTATTAAAGAATAACCAAAATCCTTTTTTTGATACAAATAGTGGGGGAGAGGTAATGAACTCAATATCTTTGATAAATCACAATAGCATTAAAGATTTTGAAAAAAATATAGGCAAAGAAGTAGAACACCAAAGGTTTAGAGGAAACTTCTACGTAAGTGGTTTAGATGCTTGGGATGAGAGAAATTGGGTAGGTAAAATCATCAATATTAATGGAGTGCCTTTTAAAGTTGATGATCATATCCCAAGATGTTCAGCAACAAATTTGAAACCTAAATCAGATGAAATAACTTTTAATCTTCCTCAGAAACTTAAAGAATTTTATGATCATATGGATCTTGGAATTTATTTAATTCCTTTAAAGGACGGAGAAGTATCTATTGAAGATAAAATTATAATTTAATTTGTGGAACTAGGTTCTTCAAAAACATTTTTTGTTTCATTTACAGCAGTATTATCTAATGTTTCAGGCGCATCGGGGTCTAATTCTAATCCCGCAGGTGTAATGGTTGCAGGAATAGGTGTAAATGTAGAATCTGGATTGTCGACTGTTTCTCTTACTCTCATTCTGTATAAACCAAATGCACCAATTAAAGCATGAACTATAACTAAAAATACAAAAAATCCATTCAATCCAAACCATTCCATAAACAACGAACATAGAATTGGACCACTTATTGCACCAACACCAAAAATTAATTGAAGACCTCCCCCAGCAGCAACGAATTTAAACTTTGGTACAAAGTCATTAGTATGTGCAAGATTTAAAGAGAACAATGGAAGACATAAACTTGAATAAAGTCCAACAGCTATAAAAAATATAATTTTTCTAAAACTAAATTCATCCATGTAATAAATATTTTGGATAGGATCATTTGATGTAAAAATTGACAACAATGCTAATACAGAACTACCAAAAGTAGTTATAACAATAACTCTTCTTCTGTCAAATTGATCTGAAAAATATCCAATAGGACCTTGACCAAATACTCCTGCAATTGTTGCTATAAATAATAAAACAGATGTTTCAAATAAAGTTAGCTTTGCAAGTGTTGCGTACACAGAGATTAATGAAAAAAATGCAGCATGAATTACTCCAGTGAAAAAAGAACTAAAAGTTCCTAGCGGAGAGATTTGATAAAGTTCTTTAATACTAATTGTCTCAATTTTTTTAAATTTAGGAGCTGGTCTTTTTGTTAATAGAATTGGAACAAGTGCTACTGATAAAAGAATAGAAACTAAAATAAAGGGTTCATAAGCCTTTGGTTCACTTAAGTTAAGCAATAACATTCCAAGTGCCAAACCAAAATAAATAACCATCATGTACGCAGATAATAATTGTCCTCTGTTTTTGTTTGTTGCTCTATCATTTAACCAACTTTCAGTAACAACATAACAACTAACTAAACTGATACCTGTTACAAATCTACTAATAGTCCACATAAATGGATTTACATAAACAACAGCAACTAACGCACTTAAAGATGCAAGAGATGCAAAAGCTGCAAAAACTCTAATGTGACCAACTTTAGATACAAAATTTGGAGTTGTTCTAGAACCAATAAAATATCCAATGTAATAACCAGACATAAAGACACCAGTTGTAAAAACACTAAAGTCTTCAAGTACAGATCGAATACCCATCAACTGCATTTGCAGTCCGTGAGCTATCATCATTACTCCAATACCTATAAATAGGGCCCAGGATTTTTTTACTTCTTTTTGCATTTCTAAATTTTAAGTATCAATAAATTGCGGGCTAAGTAGTTTTGGTTTGTGTTTTTTTTATGGCTAGGAATGAGTGAATAGCGATAGTTAAAATGATCACCACTCCTCCCTGAATTGTCTCCATTGAAGGCTGTTCTTTAACAACCATCCACACCCAAATGGGTCCCAAAACTGTTTCCATTAGAAAAAATAGATTTACCTCAGCCCCAGTTATGTATCTTGGAGCAAGCGTAACCAATACAAAAGGAATGGCCACACAAAGGATACACATAGCTGGAATGATATAAATATCATTATCTTTTAGCTCGAACGTATCAATAAAGAATAAAGCAACTAATGCTACGACCAGTTTACCAACCACAGCTGAAGGAACCAAGTTAAGGCTTTTTCCAGCTCTGATTATTGTTGCCCCTGCAGCAAGACCACATGCAGTAATAAAACCTAAAATATCTCCAAAAATATTTCCTAATTTTACAGAGTCGTAAAATATATAAAGAACACTTAAAAACGTAATTGCTATAGCAATCAAGGTATTTCGATCTGGTTTTTCTTTTAAAAATATTGCACCAAAAATAGCTGACAACATTGGTGCAAGTGCAATCATAACAAGTGTGTTTGCAACATTTGTGTTTTGAATTGATAATACAAAAGTAATATTGGTTATGGAAAACGTAACTATATAAGCAGCACCATAAATTGAATTTCCATAAAGTAATTTAAAAAAACTTGATTTGTAAATAAATAACATTCCAACAAAAACAGTTACAAATGGAATGATGCCTCTATAAAAAACTAATCCCCAAGTATCAACATTTGAAAGTCTAATAAATAAACTATCAGGAGTGATAAACATCACCGCAACAAAAGCCATTAAAGAACCTTTTTGCTGATCAGTTAAATTGTTCACGCTTTTAATTCTTTCCAAAAAGTTTTTGCTAAATTTATTCCTGATAAATCGAAATAAGTTTTAAGTCCTGTAGGGGAAGTTACATTGATATCTCCATTTAATTTTTGATCTATAAAATCAATTCCTGCAAAATATATATTTTCTTTTTTCAAATCTTTTGCAATTAATTTTGAAATTTTATATTCTTGCTTTGTTAAATTAATATTTATTGGTTTAGCACCTTTGCTCATATTACTTAGATAAGATCCTTTTTTAGGAACTCTAGAAATTGCACCACAAACTTTTCCATTAATAATAAAAACTCTTTTATCTCCCTTGTTAATCTTAGTTAAAAATTTTTGACACATGATATGATCGTGTTTTTTAATAAATTTATTTATAAGTTTTGAATTAAATTTATTTAATAAGTGAATATCATTACCACTATAGCTATGAATAGGTTTGATAATTACTTTCTTATGTTTTTTAATAAAATTTTTGATTTCGTTTATATCCTGAGAAAAAAGTGTATCAGGCATATATTTTAAATATTTTGTTGAATATAACTTTTCAGAGATGTTTCTTATTGATGTTGGATTATTTATTATTTTAACTTTATTTTTAATAAAATCTAAAATGTAAGTAGTTGAAATATATTCTAAATTAAATGGTGGGTCTTGACGGATTAAAATAAACTTACATTTTACAAGGTCTAAAGTTTGTTTTTTAATAATTTTATAAAATTTCTTGTTATGATAATTAAACTTTATAAAGAAACCTTTTGCTAAAACTTTTTTGTTAATTATTGATAGATCTTTTGGATCATAATAAAAAATTTTATATTTGTTTTGAATTTCGTTAGCTAAAAAAACACTGGTATCAGTTACAGAGTTTAAGGTAGAGGGATGATTACCTTGAACAGCTACTATTTTATTTGTCATATAATTCTTCTAAATTTTCATCTTTCGAAAATTTACTAATCATATGATCTGCATTTGTAGTCTTGTTATCAACTACATTTTGCAAATGATTTAAGAAGATAGTTTCGTTATTTCCTTTTTTACTAATGATATCTCTTTTCTCTAATCCTTTTCTAGAAATGTCCAGAAGAGTAGAAGTCCAATATAATAAGTCTTTACCCATTAATTGAGTATTAAATCCTTTTTGCGGCGCCTCTAAATAGGCATTGATGATTTTATCTGTTTCCCATGAAGAGACTAATTCGTATGCTTCATCTAAATTTCCATAAAGCATTCCAATATTAAAAGCTGGTCCAGCACATAGGCAATCCCAACCACAGGTATCCATAGATCTAAGCTCGATATATTTCTTCAATCTATTTTCAGTAAAGATTGTACTTAAGTGGGTTGTAAGATCAGCCTCAGCTGGAAGTCTATTTCCTATTTCTTCAATTTTTCCGTCCATAAAATCTTTAAATTTATATTTCCTTCCTGAAATATACTGATCATTATGTTGAATGAATAAAATTGGAAAGTTCATTACAAATTCTGCATATTTATCAAAATCTAAACTTTCAAAAAATAATTTAGGCAAACCTCCTCTTGAGGTGCTTTGCCAAACTTTAGATCTGTAAGATAAATAATTACTATTCTTTTTTTCAACTATTGATGAATTTGCAAATAGTGCAATTGAGATTGGAACAATAGAATTAGCTAATTTAAATTTTTTAATAAAATCTTCTTCTGAATTGTAATCAATATTTAATTGTGTTCCACATGTTCGATACATCATATCTAAACTAAGCTCTCCACCTAGTGGCATATCTTTTGTCATTAACTCATAACGTTGTTTAGGATTATTTGGAATATCCTCTAATTTTGAAATAGGATCAAAACCTGCACTAACTATTTTGATATTTAATTTTTTAGTAACTTGTTTTAATTCAAATAAATAATCTTGTGACTCTGCACATGCTTCGTGCATATGGTTTAACTTATCACCTGATAATTCAATTTGGTTACCAGGTTCTAGTGTAATATTTTTTCCACCCTTATTAAGACCAATAATGTTTTCTTTTTCAAAAACAGGGTTCCAGCCAAACTCAGTTAGGGCTGTAAACATTTCTTTTACTTTTAGGTAATCAATTCTTTTATTGTCTTTAGTATTGAACAAGAATTTTTCATGTTCGATACCAATTCTAAAATCTTTATCTTCTTTGATACCAGATTTAAAATATTCAATAATTTTCTCTTTATTGTTAATCATGCGCTTTAGATAGTGGATTTTAATTTAATTTAAAGTAAAGAATAGGGCTTTCTTGAGAATATTTTTCTCACCATAGGCGCAAATTCCTCCAATTTCATACTTTTATAGTCTGGATCAAAAGAAGCCTGGTCCCATTTCTCACAAAACTCTACAGCATCATTAAAATATTTATGATCTTTATATTTATCTCTTTGATTTTGATTCTTTCCAAGATGATGCGCATAATAATACATCTGAAACTCACCATGCTTTTGAATGATCCAATGTGTCTTTTCTGAAACGTAAGGTTTTAAAACTGAAGCTGCATATTCTGAGTGATTAACAGGAGCTAACTCGTCTCCAATATCATGTAGTAAGGCTGCAACTACCATTTCTTCATCTGCATTATCTTTATAAGCTCTTGTTGCAGTTTGAAGAGAGTGTTCAAGTCTAGTTATTTTGTATCCCTCTAAAGTAGAATTTAATCCACTCATAAATTTTAATATTCGATCAGCAGTACCATCAATATATTTTTGTTCATACTCATCAAGCAACAAGTACTCATCCTTGGTTCCATTTTTCATTTCAGTAAAATTTACTGTTTTCATATTTTAATTATTAGATGCTGTACTCAATAAAGAAAGTTGAGTTATTTTATTATCTCCCAATTCATCAACAGGTTTAACAGGGTAATCACCAGTAAAATAATGATCTGTTAATTGAGGATAAGCCTCGTTTCTTTTGTCAAAACCAATTGCTCTATACAGTCCATCAATAGATAAAAATTTAAGTGATTTTGCACCTATATATTCACAAATTTCATCATTTGTTTTATTTGCTGCTAATAACTCTTTTTTAGTTGGGGTATCTACACCATAAAAATCTGGATATTTTATCTCAGGACAAGCAATTCGAACATGAACTTCTTTTGCGCCTGCATCATATAGCATTTTAACAATCTTATAAGATGTAGTTCCTCTAACAAGCGAGTCATCAATTAAAATAATTTTTTTATCTTTAATTGTGCTTTGGTTTGCATTTAATTTTAACTTTACACCTAAACTTCTAATTTGCTGACTTGGCTCAATAAAGGTTCTTCCAACATAGTGATTTCTAATTAAACCATGCTCAAAATTCATTTTTAAATGTTGAGCAAAACCAAGTGCTGCAGCGTTACCAGAGTCTGGTACAGGTACCACTATATCAGCTTCGACATCATTTTCTTTTGCAAGTTCTTTTCCTAAATTTTTCCTATGTTCATATGCTGTTTTGTTATCAAGCAAGCTATCTGGTCTTGAAAAATAAATATACTCAAAGACACACGGTCTTACTTTCTTAGGAGGGAAGGGCTTTATACTAGTTAGTTCATCATTTTCAATTAACACTATTTCACCGTTCTCAACTTCTCTTATAAATTTTGCTCCAATAATATCTAATGCACAAGTTTCAGAAGCTAGCACGTAGCTATTTCCTAGTTTTCCAATCATCAATGGTCTAATTCCATACGGGTCTCTTACACCTATTAAAGATTTTTGGGTCATCATTACCAAAGCATATCCTCCTTGGATTTGGAATATGGCATCAATAACTTTATCGATAGTTTTTGATCTCTTAGATTTAGCAATTAACTGAACTATGGTTTCTGTATCAGAGGTAGTATAAAAAATTGCTCCTTCTTCTACAAGTTTGTTTCTTAAAGATATTGAATTTGTTAAGTTTCCGTTGTGAGATACCCCAATTCCACCCGCGTTAGTATCTGCAAAGAAAGGCTGAATATTTCTTAAAATATTATTACCAGTAGTACTATATCGATTATGTCCAATAGCATAATTACCTTTGAGGTTTTTTAAAACTTTTTCTTTATTAAAATTATCTCCAACTAAGCCAAATCTTTTCTCTGAATAATATTTTTCACCATCAAAAGTAACTATTCCACAACCTTCCTGACCTCTATGTTGTAGTGCGTGCAAACCTAAAGCTGTTAAAGCTGAGGCGTCTTTTGCATTACTAATACCAAATACTCCACATTCTTCTTTTAGTTTTGGATCAAATATCCTCAATTTTTTCTTTAGATTCTTGATAAGTTTTTTCATTAGGAAATTCTTCAACAAGATAACTACTACCTTTTTTCAAATATGGAAAGACGTATGATTTATCTAAATTAATTGGCCATTTATCGTAGTTATAAACAATATGTACTCCAGAAAAAATAGATACACATACAATATATGCTTTTACAAACCCAAAAAAGAATCCAAAGGTAGTATCTAAGCCACCAATACCAGTATATTTTATTGCCTTACTGATACCTTTGTTAACTAATAATACCAAAAAGATAACAACTATAAATATTGCAATTCCAAGTCCAACATCAAGAACATACTCATTATCAATTATATCTTTTACATAAGGTTTTATACGTGGAAATAAGATTAGAGTAATAACGTAGGCTAGGAGCCATTTTGCCATTGAAAGTATGCTTAAGACAAAACCTTTTCTATAACAACTGATTAAAGACCATATGGTTACTGCGATATAGATTAAATCAATAATTGAAGATGCTTCAAAAAAATCTTTAAGAGCATCTACCATTAAGCATCTTTACCAAAAGGTTTAACCACCAATATTAATGCTGGCAGCAAAGTTAACACTGATATCATTGCAAGTAACATAGCAAGACCTGTAAACATTCCAAAATAGATGGTTGGTATAAATTTAGATAATACTAAAATTGAAAAACCAAATACAATTGTGATTGAAGTATTTAAAATTGCTACACCAACTGTTGAGTGACAGGTTTTCAATGTGTTATTGTAATCTTTTAGTTTGCTAAATTCTTCTTTGAATCTGTAGATATAGTGAATACTGTTATCAACAGCTATTCCGATTGTGATTGCAGCTATCGTGATAGTCATCATGTCTAATGGTATTCCTAACAAACCAATAATTCCCAAAATAAAGAATGCAGCTATGAAATTTGGCACAACACCAATTAATGAAAGTTTAATATTTCTAAATAAAATAATAAACATTGAGAAAATACCAATCATAACCAAACCTAGTGTCAAAATTTGTGACTTAAATAAACTTTGTAGTAAATTATTAAATAATATTAATACACCTGCTAATTTATAATCATCTTTTTCTAATCCTAGTTCATTTTCTAGATCAAAATTAATTTTATTAATTAAGTCATTTCTTCTCAAATTTTCTTGTGAGTCTATAATTCTAAGACTTATTCGAGCTTCATTATTTTCTATTGATAGATATGGATCAATTATTTCTGTTTTAATGCTTTCAGGTATTTTTGAATACAATACTCCCATCTCTAAAGTACCAAGTGGATTATTGTTATTTAGTTGTGTTGCAACATCGATGATTGATGAAAAAGATAAAACTTTTCCAACTTGTGGGAGACTATCTAAATAATTATGAACTGATGCAATTCTATCTATTTTATCTTTAGTAAACCAATATTTTTCATCATTTGTGTCTTCTTCATCTCCCCAATCTTCAAACTCATCATCTTCCTCTGACTTCTTTTTTTCTTTTTTAGGGAACTTTAAAATAACTTCTAAAGGTGTAGTTCCACCAAGTTCTTCATCAATTAGCTTCATTCCTTTGTAAATTTCAGTGTTTTTATCAAAATAATTTATAAAGCTATTCTCAACTTCGAGTTTGCTAATTCCAACTACACTTAAGACAATAATAATTCCAGTTGCAGAAAAAATTGTAAATTTATTATTTAAAGAAATTGAACCAAGTATTGATGTAATTTTAGAATCTTGTTCTTTTTTTAAAGATATATTTCCAGTTGAGGTAAAACTTAAAAGAGTAGGGAGCAAAGTAAAAGTAATTATAAATGATGTAATTAAGCCAAAAGTCATCATCCAACCAAAATCTATAATAGGTTTAATTTCACTAAAGATTAAAGATAAGAAAGCTAAAATTGTTGTTAAAACTGTATACAATATAGGCCAAAACATTTTACTCGTTGTTAAGGAAATGATTTCAAAGTTATTTTTTGTTGGAAAATTTTTTTTAAGCTGAAGAAACCTGGTGCTCATATGAATATTCATTGCCATTGTAAGAATAAGCATCAGGGCGATAAAGTTTGATGAAATAACAGTTACTTTCCATCCAAGTAATCCAAGCAGCCCCATCATAATAATTACAGAGAAAAAACAACTGCTAATAGGAACAACTATCCAAATTAGATTTCTAAATACAAACCAAAGTGTTGCTATAATAAATAATAAAACTCCAATACCAAATACAATGATATCACTTTTGATAAAAGTCATCATATCATCTGCAATCATTGGAATTCCACCCAAGTAAATTTTTCCTACATCTCCATAACTTTGGATTACTTGTCTTATTTCTAAAATGTTTTGATGATTTTGTTTTTTTATCTGATCTTTATAATTTTCAATTTCGTCTCTAGATTTATTTTCAATATCTTCTAATTTTTTATTTTGTTTGATATTAACTATGATCCCACTTGTTTTACCATCTTCACTAATTACAAAATTTCTAAAGACAGGACTGTTTAAAATTTCACTAAATCCTCTTTCTCTATCCACTTCTTCATCTTTTAAAGTTTTAAAGCTTTCTAATCTCTCTTGAAGCG
Source organism: Candidatus Pelagibacter sp. HIMB1782 (assembly GCF_052047475.1). Taxonomy (NCBI): domain Bacteria; kingdom Pseudomonadati; phylum Pseudomonadota; class Alphaproteobacteria; order Candidatus Pelagibacterales; family Candidatus Pelagibacteraceae; genus Candidatus Pelagibacter; species Candidatus Pelagibacter sp. HIMB1782. The sequence goes on along the minus strand of NZ_JBNAKE010000001.1, from coordinate 228,407 downwards.
GTGCATCTGAATTATTTAAAAGTGGTATGTCTAAAAGTGTAATAACACTATGAACCCAATCTAAACTTTGAATTTTGTATTTTATACTCAATAAATTATTTATTGAAGAATCTGTAACCATACCTTCATTAGGAGTGTAAGTGAGAACTAAAAATTCCTTAGACCCATATCTTTCAGTGATTTCTTGCAAATAAGCTAGATCTGGATCTCCATCAATTAATAAGGTTTCTGATGAAGCATCTAGTCTAAAGTCTTTTGAATAATAACCAAAACTTAGAATGGAAATAATAAGCAGTATAAAAATTGCCTTTGGGTTTTTTAAAATTAAGTTTTGGTACATTTGAGCCAACATTAGCTCTTTTATATTGGAAATTAGTTAGTTTGAGTATCTTTAAATTTGGTAAATCTTTCCTCAAACTCAAGTGTTACATTACCAATTGGACCGTGTCGTTGTTTCCCGATTATAATTTGCGCTAAGTGCGCTACTTCATTCATCTTAGCTTGCCATTCAGCATGTTCTACCGTTGCTTCTCTTGGTTCTTTTCTAGATAGATAATATCCTTCTCTGTAAACAAACATTACAACATCAGCATCCTGTTCAATTGAACCCGATTCTCTTAAATCTGCTAATTGAGGTTTGTGATCATCTCTCTGTTCAACTTGTCTTGAAAGCTGCGAAAGTGCAACAACAGGTACTGCGAGCTCTTTTGCTATTGCTTTTAGACCTTGCGTAATTTGAGAGATTTCCTGAACTCTACCGTCTTTATTATAAGTTGTTCCTCTCATTAACTGAATGTAATCAACCACAATCATATCTAATCCAAATAGTCTTTTAATTCTTCTTGCTCTATTACTTAGAGCTGCAATGCTAATTGCTGGAGTTTCATCTATATAAAGTGGAAGTTCTGCTATATTTTTTGAAGTCTCCAGAAATTTATCAAACTGATCATCAGAAATTCTTCCTCTTCTTATATCGTTTGAACTTATTCTTGCTTGTTCCGAGATAATACGAGTTGAAAGCTGTTCAGATGACATTTCTAAAGAGAAAAAAGCTATAGAAGATTTTTTACCACTATCTTGTAGTTTTTGAGCAGCATTGAATGCAATATTTGTAGCAAGCGAAGTTTTACCCATTGATGGACGACCTGCAATAATGATTAAATCAGATTGGTGTAAACCACCAAGTTTATCATCTAAATCTCTAAGCCCTGTTGGAACTCCAACAATTCCTTCTTCGTTTTTGTAAGCGGCTGAAGCCATCTCTATAGTTTGTTTCATGGCATCGTCAAATTTAATAAGTGAAGAGCTAAAAGATCCTTTTTCAGCTAAATCAAATAACTGTCTTTCAGAATTTTCTATTATAGTTTGACCGCTAGTATCAAGGTCATTAAGTTTAGCACTATCGATAGTTTCTTCAGAAATTTTTATTAATTCACGTCTGACAAACATATCATATATTATTTTTGAATATTCTACCGCTTGTCTTACAGGTGTAGAAAATTTAGTTACTTTAACTAAATACTCTGGAACATTAATGTCATCTTTTTCATCTTCAAAATAATTTTTTAAAGTAATGGGATTGGCAAGCATACCTTTATAGATAAGGCTTTCAATAGCATCAAATATCTTTTGATGCATAGGATCATAAAAATTAATAGATGAAATAATTGTATTAACTTCATCAAAAATATCATTACTCACTAGTATCGAACCAATTACAGCTTGTTCTGCTTCAATGTTGTTTGGTAATTCTTTGAATTTATCTTTAACGATACTTAAATTGCTTTCCATATTTATGAATTTATAGAAAAAAATTTAGTATTTAAATTTTAATTTTTAGCTGTTGAAAAGAATGTATAATTATTGAATTGTATCTGCTGATGTAACATTAACAATTATTTCAGCATCAACTTCTGAGTGTAAAGAAATCTTAACTTTAAATTTTCCTAAAGATTTAATTTCTTCAACTGGTTGTATCATTGAAGGTTTGATTTCAATTTTATTTTCTTCTTGAATAAGTTTAGAAATTTCAGTTGGTTTAACAGAACCATAAAGTTCGTTATTTTCAGTACTTAATTTTTGAACTGAGTACTCTTTATTATTGATTTGTTCTGCTATTTTAGCTGCTTCTTGTTTTCTCTCATTGTCTTTTTTAGATAAATCAGCTTTTATTTTTTCAACTTCTTTTATATTTTCTTTAGAGGCATAAAGAGCTTTTTTATTTGCAATCAAAAAGTTTCTAGCAAAACCTCTTTTTACGTCTATTACTTCTCCTACAGACCCAATTCTTTTAACGTTTTCTAATAAAATAACTTTCATTATAATAATGCTAGATTTCTTGCTCTTTTAATTGATAGAGATAATTCTCTTTGTTTCTTTTGAGAAACATTTGTAATTCTTGATGGTAAAATTTTACCATTTTCAGAAACATATCTTTTTAAAAGTTTGATATTTTTGTAATCAACTTTAGGAGCACCTTTTACTGAAAGTGGGCAAGTTTTTTTAAATTTATATTTATTTGGTTGGAAAATACTTAGTTTTGCAAAATTGCTTTGTTTTCCTTTTTTATTTCCATTTTGTCTTTTTGGCATTAGTTTTTAGCACTTTCTTTATTTTCACTATCTTCTTTTTTTCCAAAGTAGTTAGTATCTAAATCAAATTCTTTTACTCTAACAGTAAGATATCTTAGTAGTTTTTTATCAATAGCTTCGTTTTTCTCTAGTTCTTCAACTACTTTACCTTTACCTTTAATTTTAAAGTGTATGTAACTACCTTTTTTATTTTTCTTAATTAGATAAGAAAGGTTTAGAAGGCCCCAGTTTTCAGTTTTTACAACTTCACCTTCATTTTTTTCTACAATTTTAGAATATTTTTCAGTTAACTGCTTTAACTCACTTGGAGATGTATCTTGTCTAGCTATAATAGTATGTTCGTATAAGTTCATTTAAGTTCTTTAATAAAAAGTGAGGATATACTATTATAAAAGTTCAATTACAATAGATAAAAACACAAAATTAGTAATATTTTTATATGTTTTCAGTAATATTTCCAGGTCAGGGATCTCAAATAGTTGGAATGGGAAAAGAGTTCTACGACAAATTTGAGCTTGTGAAAAGCCTATTTAAAGAGGCAGATGAGACATTAAATTATTCAATATCAAAGCTAATATTAGAGGGGCCTAAAGAAGAGCTTGATTTAACTGTAAACACTCAACCAGCAATTTTTTTAATAAGCTATTCTATATTTAACGTTATTAAAAAAGAATTTAATATTGATTTAAATGAAGCAAAATATTTTGCAGGGCATTCTTTAGGTGAATATTCTGCTTTATCTTGTGCTGGATATTTAAACTTTGCAGAAACATTAAAAATTTTAAGAATCAGAGGTGATGCTATGCAAAATTCTGTGCCAAAGGGTGAGGGTGGTATGGTTGCAGTTCTTGGATCAACTGTTGAGATTATAGAAAAGATACTAAAAGATAACGAATCCAAATTTATAGTACAAATAGCAAATGATAATTCGGAAGGGCAAATAGTTTTAAGTGGAAAAACTGAAGATTTAGAAAAATTAATTGAAGTATTAAAAGGAAACTCTATTAAAAATATAAAGCTTCCAGTTAGTGCCCCTTTTCATTGTAGTCTTATGAATAAAGCTACAGAGATTATGACACAAGAATTAAACAAGATTTCATTTTCTGATGGAAGTAATAAGTTGATATCAAATGTAACAGCTGAAGTGATTTTAAATTCTGAAAATTTAAAATCACTTTTAATAAAACAAATTGAAAATAGAGTAAGATGGAGAGAAAGTGTCTTAAATATGATAAATAATGATGTTGATCATTTTATAGAAATTGGACCTGGGAAAGTTCTGTCAGGTTTGGTAAAAAGAATTAATAGAAAAGTGAAAATTAACACTATAAACAGTCAAGAGGATATTGAAAATTTAAAAATATGAATGATTTAAAAGATAAAAATATAATTGTTACAGGTGCATCTGGAGGAATAGGAAATTCTATTGTAAAAAAATTATATGAAAGTGGTGCTAATATTTTAGCCTCAGGAACAAGAATTGAGAAACTAGAAGAATTAAAAAAAGAATTCGAAAAAATAAATATTTTAAGGTTTGATATATCTCAAAGTGAAAAAATTGAGGAATTCATTGAAAATGCAACAAAAGAACTTGGTGGTAGTTTGGATTGTATTGTTAATAATGCTGGTATTACTCAAGATAACTTGGCAATCAGAATGAGTTTGGATGAATGGAGAAAGGTAATTGAAATTAATTTAACGTCGACATTTTTGATGAGTAAATTTGCCATAAAAAAAATGTTAAAAAATAAATCTGGAAAAATTGTTAACATTACTTCTGTTGTAGGTCATACAGGAAATTTAGGTCAAGCCAACTATACTGCATCAAAAGCAGGAATAGTGGCAATGTCCAAAAGTTTAGCAATTGAATATGCCAAGAAAAACATTAATGTAAATTGTATATCACCAGGATTTATTAAAACTGCTATGACAGATAAAATAGATGAAAAATTCAAAGAAACTATAATATCAAAAATACCTTCAGCACGACTTGGAGATCCTGATGATATTGCAAATGCTGTAGGTTTTTTATGTTCAAATCAATCTAGCTACATAAATGGAGAAACCCTGCATGTTAATGGTGGCATGTATATGGCTTGACAAAATAACTTTTTAAACTATTAACGAAATATAACAAAAAGGATCAATATGTCAGAAGACGTTTCAAGCAAAGTAAAAAAAATTGTAGCAGATCACTTAGGTATAGATGAAGCTAAAGTAACAGAAGAATCTAGTTTTATAGATGATTTAGGAGCTGATAGCTTAGACACTGTTGAGTTAGCGATGGCTTTCGAAGAAGAATTTGGATCTGAAATTTCAGATAGCGAAGCAGAGAAAATTTTAACTGTCGGAGACGCAGTTAAATTTATCGAAGGAAAAGCAAACTAAAAATATTAATGCCCTCAGAAAAAGATGGGGTTATGATTATACTTTCCTCTCCTTCTGGAGCAGGAAAAACTACACTAGTAAATCTATTATCAAAAAAAGAAAATTACGTAGTTTCTGTCTCTCATACGACTAGAAATCCTCGCCCAGGAGAAATTAATAAAAAAGATTATTATTTTGTTAATGACGATGAATTTGAAAGATTGATTAGGAATGAAGAATTTTTAGAATATGCAAAAGTGTTTAACAATTTATACGGTACAACAAGAACACCTGTAATAGACAATTTAAATAAAGGTAAAAATGTTTTATTTGATATTGATTGGCAAGGTGCAGATCAAATTAAAAATAAAAAATTAGATTACAAATTAATTTCTTTTTTCATTCTACCTCCTAGTAAAGAAGTTTTATTTCAAAGACTTTCAAATAGAGACATGAAAGATAAATTAATTGCAGAAGAAAGAATGAAGCAGTTTGAAAGAGATGTTTTGCATTGGATAAATTACGATTATGTAGTGATAAATGATAAAATAGAAAATTGTTTTGATAAAATTAACAATCTTATTCAAGCAGAGCTAAATGATGGCTCCAAAGACTATGATTTAAATTACATAAGAAATCATATAGAAAAATTAACTAAATAAATTTTTCATACTCTTCAGTAATTTTGTAGTATGTTTCAAAATTTAAATTTTGAGGTCTTAGATTTAATTGTATATTGAGTTTTTCCAAAATATTTAAATTACCATTAAAAATTTGATTAAAAGGTTTTTTAATCATCTTTCTTCTATTGTTAAAAAAAATTCTTGTTATTTTTTCTAAATTTTTGGGATCTTTTAATTTATAAAAGTTTTTTTTAGGACTAAATATAAGTAAGCTACTATCTACTTTTGGTTTTGGGTTAAACGCTTTAGGTTTAATATCGCATACTTTTTTAACAGTTAATTTCCAATTGACTAAAATGGATAATCTTCCATAATTTGAGTTATTGTAATCAGCTATTATTCTATCAGCCACTTCTTTCTGAAACATTAAAATAAGATGTTCAAACCAAAAGTTCTCCTTTAGGTTTATTATCCATTTGCTCAATATTTCAGTAGATATGTTGTAAGGTAGATTTCCAAATACTAGTGTTTTTTCTTTAAATAAAGAAGTTTCATCTACATTTAAAATATCATCATTTATTATATTTAATTTTTCTTTAAACTTTAATTTTAAATCTTCCACTAAGTCATTGTCTTTTTCAACAACAATAACTTTTCTTGGGTTTTTCTCTAAAATATATTTTGTAAGATTGCCTGTCCCTGGACCTATTTCTAAAATAATTTTATTCTCAATTTTTACACAATCAACAATCTGCGCTAAAACCCCTCTATCAATTAAGAAATTTTGACCTAAACTTTTTTTTGCCTTTATCAATGTTTATCTAAAAAAGAGATTGCTCTCACTAAACTTAATGGGTTGGATATATTTTTTCCCAACATTTTTTCATTTGGACCATGGTCTGGAGAAATTCTAGTAAAAGGTAAACCAAGAGTAATATTAATTGCATCATATTCCATTAATGTTTTAATTGGAGTTAAAACTTGATCGTGATACATGCCTAATATTACATCATATTTAGATCTATTTTGTTTTAAAAACATAGTATCAGCTGAAAATGGACCAAAAATTAAATAATTTTTTTTTTTCAAATAGTTAACTGCTGGCTTTACAATTTTTTCATCTTCATTGAAATTATGTATGCTTTCACAATGCGGGTTAAGTCCAATCACTCCGATTTTTGGTTTTTTATTGAAATTTTTTTTATAAAAATCATTTATCAGTTTTGATTTTTCTACAATTTTATCCTTTGAAATTTGACTTGATACAGATTTAATTGGCAAGTGTGTAGTAACAGGACATACAGACAATTTTTTATTATATATTAACATAGCCTGATTTTTAACTTTAAAGTGTTTTGAAATATATTCTGTCATACCTAAATATTTTTTATTTAAAAAATTTTTTTTAGATATTGGTCCATTTATTAATTTGTTTGATATTCCTTTTTGTATTAAATGAAAAGCTATCTTAAAAGATTTTTCAATATATTTTTTTGAATTATCTGATATTTTTTTTTCAAATTTATTTTTAAAATTATAGTGTATATCAATTAAGTTGATAGTTTTTTTAGATAAGGCGTAATTTCCTATTTTATCATAATTCATATCAATAATTTTTTTTTTAAAATTTAATTTTTTCATGTGAAATTCTAAAATTTTTTTGGAACCGATTAGAATAATCGGGCTTAAAATTTTCTTATTTAATGATTTGAATAAGATTTCTAAAAATACGCTATTCGGTTCGCCAAAGACTATGATTATTGGTTTATATTTTTTCAATTTTTATATTCTTTTTGATTTTATTAAAGTAAATACTCGAAAATTGATTAAGCTGCTGATTAGTTTTTAATTGGATTAATTTATTCAATTCATTATCTATATTTATTGAAACTTTTGTTTTTTTTATTTTGTTAAGTTTTAATATTAAAAATCCACCAGGTATTACTTCTGGTTCTGTATATTCACCAATTTTTAATTTTTTAACTTTATTGTTTAAATTCTTATTTATTGAGGTTTCATTTATCCAGCCCAATTCTCCACCAGAAGATTTACTGTCAGATATGCTGTGTAACAGAGCAGCACTTTCAAAACCTCGATTAGAAATTTCATTTTTTATCAATTTTAATTTTTTAACAAAATTTTCTTTATTATCTGCTTCAAACAGTATTTCTGATAAGTTGTACTCGAATTTTTCCTCACTTTTTAAAACTTCGTCTTTAAGTTGATTTTTGTTTATTTTAACTTTGTCTAAATATTTTTCATAAATAATTTGGTTCCATAATGCTTCTATTGACATTTTTTCTTTAAATTCACTTAAGTCAAAACCAATTGAATTAATTTTTTTCTCAAACTCTGTTTTATTTTCAACTTTAAATCTTTCATAATTTTGACTCAGCAATAAGTTCATATAATCTTCATTTAATTTAATTTCTTTAACGTGATTTAAAATTTCAATTTTTTTAATTTTTTCTTTAATTATGGAATTTGTTGAAATTTTAAATATCTCATCTTTTGTCAAATCTAGTAATTTTGGATTAATAATAGCTAAGTATCTAAATTCTTTTGTAATATCAAAGTTTGTTACTATCTGATTATTGATTTTATATGCTATCTTATTATTTAAAGCTTCAGCACTTAAAATAAATAACGAAAAAAAAATTATTAATAAAATTTTTTTATAAATATTAGTTAAATAAATCATTATCTCTATAGAAACTTTGTTCTACATCTTGCTCTAAAGTTGTCAAAGGAAACAGCGTTAGTGTAAGCATTAAGTCCTCTGTTGGTTTTGCATCTCTATCAGAATAATATGTTTTTTGATACTTAATACCTGCTGTTAAACAATCATTTTTATACTCATAAACTAGGTCATAATATTCAGTTAAACTAATTTTTCTATTTCTTCTCGTACCAAATGTAAGATAGTTATTATCATTGAACTTATACAAAGTAGAATTTGATATCTGATTAGAATCTCCCATTTCACCGTTAGTTTCAGAAAAATCGAAAGTTGTGATGAAATTATTGATATGAAAACGTAAATTAATTTCGTTACTTTCAAAAGTACTTAGATCATTATCAATAGCAAAGTTGTAATCTAACTGGATCTTTTCATACAATTTATTTGTTATAGACCCAAAGAGATTAGAAGCTTTTCTATTAAGTGTAGTCGATGAGCTAATTTTATCTTCATTAACATCTCTTAGTACACCAGCTAATTTAAATTCAAAAAATTTTTCTATTTTATTTTTTTCGTTTTCTTCATTAAATGCTATTTCTTCATCTGTTAGAATTTTTTCTTTTAAATAATTTAGACCAAGAGTTAAAGATTTTCCTTCCTCATAAGCTTCATTGATACCCAGTCTATTTATACTAAAAATATTATCAACATTTACATTTCTATTACTTAAACTTTTCATATGACTAGGATTTAATCTAAAAGAAAAATTTGGAGTTATACTCTCGTTAAAATTTTTAGAAATTTTTTCTAATGGGAAACTTGATCTAGCCTCAAATAGACTCATAATTTGTGATTGCGGATTATTTTTATAATTACTATGATTTTTTGCTACAGTATTTAAATTCTTAAAATATATACTAAAATTATTTTGAAAACCTAAATTAGAAAAATAATCTAAACTTGAATATGTTAAATCGTTATTTATAGTAGTCTTCATAACGTTTGTATTATTCAAAACATTATTACCAGAAGAAGAAAAACCAAAAGTTCCATTAAATATTTCATTCGAAAAATTAGTTGAATAAGCGTAATTTGGAAAGTTATATTGGTATCTATCACTGTCTTTTCCAGATAAACTCTCATAAACTTCAAGCCCAGTAGAAAAATTATAATCTTCATTATCTATATAAAAATCTATGCCAGACTCAAGACTGTTTAAGCTATTGGGTTTTACTGAGGATTTAATTAGGTTATTTTTGAATACATTTAAAAAAGTATCGTTAGTAACACTTTCAATTGTAATTTTTAAATCACTGTTATCAAAATTTTCAATTTCTAAATCTTTATCATATTTAGCAAATAAGTGACCAATGCTATTTCTTCTACTTCCATTAATAGATGATTGATAACCTTTTGTAATCCCAAAATCTGCAATAAACGAAGAATTTTTGTTTACTTGTCTGTATTCATTTTGAAACATTTCAATTTCGCTATCAAATATTTGTGGCTTAAAAGTAAAATCTTTATTATCAGAAATTACTTTAAAATAGGGCAGGTAAAGTGATGTTCCAAGAGTTTTGGATCGATTTAACTGAGGTCTTAGAAATCCAGATTGTCTTTTAACTGTTGGGTCAGGATGAAAAAACTTTGGAAAATAAAAAACTGGCATATCATACAAATTAAGTACTGAATTTTCGTAGATGAGTTGACGTTTTACTTTGTCATGGGTTATTTTTTTTGACCTCATACTCCAAGAGGGACAATCGTCTTTACTATTTTTACAACTTGTGAAAATTCCTTTATTTATAACCGTCTTGTCTTGGTTTCCACTAGACGAAGCACCAAATAATCTTGGCTTATTCTCAAATATTTTATCCTCATCAACAAGTTTATTTATTTCAGTTTTTCCAATTAATTCCAAAAATTTTTCTTTCTCTTTTTGAAAAATGTTATTGTGCAAAAAAACTTTTGTATCTTTTCCTTTAAATTCCTTTTTTTCTAAATCAAATATCCCATTTGAAAATATAAAATTATCACTTTTTTCTTTTTTATAGTTTGTTGTTATTTTTATATTGTTACCACGTAATAGTTTTGTCTTTGTTAGATAATTAAAATTTTTTAAGTTATAAAAATTATTATCATCATCAGTTATAATCGTATTAAACTCTGAACTTAATTCACCTTTATTTCTCAAAAATACAGTATCTTTAGAATTAAAGTTATACTTATTTTCTGATATTGCCTCAGTTTTTCCTTCTGTGATAATTTTCTCTTTGTTCCTAAAGTATGTGGAGTTTTCTGTAAATATTATTACATCCTGAATTTCGTCATTTATAACTACATTTTTGTATGCATTCACAATATTTAAGATTTTGTTATACTCAAATTCATCAGCATTAATTGTAAGTCCATTATCAAAAGCTTTTGACTTTCCTTTTGAATCGAACCTTTCGTCATTTTTGAAAAAATTAATTCTGTCTGATTGAACAATTATTTTTTTAACTAAATCTTTAATTTCTGCATTACCTTGCGCTTTTAATTCATTGGTTGATCTATTGAAATTAAAACTATCAGCATTTATAATTGTGTTTTTTCCAGTTGCCTTTGATCTTGTATTTGTAAAAATTATATTTTTATTAACTAAATAATTTAAATCATCAGATTCAATCAAAATATCATTAAGCAAATCATCAATTATTACATTCCCATTTGCATATAGTTCATTTTGTTTTTTATTGTACTTAAAACTATCAGCATTTATGATTGTATTTTTTCCTGTTGCCTTTGATCTTGTATTTGTAAAAATTAATTCTTCATTTTTTTTGTACGTCACACTCTCAGTCTCAATGAAGATATCATTTACAAGATCTTTTATTATCACATTGCCATTTGCAACTAGTATGTTGGTAATTTTATTATATTCAAATTGATCAGCTTCTAAATTAATATTACTATCTGTATTTATCTCACCTCTTTTAAGTCCTTTAAATATATTTCCATTTTCATAAACCTCTATTTGAGTAACATTAAATTCAAATTGTTCTTGAGCCAAACTTAATTGGCAATTAACTAAAATCAGAATAGTAATAAGTATTATAGAAATTCTATTTTTCATTAATTTTAAAAATCATTGTAAGATTTAATATTAATATTGCCAATAGGGGGAACCAAATAGCTACAGAAACATCAAACTTTTCAGTTTTACCCATTACATAGAAAAAATTATTAAGATAATAAATTACAACTGATAAAAAAAGACCAATTGCTATTTTGAATGTAGTGCTACTAAATCTTTTAATATTAAACATTAATATAGCAGACAAGATAGTCATTAATGATAGAAATATTGGATATGAAATAATTCTATTTAACTCTAAATCAACTTCAATAATTGAATAATTTAAAGAAAGGTAGTTTTTTCTCAGATCAAGTAATTTTAAAATTGATAATGATGATAAGTTTGAAAACAAGCTTTGAATCTTTTCATAATTAAAATTCGATTTTATTGTAAAAGTTTCTTTTTTTTCACTTTGATTATTTTTGTATAATTTAACTTGGTAAGCTATCCAATTATTATTTGTTATATCTATTTTATCTGCTTGAACATTGTTCAAAACCTCATACTCATTGTCAAACTGAGTAATAAATGTGTTTATCAAATAATTATTATCTATTTTTGATGCATTAATGATGCTTACTTTTCCATCAACATTATCTTTTATCCATAATCCATTTTTGGTTACGACCGCTAAATATTCATCATCAGCTGTGTAATTATTTTTTAGTTCTAAGTAGAAATTTTTTAAATTAGAAGAAAAACTATAAAAAATTAATATGATGAATAAACCAAGAAAAAAAGTAAATAGACTTATGATGGTTAAAATCTTGGAGTTTTTTAATCCTGAATATTTAAATATTTGAATTTGATTATCTTTAAATAAGTTTATAAAAAAAAGTTGTGTTCCTATGAGAAAGATAAATGGAAACATTTCAAATATTAATGCAGGTGAATTAAGAAGCGAGAGGTATAGTGGAAATAAAACATTCACATTTGTATTTCTAAAAAATTCAATCTCACTCAAAATATTTAAAATTATAACCAAGCTAAACATTACTAAAAAAACAAACACAAATGACTTCAAAAAAGTACCAAGAATAAATTTATAATATGTTTTCATGATATTAATTATTTTTAGCCTTAAATTTAATTTTGTTATTAATTGAAATTAAAAGTAATAAAAAAATTATAAATGGGATTAAAAAAACAATAATATTAAAATTCAAATTTTCTTGAATTAATTTTTGAGTTGTTTCAGAAAAAACTATTAATGTAAAACCTATTAAAAAAACAAAAACTCTAAATTTTGTATAATTTATGTTCTCTTTAGAATAAATTATTAATATTAAAGCACATAATATTAATGATGGGATATACATTGGTACTAAAAACCTTTTATAGATTTCTTTGAAAACATTATCTAAATTTTCTTTTGTACAATTTTGAATAAAGATTTTTTCTGATTTGATTAAATTATTTGAAAAAATCTTTTCAAATCTATTTACACATAGCAATAAATTTAATGTTGACGTTTCTTGAATTTTATCAACTTTTATAATCCCCGAATCTTGATCAGACATATTTAAAGAAGATTCTTTAAAATTAAATGTAGTAAGATCATTTCCAATTTTATTAATTGTCTGACCATTTTTTAATACTAAAGTTTGATTATTATTTTTTGATAAAAAGAAACCACTTTTTGCATATGTAATTTGAAAATTTCCTTTATCAGTCTCTTTTTTAAGGTAAATATTAATCAGTTCACCATTGTTTTTTTTTTCATCAACAAATAGGGTTAATCCTTTAATATTATCATTAAATTTTTTTGGTTTAATAAAGCTTTCAAAAAAATTTATATTAGAGTCTTTAATGAGATTTCTAGAAAAATTTTGAGTAGTAGGCACCAATAATGAAACAAGTAAAATTTGAAATAACATAAAAATTATAGAAAATTTAATAAAAAAATTTATTACTTGTTTTTTTGAAACACCAAAATTCCAAAAAATTATCAGTTCATTATTAAGTTCATATTTTGAAATCACATAAAAAAAACTAAAGAAAAGAGCAAAGGGTAAAAGTTTACTAATTATTTTTGGGAAATTTAAAAGTGTATAATTTAAATAAAGAAAAAAATCTCTGCCATCTTCAACCATTAAATCTAGAAAATTAACTGCCTGAAATACCCAAACGATAATTGCTGCTGAAATAAGAGAAATGAAAAAGAAAAATGTGCAATCGTAAATAAACTTTCGAAAGAGTATTTTTTTCATTGAAATAAGGTATTTTTATTCATATATAGCATCCATCATTAACAGTTTGTATTAAAAATTTATGTCAATTAAAATTAATTATAAAAATAATTCATCAAAAAATAACTCTGGAAAATTCATATTTTTTGTTGATGAAAAATATACATTAACCAGTTTAAAGAAAAATTTAATTAAATCTGAATATCGGTTCATAAAAGATATAATATCTTCTCATGATTTAACTAAAAACATAATCAGTTTTGATCTAAATTCAAAAAAAAGAATTTTTTTAATATCTGTAAAGAAAAATATTAACACTTCTGAAACAGAAAACTTAGGCGCTAAATTCTTTAATGATATAAAAAATTTCAAACAGAAAGAATTTTATATTAATTCAGAAGTTCTTCCAATAAATCAAAAAAAATTAATAGGTCATTTTCTACATGGTTTAAAGCTTAAATCTTATGTGTTTGACAAATACAAAACTAAAAAAAATAAAAATAATATTATTATCAATGTATCTGGTAAGAATGTGCCTTCCAATAAAGAACAGAAAATATTTAACGCAATAGAAGAAGGAACTTTCTATACTAGAGATTTAGTTTCTGAACCTGGTAATGTTTTGCATCCTGATGAGTATGCAAAACGATTAAAAACTTTATCAAAATTTGGATTGAAAATTACAGTATATGATGAAAAAAAATTAAAAAAATTAGGGATGAATACTTTATTAGGTGTTGGTCAAGGTAGCATAAGAGGCTCTTATTTAGTTACTATGGAATGGAAAGGTTTGAAAGATAAATCAAAACCTTTAGCATTTGTTGGAAAAGGAGTTTGTTTTGATACTGGGGGTATTTCACTTAAGCCTGCTAAATTTATGGAAGATATGACCTATGATATGGCTGGTTCAGCAGTTGTAGTAGGTTTAATGAAAAGTTTAGCACTTAGAAAAGCAAAAATAAATGCTGTTGGTGTGGTTGGTTTAGTTGAAAATATGCCTGGTGGAAATGCTCAAAGACCAGGAGACATAGTTAAATCTTACAGCGGAAAAACTGTTGAAATCCTAAATACTGATGCAGAAGGAAGATTGGTTCTTGCAGACGCACTTACTTACACAGAAGAAAAATTTAAACCTAAATTTATTGTTGATTTAGCAACTTTAACTGGTGCAATTATTGTTTCACTAGGATCTGAGTATGCTGGTTTATTTTCAAACGATGACAAATTGTCTAAACAATTAATTGATGCTGGAGAAAATGTTGAAGAAAAAGTTTGGAGAATGCCATTAAATAAAAATTTTGATAAGTTAATTGACTCGAAAAATGCTGATATGCAAAATATTAATTATGTTGGTGGCGCAGGCTCAACAACTGCTGCTCAGTTTTTGCAAAGATTTATATTAAATAAAACACCATGGGCTCACTTAGATATTGCTGGTATGGCATTTTCAAAGTATGGAGGTGCATTAAACTCAGGAGGAGCCACAGGTTACGGAGTAAGATTATTAAACAAACTAATAGAGGATAATTATGAGTAATATTGAACAAACTTTATCAATAATAAAACCTGATGCTGTTGAGAGAAATCTAGAAAATGAGATTAAAGAAATGTTTAAAAATAATGGTTTTTCAATTGTTAAAGAAAAGAAAATTCAAATTGAAAAATCTGAGGCTGAAAATTTTTATAAAGTTCATGAAACAAAGCCATTTTATAATGATTTATGTGAATATCTATCTTCAGGTCCAATTGTAGTAATGGTACTAGAAAAAGAAAATGCTGTGTTGGGAAATAGAGAATTGATGGGTGCAACAAATCCTAAAGACGCCGAAGAAGGCACAATAAGAAAGAAATATGGTATTTCAATAGATAAAAACTCTGTCCATGGGTCTGATAGTGTTGAAAATGCAAAAATTGAAATTGATTTCTTTTTTAAAGATTAAAGATTTTCAAAATAGCTTTAGGATATAATTTATGCTCTTGAGCTAAAATTCTTTTAGCAAGACTATCTGAGCTGTCATTTTTGTGAATATTAACTCTTTTTTGAAGAATTATTTTCCCAGAATCTAATTTTGAATTAACAAAATGCACAGTACATCCTGAGTATTTATCTTTATTATCTATAGCTCTTTGATGAGTATTTAAACCTTTGTATTTTGGTAACAGAGATGGGTGAATATTTAAAATTTTACCTTTAAAATTTTTAATAAAATTTTTAGAAAGTATTTTCATAAATCCTGCCAAGCAAATTAATTCAATTTTATTTTTTTTAAGTTCTTCAAGTATTTTTTTTTCAGCAATATCTTTATTTTTGAAACTAATTATTTTTTTTTGAATTTTAAAAATAGTTCCATATTTCAAACCTTTTGCTAATTTATTATTAGTAATAATTAAGTTAACAGAAATAGGAGATTTCTTTAATTTAGAAAATTTAATCAGTGATTTTAAATTACTACCCGCTCCAGAAATAAATACTGCAGTTTTAGTTTTATTAGTTCCAGTTGATAGAACCATTTAATTTTACTTTATTTTTACCACTTATAATTTTTCCAATTACATATGGTTTATATTCTTTTGGAAAATAATTTTGAACTTTATTCAAGTTTTTTTTATTTATAATTAAACAAAAACCAACACCACAGTTAAATGTTTTTAACATTTCATTTTCTGATATTCCATTTTTTTTAAGCCAATTAAAAATTTTTAAATTTTTAATTTTGTTTAAATCAATATCAGCTACCATGTTATCTGGTATAATTCTTTTGATGTTATCAGCAAGTCCTCCTCCTGTTATATTTGCACAACCATTAATAAGATTTTTGGAAATTAAATTGATTA
This sequence comes from Candidatus Pelagibacter sp. HIMB1782, assembly GCF_052047475.1. Classification (NCBI taxonomy): domain Bacteria; kingdom Pseudomonadati; phylum Pseudomonadota; class Alphaproteobacteria; order Candidatus Pelagibacterales; family Candidatus Pelagibacteraceae; genus Candidatus Pelagibacter; species Candidatus Pelagibacter sp. HIMB1782. Next base: position 212,004 of record NZ_JBNAKE010000001.1, on the reverse strand, counting down.
TTTCTTTCACATAAATTTTTGTTGGTTTTAAAAGTTCTGATTTTAAAAATTTATTTTTATTTATATTAATTTTTTTTTTTTTTATTAAATACCTTACAAGTGAGAACCCATTTGAATGTAATCCGCTAGATGGAATTGCTAATATCAAATTATTTTTTTTGATTTTATTTTTATTTAAGATTTTATTTTTACCAACAATACCAACAGCAAAACCAGCTATATCAAATTTACCTTTAGAATAAGTGCCAGGCATCTCTGCTGTTTCTCCACCTACAAGTTCACAATTTGATAATTTACATCCTTTAACAATTCCTTTGATAATGGATTTAAGTTTAATTAAATCAATCTTGTTTATTGAAATGTAATCTAAAAAAAGCAAAGGTTTTGCACCTTGAACAATTAAATCATTCACACTCATTGCTACAAGATCAATACCGATTGTATCAAATTTATTTAAAGTATTAGCTATTTCAATTTTAGTCCCAACACCATCTGTACAAGCAACTATTTGAGGTTGCTTTATGTTACTTGGAATATTTGAAATAGAACCAAATCCCCCAATATTAGAAAACTTTTTTTTGCCCTTTTTTTTTGATGATACTGATGAAATGAAATTTACAAACTTATCAGCGGCCTTAATGTTTACACCACTTTTTTTATAGGTAAAATTTTTATTATTCATTACAATATTTTATGAGGTGTTTTTCAAAATTAATTAAACTGAGGAATTTATATAATCTTTTTCTATTTCTTGCTTTATTAAATATTTTTTTTTCCACAGAAAATAGTGTTGCAAAAACATTTTCTATAAAAGAAATTGAAATTTCAACTCCATATGATGCTTCATTTGATAAAAATAAGATCATAAATGATGGTTTTGCCAAAGCATTTGAAGAACTTATTTTAACCATTGCCCAAAGCAAAGATCAAAAAAAACTTCAAAATTCTTCAACTAAAGAAGTTAAAAGTTTAGTTGAAACATTTTCAATTGTTCAGGAAAACTTTGTTGATGAAATATATAATCTTACTTTAAATGTAGAATTTAATAAAAAAAGTTTTTTTGAATTATTAGAAAAAAAAAATGTATTTCCTTCATCTATTATTCGAAAAGATTTAATTTTTTTTCCAATAGAAGTAGATGAAGAGAAAAATGAAATATATCTTTTTTCGGAGAGTCAATTATTTAAAAATTGGAACTTAAAAAAAGAAAAATATCATCAATTAAATTATATTTTACCTAACGAAGATATTGATGATTATAATACAATAAAAAAAAATATTAACAATTTAGAAGATTTTGATTTTAGAGAAATTTCAAAAAAATATAATTTTGAAGATTTCATTATTATGATTGTTTTTAAAAATAATGAAGAAATTCGAGTTCTCAATCAAATAGTATTTAATAATAATCAAAATTTAAAAAACTTTAAATTCAAAAATATTAATTTTGCAAAGTTGGACGATGTTGAAAAATTTATAGGTGAACAAAAATTAGTTTTTGAAGATTATTGGAAATTAAAAAACACAACAAATACATCAATCAAATTGAACTTAACAATCTCAGTTGATAATAGCAATATAATTAGGATTGATCAGTTTGAAGAAACACTTTCAAACATAGAATTGGTTAATAAATTTAATATATTTAAATTTGATAATAAAAAAAACATTTATAAAATAATCTTTAATGGAACCCGAGATCGGTTCTTGGATGTGATGGAAGATTATGATTATTTTTTTGAAATTAAAAATAAAATTTGGTTATTAAAATGAAATCTTTAAACCAGGAAATCTTAAAATTTGATTACGATCAAAACTTTCAAGATCAAGATTTTTATGTATCAAAATCTAATGAATTTTCATTTTTACTATTGAATAGTTGGCCTAAATGGGAAAAAAATTTTATAAATTTAATTGGTGAAAAATTTTCAGGCAAGTCTCATTTAATTAATATTTTTCTTCATAAATTTAGAGGTATAAAAATAAATGCAGCTGATATTAGCAATGAATATTTACAAAAAATTAAAATCTATGAAAATATAATTATTGAAGATTTAAATAAAAATATTGATGAAAAGTTATTATTTACTTTTTTGAATAATATAGAGCAAGATAACAAATATTTAATTGTTACTTCAACCAAACCAATAGTTGATTACACTTTTGAATTAAATGATTTAAATTCTCGAGCTAAAAATTTTCTTTTATCAAAGATTGATAAACCAGAGGATGATTTATTGTACGCTTTAATATTAAAAAATCTTTCTGATCGTCAGATATCAATTGATAAGAAATTAATAGATTTCATTATAAAAAGAATAGATAGATCCTATGGCAAAATATCTGAATTCATATATAAGATCGACGAAATTAGTTTAAAAAGGAAAAAACCAATCGATTTTAAAATTATTAAAGAAGCTTTAGGAGATTAATTGAGTAAATATAGAACACACACTTGTAATGAACTAAGAAAAGAAGACGTTGATAAAAAAGTATTTCTTTCAGGCTGGATCAATAAAAAACGAGATCATGGTAACTTATTATTTATAGATTTAAGAGATAATTATGGTGTCACTCAATGTATTATTGATAAAGATAATAAAAATTTTACAAACTTAGAAAAAACTCAATTAGAAACTGTAGTTAAAATAGAAGGTAAGGTTGTAGCTCGATCTGAAGATACAATTAACAAAGAAATAGGTACGGGAGAAATTGAGGTAACAATAGATACTTACGAAGAACTAGGTTCTTGTAAAGAATTGCCAATGCCAGTTTTTAGCGATCAAGAATATGCTGAGGAAATAAGACTAAAATATAGATTTTTAGATCTAAGAAGAAAAAAAATACATGAAAATATAATTTTAAGATCAAAAGTTATTTCTTACATAAGAAATGAAATGACAAAATTAGGTTTTTTGGAATTCCAAACACCAATACTAACATCCTCTAGTCCTGAGGGTGCTAGAGATTTTTTAGTTCCAAGTAGATTAAATCCAGGGAAGTTCTATGCTTTGCCTCAAGCGCCACAACAATTTAAACAACTAATAATGGTATCTGGTTTTGATAAGTATTTTCAAATAGCCCCTTGCTTTAGGGATGAGGATGCAAGAGCAGACAGAAGTCCAGGTGAATTTTATCAACTAGATTTAGAAATGTCTTTTGTAGAACAAGAAGATGTTTTTAATGTTGTTGAAAAATTATTGGTTAATACTTTTAAAACATTTTCAAATAAAAAATTATTAAACGATAAGTTTCCAAGAATTTCTTACAAAGAAGCAATGTTAAAATATGGAAGTGATAAACCTGATTTAAGAAATCCACTTATAATAAATGATATTACTGAAATATTTACAAGAGATGATGTATCTTTTGAAATATTTAAAAAGTTAGTAAAATCTGGTTCAAGAGTAAGATGCATAATAACAAAAAATACTAAGGATAAACCAAGAAGCTTTTTCGATAATATTGATAAATGGGCCAAAGAACAAGGTGCATCAGGTTTGGCTTATTTTACATTTGAGAAAAATACTGAGTTATCTGGTAAAGGACCTATAGGAAAATTTTTCACCAAAGAAGCATTGCTAGAAATAATGAACTTAACTAATGCAGAAGTAGGGGACAGTATTTTTTTAGCTTGTGGCAAACAAAATGAATTAGAAAAAATAACTTCTCAGGCAAGAAATAAAATTGCAGAAGATTTAGATTTAATTGATGAAGATATTTTTGCATTTTGCTGGATAGTTGATTATCCAATGTTTGAAAGAGATGAAGTAACCAATAAAATTGAATTTAGTCATAATCCATTTTCTATGCCACAAGGTGATTTGACAGAAAAAGAACTTGAAAATCCTCTAGAATTATTGGCTTATCAATACGATATTGTTTGTAATGGTATTGAATTATCCTCTGGTGCTATAAGAAATCATAAACCTGAACTAATGTATAAGTTATTCTCAATTGCTGGATATGATAAGCAGAAAGTAGATGAAAAATTTAGTGGTATGATAAATGCATTAAGTTATGGTGCTCCACCTCACGGGGGTATTGCTCCTGGAATTGATAGAATTGTTATGCTGTTAGCTAATGAGAAAAATATTAGAGAAGTAACAATGTTTCCAATGAACCAAAATGCACAGGATTTGATGATGAACGCTCCATCTGAAGTTAATCCTGAACAGTTAAAAGAGTTGAACCTGTCTTTAAAAAATAAAAAATAAAATTATTTTTTACCTTTAAGACTTATTTTAACATCAGATAAATCAACTAGATTTTTTTTATAATTATTTCTTACAAATCCTTTGCTAGTAATATCTTTAACAATTTTTAATAATTGATTTTGATCTTCATTTTCTTGATCATTCGTATCGTTTCCACCAATTGCAGGAGTATGTGCAAGATCTTCTCTATTTTGGTAAGATATAGCTAACTCTCTAAAAATATAATCTAAAATAGAGGTAGCACTCAATATTCTATCATTTCCATGTACTTTACCTGATGGTTCAAATTTCGTTCCCACGAATGCACTTATAAATTCATCTAATGGCACTCCGTATTGAAGACCTAAAGATACTGCTATAGCAAAGTTATTCATTAATGCCTTAACTAGTTCTCCTTCTTTACTTGTGTCGATAAATATTTCTCCAATTTTTCCATCTTCATATTCACCAGTATGAAGATAAACTTTATGATCTCCAATTGTGGCTTTTTGAATATAGCCTTTTCGTCTGTCAGGCATACTAAATCTTTTGCCACCTTTTTCTGAGGATTTGTTTAAGTTTTGAACGACGGTTTCTTTACTTATAGAATTTGTACTTGTACTTTTGGAGACAATTTCAATTTTTTTATTTTCAACTACTTTTTTATTATTTGGGTCTAAACTTTTAGTTTTTCTATTGTCTAATTTGACATCTAAAACTTCGAATTTACCATCGTCTCTTTTTTCTAAGTTTTTAAGCTCTGTTTCATTAATATCGTCTAAGTAATGATTTACCTTAAAGGTACAAGTGTAATAAGTTTCTACAAGATATTTTGCCATTTTACCTCAGTTTAAAATTAGTTTGAAAATAGATTCTTTTAATTTATATACTTATTCATATTTTAGTCTAATTTAATTTTTACAATTTCTAATTGAAATAAAAAATAAAATAACATGTTGACACTTTTTAAAAAAATTTTCACTTGGTGGAATCAAGATACTTTTGGCACAAGATTAAAAACTATTTTTTTTGGAAAACTTGCTGGAACAGATCAGTTTGGAAACAAATATTACGAAGATAAAAAAGGAAAGAGATGGGTAATATATTCTGATGTTATTGATGCATCAAAAATTCCAGTTGAGTGGTATTCATGGATACATTTTACACCTAACAAAATAGAAAAAAAACATGAGCTTGAAAAATATGACTGGCAAAAACCTCATCAATCAAACTTAACAGGAACTGAAGAAGCATATTATCCAAATAAAAACAAAGATGGTGTTAAAAAAAAATATACTAGTTGGAAAGAGTAGTTTTTTTCTTTACTTACCAATCCTCTTTTTTTTATTTACAACTATTTCACATTCTAAAAGTAAACTTGAGGGTTCTTTTACAGAAATTAAGATTTTAGATAAAATTAGTTCTAAAAATACTTCATTAAAACTTAAAAATGGCCAATTGCTAAAATTTAAAGACTTATCAATTCAAAGTTTAAAATGTAAAAATTCTGAATTTGATGATAATCCAGAAATTACTGCTTATATTCAAGTCAGAGATTTATCGAGTCAAAACAATGATGAAGTTTTTGTGTTTAATGGATGGATGTTTTCATCAAGCCCTTCAATAACTCCATTTGATCATCCAATTTACGATGTGTGGTTAATAAAATGTTATTAAACTATAGTATCCTTATCTAGCCAGCTTACATTAAAATCTGAATTGATAAATTTTTTATGATTTAACAATTTTTTGTGAAGTGGAATAGTAGTTGTAATACCTTCAATAACAAATTCATCTAAAGATCGGTTCATTCTTTGAATAGCTTCAGTTCTATTTCTTCCATGACAAATTAACTTACAAACCATACTGTCATAATAAGGAGTAACTTTGTAACCTTGAAATATAGCACCGTCTACTCTTGTTCTAAATCCTGATGGCTGGTGGCACATGCTTATAATTCCTGGAGAAGGTTGAAAATTTTTACTGGCATCTTCAGCATTTATTCTACATTCAATTGCGTGACCTCTTGGGTTTATATCGCTTTGCTTTAGTGCTGTTTCCTCAGAAAACGCTATCCAAATTTGTTCTTTGATAATATCTACTCCTGTCACCATTTCTGTAACAGGGTGTTCTACTTGAACTCTTGTATTCATTTCAAGAAAGTAAAACTTTCCATCTTCATAGATAAACTCAACTGTACCAGCCCCCATGTACCCAATTTTAGAGACCATTTTTACAGTTTTTTCAAAAAGATCTTTTCTAATTTCATCATTCAAAACAGGACTAGGAGTTTCCTCAATAAGTTTTTGATGTCTTCTTTGTACAGAGCAATCCCTTTCATGCAAATGCACAACTCTATTTTTTCCTGCTAATATTTGAACTTCTATGTGTCTTGGATTTTGAAAGAATTTCTCAATATACACCTCATCGTTACCAAAATATTTTTGTGCCTCCGATTTAGCTGTGGAAAACAATGTTTCGAATTCTTCTTCTTTGTGTACTATTTTCATACCTTTTCCACCACCCCCACCTGAGGCTTTAATCAGAACAGGAAAACCAATTTTTTTACAAAGATCTTTTGCTTCATTAATATCCCTAACACCACCTTCAGATCCTTCAATAACTGGTAAACCATTTTCTTTAGCTATTCTTTTAGCTTGAATTTTATCTCCCATCATTTCGATGTGTTTTGAAGATGCACCAATAAATTTAATTTTATTTTCTTCTAAAATTTTAGCAAAGTTAGCATTTTCTGATAAGAAGCCATATCCTGGATGAACAGCATCTGCATTAGTCAGTTCTATTGCAGACATTAACGCAGGAATATTTAAATAACTATTAGCTGGTTGATGAGAACCTATACAGATACTTTCGTCTGCCATTCTTACATGCATACTTTCTCTATCAACATCTGAATGGACCGCAACTGTTGCTATACCCCATTCTTTACATGCTCTTATAATTCTAACTGCAATTTCTCCACGATTTGCAATTAAAATTTTTTTGAACATTACTTATTCTAAAACAAGAATTGTTTGACCAAACTCAACTGGCTGACCATCATCAACACAAATCTCTTTTACGATACCATCATGCGTTGAAGGGACGTGATTCATAGTCTTCATTGCCTCAACAATCATTATTGTGTCACCTTTTTTAATTTTTTTACCAACTTCAACAAATTTTTTTGCCCCAGGTTCTGGCGCATGATAAGCAGTTCCAATTATTGGAGAAGTAATTTCTGTACCAGATTTAACGCTTTCAGCAGATTGGGAAGCAGCAGTTAAATCTGTTTTGTTTACAGATGTTGGAATTGTTTGATTGCTAATTGATACGTTATTTTTTGAAACTTTAATTTTAGTATCTTTTTCAGTAATTTCTATTTCAGTTAAATTAAACTCATCTAAATAATTACTAAGTTCTTTGATTATGTTTTTATCTATTTTCATTTTTGTAAAAGCTTTTGTAATGAAATTATGGCCAAAATATATCCTTCAGTGCCTAATCCAAAAATCCCACCTGTTGCAACTCCACTAATAAGTGATTTATGTCTAAATTCTTCTCTTTTATATATATTTGATATATGCATTTCAATTATTGGTTTCTTGAACAATTCAAGTGCATCTCTTATTGCAACTGAAGTATGTGTAAATGCGGCAGCATTTATAATCATTCCATCATAAGTTTTACGTGCATCTTGAATTGTATTTACTAAATCTCCCTCCAAATTTGATTGGATAAATTGACAGTCTAGCCCAATTTCATTTGATTTTTTTAAACAATTTTCTTTAAGTTGTTGATAGTTACCTGATCCATATTGTGATTGTTCTCTTTCACCTAATAGATTAAGATTTGGACCGTTAATAATAATTATTTTATTATTCATTCAGCTTTTATATACGATGAAAAAAATAAAAATCAAAGTAAATGGTAAAAACAGATCAATTTCTGAAACATATAAACTTTCAAATTTAATAAAACACCTTAAAATTCCTATGAAAAAAGTAGCAATTGAACTTAATGAAGAAATAATAGATAAAAAAAATGTTAACAAAATTAAATTAAAACAAAACGACAAAATTGAGATTGTTCATTTTATAGGAGGAGGGTAGCATGAAAAAAGATAATCTCATCATTTCTAAAAAAAAATTTAAATCTAGATTAATTGTTGGTACTGGAAAGTATAAAACTATGTCTGAATGTGCCAAAGCTATCAAATTGTCAGGAGCAGAGATAGTAACTGTTGCAGTTAGAAGAGTAAATATTTCTGATAAGAACAAACCTTTGTTAATGGATTATATAGATCCAAAAAAGATTACCTATTTACCTAACACAGCGGGTTGTTTTAATTCTAAAGAAGCTCTTAGAACTTTGAGATTGGCAAGAGAAATAGGTGGGTGGAAATTGGTTAAATTAGAAGTTTTAGGAGATAAGGAGAATTTATTTCCAGATATGATTGAAACTTTAAAATCTACTGAAGTTCTTACTAAAGAGGGATTTAAAGTTATGGTTTATTGTAACGATGATCCATTAATGGCAAAAAGATTAGAAAATGTTGGAGCTGCTGCGATAATGCCACTAGCAGCACCAATTGGATCAGGTTTAGGAATACAAAATAAAATTAATATTCAAATAATCAGGAAGCAAACAAAACTTCCATTAATAATTGATGCAGGTCTTGGACAAGCTTCAGATGCTACAATTGCAATGGAGCTGGGTTGTGATGGAGTTTTGGTAAACACTGCAATTGCAAAAGCAAAAAAACCATTTGATATGGCTCTTGCATTTAAAAATGCTGTTATTGCTGGAAGACAATCATACAACTCAGGAAGAATAGATAAAACCTTAATGGGAAATCCTTCCTCTCCTCTTAAGGGTATTATTTAGCCTTTTTAAAAAATTTTTTTTTTTTATAATTTTTTTTAATTTTCTTAACTTCTTTTTTTTGAGAAATCTTATCTTCTTTATTTTGGGTTTCTAAGTTTTTTAATTTTTCATAATACTCAACAAGTTCAATAGTTTTTTTGGATTTATTCTGAATGTTGATAATATATTCTGGAATTATCAGAGTGTTGTCACTGATTATATCAATTGTCATTTTATTCTTTTTTTCAAAGTAAGTTAAATCATTGACAAAATTTTCTTTTAGAAAATCTGAAATTTTTTCACAGACTTTTACTTCAACAAATTTTGCTTTATTAGTTACAGCCTTCAATTCAACAATTTTTAATAATTTTTGAGCAAAAGACTCGTCTGTTAAAGTTACCTTCCATTTAACAGCACTTTCTCTCAATCTTTGCCTAGACATTTCTAAAAGGCCGAAATTACTTATTCTTCCTATTTGAATTCTCGCTCTATCAGATCTACATTTTTCCTTAAGCTTTCTTTCTACTAAGCGTCGGTTGCCAAAACTAAGCATATCGATGAAGTCTATAATTATTAATCCTGATAAATCTCTTATTTTTATCTGTCTCGCAATTTCTTCTGCAGCTTCAATATTTGTATCTAAGGCTGTACTCTCAACATTTTTACCTTTAATTGAACTACCAGAGTTAATATCTATTGATACAAGCGCTTCGGTAGGATTAATAACTAAATATCCTCCTGATTTGAGTTTAATTTCTGAGTCAAAAATTTGATTTAATTTTTGTTCAATATTTTCCTCAATAAATAGTGGTGTTCTTCCTCTATATTTTTTAACTTTTTTTACACTTGATGGCATCATTGTTTTCATAAAAGATTGAGCTTTTTTATAACCTTCATTTCCTTCAACAATAATTTGGTTAGTACTATCATCGTACATATCTCTTAAAGTTCTTTTAATTATTTCGCTTTCTTGATGAATTAAAGATGGAGCTATAGAATTAATTGCATTATCTTTTATCTGTCCCCAAGTATTAATAAGAGTTGTTAAGTCACTATTGATTTCATTTTTTGTTTTATTACTTCCTGCTGTTCTTACAATTAAACCCATCTCTTTAGGAATTTCAATTTCATTTAAAATAGTTCTAATTTTTTTTCTATCTGCAGGATTAAATATTTTTCTAGAAATTCCACCACCTTTAGGTGTGTTAGGCATCAAAACTATGTACTTTCCTGCAATTGAAATAAATGTACTTAGCGCAGCACCTTTTTGACCTCTTTCGTCTTTGATGACTTGGACAAGAATTACTTGATTAGGTTTAATAACTTCTTGAATTTTGTATCTTTTAAATTTGAATCTTTTTTCAGGTTTTTTTTCAGTTTTTTCCTCTGTATCTAAATTTTCTTTTGTTTCTACTTCTTCTTTATCAGATTCTACATCTTGAACTTTTTCCTCTATTGGATCATCTATTTCAAGTTTGCCCTCAGCAATATTTTCTTCTTCTTTTGCCTCAACTTGTTTTGAAAGCTCTTCTCTTGCTTTTTCCTCTTCTTCTTTTATTTTTTCTAGGTCAGCCTTTGGTATTTGATAATAATCTGATTGAATATCATTAAATGATAAAAATCCATGTCTTTCTCTTCCAAAGTCAACAAAGGCTGCTTGGAGAGAAGGTTCAATTCTACTTACCTTTCCTAAATAAATGTTATTTTTAATTAAATTGTTTTTTAAACCTTCGTACTCGTAGTCTTCAATATTTTCGCCTGATTTAAGTACAACTCTAGTTTCATTTGGATGCGATGCATCGATATATAAATTTTTTTCCATATTATGTTGATTTTTAAGTTCATTAATTTTTTTTAGTAATAAATTTTGTTTAATTCTGATGCCTTATCTTTAACAAATTCCAAGATATAATGGAAATAAAATGAGTAAATTATTTACAAATATTCTATTATTTTGCTCAACTATTTTAATATTATTAGGTATTTTAATATTTAGTATTTTATGGAAATACTCCAATGATATCCCAGATTATAAATTTCTAAAGAGTTATAAGCCCCCAGTTTCGAGCAAAGTTTATTCAAGAAATGGAGAATTAGTTGCAGATTTTTCAAAAGAAAAAAGAGTTTTTGTTCCTTACAATGCTATACCAAAGAACGTAATTAACGCATTTTTATCTGCAGAAGATAAAAATTTTTTCTCTCATCCCGGTATAGATGCGAAAGGTGTTCTAAGAGCAATTATCAATAATATTTCAAATATAATGGCTTCTAAAAGATTGGAAGGTGCCTCAACTATTACTCAACAAGTAGCAAAGAATTTTTTACTAACAAATGAAGTAAGTCTAAATAGAAAGATAAAAGAGGCAATATTAGCATTTAGGATTGAGAGAGCTTTGTCTAAAGAAAGGATATTAGAACTTTATTTAAATCAAATCTATCTTGGTAGTGGAGCCTATGGTGTAGCTGCTGCAAGTTTGGAATATTTTGATAAATCTATAAGAGAACTTAATTATTCAGAAGCCGCATTGTTAGCTGCTTTGCCTAAAGCACCCAGTAAATACAATCCTTATAAAGATATAAATTTAGCAAAATTTAGAAGAAATTTAGTTTTAAAAAATTTATATGAAAATAATTATATTACATCTGAGTGGTTAGAAAAATTAAGCAATCAAGAAATTAAATTAAAGAAAAAACAAAAAATATACTTAGAAGATGCGCAATATTATATTGAAGACGTTAGAAAAAATGTCATAGAAAGTTTGACCTACGATAAAGTTTATAAACAAGGTCTAAATATCAATACTCCAATAGATTTATATTTACAAAAAATTGCAACTAATTCTCTGAGATCTGGATTAATTTCCTATGATCAAAGAAAAGGTTGGAGGGGAGCACTAATTAACAAACCTTACAATTCGAACTGGCACAAAGATTTAGATAAATACAAACTTGAAAAATCAATTAATTGGAAATTAGCAATTGTAAAAAAATTAAATAAATTTTCAGCAATTGTAGAAACGATTGATAAAAATGATGGTGTTATTGAATATAAAGATATTTCTTGGACAAAAAAAGAGTTTAACCAATTATTAAAAATTGGCGATATAATTTATGTGAAACAAATAAAAGATAAAAAATACAGTTTACAACAACTGCCAAAAATAAATGGAGGAATTGTTGCAATGGATCCTTATACAGGAAGAGTTTTGGCTCTTAATGGTGGTTTCAGTTTTAAAAAAAGTGAGTTTAATAGAACCACACAAGCGAAAAGACAACCAGGGTCTGCATTCAAACCATTTGTTTATGCTCTTGCTTTAGAAAATAATTATACACCTACATCATTGGTTTTGGATGCACCATTAGTTTTAGATCAAGGAGATGATTTGAAGTTGTGGAAACCAGAAAATTATGGAAAAAAATTTTACGGTCCATCTACAATTAGAACTGGGTTGGAGAAATCAAGAAATCTAATGACAGTTAGAATAGCTCAAGATTTAGGGTTAGATAAAATTATCAACTATTCTAAAAAACTTTCAATTTACAAAAATCCTGAGGAACTTTTGTCAATTTCCTTAGGTTCTGCTGAAACTACTTTGTTGCAGCTTACATCTGCTTATTCTGTTTTTGTTAATGGAGGAAAACTTGTTGAACCTGTTTTGATTGACAGGATTCAAGATAGTGAGGGAAATACTATTTATAGTAATGATAAGAGATCTTGTGTGAATTGTGATTCAATATCCTATCTTAGTGATGATTATCCTGAGTTAAAAAACAAATATATACAAATTTTTTCTGAAGAAACTGCTTATCAAATGACATCAATTCTTGAAGGGGTAGTTCAAAGAGGAACTGCAAAAAAATTAAGAGATTTAAAATTAAATATTGCAGGAAAAACTGGAACAACGAATAATAATACTGATACCTGGTTCATTGGTTTTACATCAAACTTATTAGTAGGTGTTTATGTGGGAATGGATAGTCCAACACCACTTGGTAAATTTGAAACAGGATCAAAAACTGCCCTACCTATATTTAAAAATTTTATAAAAAATTCTGTTAAAAAGTCTGAGGCTAGACCATTTAAAGCTGCAAAAGATACAATTATGATGGTTGTGGATCCCTCAACAGGCCAAAAAGCTAAATTTACATCTGAAAATACAATAATTGAGGTTTTTAAAAAGAAAAATGTTGTAGATGGTAAAGTTCTTTATTCAAATTCTGATAGAATGGATATAAACAACATATTAAAGTTTTACTAATGGATAACAATTACCAACATTACAAAGAAGAAATTAATAAAATTAATCAAAGAATTAAGGAGTATCTTTGAAAACAATAAAATTTACTCAAAACTTGAAAAATTAAATTCTCAAATGTTGGATGCCAATTTTTGGCAAGATAAAGATAATTCAAAAAAAGTTATAAAAGAGAAAAAACTCTACGAAGATTTAGTAAATTCTTTAAATCAGTCTATTCAAAAGTTAAATGATTTTGATGACTTGAATGAGCTTGCTTTTGAGGAAAATAATCTAGCAGTTCAGGAAGAAACTTTACAAAATATTAAGGATTTAAAAAAAGAAGTAAAAAAAAATGAAATCAAATGTTTTTTATCAGACGAAGCAGACGCATTAGATTGCTACATAGAAATACATGCAGGTGCTGGAGGCACTGAAAGTCAAGATTGGGCAGATATGCTGAGAAGGATGTATTTGAAATGGTCTGATAAAAAAAGTTTTACATCAAATTTAATTAGTGAGCACAAAGGAGATGAAGCTGGCATTAAATCAGCAACAATAAAAATTGAAGGTGATTATGTATTTGGTTGGTTGAAAAAAGAATCAGGCATTCATCGTTTGGTTAGAATTTCTCCATTTGACTCAGGAGCAAGAAGGCACACAAGTTTTGCAAGTGTCTGGATTTACCCAGTAGTGGATGAAAATATAAATGTTGAGATTTTAGAGAAAGATTTGAGAATAGATACTTATAGATCAAGTGGTGCTGGTGGACAGCATGTAAATACAACTGATAGCGCTGTAAGAATTACTCATATTCCATCGAAAATAGTAGTCCAATGTCAAAATGAAAGATCGCAACATAAAAATAAAGAAACTTGTATGAATATGTTAAAAGCAAGACTGTACGATTTTGAAATTAAAAAAAGAGAAGAGGAGAACCAAAGTACAGAAAACAGTAAGTCAGAAATTGGTTGGGGGCATCAAATAAGATCATATGTTTTGCAACCTTATAGATTGGTAAAAGATAACAGAACAAATTTTGAAAGCACAAGTCCAGATAAAATTCTTGATGGAGAATTAGATGATTTTTTAGAACAATCTCTTTACAAAATTAAATGAAAATAAACATTTTTAAATACTTTTTATTATCTCTAGGATTTTTAATATCACTAATATTTTATTTAAGCATTGTTGGAATAGAGACCGACAAATTTAATCAGCAGATAAAAGACACAGTTGTTCAAAGCAATAATAATTTGGATGTATCTTTAAAAAAAGTAAAATTAATTCTTGATCCACTTAAACTTAAAATAAATGCAAAAACTATTGGTGCAAACATCTATTATGCAAATAGACCACTTGAGCTCGAATATATAAAAACTCAAGTATCACTTGATTCTCTTCTTAAAAATAAATTAGTTTCCTCTAATTTGGAGGTGGCAACAAAGTCAATATTATTAAAGGATTTTGTAAAATTTATAAGAGCCACAAGTAACAAACCAGAATTATTAATTTTGGAAACTTTAATTAAAAAAGGACATGTAATTTTAGATTTAAATCTTAACTTAGATCAAAATGGAAAAATTAAAAATGATTATAAAATCAAAGGATTATTGAAAGATGGAAAATTTAAATTTTTTAATGGACTAGATTTTAATAATATTAATTTTTTATTTAATATAGAAAAAGACAAATATTTATTTGAAGATATTAAATTTGCATCAGATCAAATTGATTTTTCATCTAAATTATTAAAAATTAGCAAAAAGAATAATAATTACTATGTAGAAAGCAAAATTCAAAATTCTGAGGCAGTTTTATCAGATAATTTAATTAATATATTAAATTTAAATTTAAATAACTTTAATTTAAAAAATACTAAGTTTAGTTCTGAGAATATTTTTAATTTTGAAATAACTAATAAATTTAAATTAACTAATTTAAAAATAGACTCTGACATAAATTTTAAAAAAGTTATTTATGACAATAATTTAATTCCAAATTATTTTTCAAATCAAAATAGTGAAATCTTATTAGATAATCATAAATTAAAATTAATTTATGAAAACAAAGCTCTTATAGCTGATGGTGCAGGTGAATTTAAGTTAGATAATAAAACAAATAAAATTGAATATACTTTTAAAAGAGATCAAAATGATATTGAATTTGAAACTAATTTAAATATTAAAAAAGGAACATTAAAAAATCAAAAAATTATCCAAGAATATTTTCCACTTATTAAGGACCAAATAAATATCGAAAATCATAAAATAAATTTAAAGTATAAAAACAAAGATTTTACCCTCAAAGGTGAAGGTAAAGTAAAACTTAATAAAGATTTTGATTATTTTAAATATTTTTATAACAAAAATGATAAGGATTTTGAATTCATATCTGACATTAATTTAAAAAGTGTTGATTTAAAAAATCAAGAATTCTTAAAACAATTTTTTCCATCTACTAAAAAATTTCTTAACCTTCAAAATCACAAACTCAATATCAAATATAAAAATGGTTCATTAACTTTTTCAGGTAATGGAAATATAAAAATTGATAAAAACTATGATGAAATAAATTACTTTGTTCTTAATGATAAAGAAAAAACCAATTTTGATTTAAAACTAATTTTAAATCAAACAGATTTTGAAATTAAAAATTTAAATTATAAGAAAAATATAAATGAAAAAACAAATTTATCAGTTGCTGGAATATTAAAAAGTTCAAAAAATTTAAATTTTGAAAATATTAGTATTTTAGATAAGAGAAATAAAATTAAGATCAATAATTTAATATTAGATAAAGATTATTTAATAGATAGATTTGATAAAATTGATTTTGATTATATTGATACTGAGAATAAAGATAATCAATTTATTATTCAAAGACAAAAACAAAACGATTATAAATTAAATGGATTGTTCTTGAATGCTAATTCTATAGTAACAAATTTACTTCAAAGTAAAAAGGAAAAAGAAAATAAAATTTTTAAGAACAATTTTAATTTAAAAATAAATCTGAATGAAGTTTATATAGATGAAATTTATTTTGTTAAAAATTTACAAGGGTTAATTTTTATTAAAGATAATGAAGTTGTAGATACAAATTTATCTGCAAATTTTGAAAATAATAAAAACATAGCTTTTTCTATTGAAACAAAGAATAACGGTGAAAAAATAACTAAACTTTATTCATCTAAAGCAAAACCATTGGTGAAAAGATATAAATTTATAAAAGGATTTGATGAAGGCGACTTAGATTTCATATCAACAAAAAAAAATGAAAAATCAGTATCAAATCTTAAAATATATGACTTTAAGTTAAAAGAGGTCCCAGCATTAACAAAACTTCTAACACTAGCTTCCTTACAAGGAATTGCTGATATTTTAACTGGAGAAGGAATAAGATTTGATGAGTTTGAAATGAAATTCAATAACCAAAAAAATCTTATGACAATAGATGAACTTTATGCAATTGGCCCAGCTATTTCGATATTAATGAGTGGTTATGTGGAAGAAGAAAAATTGGTAAGTCTAAGAGGGACTTTGGTGCCAGCAACAACTATAAATAAAACAATAAGTAAAATTCCATTATTAGGTAAAATTTTAGTTGGTGATAAAACAGGAGAGGGTGTTTTTGGGGTTAGTTTTAAAATAAAAGGACCCCCAAAAGATCTTGAAACCTCAGTAAACCCAATAAAAACATTAACTCCAAGATTTATAACTAGAACTCTAGAAAAAATTAAAAGAAACTAACTTAATTCAATTTTAATGTGTCTTTTTTTGCCTATAGAAAGTTTTAAATAATTCTCTGTGAATAGCTCCTGATTAATAATAAATTTTTCGTCTGAAACTACAGCATCATTAATCTTAATAGCTTTACCCTTAATTAATCTTCTTATCTCACTTTTTGAATTTTCTAATTTAGATAAAATTATTAAGTCAATTATATTGATTTTATTTTCTAATTGTTTTGCTTCAATTGTAACGCCAGGTAAGTTAGAGCCTAAAGAATTTCCAGAAAATGCCTCTTTTGCTGCTTGCTCAGAATTTTGAGCAGCATCTTCTCCATGTAACATAGCTGTGGCTTTGTTTGCTAATAATATTTTTAATTCATTAATATTTTTTTCCTCTAAAGCATTGATTTCACTTATTTCAACATCAGTAAACATTTTTAAAAATTTCATTACATCTCTGTCATCAACATTTCTCCAAAATTGCCAATAGTCATAAGCTGATAAATATTTTTCGTCTAACCAAATAGCACCGTTTTCAGTTTTTCCCATTTTTGCACCTGAGGCTAAAGTAATTAATGGCGTTGTTAATCCGTATGTTTGGTTATTAGAATATCTCTTAATAAGCTCGACACCGTTTACAATGTTTCCCCATTGATCGGAACCACCTATTTGCAGAACACAATTTTCTTTTTTATTCAATTCTAAAAAGTCGTAGGCTTGGAGTATCATGTAATTAAATTCCATATAACTAAGCGACTGTTCTCTTTCTAATCTTAGCTTTACACTATCAAATGTAAGCATTCTATTTATGGTAAAATGTTTTCCTATATCTCTTAGAAAAGAAATATAATTTAAATCTTTAAGCCAGTTGTAATTATTGACATATATAGGTTTTGTTTTTGGATCATCATTATCTAGAAATTTTTTTAGAATATTTTGAATATTTTTAATATTTTTTTCAATTTCACTTTCTTCTAAAATTTTTCTTGTTTTATCTTTTCCTGAGGGATCACCTATTCTTGTTGTACCCCCTCCTAACAATACAATTGGCTGATGTCCATTTTTTTGTAACAACCTCAAACACATAATTTGTAATAAACTACCAACATGTAAACTTTCAGCAGTACAATCAAATCCTATGTAAGCTTTAATTTTTTCTTTATCTAATAAGTTAGATAAGTCAGCTTCACTTGTGCATTGATAGAAATATCCTCTATCTTTAAATTCTTTTAAAAATTTATTCATAAGACTATATTTACTATATACAAATTTTTTTTAAAAATAATATCAATGAAAAAAAAATTATTTTCAGCTATGGGCTTAATGAGTGGCACATCCATGGATGGGATAGATGTTTCAATAATTAAATCTGATGGATATAACGAGGTAGAACTAATTTTGGATCAATACTTTGAGTACGATACTGATCTCTATAGGCAATTATCAACTTTGAGAGACAAAATTAAAAGTAGTGAAGATTTGACAAAATATTCTAAAGAATTGAGTGATTTAGAGAGGGCTTTAACCATTTTTCATGCTGAAAAAATTAGCAAAATTGTATTAAAAAATGGAATAAAAATTGATCTTATAGGTTTTCATGGTCAAACAATTTTTCATAACCCTCAGATTAAAATTACTAAACAACTAGGTGATGGAAATTTATTATCTCAATTATTAAAAAAACCAGTTATTTATGATTTCAGACAAGCAGATATTGATAACAATGGTCAAGGAGCACCTCTAACACCAATTTACCACAGATTATTAGTTAATAATTTTTTAAATAAAGAAAAAGATAATTCAGCTCAACCTATTTGCATTGTTAACATTGGAGGAATATCCAACGCTACAATAATAAATGATATATCCAACAATATAGAAAATGATTTGATAGCTTATGATATTGGTCCAGGTAATTGTTTAATAGATGAATGGATCAGGAATAATTCAAATTTAACTTTTGATGAGGATGGTAAGATTGCAAAATCTGGAAAAATTGATCAATTAATTCTAAATCAAGCAATAGATAATTTCAAAATTGAAACTTATTCAAAATCACTTGATGTAAAAGAATTTGATATTTCTTTTGCAAGAGGTTTATCTTTAGAAGATGGGTGTTCAACAATTACAGAATTCACAGCATATTTGATTGCAGAAGGAATCAAATTTTTAAATAAAAATAATTCTAATAAATATTTATTTTGTGGAGGAGGTCGAAAGAACAAATTTTTGATTGAATCAATTATTAGAAATTCAAATTTAAATAAAAATAATTTTGATATGATAGATAATTTTCATCTGAATGGAGATTATATCGAGTCCCAAGCGTTTGCTTATTTAGCAATCAGATCTAAATTAAATTTACCTATTTCTTTTCCAAGTACGACAAGATGTAATGCCCCAGTCATTGGAGGCAAACTAGTAAATAATTATTAATATAAAGCTGTTTCTTTTTTTATATATTTATCCAAAGTTTTTGTTAAAGCATCATCAGTTTTAGAAAAGAAATGATTTGCTTCAGTTATTGTTTGAAATTCAACTTTGATACCTTTTTGAGCGCTTAATCTTTTATCCAATTCAGTAATATATTCTACAGGTACCAATTCATCCTTTTTTCCATAAACAACCATCCCAGATGTTGGACATGGAGATAAAAAAGAAAAATCATAGACATTAGGTTGTGGAGATATGGCTATAAATCTATTTATTTCCGGTCTTCTCATTAGCAGCTGCATTGCAATCAAAGAACCAAAAGAAAATCCTGATACCCAACATTGCGAATTATCAAAATTTTCTCTTTCCAACCAATCTAGTGCTGCTGCAGCATCTGCCAGTTCACCCTGACCATTATCAAATTCTCCATCACTTTTTCCAACTCCTCTAAAGTTTACTCTGCAAACTGAAAAATCATTTTCCATGAATGTATGAAATGTATCTACAACTACTTTATTATTCATAGTTCCCCCATACTGTGGATGAGGCTGTAGGACTAATGCAATAGGAGAAGTATTTTTTTTACTTTTATAATATTTAGCTTCCAATCTACCAGCAGGTCCAGGTATAAAAATTTCTAAAATTTTATTATCCATATATGCAATTGATTATTGTTCTCAAAAAAAATGTACGTTTATCACAACTGAGCGACAAAATGGTAGTCTTTTTTTACTTTATAAACTTGACCATTTTAGTCGGGTATGTATAAAAAGCCACATTTTAAGGGTAAAAATGAAACTAACATCAAAAGGAAGATATGCCGTAATGGCATTAGTTGATCTAGCAAGGTTTGATAATATCAAACCTGTATCATTAAGAGACATTTCTTTAAGACAAGGAATTTCATTAGATTTTTTAGAGCAAATATTTTCAAAACTTAAAAAAAATCAAATTGTGAAAAGTATTAGAGGTAATCAAGGAGGTTACATTTTATCAAAAGACCCTAGTGAAGTAAAACTTACAAATATTTTCAATGCAGTAGATGAGAAAGTTAAGACTGTTCAGTGTAAAAAAGAGTCTAAAAAAGGTTGTAACGGTAAAGCTACGAAATGTATTACACACAATCTATGGGATGAACTCGAGGTTCATATTAATACTTTCTTTGAAAATAAAAGCTTAAACGACTTATTAAAAAATAATAAAGAGAACAGAGTATAGTATGGATAGTAGGCAGAAAGAAATAGATAGTTTGAAAGATTACAAATATGGTTTTTCAACAGATATAGAAAATACAAAAGCCCCTAAGGGTTTGAACGAGGATGTAATAAAATTTATCTCCAATATTAAAAAAGAGCCTCAATGGATGTTAGATTTTAGATTAAAAGCTTTTGAAAGATTTAAACAACTAAAAGAGCCTGATTGGCAGAAACCAAAATATCCTAAAATAGATTATCAGGACCTCTACTACTACTCAGCTCCTAAAAGCATGAAAGATAAACCAAAAAGTTTAGATGATCTTGATCCTAAATTATTAGAGACATATAAAAAATTAGGAATTCCCCTTCAAGAGCAAGCAAGATTAAATGGTATTGCTGTGGATGCAGTTTTCGACTCTGTTTCTGTTGCAACTACTTTTAAAGAAGAACTTACTAAGCAAGGAATTATATTTTGCTCGATGTCTGAAGCTATTCAAAAACATCCTGAATTAGTTAAAAAATATCTTGGATCAGTTATTCCTACAACTGATCATTTTTTTGCAACTCTTAATTCTGCAGTCTTTACTGATGGCTCATTTGTATACATTCCAGAAAATGTTAAATGTCCTATGGAATTGTCTACTTACTTTAGAATCAATGCATCAGAAACAGGACAATTTGAAAGAACATTAATCATAGCTGATAAAGGAAGTTATGTAAGCTACCTAGAAGGATGTACAGCTCCAATGAGAGATGAAAATCAATTGCATGCAGCTAATGTTGAATTAATTGCTCTTGACGATGCAGAAATAAAATATTCAACAGTTCAAAATTGGTATCCAGGAGATAAGGATGGAAAAGGTGGAATATATAATTTTGTTACTAAAAGAGGGTTATGCAAAGGTAAAAATTCTAAAATTTCTTGGACCCAGGTAGAAACTGGTTCAGCAATTACTTGGAAATATCCAAGTTGTATTTTGAAAGGTGATAATTCTGTCGGTGAGTTTTATTCTATAGCAATTACAAACAATCATCAAAAAGCTGACACTGGAACTAAAATGATACACTTAGGAAAAAACACAAAAAGTAAAATAATTTCAAAAGGAATTTCAGCAGGTAAATCAGATATGATGTACAGAGGATTAGTAGATATATCTTCAAAAGCTGATAATTCTAGAAACTTTACTCAATGTGACTCTTTATTAATGGGCAACAAATGTGGAGCTCATACAATTCCTTATATCAAGAATAAAAATCTTAAATCAAATATAGAACATGAAGCAACAACATCAAAAATTAGTGATGAACAGCTATATTACTGTAATCAAAGAGGATTAAATCAAGAAGAGGCAGTTAGTTTAATTGTAAACGGTTTTTGTAAAGAAGTTCTGCAGCAGTTGCCAATGGAATTTGCAGTAGAAGCACAAAAACTTGTGGGTATTAGTTTAGAGGGGAGTGTTGGATAGATGTTATCAATAGAAAATCTTAAAGCAAAGATTGATGAAAAAGAAATATTAAAAGGTTTAAATTTAGATATTAAACCAGGAGAAGTTCATGCAATTATGGGTCCAAATGGATCTGGAAAAAGCACATTATCAAATATTTTGTCAGGCAAAAAAGGTTACGAAATAAATGGTAAAGTTACATTTGATGGAGAAAACTTATTAGAATTAGAAACAGAAGAAAGAGCTCATAAGGGAATCTTTTTAGCGTTCCAATATCCAATGGAAATACCAGGTGTTAATACAAACACTTTTTTAAAAACATCAATAAATGCAATTAAAAAAGCTAGAGGCGAAAAAGAGTTAGATGCAATTGAATTTTTAAAATTAATAAAAGAAAAATCTGCAGAACTAAAATTTGATGAAAAAATTTTAAACCGTCAATTAAATGTTGGATTTTCGGGTGGAGAAAAGAAAAAAAATGAAATTTTACAAATGTCTATCCTAAATCCAAAATTATCAATTCTAGACGAAACAGATTCAGGATTAGATATAGATGCTTTAAGAATAGTTTCAGAAGGAGTTAATTCACTAAGAAATAAAAACAATTCTTTTTTAATAATAACTCATTATCAAAGATTGTTGGATTATATCAAACCTGATTTTGTTCATGTTCTTAAAAATGGACAAATTATTAAATCAGGTGATTTTGAATTAGCAAAAGAATTGGAAAAAGTAGGTTATGAGGATTTTAATTAATGCAAAATGAACTTAAATTAAATTTTGATAAAATTATTAGTTTAAATAATTTTTCTGATAGTCAGAAAAAAATTAAACAAGAAAATTTTAATAATTATTTTGAAAAAGGCTTACCAAATAAAAGAAATGAGGATTGGAAATTTTCAGATATAAATCAAATTATTTCAAAAAATTTTGATAATTTAAACTTTATTGTTGATCAAAATAAAATTTTTGAAGAAAAAGATTTTCCACTAGAATTTGAACATAATAAAATAAGTTTTGTTGATGGAAAATTATATGATTTTGATTTTAAACACGAAGCCAAAGATAAAATCTTAGTCGATCAGAATTTAGACTTAGATGATACTGTTTATCAAAATACTCTTTTAAATTTGAATTCAGCATTTCTTACTAGTGTTTCGAAAATTACTATTAAAAAAGGTTACAATGTTAAAAAACCTTTGATTTTATTTAATTATTTAAGTGATGGTTTAAAATCTTCTGCAATTAATTCTAGAGTAGATATTAATTTAGAAGATGACAGTTCATTGTGTGTAGTTCATTTTTTAAATGAAAATTCTGAAAAAAATTTCATTAATTTTAGACAAAAAATTAAGATTGGAGAGAATTCAATTTTAAAAAATTACAGTCTAGACTCAAATACTTCAGAAAATATAAAGTATTTCAACAAAGATATTAATTTATCCAAAAATAGTCATTTAGAATATTTTATTTTATCAGAAGGTTCAAAATTTATAAAACAAGATATCAATTGCAATCTAGATGACGAATATGGTTCTATTGCATTAAATGGAATTATCAATTTAGAAAATGAAAAACATCATGAAATAAAAACTGTAATTAATCATAAAAAAGAAAATTGTAAAAGTTATCAATTAATTAAAAGTGTATTGAATGATAAATCAAAAGGTATTTATCAAGGTAAAATTTTTGTAAGTCCTGAAGCACAAAAAACAGATGGATACCAATTAAGTAGAGCTTTATTGTTAAATGAAAGTGTTGAATTTAATGCTAAACCAGAATTAGAAATATATGCAGACGATGTTAAATGTTCACATGGATCTACATCAGGAAATATTGATGAAAATTCAATTTTTTATTTAATGTCTAGAGGTCTCAGTTATTCAGAATCAAAAAAATTATTAACAAATGGTTTTCTTAACGAGGTAATTGAAAAAATTTCTAATGAAGATGTAAAAAAATTAGTTAAAAAATTATCAGGTATAAATGTATGAACATAGATCAAGTTAAAAAAGAATTTCCAATATTTGATGAGAAAATCCAAAATAATGATTTGGTTTATTTGGATAGTGCAAATTCATCACAAAAACCAAAAGTAGTGGTAGATAGAATTAATGAATTTTATACCAAACAATTTTCTAATGTTGGTAGAAGTGTTCACTATCTTGCGGTTGCTGCAACAAATTTATATGAAAATACTAGAACATCAGTTCAAAAATATATTAATGCTAAAGATAAAAATGAAATAGTATTTACCAAAGGTGCTACCGAAGCATTAAACCTTGTTGCTAATACATTGGGTCAAAATCATTTAAACGAAGGTGATGAAATATTAATTACCGAATTAGAACATCATTCAAATTATGTACCTTGGCATTTTTTAAGAAAATCTAAAAATATAAAAATTAATTTTGCAGAAATAAATGAAGAAGGTGAAATTACACTAGAAGAAATTGAAAAGAAAATTACTCCTAATACAAAAGTTATTTCAATTACTCATTTATCAAATGTGACTGGAGCAATATTGCCAGTAAAAGAAATTACTGATTTAGCACATTCAAAAGGAATAATAGTTGTCGTAGATGGTTGCCAAGGAGCTCCTCATTTAAAGCTAGATATGCAAGACTTAGATTGTGATTTTTATGCAATTTCTTGTCATAAAATGTATGGCCCTACAGGATTAGGGGTTCTTTATGGTAAGAAAAAGTGGCTGGATGAACTTCCTCCTTACCAAGGTGGTGGCGGAATGATTAGAGAGGTTAAAAAAGATAGAATTACCTATGGCGATTTACCTAATAAATATGAAGCTGGAACCATGGCTACAGCGCAAGTTATTGCTTTTGATCAATCAATTAAATTTCTGGAGAGCGTAGGTATTGAAAATGTTATGAAACATGAAGCAGAATTAGTTGAGTATGGACAAGAATTATTAAAAAAAAATAATTCAGTAAAATTAATTGGAAACCCAAAAAATAAAGGTGGAGTTTTGTCTTTCACTTTAGAAGGTGTGCATCCTCATGACATCGCAACAATTTTAGATGAAGACGGAGTTGCAATAAGAGCTGGTCATCATTGCTGTCAAATTTTACATGACAAACTTAATATACCAGCGAGCGCACGAGCTTCCGTTGGAATATATAATACCAAAGAAGATTTAGATAAACTTAATGATGCAATAAATAACTGTAAGAAAATATTTAATTTAAAATGAATTTAAAAGAATTATATCAAGAAATAATTTTAGAGCATGGAAAAAATCCACGAAATCTTCGTAAGACAGAAGATTTTAATAAAGATGCCAAAGGCAACAATCCACTGTGTGGTGATAACGTTCATGTCTATTTAAAATTAAATGGTCAAAGAATTGTAGAAGATATTTCATTTGAAGGTAGTGGTTGCGCAATTTCTATGGCTTCTGCATCAATAATGACAGATTTAATTAAAGGCAAAAATGAAAATGAAGCAAAAGAAATTGTTGAAGATTTTTTGGGGATGATTAAAGAAAATCCTGAACTTAAATCAGAAAATCTTAAAGAAGATGAAAAAACAAAACTAATGTGTTTATCTGGAGTAAAACAATATCCAATGAGAGTAAAGTGTGCCACACTATCTTGGCATACACTAGTCTCAGCTTTTGATAATAAAACTGATGAGGTTAAAACAGAAAATTAATTATGTCGAAAAAAGATCAAATTATTGAAGAAATTAGAAAAATTTACGATCCTGAGTTACCAGTGAATATTTATGAACTAGGTTTGATTTATGATATAAAAGTTGAGGATGATAAATTTGCAAAAATTAAAATGACTTTGACCACTCCTAATTGTCCAGTTGCTGAAAGTTTACCTAAAGAAGTTAAAGATGGTGCAATGCAAGTTGAGGGTATTGAAGACGTTGATCTTGAATTAGTTTGGGACCCACCTTGGAATAAAGACATGATGTCAGAAGCTGCAAAACTGGAGTTAAATTTATAATGAATCCAATTATTAAATTAAGTGATAATGCTGCGGAAAGAATTAAAGAAATTATGTCTAATGCAGAAAAAGATTCTTTAGGTGTAAGAGTTTCAGTTAAATCAGGAGGTTGCGCTGGTATGTCTTACGTTATGGAGTATACCAAAGAAGTAAATCCAAATGATGAAGTCATTGAGGAAAAAGGTGTAAAAGTATTTGTCGATTCTGCAGCTATTATGTATTTGCTTGGAACAGAAATGGATTACAAAAAAGAAGAACTATCTTCTTCGTTTGTATTCAATAATCCCAACGAAACAGAAAGATGTGGATGTGGAGAATCCTTTAAAATCTAGCAAAAGTTGAATATTCCCATTTAACGCATATCAGTATTGCATCATACGCATACCTAGTATATATATTTAGGTATGAACAAATTTGAATTTAAAAATCTTGTTAAAAACCTAAAAGATACAATTAAAGAAAGAACTTTCTTTAAAGATTTACGTAAAGAAGTTGAGACCGGTGCAAACGGTACTCAAGATTACGTTGTTAAAAAAGGTATTAACAAAGATACAATTGCAACAACCAAACAGTAATTAAATATTAACTACTGTAATACATCTCAAACTCTACAGGATGAGGTGCATGTTCAAATTTATGAATTTCCTCAAACTTAAGAGCTATATAAGCATCGATTTGGTCATCAGTAAATACACCACCTTGAGTTAAAAACTCTCTATCTTTATCTAAGCTTTCCATCGCTTCTCTTAAAGATCCACAAACAGTTGGTATAGCTTTTACTTCTTCTGGTGGCAATTCATATAAATCTTTATCAAAAGACTCACCTGGATGTATTTTATTTTTAATTCCATCGATACCTGCCATTAACATTGCTGCAAACGTTAGGTAAGGATTACCTGCTGCATCTGGAAATCTAATTTCACATCTTGCACCTTTTTTACTTAAAGTAATTGGAATTCTACATGATGCAGATCTGTTTCTCGCAGAGTAAGCTAATAATACTGGTGCTTCAAATCCAGGAATTAATCTTTTGTAACTGTTCGTAGTAGAGTTAGCAAAAGCATTAATTGCTTTAGCGTGTTTTAAAATTCCACCAATATAATGAAGTGCAGTTTCTGAAAGTCCTGCATATGCTTCACCTGAAAATACAGGGGTATCACCTTTCCAAATAGATTGGTGAATATGCATACCTGAACCATTATCACCTGCAACTGGTTTTGGCATGAAAGTTGCAGTTTTTCCAAAAGAATGTGTCACCATTTGAACTACATACTTATAAAGTTGAACGTTATCTGCTTGGTCAACTAAAGTTCCAAAATACATACCAAGTTCATGTTGACTTGGAGCAACTTCATGGTGGTGTTTTTCAACTTTGATACCAACTTCTTTTAAGTTTTTTAAATATTCACCACGCATATCTTGTTCACTATCTACAGGTGGCACAGGAAAATAACCTCCTTTGATTTGAGGTCTATGTCCCATATTTCCATTTTCATATTCTTTACCTGAATTATATGGACCTTCTTTACTATCAATTTTAAATCCACTTTCATTCATGTCATTTTTAATTCTTACATCGTCGAAAACAAAAAATTCTGGCTCAGGTCCAAAAAACGCTTTATCACCAATACCTGATGCTTTTAAATATTCCTCTGCTTTTTTTGCAACTCCTCTTGGATCTCTTTCGTAAGGATCTTTTTTGATTGCATCTAAAATATCACAGAACAAAACTACAGTATTATGAGACGTGAAAGGATCCATGAACATTCTTGCAGTATCAGGTTTTAAAATCATGTCAGATTCGTTAATTGCTTTCCATCCAGCAATAGATGAACCATCAAAAAACACTCCTTCATTAAGCATGTCAGCATCAACTATTGATGCATCCATAGTTAAATGTTGAAGCTTTCCTCTTGGATCAGTAAATCTTAGATCTACGAATTCTGCTTCTTTTTCTTTAATAAACTTTAAAACGTTTTCTGCACTCATTTTGTCTCCTATGTAATTTTGATGGAGCCTAATTAGCAAAAAAAAGTTAAAAAATAATGCTTATTTAATAAATAACACCTATGCATTTTTTACATAAGTAGTGTATCTACTCAATCAAATTAAAGAATTTAATAAATTCCATGGAATCAATACTAGATAAAGAACCAGTAAAAAGGGCAGAAAAAGCTCTTAAATCATTCGATCAAAATTTAAATGTTATCGTATTAGAAAAAACAGCAAGAACAGCCAATGATGCTGCTACAGCTTTGGGTTGCAACGTTGGTGCTATTGTTAAAAGTTTACTTTTTAGGGCAGGTGACAACTATATATTAAGCTTGGTATCTGGGGACAAGCGTTGCTCATTAAATAAGTTAAAAAAAATTATTAATGAAAAAGACGTGTCCATGGCATCTCCTGAAGCCGTTAAAGAAAATACTGGATATACAATTGGTGGAGTGTCACCAGTAGGTCACTTAAAGCAATGTAAAATCTTTATTGATAAAAGTCTTGAAAGATTCCCAGATATATTTGGTGCAGCTGGACATCCAAATGCTGTATTCAAGATAAATTATAATAAGTTAATTGAAATAACAAACGGAACACCAGAAGATATTATTGAATGAGAGAACCAAAACTAATTGATTATAGTTTATTAACGTTGTTAGCATTGATTTGGGCATCTGCTTTTTTTAATATTAAAATTGCAACCTATTCATTTGGTCCTGTTACGATTGCATTTCTAAGAGTTTTTTTTGGTTCAATTCCAGTTTTACTACTTTGTTTTTACAAACAAATAAAAATCGAGGCATTTTCAAAAGATTGGCATTGGTTTGCAATGATTGGATTTATAAATTTAGTGGCTCCATTTTTTTTAATAGCATATGGAGTTAAATCTGTTCAAAGTAACTTAGCGGCAATTTTAATGTCATCAACTTCACTTAGCTCAGTAGTACTAGGACATTTTTACACCAAAAATGAAAAATTTAATTTAATTAGAACAATAGGAGTTCTAATTGGATTTTCAGGAATAGTTTATTTATTTTCAGATAATTTATTAATTAATGAAAATAACTTTACTTCAGCATTATTAATTTTGTTAGGTGCTACTTGTTATGTAATTGGAGGTCTTTTAACATTAAAAATAAGTAAGAAAAAAAATGAAAATGTAACCAGTTCAATTTTGATTTGGGCTACTATTATATTATTACCTTTAGTATGTTTGATTGAACAACCTTGGAAAACTGTTCCAAGATTAGATTCTACTATTTCAGTTATTTATCTTGGGTTGGTATCTACTGGAATTGCTTGGTTATTGAGATTTAGAATTTTAATTAACAATGGTTTAATTTTTCAATCTCAAGTATCTTATTTAATTCCAATATTTGGTACCATTTTAAGTTATATCTTTTTAAAAGAATTGGTTACTACTAAAGTTATAATTTCATTGATTGCAGTTGCTACAGGTATCTATTTTGTAAGAAAAGGTACAAAATTTAAATAATGTTTTTTATTGCCTCTATATGAGAAGGGCGAGTTTCACAACATCCTCCGAGAATAGTGGCTCCATTTTCTTTAAATTTTTTTGCAAAAATTGATATTTTTTCAGGATCTAAATCTTTTCTTTGACCTAAAAAACTATTGGGGTTAGATCCATCATTCTCTTTATACTGAGAAGTATAACCACCTTTAGGTTTGGTTGTAATAAATCCGTTTAATTTGAAACCAAATGGAACTTTAAGTTTTTGAATTTCATCTAAATTATTTTCATAATTTTCAGGCGAAACACATGCTAGAATTACTCCTAAGCAATTTTCTGTAATTATTGAATTAATTTCAGAAATTTTTTCTCCACTTGGTAAAGAATTTCCTTCAGAAATATGAACCCCAACTAAGTATGGTTTATTAAATTTCTTAATAGCTTCTATTCCACATCTAATTTCTTTGATACTGCTCCATACATCAAAATAGAAAAAATCTACTGAAGGATTTAGTATTTCTGCTAATTCCAAATGATCTTTTGTAATTTCTTTTTCACTTCTCTTGTCTTCTTCATATGTCAAATCTTGAGGCGGGAGTCCTCCTGCAATCTTAATATGAGAATTATTTAATTTAGCTTTTTGTGCAATTTCACAGGCTTTCTGATTTAAGAATTTAAATTGATCTTCTATTCCATTTTCTCTCAATCTTTTTCTTCTCGTTGTAAAAGTTGTAGTTACAATTACATCAGCTCCTGATTTAATAAAATCATTATGAATATTAAGTATTAAGTCGTGGTATTTTTCCTCAATTAAAGCATTTGCACTCCACAAAGTTCCCTTGGGTTCCATGCCTCTGGCCAATAATTCTTGACCCATTCCACCATCTAAAATTTTTGTTGTTTTAAAAAAATCCTTATTCATTTTATCCTCACTTTTTTAGTGCTTAAGCTACATGCAGGTGCACAATATAGTTCAACTACCTTGCTAATTAGATCTATTGAGAATTTCCATTTTAGCAGTTTATGCCCGCAATAGGATCAAATCGGCAAATAGATTTATATAATATTATTAAAATTTGTAAATTATTTAATAAAAATTATTTTAGCATTGAAAGAAAATGATCTTCTTTCTTCCTCAATATTAAATGGGTAGGCTGTATGCATTAAGTAATTGGGAAATATTAAAAGATCACCTTTTTTTGGTATCAAATTAAAAATACTTTTTGAAAGAAAAGCTTTTTGTCCATTAATAAAATCAATTGTTCCATTGGTTTTTATTTTTTTATTTTTAACATTTTTATTTTTTGTCATATGTTTTGGAATTTTTAAATAACCAACACCTGATAAGTCCCCTTCATGATAATGTATAGGATTATACTCATTTTTATATTGGCTAACGACCCATAGGTTTAAAATTCTAATTTCTTTAATTTTTTTAATATGTTCTTTAGTTAGAAAAATTTTAATATTTTTTATTAATTCTTTTTCTAAATTTTTCTTTATAAAACTTTTAGAAATTTGAACTTCTTTTCTAATTTGACTTGCTAATTTTGAACTATAATCATTTGATTTTGAGAAGATTTTTGTATCAACTTCTTTGTTAAGTTTTTCTAAAAATTTTTTAGAAATTTTAGATTTTCCTATTGAAGGCCCAAATGGTTTAAAATTTTTCATGAGAGATTAAATATATCAAAAAATAATTAATTCAACTTATGCAATAAGTGTTATGCCCATTCTTATAGCAACAAAAATTACTAAACATGCAGTCATTAGGGCTAATATTTTGTTAGATAGGAATTTTATATTTAAAAAACTTCCAATTTGACCACCAATTAAGACAGCAACAAATAGTGGCCAGTAATTTAAAAATTCGTTGAAGACTATATCCTTTGTTAATTGTCCACCTATACCAAAAATTGAATTTACTAAAATAAATAAAGATGCAGTACTTGTTATATGCCTTGGCAATCCTGCTTTCATCAAAAATAAAATAGGACTTAAAAATATCCCACCACCAATTCCAACCAAACCAGATATAAAACCAATTATTGATCCTATTAATATTGATAAAACTAGGGGTATTTTTTTAATTACAATTTTTTGTTTGTTATAGGATTTGCTTTCAATAAGTAAAAAAACTCCAGCTAATATTAAAATGAAGAAAAGTAAGATTTCAAATAAATTTTTGTCAATAGAGATCGATGCTCCGATAAAAGAAAGAGGTACAGAACCAATTAAATAAGGATAAAGTAAATTAAAATTAATATTCTTTGATTTTAAAAAATTTATAGAATTTCCTGAAACTACAATAATATTACAAATCAAAGCTAAAATTGGAAAAATATAGTAAGGGACATCCCAAATTAAAAGTAAAGCAAGATAAGTTGAGCCACCACCAAATCCTATACTTGAATATAATGCTGCAGTTATAAAAAAAAATATTGTAAGTATAATCATTAAAATAAATTATTTATGATTGTAAATATAGCTTTACTAACTGTAACAGATACAAGAACAATTGATAACGATAAATCTGGTGCGATCTTGGTTGAAAAAATTAAAGAGGCCAATCATCAATTAATTGATAGAAAAATTTGTAAAGATAATAAAGTAGATATAGTTAAAATTCTAAAAGACTGGACTAATCATAAAGATATTGATGTTATCATAACAACTGGTGGCACAGGTTTAACTGGAAGAGATATTACACCCGAAGCTGTTGATGAAATAGCAGATAAACATATTCCAGGATTTGGTGAAGTTTTTAGAACTATTAGTTTAAAAACAGTTGGCACATCTTCAATTCAATCTAGAGCTTGTGCGGTTCTATCAAATGGTAAATACATATTTGCCTTACCAGGATCCTCAGGAGGAGTGACAGATGCTTGGGACGGTATTCTTAAACATCAATTAGATATTAATCATAAACCTTGTAATTTTGTTGAATTGTTTCCTAGACTAAAAGAGAAATAAAAAAATATCTCATTATTTTTCCAAAACTCACAAGCAATAAAAAAATTAAAAATTTAATTCTCATCGTTCCAGCAATAAAAGTAATTGGATCACCAATAATTGGTACCCACGCAAATAACAAAGACCATTTACCATACTTTTTAAACCACTTGGATGATCTATCAATTTGTATGTTAGTAAAAGGAAACCATTTTTTATCTTGAAATTTCAAGAAATAAATTCCTAGAAACCAATTGAAGATAGATCCTAAAATATTTCCAAAACTTGCAAAAAATATTAACAAAA
Source organism: Candidatus Pelagibacter sp. HIMB1782 (assembly GCF_052047475.1). Taxonomy (NCBI): domain Bacteria; kingdom Pseudomonadati; phylum Pseudomonadota; class Alphaproteobacteria; order Candidatus Pelagibacterales; family Candidatus Pelagibacteraceae; genus Candidatus Pelagibacter; species Candidatus Pelagibacter sp. HIMB1782. The sequence goes on along the minus strand of NZ_JBNAKE010000001.1, from coordinate 179,202 downwards.
ATTTGTTATAAGTTTCTGATAACAGATAAGTTGCTAATATAGCCTCAGATGAAAAAGGAAGTATTGTTGCAGCTAAAAATGAAACAATAAATAGACTTAAATAGGCAAACATTAACTAGAATTGAATAGAAAGTTACTTCTGGTATTTTTCTTTCCATTCAGAGTAGGGCATTCCATAAATATGCTGCTTTGCATCAGGATCTGATATTTCTACTCCTTTTTTTTCAGCTTCTTCTCTATACCATCTAGACAAACAATTTCTGCAAAATCCAGCTAAATTCATTAAATCAATGTTTTGAACATCTTTTCTTTCATCTAAATGTCTCATTAATCTTTCAAGTGTAGCTGATTGAATTTCTTTTTTTAGATTATCATCCATAATTTACGTTCCTATTTTTAATTTTAATTCTTAAAGCAAGTAAAACAAGTATTATTACCAAATATACTAGTGGTCTAAAAAAAATTGTTTTAGATAACCATATATAATGAAGAGCTCCAAATATCGCTATTACGTAAATTAATCTGTGTAATTTTTTCCAATTGTTTTTAAGCAACTTTATCATCATTTGAGAAGATGTAATTACCAATGGAAGTAGTAATACCCATGCTGCAAATCCAATAAAGATGTATTTTTTTTTCAGAACATCATCAATTATCGGCTGTAAATTAAATCTATAATCTATACCTACGTAAGTAAGGAGATGAAGAGATGCATAAAAAAAAACAAACAATCCCAACATTCTTCTAAAACTTATCCAAATATTTAAATTAGTTAGCCTTTTAAGTGGCGTCATACTTAATGTTAGACAGATAAATATTAGAGTCCACTCTCCAGTAAAATGAGTAATTTCTTTTACAGGTTCTGGTCCGAGTTTGTTGAAGTATATTTTGTAAAAAATTAATAAAAATGGAATTGTACTTAAAATAAATACACCTGGTTTAAAATATTTTCTCATTAAAAATATTTTTTTAGATCCATCCCTGTATATAAATTTGCAACTTCATCTCCGTAACCATTAAACATAAGCGTTTTTACTCTTGGCACCCAAATATCTTTACCAATTATTCTTTCTGTTGCTTGAGACCATCTAGGATGATCTACATTAGGATTAACATTAGAGTAAAATCCATATTCTCGTGGAGATGCCCACATCCATGATGAAGTTGGCATTTTTTCTACGAATTTTATCTTAACAATTGCTTTTGCACTTTTGAAACCATACTTCCAAGGGATAAATATTCTCAGAGGCGCTCCATTTTGATTTGGAAGTTTTTTACCATACAAACCAGTCACAACTGTAGTTAAAGGGTGCATTGCTTCATCAATTCTTAATCCTTCTTTGTAAGGCCAGTTCAAAACCGGATATCTTTGACCTTTCATTTGTTCAGGATCATAAACACTTTCAAATTCAATATACTTTGCTTTGCTAGTTGGGTTTACTTTTGACAATAATTTACTTAGCGAAAAACCCATCCATGGAATAACCATTGACCATCCTTCAACACATCTTAATTTGTATATTCTTTCTTCAGAGACAAATGTTTCGGTTATTTCTTCCATAGAAATTTTGATAGGTTTTTCAACTTCTCCTTCAATACTTAGTGTCCATGGTGATGTTTTAAAATTTTGTGAATTAACATAGGGATCACTCTTTGAAGTACCGAACTCATAATAATTATTATAAGTTGTTATGTCTTTGAAACTTGTAAGCTCATTCCTATCATCAGCTTGAGATTGACTTGCAAAAGGAATTGTGGCTAATGCTAAAGAACTTGCACCATACCCAAGAGATTTAACAAAAGATCTTCTATTTTTATAAATTTTCTCTGGTGTTATTTCTGAATACTTAATTTTTTTCATGAATAATAGGATTTCCTTTTAGCCAATCACTTTGATTATTTGTGTAATGTTCTTTTTTCCATATAGGAGACCTTTTTTTAATTTCTTCTATTGTATATCTTGATAGAACATAAGCCTCATCTCTATGCTTACATGCAACTGCTATAATAATACTAATTTCTCCTAAATTTAAGTAACCTTTAGCATGTTCAATAAAAACACTCTTATTCTTTATATTTAGTTTTTCTTCAGCCTCACTATAAATTTCTTCAAAACTTTTTATTACCAAAGCATCATGACTGTCATATGTAATACCTAAAACACTTTTATTATTATTTTGATTACGAACTGTCCCACTAAAAATTAATGAAGCTCCAAAATCATTAGATGCTATAAATTTTTCAGCATCAATTAATGATAATTTTTTAACTTTACTATCTACAATGTCAGTATGAAGCATTAACCTCCTCCAATTGGAGGAATAATACCAATTTTTTCATTATTTGTGATTTTATAATTGTCGCTAACAATATTATTTTTTTCTGAACAAAAAGCTGAAGAGTTGATGATTTTTATGTAATTTTCATTTCCATTAAATTTCTGCTCTACATATTGAATTATTTTATTCCTTATATCCTTGATTGTTGTCTTGTGACCCAGATCTAGTTCTAATAAATTTTGGTCATTAAAATCTCTTGCAGCACCAAACAACTCAATTTTGACTTTCATAAAGTTTAGAAAAAATCTTTTAAAAAATTTGGAAGTCCATCTGGATTTTTCCATAATCCAGTTTTTCCACCTTCTTTAATTAATAATTTTACATTATCTATTTTTAGATGAGGATTTACAATTTTGCTTAAATCGTAAATTGTAATCAGAGCTGCATTTACACCCATTATTGCTTCCATCTCTACACCTGTTTTGGCATAAGTAGAAACCACACAGTATACTTCTAGAGAACTATCTTTTTTATTCATTATAATTTTAGTAGCGGTATGATCTATTGGAAGAGGATGACACAAAGGTATTAATTCACTTGTTTTTTTAACACCTAATACTGCCGAAACCTCTGCTAAAGTAATTGGATCACCCTTAGGCATCTCCTTATTTTTAATAAGTTCAAATACTTCTTTGCCAACATATATTTTGCCTGATGCCAAAGCTCTACGGAATGTTTCTTTTTTTTCAGAAACATCAATCATTTTAAATGAATTTTTTTCAAAAATTTCTTTTGCCCAGTTTTTTAAATCGTTATTAGTTAAAATTTTTAAATTTTTCATCTTATCCACCTGTTGTTGATAGATTTTTTGTTAATCCTGTTTCTCCAATTTCTAAATAGTGAGATTCTTTTTTATAATTTAATTGTTTCAAAATTAAATCTTTTAGCTCTTCAGTTTGGTCATCTCTTTGCATCAAGTGCCTAATATTTATTCCAGTATTTCCAAATAAACACAATCTTAAATCACCTTTGGCAGTTATTCTTAGTCTGTTACAACTCTTACAAAAGTCTTTTGAGTAGGGTGCAATAACACCAAATTTTCCTTTGTATTCAGGATTTATATAATTCTTGGAAGGACCAGCATCTTTACCAAATGTTTGAATTACCCAATTATTTTTATTTAAATAATCTGTAAATTTATTTGCAGACACATGATACTTATTAAAATAATCTAAATTATCTCCAGTTTGCATTAATTCTATATATCTAAAATCAATTTGATTATTTTTTATAAAATTAGCCCAACTTTTAAAATCTTCTTCTTTATCATTAACTCCTTTAAGAAGAACTGCATTAACTTTAATATTTTTAAAATTTAGTTTTTGTAATTTTTTAATTCCTTCCAAAATCTCATTTAATCTATCATGTCCGGTAATTTTTTTAAAAGTTTTTGGATCAAGACTGTCAATACTTATATTTATGCCATCAAGACCACTTTCATTTAAATCATATGCAATTCTATCTAAGTGATATCCATTAGTAGTAATTACAGTTTTTTTAATTCCTGAATTTTTTTTAATTATTTTAATGATTTCTAAAAAATCTTTTCTAACGGTAGGTTCTCCTCCAGTTAATCTTATTTTAGATACACCTAATTCTGATAGAGCTTTTGCAAGTCTTCCAATTTCTTCTTTAGTGATAAAGGTTCTGTTATCACTTTTATCAATTTTATAACCATTAGGTAAACAGTAGCCACATTTAAAATTACATACATCAGATATTGACAATCTTATGTATGGAAACCTCCGCCCAAAACTATCTTTGAGAATATTCATATGATATATTAAGTATTATTTCTTAAATAATCTATGAGTCAAATTTTAAATGATAATGAGATCGAACTATTTAAAAGAGATGGGGCGGTATTTTTAAGAAATAAATTTGATATAAAATGGATTGAGCTTTTAAGATCTGGAATAAATAAAGCAAAAAACAATCCAAGCCCAAGGTTTACTAATCATACCACAGATCCAAATTTACCTTGTTATTTAGAGGATTTTTGGACATGGAACTTACATAAAGAATTTGAAAATTTTGTTTTTAATTCACCTACAGCTAAAATTGCATCTGAATTACTAGATGCTAAGCAGATTAATTTAGTAATGGATAATTGGTTTTTTAGAGAAGCTGGCTCTAAATCTAAACCACCATTTCATCATGATATTTCTTACTTTGATTTTGAAGGTTCAATGTGTGTTTTGTGGATACCTCTTGAGCCAGTAAGAAAAGAAGACTCTATAGCCTGGATAAAAGGATCTCATTTGTGGAATAAATTATTTCTAAGAACTCGTTTTAAAGACGGTCATAAAGTTGATGGAGCTGAAGGAGTTGTTAATGGCGTTAAGTATGAATTAACTCCAGATATAATTTCTAATAAAGAAAGTTATGAGTTTTTAGAATGGGATTTAGAGGTAGGAGATTGTGTATATTTTGATATTAGAACTTTGCATGGAGCTCTGCACGAAACTACTCCAAAATCTGATATAAATAGATTTACACTTAGAATGGCAAAAGAAAATTCAAAAATAATTTATAGAGGTGATTGGGCTAGAGAAGAAAGAGCTATAATGGAAGCCAATGGATATAAAAATGGAGATAATTTAAACGGTAAAATGTTTCCAACTCTTTATGAACTTAATTCTAATTAAGTGTAAAGTTTACAGATTTTTTAACTTTTTATAATTTAACCTGGTGTGAATATTCTCTCAGACTCTGGATCTTTGGTAGAATAAGGCAGTTTCAAAACTTCATCCCAAAATTCTTCCGGTATATCTGTTTCAGCCCAAGCAAGAGTTTTTTCAATACTGTTAACACTAGTAACTCCACAAATAGTAGATGTAATTCTTTTATCTTTCATTGAAAACTGTAAAGCTGCAGCACCCATTTCAACATTATATTTTTTACAAACTTTTTCTATTTCTCTTGCTGGTGCAAGTTTTTCTTCAGAAGCGTCTTGATAAGTTATTTTTTTAAAGTTACTTGGTCCTTTTGCTAAAACACCACCTGCGTAAGGAGCAGCGTTGAAAATAGATATATTTTTGCTATGAGCATAACTGTACATCTCGTCTGCTTCCCTGTTTAACAAAGTGTATCTGTTATGATTTATCATAACATCAAAGTCCCATTTTTTTAACATAGGAAACATTATATCTATTTTTCCCATAGCAAGACCCACTGCTTTCGCTAAACCTTCTTCTTTAATTTTAAACAACTCATCCATTGCCCCATCTTTTTTGGTAATGTCATTTATATCTTTTACGTACTCTGGATCATGGAGAAATAAAATATCAACAGAGTCTACATTTAAAGTTTTTAAACTTTCTTCAATAGATTCTCTTGTTCTTTTTTTATCAAGAACTAGAGTATCCATATTTCTATCGATTTTAGTTGATAAGACAAATTTTTCTGGCCAACCACCATTTTCTTTTATTGCTTTACCAATTCTTTTTTCACTTTCTCCCATTGCATAGTTTCTTGAGGTATCAAGCACATTTACTGGACCTTGAAAAAATCTTTTTAACATTTCTTGAGCTCTTTGTTCTGGCACTTCATAGCCGTAAGTATCTGGCATGCTTCCTAAAGAAGATGTTCCAAAACTTAACTCTGTAACTTCTACACCTGTATGTTTAATTTTATTTTTTTTCATAAAAAAATTTATTAATCTTATTCTCCTAAAATACTATCATCTAAAATCTTTGTATCATATGCCGAATATGAGTGCCATCCTGCAACTGTTTGGTCAAAGTCAACAATACTTCCTGTCATAATTCCTGACTCATCTGAGCACAAAAAAGCTAAAATCTTAGCAACATCTAAAGGTTTGTTTAATCTTTTAAAAGGAACTTTTGCTTCTGCTTTTTTTAACCAATCGTCATCTGCGTTGTGAAATTTTTTTTGGATTACTGTCTCTGCAGGTGTATCTGTCCATCCCAGATTTACACCATTTACTCTTATTTGATGACCAGAAACTGAATTTGCAACATTTTTAATCATTACCGCCAAAGCAGCTTTAGAAGAGCTGTAAGCAGTTAAGAAAGGCATACCACTATATCCAGCCATTGATAAAATATGAGCAATAGTTCCTTTTTTTTTATCTCTAATCATTATTTTTACAACGTCTTGCATCATAAAAAGAGGAGCTTTTACATTTACATTAAAATTTTTGTCATAATTTTCTTCCGTTGTACTTAAAATTGTTCCTCTCTCAGTAAAAGCAGCAACATTGATAAAACTATCAATAGTATTGAATTTTTTATCAGTCTCAGAAACTATTTTTTTACAATCTTCAAGTTTTTCTAAATCTGCTTGAACGTATAAGCATTCCGCGCCTATACTTTCTATTTCAGATTTTACTTTATTTCCTTTCTCTTTATTTCTTCCACAAATAGTTATTCCCTTAGCACCTCTGCTGGCTAGTAATTTTGCAGTCTCAGCTCCACTCCCTTGAGTACTTCCAGTTACAATTATTATTTTATTTTTAAATTGATTAGATTGTTCAGATATATATTTATTAGACATTAGAATTTTATATCTATTACTTTACCACTTTCAAACGATTCATATGCTGCATTAGCTATTATCAATGCGTTTCTACCATCTTCAAAACCTACTAAAGGTTTTGTTTTATTTTCAACACATTTTACAAACTCATTAAATTGATCTCTGTAAGCTTGCTCATATCTTTCAATAAAAAAGAAATGTATTGGTTCTTTTTCATTTGTAGATTTATTTGTGTACCTTTCTAAAGAAGTAGGAGTTTGATTATTTGAAATAACCATTCCCTTACTACCAAACACCTCAACCCTTTGGTCATATCCATAAACTGCTCTTCTGGAGTTATTTATATGAATTAAAACACCTTTTTTTGATTTTAATATAAACATTGCAGTATCAAAATCCTTTACTTGTTGTGAATTTTTATCAAACAAAGCATCTCCAAACGCAGATATTTGAATTACAGGGTCGTCACCCAATATAAATCTAGCTAAATCAAAATCATGAATAGTAGTGTCTCTAAAAAATCCTCCTGCAGCTTTTAAATATTCAATACCTGGAGGCTCAGGGTCTCTACTTGTAATCACAACCATTTCTAATTCACCAATTTCTTTTTTTTCTCTTGCTTGTTGTGCTTTTGAGTGACTAGCATCAAATCTTCTATTAAAGCCTATTTGAATAGGAACATTTGTTCCTTTAATATTTTCCATACATTCATTTACTTTATTTATATCTAAATCAATTGGCTTTTCACAAAAAATTGCCTTTCCTGCTTTTGCTGCCATTGTAATAAATAGAGTATGGGTTGGAGTAGCAGATGCTATAAGAACTGCATCTATATCATCTGAATTAATTGCCTCTTCTGGTGATGATGCAATTGAACAACCTGTTGATTTTGCTACTTCTTCAGCAAATTGAGAGTTAACGTCATATATGTATTTTAATTTTGCATTTGGATGTGCAGCTATAAATTTAGCATGCATTTTTCCAATCCGTCCTGCACCCATTAAAGAAAAGTTAATCATAAGCATATAGAACAGAATTAAAAAACAAAATCAAGAAACTATTTTTTAATGATGAATTAAAAATATAATTTTCTTGATGCACATAAAATCATCATTTAAAAAACCATCTAACTTTTAAATAAATTTTGTATGTCAGTAAAATTAGGAATAGCACCAATTGCATGGAGTAATGATGATATGCCAGAATTGGGTGGTGATACTTCTTTAGAACAATGTTTGTCTGAAGCTAGTCAGGCAGGATTTATTGGAATTGAGTCTGGCGGTAAATTTCCAAAAAAATCAGAAGAATTAATTCCAAAACTTACTGAATTTAAATTAAATCTTTGCTCAGGTTGGTATGGAGCTAATTTAAGAACAAATAGTGTTGATGAAGAAAAAAATCTCATTCAAGATCAACTAAAACTTTTTAAAGATTGTAATTCACCATGTATGGTTTTTGCTGAAGTGTCTGGCTCAATTCAAGGAGATCCAAATCGAAAACTATCTACTAGACCTCAAATGGATCTTGAAGAGTCTAAAAAATATTATGAAAAAATTTCTGAAATGGGAAAATATCTTGAAGACGAAGGTATGCCGCTTGCTTATCACCATCATATGGGAACCGTAATAGAGACAGAAGAAGATACAGTAAGATTACTTGAAAACACTCATGATAGTGTAAAACTTACATTGGATACTGGTCATATGTTGTTTGCTCAGGGAGACTCATTAAAAATATTAAATGACTTTAGCGAAAGATTAATTCATATGCATTGTAAAGACATTAGAAAAAGTGTTTTAGAAAAATCTTTAAAAGAAGACTTAAGTTTTAGAGGAGCATTTTTAGAGGGTGCATTTACAGTTCCAGGTGATGGATGTATTGATTACAAGCCTTTATTTGATGTACTGAAAGAAAAAAATTATTCTGGATGGTTAGTAGTAGAGGCAGAACAAGATCCTGCAAAAGCAAATCCATTTGAATATGCAAAAATAGGTTACAAGTATTTAACCGAAACTTTAAATCTTAGCGGTATTGAGATTTATAAAGGTTAATTTTCAATAAATAACAAATCTAAATTTTTAGAATAAATCTTTTACTATAGTCTTACAATTTTTGATTTTTCTAAAGTATCATCGAAATAATCAATTATATTTTGAATTGTTTCTACACCCATTCTTGTCATACATTCATCAGTAAATGCTGCCGTATGTGGACTTAAGTAAACTTTTTCATTTTTTAAAAGAGGATTGTCACTTTCTGGTGGCTCTTGTTTGAATACATCAATTCCTGCTCCAAATATTAAATCTTCATTTAAAGCCTTATCAAGATCTTCCTCATGAATAATTCCACCTCTAGCGGCATTAATGATGATACAGTTTTTCCTCATCGTTTTAAGTAAATCATAGTTAATAAGATTTTCTGTTTTTTCAGTTAAAGGCATATGTAAAGATATTACATCCATTGTTTTTACTGCCTCTTCAAGATTATCAACTTTTTTTCCACCAAGCTTCTCTATTGTATCTTTATCTACAAATGGATCGTAGACAAAAACATTCATTTCAAATCCTAAACATCTTTTAATAAGTGCTTTACCTATTCTACCAAATCCCATAATTAGGAAATTTTTTTTCCATACCTCAATAGTTTTGGGTAATTTATTTCTATCCTTAAAATTACCTTCTTTAACCGTCGTATGATAAAGCTCTCTTCTTTTTGCAATATTTAGCAAGACAAACATAACATGCTCTGCAACTGTAACTGCATTTGCATTAGCTGTAATAGCAATTTTGATATCTCTTTCTTTAGCTGTTTTTAAATCAATATTATCGTAGCCAACTCCATGTCTAGAAATTATTTTAAGATTTTTGGCTTCATTAATTACCTCACCTGGTAGTTTTGCTATTCTAATTGAAGCACCATCACAATCTTTTATTTTAGCCTTTAAGTTTTCTACTGAAACATCGTCTGTTACCTCTACATCAAAATCTGGATGGTTATTAATTAACTCCATGCCTTTATCATGAACTTTTTGGATAACTAGAATTTTCTTTTTATTACTCATAATTTTATTTAAGCTTTTCTGTTGAAGGTTTTTCTAATACGAAAAATATCTAACAATGTAAAATAGTTTTTTAAAAAGTTGTAATTATTTTCTTATTAAAATAAATTTAGTTGTGAATTTAACTATAAAAACTCTACTTTATATTTTTAACTTTCTTGAAAAGGTAAATACTTTTTTTCTAAGAATTGGAAGACAATTTGCTTGGATCGCAATTTTTTTAATGGTTGTCGTAATTATGATCCAGGTTTTTTTTAGATATGTTCTCAACAACGCATTACCTTGGCCTGATGAAGTTGCAAGATTTTTAATGCTATGGATGACAGGGTTAATTGCTCCTTCAGCTTATAGATGGGGTGGTTTTGTCTCAATTGATATGCTGGAAAGATTTTTACCTAAAATCATATCAACTTTTTTAACCTTATTTTTATTGATCATATCTTTATTTGTTTTGATCATTGGACTTGAATTAGGTTTGAAACACATTAATGCTGGATGGATATTTAATTCAGCTTCAATCAAAATTCCATTTAATCTAATTGGTGGCAAAGCAGAGCCAATAAAATTAGCCTGGATGTATATGTCATTACCTGTTGGAATTGTTTTTTTGATTTCAGTTAACATAGAGTTAATTTTAAGAAATTTTTTAAGTAATTTTACAAAATTAGAATTACCTGAAGATTTAGATAAACAAAAATTGGAGACACAATAATGTTAATTTGGTTTCTCCCTTTATTTTTATTATTTTTGTTAATTGGATTACCAGTATTTTTTGGATTGTTGGCTGCTCCTGGAATTTTACTTTGGCTTAATGATCAATCTAGAGATGGAGCAATGCTTTATAGAAATATTTACAATGGTATTGATAGCTTTCCTTTAATGGCAATTCCTTTTTTTATGTTAGCTGGTGAGCTAATGAATAGGGGAGGAATTACTCAAAGATTAGTAGAATTTAGCCAGGCAATGATGGGGCATTTAAAAGGTGGTTTGGCACATGTTAACGTCTTAACTTCAATGCTCTTTGCTGGCTTATCTGGATCTGCAGTTGCAGATACTTCTGCAATTGGTTCAATGTTAATTCCTGCAATGGAGAAGCAAGGATATACTAAAAAATTTTCAGCAGCAATTACAGCAGCGAGTTCAGTAATTGGTCCAATTATTCCACCTTCAGGAATAATGATTATTTATGCATACGTTATGGGAGAGAGTGTAGCAGCCTTATTCCTAGCAGGTATTATTCCTGGAATTTTAGTTGGTGTTAGTTTGATGGTTACAATCAAGTTTATGGCTAAAAGATATAATTTTCCTGCCGTAACAAAAAAGACAACATGGAGACAAAGAGGAAAAGCTTCTTTGAAAGCTTTTTTCCCATTGATGACTCCTGTTATAATTCTAGGAGGTATACTTGGAGGAATTTTTACTCCAACTGAAGCCTCTGCAGTTGCAGCTGCTTATGCAATGTTTATTGGTTTGTTTGTTTTAAAATCTTTAGAGTGGAAAGATGTGCCGAAGGTTATGACAAAAGCTGCAATGGTTTCATCTGTAGTATTACTTTTGGTTGGTGCTGCAATGGCTTTTAAAACAGTTGTTAGCTTATCTCATGCACCAGAATATCTTGCTGAATTTGTTTTGGGATTAACTGATAATCCTTATATTTTATTATTTCTTATTAATATTTTACTATTTGTTGTTGGAATGTTTTTAGATGCAGGTCCTGCAATAATTATTTTAGGACCAATACTAGGACCAGTGTTTGTAGAATTAGGTGTACATCCAGTTCATTTTGCAATTATTATGTCAGTTAACTTAACTGTTGGTTTAGCAACACCACCAATGGGTTTAGTTTTATTTGTTGCATCCTCAGTTTCTGGTGAAAAAGTTGAAACTATATCAAAAGCAATATTGCCATTTTTAGCAGTAGAAGCAATTGTAATATTTTTAATTACGTACTTCCCATCAATTTCCATGACCATTCCTTTGCTTACAGGTTTTGCAAAATAATTTTAATTTTTAGATAATAGACACAGAGGTTCAATTTAGGTATAGTTTCTATACTTAAATATATATTTAACGAGAGGGAAATAATAATGAGTAAATTAATTAAATCATTTTTTTCATTAATATTCTTAATTAGTTTTACAGCTTCTGTTTCAGCTGCTGATTACAATTTAAGAATGACAATGAACTCTAATGATCAAGATGAAGACTATGATGGTGCAGTAGTATTTAAAAACTACGTAGAAGCAGCATCAAATGGAAAAATATCTGTAGAACTTTTTGTAGGTACACAGTTATGTTCTAAAGGAGCAGAATGTTTACAAGGTGTTTCTGATGGAAGCATCGACGTTTACATTTCTACTTCTGGAGGAGCAGCTGGCGTATTCCCTTATGTTCAAGTTTTAGATTTACCATATCTAATGGCAGACGACAGAATTGCTGAAGATGTTATGCAAGGTGATTTTGTAAGAACTATGAGACAAATGGCTCTAAAAGATTCAGGCGATACAATAAGATTAATGACTATCGGAAATACTGGTGGATGGAGAAATTTTGCTAACACTAAAAGAAGAGTTGCAGAACCATCAGACATGAAAGGTCTAAAAATCAGAACTGTTGTAGCTGACTTACCTCAAGAGCTTGTAAGAGCTTTAGGTGCATCACCAACTCCTATTCCATGGCCAGAATTATTTACATCTTTTCAAACAGGTGTAGTTGAAGGTTCTAAAAATGGAATAACTGACATCATGAACATGAAGTTTCCAGATGCAGGTCTAAAATATGTTACTTTAGACGGTCATGCATATATGGGAGCACTTTGGTGGATGAACAATGCAAAATATCAATCTATGCCAAAAGAACTTAAGAAAGTTATTACGGATGGATTTTATGCATTGCAACAAGCAACATTTGCATCTCCAAAAAGAAAATCAATCAAAGCATATGAAGACTTTGTAGCAGGCGGTGGAGATTTATATGTTCCAACTCCAGCACAAAAAGCTAGCTTCAAAAAAGCTGCTAGTCCAGTTTATGATTGGTTTAAGTCAAATGTTAAAGGTGGCGGACAAATCTTTGACGCTTTAACAAGCGCAGTTGCTGATGCTGAGAAAAAAGCATCAAGTGCATACGACAAAGACTTATAATCTTAATTTAATGATGGGGCGGATTTAATTATTCGCCTCATTACCTAAACGGATAAATCCAAGCTTTGTAATCTTTAATAAGTATATGCGCTTTTTCAATTTGTTCAGGAGTCATTTTTTTAACAACTTCTTCTTGAGAAATCGCAGCATCAGGATCGCCTCCAATAGCAGACAAACCATACCACATGTAAGCTCTAACAAGATCAGGAGCAGGAAGTCCTCTACCGATTTCATAATACCACCCAACACCCGATTGAGCACCGGGATGACCTTTCATCGAAGATCTAAGATACCATTCAAAAGCTCTAACATCGTCTTGCTCAACCCCAAGACCCATTGCATACATTATTCCAATAAGTTCTTCAGCATCAGCGTTCCCAGATCTAGCAGCTGGCATCAGCTCTTCCATAGCCTCTTGAAATTTTCCAGCTTCCATCAAATCTCTAGCATTTTCAATTTCTGCAAAAACTATAGATGGAATAAAAAAAATTATAAAAAAGTATCTCAACATATAAAAATATTAATATTTATAATTCCATTTTTAATTTCAGCAAACAAAACATATTCAATTGAATTACCAAAACCTTTAACAAGTAATGATTTTCATAAAGTTGATATGGAAAAGGTTAAAATAGGAAGACTTTTATTTCATGATAAAATTTTATCTGCCAATCGTAATATTGCTTGTGCAACTTGTCATAGCCATGATCTAGGAGGGTCTGATGGACTTTCATTAGGAATTGGTGAAGGAGGACATGGTATTGGATTAGAAAGAACAGCTGGATCAGGGGATGATAAAATTAAAAAACGTATTCCAAGAAATGCTTTAGCATTATGGAATTTAGGATTTAAAGATATTACCACATTACTTCACGATGGAAGAGTGACTAAATCTGATATATTTGGAAATGGTTTTAATACCCCAGCACAAGAACTGCTTCCAAAAGGTCTTGATAATATAGTAGCGGTACAAGCTTTATTTCCAATGACAAGACAATTCGAAATGGCTGGAAATCCAGGTGAAAATGAAATTATAGGATTGGTTTCAAAAGTTGGTAAAGATAGTATGAGAATTGATAGAGTCTGGCCTGTAATCGCTCATAGAATAAGAGGGGTTCCTGAATATGTTGAGATGTTTAAACATGCTTTTGATGATGTTGATAATGCTTTAGACATAAATATTACACATATAGTAAACTCAATTGCAGCTTTTGAAATTCATGAATGGACATCTTTTGACTCTCCATTTGATGAATATTTAAACGGAAATAAATCAGCTTTAAATCAAAATCAGATTGCAGGTATGAATTTATTTTATGGCAAAGCTAATTGTAGCTCATGTCATTCAGGGTCTTTATTGTCTGATCAAAAATTTCACTCAATAGGTATTCCACAATTTGGACCAGGCAGAACCAGACCATTTGATCCTTATGCACGTGATGTTGGAAGAATGGTTGAAACAGATGATGTGGATGACATGTATAAATTTAAAACACCCGCTCTAAGAAATGTTTCTTTAACGGCACCTTATGGTCATAATGGTGCTTATCCAACACTTAAGGGTATAATTAAACATCATTTAAATCCAGTAACTATGAATAAAAATTGGAAACCTCAATATGCAAATTTACCAAAGGCTCCATGGTTAGAACAAATAGATTTTGTGACTTTTTCTGACAAAAGAGAACAGGATAGAATTCTTTCAAGTATAGATATCAAGCCAATAGATTTAAGTGAAAAAGAAATTGATCAATTAGTCTCTTTTTTACAATCTCTAACTGGAAAAAGTGGAAATCAAAGACCGCTCGGTAAACCAGAAAAAGTACCAAGTGGATTAACAATTGATTAAATTTATTTAATTAAACTGATAGATAATAAATATGGAAAAAATTAAATATGGAATAATTGGAGCTGGCACAATGGCTCGAGAACATATTCTAAATTTATCTCTAATAGATGAAGCAGAGGTAGTTGCTCTTTCAGATCCTCACGAAGAGTCTTTGAAACAGTGTCAAGAATTACTTAAATCAGAAGTTGTTTGCTTTAAAAATCATCAAGATTTGATTAAAGAAAATTTAGTCGATGTATATATAATCTCATCTCCTAATTTTACTCATATTAAAATTTTAAAAGATGTAATTCAAACTAAGAAACACATATTGGTTGAAAAACCTTTGTGTACTAAGACAAAAGATTGTTTAGAAATAGAAAAACTTACTAAAGATTACCCATCAGTACTTTGGACTGCTATGGAATATAGGTACATGCCTCCTGTTTCAAAATTTATTAAAGAAATTCACAACAAAACAATTGGTGATCTAAAAACATTAACAATAAGAGAGCACAGATTTCCTTTCCTAAAAAAAGTAAATGACTGGAACAGATTTGAAAAAAATACTGGAGGAACTTTAGTTGAAAAGTGTTGTCATTTTTTTGATCTGATGCGTTTTATTGTTAAGAGTGAGCCCGTAAGTGTTTATGCGAGTGGGGGACAAGATGTGAATCATTTAGATGAGGAATATGATGGGAAAAAACCAGATATTATTGATAATGCTTACGTAATTGTTAATTTTGAGAACGGCTCAAGAAGTATGCTTGAGCTTTGTATGTTTGCTGAAAATTCTGAAATGCAAGAAGAGTTAACCGCAACAGGAAATATTGGTAAAATTGAAACTTCAGTTCCTTCAAACGAGTCTGGGAAAACTACTTCTGATGTAAGAATTGGTATGAGAGATGGAAAAACTAAACAAGAAAGTATTAGTGTGGATCCTAAAATACTTGAAGCAGGACATCATCATGGTTCAACTTATTATGAACATTTAGCATTTATAAATGCAGTAAAAAATAAATTAAAGCCAGAGGTATCTTTGAATGATGGATTAATCGCAGTTGCTGTTGGAGAAGCTGCTGAGACATCAATTAAACTTGGAAGAGTAGTTAAGTTAAACGAGATAATTACTTAAAAAAATCAATTGCCTTTTTAACTATAAAATTGCTAACTCTAATATTTGACTCTGTAGTAACACCTGAAATATGAGGAGTTAAAATACAATTCATTTCAGATGTAATTCTTTCGTATAAATCTTTTTTAATAGGTTCATTTTCAAACACATCTAATGCAAATCCTGAAATTAGATTTTGATCATAAGCATTTATAAGATCATTCTCATTTACAACACTACCTCTAGAAGTATTGATTATAATTGGCTGTTTTTGCATTTTAGAGAATGAAGACTTGTTGATTAAATTTTTAGTCTCTTCAGTTAATGGTAAATGTAAAGAAATAATATCTGCATTTTTAAATACATCTTCCAATGTAGATAATTTATAATTTTTTTCATTATCTTCTAATTTTTTAATATAAGGATCATAAACCAAAACATTCAGTCTATTTTTTAAACTAAAGTCAGCAACTTTTCTGCCGATGGTACCAAAACCCACTATTCCAATACACTTTCCATTTATTTCAGAGGATTTAATAGTTGTTCTAGGCCAATCACCTTTGATCGTTCCATGATGAAACATAGGAATTTTTTTTATCAAAGACATCGAGGATGAAATCACATACTCAGCTACAGAGTCCGCATTCATGCCAGTCGCAGGTTGTACATGAATATTTTTGGTTCTACAAAATTCAGTATCAATATTATCTAAACCAACACCCAGTCTTCCTATAAATTTTAATTTACTAGCATTAGACAAAATATCTTTGGTTACTTGAGTTTTATTTCTGACAATTAAACCATCATAATCTTTAATAATTTCTTTAAGTTCTTCTTTTTTTTCCCAAAGCTTATCATCAAATTTGATTTCAAAAGTATTATTTAGATCATCTAAACTGTCTTGATTAATAAACTCTGTTATTAATATTTTAGCCATACTTACTTATATATATTTTTAACTTAAATTGAATAACTTACTTTTTTATTGAAATCGTTGTTGGCCTTATTGAATTTGAAACAATATTTCTAGAAAGTTTTATCTCTCTTAAAACAATATAAATTCCAGCACCAATTATAAAAACATTTCCTAAATAAATATTCCAAGTAGGGATTTCATTAAAAATATAAAAACCGATCAATGCACCAATTAATAATTGAACATATTGTGTATTTGCAAATATTGAAGCAGGAAGATGACGAGCCGAGTTTATAATAAAAATCATTCCCATTCCTCTTAATAAACCTGCATTAAAATTTAAAAAAAAATCTGTTTTAGTCATTGGAATATAAAGCTCAAATGTAATCACACCTGAAATAACAATTAAAATTAACTTTCCAATTATTAAAAATGAATACACACTCTCTGATTGACCGTATTTTTTAACCAACAAATGACCTACTGAAGAAAAAACAGGTATTAATAAAGCCAATAACACATAGTTATTTATTTCTTTACCAAAAGGATCAATTGCAATTATTGTTCCAATAAAACCTACTAATATTGCTGTATATCTTCTCCAACTTACTTTTTCTTTTAGAAAGATTACTGAACCAATTGTTAATACAAAGGGTGTAAAGAAGATAATACTATACATAGTTGTAAGTGGAAGTTTATTTATACAAAGAAAAAATAATCCCATTGAAATTATTAAAGTTATTGCTCTAACTAAATGTACAAAAAAGTTTTTGGTTTTAATTTTTTTCCAGGAATTTCTAACTTGCGTGTAAAGTAAAATTGGCAGTAAGGCCGATAAAGAATTAATAAATATTATTTGTGTTACATGATAATAATTTGTCAATTCTTTTGCTATAGAGTCCATGATAACAAATAAGGAATAGCCAAGAATTGCTAAAAAAAAGTCTACCGAGTAGACACGGGTAGTTACTGAATCCATTTATTAATTTTTTATAATAATTTTGAAAGATCTCTTTTACTATTCTTAAACGTTGGTAAAGGATATTTAAAGGCATATTTACGTGGAATGCATTTTTCTTTTGCTTTTTCCCAAAGAGCTAACCATTGTTTAAAATTCTGAATTTTGAGATTTTTTTTGTTTTTACTTCTTACATAGAAATTTGGAAGTGGATCTCTTCCAGAAGGTTGACCGGCTACGTTATATCTAAGGTCTGCACTTATTCTAAAATCATTTGATCTGTTAGGCAGAGAACAATGGATTGAATGTTTGTGTAAAAGAATTACATCTCCAACATCTGCCTCTAAGTGAATATGTTCCATTTTATCTAGTAATTTGCTGTCTTTAATTTCTACTTGGCCCCTATAACCAGCAATATGATTTAATAATCCCATTTTATTAATTTTCTTAACAGTAATCATGCACCCATTTTTTTTTGTAGTTTTTGTAAAAGGTATCCATACAGTAACCATGTCTGTTAACTTTTGTCCTTTAGTATTAAGAACAGCAGCATCCTGATGCCAAGGTGTTCTTCCACTTAAACCATCTAAAACTGATCCTTTTGGTAATTTTTTTTCAGGTTGTTTAATTCTAGTATTTTGCACTGGATTAGACATAATTTCTTTTCCTAAAATTTTTTCAACAACATCTAAAATATTTTTATTTGTGATTAAATTCCATAAAGACTGCGTAGCAAAATAATCACTATCTTTCTTGACGTGATCTCTTGGCAATCTAGTATTAAAATATTGATCTAAATCATCAATTTTTAATTTTGATATATAAGAATATTTTTTTTTAAAATCTAAATTAAGAACTTTTTTTACATCTTTTTTTTTTGCAAATTTTTGGATCAAACAATCCATTACAAATTCCATGTCATTAAGGATTGGCTTTAAATCCCTTTGAAAATTAAGAACTTTTTTTACTTTTAAATATCCTTGTTCAAACAATTTTTTTTGTAGATTATTTGCCATTAACAGAACCTAGTAGAATTTTTAAACAATATCAATTCTTAGGCGCAGATGTTAAATAGTTTGCATCATGAAAAGAAGTTAACATTCTTTTCTTGGTACTGATAATGTGAGGATAGTAAGCTGTTCCTTTAAAATTCCAAATAACAGGTTTATTGAGTGCATAACTTCCATAAATAAAAAATCTTTTTGGACAGTTTTTTTCTATAAATCGCTTAACTCCATGATAAGAATTTGGTGTTGATTGAAAAAATACCACAGTTCCTTTCTTTGGTGTGAAAGCTTTGACCACTTCCAATTCACTCATTTTTGGAAATCTTCTGAAACTTTTTCTCAAATTTTTCTTAGATTTTTTTCTATAGATTGTAAGCGATCCTCCATTTTTCTTTGGAATATCTGTTAGATAAATTAAGAAATTATACAATCTCGTAATATCATCTCTATGAGGACGCAGTCTGTATCCTCCTTTAGAAACCGAAAAATCAATATCTAAATTAACTTTTGGGTTAGTGTAATTGTTTCCTAATAATTTTTTTAATTCACTTGAATTTAATTTCTTTTTAATAGTAAATTTTTTTTGATTAAATATTTTTGGTTTGTGAGTGTTTGTCCAAGATCCATCTTTAAAATTTTTAGAAAAAAGAGTTTCAATTTTTTTATAAAATGCCTTGCTATTAAAAAGTTTGAAGAGTTTTGCAGAATTATTTGAAGATTTAATATAGTTATTAAAATTTTTTGAGCCTTTATTAATTCTGCTTCGACCACCCATTATCATGTCATCAAAAGCTTTAGATTTACTAATTTCATCAATTAATAAATTGCAAGTATTTTTCTCAACGACTTTATCTCCAACTAGTACAGGAAAATTACTTTTAATTTTTTTTAATCGATTAATTTTAAGCATTAACTATACATACCTTCTTTAACCTTGATCATTTTATACATCAGGTCATTTAAAGGTGTTTTTACTCCATGTTTTTTTCCAATTTTAGAAACAGCACCACTTATAAAATCAATTTCTGTTTTTCTTTTGTATTGAACATCAAAAGCCATTGAAGATTTGTTAGTTTGCATAGAATCTACAATTTTATTGAACATAAATAGACACTCATCTTCAGAAACATTAACTCCATCAGCAAGTGCTACTTCTCTTGTCTCTAAAATGATTTCTTTACCTAGCCCTCTTGAAACATCATTAGCCTTATTATTTATGTAAAGATCGGTGTGATGTAGATCAAATATAGCTGAAAGAGGACCAATTGCTGTTAGAGCAAAAAGCTTCATCCATTTTCTTTTTTTAACATCTTCAGCTGCAATCATTTCTAAATTATGTGCAGTAAAAGTATCAGCTATTTCTGTGATTCTTTCCGTTATTCCTCCTTCATATTCACCAATCCATGAAGGCAATGCGCCATGGTTCATTATATGACCTGGTCCTAAAATATTAGAAGCTTGTGTTGTTGTTCCACCGATTACTTTTTCATTTCCAACGATACTTTGAATTATTGCTTCATGACCAATTCCATTTTGAAAAGACATGAAAACTGTTTTTTCACCAATAATATTTTTAATGCTATTTAATGCTGGTTCTAATGCAGTTGCTTTACACATAACAATCACTGCATCCATCTTATCTAACGATGATGGATCTGAAGTAGCATTAACTTTAATTATACGATCACCACCGTGACCATCCATTTTCAAACCATCTTTATTAATTGCATCAACATGCTCTTTCCAAACGTCAATTAAAGTTACATTTAAACCTTTTTCAGCTAGCAATCCTCCAAACAGACATCCCATTGCACCTGCGCCTAATACGGCTACTTTTAAATCTTTATTTATCATCGTTACCTTTTTAAAATTATTTATGTATAGAAATTATATATATTATCTATAGACAATATGCAAAATAAATTATAGCTTATTAACATCATGCAATTAAAAATAGAAAAAGGAACTTTCACAAATCATTCACTTGAAGATATAGCGAATGCATTAAAAAAAGGACTTTCAGAAAATTATAAAAATGTTGAAGTAGAAGTTGTAGATTGTCCCAATCTTCGTGAATGGGATTGTCCATCTGAAGGAATAAGCGGTAACCAAAAAATCATTGATGTTGGTGGTGAACCATACATGCATGATCCTAATTTTATCGGTGCTGAATTTGATTACCAAGAAATTTCTAAAATGATTGGATCAGAAAAATCTTATGCATTAGGTGCTGGATCTGGTGCAATGTCGTGTTTAGATGGTCATTGCGGAGAATTAGTAATTAATGAAAATTTAATTACTGACGAATCTAGATCTATAATTGCAAGAGTAAGTCCTGATAAAAAATGTATTGTTGAAAAATATAGCGCACGAAAACACGGTGGACTTGGAAATATTTATTATACAGATGGTAAACAAGGAAAAGTAATTAAAATAAAAATCAAAGGAAGATCAGGTAATCAAGGTTCACTTCCGCAAGCAATGAGGTCTTCATTATCAAATAATTTAAATCTTAAAGAAAATGAACATGTTGCTATCGCAGGTGTGTTTAGAATTTTAGAAGGAAAAGTAAGATCGCATGTTCAACCAGATTATAAAGATATTAAACATGAATACTATGATCCAAAACAAATGAAGTGTGTAAAAGATTTTCTTCAATTTTATGAACCTGTTGGTCCAAAATTGCAGTGTTATACAGTACTTTGGACTGGAGATCCTACAGGAGGAGAATTGAATTTAAGAGAGTCTGGTGAACATACGCATTTTCATTCTTATGAACATGATAAAGATGCTGGTCATTATCATTTCGATGTAACACCAGATGAAATAGAATATGAAGGATATTTTAATACAGCCTCAGAAGTGCATAGAGTAAATAACATTTATAAAGAGCTACTAAGCAAAAATAGTATTGAATAGAAAACTTAATAAGTTTAAGTTTATTTAAATGAAAAGACAGTTTAAGTATCCAAAAAATTTTGAAGAACAGAAAAAAATTTCAAAATCAACTCAAAAAAGAATTACATTAGCTGAAATTTCACTTGGAGATTTTGAGGGAAGGTTAGCAAATGATTTATTAAATTGGTTTTCTCTGACACCTCAACATTGGATTATGCTGCACATGGTAATGCTTGCTTATTATAAAAATAAATCTATTACAAAAAATGAATTATTGAGAGTTATAGAGAAATCTTATCTAACTTCTAATGTTTATATCGATACAGCAATCAAAAAAGGTTATTTTAGAATTATTAGAAACGAAAAGGACAAAAGATCAATTTTTATTTTACCATCAGTTGTTACCATTAAGACTTTTGAGGAATTTATTGATCGAAGAGACGTTCTTTATAAAGGTATTTAATGAAGAATGTATATACATGGGCTGCAAAACCAGCCATAAGATCAACTACAGTAGGTGATTTAAAAGCGGCAAAAGGAAAAAGAAAATTTACTCAAGTTACCGCGAATACTGTTGATGAGGCT
Organism: Candidatus Pelagibacter sp. HIMB1782; assembly: GCF_052047475.1. Classification (NCBI taxonomy): domain Bacteria; kingdom Pseudomonadati; phylum Pseudomonadota; class Alphaproteobacteria; order Candidatus Pelagibacterales; family Candidatus Pelagibacteraceae; genus Candidatus Pelagibacter; species Candidatus Pelagibacter sp. HIMB1782. Next base: position 156,859 of record NZ_JBNAKE010000001.1, on the reverse strand, counting down.
GCTGCTGCAGAAAAAGCTGGCTTTGACATGATTATTGCTAACGCTAAAAATGTTATTCCAGTTAGGGAAGGGTCCAAAAATCTTTTTTTAACTGCAGCTTTAGTTTTGAACGAATTTGTTACAGCAGATGATATTATGCGTGGAGCGTTCAAAGCTTTAGAAAATGGTGCTGATGCAGTGATGACGCCAAGAAGTATGGATATAGTAGAAATGCTAGCAAAGGAAGATGTGCCTGTTATGGGTCACTTAGGATTAGTTCCAAGAAAATCAACTTGGATAGGTGGACTTCGAGCAGTTGGTAAAACAGCAAACGAAGCTTATGAGTTATTCCAAAAATTTAAAAGATTAGAAGATGCGGGAGCTTTTTCTGCTGAGTGTGAAGTAATACCTGAAAATGTAATGGGAGAAATTTCTAAACGAACAGATATTGTAACTGTCTCTTTAGGATCTGGAAGAAATGCAGATGTGATGTATTTATTTATGGAAGATATTTGTGGTGATACCGAAAATCCTCCAAGACATTCTAAAGCTTATGGAAATTTATTAAAACTTAGAAATGAAATTAAGGTTGAAAGAGTTAAAGCTCTTAAAGCATTTAAAAAAGATTCTATGGCTGGTAAGTTTCCAAGTAAGAAACAATCCTCTAATTTAGATAAAAATCAGTTTGAAGAATTTTTAAATCAACTTGATTAATAAGTAGCGTCGTCGTCTTTTTTAGACAAAGAACCTTTCATCTTATCAACAGTTGCTTTTGCACCAGCACTTAAAGCTCTTAAATCAGAAGCTATCGTTACAAAATCAAAACCTTTTTCTATCATCTTCATTGCGTAGTCAGTTGTACCATTGTGAATTCCAGCAAAAATATTATTTTTCTTCGCATGTTCTAGAATTCTCAAAATTTCAGAATAAGCTTTTGTAGTTTCAGCTCGATCAAAGCCAGGCTTTTCTCCAATTGCTAAACTTAAGTCTGCAGGCCCAATATAAATACCATCAACACCTGGTGTAGACATTATCTCATCTAAATTTTCCAAAGATTCTTTAGTTTCTATCATTGCTAATTTAAGAATTTCTTCATTAGCGTGATCTGCATAATCTGCACCACCATAAATTAATCCTCTAACAGGACCAAAACTTCTATAACCATCAGGTGGGTACATACAAGCTTGAACAAAATTTTCAGCTTCTTTTCTATTGCTTACCATTGGACAAACAATTCCATAACAACCAGCATCTAAAATTTTCATTATTTGTCCAGGCTCATTCCAATTAACTCTAGCAAGTGGAGTGACATCCGTTGTCGAAATTGTTTGAAGCATTGGAAGTGCATTACTGTAATCAACTAAACCATGCTGCATATCTATAGTTAATGAATCCCAGCCTTGATGTGCCATTGCTTCTGCAGATGCAGTACTTGGAATTGCGCACCAACCATTAATGACGGGCTTGCCGTCTTTCATCATTTGTTTTATTTTATTTTTTCTCATTATTATACCTTTAATGCCATGTGGGTGTATTTAACGTTTAGATAATCTTTGATCGCCATTGATCCACCTTCACGTCCATAACCAGTTTGTTTGATACCACCAAAAGGAGCTTCTGCTACAGCAACTGCACCAGTATTAACAGCAACACAACCAGACTCTAACATTTCAGAACCTCTGTTCGCTTGGTCCATGTTATTTGTATACAAATAACTACATAAACCAAGGTCGTTATTGTTTGCTCTCTCAATAACTTCATCAAATGTTTTAAATGTAAGAACGGGTACGAGAGGACCAAATGGCTCTTCTCTCATAATCGTAAAATCGTCTTTTACATTATCAAAAACAGTTGGCTCATAAAAATAACCTTTGTTAAAACCCGAAGGTCTTTTTCCTCCCATCAAAACATCGGCTCCCTCATTTTTTGTTGTCTCAACTAGTTTTTCAATTTCCTCTAATCTTTTTGCAGTAGTTAAAGGACCTAAGATAGTTCCTTCATCCATACCATTTCCAATTTTTAATTTCTTTGCTCTATCCATAAAAGCTCCAAGAAATTCATCTTTTTTATTTTCTTGGATATAAAATCTGTTTGGAGAGATACAAACTTGTCCATTGTTTCTGAATTTTGCAGTAATCGCAATATCTGCAACTTTATTCATATCAACATCATCACAAACAATAAAAGGTGAGTGACCACTAAGTTCCATAGTTACTCTTTGAACTTTATCTGCAGCTTTCTTTAATATTAATTTTCCAACTCTTGTTGAACCAGTAATTGATACTTTTTTAATAATATCAGATTCTAATAATTCATTAGAAATTTCTGCAGGATCACCAGATAATAAATTAACCACACCATCAGGAACTCCTGCTTCTTTACAAATGTTAACTAATTCCATAACTGCACCTGGTGTAATTACATCTGGTTTACAAATTACAGAGCAACCTGCAGCTAGTGCTGTTGAAATTTTTCTTGCAGCCAAAATAATTGGAAAGTTCCACGGTATTAAAGCAGCCACAACTCCTACTGGCTGATAATAGACATGAACTCTTGTATCAGGAAATCTACTTTGAACTGTTTGACCGTAAATTCTTTTTGTTTCTTCTGCATTCCACTCAAATATATCCGCTCCTCCACCAACTTCTCCAACTCCTTCAGCAAGAGGTTTACCAACTTCAAGTGTTAACCATTTAGCAAGAACATCTTTTTTTTCTCTCATTAGATCTGCAATTTTTCTAATTACATATGATCTTTGCCATGGAGTAGTGTTACTCCAAACTTTAAGACCTTTCTCAGCTGACTTTAAAGCTTTTTGTACATCTGCTGAAGATGCTTTTGATGCTTTTCCAATCACTTCCTCAGTTGCAGGGTTGATTACATCATATGTCTCTTTTTTTTCTGCTTCTTGCCATTTTCCATCAATGAATTGTCCAAATTTGCTATACATAATTTTTATTTTTTTTAAGGTTTACTAAGTTGGGTTTTTTAATTTATAAATATAAATATATATAAACATTATACATAAAAAAAATAAACCCAATTATGAAAAAAATCACTCTTACTTGTGCACATGCAATCGTAAAATATTTAATAGCTCAAAAAATATTAATTAACGGCAAAAAAGAACCACTCTTTCCTGGTGTCTTTGGAATTTTTGGGCACGGAAATGTAGCGTGTTTGGGTCAAGCACTTGAAGAAAATCAAAAAGAATTACCAACTTATAGAGGCCATCATGAACAAAATATGGCTTTAACAGGAATAGGTTACGCTAGAGCTAAAAGAAGACAACAAATTTTTGTTGCTACATCATCTGTTGGTCCAGGAGCAACAAACATGGTTACTGCAGCAGCAGTAGCGATGAGTAACAGATTGCCAATTTTATTTTTACCAGGTGATACTTATGCAAATAGAATGCCAGATCCAGTATTGCAACAAGTTGAACATTTTAACAATCCAAGCGTAACTGCAAACGATGCTTTCAAACCAGTTACAAGGTATTTTGATCGTATCACTAGACCTGAACAAATAATTCAATCATTTCCAATAGCGGTTCAAACAATGTTAGATCCTGCTGACTGTGGCCCTGCTTGTATTGCTTTAAGCCAAGATATCCAAGGCCAAACTTTTGATTATCCAGAAGAATTTTTTCAAGAGAAAGTTCATACAATTAGAAGACCAAGACCAGATGAATTTCAAATTAAAGAGGCAGCTGAAAAAATTAAATCTTCAAAAAATCCAATCATAATATCTGGAGGTGGAGTTTTTTACTCCGATGCAATGGAAGAGTTAAGTCAGTTTGCAATTAAACACAATATTCCAGTTACACAAACTGTAATGGGTTATTCAACAATGAAGAGAGATCATTCTCATTTTGCAGGTCAAATTGGAGGACTTGGAGGGAAAAATACAAACACATTAGCAAAACAAACCGATCTTGCTATTGCAATAGGTACAAAGCTTGCTGATTTTACAACAGGATCATGGGCAAACTTTGAAAACGAAAATTTCAAATTAGTTTCAATCAATGTATCAAGATATGATGCTAACAAACATTTAGCTCAAGCTGTTGTTGGAGATGCAAAAGTTTCATTAACTGAACTTTCTCAAGCCTTAGGTGATTGGAAAGCAGGGGAAGATTGGAATAAGAAATCTCAAACAGAACTTAAGTCATGGAATAAACATATAGATAAAGAGAGCGCTCCAACTAATCAGGAAGTTCCAAGTTATGTTCAGGTAATTGGAGCAATTTATAGAAATTCTGATCCAACAGATATTGCAGTCACAGCCGCAGGAGGTTTGGTAGGTGAAGTAATTCAAGTATGGAGACCAAGAGAACTTAATACTCATGAAACAGAGTGGGGCTTTAGTTGTATGAGTTATGAAATATCTGGAGCATTAGGAATTAAGATGGCTAATCCAGATAAAGAGGTGATCTCATTTGTAGGTGATGGATCTTATCTATTAAATAACACTGATATTTATTCGTCAGTAATTACAAAAAATAAATTGATCATAGTTGTTTGTGATAATGGAGGCTTTGCAGTTATAAACCGACTTCAATTATTCAAAGGCGGAAAAGAGTATAATAACTTATTAAAGAGTTCTAATACTCCTGGTTTAGTAGATGTAGATTTTGCAAAACATGCAGAGAGTATGGGTGCGAAATCTGAACACGTTACTTCAATTTCAGATCTTGAAGCTGCATTTAAAAGAGCTAAAGCATCTGATGTAACTTATGTTATTTCAATTAAAACTCATGCTTATAAATGGGTAGAAGGATCATCTTTTTGGGATAGTCCAACTTTAGAAATTCCAACTACTAAAGAAAATGAAGAAGCTTTAAAACTTTATAAAGAAGGAAGAAGCAAACAAAGACAAGGTATTTAATCCTTTATGAATAAAGTATTTAAAGTCGGCCTTATAGGATGCGGTCATATTTCAGAGACTTATTTTAGAGCTCAAGAGTATTTTAACAATATCAGGATTGTTAAATGTGCAGATATCAATATGGAAACAGCGAAGAAGTGTGCAATCCATTACAATATCGAAGCTGTAACTGTTGAAGAACTCCTTAAAGATAAAGAGATTGAAATAATATTAAACCTTACAATTCCTGGAGCACATTTTGAAGTTTCAAAAATGGCTTTGGAAAATGGCAAGCATTCTTATGCTGAGAAACCCATGGCTGTTAACTTTGAAGATGGAAAAAAATTAGTTGAACTTGCTAAAGAAAAAAATCTTTATATTGGAAATGCGCCTGACACTTTTCTGGGTGGGGGTATTCAGAAAACTCGTGAACTGATTGATAACGGTGTAATTGGTGACATTAAATTAGGTAATGCAATTTTTGCTTTCCCTGGAGTGCAATCTTATCATCCAAACCCAGAACCTTGGTTTGCTGAAAATGAAGGGGGTCCCGTAATAGATATGGGTCCATATTATCTTACAGCATTAGTAAATTTAATTGGTCCGGCAAAACAAGTACAAGGAAGATGCACAAAAGTCTTTGAAGAAAGAGAAATTGGAATAGGTCCAAAAAAAGGTCAAAAATTTAAAGTAGAAACTCCAACGACTTATCTTGCAACTATACAATTTGAAAATGATTGCATTATACAGATTACTTTATCTTTTGATGTGGTTGCTCATCAAAGAAACCACATAGAGCTATATGGTAACAAAGGATCAATTATTGTTCCTGATCCAAATATGTTTGGTGGATCAGCTTTTGTTTCAGTGACTGCTGGTGGTAATTGGGGTGAGCATAAAACAGAAATGATGCCTTTAGGAAAAATTAACATTAAAAGTCAAAGCTCAAGAGCAAATGAATCTCCAACAAATGCAAATTATAGAGGAGCTGGTCTATCTGAGATGGCTTATGCAATTGAAAATAATTTAGAACACAGATGTAATGGAGAACTTTCTTTGCATGTTTTAGATATTATTGACTCAACTATGAGAGCGTCTCAAACAGGTATTCCGCAAGAAATAAAGACTACTTGCAAAAAACCTAAACCATTTACGTTAGAGGAAATAAAAAAAATTATGAATTAATTTTTTAATTTATGAAAAAATTAATTGTAATTTCAGATCCTTTCCCAAGAACTTTAGATCTAATTTTCACAAAAAAAAAACTAAAAGAACTTAAAACTAAATATACACTTATTGTAGCCCCAAGCAAAAACAAAAAAAAATTTTATGAAAGCAATATTCACAAAGCTTCATTTATAATGGGTCAACCCGATCTAGATAAAAAACTTTTATCAAAAGCAATTAAATTAAAAGCAATTATAAATGTTGAAAGTAATTTTATGAACAATGTTGATTATCAATATTGTCATAAAAGAGGTATTCATGTGATTGCTACTTCTCCTGTTTTTTCTAAACCTGTAGCTGAGATAGCATTGGGAATGACATTATCTCTATTAAGAAATATTCATGAAGCGCATTTTGATTTTCTAAAAGGTAAAGAGAAATATGGCTTAGAAAGTAATCTTAAAGCATCAATGTTGTCAGGGAAAAAAATTGGTTTATTAGGGTTTGGTGATTTAGCAAAATCTCTTTATCCACTGCTTTTACCATTTACAAAAGATATCTCTGTTTATGATCCATGGCTTCCAAAAAATGTGATCAAAAGATATGGATTTCAGCCGATCAATTTAAAAGATATGTTTTCAAAATGTGAGGTAATTTATGTTTTAGCAGCCGTGACAACTGAAAATAAAAATTTAATTGATAAAAAATTGTTAAACAGAATGAAGCCAAATACTCTATTTATTTTAATGAGTAGAGCAGCAGTTGTTAATTTTAAAGATTTAGTTACTAGATTAAAAAAAGGAGATATTTATGTCGCCACTGATGTATTTCCAGAAGAGCCTGTAAGAAAAAATGATCCTATAAGAAAAGTAAAAAATATTTTATTTTCAGCTCATAGAGCCGGTGCATTAAAGGAGGCTTTTTTTGACATGGGAAATATAGTTCTTAAAGATATGGATTTAATTTTAAAAAATCAAAAACCAAAATATTGTAAAAAAGCACATTTAAAAACAGTTGAATTGTTAAGCTCTAAACCTGTCAATGTTAACTAAATTTAAAAATTATTTGTTTGACAATTTATTCAACTTTTAGTTGTGAGCGTTTTTTTTTGTTGCTAATCATTTCCAATTACATTTAACTCTTAGTAAATAAAAGGGAGATATATATGAAAAAACTAACGTTAACTCTCGCTTCAATGATTTTAAGTGGTCTATTTTTTGTGACTACTTCAGCGAATGCTGCAATTGAAGCTTGTTTGATTACTAAGACGGATATCAATCCATTTTTCGTAAAAATGAAAGAAGGTGCTGAGGCTCGTGCTAATGAGTTAGGTGTAAAATTATCATTTTTTGCTGGAAAAATTGATGGTGACCATGAAACTCAAGTAAGAGCTGTTGAAACTTGTATAGCATCTGGTGCAAAAGGAATTTTAATTGCTGCATCTGATACTAAAGCAATAGTTCCAGTTTTAAAAAACGCACAAGATAACGGTCTATTAGTTATTGCGCTTGATACACCTTTAGAACCTATCACAGCTGCAGACTCTACTTTTGCTACTGATAACTTTGAAGCTGGTAGACTGGGTGGTGCTTGGGTTGCTGCAAAATTAGGAGCAAATGCTGCTAATGCAAAAATTGCAATGTTAGATCTTAATGAAAGTCAACCATCTGTTGGTGTTTTAAGAGACCAAGGTTTCTTAAACGGATTTGGTATTGATACTAAAGACGTTTCAAGATGGGGAGACGAAGATGATCCAAGAATCATTTGTAATGAAGTTACAAATGGTAACGAAGAAGGTGGAAGAACAGCAATGGAAAAATGTCTTCAGAAAGATAGAGACATTAATGTAGTTTATACAATTAACGAACCAGCAGCTGTTGGTGCTTATGAAGCTTTAAAAGCAGCGGGCAAAGCAGATGGAAGTGTATTAATTGCTTCTGTTGATGGTGGATGTCCAGGTGTAGCTGATGTTAAAAAAGGTATAATTGGAGCTACATCACAACAATATCCTCTTTTAATGGCTTCTTTAGGTGTTGAGGCTATTAAAGCTTGGGCAGAAAATGGAACTAAACCTGAGAACTCTCCAGGATTAAAGTTTTTTAATACTGGTGTAAATTTAGTTACAGATGATGCTGCAAGTGGAGTTCCTTCAATAAGTGTTAAAGAAGGAATGGACAGATGTTGGGGATAATCCAATAACTTTTCATTTTGTCAGGGCAGAATTTTTCTGCCCTGATAAACTTGACTTTAAATTCTGTAATTATTAATTTTATTTTTTATTCATGAGCAAAATATCTGATGACATATCAAAAGATTTAAAAGATCAGCCAAAGTTTACATCAGATATAGGTGATAAGGCTCAAGACCACCATACATTTGATATTGGTGAGCAAACGTTTTTAAAAAAACTTCAACATTTTCTACATGGTAATCCAACTATTGTTCCAGTAATTATTTTAATTTTAAGCGTAATTGCTTTTGGATTTATAGCTGGAGGAAAATTCTTTTCTGCATTTAATTTATCTTTGATTGTTCAACAGGTAACAATTGTTGGAATTTTAGCTGCAGCACAAACACTGATCATTTTAACTGCTGGAATTGATTTAAGTGTTGCTGCAATGATGGTTCTTGCATCAGTCGTTATGGGAAAACTTTCAATTGATTTTGGGATGCCCACTTTACCTGCAATTGCAATAGGTATGATTTCAGGAGTTGTGACTGGTGCTATAAATGGTTTATTAGTAACAAGATTAAAATTACCTCCATTTATTGTTACTCTTGGAACTTGGAATATATTTTTTGCATTAGTTATTTTTTTTACTGGTTCTCAATCTATAAGAAGTTCAGTAATTGAAGAGAATGCACCTTTATTACATTTTTGGGGTGAAAGAATAAATCTTGGAGGTTTCGTATTTACTTACGGTGCTTTCTTGATGATCGCTATATTTGTTTTCTTATGGTTTATGCTCAATAAGACTGCATGGGGAAGACATGTCTATGCAATTGGAGATGATAAAGATGCTGCAGAGCTGTCTGGTATTAGAACAGATAGAATGCTTGTATCAATTTATGCTGTTGCAGGATTGGTTATTGCCATAGGAGCATGGGTTTCAATAGGAAGAGTCGGATCAGTTTCACCAACAAGTTTTTATGAAGGAAATCTAGACTCTATTACAGCAGTTGTAATAGGTGGTACTTCACTGTTTGGTGGAAGAGGAACTATTATTGGATCTTTATTTGGAGCATTAATTGTAGGTGTATTTAGTTCTGGTTTGTCAATTGCTGGATTAGATGTTTTATGGCAAAGGTTCGCGCTTGGTTGCTTGATCATTATTGCTGTTGGTATAGATCAATGGATTAGGAAGGTATCAAATTAATGAAACCTGTTCTTGTTGCAAAAAATTTATCAAAAAAATATGGAAGAGTTGTTGCTTTGGATAGTGCAGATCTTGAGCTTTATCCTGGAGAGGTGTTAGGAGTTATTGGAGACAATGGCGCTGGTAAATCAACTTTAATTAAAGTTTTATGTGGAGCAGTAATACCTGATAGTGGCGAAATACTTTTAGATGGAGAGAATGTAACTTTTACTTCTCCTATTGAGGCAAGAAAACTAGGTATAGAAACCGTTTATCAAAACTTAGCTCTATCTCCAGCTTTATCAATAACTGATAATATGTTTCTGGGGAGAGAAATTAGAAAAAAAGGTTTTCTAGGAAAATTTTTAAGATTTTTGGATAAAAAAGCTATGGCTGATGAAGCTAGAAAACGTCTTTCTGATCTAGGATTGTTAACAATTCAGAATATTGATCAATTAGTAGAAACTTTATCAGGAGGTCAAAGACAAGGTGTAGCTGTAGCTAGAGCAACATCATTTGGAACTAAAGTAGTAATTATGGATGAGCCAACAGCTGCCTTAGGTGTTAAAGAAAGCAGAAGGGTTCTTGAGTTAATAGGTGAGGTAAGAGCACGTAAAATTCCTATTATATTAATTTCTCACAATATGCCTCATGTCTTTGAGGTAGCTGACAGAATTCATATTCATCGACTAGGAACTAGATTGTGTGTTATTGATCCCAAAAAATATGAAATGTCAGATGCTGTTGCATTCATGACTGGAGCTAAAGAACCGCCGAAAGCTTAATTAATTAACCAATTAAAGTATAGTCTGCTTCAATACTATTTTGCAAAACATTTAATCCGTTCGGGAGATCGTTTTCATATACTTTTTTATGAATTTCTTCTTTAGGTAAATTAAAATTTTCCCAACGCTTTATAAGCCTTTCTTCTCTAATTTTTTCTTCACAATCAATTATGATTTTAGATTGAAAATAATTATGTAATTTTTTCCAAGGTTCAGAATTTAGAAGAAGATAATTTCCTTCAACTATTATAACTCTTGTTTTTTTTGAAATTATAACCGCTGATGATTTAGATAATTCTAAAGAACGATCAAAAATTGGAACAATAACTTCATCTTCATCATTTAATCTGTTTAAAAAATTTTTTAAACCCATAACATCAAAGGTTTCAGAGGATCCTTTTTTTGATAATAAACCTTTATTTTCTAAAATATCATTATCATAATGAAATGCATCCATCTGAAGAATATTTGATGGATATCCTTTTAGATTTAAATCTTTTGTTATCTTTTCAGAAACAGTGGTTTTCCCTGAAGCAGGGGGTCCTGCTAAAGCTATCAAATATCTATTTTTTATATTATCTAATTTTTTTATTAAATCACTGATTAGTTCTTCATAGCTTAATCTTTTCATAATTATAATTTTAAGTTTTAGTATAAAATTTTTTCCATTTATCAAACCTATCCGAAAGCAAAGAAGCAAGTTCAGAATCTTTTTTTATAATTTTTTTCACTTTAGGAGATTTCAGCTCTTTTTGGTGATCAAGATTATTGTAACCTAAAAAAGCTATTTTTGCTGCTCCATAAGCAGCCATTGAGTCTGAAGTTTCTGTAATTGCAAGATTTTTATTTAAAATAGATGCTAAAATTTTAATCCAAGTTTCGTTATTTGAACCTCCTCCAATTACATAAAGATTTTCTAATTTAATTTTTGTTTTTGAAAGGGCTTGATAGTTGTCATTTAATGCAAATGAAATTCCTTCTATTAAACTGTAAATCATTGAAGATCTCGTTGTACTTATATCAACGTTGTTAAAACTTGCACGAATATGAGGGTCGTTTATAGGCGTCCTTTCACCAGTTAAATAAGGTAAATAGTACGGAGCATTTTTGATTAAATTTTTGGATTTAATTGCTTTTTTTAGATTTAGTGAAATTTCCTCTATAGATGAATTAAAAGTTTCAACAAACCAATTAATATTAGATGTGCAAGACAACATAACAGACATTAAATGCCATGTGTTAGGTAAACAATGGCAAAATGAATGAATCGCATCATTATAGTTTTTTAAAAATTTCTTTGTTGAAGCAAATATTACGCCTGATGTACCTAAAGATATTGATGCATCGCCTTCTTCATAGAGACCTAGACCAACAGCTGCTGCCGCATTATCTCCTCCACCTCCATAAACTTTACATTTTAAATCAAAACCATACTTTTCTGCGATTTCTTTTTTGACAATTCCAGTTTGATCTGTCCCTTCACAAGTTATAGGCATTTGAGAAAGATTCATAAAAGTAGTTTGTAATAATTTCTTTGACCAGGATCTATTTTTTACATCAAGCCAATATGTTCCAGATGCATCAGACAAGTCACTATAAAATTCTCCGGTAATATAAAATCTCAAGTAATCTTTAGGTAGTAAACATTTGTGAATTGATTTAAAATTTTTTAATTCATTATTTTTAAGCCATAAAATTTTGGGCGATGTAAATCCAGGCATTGCAATATTTCCTGAAATATTTAAAACATTTTTGTCATTCATTATATCATTACACTCATTGTGACTTCGAGTATCATTCCATAAAATACAATTTCTTATCACATCGTAATTTTTATCAAGACATGTAGCACCATGCATATGCCCAGAAAATGAGATTGACTTGATATTTTTTAAATTAATTTCTCTTTTTAATTTTTTGATGCAGTAATTGAGGGCAATGATCCATGATTTAGGATCTTGTTCTGACCACCCACTTTTTAAATTAGATAATGGAATATTTTTGCTAGAGGTTTTGCAAATTATTTCTTGATTGTCTCCAATAACAACACATTTCATTAATGTTGTTCCAAGATCGATACCTAAATACATTCTATGATTATATATTTTAATTATTGTAATTGAATTAATTTATTGAATTATTGAAATTAATTTAGTTGTATAAGGATATGTTAATTAAAATTGATCCAATACTAAGCCCCGATGTTTTACACTGCTTACGCAGTATGGGACATGGTGATAAGCTAATACTTTGTGACTCAAATTTTCCAGCATATTCTTTGAATAAAAGAGTTTATCGAATTGATGGTGTAAACGCTTCAAGAGCGGCAGAAGCTATTCTTTCAGTTTTTCCCTTAGATAGTTTTATAGAATATCCAATTTTGAGAATGGAAATTGATGGAAAACCAAATCAATTAAATGATGTCCATAAAGAACTTATAGATACAACAAAAAAAGTATCTGGAGATTATTGGAAAATAGGATCTATAGAAAGAAACAATTTTTATAAAGAGACAAAAAATGCTTACGCAATTATAACTACCAATGAAACAAGACCATTTGGCTGTTTTATTTTTACAAAAGGTGTAGTTAAACCCAATGGCGATGTGTGGGTTCTTGAAAAATAATGAATTCAATTTGTGTATTTGGAGTTTTTGTTGCTGATCTTTGCTTTTTTGGTGAGACAATTCCAGTTAAGGGTCAAACAGTTTTAGGAAAAAATCATATTGTTGGACCTGGAGGTAAAGGCTCTAATCAAGCAATTGCAGCCGCAAGATTAAAGGGTGATGTACATTTTATAACAAAAATTGGCCAGGATAGTCATGCCGATATGGCATTAAAATTATATAAAAAGGCTCAAATAAATATAAATTCAATTATCCAAGATAAAAATCTTTCCACGGGAGTTGCGGGTATCATGATTGATGAAAAAGGTCATAATGCAATTAATGTTGTTGCTGGGGCAGCAGCTCACTTAAATAATGAAGATATAGATCAAAATCTAAACACTATAAAAAATTCAAAAATTTTTCTTACTCAATTAGAAACTCCTGAGCAAGTGACACTTTATGCTTTAAGTAAAGCTAAAGAAAATAATTGTGTTACAATTTTAAATCCAGCACCTGCAAGAAAAATAAAAGAGGAGTACTTTAAATTAATTGATTATTTTACTCCAAATGAAACAGAAGCAGAATTTTATTTAAATAAAAAAATAAAATCAGAAAATGATATTAAAGAAGCTGCTAAACAGTTTTTAAAAAAAGGAGTTAAAAATATTATAATTACATTAGGAGAGAAGGGTGTTTATTATTCTAATGGAAAAGAAGATTATTTTGTTGAGGCATGTAAATTAAAAAATAATGTTGTAGATACTACTGGTGCGGGAGATGCTTTTAATGGTGCTTTTGTTGTTGGATTATCTAATGACCTAAAAAATAAAGATGCATTAGTATTTGCAAATAAAGTAGCAGGAATATCAACAACAAAATTAGGTGCAGCAGCATCAATGCCATTACTTCAAGAAGTAGAAAATTATTAAGTAAAATAAAAATGAAAGTAGAATATTTTGATTTGAAAGGAAAACGTGCTTTAGTTTCGGGCGGAGCATCTGGTATCGGCGCATCAATTGTTGAACATCTTTGCGAACAAGGTGTTGAGGTCTATTTTTTTGATATAGATAAAAAAGAAGCTCAAAAATTAATTTCAAAAATTAAGAGGAAAAAACATAAAATACCTACGTTTCATATCTGCAACATTAAAAATATAAAAAAATACAAAACTTTAATCCAAGGTATTATTAAAAAAAAAGGAGCAATTGATATTTTAGTAAACAATGCATCTAATGATCAAAGACATACTCTTGAAGAAGTTACTGAAAAATACTGGGACGACAGAATGGCAATAAATTTGAGGCATTATTTTTTTGCTACTCAAGCGGTAAAAAAAAGTATGATTAAAAATAAAGGTGGATCAATAATAAATTTAGGCTCGGTTAGTTGGATTAGAGGGGCTGTAATGTTTCCAGCATATAGTACTGCAAAAGCTGCAATCTATGGTTTAACTAAATCACTAGCTAGAGATTTAGGACAACACAATATTAGAATAAACTCCATTGCACCTGGTTCAGTTGCAACTAAAAGACAGTCAAAATTATGGTTAAATCCAAAATTTAAAAAAGAAATTTTAGATAAACAGTGTCTTAAAAAACAAGTATTACCTGAGGATGTCTCAAGGATGGTTTTATATTTAGCATCAGATGTTTCATCTGGATGTACTAAACAAAATTTTACGGTAGACGCTGGTTTAATTTAAAGCTTAGCTTAACTTCTTTTTATTTTCAGCCATTGATAATGCAATTTTAAATGAGTTTAAAATTGGAGCTAAGTTAGCTTCATTTTTACCAGCAATTGCAAACGCAGATCCATGTGCAGTAGTTGTTACAGGAACTGTTAACCCACCTTGAACCGTAACTCCTCTATCAAAACCAAATGCTTTAAGTCCAGACTGAAGTGCATCATGATACATTCCAACCATACAATCATGATTTTTATTTTTATAAGCAACCACAAAAGATGTATCACATGGTAACGGACCATCTGTATTAAATCCAAGTTTTTTTGCTTCTTCTATTGCTGGAATAATTTCATCTTTTTCTTCAGTACCAAATTCTGCATGTGGATTAAGTGCTTGAACAGCTATTCTAGGATTTTTTACGCCATTCAATTCCATAACTTCATTAATTAATTTAATAGGCTTTAAGATATTTTCTTTTGTGATGTGTTGAGCAACTTCTTTAATTGGAATGTGAGAGGTTACTCTTGCAGTCCAAAAATTATCTATAACATTAAATTCACAACAAAAACTTTTTACATCTAATTTTTCTGCCATCAATTGCAATTCATCTGAGTGGGTATTTCCTCCAAGTTTCAAACTTGTTTTATTCATTGGAGCAAAATTGATTGCATCAATTTTTTTTTCTTTAGCAAGAGTTAATGCTAAATCTAAAGCCTCCAAAACGCTTTCGCCTGATTCTTTTGAAGGTTCAGCTATTTTATAATTATGGTTTTTTCCTTTAGATATATCTAATAAAAATCTGTTTGATTTATTAAAATTAACTTGTTCAAAACTTTCTACGACTTCAAGATGGTGAGAATTACCAGTTACATTATTTCCACTCTCAAGTATTTGTTTTTCACCAATAACAACAATATTTGCTTTGTTAGTTATTTCTTCACTTAATAATTTTGAAATAAGTTCAGGTCCTATTCCTGCTGGATCACCAAGTAGAAGTGCGATGTTAGCTTTTGTTTCACTCATTTTTTACTTTACGTGTTGTATTAAAATATGATTATATATTTATATATAACTTATATATATAAAAACTAAATAAACTAAAGAGGGAAATAATGAAAAAAAGCTTTAAACTATTTTTAGCAGCTGCTTTTTTAGTAACTGAATTTTTTGTTGTAGCTCTTCCATTAATGATCACATCTGCAAAAGCTGATGGACATCCAATACAAGCAATTACTCACGCTGGTTTTGGTGGTGGAACTGATGTTACTACTAGAATGATGTTATTAAGAGCAAGAAGAGTTCTTAAACAAGATATGCAGTTAGTTAATAAAAAAGGTGGTGGTGGAGCAGCATCTATGGATTACATGATGTCTTTACCTGCAGATGGAAACCACACTTTAACTTGGACTACTGGACACGCAGTATCAATGGCTTTAGGAAAAACTAAAGTAAAATTAAGCGATATGCAGCCATTAGCAAGAGGTACAGATGATCCTCAATTATTTGTTGTTAACTGTAACAATGAAATTAAAGATGCCAAAAAATTCATTAGCGCACAAAAATCAAAATCACTAAAATATGGAACAACACACACTGGTGGTATTGATGATGTTAGTGCAATTGCATTTACTAAAAAAGGTGGATTAACAGATCCAACTATTGTTGCTTACAAAGGTGTAGCACCAATTAAAACAAACCTAATCAAAGGTGATATCGATGTAGGTGTTTTAAATTTAGGTGAAGCATTAACTGAAATCAACGAAGGTAAACTTTGTGTATCAGTTGTTTTAGCAAATAATAGAATGGCTAAAATTGGAGACTCTCCAACAGCTAAAGAATTAGGAATTCCTGTTTCTTTATCTACTGTTAGAGGTTTCGTAACTAAAAAAGGTGCTCCAGCAGAGAGAGTTAAACAACTAGAAGCTGGAATGATGAAAGCTATGAGCCACAACTATTACAAAAATTTCTTAACTGAAATTGGTCTTGATGACACTAGTGTAGTTGGTGCTGACGAGTGGGGTAAGCAAATGGAAGAAATGCTTGCTGAAATGACTGCTCAGCTAAAAGCTTTAGGTTACATTAACTAATCTAATTAAAAGTACATTTGCAAATGAAGAATGTACAAAAACAAAAAAGGGCAAACAAAAGTTTGCCCTTTTTTTTTAGAGATGAATTTAAAGTCTCTTTTGTAATTATTTTTATATCTGTAGCATTATTAATCACTACTTTTACCTTTGATATTGTTCCTCCAATTTTAAATAGAGGAATACAACCTGCAACATTTCCAAAAGCACTTTTGGTTTTAATAATAGTTATGACTTTATTGATCTATTATTTAGCAACCAAAAATCCTTGGAAGGTTCAAAAAAAATTACCTAAATCATTCTTTTTAACACTTTCAAGTTTTGTGATTTTTTTAGTAATTTCAAAAACTTTAGATTTCTTTTTAGCAATTTCAGTTTTATCTATTTTTGTTTCTTATTGTTGGGGAGAGAAAAGAATATTTTATTTATTACTTGTTGGAATTATATTTCCTGTGATTGTCTTTATTTTCTTTGAAACAATTTTAGGTCTAAGATTTCCACCTGGAATTATAACTAACATTTATTATAGCTAGATGGATAATTTATTATTAATGATGGCTCCTTTGTTTAGCTCAAAGCTATTATTAGTTTTATTTTTTGGAACTTTGTTTGGATTAATTTTAGGAGTGTTACCTGGTTTAGGTCCGACAACTGGCGGTGCATTAATTTTACCTTTTACAATGACACTTGATCCATTGTCAGCAATTGTATTGTTAACTTCTATTTATTGTGCAGGTACTTATGGCGGTGCGATAACAGCAGTTTTAATTAATACACCTGGAACCCCAGCTGCTGCAGCAACTTGTTTAGATGGTTATCCTTTGGCACAAAAAGGAGAAGCTGGAAGAGCGTTAGGAATGGCTACTGTTTCAAGTACAGTTGGAGGTATTTTTAGTGTTGTAATACTTGTCTTTTTTGCACCTATATTGGCTCAGCTTGCATATGAATTTGGTCAACCAGAATATTTTGCATTAGCGATCTTTGGTTTAACGATGCTTGCATCAATTGGAGAAGGGAGCCCTATTAAGAATTTGATTGCAGGTGCATTTGGAATTTTAATTTCAACGGTTGGTAAAGATTTTATGACATCAATTGATCGTTTTACTTTTGGAATTAACGAGTTAACTGAAGGGATTGGTTTTATACCAGTAGTGGTTGGTTTATTTGCAATGAGTGAGATGTTAACCCAATCAACTTTAATTAATCAGGTATTCAACAGAATAGCTTTAAAAGCAATTAAACTTCCAAGCAAAGATGATTATAAAAAAACTTGGAAAACAATTTTAAGATCAAGTGGTATTGGTTCTTTCATTGGAGTATTGCCTGCAGAAGGTGGAACAGTTGCTTCATTAATTGGATACTCAGAAGCAAAAAGATTTTCAAAAAAACCTGAGGAATTTGGAAAAGGATCTATTGAAGGTATTGCTGGTGCTGAAGCTGCAAACAATGCAGCAACTGGTGGGGCGATGGTTCCAACTCTTGCACTAGGAATTCCTGGTAGTGCAACAACAGCTGTAATTTTAACTGGTTTAATTATACATGGGGTTAGACCTGGACCTGATTTATTTAGAGAACAACCTGATTTTTTATATGGAATTTTTGGCGCAATGTTAATTGCTAATGTTTTGTTCTTTATATTTGGTTTTTTTGGTGCAAAAATTTTTGCAAGAATAACATTGGTACCTAATAAAATTCTATGGCCGATGATTTTTGCAGTTTCAGTTTGTGGAACCTATTCATTGAATCAATCTATAATTGACGTTTGGATAATGCTATTTTTCGGTGTACTTGGTTTTTTTATGAGAAGATATGGTTTCTCAGTTGTACCTGTGATCATTGGGTTAATTTTAGGTGAATTAGTAGAAGGTACCTTAAGACAATCTCTAGTTATATTTGATGGAAATTGGTTAATGTTTTTCACAAGACCAATAGCTTTAACATTCTTTATTTTATCTTTAATTGCTTTAGCTTTTCCTTTAATAAGAGCAAAAAAAATTAAAAAATAAAGATGATTAAATTTGATTTAAATAACAGAGTGGCAATTGTAACAGGTGGAGCCCAAGGATTTGGATTAGCTATCACTGAAAGATTTATCGCGTCTGGTGCTAAAGTAGTAATTTGGGATATAGATGAAGGTGAAGCCAAAAAAGCATTAGAAAAAGTAAATTCTGAAAATTTAACTTATCAAATAGTTGATGTGAGCAACTATGAAACAATTAATTCAAAATTATCTGAAGTTGAAAAATCTCATGGTAAGATCGATATCTTTATTAATAATGCAGGTGTAGCAGGTATGAATACTACTGTTGCAGAATACCCTATAGAAGAGTGGAACAAAGTAATTAATTTAAATTTAAATGCAGTCTTTTATTGTTGTAAAGCAGTTGTTCCATTTATGGTTAAGAATGACTATGGAAGAATTGTTAATATTGCATCTATTGCAGGTAAGGAAGGAAATCCAAATGCAAGTGCTTACAGCACTTCAAAAGCAGGAGTTATAGGTTTAACTAAATCTTTAGGTAAAGAACTTGCCCAAAAAAATATTGCAGTAAATTGTGTTACTCCAGCTGCAGCAAAAACTAGAATTTTTGATCAAATGACTGAAGAGCATATAAATTATATGCTTTCAAAAATACCAAGAAATAAATTTGCTAAGGTAGAGGAATTAGCTTCTTTAGTTGCTTGGTTATCAAGCGAAGAAAACTCTTTCTCAACAGCTGCAGTATTTGATCTAAGCGGTGGTAGAGCAACCTACTAATAATTATGCAAGTAGGTATAGACGTTGGTGCAACAAAGATAGAGAGTGTTGTACTTGAAAAAGATGGACAAGAAAAACACAGATCAAGAATAGCATGTCCAAAAAATTATACTCAAATTATTACCGCAATAAGAGACATTCATAAAAAATTAGAAGAAGAGTTTAGCCAAGAACTTCCAATTGGAGTTTGTCATCCAGGAGTTCACTCTCCTCAAACAGGGTTGGTTAAAAACGTTCCCAACATCAGTTGGTTAGAAAAAAAACCTTTTCAAAATGATCTACGTAAAGCACTTGGAAAAGAAGTGTTTTGTGAAAATGACGCAAATTGTTTTGCTTTATCAGAAGCGATAGATGGAGCAGGGAAACACTACAAGATTGTTTATGGAATTATTTTAGGATCTGGAGTTGGGGGTGGTTTAGTAATTGATAAAAAAATAGTAAGTGGTCCTAATGGTGTTGCCGGAGAGTGGGGTCATAATCAAATTCCCTATTTCGCTGCAAAGAAAGAAAATTTCGACTCGAGCAATCCAAGAGAAGCAGAGATTGAGAGTTTTTTATCTGGATTAAGTTTGGCTAAAAGATTTAAAAAACTTTATGGAAGAAGTTTAAAAACAAATGAAATTTTTGAATTAAATAGAAAACATGATTTGGACGCAGAAAGATTTATAGATGATTTTAAAGTAAATTTAGCAATGTCACTTTCAAGTATAATAAATATTTTAGATCCAGATGCTTTTGTTTTTGGAGGTGGAGTTTCAAACGAAATTGATTTCCTACATGAAATAGATTCACTGGTAAGAAAATTTGTAATTGGCAGAGAATACGAAGGTGTTTTTTTAAAACCAAGATATGGTGATGCTAGTGGTGTTAGAGGTGCTGCAAGATTAGGAAGAAGCGCGACATATTAGATTTAAATATAAATTAGAAAAATTCTAAATTTTAAATACAAGCAAAGAAGCGAAAAAAATTTAAAAAAAAAAAATCAATTAAAAGTTGTATTTATATTTTTTGTTATGATCTTTACTCAAACTAGGTATATTTCGTTTTTTAAATTAATTTAAAAACATAAAAAAAAGGGAGAAATAATGAAAAAACTTATACTTTCGATTGCAGCTCTTGCATTATTTGCAACTTCTGCGTTCGCTGAAAGATATGTCATGATTACTCATGGTGAAGGAAAAGATCCTTTTTGGCCAGTAGTTCAAAAAGGTGGTGAAGATGCAGCTAGAGCAATCGGTGCTGACTTCGAATATATCTACAACCCTTCTGCTGATATGGCTGATATGGCAAGCTCAATTCAAGCTGCTGCAGCTACTCAACCAGATGGTATGGTAATTTCTTTACCAGATCCAGATGCATTAGGCCCAGCTATTAAAGCTGCTGTTGCTGCTGGTGTTCCAGTGATTACAATGAACTCTGGTTTAGAGTCATCTGCTAGCCTAGGTGCTTTAATGCACGTTGGTCAGCCAGAATTACTTGCTGGACAAAAAGCTGGTGAAAGAGCAAAAGCTGAAGGTGCTTCTAAAGCACTTTGTATGATTCAAGAAGCATACAACACAGCTCTTGTAGACAGATGTGAAGGTTACGGTTCTGCTGTTCCTATGCAAATGACTGATACTACATCTGACCCTGCAACTATTCAAACTAGAGCAACTGCTGCTTTACAAGCTAACAGCGATATCGATGCGATCCTTTCAGTAGGACCACACGTGTGTGAAGCTGTTGATAAAGCTTTAGCTGATCTAGGTATGACAGTACACCACTCTTGCTTCGACTTAAGTCCTGCAGTTATGGATTTAATTGGATCTGGAAGAGTTGCTTTCACTATCGATCAACAACAAAGATTACAAGGTTATATGCCGATCATCGTATTACACTTGTACAACAACAGTGCTGGACTTTTACCAGGAGCTAACATCCCATCAGGACCTGGCTTCGTTGACAAGTCTAACGCTTCTTCAGTTGCTGCTTTAGCAGGTATTGATAGATAGTCTGTAATAATTTAAAGGGTCGATTATTCAATCGGCCCTTTTTTTTTAACAAAATTAATAAGTCTTTTATAAATGAACACATCAACATCAAAAAAGCCAAGACAAGAGTCAGACCGACAAGGTGAAAAAAAATGGTACTCTGCATTTATGTCTCGTCCAGAAGTTGGACCTTTTGGAGTTATGGTTTTACTTTTTTGTATGTTGGGATACTTCTCTATTCCAGAAGGACAATTTTCTCTTAACCCTTTCTCTGGTGAAGGATTTAACGCTTTAGGAATTAGAAATAATTTTAGGGTAATTGCACAATTAGGAATTGTTGCACTTGCTGCTGGAATGTTAATCATTGCAGGTGAATTTGATCTTTCTGTTGGTTCAATGATCGGTTTTGCCGGTGGTTGTATGGCAATGATACTAAAATGGGGTTTTGCTGTTGTTATTCCTTACATATCTTTTGAAGGTGGTTTTCATTTTGAAGGATTTACATTATTTAAAATTCAAGATGTATCTCCATTATTAGCAATATTAATTACATTATGTATGACATTATCCTTTGGATGGATACAAGGATGGATAATTGTTAAGAGTGGAATATCTTCTTTCATCGTTACACTAGGTGGACTTTTCTTCTTAAGAGGTTTAACTGAGGTATCATACAGAGCATTTAACAAAGCTCCTGATCAAACTGCTGGATCAACAACTGTTACAGATTTACCAGATATTAAAAATATTATAAATGTACCAGGTCATGGAGAAATGGAAAGAGACGCGGCTAAATCTTTACCAAATGACCAATTATTAGAAATTCTTAGCACTGTGCCAGCTAGCACGGTTGCAAAATTAACAGAACGATTAACATATATTAACGAAAAAGTTGCAGCTTACAAAACTGCTATGAATGCTGAAAAGATGATTGCAACTTTAGAAAAGTCATTAGCTGGGGCAAAAAAATCTGGTAATGACTCAATGGTTGAAATTTTGACAAAGAAAATTGAAGCTGGTGTTAATGTTCCTGAAGTTGCAGCAAAAGCTGTTACTGATATCGATATAGCAAAAGCTTATATCGACACGATAGTTACTGCAAGGCCTGTAGCTAATTTCTTTGGTGGAGACATTATGGAACCAGTGTTTAACTGGCTATATTATACTGTAGATTGGAACGTAAATAACTTTGGAAATATATTCGCTAAAGGGATGTATTCTTGTTTGATGATTTGGGGACTGATTGCATTTATTTGTTATTTAATTTTAAGTAAAACTCAAGCAGGTAACTGGATTTATTCAACTGGTGGAAATCTTAATGCTGCAAAAGCTAATGGTGTTCCAACGAATAAAGTTAAGATTTCATTATTTATGTTTACTGCATTCTGCGCAACTATGTTTGCGGCTTGTCAGGTATTTGAAGTTAACACAGCAGATACAGCTAAAGGTAATTTAAAAGAGTTAGAAGCAATTGCTGCAGCGGTTATTGGTGGTGTTGTTTTAACTGGAGGTTTTGGAACCATTGGTGGAATAATTCTAGGTACAATTATCTTTGGAATTGCAAAAGAAGCTTTCTTTTATATTCCTGGAATTGATGGATCGTTCTACAGGGTGTTCCTTGGAGCAGTTCTTGTTACCGCAGCCTTTACTAATGAGAATATAAGAAAACGAATTATGGGAAATATCTAATGGATAAAAAACCATTAATTGAAATAAAAAACTTAGTAAAAAAATTTGGAGCATTTACTGCTTTAAATGGTGTTTCATTAGATGTTTATCCAGGTGAAGTTCACGCATTGTTAGGTGATAATGGTGCTGGAAAATCAACTTTGATCAAAGTGTTATCTGGTGTTCATCCTATGACAAGTGGAGAAATAAAAGTAGATGGAGAAAATGTTAACTTTACTTCACCACGTCAAGCATCTGATGCAGGTATTGGAACAGTTTATCAAGATTTAGCACTTAATGCTTTAACATCAGTAACGAGAAATTTTTTTCTTGGACGTGAATTAATAAAAGGTCCTGCTGGATTTGGTTTAATGCAAATGGATGAAATGGATAGAATAACAATAGAGGAAATGTCTAAAATTGGAATTAATATTGCAAACCCTAATCAGCCAGTTGGAACAATGTCAGGTGGACAAAGACAAACATTGGCAATTGCAAGAGCAATTTACTTTGGTGCAAAGATATTAATATTAGATGAACCTACATCAGCATTAGGTCAAAAACAGCAAATGGAAGTTTTAAAGACAATTAAAAAAGTTCAAAATTTAGGAAATATTGCAATTATACTTATCACACACAATGAAATTCATGCGCGTCTTATAGCTGATCGATTTACTTTTTTAAGTTTAGGAGAGGTAATTGGTTCAGGATTGTCTTCAGAACTGGGTAATGAAGATGTGAAAAGATTGATGGCGGGTGGTGCTAAAATTGGCGATCTAGCTAAAGAATTAGAGTTATAATTTTTTTTATTTTTTTTTAATTTTTTTTCACTTAAAATTTATCTATGCGTAAATTCTCTAGAGATACTTTTAATATCACCAAAGCTATAAACGAATTAATGCATGAATCTGGAGTTATCGTTATTGAAAATGCATATAATTTAAACGATATCAAAGAAGCAAGAGAGATTGTTAATCATTTTGCTGATACTCAGGAGCAAAAAGAAACTCACTTTAATGCTGAAGCTGAAGCATCTAATAAAATTAAACTACAGCAAAGAATATGGAATTTATTTGGTAAAGGAGAGGTTTTTAGTAAATTAATAACAAATGACATTATTTTCAGCTTAATGTCTAAACTTTTAGGTTCAGAGTTTTTTTGTGGATCTTACTGTGCAAGTAGGTTGTTACCAGGATCTATAGGTCAAGAACTACATATCGATTATCCATATTGGGATTTTTATAATAGTGAGACTTTTCCGATGGGTCTTAATAGTTCATTTGCACAAAACTGTCAGGCCACTATACCTCTAGATATTTGCTCAGAAAAATCAGGAGCAACCGCATACATACCAGGATCACAAAAGAAACTACACTATCCAAATGAAAATGATGACTTTTCAAACAAACAACAAATGATTGCTAATCCTGGTGATTTAGTTTTTTTCAATGGTAACTGTTGGCATGGAGCATCACCAAATAAATCAGATCACCAAAGAGCAGCATTACTGATAGAGTTTCTTCCAAAGTATATAAAACCAGTTGAAGATTTAGTTACTTATTTATCGGAAGACTTCAAAAATAATTCAAATTCAAAAGTGCGACAGCTTTTAGGATTAAATTATGAATATCCAAAAATTATGGATGCGAGTAAAAAAATAAATAATATTGGTTTAGGTTATAAAGCTAAATAAAATCTATATTTTTATTTTAAATTCTTTATAATTACTAAAATAAACAGAATTTAAATTATTAAATTTATAAAATTTTTAAATATCACTATTTAGAAAATTAAAGAGTATTTATAACTGTCGGAGGATTAAAAAGATGAAAGTAAAATATTACGATTTAGAAAATAAAAGAGTATTTGTTACAGGTGGAGGATCTGGAATTGGGGCTTCCATAGTTGAACATTTTTGTGAACAAGGTTCAGAAGTTTACTTTATAGATATTAATGTATCAGAGTCTGAAAAATTAATTGAAGATATAAAAAGCAAAAAATATTCAATACCAACTTTTATTGAATGTGATTTGTTAAATATAAAACAACTGCAAAAGACAATTGCAGATATTATTGATCAAAAAGGTCCAATTGATATTTTAATCAATAACGCGGCCAATGACACAAGACACAAAATTGATGATGTTACAGAAGAATATTGGAATGAGAGAATGAATGTAAACTTAAGACATTATTTTTTCACAGTACAATCAGTTAAAAAATCAATGATTGAAAATAAAGGTGGTGTAATTGTTAATATGGGATCTTCTTCATGGATGGTTGGACAAGGTGGCATGGCTGCTTATACAGCAGCTAAATCTGGTGTAGTTGGTTTAACCAGATCATTTGCAAGAGATTTAGGAGAATTTAATATTAGAGTTAATTCAGTAGTTCCAGGATGGGTATTAACACAAAGACAAATCGATCTTTGGTTAAATGAAGAGTCTGAAAAAGATTTGATGAAAAATCAATGTTTAAAAGCGAGATTGTTACCGCATGAACTTGCTCAAGCAGTGTTGTTTTTTTCATCAGAACAATCTGGTGGATGTACAAATCAATCTTACATTGTTGATAAGGGCTGGTTGTAAAACGCTTTGTGAAAGTACAAAGTTCTACGATAGAAAATAAATATTTAAGAGTTAAATCAATTAATATCGGTGCTTGCTTGTATGAGGTTTATGACAAGCAAAAGAAAATTAATTTAATCTTAAATTTAGGTTCTTTAAAAAATTACAATAGTAAAAATTTTTATGTAGGTGCTACTTGTGGTAGGTATGCAGGAAGAATATCAAATTCGAAATTTAAGATTAAAAATAAAATTTTTAAACTCGATGGCAATGAAGGTAGAAATACACTACATGGAGGAAAAATAGGATTTGATAGATTGGAATGGAAAATTAAACATCATTCAAAAACTAAAATTATTTATCAATTGTTATCTAAAAATTTAGATCAAGGTTTCCCAGGGGACTTAAATTCAGAGTGTATTTTTGAAATTAAAAATAAAAGTTTAATTATCAAATACCAATATAAATCAAATCAATTTACTCACGTCAGTTTAACGAATCATAGTTACTGGAATTTAAATAAAAATAAAAAAGAGACAATTTTTAATCATGATTTAAAAATTAACTCAGAAAAGTATCTTGAAGTAAACAATAAATTAATCCCAACTGGTAAATTTAAAAAAGTCAAAAACACTATAAATGATTTCAATAAGTTTAAAAATATTGGAGAAAAAATAGATTATATAAAAAACAAAAATTTAAAAAAATCATCTAACAAAATTAATGCATTAGGATTTGATTTAACATTTTGTGTTAAAAAAAATTCTAAAAATTATTTAGCCTCTTTAAAAAATAAAAAAACTAATATTCAATTAGACTTTTACTCAAATCTTCCTGGAGTACAGCTCTATACTAGCCAAGGTTTGAGATATAAAAATAAACTTGCTCCTTACCAAGGAGTTTGCTTAGAAACTCAGCACTATCCAGATGCACCAAATAATAAAAATTTTCCAAGTACTTTAATTAAACCTAAAAAACTTTATAAGTACTTTACAAAAATAAATATTTCATAAAATGAATAAAAAAATAAACATATCGATTGTTGGAACTGGTTTAATGGGATTGCAACACATAAAGGCAATTTCAAAATCTAATAAAGCCAATCTTCATTCAATAGTTGATATTAGTAACAATTCAAAAAATTTATCAAAAAAATATAAAATCCCGTTGTATTCAAATGTAGAAGAACTTTTAAACTCACAAAATTTGGATGCAGTAATTGTAGCTACTCCAAATCAACTTCATGAAAAACATACAGTCAGTTTTTTAAAGAAAAAAATTCCAGTATTATTAGAAAAACCTATCTCAGATAATATTAATTCAGCTAAAAAAATTATTAGTAGCGCTAATAAAAATAAAACGCCGTTATTAATTGGTTATCATCGAAGACATAATTCAATTGTATCAAAGGTAAAGGAGTTAATCGATAAAGGAAAATTAGGAAACATTGTTTCAGCAAATGTCTTGTGTTGGCTTTATAAACACAAAGCTTATTACAAAGAAAAATGGAGAATTAGTAAAGGAGGAGGGCCTTTAGGAATTAATTTAGTCCATGATATCGATATGATTTGCTACCTACTTGGATCTATTAAATACGTTCAAGCATTTACAACTAATAAAACTAGAAAATTTGCAGTTGAAGATACAGCAACTATTAGCTTAATTTTTAATTCAGGTGCGCTATGTACATTAAATTTGTCAGATACAATTGTTGCTCCATGGAGTTATGAATTAACTGCAGGAGAAAATCCTGCTTATCCTATAACTAATCAATCTGCATATATGATTGGTGGTACTAAGGGATCATTGCAATTTCCTAATTTAAAATATTGGTTCTATAAAAATGAGCGAAGTTGGTGGAATAAGATATTTGTTAACGAAGATAAAAACAAAAAAGACGATAGTACTTTAGTTAACCAAATTGATCATTTTGCTGATGTAGTATCTAAAAAAGTTAAACCAAAAGTTAATGGTAATGATGGTTTAATCTCTCTAAAGATTTTTGCTGCAATAACCAAAAGCGCAAAAACTGGTAAGAAGGTTAAGATTTAAAGATTAGCTAATATTGAATTAGAACATTTTAAGGTATCAGCATCTCCACCCAAGTCTTTAGTTCTATTTTCTTTTTCACTTAAAGATGTTTCAATAGCTTCAACAATTGAATTAGAGGCTTCTTTTTCTCCCAAATAATCTAACATCATTGCTCCTGACCAAATTTGTCCTACAGGATTAGCAATACCTTTTCCTGCAATATCAGGCGCTGAACCATGAACTGGTTCAAATAAAGATGGAAATTTATTTTCAGGATTAATGTTTCCAGATGGAGCTATTCCAATAGTTCCAGTGCAAGCAGGTCCTAAGTCTGAAAGAATGTCTCCAAATAAATTAGATGCAACAACAACATCAAACCATTCTGGGTTTAGTACAAATCTAGCAACCAAAATATCAATATGATATTGATCTGTTTCAATATCAGGATAATTTTCTTTCATTGCATTAAAACGTTCATCCCAAAACGGCATTGTAATTGAAATGCCATTTGATTTTGTTGCATTTGTTAATTTTTTTCTTTTTCTTTGTTTTGCTAATTCAAAAGCAAATTTTTGAACTCTATCTATTCCATGGGCAGACATGATAGTTTCTTGAATAGCTATTTCTCTATCAGTATTTTTAAACATTCTTCCACCAACAGAAGAGTATTCACCTTCGGTATTTTCTCTAACAATTAGCATATCAATGTCACCTGGTTTTTTATTTGCTAACGGAGGATTAATTCCAGGAAACAATTTTACCGGTCTAAGATTGATATACTGATCAAATTCTCTTCTAAACTGAAGTAAGGATCCCCATAACGATATATGATCTGGAACTTGATCTGGCATACCAACAGCGCCAAAGAATATTGCATCATGTTTTCCTAATTTTTCCTTCCAATCATCTGGAAGCATTTTTCCATGTTTTTCATAATAATCACATGAAGCAAAATCATATTCTGTAAAATTTATTTTAAATTGATGTTTTTCAGCAGCGTCTTTTAATACTTTTAAGCCTTCAGGAACTACTTCTTTTCCTATTCCATCTCCTGCTATTGATGCAATGTTATATTCTTTCATAGGTTGATTTTTATACTTCAAAAATACAATAATTTATAATGTTAAATTATTTTTAAAGACATAAACCTTCATTGTTTTGACATATTTTATTTGTTAGTTTTGATTATGAAAAAAATACTTCTTTTAATATTCTTTAGCTTCTTTTTTGTTTCAAATTCAAATGCCGCATGTGATGATCCATTAACAGATGGTGTAGATTATTCTAAATGCAGATTTTCAGATGCACAAGATCTACAAGGTAGTTATTTACCTAACTCTAATTTATCTTTTGCAAGTTTTGTGCAAGTAAATTTAGATAAAAGTATTATGATGAATTCAAATTTATCTTTTGGAACTTTTCCAGAATCTACATTTGTTAGAGCTAATCTTTATGAAACAATTAGTATTGGTGGCAATTTTGAAAAAACAAATTTCACTAATGCGAATTTAACTAGAGTTGATTTCATGGGAGCAACTCTAATTGAAGCTAATTTTCAAAATGCTAATTTAATGGAAGCAAATTTTACATCTGCAAACATTACTAATGCAAATTTTGAAAATGCAAATCTGATTGGTGCTACTTGGACTAATGGTAAGACATGTGGTCCAGACTCAATTGGAACCTGTATTGAGCAATAAGATATGAACACTTCAGTTAATACTGATGATGTTATTTTTAATTTTTTCAAACAAATCTGTGATGAAAAAGATGATCAAAAATGTGTTGAGCTTGGGAAAGAGTGGATAAAAGCAATGGAAACCAACCTTTCTTCTATGGAAGCAAATCTAAATGGGGCTGATTATCTAAAACATAAAGACGATATTCAAAGTAACCGCGATCATTTAAATAGCCTAAAAAATAAGAATTCTACAGAGTGGAGAGAGTATGCTACTCAGTGTATGATTGAAATAATGAATCATAAAGGTCAACAATAATGAGTAATCAAGAAAGAGTATTTTTAATTATTTGTGCTTCTTTAATTATTTTTACTCTTCATTATTTAATTGAAAAACACTTCTTTTAATAAGAACTAGATCTTGCCCACTTATTAATATTTCCGTCTTTAGCTTTTTTATTTATCTCTTTAAGTTCAGATTTAGAAAATTTTAAATTATTTAAGCTTTCAATATTTTCTTTAATTTGTTTTACACTACTTGCTCCAATTAAAGCTGTAGTAACTGCTTTGTTGTTTAACACCCAAGCTAAAGCCATTTGCGATAATCTTTGACCTCTTTTTTTAGCAATTTGATTTAAATCTGAAATTATCTTTATGTTTCTTTTAGTTATGAAACTTTTATCTAGTGCAGATTTTGGATCACTTGCTCTTGATGCTTTTGGAATTCCTTTTAAATATTTATCCGACAACATACCTTGCGCTAATGGTGAAAAAGCAATAGTTCCAATTCCTAATTTAATTAAATTTTTATCTAAATCTTTTTCAAACCATCTATTTATTAAAGAGTAAGAGGGTTGATGGATAAATATTTTAATGTTTCTTTTCTTTAAAATATTAAACATCTCAATTGTTTTCTTTGAAGAATAAGAAGAAATACCAATATAAAGAGCTTTACCAGATCTATAAATAAGCTCTAAAGCATCCGCTGTTTCCTCTAATGGTGTATTTGGATCAAATCTATGTGAATAAAATATATCTACATATTCTAATCCCATTCTTTTTAAACTCTGATCACAGCTTGCAATAATATATTTTTTTGAACCCCATTCACCGTAAGGTCCTTCCCACATATCATAACCTGCTTTAGATGAGATGATTAATTCATCTCTATATCTTTTAAATTCTTTACTTAAAATTTTTCCAAAATTAGCCTCAGCACTTCCTGCTGGTGGACCATAATTATTTGCTAAATCAAAATGAGTAATCCCTGAATCAAAAGAATAAAACAACATCTTCTTTGCTTCAGATGTAAGTTGTTTACCACCAAAATTATGCCAAAGACCAAGGCTTATCAAAGGTAGATCAACACCACTCTTCCCACATCTTCTATATTTCATATTGGAATATCTTTTTGGTGATGCCTTGTAGTTCATAACTCTTAATATAACTTAATATTTTAGTTTAAAAACATAAAATTAAATATATATTTAAAACAAAGGGGTGTCTTAACAGACTGAGATTAAACCCTACGAACCTGTCCGGTAATTCAGAAAGGGATAAAATGGATAACACATACTTTTTAAGTCAATCATCATCATTAACATTAGTAATTATTATTAGTTTGGTATTTGCTGCATTAGGAATTTATCATTCTAAAAAATTCCAAGGAATAAGTAACTATTTAACAGCAAATAGAAATATAGAATTATTTTCATTAACAACAAGTCTTGTTGCATCTGCTTTAGGAGCATGGATTTTATTTGGCCCTGTTGCTGCTGCTACATGGGGAGGAATAGGGGCTGTTATTGGTTATGCACTTGGTACAGCTTTTCCTATGATTTTCTTAATCTATTTTGGAAGAAAAATTAGATCAGAATTTCCAAAAGGCTCATCTCTAATTGAGTTTATGAGAAAAAAATTTGGAAAAAGTTTATTTAAACTGATTTTGTTAATGACAATTTTTTACATGTTTATTTTTCTTTGTGCAGAGGTGACAGCTGTTGCGGTTTTGATAAATTATTTATCAGGTACAGATCTTTGGATCACTGCATTAATTGTGCTTTTAGCAACTTTAACGTACACACTTTATGGCGGATTAAGAGCTTCTATTTTTACTGATAATATTCAAATGATAGTAATTGGCTTTCTTTTATTAATCCTAATTTTGATTATCAGTTCATCAACAGGGGATAACTTTTCATTTGCATTGATTAAAGAAAAAAATCCACAATTGTTAAGTTCATCTTATATTCCAAGTTATACAGCTGGGTTAACTTTTTTTATAGCTGTTGCTGCTACAAATTTATTTCACCAAGGAAATTGGCAAAGGGTTTATGCTGCTAAAGATTACAATACTTTAAAATCAGCATTGATCATTTCTTTTTTTGTAATTGTTCCAATAGTTTTTTTAATGGGTTTTATTGGAATGGTGTCGTTTTCTATTGATCCTTCAGCAAGAGCTGATTTAGGATTTTTTACTTTATTGTTAAAAGAACAAACCGAAATGCTTTCCTTAATTATTATTATTCTTGGATTAGCTTTAACAATTTCAACAGTTGATACATTGGTTAATGCTATATCAAGCTTGTTTGTTGTTGATGGTAAAGCAACTTTTAATTTAGATAAAAAAACAGATTATTTAAAAATTTCGAAATACTTTATTGTATTTTTATCGTTAATTGCATTTGGTGTTGCATCAAAAGGATTTGATATTTTGTATTTATTTTTACTTGCAGATTTATTTTGTTGTGCGTTTGTGTTCACAGTCTTTTACAGTTTTTACAACAAGGTAAATGAAAAAACTGCTTATGTTTCAATTATAATTGGTTTAATTGGTGGATTTTTAATGTTTCCTTATCCAGATTTTTCTAAGAGTTTATTAGTTGGGGGATTGATGTCTAAAGATCTATTTTCACCTTTTGTTGCACAATCTTTATTATTCTTATCATTTGTTGTTGCAACTTTTTTGCCAGCAGTAATTTTGAAATTGAAAAGTAATTAATTTAGATCACTGAATTTAAAGCATCATAAATAAGTTCTTTGGTTGTCTCACCAATACTTCTGTAAACTTCTTTATTGTCTTTAAAAATTAAAAGTGTTGTTTGATATTGAACATTAAAAAATTTAGCAATTTCCTTATTAGTCACATCAAATTTAAAGTATTCAATATTATCAAAATCATTTTTTGCTTTATCAAGAACTTTCATTTGACTAGCACAAGATGTGCAATATTTAACCCAAGAACTAACCACTACAACTTTTCCATCCGCTAAAGCCTTATCAAACAGATCTTTAGTATAAGTTGTTTCTTTAGCCATCCCATTAGTAGTGAATGCAAAGATAAAACAGATAAATACAAAAATTTTTCTCATTAATCGTGGGTTGTAAACAAATTTTAAAATATTGTAATACAATAAATTGTCTCTATATATGCCTAGTTCATGTCAGATCAAATAAGCATAAATAATCTATCAAAAGTCTACGATAATGGCTTTGAAGCCTTAAAGAAAATAAACCTAAACATTAAAAAAGGTGAAATTTTTGCAATGCTTGGACCAAATGGTGCAGGTAAAACTACCCTTATAAGTATTATTTGTGGAATCGTTAGACCATCTTCAGGAAAAGTTACTGTAGATGATTTTGATATCATTGATGATTACAGAGAAACAAGATCCAGAATTGGATTAGTGCCACAAGAATTAACCCTAGAACAATTTGAAACAGTTTTTAACAATGTTTCATACTCGAGAGGTTTGTATGGAAAAAAACCAGATCCAAAACATATTGAAAAAATTTTAAAAGACTTAAGCTTATGGGATAAAAAAGATTTAAGATTAAGACAGTTGTCTGGAGGAATGAAGAGGCGGGTATTAATTGCAAAAGCATTGTCTCACGAGCCAACTATATTATTTTTAGATGAGCCAACAGCTGGTGTTGATGTTGAATTACGTCAAGACATGTGGAAGGTAGTTGAAACTCTAAGAAAAACTGGTGTTACAATTATTCTTACTACTCATTATATTGAAGAAGCTGAAGCAATCGCAGATAGAGTGGGTGTAATCAATCAAGGAGAAATTATTGTTGTTGATGAAACAAAAGAATTATTGAAAAAAATGGGACATAAAAAACTTACAGTAGATCTTCAAGAAGAAATCACTGAAATCCCAAGCAGTTTAGATAAGTATAATTTAGAAATTGGAGAAGATAAAAAATCAATCAATTACACATATAATGTTAGAGCTAAAAGCACTGGAATAACTAACTTGTTACAAGATTTAAAAGATGCAAATTTAAAATTACAAGATTTAAAAACTGAACAAACTACTTTAGAGAAAATATTTGTGACATTAGTAAAGGAGAACAATGAAGTTTAATTATTACGCATTTAGAGCAATGTACTTGCATGAAATGGACAGATTTAAGAGAACATTGATGCAATCATTGTTTTCACCAGTTCTATCAACCTCTCTATATTTTATTGTTTTTGGATCTGTAATTGGTGGTTATGTAGAAAAAATTGATGGAATTAGTTATGGATCTTTTATTGTTCCTGGTCTTTTGATGTTAACGTTGTTAACTCAATCAATCAGCAACACTTCATTTGGGATATTTTTTCCAAAATTTAATGGAACTATTTATGAAATTTTAGCTGCACCAATTTCAACTTTTGAAATTGTTTTAGCTTTTGTGGGAGCTGGCGCTACTAAAACTCTTATTGTTGGATTAGTTATATTTTTAACATCAACTTTCTTTGTTGAGGTTCAAGTAATGTATCCATTGTTAATGATATTTTTATTAGTATTAGTAGCATTTACATTTGCTCTATTTGGTTTTTTAATTGGTTTAATGAGCTCTAATTTTGAGCAAATGTCTATCATTCCAACTTTAGTTATTACGCCAATGGTATTTTTAGGTGGTAGTTTATATTCTTTAGATATGTTGCCTGAGTTCTGGCAAACAGTTACTTATTTTAACCCAGTTGTTTATTTAATTAATGGTTTAAGATTTGCCTTTTATGGTGTTTCAGATTTCAATATTTGGGTGAGTGTTATTTCAATGGTAGTATTTTTGATGTTATGTGTAACTGTGGTTACAGTTCTATTGAAAAAAGGATACAATATTAAATCTTAGCTACTAGCTATTTTCTTTTTTGGATCGTAAAAAGGTTTTTCTACTATTGTAGCTGAATATTTTCCTTCGTGAGTTTCTATATCTAATTTATTACCTAATTCTGAATGATTAACTTCAATCATTGCAAGTGCAATATTCTTTTTTAATCTAGGTGAATATACAGCTGAAGTTACCTTACCAATTTTCTTGCCATCTTTTTCAATCGGCCAAAAAGTTGTGTTTGGTCCTGATAAAGGATCACAATCAATGATAAGACCAACTTGTTTTCTTTTAATTCCTTCTTGCTTTATTTTTTTTAGAGCTTCTTTACCTATAAAATTGATATCACTATCTAAATTAACTAATCGATCAAAGCCTAATTCAAATGGATTTGTATGGATATCTGCATCTGCGTGATAAGAAAGCATACCGCCTTCAATTCGTCTGATAGAAGATGTATGACCAGGTTGAAGGCCGTGTTCTTTACCAGCTTCCATTATTTTTTCATAAAGTTCATTACCTCTTGAGCCATCTCTTAAATAAATTTCATAACCAAGTTCACTTGACCAGCCAGTTCTTGATACAATTAAGGGAATTCCATCAAGTTGATATTCTCTTAACCAATAATATTTAAGATCTCTGATATCTTCACCAAATAGTTTGACCATTATTTCTTGTGAGGTAGGGCCTTGTAACTGTAGAGGGGAAACATCTGGTTCAGATATCTTAACATCTAAACCTGAGTTAACTGCAACACCTTGTGCCCATAACAAAACATCACTATCAGCTAAAGATAACCAAAAATGATTTTCAGCCAGTCTTAATAAAACTGGATCATTTAAAATTCCACCATCATTATTTACAATTAAAACATATTTACATTGTCCAACTGATAACTTTGAAAGATCTCTAGGAGTTAAAAGCTGAGTAAATTTATATGCATCAGGACCAGTGATCTCGACCTGTCTTTCGACTGCAACATCACATAAAATTGATTTTTCAATAAGGTTCCAAAAATTTTTCTCAGGACTTCCAAAATCCCTTGGAATATACATGTGATTATATACAGAAAAACCTGTCGCTCCCCATTTTACAGTAGCATCGAAATAAGGAGATTTTCTAATCTGTGTTCCAAAACCAAAGTTCTTATCAGACATTTGAGAGCCTTAACAGTCTGAGTATTAATTACAAATAAAAAAAATAGCCCTAATAATTAAGGGCTACTAAAAAAAATGGAGAGGGAAAGTATTTTTTTTAAAACTGTTCAGATTCAGTAGATCCAGCCATTGCTGTTGTCGAGCTTTGGCCGCTACTAATAGTATTTGATACTGCATCAAAATAAGATGTACCAACTTCTCTTTGGTGTTTAACGCTAGTATAGCCATCTTTTTCTCTAGCAAATTCTTGTTGTTGAATTCTAGAATATGCAGCCATACCTTCTTTTCTATATTTCTCAGCAAGCTCAAAGATTGCAATGTTTTGAGTATGAAAACCAGCAAGAGTAATGAACTGGAATTTGTAACCCATTTTAGCAATTTCTTGTTGGAATGAAGCAATCTCGTCATCACTTAAATGTTTTTTCCAATTGAATGATGGAGAACAATTGTAAGCTAATAGTTTTCCAGGAAACTTTTCATGAATTGCATCTGCAAATTTTTTAGCTTCAGCTAAATTAGGAGTAGCTGTTTCACACCAAATTAAATCAGCATACGGTGCATAAGCCAAACCTCTAGAGATAGCTTGTTCAATTCCATCTTTAACATAATGAAATCCTTCTGGAGATCTTTCACCAGTTAAAAATGGTTTATCATTTTCATCAAAATCATTTGTAATAAGTTTTGCTGCATTAGCATCAGTTCTTGCTAATATAATTAATGGAACTTCTGCAATATCGGCAGCTAATCTTGCAGCTTTTAAGTTCTTGACCATTGTACCAGTTGGAACAAGAACTTTTCCACCCATATGACCACATTTCTTTTCACTAGCTAATTGGTCTTCAAAGTGAACACCTGCAGCACCAGCTCTTATAAATTTTTTAGTTAATTCAAATACATTTAATGGTCCACCAAAACCTGCTTCACCATCAGCTATAATTGGAAGCATATAATCAACTTTTTCCTCAGGTTTCATATCACCATCTTGCATTTCCATATGTTGAATTTGATCTGCTCTAATTAAAGAATTGTTCATAGACTCAACTAACTTAGGAGCACTATCATAAGGGTATAAAGATTGATCTGGATACATTTCTCCAGCAGTATTAGCATCTGCTGCAACTTGCCAACCACTTAAATATATTGCTTTTAATCCAGCTTTTGCATGCTGAACAGCTTGGTTGCCTGACAAAGAACCAAGTGTATTAACATAAGCTTCAGTATTTAATAATTTCCAAAGTTTTTCAGATTGATTTTTGCAAAGTGAGTACTCAATTTTAATTGAACCTCTTAATCTCTCCACTTCTTCATCAGTGTAGTCTCGTTTGATACCAGCATATCTTTTTAACTCATAAGAGATTTTCTCTGCACTCATTATTTATAATCCTTTGTTGAAGAAAATTGAAAAAGTAGAATTAGTTACTATCGTTTAAAGCGTCGATTAGTTCACTCATCCCACTTGAACCCCAATCACAGTGATCATCTCTCATGTAAATTCCTTTATTATGATGGTGATCTAAATCCTCTTTTTTGATGATTTGAGCTTCATTTTCTGTGTTTTTTAAGTTTTTATCCATATAAGTCATATATTTTACAAAATTTACAAAATCTATAAAAAACGTTAAAAAGCTTTGTAAATAGGGAAAAAATATTGTAAAAATAAATTTACAAAATTTACAAATAGTAAAATGAGTCAAATAGATCTTAAAATAGGGCCAAAAATAAGAGCTTTTAGAAGACAACTTGGACTGCAAGCTAACAAATTAGCTGAAGATTTAAGTATTTCTCCTAGTTATTTAAACTTAATTGAAAGCGGTAAAAGAAAAATAGATGGAGATTTACTCTTAAATGTTTGTGAAAAACTAAATATCCAATTATCAGATCTTACATCAAAGACAGATATCAATCTTCAAAATACAATTTCAGAAATTTTAGATGACACTTTATTTGAAGACTTAGATATTTTAGGTCCGGAAGTAAAAGATCTAGTAAGTACCAATCCAAAGATTGGAAAAGCTATCGTTAGATTAGGAGATATTCTTAAAAAAAAAGATCATGAATTAATAAGTAAGATTGAAAAAATTTCAGGTAAAATTGTAGATAATAGAAAAAATTCTTTCCCTGGAGAGGTTGTTGTTGATTTTTTTCAAGAGAATAAAAATTATTTTCCGAAGTTAGAAGAATTTGCAAATAAAGTTTTTAACAAAATTCAAAAAAATAATCGAACAAGATATTTATCTTTGTGCGATTATTTACAGTCAGAATATTCAATAACCGTAAAAGATGTTATTCCTGATGAGAACAAACCATTTTCAAAAATTTATAACAAAAATAAAAAAGAGTTATTGCTTAGTGATTATAGCTCCATTGAAACAAAAAAATTACATGCAGCATCACAAGTTGCACAAATGGGCGCTATTAAAGATGTTGAATATTATTTAACTAAATTTAGTTTTCCATCAGAAGAATCAAAAAAACTTACTAAAGTTGCTTTGTTAAATTATTGTGGTGCTGCAATTTTGATGCCATACAAATTATTTCATTCTGAATGTAAAAAATTAAAATATGATTTAGAACTATTACAAAATACATTCGCAACTTCATTTGAACAAGTAGCCCATAGAGTTACATGTTTGCAAGATCCAAAACTACCAGGTATCCCATTTCATTTTTTAAGAGTTGATATGGCTGGAAATATCTCAAAAAGATTTTCTTTATCTGGAATTGATATTCCAAGATATGGTGGAGCTTGTCCAAGATGGAATGTTTATACTGCATTCACTACACCAGGAGTTTTACATACAGCAGTTAGTAAAATGAATAATGGTGAAAAATATGTTTGTATTGCAAAAACTGTAGAAAAAGGAATTGGAAGATTTGGACAATCTAAAAATGTATTATCGATTGGTTTAGGTTGTGAAGCAAAATATGCAAAAGATTTTATTTATACTGAAAATATGAATATTAATGATAAATCAACGGAAATTCCTATTGGTGTTTCATGTAGAACCTGTGACAGATTAGATTGTTCACAAAGAGCATTTCCACCACTACATAAAAAATTTGATGTTGACTTAAATAGTCGTGGGGTTTCTGTTTATGTCAGTGACGATAAATCTTAAATTATGATTAAATATATTTTACCTGCCATAATAATTTTTCTGATCGTATTATTTTGGGAAAAAATAACTGATTTTGTTGAGAAAAAGTTCAATATTAAGCTTAATTATATCGTTGTTAGTTCTATAGTTGCTGCAATAGCAATTATCCTTTTGCTTTTAAATTACTAATATCATGAGTGATTTTGATATTTCAAATTATCAATTAGATGAGGCGGATGGTGTATTTACCTATAAAAATCAAAATACCACATTAGGGTTTGTAAGATTTAATGAAAAAGCAGAAGTTGAATATATTTTTGTAAATCCAATATTTAGAAAAAAGGGGATAGCTAAAAAACTACTAAATCTTGTTAAAGATAAAACTGGCAAAAAGCCTATTCCCCAAGATCCAATCAGTCCATTGGGTAAAAAACTATTTAAAATCATATAAAATTATTAAAGATTGATGTAAATAAACCTTCATCATTATTAATTTATTATGAATTTAAAAACATCATATTCATCACTTAAAGACAAAGTAGTTTTTGTACTAGGTGGCTCAACAGGAATTGGAGCAACTTTAGTAGAAGAATTTGCAAAACAAGGGTCTAAAGTTGCTTTTGTTGGAAGAAATGAAGAAGCATCAAATGAATTAATTGAAAGTTTAAAGGAATGCAGTTTTGTTCCTAAATTTTATAAGTGCGATATTACAGATTTAAATTCTTTAGAAGCAGTAATTGAAGAAGTTATCAAATCAATTGGTGACATCAATGTACTTTTGAATAACGCTGCAAATGATGAACGACATGAATTTTTAGATACTACTCATGAATATTTTGATTGGGAATATCAAACTAATTTAAGACCCCATGTGTTTACAGCTAAAGCAGTAATCAAAAGCATGATTAAGCTTGGTGGCGGATCAGTTATTAATGTTGGATCAATTGGATGGATGAGAAAAAATGAAAAGACAATTCTTTATGGAGTTTTCAAATCCTCTTTACATGGATTAACACACGGGCTGGCAAAACGATTCGGTAAAAATAGAATAAGAGTAAACACACTAGTACCAGGATGGACAATGACAAAAAAACAAATTGAAGTTCATCTTGATGAAGAAGGAGAGAAAAAAATTAAAGAGGGCCAATGTTTGCCTGATAAAGTTTTACCTGAAGACATTGCGAGTGCAGCATTATTTTTAGCATCTGATGACAGCAAAATGATTACTTCACAAGATATTGTTGTGGACGGCGGTTGGACATAATCAGCTAATTAAAATCATTAATGGAAATAAATTTATTATTTTTCTTTACAGTAGTTCCTGCAATAATTTTATATGGGATAGCAAAATCTGGTTTAGGTGGATCAATGACTTTGATCTCTATTCCATTGATGACAATTGTCATGCCATTAAATCAAGCATTGGGAATAATTTTACCAATTTTAATATTTTCTGATTTTATTGCAGTTTATAAATATAGAAAAGAATATGACTTAGGTACTTTAAAGTTAATGGTTCCATTTGCTGCTGTTGGAATAATAATTGCATCTTTCACGTTCACATATTTTTCTGAAGAATTATTAAAATTTATGATTGGATTAATGGGTTTTTTATTTGCTGGTCATTATTTCTTTTTTAAAAAAGATAAAGAAGCCAAATCTCAAAAAAATTCTATCAAAGGAAGTATTTGTTCTGTTTTAGCTGGCTTTACAAGTTTTTGTGTCCATGCAGGAGGGACGCCTGTAAGTGTTTATATGCTTCCTTTAAGGATGCAGAAAGAAATTTACGTGGGAACAAGAATTATATTTTTTACCTTTGTTAATTTAATAAAGCTTCCTTTATATATTAACCTTTCAATGACAAATTTTGTGACTTTTAAACAATCTGTATTTTTATTCCCAATTGCCTTTATAGGAATAATAATTGGTTATCGATTAATTAAAATTATAAATGAAAAATTATTTTATAATATTTTGTATATTTTAATTTTTATAAGTAGTTCAAAACTTTTATATGATTATTTGATTTGATTTAAGGCAGGTGTTAAATTTTGAATAATACGACAATGAAAAAAATATTAATATTTCTATTATGCACTTTGTTAATTTTAAACTATTCTAAAGTTATGGCTAACGAAGAAGCAAAGTATGAAGTAGTTGATAAAAATGAAATCTATGAGATTAGAAAGTATTCAGATCGTTTAGCTGTTGAAACCTCTAGAGCAGGAATAGATAGTAATTTTAGAAAATTATTTAATTATATTTCTGGAAGAAATGATGCCCAGGAAAAGATAGCAATGACCACCCCAGTTACTCAGGTAGAAAAAAATGGTAATATGACAATGCAATTTTATTTACCCTCAAAATTTAATTCAAATAATGTGCCCAATCCTAGTAGAGATGATGTAAGAATAGTAAATATTGAAGGAGGATATTATGCTGTGATTAGATATTCTGGCAGAGCTTCTGATGGAAATTTCATAAAGCATAAAGAAATGCTTGAGAAAGAGTTAAACAAAAATAATATTTCAATTATAAGTCCACCTATTAGAGCTACATATGATAGTCCTTTTACACTTCCAATGAACAGAAGGAATGAGGCAATGTATAAAGTGGAGTTTAATTCATGAAGTCAAAGTTTAAAGCAATGGTGTTATCTTGTATGGACCCAAGATTTCAACACTTAGTTCACAATCATTTAAAGAAAAAAAAATTAACTGGTAAGTACAGCGCTTTTACAATTGCTGGTGCTGCGGTAGGTGTCACACATAATAAATTTAAAAAATGGCATAATACTTTTTATGACAATCTTGCAACTTCAATCCAGCTTCACAAAATAGAAAAGCTTATTGTTATTAATCATAAAGATTGTGGTGCCGCTAAAATTGCTAATGGAAAAAAAGAATTTACGCCTGCAAATGAAAAGAAAATACACCAAGACTCATTTAATAAACTTAAAAAAGAAATTAAAAAAAGATTTCCAAAACTAAAATTGGAATTAAATGTAATTGCACTAGATAGTAAAATTACAAAATTTTAATTATTGATTTCTAATCAAAGGGTAAACTTTTGGATTTAAGTATTTCAAGTTTGTTAACATAATCAATATCAATGTCACAAATCCAATTGAAAAACCTAAGTAGATTAAAACTTTAAAATCAAACATCCACACAAGTTCAAAGATATTTTCCATAATAAATTTTGAACCAATTACAGCAAAGAATATTGCAATCAGTATGACCGATTTAAAGATAATGATGAATTCTATTAATGATGAGAGGATTATTTCTTTTTTTGAAAAGCCTAAAATTTTAAACACTAAGTTTTGATATTCTTTAACTTTACCTTGAACCATAATTGCACTCGAAATAACAATTAAACCAATTACAATTGTTACAGCTGATATTAAAGTAACTGCAATGAACACTTTATTTAGCACAGCTGTTACTTTTGTCAGATAATCTGCAATTTTAATCATGGATAAGCTAGGCATTACTTCTAGCATTTCAGTTTCATCAAATTTATCAGAATTAAATTTTGCTGTTGCCAAATATTCATGAGGAATATTTTGAGCGAATTGAGGATTAAATAGCATTGCAAAGTTAATACTTAAATCTCGATAATCAACTTCTCTAAAATTAATTACTTCACCATCAATTTCTCTTCCATATATATTTAAAGTAAAAATATCTCCTAATTGAATGTTAAAATCTTTTGCAACCTTAGCATCTAAAGATATTTGAAGTTGATTGGGTTTATTTAAATCCCACCATTCTCCAGCAACTAATGGATTATCTTCAGGAACATCTTCCACCCATGAGGATCTTCTTTCACTTCCAATTACCCAATAACTATCATTATCAGGTTTAATATAAGTATTTGGATTAATGCCATTAATTTTTGCAATACCAGATGAAACCATTGGAACAACTTCAATGTCTGCATTTGGATCCATTTTTAATACTCCTTGTTCAAATTTTTCACGTTCTCCTTTTTGAATACCCACAAAGAAATAATCTGGTGCAATATCAGGAATTGATTTAGCAATTTCTCTTTGAAAATTTGTTCCAACTAACGCCAATGTTAAAAGTAAAGTAACTCCCAACCCTAAAGACATAATAGTAATTGGAGTAATACTTTTAGTTTGAGTGATATTTTTTATTGATACCTTTAGTGAAATATTTGAACTTGATTTAAATTTTTTAAGAAAAAATATAATTATTCTTGAAAGAAAGAAAAATACAATCAAACACACAAAAAATGCAGCAAAGTACCCAAGACTGTAAGTTGGTTGTTCGGATCCAACTGTAAATAACAAAACCAAAATAGAGAGCAAAATAAAACTTAAAACAACAGATTTTTTTGAATAATAAAATTGTAAGTTTTGAAAAACATTTCTGAATAAATTAGAGGCTTTTACTTGGTCAATTGAACTTATTGTTGGGATAGAAAATATTACAAGTACCAATAAACCTACTAAAAATATTTTAATAAAATTAACTATAGAAAATACTGGATAAACATTTAATCCAAGTCCATCTGATAAGTATTTATCAGCGATAGGGACTATTAAAAAACTAGAGCCGTAGGAGACAACTGTGATTACAAACAACAATATTAATAATTGAAGATAATAAAGTGTCTTTATATTTCCTGAGTAAAATCCAACTGCTTTTCTAACTGCAATTGACATATTGTTTTGGTTAATAAAAGAGAGAAGGGTGTTTGCAATTCCAATACCAGCAATCAACATCGCACTTATTGAAACAAGAGATAAAAATTGTGAAAAATTATTAATTATTCTCTTTATTCCACTTGCTGAATTTTCAGGATAACGAAGTTTTACTTTTTGATCATCTTTAAAAATATTTTCAATTCTTTGTTCTAATTCTTCAGGGTTATCTCCTTCATTAAATTTTACTTTGTATTCGTAGTTTAAAAAGCTTCCAATACCATTTAGTTTTAATATTTCTAACGTTTGTTTTCCTGCTAGCGCCCAATCACCAAAAGCAACAAATCCACTAACATCAGGAACTGATTTTATAATTCCAATAACTGTAAAGTTTTGGTCTTGAACTTTAACTTGTTCATTAAGTTTTATGTTTAGTGTTTTTGACAAACTTTCATTAATTAAAATAGTATTTGGTTCCTTTTGCATTCGCTCATAAGCGCCTTCAGGTTCAAATACTACTTCACCATATAATGGATATTTTTCATCAACTGTTTTAATTCTAGTGAATAAAGATTTATTTTTCTCTCTTCCAGTTGTTGAAAGCATCGTACTGAACTCAATCATTTGAGATACAGTTGCAAATTCTTTTACCTGATTAACTAGTTCGAGATTTCCTTGGTTACGATTGTAATCAATTTCTAAATCACCACCCAATAAAGCTTTTGCATTATCGTTTAGTTCTTTTTTAAGACTATCTTCAATTGTAAAAATAGCACTTAATATAAAGAGACTGATAAATAGAGTAACAATAATACTTGAGATTTTGTGATAGTTTCTGCTTAAATCCTTTAAAGCATATTTAAAAATCAAACTAAATTCAGATCGATTATTTAATTTTTCCATCTTTTATTTTGATTTTTCTTTTTGCTTTATTTGCAAGTTTTGGATCATGCGTTACCATGATTAAGGAAGATCCTTCCTCCTTTACATATTTAAATAAAATATCTGAAATCATTAATGAGTTTTCAGTATCTAAGTTTCCAGTAGGTTCATCAGCTAGAATTAATTCAGGCTTCATTGCTATAGCTCTTGCAATTGCAACTCTTTGTTGCTCACCACCAGATAACTGACTAGGTAAATTATTAAATCGGTGCTTTAATCCAAATCTATCTAATAAACTTTTTGCTTCACTCTCAGGATTTTTAAAATTATTTAATTCTAGTGTTAAAGCAACGTTTTCAACTGCTGTGTAATTTGGAATTAAATAGAAGGATTGAAATATAATTCCAATATTTTTCTTTCTAATTTCTGATACTTCATCCTCATTTAATCCTGTAATTTCTTGATCTTGAAAAATAATTTTACCTGAAGTTGGTTTTTCTAGCCCTCCAACAAGCATGATTAAACTGGTTTTGCCAGATCCACTTTCGCCAACGACAGAAACTGTCTCCTTTTTCTTGATGGTAAGATCAATATTCTTTAAAACACTGATGCTTTCCTTACCAGTTTGGTATTTGAGATTTATTTTT
Source organism: Candidatus Pelagibacter sp. HIMB1782 (assembly GCF_052047475.1). NCBI lineage: Bacteria > Pseudomonadati > Pseudomonadota > Alphaproteobacteria > Candidatus Pelagibacterales > Candidatus Pelagibacteraceae > Candidatus Pelagibacter > Candidatus Pelagibacter sp. HIMB1782. The sequence goes on along the minus strand of NZ_JBNAKE010000001.1, from coordinate 112,090 downwards.
TTTAATTTAAGAAGTGCACTCATGAACAAAAGTTTATTTATTAAAATTTTGATAATCTTTCTAGTGAACATTAATGCAAGTGCAATAGAAAAGGTTGTCTTATTTGGTGATAGTTTAATGGCTGGATACGGTTTACCTAAAGAACATCACTTATCAGTAGTATTAGAAGATGATTTTAAAAAAGATGGTTTAAATATAAAGGTAATTAATAGCAGTGTTTCAGGGAGCACATCTTCAGGAGGGCTTAACATTGCTGAATGGAGTTTATCTGAGCCTGGTATTGACTTAATCATTTTAGGCTTAGGCGCCAATGATATGCTTAGAGGTATAAAACCAGAAGAAACTGAGAAAAATTTAGAAGAAATCATAAAGATAGCTAATAATAAAAAAATCAAAATTATTATTGCAGGCATGGTTGCTCCAACCACACATGGTGCTGAATATAAAAAAGCGTTTGATGCAATTTATCCAAAACTATCAAAAAAATATAACATACCCTTGATCCCATTTTTACTTGAAGGAGTTGCGCTCGATCCAAGTTTAAATCAACAAGATGGAATTCACCCAAATAAAGAAGGAACAATTAAAGTAAGTGAAACTATTAAAAAAAGTATTATTAATATTTTAAATTAAATGAATAAATTTTTATATAATCTTAAAGAAAGCAGAATTTTTCAGTTTGTTGTTATTTCAATTATCATATTAAATGCAATCACAATTGGGGTTAACACGTATGAATTAAGTGATCTCACCAGACAAGCAATTAATTATTTAGATTATTCAATTACTATATTTTTTGTCATTGAAATTATAATTAGATTTGTAGGAGAACCTAAAAAGCTACAGTTTTTTAAAAGTGGATGGAATGTATTTGATACTTTAATTGTTTTAATTTCATTAATTCCAATACCTAATAATTCTAGCTTCTTACTTTTAAGGTTATTAAGAGTATTTAGAGTATTGAGAATTATCTCAGTTGTTCCAGAATTAAAAAAAATCATTGAAGCTCTACTAACTTCAGTCAAAAGAGTATTTTATGTGGGATTATTACTGTTCATAATTCTTTATATATACGCAACTATTGGTTCAATTTTATTTAGTACAGATATTCCTGAGAGATGGAGCGACGTTGGGGTTGCTATGATTACATTGTTTCAAGTTTTAACACTATCAAGTTGGGAACAAGTAATGCTACCATTACAAGATGTTTACTGGTGGGCTTGGATTTATTTTTTCAGTTTTATAATTATATGCGGAATTACAATGCTTAATTTGTTGATTGCGATATTAGTAGACGTAGTAATCAATCAGAAAAAGCTATAAGGCTTTTGAATGAAAAGATTTATTATAGTTATGAGTTTCCTTTGCATCGGTTATGCTAACGCACAAAATACAAACATTACTGTAGATGCAAATTTAAATCTTACATGTGCATTTGAAAAAGTAATTTTAAAAAATCCAGATCATAACTTTGAGACATTTACAAAAGATCAAATTAAAAGAGAAAATATTAATAAATTAGTAATTGAGTCTAAATCACCAAATTTATTGAATATTAAAAATTTATCTAATTTTTTTGATAAAATTGAACTAGAGGTAAAAATTTCTAATAAAGATGTGGTTCTAATTCAAGCTTTTGATGATGAAAAGAATTATTCAGAATCTGCAGTTTTAACTATTAAAACAGGTGAGCTTGTTCACGAAATTACAAAAAATATTAAACTAGAAGAGAAAGAAAAGGATATTTCTTTTTATAGTTGTAAAAATATCAATCAAAATACATAAGAACAAAGACTCTAATTCTCTTATTTGTTAATATCTTACTATGAAGAGAGTACTTTTAATTTGTTTAATTTTTTTATTTTCTTTAACGAGTTCTTTTGCAAATGACAGAGATGTTAGACTTAATCAATTGTTTAATCAGCTAAAAGTTAATAAAGCAAAAGTTGCAGCTATTGTTGAGCAAGAAATTTGGTCTTTATGGAGTACTCATCCAACTGATGAAAAATTGACTGCTCGTTTAGAAGAAGGTTCAATGTTTGTTAGAAACCAACAGCCAAAAAGAGCAAAAGAAATATTTACTGAAGTAATAAATCTTGATGAAAATTGGGCTGAAGCTTGGAATAAGAGAGCAACTGTTCTTTATATGTTGGGAGAATATCAAAAATCACAAGAAGATATTGATAAAGTCTTAGAATTAGAACCAAGACATTTTGGTGCTTTAGCAGGGCAGGGTTTAGTAAACATTCAGTTAAAAAATTTTGAAAAAGCAATTAGAAGCTACAAACAAGCACAAGAGATTTATCCTTCCATGCGATCTCCAGAAATCATGATAAAACAAATCGAAGATTTGATGAAAGAACAAACAATTTAAAATGTGTGGAAGATACGTTGTTAAAAATCCAGTTACAAAAACTAGTTCATTAGTTAAATCTGCAATTCAAGTTGAGGATAATGAAAACTATAATGCTCATCCATATCAAAAACTTCCAGTTATAAAAAAATATAAAAATGGAAATACCTTAGAAGCTTTGAAATGGGGTTTAGTTCCAAGTTGGGCAAAAGATAAAGATTTTAAAGCTCTGATTAATGCAAGACTTGAGACCATTGATGAAAAGGTTTCATTTAAAAAATTGATAAAAAATAATCGATGTGTTGCTGTTGCAGATGGATTTTATGAATGGAAGAGGGAAGAGAAAGAAAAAACTCCTCATTACTTTACTCGTGAAGATAGCAATACTATTTATTTTGCAGGGATATTTGAAGATGATCAGTTTTGTTTAATTACAGAAGAAGCAAAAGAAAATATTAAGGAAATTCATCACCGACAACCAGTTATTCTTAATCAAGCAGATGTTAATAGATATCTTAATTTAGAATTACAAGGATCAGCGTTTCTAAATGAACGTAAATCACCAGATCTTATATTTCATGAAGTTTCAAAAGATGTAAATAAGCCTACAAATAACAGCGCTTCTTTAATACAAAAATTATAAATCTATTTTCTTTTATTTTTTTTAAACTTAAAGTTTTTAGGTCTTTTTCTATTTTTAAATTTTCTTTTATTATTTTTGTTTTCAAATTTTTTGAATTTCTTCTTTTTACTTAATTTATTGTTAGAAAATTTATTCTTAAATTTCTTTTTAAATTTATTTTTTTTATTAAATTTCTTACTCTTTTGATTATTTGGTCTTGCTTCTTCTTTAACTTTAAAATCAGGATCTATTAATTTTTGTATAGATCTCCACATACTTCTGTCGTTGTTTGTTAAAAAAGTTAAAGCTGATCCATCTTTTCCAGCTCTACCAGTTCTACCTATTCTATGAATATAATCTTCCGGAACTTGTGGAAGATCATAATTAATTACATGTTTTATAACTGGAATATCTAATCCTCTAGCCGCAACATCTGTTGCAATTAAAATCCTACTATTACCATTTCTAAATCCTCTAATAACTCTATCTCTTTTACTTTGTCTTAGATTTCCATGAATGGCATCAGCCTTATGTCCATCATATTTTAATCTTTTTACAATTTTATCTGCACCATGTTTAGTTTTAACAAAAACTAAAATGGATCCACTTCTTTCAACTAATTGATTAATCAGTTCATGGTATTTTTTGTCAGCTGTGATTTGAAAAGTTTCTTGTTTAATTTTTTCAATTGGAGTTGATAAAGACCCAACAGATACTCTTTCAGGATTATTAAGATACTTTTGAGAAATTTTTAAAATGTTTTCTGGTAAAGTTGCAGAAAACAATAGTGTTTGATGATCTTTTGGAATAAATTTTAAAATTACTTCTATTTGAGGAGTAAATCCCATATCTAACATTCTATCTGTTTCATCTAGGACAAGGTAGTTTACTCTAGATAAGTTCAAACTTTTTCGTTCTATGTGATCGTTAATTCTTCCTGGGGTGCCAACTATAATTCTTGCTCCTTTTTTTAATTGTCTAAGTTGTTTTTGCATACCCTCACCACCAATTAAAAGAGCATTACCAATTCCTATCTCTCTAATATTGAGTTTTAAAACAGTTTCCATTACCTGTGTTGCAAGTTCCCTTGTTGGACAAATTATTAATGCCATTGCTTGCTTATCTTTTAAAAGCTTATTCAGCATTGGAATTGTAAATGCTAATGTTTTACCCGTACCTGTTTGAGCAGTTCCTAAAACATCTTTTCCTTCTAAACTAATTGGTATTGATTGACTTTGAATAGGCGTTGGAGTTTTAAATTCAGCTAATTCAATTGATCTTTTTAATTTATTTTCAATATTTAGATCAGAGAAGTTCATTATGTTGGGAAAGATAAATATATATTAGTACTTAAAAACAATGCATATATCTTTTAGACTTATATACAAGTAATTCTTTAATTGCTTAAATATCTTTCAGGTATTAATGATAAATTAAAAATATGATCTACAAATTTCCTCTTGCTGCATGTGCAGAAATGTTATGGACCGATAAGCCTTTTGATTGGAGAGTAAGTCGTTTAACTGAAATGGGGTTTGGCGTAGGTATTTGGAATTGGATTGATCATGATGTTGATCAATTAGAAAAAATAAAAGCCAACTATACCATTATGAATGGATATTTAGTTGGATCCTTAGCTGATGAAAAGGGTGCTGATGAATTAATTAAATCTATAAAAGAAACAATTGTTGTTGGAAAAAGATTAAATGTATCTAGATTAAATTTACATGGTACGGGACTAGGCGAAGGAGGAATTCCAATAAAGCAAAATAATAATCCATCTAAGGAAATGTGGATTAAAGCTAATGATACTTTAAATAGAGTTTGTGACATTGCAGAAAAAGAAGGTGTTGTTTTTACTCTAGAAAATTTAAACCTTTTAGATCACCCAGGTTGTCCATTTAATTCTACCGCTGATGTTTATGAATTAGTATCAAAAATAAATAGGCCTCAATTGAAAATAAATCTTGATTTATATCACACACAAATAGGTGAAGGAGATGTGATCAGGTGGTGTAAGAAATGTCTAGATTACATTGGTGAAGTTCAAGTTGCAGATAATCCAGGAAGGTGTGAGCCAGAAACTGGTGAGATGAATTATAAATTAATTGCAAAATCACTTTATGATATGAATTATAGAGGACCAGTTGGTTTGGAATCTTTTGCCTCTAACAATCCAGAATTAGCTTTAGAAAGATTTGAGAAAGCTTTTACTATTGATCTTTAATCTCTGAAATTTACGAAATCTATAGGAAGCCCAATATCAATAGCTTTAATTGCTGCTATAGCTTCTTGAAGATCATCTCTTTTTTTACCATCAACTCTTAATTCATCACCTTGAATTTTAACCTGAATTTTAAGTTTAAGTTTTTTAATGTCAGCAATTACTTTTTTTGCATTTTCTTGGCTGATACCTTCTTTAAGTTCACTTACTTGTCTTATTGCTCCACCTGAAGCACCTTCGGAACTTTTAACTTCTAAAACCCTTGGATCTACTTTTCTTCTTACTAAATGAGTTTGTAATAATTCATTAACTTGCTTTAATTTTAATTCATCAGGAGCATTAGTAGTAACTGATTTATCTTTTCGCTCTATAGTGATGTGAAGTCCTTTAAAGTCATATCGATTGCTTATTTCTCTTAAGCAATTTGCTAAAGCATTATCAAATTCTTGATAATTAATTTTACTAATTACATCAAATGAAGGCATAGTTATTTATACAATAATCTATTTTTTATTAAACGAAATTAAAGATAATATTAATTTAAAATATGAAAAAAATTAAAATTCACATCAGAAATAATCATTGGAAAGAGGGATTTTTACCTTGTGATGCTGAAGGTGAGAAAAATAATACAATCACTAAAGAAGAAATTGAAAAGGGTTTTGATCAATATCCTGAGTTAAGGGATAAAGTAGAATATTTAATTGATTGGGATGATGATAATTTTGTCTCTTCAATGCAATCAGCTGACATTTTACTCGGCTGGCAGTTTCCAACACAAGATTTAAAACAAATTGCACCCAACCTTAAATGGATCCATGTAATATCTGCTGGTGTTAATCATTTATCTCCATTTGATTGGATGAACGAAGATTTAGTTTTAACAAATAGTAGTGGGGTCCATGCCAAAAAAGCAGGGGAGTTTGGTTTGATGAGCATATTAATGCTCCAAAATCACATGACTAGAATTGTAACCAACCAAAAAAATAGAGAATTTGTATCTTTACTTGGAAAACCTATTGAAGGAAGGAAGGTAGTTGTTGTTGGAACTGGTTCTTTGGGTGGTTCAATGATTAAACATATTAGTAAACTTGGAGCAGACGTTATTGGTGTAAATAGAAAAGGAAAAAATGTTGAGGGATGCTCAAAAGTTATTACATTTGATAAAATTGATGATGTGTTGACTGATGCTGATTTTTTATATCTAGCAGTTCCAGAAACGGAAGAGACAAAAGGATTAATTAATAAATCAAGGTTAGATAAATTAAAATCTAAGTGTGGAATTGTAAACATTGGAAGACAATCTGTTTTAGATTATGAGGCTTTAAGGATTAAACTTCAAAATGATGAAATTGCAGGAGCAATTTTAGATGTATTTTCACAAGAGCCTATTCCAAAAACATCAAACCTTTGGGATACTCCAAATTTAATTATCACTCCTCATATTTCATCTGATAGTGAGGGGAATTATATTGAGATGGTTCTTAAAATTTTCTTTAAAAATTTAAAATTATTCACAGAAAATAAAGAATTAATTAATCAAATAGATAGAAAGTTAGGTTATTAGGTCTGGTTTAAACAATTATTAAATGTTTGGGAAAAAACATTTATATTTTCTATTTTCTTTATCAGTTTCTGAAGGATTAATATCTTTGCATTTTTCAGTTTTATTTTCACATCTAGAATAAAACGAACATCCTTTTGGTGGATTAATTGGATCAGGCAATTCTGTTTCAACTAAACTTTGAATTTCAATTTTTTGATTAGTTTTAGGTACACTATTTAAAAGTAAATTTGTGTATGGATGATAAGGTTTTTGAAATAATTCTTTAGCATCAGATTTTTCAACTATATCTCCAAAATACATAACCATTACCCTGTCACATATAGCTTCTATCACTGCAAGATCATGACTAATTACAATATAAGACAATTCAAACTTTTTCTGCAAATCGTTTAATAAATTTAATATTTGTGATTGAACTGAAACATCTAGAGCAGAAACTGGCTCATCTAGAATTATAATTTTTGCTTTTGAGAGCAATACTCTTGCAATACCAATTCTTTGAGCTTGGCCTCCTGAAAATTCGTGTGGGAAACGATTTAAAAATTCTTCTTTTAAATTAACTTCTTTAATTATGCTTTTAATCTCTTTTTCAATTTCTTTTTCATCGAGATTTCTAAGATATTTTAAAGGTGCTGCTAGAGATTTATAGATTGTTTTTCTTGGATTGAGACTGCTGATTGGGTCTTGGAACATATATTGAATATGATTTGGTAGTTTATACTTTTCATAATTATTTATATCTTTGTCTTGTATCTTTATTTCACCAGAAGAAGGTGAAATTAATCCTGCTAACATTTTTGCTAAAGTTGATTTACCACAACCAGACTCACCAACTATTCCAAGTGACTCTTTTGCTTTTAAATTAATATTAATATTGTTTACGGCCCTTAAATTTATTGATTGCTTGTTAAATAAACCTTTATTTTTTGAATAAAACTTTGAAAGATTGTTTGCAGATAAAATGTCCATCGTATTATTCATGAGGATATAAACACCTAACCTCACTATCTCCTTTCTGAACTATTTTGATATCTTCATTTAGGCAGTTGTCTTTTTTAATTAAGCAACGACTAGCAAATGAACATCCAATTTCTTTCTTATGTGTAATTGATGGGGGACTACCTAATATCGTTGGAAGTTTTCTTTTGCCAAATCCAATATGAGGAACACACTCCATTAACTGACTGGTGTATGGATGTCTTGGTTTGCTCATTATTTTTTCTGTTTTACCTTCCTCAACAATTTGACCTCCATACATTACAATTACACGATCACAAATTTGTGAAACAACTCCAAAGTCATGTGAAATAAATAAAACGGATAATCCTCTCTCTTTTCTTAAAGTATCCAGTAATGATAATATTTGAGCTTGAACCGTTACATCTAAAGCAGTTGTTGGTTCGTCTGCAATAATTAATTCTGGATCATTAGTTAAGGCCATTGCAATAGAAACTCTTTGTCTCATCCCGCCAGAAAGTTCATGAGGATATGAATTCCATACATTTTCAATGTTAGGAATTTGAACTAACTTTAATAACTCTTTCCCTTTTAATGTAGCTTCGTTACTTTTTTGACGATTGTGTTCAATAAATGCTTCTTCAAGCTGTTTTCCAATTTTAATCAAGGGATGTAGGGTAGAAAGAGGATCTTGGAAAATATATGAAATTTTATTTCCTCTTAACTCTCTAATTTGTTCATAATTCATTTTTAAAATATCATCACCTTGAAATTTTACTGATCCATCAACAATCACACCTGGAGGAGAGGCAACAAGACAGGTAATTGATAAAGCTGTTACTGATTTTCCTGAACCACTTTCACCAATTAAACCTAAACATTCACCTTTTTTTATATCAAACGAAACATCCTTAGATGCTAGGTGTAATTTGTTATTGAATTCAAAAGCTGTAGTTAAATTCTGTACCGATAAAAAAGAATTGCTGTTATTTTCAACATTTCTATTTAATTTAATTTGAGTAACAGGTTGAGGTTTAACTAATTCTCCTTTGCTTAATCTTGGATCTAATGCATCTCTAATACCATCGCCAAATAAATTAACTCCAATAACAATTAAGAAAATCATAGCTCCAGGTACATAAGATGTGTGAGGATTTACAATTAGTGAACTTCTTCCTTCACCAAGCATTGAACCTAAGTCAGCTTGTGGAGGTTGTGAACCTAAACCTAAAAATGATAGACCAGCTGTCTCTAATATCATCCAACCAACAGTTGTTGAAATTGTAACAACTATTACTGGAAGAATATTTGGAAAAATTTCGTAAATAATAATTTTAAAATTACTCATTCCAGATAATCTTGCAGCATCAATAAACTCTTTGTTAGCAATCGTGACAGTGACACCTCTGATGTTTCTTGCAAAAAAAGGAATGTTAACTAAAGCAACTGCAATCATAGCATTAAAAAGACCGGGGCCTAAAACAGCAACTATTGCAAGTGCTAACAAAATATAAGGAAATGCCATTAAGACATCTATGATACGCATAATAACATTGTCAGTTTTATTTCCATAAAACCCAGCAATAGTTCCAAGTATTGATCCAATGGTTGCTGAAATTAAAGCTGCTGATATTCCAACCAATAAACTTAATCTAGTTCCCCATAATAATCTTGATAACAAATCTCTACCTAAGTGATCTGTACCAAGCAAATATCCATCTGAAAAAGGTAAAAGAAATCTGTCGCTGGTTTTAATGACATCAGGATCTTTTAAAGGCAACAAGGGACTTAGAAATGAGACTACAAAAATTATAATTAATAAAATCCCACCAAATAAAGCAAGTTTGTTTCTTGAAATTAATTTTAAAAAATTAATCATTTAATCCTTGGATCTAAATATCTTTGTAACAAATCGACTGCGATATTGAATAATACATAACAAGCAGCAACAAACATGACACCACCTTGAACAAGTAAAATATCTCTTTTTAAAATTGCATCGACTAACATTCGTCCAACACCCGGCCATTGAAAAACAATTTCAATAAAAACAGATCCAGATAAAACAAATCCAGCCTGCAAACCTAAAATTGGAAGAATAGTGACAATTGCAATTCTTAAAACGTGTTTGAAAAGTACATTTCCTTCTCTAACCCCTTTAGCTCTTGCTGTTCTAATATAATCTTGTCTAAGTATTTCTAAAACAGAGTTTCTAGTTATTCTTGCAACTACTCCAGTTGCAACTAATGCAAGTGCTATTGCAGGCATAATTAAATGATGAATTAAATCTAAAAAATCACCCCCACCATAAATTGCATACATTCCTGATACAGGGAGCCATTGAAGATTAACTGCAAATAATAAAATCATCATCATTCCTAAAAAAAATGATGGCAATGAAATTCCAGTTAAAACAGTAAAAGTGATTATCTTATCTGTAATAGTGTATTGTTTAAATGCTGAGATTGTTCCAATTAAAACTCCAACAACAGAACATAAAATAAATGCAGTCCCTGATAAAATTAATGTAGCATTAAATCTTTCTAAAATCTCATCCAATACAGGACGATTTAAAGCAAACGATCTTCCAAGATCACCTTGAACTAAATTACCAAGCCAAATAAAGTATCTTTGAACTAATCCCTTATCTAAACCTAGCTGTTCATTTAGTAATTTTACATTCTCAGGTGTTGCATAAGAACCAAGTATTGCTGTTGCTGGATCTCCTGGAATGAGTGAAATAATAAAAAAAACTATAATTGTAATACCTAAAAGAACAGGGATTGCTGATAGTAATCTTTGAAGGAGATAATTCATGATAATACCCTAGGCTTTTTTAAGCCTAGGGCAACTATTATAATTCTTAACTTTTTTTAGTTTTTCTTAACGTCTTTTAATAAAAGTAAGAATGAAGGTTGAAGTGAGAAGTTACTCACTTTGTTGCTAGTAACTGCATTTTGTTTCCAGTTAGCAACAAATACCCATGGAGCATCTTCTTGAACAATTTCTTGCATCTCTTGATACAATTTTGCTCTTTCTGCTTGGTCAGTAGATGATCTTGCTTTATTTAAAAGATCATCAACTTTAGGGTTTGAGTAATATCCAGAGTTAAATCCTCCTTTGTCAGGCCAAGATTCTGTTCTTAGCGCTAAGAAAGGAAGTGTATCAGGATCGTTTGTCATCCATGCCATTTCTGCCATGTCTGCTTTTCCTTCTAAACCTGGGTTAACTTCACCTAGGAATGAGTTCCATTCAAAAGTTTTGATTTCAACATCAAAACCTACAGCTTTAAGATCTGCTTGTATTGCAGTTCCCATTGCAACAGGATCTAACATTCCAGAACCACCTTCAGTAACATAGAAAGTAAGTTTTGCACCTTCAACACCTGCTTCTTTAATTAAAGCTTTAGCTTTAGCAGGGTCATAAGGATATGGTTGTAAACTATTGTTATACGCCCAAGCAAATGCAGGAGGTGTTGGTCCAGCAGCTATCGCAGCTGTTCCTTCTAACACGTCATTTACAATTGCTTGCTTGTTAATTGCATAGTTAGCAGCTTGTCTTACTTTCTTATTAGCAAAAGGACCTTCTTTTGCATTTAAGATCAAGAACCAAACGTGAGGTCCTGCTTGTTCAACTACGCTAAATTTACTTCCACCAAATTTACTTAATGATGCAGGAGGAACTTCAACCATCATGTCAATTCCACCTGAAAGCATTTCAGCAACTCTAGTGTTAGCATCAGTTATAGGTCTAAAAACAACTGCATCTGTTCCAGCTTTTCCATCCCAATAACCAGAGTTTTTGTCTACAACAACTCTTTCATTTGATTTCCATTCATTAAATTTAAATGCACCAGTACCAGAAGGATTTCTTCCAAAATCTTTTCCGTGTTTTTTAACACCTGCTGGTGAAACAATTAAACCTGTTGGATACGCTAAGTTAGATAAAAAAGGAGCGTAAGGCTCATTCAATGTAAACTTAACAGTATTAGCATTTACTACATCAACTGATTTGATTGCTGAAAAAAAGAAAGATAGCGGGAAAGGTCCTGTATTGTGATAAGGATGATCTTTGTTTAACATTCTATCAAAGTTAAACTTCACTGCATCAGCATTAAAGTCTGATCCATCATGAAACTTAATTCCTGATCTTAAATTGAATGTATAAACTGTTCCGTCGCTACTAATGTCCCAACTTTTTGCTAAAGCTGGTTCGACTTCTAATTTTCCGTCTGTATATCTTACAAGCCCATCATAGATATTCATTACAATTCTAAAGTCATTTACAGCCGTAACTGTACTTGGATCTAAAGATTTTGGCTCAGCTATTTGACCTACCACCAATACTTTAGCGTTAGATGCAACTGTAAAACCAGCAATGAAAACTACTGATAGAAGACTAATAAAAAACGTTCTTAACTTTTTTAACATTTTATCTCCATCGTTGTATTTATTATAATTAAAGCCTAACAATTGATAATTTTGAATTCAACCCGATCATTTGTTCATTTCAGTTTTTTTCTGGTTAAAAAAAATAGTAAAATTAAGCAATTTTGTAGTAGGCTATTTATGTTATGACATTTTCAATTTTAGCTAGAAATCCAAAAACGGGCGAAATAGGTGGAGCTGCTGCTACAGGAAATCTTTGTGTTGGAGGATGGGTTTTAAGAGGAGATATAAAAAAAGGTGTTACAGCATCACAAGGTTTTTATCCAAGCACTATTTGGGGTGAAAACATTTTAAATAATTTAGGTAAATATTCGCCAACAATAGCAACCAATAAGGTTATCAAAAATGATAAGCAAAAACATTACAGACAAATTGCTTGTTTAAACATATCTGGCAAAGGTTTTTCATTTACAGGAAATAAAAATACAAAATACTTTAATCATATTGTTTTACCAAATTTGGTTGTAAGTGGAAACATGCTGTCCAACGATAAAGTGATCAATAAAATTGTGGATAATTTTAAGTTTAAAAACGAACCATTAGCTAAGACATTGCTAGAAGCTCTTAAAATAGGCAAAAAGTTTGGCAGCGACAAAAGAGGATTGATGTCTGCTGCATTACTGGTCTTTAAAAAAAACAATCCACCACTAAATATAAGAGTGGATCATGATACAAATCCATTGGTAAAACTAGAAAAAATTCTAAAAATGACTAATAAAACTAAATATAAAGAGTGGTTAAAAAAACTTCCAACTAAATAATGATTATACAAAATTATATACAAAAAATTGCAAAGTGCTCAAAACCTGCAGAAGGGGTTACGAGATTACCTTTTACTAAAGAACATAAATCTGCAAACAATCTTTTAAAACAATGGATGAGTGATGCTGGATTAAAAATTAGTTTAGATGCAGCTGGAACTTTAATTGGTAAATACGTCAGTCCTAAAAAAAATGCTAAAACATTATTGATAGGTTCACACCAAGATAGCGGTTACAACTCTGGAAGATATGATGGTATCATGGGAGTGATACTTCCAATTTTAGCTTTAAAAGAATTAAAGAAAAAAAAAATTATTTTACCTTTTAATGTAGAAATTTTAGCTTTCGCAGATGAGGAAGGTGTTAGGTTTCCAACAGCATTAATGGGACCAAGATCATTAGCAGGAACATTTAATAAAAAAGATTTAAAACTTAAAGACAAAAATAATATTTCTATTGAACAAGCTTTAAAAAGTTTTGGATGTAATCCATCAAAAATTAATTCATTAAAAAGAAATAAAAAAGACCTGCTAGGTTTTTTTGAGGTTCATATTGAACAAGGACCAGTCCTAGAAAGTAAAAACTTAGCAGTTGGAATAGTAAATGGTATTTCTGGAATATCTAGATTTAAACTTGAAATCGAAGGTTATGCTTCTCATGCAGGTACTACTCCAATGCATCTTAGAAAAGATTCATTAGCTGCAACTGCAGAAGTAATTAATGCTGTAGAAAATTTGGCTAAAAAAAATAAAAACTTTTTAGCAACGATGGCATCAATTGAGAATAGACCAAATAGTGTAAATGCTATTCCTGCAAAATCTTTATCTTTCGTAGAATGTAGGAGTGTCGATGATAAAAAAAGAAAAAAAGTAGAAAAAGAGATTTCTAAAAAAATTGGGCTAATTTGTAAGAAAAGAGGTCTTAAATTTAATTTAAACAAAACTTACGATCAAAGTGCTGTTAGTTGTGATAAGAAAATTATGAGTACACTTAAAAAATCATTTCAGAATTTAAAATTAAATCCATTTGTATTGATGTCGGGAGCAACACACGATGCATCAGCAATGTCTGATTTATGTCCTATTTCAATGCTTTTTGTAAGAAGTCAAAAGGGTTTAAGTCATAACCCAAAAGAATTTACTATCGAAAAGGATATGCAAATAGCAGTCAAAGTTATTGAAAAATTTTTAATTAATTTTAATTGATTTAATAAGAGGTATTGATGTTGAAAGTATATTTAGCAGGAGAAATTCACACAAATTGGCGAGATGAAATTATTGATGAATGTAAAAAACAAAATTTAGACATTCAATTTTCATCACCAGTTACTGATCACGCATCTTCAGATGATTGTGGGGTTGAAATTTTAGGTCCTGAAGAGAAAAATTTTTGGAAAGATCGAAAAGGGGCTAATATCAATTCAATTAGAACTAAAAAATCAATCAAAGAAAGCGATGTTGTCGTTGTTAAATTTGGTGAAAAATACAAACAATGGAATGCAGCATTTGATGCTGGATATGCATCTGCATTAAACAAATCTATTATAGTTATTCATAGTGACGATCATCAACATGCCCTTAAAGAGGTAGATGCCGCAGCCTCTGCTGTTGCTTCAGATCAAAAACAAGTAGTTAGAATTCTAAAATACGTTTTAGAAGGCTCATTATAATTTTTAAAGTCTCCATTTTAAGATGAAAAAAATACTTTGGTTCAGATATGATTTAAGAATTGAAGACAATGAAGCTTTCAACAAAGCTTGTAATGATGGAGAAGTCTTACCAATTTTTATTTATGATGAAGGGTATTGGAAATTAGAGACATCTAGTTCATTTCATTTAAATTTTACCAAAGAAAGCTTAGAAGAATTAAATAATGAACTGATAAGTAAATATAATTCTAAAATTTCTATATTTTATGGAAATACAATTGAAATTTTAAATAAATTAATCAACCAATTTAAAATTACAGATATTTTTACTAACCAAATATTTAGAAATAAATACACACTAGATTTAGATCAAAAATGCTCTGAGCTCTTTGTTGAAAAAGGAGTTAATTGGCATCAATTACAACAATTTGGAATTCAACTTGAAAATAGAAAAAGAAATTTTTGGGCTAATCAGTGGAATAAATTTATAGATAACGGACCACAAACTATTAAAGCTAATTGTAAATTTTTAACCACAGAAACATCATCTATTGAGGTCAAAACAAATCCAATTGATGGTTCAAATATTCAAAAAGGTGGAAGAACTCAAGCGCTTTCCCTCTTAAATAGTTTTTTAGAACAAAGATCTGAAAATTATCAAAAAGAAATGTCTTCACCAATTACTGGTGAAGTTGCTTGTTCAAGATTAAGTCCTCACATTACTTATGGAACTATTTCATTGAGAGAAATTAATCATGCAATTGATAATGCTAAACAGATCAATATGTCTTTTAATAAAGTTAAATCTTTAAGATCTTTTAGAAGTAGACTTGCATGGCACTGTCATTTTATTCAAAAACTTTATGATGAGCCTGAAATTGAATATCAAAATATGAATAGAGCCTATGATGGTATCAGAGAGAATGATTTTAATGAACAGTATCATCAAGCCTGGAAGGATGGTTTAACTGGTTATCCTTTTGTTGATGCTTGTATGAGGTATTTAAAATCAAATGGATGGATTAATTTTAGAATGAGAGCCATGCTAGTATCCTTTGCATCATACCAATTATGGCTTGATTGGAGGAAAACTAGCAAACATTTAGCGAGATTATTTACCGATTATGAACCTGGAATTCATTATTCACAGTTTCAAATGCAATCAGGCACAACCGGCATCAATACTATTAGAATTTATAACCCTATTAAACAATCAACAGATCAGGATCCAGAAGGTGAATTTATAAAAAAATGGGTGCCAGAATTAAAAGAAATTCCCAATAAATTAGTTCATGAGCCTTGGAAACTTACATACATAGATCAAAAGGGTCTAGGAATTGAAATAGGAAAACATTATCCAAATCCAATTGTTGATCACCATTCTTCATCAAAGATTGCAAGAGATAAGATTTGGATGGTTAAAAAAACAGAAGAGGCAAAGTTCAATGCCAAAAAAATCTTAGAAAAGCACGCAAGTGCTAAGGGTAGACGTTAAATATTTTACATCACAATTTTGTTTACGACTGTTTTGAAATAGAATATCGTTCCTTACATGAATCTAAACTTATCTACACACCATCATAGACTTGCAAGAGTAGGTTTAAGTTCAAGACTTTCTTCAAAATTATTTAGCTTATTACTTCAAAAAGTAGACTGTAAAAATCATATAAATTCTTCAACGCCCACGAAATTGTAATCACTTCTTTTTTTAAAAAATTAATTTTAATTAAAGGAGAATTATGGAAATAAAAAACATTGTTAACTTAAAAGATTACCCAATTGATCAGACAGGATCAAAAGAGTACCAAGATTTAATTACTAAAAATAGAGAGCTACTTGATAAAGACGGATGCTGTGTACTTCCTAACTTTGTACTTAGCGAGTCTTTGAAAAGAATGAAGGAAGAAGTTGAAAGAAATCTTCCTAAAACTCATTGGACCAAAGATCATCACAATCCTTATTTTTCAAAAGATGATGAAAATTTATCTAAAGATCATCCAAAGAGAGTATTTTCATTTAGAGAAAGCGGATACATCAATTCAGATGATTTAGAAGAACAATCTGATTTAAATAAAATTTACGAGTCTGAAGAAATGTTAAAATTTATTTCAGATAGTTTAGGAGTTTTTCCTCTTTATAGATGGTCAGATCCTTTAGGTAAAAATCCATACAGTATCATGCATAAAGATCATTACTTTCCTTGGCACTTTGATGGCAATGAATTTACTTTAAGTATTTTAGTTCAAAAAGCTGAAAAAGGTGGATTGTTTGAATACTCACCTGATTTAAGAAGCACTGAAAATGAAAACTTTGATGAAGTAACAAAGGTTCTTCGAGGTTCAAGAGATAAAGTTAAATCATTAGACCTTCAACCAGGAGATCTTCAAATATTTAAAGGAAGATTTTCTATGCATAGAGTAACAAAAATAGAAGGAAATACTTCTCGTTACATTGCATTACCAACATATGTAAAAGATAGTTACAGAGTAAATAAACCAGAACACTCTAAACAAGTTTACGGTAAAGCACTTCCAATTCATTATGAGAGAAATAATGTTGAAGTAGATGGGTTAATGGATTGATATGAAAATAGGTTTTATTGGTTTAGGAAATATGGGTATGCCAATGGCATTAAACTTACATAAATCCAAAAGAATAGATTTATTAGGTTACGATGTAAGTCTTAAATCTTTAAAACAATTTAAATCCAAAAAAGCAAAAGCAACAAACTCATTATATGAATTAATTAAGTTTTCTGATGTAATTATCACCTGCGTTCCTGGACCAAAACAAATCAAAGCATTATCAATTGGTAAAGGTAAAATCATTGATCAATTAGGTAAAAATAAAATTTGGATTGATTGTTCTACTAATTCTTTAACTTGCTTTAATCTTTTAAAACAAAAGTTAAGTAAAAAAATTAATCAATTTGTTGATGCAACGATATCAGGTGGAAATTTAAAAGCTCAATCAGGAGATTTATCAATATTCATTGGTGGTAATAAAAAGACAGTTAATAAGCTTAAGTTTGTCTTTAATATATTAGGTAAAAACATCTATTATCTAAATAAACCAGGTGCGGGTTATGCTGCTAAAATTGCACAAGTTAGCCTTTGTTATTTAAACTATTTATCACTCTCAGAGTCGCTGATGCTTGGAGTAAAGTCAGGGATTAAACCAAAAACAATGTTAGAGATCATCGATAAAAGTGCAAGTGGTGGTTATACATCAACAAGATACGGCCCTAATATGATTAATGGAGATTATGACCCATCTTTCTTTTTAGGTTTATCAATGAAAGATCTAAATCTTGCTAATGAAATTATTAAACTTCAAAAATTAAAACTACCAATAATGAACCTAACTTCAAAAATATATAATAAAGCAATTAAAAAATATGGAGCAAATTCTAATCACTTAAAAGTGATTAAACTTTTAGAACAAAATAATAAATTAACTTTTTCAAAGGAGGGACGATGAAGAATAATATAAGCGAAGCAGATTGGAAAGTAAGAGTAGATCTTGCTGCCATGTTTAGATTAACAAACATGATGGGTTGGGATGATACGGTTTGGAACCATATCACTGCAAGAGCACCTGGAACGGATCATACATTTTTTATGCATGAGATGGGTTTGTTGTATGAAGAAGTAAAAGCATCAAACTTAATTAAAGTAGATGAACATGGTAAAGTTTTAGAAGGACCTGAAAAAGCTAATACTGCAGGTTTTATTATTCACAGCGCTATTCATTTAAATCATCCAAATGCAAAGTTTGTCTTTCATGCACATCCTCCATCAGCTTTAGCTGCAACTGCATTAAAAGATGGTATCCCTCATTTAGTTCAAGATAGTTCAATGCTTTATGGAAAAGTTGGTTACCATGAGTGGGAAGGACTATCGATTAATAAAGATGAGAGAGTTAGAATTGCTGAAAACATGGGGGATAATAAGGTTTTGATTATGAAAAACCACGGTCTTCTTACTGTTGGTGCAACAGCAGGAGAAGCTTTTATGAACATGTATTATGCAATTAGAATGTGTGAAGTTGCAGTACAAGCAACAGGTTCAGGTTTACCTCTTGAAAGAGCAACAGAAGAGATGTGGAAATTATCTCAAAAACAATATGATCTATTTTCACCAGGATTAAACGAGTGGCCAGCATTACTTAGAAGATGTGATGCAAAAGACCCATCTTATAAAGAGTAATGACAAAAATTAATTCTTTAGACGATATTGTAAAAAATGGCCTTTGTATTGGCTGCGGACTTTGTAAAAGTATTGCAGGAAATTCTCTTCAAATGGAGATGAGTGACAAAGGTAATTTAGAACCTAAAGAATTAACACCAATTACCAATGAAACTTTAGAGGAAATTAAAAAAGTTTGTCCTGGAGTTATTGCTGAAGGACCTGAAGATCATAAAGAAAATGAAGGAGCTAATAAAGATTTGGTTTGGGGAAATTATTTTGATTTATATTATTCTTGGTCTACTGATCCAAAGATCAGATTTCAAAGTTCAACAGGTGGTTTGTTAAATGGTTTGTCTTTATATTTACTAGAACAAAAGAAAGTTGATTTTATTATGCATACAGCAGGGGACAAAGATAACCCCATGCGAAACATTGTAAAATACAGTTATAATAAAGAGGACTTAATTAACTGTGAAAGTAGATCAAGATACGGTCCATCCTCACCTTTAAGTGAATTTCATAAAGCCTTAGACAAAAAACAAACCTTTGCTTTCGTTGGTAAACCTTGTGATGCAGGAACTATTAGATTACTTGCTAAATCAGATGAAAGGGTTGATCAGTATTGTAAATATATCTTCACCCTTGTTTGTGGAGGTTTTCAAGAACTTACAAAATCACAAGAGTTTATTGATAGCTTTAATGTTAAAGAACAAGAGTTAGAAGAATTTAGATATAGAGGATTTGGTAACCCTGGAAGAATGTATATCAAAACAAAAGATCAAAGGGAGTTTGATAAAGATTATAATTCTTTTTGGGGTGATGAAAGTAATTGGAAAGTTCCATTTCGATGTAAAATTTGCCCAGACGCAATAGGCGAAAGTTCTGATATTGCAGCACTTGATACTTGGAGAGGGGGCTCACCTAAAGGAGAAGATGAAGGGTTTAATGCTGCAGTGATGCGAACTAAAAAAGGAATTAAAGTTTTTAATGAAGCTGTTGAAAGTGGATATCTTGTTAGAGGAGACAAAGTAACCATTGAAGACATTAAAGATTTTCAACCTCATCAAACAACTAAAAAACAAGCTGTTTATGCAAGACATTTAGGTATGAAAAATAATAATGTTCCAACAATCACAACTAAAAACTTAAGAATAGAGAAGTTGTATAAATTAAATGATGATGAGTTTAACAAACAACAAGAACAAGGTGTTTCAAAAAGATTAGGAAATTAAGAAGACATGAATTTGTTATTCAATGAAACTCACCCCATACCAATTCATGCTATTATGGCAATGATTGCTGTAATTTTAGGTGGCATTCAACTTTCTATGAAAAAAGGTGGAGCAATTCATAAATCGTTAGGTCGTATATGGGTAGGCATAATGATGTTTGTAGCAATATCTTCTTTTTTTATACATGAAATAAAATTATGGGGCGCTTATAGTCCTATACATTTGTTGAGTTTGTTGACGGTTTTTACACTTGGTGTTGGTATTTATTATGTACGTGTTAGAAATATTAAACGTCATAAACAAACAATGATTACTTTATATTTTTTTGCTTTAATCGTAGCAGGTTTTTTTACGCTTTATCCAGGGCGTATCATGCATCAAATTTTAATTGGATGACAACTCTATTACCTCATATACACGTCAATGAAATTGGTTTTGTATAATTGTTAATTCATAATGATTAAAAACTAATCATTTATATTTACTAATTGAAAATTGAGCAATTTTGATAAAAATTTAGCTTTAATTCTTAATATTTTTTCTTGAACAGAGTTAAATTTTGCTACATTTGTGCCGGGTAAAACAAACTGTTTTCTATCGTTGTATTTTAATTTTTTACTCTCAATCATTTCCTTACACTTTCTCATGACAGTTGTTCTTGGAATGTTTAAAATTTCAGATAATGAAAAACTGTTCACACCATACCCTAAATTTTCAGTAGTCATAAATTTGTGTAATGTTTCACGATCTATATCTCCACTATTCATAAAATCTTTTTTATTTAAATGATACAGTTGATTAATAAGACATGTGGACCATATTTGAAAACTAACAAAATCACCAAAATGTTTTTTCCAACTAGTCATCATAGATATTTGCATTTCACAATACCAAGGCCAAATATGTGAAAAGTTATTTTTTATTGTTTTTTCAATTTCATTTGAATTGAAATTTCTTGGTGTTAATTTTTTTTCATAAAGCAAATTAGAAAAATATTCCAAGTAATTAATCAAAAGTTTAATTTTTTGATCAGTTATACTTTTCTGTAACAATGATTTTTTAGTTATTATTTGTTTATTTTTAATACTGATCTGTTCTTTTTTTTCTAATTCAATTAATTTTCTTCTAATTGTTTCTTTAGGACTATCCAAATTTTCAGAAATTTTACGGATAGTAAATGTATCAATTATTAAATTAGAGTTATTAAAAAATTCATCAAATTGATAAAAAATTTTATTTTGAGAATAAGATTTTAAGATTTCTTTTAAAATTACCTCTAGAACTAAACTTTTTGCATGATCTTTAAAAAAACTAAATGATAGTCCCATCCAATTCCATTGATGATTAATCCATTTCCTTGAAAGAATTTTATAATTTTTTACTATGAAGTGAAAAATTTCATCTTCATTTAACTTGTTAACCAATATGAGTTTTTTTGACATTTTTATATTGTTTAGTTTGCTAATATATTACAATTAAACAATTTTTTATGGAAACTGCAAAATTAATATCTCCAATAGCTTTAGCATTAATAATGTTAGGTTTGGGTACATCTTTAAAAATAGATAATTTTTTAAGAGTATTTAGATACCCAAAAGATTTTTTTGTAGGTTTGTTTTGCCAAATGATAATTTTACCAATAATTGCTTTTTTATTAATTAAAATAATTAATATACCAACTGAAATTGCCTTAGGAGTAATGATTATCGCTGCTGCCCCTGGAGGTGTTACATCTAATATTCTTACAAAATTTGCTAATGGAGATGTCGCTTTATCAATATCTCTCACAGCAATTATAAGTTTAATAAGTATTTTTTCTGTGCCGTTTATAATATTTTTCTCAGCAGATTTATTAAACATCGATTATGTTCAAAAAAATATTTCTATTTTATCTATTTCTTTAAAAATGTTTTTTGTTGTCACTATCCCAGTCATTGTCGGGATGATTATAAGACATTATGCAAATAATTTTGTTTTAGATAAAACAAAAACAATTCAAAGAATTTCAGTTGGGCTATTCATTATTGTATTTATTTCAATTTATATTGAAGAATGGGATAAGATTGTTAATTTTTTAATTAAAGCAGGAACTATCTCTTTAGTATTAAATATTACCATGATGACTGTAGGTTTTTATATTGCTAAATTTTTTGCATCAGGAGTCGCACAGCAAAAATGTATTTCTTTAGAGTGTGGTCTTCAAAATGGAACTTTAGCTGTATTTGTTGGAACACAATTATTTGATGAGATTGTATATATGGTGCCAACAGCTGCATATGCATTAATAATGATGATAACCTCTATTTTATTTTTATTACTCATAAGAAAATTAAATTAAATATTTTCCAAAATAATCCGCTACCTCTATTTCTCCAATAGTGCTCCAATGACATAGCTAATTGAGTTTAATTTAACTTAAGACTTATTTTTTGATTTAAATTCTTATCTAAATTTTTGCTTGATAAATATTTCAAATAACCTTTTTTTATTTTTTTCCAATCTTTATCAATAATTGCATACCAGGAAGTGTCTCTATTTCTTTTTTTATAAATTGTAGCCTGTCTAAATATACCTTCAAATTTAAAACCTAACCTTAAAGCAGCTTTATTCGATTTTTTATTTAAACTATCACATTTCCACTCGTATCTTCGGTAACCTAAATTCTCAAAAACATTTTTCATCATAAGATACATTGCCTCTGTTGCTTCAACTGTTCTTTGAAGATTTTTAGCATAAGTAATCCAACCTATTTCAATTGTCCCGATTTCTGGTTTAATTCTAAGATAACTTGCTAAACCACAATAGGTTTTAAGCCTTTTTGAATAAATTGAGTAAAAAAACGGATTACCTGATAACTTATCAGTAGTTAAATACTTCTTAAAAGAACCGAAAGTCTTATAGGGTCCTGTTGGCATATAAGTCCAATCAATTCCTTTTCTGTCTAAAGAAAAGTTTTTATATAAATCTTTAGCATGCTTTTTTGCGTTAACTGGTTCTAAAAAACAATATTTACCAATTAATTTTTTCTTTGAAGGGTATTTTGCTTTATTAAATTTTACACTAAAGCCTATTTTCATTATTTATTTTTTTCTAATTGTTTATGTCTCATTATCAGATATCAAATTTTTCTAATAAGAAATTGATTAATAAATTGTAAATGAATGCAAAACTAAAAATATAAAATAGAAAAATTGCTGCTTTAGAATTAAATATGTATCCAGTGGAAGTTAAAAGAACCAAGAAAAAGCTTATCGATAAAGCAAGTTTAGATAGCCCTTTTTTCTTAAAATGAGATTTAATTTCTTTTTCCTTCATATATACGATTAACTAAAATACTTAATATACCAATGAATTTTAAAAAATATATATGGAAATGTAGATTGTTAGTTTTGAATACTCCAAACTACACTAATCAAGAGTATAAAAATTCAAAAGATATTTACCAAAAGCACATAAAAGAATTTCACAAACGATTTATTAAACTCGTTACAAAATTAGATAAAGCTAAAAACTTTAGTGTGAGTTTAATTGGTTTTGATGGAACTGAAAAAGCTCAATTAAATACAATAAATATAAAAAAAATTTTTACCTTAGTGGATAAAATGCCAATGAATAAGATGATTAAAGACAAAAGTTTTAAACCTTTAAATCTTTCATTATTTTCTGATTATAAACCTGAGACAACTTTACATGGATTAGGTTTTAAGAATAAAGAAAAGGCGCTTTATACAGTTAAAGCTATCAAAAAAAGATCAATCAAGTATCAAGTAAATGTTATTGCAACTATGCTTGGAAGAGCAAAAAATCATCCTAACAAAACTAAAGATATGGATGATGCAATTGTGATCTTTGAAAAGTGGATGAGAATGTATAAAAAGAACAAAAAGGCCTAAATTAAAGAATAGTATAAATTTAATCACTTATTAAAATATGACCCTAATTGAAATAGTAGCTTTAATAATTTTTTTATTTCCTCTGGCATATAGCCCAGGACCTGGGAACATGTTCTTTGCAGCTAATGGAGCTAGATTTGGTTTTGCTAAAACATTATCAGCAAATTTTGGTTATCATTTTGCAACGATTATAGTTACTTTTCTTATAGGTTTTGGTTTTAATATATTTTTTTCATTTATTAATGATCAGTATCAATACATTCAGATAATTGGATCATTATATGTAATCTATCTTGCTTATAAATTCTTTAAAGCAAGCACGTATGAAAACAACAATCAAAATTTAAAATGTACTTTTGTTGATGGAGTTATACTTTTAGTATTTAACCCAAAAGCTTATGTGATAATTTCTTTAATGTTCACAATCTTTTTAGACGGTTCTCAAAGTTTAATGAGAATAATTTTAATCAGTACAATTTTTACAATTAATAACTGCGTGTCATTTACTCTCTGGACATTATTTGGTGACTTACTTGGTGCAAAATTTAGAAATGAAAAATATTCAAAAATTTTAAACAAAATCTTCTCATTGTCTTTATTTTTGGTTGGTATATGGATGCTTTCAATTAAAATTTAAAAAATAAAAAATGAAAAAACTTATATCTGTAATAATTCTTAGCATCTTAAGCTCAAGTGCTAATGCTGATGATCAACAAACCTTTGTGTTTAATAATCTACAAAGAGATTTCACGACTTGTTATAGTTATTACTTGTTATCTGAAGAAGGTTTTAAAAAAAGTGGTAGTGCTAATGATGAAACTATAGCAGGACTTAATAAATCAGCAGATTTATCATTAGAATCTGTGTTTATGATTGGTCAGCAATTAGGTATGAATACAGACACAATGAGAAATAGAGTTAAAACATCCTTTGAAAGTATGAAAAATGAGATGGGTGAAGATTATAAAAATTTTTCAAAAGTTTTAGATAAATACGGAATATTCTGTAAGGACTTAATAGAAAAAACAGACGAAAGAGTTCTATTCTGGGAAGATAAATTTAAGTAAATTATTATTTAGATAATTAAGGTTTGTGTTAACCTAATATTAATTAATGAGTAATATTTATCATTCAGATATTTATCAGTTCAACAAACCTGTTCCTAGTTACTGGGAAGCAACATCAAGTGACAATTTAAATTTAGATAAACTTCAAAAAGATATTAGTTCAGAAATAGTAGTCATAGGTGGGGGTTATACGGGTTTACTTTGTGCAATAAATTTAATTGAAAATTATAATTTAGATGTAGTTTTAGTTGAGGCTGGAAAAATAGGTTGGGGTGCTTCTTCTCGTAATGCAGGATTTTGCTGTCTTCCTCCAAGTAAGATGTCTTATAAAAAAATGCAATCTGTTTATGGAACAGAGGAGACTAGAAGATTTTTTAAAAATTCAGTTGAAGGAGCAAATTACACTAAAGAATTAATTGATAATTGTAATATTGATTGTGATGTAACTGGTGAAAATAACTTTGTTGTTTCGCATCATAAAAATAAATTTGATCAAATCAAAGAACAAGCTGAAGTTTATAAATCTGAATTTGGTATAGAGACTAAAGTTTATTCAAAGGAAGAATTTGATGAAGTAGGGCATGGTGGAACTGAGCAATTTGGAGCTTTTTCATATAAGCCTGGATTTGCAATCAATCCTTTAAAATTTGTAAATGGACTTGCAAAGTATGCTTTGTCTAAAAAGTTAAAAATATATGAACACACAAAAGTTGAAAAAATTGAAAAAGAAAATGGCTCTTACCTTTTAAGAACCCATGAAGGCTCAATAAAAACTAAAAAAATTGTTGTTGCAACTAATGGGTTTTATCAAGAAGGATTAATACCTGAAATGGATGGAAGAGTATTACCTGTTATATCAAATATTATTGTAACAAGACCACTTACTGATGAAGAGCTTAGTTTACATAACTTTAATACTTATGCCCCAATAGCTAATTCTAAAAACCTTTTATATTATTATCGAAAGTTACCTGATAATCGAATTTTATTTGGAACGAGAGGAGATTTTGAAGGTAGTGATCAATCAAATCAAAACAGAGCTAATGATATGGAAAAATTTTTAAAAAATATTTTTCCTAAATGGAAAAATGTTACAATTGATTATAATTGGAGGGGTTTGATTGCACTATCTCAAAAACTTACGCCTTCAATTGGTAAAATAGATAATGAAGAAATTTATTATGGATTTGGATACAGCGGAGTAGGAGTTAGTGCTGCTCCATGGACTGGAAAACAATTGTCTAAGTTAGTTTTTTCATCAAATAGTAAAGACTTAGATATTTCAAAAATTTATAAAGGTTTGCCTAAGAAATTTATTTTCCCAAAATTAAGAGTATTTTATTTTAAATTAGCGGTGTGGTTTTATAGAATTAAGGATAAGTTTAATATTTAATGATTGAGTTTATAGATATATTTTTTAATCAATACCTAAGGATATTTGTAGGAATTGTCCTTGTAGGTCTTATTTTGTTTTCTCTATATTGTAAGTTTAAAGGCAAATAACTTTTTAAAAAATTAATTTTTAGAAGTTGTCCCTCCAAATAATCTCCGGCTTCCTGAATAATTTTACAGAGTTTACTTGCGTTTTCTTTGTTCATGCCACTCCAAAACTTGTTTTATTTCAAAAGTCTCTAGTCTGGACACTAGTTGTCCTATATTATCGTAAAATTATGTTCGAGCAAACTTTTAAGAATATTGATGATATTTTATGGAAAGATTCAGGCTGCAGCACTGAACTTGATTATGCTGAGCAATCATCATGGATACTATTTCTTAAATGGCTAGATGATTATGAAAAAGAAAAGGAAACTAAAGCTTCTTTAGAAAATAAGACATTTAAACCAGTACTTGATAAACAATATCAATGGTCTTCATGGGCTATCGTAAAGAAAAAGAATGGGAAAGTTGATTTTAATAAACTTCTTCAGGGACCAGATTTAAAAAAGTTTGTCGATGAGAAATTGTTTCCATATCTATCCTCCTTTAGAAATAAAGCAGAAAGCTTTGATACGCTTGAATATAAAATTGGTGAAATATTTTCAGAACTAAAAAATAAACTTCAAGATGGTTACACTTTAAGAGACGTCATAAATGAAGTTGATAATCTTGAGTTTAAAAGCAGTGAACAGAAACACGAATTAAGTGCTCTTTATGAAGAAAAAATTAAGAACATGGGTAATGCTGGTCGTAATGGTGGAGAATACTATACTCCAAGACCTCTAATTAAATCTATAATCAAAGTCATAGATCCTAAAGTTGGAGAAACAGTTTATGATGGTGCAGTAGGTAGTGCTGGCTTTTTAGTTGAAGCATTTGAGCACATGAGTAAATCAAAATCTTTAACTACTTCGGAACTTAAAACACTTCAGACAAAATCATTTTATGGAGCTGAAAAAAAAACTTTAGCTTACATAATTGGTATTATGAATATGATACTTCATGGAATAGAGAGTCCTAATATAATTCATCAAAATACATTAGATACCAATATTCAAGAAATTCAAAACAAGGATAGAGTTGATATAATACTTGCAAACCCTCCTTTTGGTGGAAAAGAAAAAACAAACATTCAAGAAAACTTTCCTATTAAAACAAGTGAAACTGCCTATTTGTTTCTTCAACACTTTATTAAGAAACTTAAAGTGGGAGGTAGATGTGGCGTTGTTATTAAAAATACTTTTTTAAGTAATACAGATAATGCAAGTATAGCATTGAGAAAACAACTACTTGAAGAATGTAATTTATTTACAATTCTAGATTTACCAAGTGGAGCTTTCATTGGAACTGGAGTAAAAACAGTAGTGTTATTTTTTGAAAAGGGTCAGCCAACAAAAAAAATTTGGTATTATAAACTTAATACTGGAAGAAACTTGGGTAAGACTAATTCTTTAAACGAAATTGATTTGGAAGATTACATAAAATTAGCTAAAGAAAAAAAGTCTAGTAATAATAGCTGGTTATTGGATATAAATAAAATTAACAAAGAAACTTTAGATTTAGCTGTTCAAAATCCAAATTTAATAAAAAAAGAAGACAGCAGGACTCCACAACAAATAATCTCAGAAATAGAAGAGTTAGATTTGCAAAGTAAAAAATATTTTAAATCAATTAAAGATTTAATATGAAAAGGAATCTAGTACAGTTAAAAAATGTAGTTAAATGGGTAAGAGGACTAACATATTCTAAAAAAGATGAAGTAGAAAAAAATGGCATTCCTGTGTTGCGTGCAACTAACATTGATTTGGCTAATCATAAGATTATTTTGGATGATGTTCGATATATAAGTAAGTCAGCAAAAGTTAAAGAAGAAAAATATGTTAAAAAAGATGATATATTAATTTGTACTGCTAGTGGAAGTAAAATTCATCTAGGTAAAGTAGCTCTAGTGGAAAAGAACTTAAATATGGCATTCGGAGGATTCATGGCTGTATTAAAGTGTAATAATGAGTGCCATTCTAAATTTCTTTATTATCACCTTATTACAAACAGCTTTAAAAAATATTTGTCTTCATTAAATGATGGCTCTAACATAAATAATTTAAAGTTCTCACAAATAGAAGACTATGAGTTTTTTTTACCAACACTTAAAGAACAACAACGCATTGTAGATAAACTTGATAAGATATTCTATGAGATTGATAAGGTAACAGAATTAACAAAAAAAAATATTTTAAATTTAAAAAGTTATTATTCTTATACAATTGATAAAGAATTTTCTAAATATTCTAATGAGCTACAACAAATTGGCAATTACAGTAAAATAAATTATGGTTACACAGCAAAAGCAAGCTTTGATAAAGGCAATTATAAACTCTTAAGAATTACAGACATACAAAATAACTCTGTAGACTGGAATACAGTACCTTACTGTAACGTAGAATCTCATAAACTTTCAAGTGTAATTCTCAAGCATGGAGATATTGTATTTGCACGAACTGGAGCTACTACAGGAAAAAGTTTTCTTATTCAAAACCCAGTAAATTCAATATTTGCATCATATTTAATTCGTATTTCTGTGGATAGGGAAATTTTGTTACCAAGATTTTTAATGCATTTTTTTCAAAGTGCCAAATACTGGCAACAAGTTAATGACGGAATTTCTGGTTCAGCTCAAGGAGGTTTCAATTCATCAAAATTAAGTCAATTAAAAATACCGATTATAAGTAAGTCAAATCAACAAAAATTAGTTGAAAAATTTGATTTGATAAATGAGTATTCATCAAAATTACAAGATTACTATTATAAAAAAACAATACATTTACACTCTCTTCGACAAGCAATACTCTCAAAAGAGTTAGTGGCAAAACAAAAAGAAGCAGCATGAACGAAGCAGACACTAGACGTGAATTAATTGACCCAAAAATAAAAGAGGCTGGATGGGGTATTGTTGAAGGAAGTTTAATACGTGCTGAATATAAAATAACTGATGGTGAAATAAAACCCGGAGGCATTAGAGCAGGACACGAAAAAGCTGATTATGTTTTGATTTATAAAAACAGAAAACTAGCAGTAATTGAGGCTAAAAGTGATGAAAATGAAGTTAGTGAAGGAGTTGCCCAAGCAAAAAAATATGCTGTAAAGCTTCAAGTTCAAACTACATTTTCAACTAATGGAAATGAAATCTATGAAATTAATTATTCAAAAAATGAAAAAGGAGAAATGGTTATTTCATCAGAAAAAGAAGTTTCTAAATATCCATCTCCCGATGAACTATGGAACAAGACTTTTTCAAAAACAAATGAATGGTCAAATAAATTTGATGATATTAATTTTAAACCATTCAAAGGTAACCTTGAACCAAGATACTACCAAGAAATAGCAATAAATAATGCTCTTGAAGCTATTGCCAATAAAAAAGATAGAATTTTATTAACACTAGCTACTGGTACAGGGAAAACTGTTATTGCATTCCACATCGCTTGGAAGTTATTTCAGTCAAAATGGAATTTGCAAAGAGATGGTAAGAGATCTCCAAGAATACTTTTTTTAGCAGATAGAAATATTTTAGCCAACCAAGCATTTAATTCTTTTGGTGCATTTGAAGAAAATGCATTGGTTAGAATTAATCCAGGAGACATCAGAGATACAGGATCTGTTCCAACTAATGGAAATATATTTTTTTCAATATTTCAAACTTTTATGTCTGGACCTGATGATGGTCATTATTTTGGTCAATACCCAAAAGATTTTTTTGATTTAATTATAATTGATGAATGTCATAGAGGAGGAGCTAGAGATGAAAGTTCATGGAGAGGTATTTTAGAGTACTTTAAAACTGCCGTGCAGATAGGTCTTACAGCTACACCAAAATCAGATATTAATTCAAACACATATAAATATTTCAAACAACCTGTTTATATTTACTCACTTAAAGATGGTATTAAAGATGGTTTCCTAACACCCTTTAAAGTTAAACGAATACAAACAACTTTAGATGAATATGTTTTTTCTAATGATGATGAAGTTTTACAAGGTCAAGATGAGATTGAGGAGGGAGAAGTTTACACTGAAACTGATTTTAATAGACGTATAGAAATAAAAGAAAGAGAAAAGAAACGTGTTCAATTAATGTTGGATGCAATTAATACTGATGAGAAAACAATTGTATTTTGTGCAAATATTGCTCATGCAGGTTTAGTAAGAAATTTAATTAATCAACAAAGTAATAATCCAAACACAGATTATTGTGTAAGAGTAACAGCTAATGATGGTGCTGATGGTGAAAGGTATTTAAGACAGTTTCAAGATGATGAAAAGAAAATACCAACAATACTAACAACTAGCCAAAAACTTAGCACAGGAGTTGATGCTTCAGATATAAGAAATATTGTTTTACTAAGGCCTGTAAACAATATGATTGAATTCAAACAAATTATTGGAAGAGGGACTAGATTAAATGATAGCAAATCTCACTTTACTGTAATTGATTTTGTCGGAGCTTATAAAAATTTTCTAGATCCTGAATGGGGCGTAACATCAATAGATGAACCAGGAGATAATGAAATAAAGCGCAAAACCATAATAAATAGAAAATCTCCAGTTAACCCTACAAGAGAAAAAATTAAAATTAAATTATCTGCAGATAAAGAGATTGAAATTCAATCAATGGAAACTAATTTATTTTTCTATGATGGACAGACTATTACAGCGAAAGAGTTTATTCAAAAACTTTTCAATACTTTATCATTACCAACTTTTTTCAACGATGAGGAAGAATTAAAAAAGATTTGGTCATCTCCAATTACTAGGAGCGAATTACTTAGAAAATTAAATGACAATGGTTTTACTACTGAAGATTTAAAGAACATTCAAAAATTAATTGAAGCTGAAAAAAGTGATTTATATGATGTGCTAGAATATATAGCTTTTACTAAAAAACCAATTACCAGACAGACTAGAGTAGAGAACTCTGAAAACAAAATTTTTAATGAACTGTCAGATAATCAAAAAGAATTTATTCAATTTATTTTAACAAAATATATTGAAGGTGGAGTTGAAGAGTTAGGAATTGATAGATTGAGTGATTTATTAGAATTGAAATATCAAGGAGTTTTAGAGGGTCAACAAGCACTTGGAAATATTGATGCAATTAAAAAATTGTTTATAGGCTTTCAAAAACACCTTTATTGAATATCTTTTGTTTTATCTCAAAAGTCTAAGACTTACTACTGGTAATGAGGGGTTGTGATTAATTTGAT
Source organism: Candidatus Pelagibacter sp. HIMB1782 (assembly GCF_052047475.1). Taxonomy (NCBI): domain Bacteria; kingdom Pseudomonadati; phylum Pseudomonadota; class Alphaproteobacteria; order Candidatus Pelagibacterales; family Candidatus Pelagibacteraceae; genus Candidatus Pelagibacter; species Candidatus Pelagibacter sp. HIMB1782. The sequence continues at coordinate 80,430 of NZ_JBNAKE010000001.1, read as the reverse complement.
ATTAAATTAAAATATAAAAATATGCTTAGTTATATAATTCCTTTTTTAATTCTTATTTTAGTGGTTGTATTCATCCATGAATATGGACACTATTATTTTGCAAGAAAGTATGGTGTAGGGGTTACTGATTTTTCTATTGGATTTGGAAAAGAATTATTTGGTTGGAATGATAAGCATGGAACTAGGTGGAAAGTATGTGCAATTCCTTTAGGTGGTTATGTCAAATTTTTTGGAGATCGTAATGTTTATTCACAAGCTGATCATGAAGAAATTTTAGAAAAATATAATGAAGAGGAAAGAGATAAATTATTTATTTTAAAACCTTTGTATCAAAGAGTTTTAATTGTATTTGGTGGTCCTTTAGCAAACTTTTTATTAGCTTTAGCGATCTTCTTTTGTATTTATACTTTTGTTGGAAAAGATTTTACTCCTGCTGTAATTAGCGAAGTTCAAAAAGATAGCCCTGCAATGGTTGGTGGCTTAAAAAACCAAGATATTATTTTAGAAATTGATGGCAATGAAGTTAAAAGCATCATGGAAGTCTCAAAGTATATCACAATGTCCACATCAGACTTTATAGATTTTAAAGTTAAGCGTTCTTATGAAGAATTAATTTTAAAAGTAAAACCAAACATCGTTGAAGGTGAAGATGGTTTAGGAAATAAAATTAATAAAAGAATGGTTGGTATAAAACTTAGTGCTTACAATGATAAAATTAACCATGTTAAATTAGGTCCAGCACAAGCATTGTACCATGCAGCAAACGAAGTCTATTTTGTAAGTGTTTCGTCATTAAAATACATTGGTGGAATGATCATGGGTAAAGCAGACACCTCACAACTTGGTGGACCAATAAGGATTGCAAAGATATCAGGGCAAGTTGCAACCTTTGGAGTTTTAGCTTTTATTAGTATGATGGCTTATATTTCAATAAGTTTAGGCTTAATAAACCTGTTTCCGATACCAATGTTAGATGGTGGACACTTAATGTTTTATGCATTTGAAAAGGTTTTAGGGAGGCCTTTATCTCAAAAAACACAAGAAGGCTTTTTTCGAATCGGTTTATTTTTGTTGCTATCATTGATGTTTTTCACCACATTTAATGACCTAAAAGACCTTGGTTTATTTAGATAATTTAATTTTTTAAACAGTTAAAAAGATCAATAAAATCAACGTTTATTTAATTTTTAACAAGATATTGTGTGTCTTATTAATAAAGACACTAAAAAAAAGCTTGATTTATCAACGTTTATGACAACTATGAATATTAACCAACAAAACCGGAGCTAAAATGAACAAAAAACAACTAGTAGCAAAGCTTTCTGGCTCATTAAACTTGAGCAAAGCAGACGCTGAGCGAACTTTTGATACAATTACCAACACTATTTTAGATGCACTAAAAGGTGATGATTCAGTGAAAATCGCTGGATTTGGTACGTACAAAGTAGCTAAAAGAAAAGCTAGAGTTGGAAGAAACCCAAGAACTGGTGAGCAGATTCAAATCGCTGCTTCTCAGAAAGTAAAATTCTTACCAGCGAAAGCTTTAAAAGAAGTATTCAATAGATAATATTTTTTTAACAGCCCTAAACGATTGTAAAAACACGTTTAGGGCTGTTACTATATGCAAAAACTGCATACCCAATTTTCCTAATCAGCGTTAGTTTTTAAATTTTTTAAATTTATAAACCACCACTTTAACAAGTGGAGGTCTTATGACTAAAATAATAAAGAGAATGTCTGCACCATTACTAAGTTTAGTATTTTTACTAAACATGAGTAGTGCGGGTATGGCAGAAACAACTGTTTCTGCTGAAGTGGGGTTTATATTTAACACTCTACTATTTTTAATTTGTGGTTTCCTTGTCATGTTTATGGCAGCAGGTTTTGCAATGTTAGAATCTGGAATGGTAACTTCAAGAAGTGTTTCAGTAATTTGCGCAAAGAATATTGGTTTGTATGCAATTGCTGGAATTATGTTTTGGCTAGTTGGTTACAACTTAGCTTATGGTATTCCAGAAGGCGGATACATTGGATCATTTACACCATGGTCAGATGCAAGTGCAATTGACACTGGTTATTCAGATGGTTCTGACTGGTTCTTCCAAATGGTATTCTGTGCAACAACAGTTTCAATTTGCTCAGGTGCTATGGCTGAAAGAATCAAGTTATGGCCGTTCTTCTTATTTGCAGCTATCTTAGCTGGAGTTATTTATCCAATCGTAATGGGTTGGCAGTGGGGCGGAGGCTGGTTAGCAGAACTAGGCTTCTCTGATTTCGCAGGTTCAACTTTAGTACACTCAACTGGTGGTGCAGCTGCTTTAGCAGGTATCATGTTGTTAGGTGCTAGAAGTGGAAGATTTGACAGTAAAGGTCAACCAAAAGCGTTACAACCTTTTGCTGCTTCTTCAATTCCATTAGTAACAATAGGTGTTTTCATCCTGTGGTTAGGTTGGTTTGGATTTAACGGTGGTTCACAATTAGCATTAGGTACTTTTGATGATGCGGTTGCGATCTCATCAATCTTTATCAATACAAATCTTGCAGCTTGTGGTGGAGTAATGGCCGCTGGTATCATTACAAGATTAATGTACGGTAAAACAGATGTAATTCAAATGTTAAACGGAGCAATTGGTGGTCTAGTAGCAATCACTGCAGAACCATTAGCACCATCTCCATTTGCAGCAATTTTAATTGGAGCTGTTGGTGGATTAATCGTAGTGTTTGGAACTAAATTATTATTTAGCTTTAAACTTGATGATGTAGTCGGTGCAATCCCAGCTCACTTATTTGCTGGAATTTGGGGAACACTTGCAGTGCCATTAACAAACGCTGATGCATCGTTCAGTGCACAATTAATTGGTGTACTTTCAATTAACATTTTTGTGTTTGCTGTGTCTTACATCATATGGTCAATAATGAAAGGTACGTTTGGAATCAGATTAAGTAAAGAAGCTGAAACTAAAGGTACAGACGTTACTGAAACAGGTGTAATTGCTTACGCAATACGTGACTAATTGCATGCAATATAGAGGCTCTTCGATCTCCATGTCGTTATCTCATTGAAGAGCCTCTAAACAAAGAATTAACTTATATCTCTCTCTAGTTAGTTAATAACCAAAGGCCCCAGAAATGGGGCCTTTTTTTTACACATATGCTTATTTCTCATAACTCTTTTGACCTATCAGCAGTACTTAAAATTTTAATGTTTATTAAAACGACAAGATCAAAAAAAGGAGAGATAATGATTAATCATATAAAAAAAATATCATTAAGCTTATTAATATTTTTAAGCTTTACTAATTTAGCTTCAGCAGAAACAACAATGTCAGCAGAAGGACAATACATTTTCAATTCCCTAGGATTTTATCTTGGTGGTGTTTTAGTTGCATTCATGGCAGCAGGTTTCTGTATGCTTGAAAGTGGACTGGTGACAACTAAAAGTGTTTCAACAATTGCAGCAAAGAATATAGGTAAGTTTGCAATTTGTTCATTAATATTTTTTTTCTGTGGTTACAATTTAGCTTACGGAATTCCTGAAGGTGGGTTTATTGGATCATTCTCAATGTGGAGTGATGCATCTGAACTTTCAACTGGTTACTCAGATTATTCAGATTGGTTTTTCCAAACAATGTTTGTATGTGCAACTGCATCAATAGTATCTGGTGCTGTAGCAGAAAGAATTAAAATTTGGCCATTTTTTATTTTTGCGGCGATCATGGCTGGTATCATTTACCCTATTTCAATGGGTTGGCAGTGGGGCGGAGGTTGGTTAGCAACTTCAGGCTTTTCTGATTTTGCTGGTTCAACTTTAGTTCATGCATGTGGTGGAGCAGCTGCTTTAGCGGGCGTAATATTATTAGGTGCAAGAGAGGGAAGATTTAATAAAAAAGGTGAAACAAAATCTTTAGTACCTTTTGCAGCATCTTCTATACCTCTAGTTACATTAGGAACTTTTTTATTATGGTTTGGTTGGTTTGGATTTAATGGTTTCAGTCAACTTGCAATGGGAACGTTCGATGATGTAAATGCAATTAGTAAAATTGCAGTCAACACTCATTTAGCAGGAGCTGCTGGTACTGTTACTGCTGCAGTCGTTACAAGATTATTAGGTGGTAAAACAGATATTGTAATGATGCTTAACGGAGCATTAGCAGGTTTGGTTGCAATTACAGCAGAACCTTTAACTCCAAGTCCAGTGCTTGCAATTGCTATTGGAGCTGTTGGATCAATCATCATGTACTTTGGTACAAAGTTTTTAGAAAGCAAAAAAATTGATGATGTTGTAGGTGCAATTCCTGTTCATTTATTTGCCGGTATCTTTGGAACTTTGGTTGTGCCTTTAAGTAATCCGGATACAAACTTTGGAACTCAGTTAACAGGTGTAATAGCAGTATGTGCATTTAGTTTCATACTTTCTTACATCACATTTAAAGTTCTAAAACAAACAATTGGTCTTAGAATTAGTTCTCAAGCTGAAAAACTTGGAACTGATGTTGCAGAAGTGGGTGTTAAAGCCTACGCAATAAGAGACTAAAATATCTCTCAATATACAACAATTAAAGGCTCCTTAGAAATAAGGGGCCTTTTTTTATTTTGAAATTTCTTTTAATGTTTCTAGGACTTCTTTGGCGTGATCTTTTACTTTAACGTTTTCCCAGATTTTTAGGATTTTACCTTTTTTATCAATTAAAAAAGTTGTTCTATTTATTCCCATAAATTCACGTCCCATAAATTTTTTCTTACCCCAGACTTTGTATTTTTTTAGTACTTTAATCTCTTCATCTGCAAGTAGATCAAATTTAATTTTGTATTTATCTCTGAATTTATCGTGACTTTTTAAGCTATCTTTTGAAATCCCGTATACTTCACAATCTAGTTTTTTAAATTTTGCTAACAATTTATTGAAGTCATTAGTTTCAATTGTGCATCCAGGTGTGTCATCTTTTGGATAAAAATATAAAATTACATATTTTCCAAGTGAGTCTTTTAAAGAATATTTATCTTTTGAAGTTGATGGAATTACAAAACTTGGTGCTTTAGAATTTATTTTTAACATAATACTCTAGCTATATAGTCCTTTTTTGATATTTTAAAATAAAATAATTAAATTAAACTTATTTAAACCAAAATTATTAAATTTTATGAGTGATATAAAAACTATAAATGCTGATGAAGCTTATCAAATGTTTCAAGAAAATAAATGCAATCTAATTGATATTAGAGAATTAAATGAATTAGAACTCACTGGAAGAGTTGAAGGAGCTAACCATATACCTATGGTAAATTTAGAAGTTCTTCTTGATCCTAATAGTGATGTTTATAAAAATGGTCAAATTGATAAAGAGAAAGAAGTGGTTTTGTTTTGTGCTGGAGGGATTAGATCTGAGATGTCAGTAAAGTCCTTAATTGAAAAAGGTTTCAAAAATATTTCTCACATTGAAGGTGGTTTTGGATCTATCAACAATAGTAGTTTTAAAATAGTTTAAATATTTTTAACTTCATCTAAAGCATATTCTAGACGGTCTTGTCCCCAGAATATTTTATTATTAACTATAAAAGTTGGAGCTCCAAACACCTCTTTTTTAAAGGCTTCTTGAGTTAATTCTTTTAATTTATCTTTAATATCTTGATTACCAATAGAATTAAAAAAATCATTCTCATCAATTTTTAATTTTTTTAATAGTATTTTGATATTTTCTTCATTAGATAAATCTACATCTTCTTTCCAATAAGCTTCAAAAAAACTATTTAAGTATTCTTCTTTTTTATTATCTTTAACACAAAGATAACCTCTCATTATACTTAAAGAGTTTATTGGAAATCTAGAATTCCATTTGAAACTTATGTTATTTTTTTTTGAAACAAGCTCACAATCATTTTGCATATTTTTCATTTTATATTTGTTAAATGCGGGAGCAGTAATACCTGCTAAGTTATGAAGGCCACCTAGCAATATTGGCTTCAATTTAAAATTAACATTATTAATTTTTAAAATTTTTTTATATGCGATGTAAGCGTAAGGACTAATAATATCGAAGTAAAAATTTATATGATTACTCATATAGATTTAGTTTTTTGGCGTAAAAAATTCTAATTATCCAATAAATAAACAAACCAATAGGACCAATTAAATATGTAATTATTAAAGGAACTGACATTAATACTTTATTTACATAGTATTTTTGAGAGTCTTTAACCATCCATCCACCAACAAATAAATTTATAGCTATAAAATGCGTCCAGAAAAGAGTTAGGTATAGATTATCCTCAAACAGTCGAGATAACTCAACCAAACCAAGGTACAAACTAAAATTAGCGTCGAAGTCATAACCAACTATGAAAGATCTATATAAAATATAAATATAAACCCCGCCTAATAATATAAATGGAAATATAGTAGTTACTACATATCTACTCAAGTGAGACTGGGGAAATACAATTAAGATGAACCAAAAAGGTATAACTCCTAAATTGATCCACATATAAAGCACATCAATTGTGAAATAGTTATAAATTTGTTCGATCATGTTTATATTATATAAAATCTAACGATGATTCCTATAAGAAATAAGAGAAAAACGCTTCAAGTTACTGTTGATGAAATGAGGAATTTTGCGTTTGCCTATGTTGAAAAATATGCACCTTCAAAACAACAACTTAAAACATATTTATTAAAAAAATACATGAAACTCTCTGCAACAGACTCTAGAAAAAAAGATGTAAACAAATTAATTGATATTGTTCTATCTGATCTAGAAAAAAATAAATTTATCAATGATCAATTTTATTCAGAAAGCAAAGCGAAGAGTATGATTCAAAGAGGAAACTCTATAAATAAAATTAGAAATTATTTAATGGGCAAAGGAATTGATGATGGTTTTATTAAGGATACAGTCGAGAAAATAAAAGAAGATAATTCTGATCAGGATTTCTTTTCAGCAATAAAATTATGTAAGAAAAAGAGAATAGGACCTTCAAGAGCAGAGGATAATAGAACTTTGTTTTATAAAAAAGATATTTCCTTGCTTGCAAGAAATGGATTTGATTTTGAAACATCAAAAAAAGTAATGGATATTGATAAAAATGAATATGAAAAGATAATTAAACTACTTTAATTTTCTTTTTTTCTCTTCATCAACAAGATGATTTATTTTGTTTCTGATATAATTTTTAACAAAAACAAAAACTAGTAATCCAAAAATTGAGACTGATACTATTATTATTAAAATAATTCTTAATTGTTCATCCATTAAATTATATTTTTACTTTTCAAAATTAAACTTGGATTTTTTAAATCTTTCTTACCATATAAAATTTCATTACCATTAAAGTCTCTAACAGACCCTCCTGCATTTTCTAAAATTGCATGTCCTGCTGCAATATCCCATTCGTAAGCTCGAGGTTCAGCAACATAACCATCAAACTCACATGCAGCAACAACACAAAATTTTAAAGAACTTTTCATTCTAGTATGTTCCTTAACACCTAATTCATCATAAATTTTTTGTATCTCAGGTTTAATTTTATTGCTGTAAGAAATGAAATTAAGTGGCTCTGTTCTTTTAGATGGTAAGTCAGAAAGGTTTGTTGTTTTTTCATTAGCAAACTCAAAAGATTTGCCCTTCCCATATGAATAAAACATTCTTTTTTTAGCAGGCGCATTTATTAATCCTGCAACAGGTTTATTATTGATAATTAAACCTGCATTAATAGTAAATTCCTCTAAATTGTTTATGTAATCATAAGTTCCATCGATAGGATCAACCAACCAAAAATCTTTTAATTTAGAATTATCTTTATTTTCAGAAGTTTCTTCTGAAATAATTGGAATGTCTGGTGTTACTTTTGATATTTGAGAAGAAATAAAATTATTTACTTCAATATCACCATTACTTACTGGAGTATTATCAGATTTAATTTCTTTACTTAATCCTTTTTCTCTAAGCTGAAGAGATAAATCTCCTGCTGATAAAAAAGTATCAACTAAATCTTCAATAATTTTTTGTAAGTCCATTTATTATTTACCAATTTTTTTTAATTCTATATTTTTTGCGTTTATTACTTTTTTACCTGCATTTTCAAAATTGACAGTAACCTTATCTTTTATGATTGATTGTACTTGTCCAATACCCCAGTCTTTATTCTCAGGATTAGTGACTTTGTCACCTGGTTCATAATCTAAAATCATTTAATTTAACTTATATTGTAAATCAGTATAAATACCACCTAATGAATAAAGAATTAAACTCTATCGGAATTGACAAAAAACCTGAAGATACAACAGTCGTTGTTGCAATGTCTGGTGGGGTAGACTCGTCAACTGTAGCAGGAATTATGAAAAGCGAAGGTTATAAAGTTATAGGAATAACTCTTAAACTTTATGATGATGGAAAAGAAGTAGCGCAATCTAAACAGTGTTGTTCAGGTCAAGATATAATGGATGCAAAACGTGTTGCTCATAAATTAGGTATTGAGCATAAAATTTTATACTATCAAGATAAATTCAAGCAAGGAGTAATAGATAATTTTGTTGATAGTTATTTAAAAGGTGAAACTCCAATTCCATGTGTTCAATGTAATCAAACAGTAAAGTTTAAAGATTTATTTGAAGTATCAAAAGATCTTAAAGCAGATGCATTAGTTACAGGACATTATGTAAAAAATATTACATCAAATAATACCAATAATATGTACAGAGCAATTGATGAAAATAGAGATCAAAGTTATTTTTTATTTAACACAACAAGAGAGCAGCTAGATTATTTAAGATTTCCATTAGGTGGAATGTTAAAAGATAAAACAAGAGAAATTGCTAAAGAGCTAGATTTAAATGTAGCTGATAAACCAGATAGTCAGGATATTTGTTTTGTGCCTAATGGAGATTATGCATCAGTAATTAGAAAATTTAGACCGGACTCTTTTCAAAAAGGGAATATTAAAAATTTAGATGGAAAAGTGATTGGTGTTCATGATGGTATTATTAATTTTACAATTGGACAAAGAAAGGGAATTAAGGTTTCAGATAAAGAAGCTTTGTATGTTTTAAAAATAAATTCAGACAAAAATGAAATTATAGTAGGACCTAAAGAAAACCTTGGAAAAAAAGAAATATCTTTAAAAGATTTAAATTTGTTAACTGACAAAAAAGACCTTGATCAAAATATATTTGTAAAGGTTAGATCAACAGGTAGTCTTCTTGAGGCAAAAGTAGATTTAAAAGATAATAATACTGCAAATGTTCATCTATTAAATCCTGAGGATGGAATATCTCCAGGACAGGCATGCGTATTCTATAGCAAAGACCAATATGGTCATAGAGTTCTTGGCGGTGGTTGGATTAAAGAATAAAAGAATTATTTCTTCTTATTTTTTCTTTTTGCTCTTCTCTTTTTGGAGCCTTGTTTTCTTCGACCCCTATGTTTCTTCGGATAACTCATTTAGTCCTATTTATTAATTTATTGACGTTTTTTACGGGATATAGCATTGTCTTTTAAACATATCAAATTTTATTATGAGTAATTCTTTTAAAACATTTTTAAAACATACAGCGAAAGACTTTCATAATCAGTCTGTTAATCCACCAATTGTGCGTGCATCAACGATTATTTTTAAATCGATGCAAGATATTAGGAAAACACAAGACAAGGCAAAAAAAAACCCAACAGGTGGACATTTTGATTACGGAAGACAAGGAACTTCTACGACTCATATTTTGCAGCAAATTTTATCTAAACTAGAGGAAAGTTATTTTACTTTTTTAACACCTACTGGATTTGGAGCTGTATTCCTTGCAATATTCAGTGTTACAAGACCTGGTGATGAAATTATTGCAGCTGACCCAGTTTACAGTCCAACAAGACTTTTGACACAAGATTTTTTAAAAGAATTTAATATTAAAACAACTTTTTACGATCCACACGATCTTAAGACATTAGAAAAAGCAATTAGCAAAAAAACTAAATTAATTTTTGTAGAAAACCCAGGAAGTAATACATTTGATTTTCAAGATTTAGGGAAGATTGTTTCTATTGCAAAAAAACATAAAATTTTAACTGCACTTGATAATACATGGGGAACCCCATATTTTTTAAAACCTATTAAACTTGGTTTTGATATGGCAATTGTTTCAGCAACAAAATACTACTCAGGTCACTCTGATGTAATGGGTGGAAGTTTAGCCGTTAATAAAAAAGTATTTCCAAAAGTAAAAGCAACAGAAAAAGTTACAGGTTTAAGATTAGGACCTGATGATGCTTATCTAATTACAAGAGGATTAAGAACTTTAGATGTAAGATTAGACAGACATAGAGAAAATGCAAAAAAAGTAGCAGAGTTTTTATCTAAATTTAAAAATATAAAATTATTGTATCCATACAAGAAAGACTCTTACAATTTTAGAATGTGGAAGAAATATTATTCGGGTGCTTCAGGTTTAATGGGCTTAAGAATTAAAGCAAAAAGTGAAAAGGCAGTTGTTAAATTTGTAAATAATTTAAAATTATTTGGACACGGTTACAGTTGGGGAGGATTTGAAAGTTTAGCTTTACATCAAAATGTTAGAGAGCAAGGTAATAGAAGCTATCTTAAATTAGCAAAAAACGAGTACATAGTTAGACTGCATATTGGTTTAGAGGATCCAGACGACCTTATCGCCGATATTAAGCAGTCAATGAAACATTTAAAGTAAACTGTGAATAATTTTTTTCCAACCAAAACAGCAATGGTTACACTCATTGCATGTTGCTTAGTCGTAATTATATCTCTTGGAATTAGACAAACATTTGGTTTGTTTTATTTTGATTTCTCTACAGATCTTGACATCACTATTTCTCAGTTTGGTTTTGCAATGGGTTTGCAATTATTTTTATGGGGTGCTTTCAATCCTCTGTTTGGAGTTATTACAGATAAGTACGGAGGTAATATTGCCATTTTCATTGGTTTCTTTTTTTATTTATTAGGAGTTTTTCTTTTTTATTTGGGTTTTAATACTGGAGTTAATTTTATTTATACAATAGGTATTTTGATAGGAGTAGGTTTAGGATCTACAGCAATCAGTATACCCGTTTCTGTTGTTGCTAAACATTATCCAGCATCGAGAAGGACAATGGCCACAGGAATAGTCACAAGTGCAGGTTCTTTTGGTTATTTTGTTTCGCCTTTGATTGTAAGTTATTCTCTTGTTGAAAATGGTTGGGAGAGCACGATGCTTTACTTCTGTTTTTTATTGGGACTAGGATTAATCATTTCTTTGTTTGTTAGTACTCCAAAAACTCCGGTTGGCGTTAAAGATAATAACAATCAAACCGCGAGAGAGGCTTTGAAAGAAGCACTTAATAATAAAAGTTTTATTTATTTAACTTTAGGATTTTTTGTATGTGGATGGCACATAGCACTAGTGGCAACACATATACCAACTTATATGGTAGACAAAGGTTTGCCTGACTGGTGTGCAACAACTGTTCTTTCATTAATAGGACTTTTTAATATGGTAGGAACTATTGTGAGTGGTTATCTGGCAACAAAATATAGTAAAAAATATTTATTGAGTGCAATTTATTTATTAAGAGGTGTCTCTATAATTGTTTTTATTTCTTTTCCCCCAAGTGTAATTAATTCAATAATATTTGGTATTACGTTTGGTTTCTTGTGGCTTTCTACCGTTCCACCAACAAATGGTATAGTTGCTCATATATTTGGAACAAAGTATGTGGGAATGCTTTATGGTATCGTGTTTGTGAGTCATCAATTTGGATCATTCTTAGGAGCATATTTAAGTGGAGTTTTTTATGAACTTACAGGAAATTTTGATTATGCATGGTACGGATCTATCGCATTATCAATTTTTGCAGGTTTGATACATTTGCCTATTAATGAAAAAGCGATTGAAAGAACTCAACCGGCATAAATTTAATCCTTATTTAGAGGATCTTTATCAATCAGATAAACCTATGATTATATACAAGGTAAGTGGAGGATATGATATTTATACAGATTTTTCTAAAAAGATTATTTTAACAAATAAAAATATTAATAATTTTTTAAACAATTTTAATAAATCAAAAAAAAAATCAGAAACAGATATGTTTATAGGTTTTTTTGGCTATGAAATTTTATGCAATTTGCTTGGATTAAAAATTAAAAAACAAAAAAAGTTAAATTTTTATAAAGGTATATTTTATAAACCTGAAACAGTAATAAAAATAAGAAAAAAAATTTCAATATTTTCTAAAATTAAGAAACAAAAGTTTAACAGCAGCTTTAAACCTACAAAAATATTATCAGCTTTTAAATTAAATATTGATTTCAAAAAATATGAAAAAATTTTTAATGTTTTTTCAAAAAAAATTAGACAAGGTGAAACCTACCAAATTAAAATTTGTACAAAATACAAAAATAAATCAGATATAGATCCTATCAATTTTTTTTGGAAATTAATGAAAGTTAATGCTTCTCCAGAAGCCTTTATGATTAGAGATAAAAATTACTCTATAGTAAGTTGCTCACCTGAAACATTAATAGATAAAAAAGGACTAAATATTTTAACAAAACCTATTGCTGGAACACTTAGAAAAAATAAAAATCTTAATAAAACTAAAGCGTTAAGTTTTTTTAGAAGAAATATAAAAGAAACCAAAGAACATAATATGATTGTAGATATGGAAAGAAGTGATCTTTCAAAAATTTGCAATCCAGGAAGTGTAAAAATTATTAAAGAGAAAACTGTCGAAGAGTATAAGGATCTTTATCACTATGTTACTTTAATTAAAGGAATATTAAAGAAGGGTGTTAAAAATATTGATATAATTAAAGCCATGATGCCTGGAGGTTCAGTAATAGGTTGTCCTAAAATAAGCACTCTAAATCTTTTAAATAATCAAGAAAAAGAAAATAGAAACATTTACACAGGAAGTTTTGGTTATATGAAATTTAATGGAAATATGAGATTTAATATTATTATTAGATCAATTTTAAACTATAAAAATACATCAGAAATTTCTGTAGCCTCTGGAGTTGTTGTAGATAGTAATGCCAAACATGAATTTAATGAAAATTATATAAAGGCAAAAGCATTAATAGACTTGTTTAAATGATTTATGTTATTGATCATAAAGATTCTTTTACTCATAATGTAGTGCATCAACTTTCTATATATGATGAAGTTGAGTGCAGTGATTTTAATGAAATTAATTACTCTAAACTTCACAAAGCTTCAACAATAGTACTATCACCAGGGCCAGGTTCACCAAAAGATTATCCTTTAACAACTAAAATTTATAAAAAATTTAAAGGTAAAAAAAAAATACTAGGAATTTGTTTGGGATTTCAGCAAATCTTATTTTCTGAAGGAGGAAAAATAGTTGAACAAAATAAAATTTATCATGGTTTTCAATCCAATGTCATAGTGAATAAACAGAGTAAGTTATTTAAAAAAGGTCAAATTTTTAAAGTAGGAAGATATCATTCATTAAAATTAAGAGAGCCTTTTAAGGCTAAAAATTTTGATATAACTATGAGATGTGCTATCTCAGGTTCTGCAATGTCTATAGAAAATAACGTTGATAAAGTTTATGGATTTCAATTTCACCCAGAATCATTTTTAACAATCAATGGTAACACTCTTATTAAAAAAATCTTATCAATTAAGTAATCTTAAAGAAGTTTCTTTTAAAGATCTTTGGGGGTCCAGAGGTGTATTTACAACAATGCGAATGGTTGGAAAACCTTCTAAGTTAATATTGTTAAAACCACATATCGAAAACTTAATTAAATCTACAAAAAAATATGGAATTAGAAAAAAAAACTTAAAGAATATTATTTTAGATCTAATTAATAAAAATACACTCTACAAAGGTCCTGACAATTTATTTCGAATTGCTTTAAATAAAAAACTAATATCTGTTTCGATAAGACAAAGACCAAAACTTAAAAAAAAATTTAGTCTTTTATTGTTTAAATATAAAAGAATTGAACCAAATTATAAAAATCTTTATTATAAAAAAATTTTAGCAAAACTTAGTAAGGTTGACTCATCTAAATTTGATATTGCTTTAGTTGCTAACAATAAAATATTAGAAACTGGTACTTCAAATTTAGTTTTTGTTAAAAATGGAAAAATATTTTCTCCAAAAAAGAATTGTTATTTTGGAAACACACTTAAGTTCATAAGTAAAAAAGTTAAAATTACTTTTAAAGATGTATCAATTAAAGAAATTAATGATTATGAAGAAATAATTCTTATTGGATCAGGAAAGGGAGTTACATCAGTATCAAAAATAGATGAATTAAAATGGAAAAGTCGAAATAATGTTTCCTTTAATAAACTTAGAAAAATATATAATACTCTAATTTAAATATGAGAGATCCTAACAATCCTTGTTTATTCTGTGATTCAAAAAAAAGTGGTATTGCTCATGAAAATGATCTTGCTTACGCAAGTTACGATTCTTATCCTGTTTCTGATCACCACTGTTTAATAATTCCTAAGCGTCATATTAAAGATTATTTTGACATGACAAATGATGAATTGATTGCTTGCAATGATCTTATCCAAATAGTTAAAAAAGAAATTCTAAGTAAAGATGTTAATGTTAAAGGATTTAATATTGGTACAAATGCTGGTAAAATTGCAGGTCAGTCTATAATGCATTGCCATATACACTTGATACCAAGAAGAGAAGGTGACGTTGATAACCCCCAAGGTGGGGTAAGATCAGTAATTCCTAATAAACAACATTACAAACGTAAACCATAAGTTGTTATTAATGACAATATTGACCAATAGTTTTAGTTGAACTCTTTATTTAACTAGACTAGAAAATCTCAAATTAACTTTATAAATAATTAAAAATTATGCTATCTACAAATCCTTTTTCAATTTTAGCTGAAACAGTTTCACCTTTTGCAATGCAAAGCTTCATAATTGCTATGGTAATTTTGATTGCAGCAGGAACAATTATACAAATGATTGTTCACAAAAACGTTACTTATTTTTTTAATAATGCCAAAAAAGCTAGAGCTAATGCTGTTAAGGAATTGAGTTCAGGAGAAAGAGCTTCAATCATTGCAAAGACAACAGTTTATGATATCGGCACAACTGCAGAACTTGGATTTGGAAAAAGAAGACTTGCACATGTTCTTGGTATGTATGGCACAATATTATTTTGGGTTGCATCAGCAGTTTTAGTATTCTGTTATACAGGGGCTGATAAACCTACTTCATCTACGTGGTCAATGGTTTGGCATGTAGGAGCAATACTTACATGTGTTGGTGGTTATTGGTTTTGGTTTTTTTTAAGAGTAGATGTATCTGCTGAAGCGCATCCTTGGTACAGAATAATTAAAGCTGATTTATTTGTTTTAGCTTTATTAGCTTGTTCGACTTTTGGTTTGTTGTGGTCTTACACACAATCTAATGGTCAAGCAGGTTTATCTTATTTATTTTTGACTTTATTTGTTCTTTCAAATTTAGTTTTATTTGGAGGAGTTTATTGGTCTAAATTTGCACACATGTTTTATAAACCTGGTGCAGCAATCCAAAAAAATTTAGCAGAAGCAGATGGTTCGCGAGACAACTTACCTCCTCCTGCTGACGCGCCTGAACAGTTTGGTTTAGGTATTAAAAGAGAACAACCTAAACACTATTAATATGATGAAATTAAAAAAGGAGAATAAATAATTATGTCAACTTTCGTATACATGACAAGATGTGATGGCTGTGGTCACTGTGTAGATATTTGTCCATCAGATATTATGCACATAGATGAAAATATCAGACGTGCAAAAAATATTGAACCTAACTTTTGTTGGGAATGTTATTCATGTGTAAAAGCATGCCCAAATCATGCAATAGACGTAAGAGGTTATGCTGATTTTGCTCCTATGGGTCATAGCGTTAGAGTTAGAAGAGAAGAAGAAAAAGGAACAATTTCATGGAAGATCAAATTTAGAAATGGAACAGAGAAAAACTTTGTTTCACCAATTACTACAAAACCATGGGGTAAATTTATTCCAAAGCTTGCTGAAGGTGATAAACCAAACCAAGGTGAGATTAATTCACAAAGACTTTATACTGAGCCAGAAGGTTTAAATATTGATGGTGAGTTACCATCAGTTCCAAAAGAGTCGTTTAAAAAAGGAGTTTACTACTAATGGCTAGACATAAGACACATTACGAAGATTGCGATATATTAGTTGTTGGTGGTGGTATGGCTGGAACGGGTGCTACGTTCGAAGCTAGACACTGGGGAAGAGATATGAAAATTGTTTGTGTAGAAAAAGCAAACATAGATAGAAGTGGAGCAGTTGCCCAAGGTCTTTATGCAATCAATTGTTACATGGGCATGCAATGGGGAGAAAATCAACCTGAAGACCATGTTAGATATGCAAGAAATGACTTAATGGGAATGGTTAGAGAAGATTTAGGTTACGACATGGCTAGACATGTAGACTCTACTGTTCATATGTTTGATGAATGGGGTCTTCCAATGATGAAAAATGAACAAACTGGAAGATATTTAAGAGAAGGTAAATGGCAGATCATGATCCATGGTGAAAGTTACAAACCTATTGTTGCTGAGGCGGCAAAAAAATCTGCTGACAAAATTTATAATAGAATAATGATCACTCATTTACTTATGGATGAGTCTCAAGATAATAGAATTGGTGGAGCTGTTGGCTTCAACATGAGAACAGGTGATTTTCATGTGTTTAGAGCAAAAGCTGTAATAGTTGCAGCTGGTGGTGCTTCTCATATCTTCAAACCAAGAGCAGTTGGAGAAGGAATGGGTAGAACTTGGTATGCTCCATGGAGTAATGGTTCAGCTTATGCTCTTCCTATTGCTGCTGGAGCTAAAATGACACAAATGGAAAATAGAATTGTGTTATGTAGATTTAAAGATGGTTATGGTCCTGTTGGAGCTTATTTCTTACACTTAAAAACATATACTCAGAATGCTAATGGGGAAAATTATGAGAAGAAATGGTATGATCAAACCAAAGAGTTAGTTGGCGAATATATTGATCATCACCCAACACCTACTTGTTTAAGAAATCATGCTTTCATTCAAGAAGTTGCTGCTGGTGGTGGACCAATTCATATGGTTACAACTGAAGCTTTCCAAGATCCACATTTAGAAACAGTTGGTTGGGAGAATTTCTTAGGAATGACTGTTGGTCAAGCTGTAGTATGGGCGTCTCAAAACATTGATCCTAAATACACAAATCCTGAGTTAACAACTTCAGAACCTTATGTAATGGGTTCACACGCTACTTGTTCAGGAGCTTGGGTAAGCGGACCAGAAGATTTATCTCCACCAGAATACTTCTGGGGATATAACAGAATGCTTACAATTGATGGGTTATTTGGTGCTGGAGACACTGTGGGTGGAAGTGCTCACAAGTTTTCATCTGGATCTTTCACAGAAGGTAGATTAGCTGCTAAAGCTGCTGTTAAGTATATCGAAGATAAAAAAGCCGAAGGAGTTAAGGTTTCAGACAAACAATGTGAGGATTTTAAAGCTATGGTATACAAACCACTTGAAAACTTCACTGTTGCACAAAATGAAATCACTGGTGGAACTGTTTCTCCGAGCTATATATCACCAATCCAAGGTCTACAAAGACTACAGAAGATTATGGATGAATATGTAGGTGGAATTACATCTAATTACATGACTAATGGTAATATGTTGAAAAGAGGCCTTGAATTGCTTGAATGGCTTCAAGAAGATCTTGAGCATGTTGGTGCTGAGGATTATCACCAATTGATGAGAGCTTGGGAGTTGAAACATAGAGCTTTAACTTCTCAGTGTGTAACTGAACATACTTTATTTAGAGAAGAAACTAGATGGCCAGGATACTATTATAGAGGAGACCATATGAAACTTGATGATGATAATTGGCATTGTCTGACAGTTTCAAGAAGAGATCCAAAAACTGGTAAATTTAGTATGGAGAAGGTTCCTGTCTACCACATAGTGGATGAGAACGAGAAGAAAAAAGCTTCTTAAGATACTTTAATTAGAATTAGATAAGTTATGGATATTTTATCAAAAAAAGATGATGAAATATATGAGTTGGCTAAACCTATTTGGTTCAACTTGGTAAAATCGTCAAATTTAAAAGATTATGGTGGATTTACTAGAGATTTTTCAACTCAGATGCTCTTTGGAGCTAATGAGGTAGAGCTTGGAAAACAATGGGCTAACAATAAGCTAATTACAAATCTTCACGAAACATTTGAGCCTTTTGGGTGTCTTAGAAGAGGAGAGCATATAACCGTTCTGATAAAACAGACCAATAAAGAAATTCCAGGAGAATTTTTGGGAAGGTTAGTTTTAGGTGTTGAGGATGAAATGGTTAAAGTTTTTGGTGCTACGATCTATTAGAAAAAAATTTATCTAATATTAAAATAATATTTGACAATTTGTTCTCTGGGTGTATTGACGCACTTAATGCAATTTTCTAACGTAAAAATTTTCAATAAACTAACTAGCTTAAAAGTTTCTTTAATGAAAACAGGTATATTTTTAAGTCTAGCTGCTTATTGGGGGGTTATTATAGTTGGAACTTTTATTACTTTTAACTAAGTTGTTTTTAAACAATTTATTTATTTAAATGGATGTATTTTTACCCATCGCTCAAGTTTTTGTTAATCCAATAGAAATTTTAATTTTAAGCGCAATCGTTGGTGTCCTTTCTGGATTGTTTGGAGTGGGAGGTGGTTTTTTAATGACACCTTTTTTAATTTTTTTAGGCATTCCTCCTGCATACGCTGTTGCAAATGAAGCAAACAATATCTTAGCTACTTCAGTTTCTGGTTCAACAACACATTACTTAAAAAACACTTTAGATTACAAAATGGGTTTAATGATTGTCATTGGTGGAGCCATAGGTACCTCATTAGGAATTTTTACCTTTTCTTATTTTAAAGGTATCGGGAAAATAGATACCGTAATCTCTTTAGCTTACATGTATATTTTAGCAATCATTGGATCTTTAATGTTAGTCGAAAGTCTTGGTGAAATAGATAAAGCAAAAAGAAACATTTTAGTTAAAAAAAAATTACATGTTCATTATTGGATCCATGGTCTTCCTTTAAGAATGAGATTTCCAAAATCAAAATTATATGAAAGTATTTTTACCCCAATAGTTATTGGTTTAGTAGTTGGTTTTATTGCTGCAATAATGGGAATAGGTGGAGCATTTATATTAGTGCCAGCAATGATTTATATAATTAAGATGCCAACTAAACTTGTTCCTGGAACATCGCTTTTTGTTACTATTTTTGTAAGTGTAATTGTTACTTTCTTGCATTCATTTAATTATGGTTCGATTGATTTACTTTTAGTTTTTCTACTTGTTATTGGATCTATAATTGGTGTTCAGATTGGACAAAAATTAGGAGAAAAAATTGATAGCTCAGGATTACGAGCATTGATGGCTATTTTGATTTTAGCAGTTGGTATTGCTATTGCTTATGACTCATTTTTTGCAGATCATGATACAAATTCAACAACCACTTCTGTAATTCCTGATTTAAATTTTTTCTCACAATTTATTTTAGATTTTTCTAATGAGATGCCATTCTTTTATGGCTTATTTTCAATTATGTTTGCTATATTTTTAGGTGTTGCAGCAGCTTTTATAAGAAGGTTTTTTTCAAATTTTAAAAAACAAATGTTGATGAAATCTTAATTAAATAAGTAAAGATATAATTCAATAGTTCCTAAACAAACAATTCCAACAGTAGCCATTCCCACAAATCCAACTACAAAAGGTTTGTATCCCATATTTTTTATATCTCTTAAATTAGTAGACATACCAATTGCTGCCATTGCCATTGTTAGGAATATTTTTGATAAAGATTTAATGTTATCTACAGTGCTAAGCCAAATTTCACTATTGTTTGTAATATAAATTTGATCACCAACATTTCGAACAATAATCATTGCAACAAATCCAAGGACAAAATAGGGAAAAATATCAATTATTGAGTATTTTTTTTCTTTAGATTGGCCTCTGTTATAAAGATACGCAAACAAGGGTATCATAATAATCAAAAAAGTATTTCTGATTAGTTTAGTAACTGTTGCTACATTTAAAGTCTCTGGACTATTGAATTGCTGATCATAGATCAATCCAGCAGCTGCTACTTGTGCTGTTTCGTGTATAGAAGTTCCTAAAAACAAACCGATTAGAAGTGGTTCCCCATTAAAATAAAAATTTGCAAAGTATGGATAGATCAGCATTGAAAGAATTCCAAACAAAGTGATGTTTGCAATTGCATAGGATATCTCATTTTTTTTGGCACCAATAACAGGAGCAGTTGCCATGATGGCTGTTGTTCCACATACTGTGCTTCCTATAGAAATTAGATAAGCCATATTTCTAGGAATTTTTAATTTATTGATTAAAAGTTTAATGACTACCAATACACTTACGATACAAATTACTATTAAAGGAATAGCAATTGCACCAAATTCTAGAAACTCAAAAGGTTTTAGTTGAATACCCAAGCAAATAATACCAAGTTTTAAAATATTTTTTTGAGTAAAATCCAAACCTCTTATGAAACTTTCTCTTATTTTAAAAACATTTCCAAAGAACATTCCTAAAAGGATTGCTATCATTGCAGTGGATATAGGACTTTTTTCATATCCTAGTAACTCTGTGCCTATAATATTGTTAAAACCTTGCGATAGCGTGTAAAGAACAAACGCAAGTATAATACCAGGTAAAAGTACCAGGTACTTATTTTTAGACATAAACTAGGGTTATTTGTTAAGCACTTCTGTAAAGCTTAGTCATTACAAATTCTCTATGACCTAAAGCTTCAGCACAAGTTAACCTTCCATTAGCTGTTCGAATAGTTGCTTTAATTAGTTCATCACCAGCTTGATCCAAATTCATTTCTCTAGAAAGTATTTTAGAAACATCACAGTCAATATGTTCTTTCATGCTGACTGCTGTTAATGGATTAGCTGTTAATTTTACAACTGGTTCAATTGGGTTTCCAATAATATTTCCTTGTCCCGTTGGGAATAAGTGAATATTAAAACCTCCAGCAGCTTGCAAAGTAACACATTCTGCTGCAGCTGAAGAAGTATCCATAAAATATAATCCTGGACCTTTTTGTGGTTCTTCAGCAGGTGTTAAAACATCGACAAATTGTCTTGAACCTATTTTTTGGAAATTTCCAAATGCTTTTTCTTCAATCGTAGTAAGTCCTCCAGCTATATTTCCCGCAGTAGGTTGACTTTCTGATAAATCATCTGTTGCTTCTTTTAAAATGAAATCATTGTATTCATTCCAAGTTTTTTTAAACTTCTCTTGTGCCTCTGGAGTTTTACCTCTTTTTTCACAAACTGTTTCAGCACCTGTAAGTTCTGAAGTTTCACCAAAACATAAATGAACTCCTAATGGCTCTAATTTATCCATTAAATTTCCAACTGTTGGATTAGACGCAAGACCTGAAGTAGTGTCAGACTCACCGCATTTTACCGAAATCCAAAGATCACTTATTGGACATTCTTCTCTTTGTTTTTCAGAAGCCCACATTGAAAATTCTTGAGCTTTTTTTGAAGCTTTCATGATTGTTTCAATGTCACCAGCACCCTCAATACTGAAACCTTCAACAGGTTTTCCAGTTTTTGCCACTTCATCAACAATTCTTTTAGTCCATTTAGGCTCAATGCCAATAATTATAGCAGCAGCAACATTTGGGTTTTTTGCTGTACCTATCATTGTTCTAAAATGTAACTCTAAATCAGCACCAAACTGTAATCTTCCATACGAGTGAGGTAACGCAATTGTGCCTTTAATATTGTTTGCGACAGCTTCTGCACAAGCATTTGAAATATCATCAACAGGCAAAATGATTACATGATTTCTTGTTCCAGCTCTGCCATTTTCTCTTTTATAACCTAAAAAACTTTTTGGGATTTCCATATTACTACCACTTCTTTGTTTTAACGTTGTGAACATGTACGTGTTCACCTTTTTTGATTGATTTGACTACTTTACCAATATCATGACCGTATTTAATAATAGTGTCACCTTCATTTAAATCGTTCATTGCAATTTTGTGTCCTAGAGGGATTTCATCTTCAGATTGAATGTTAACTGTCTTGTCATTTTCCATAATCCAGCAAGAGCAGTCCTGTTTTGGAGTGATTTTTTCAATAACAACTACTCCTACGTTGTCTTTTTCGTCGTGTATAATGATGTCTGTAGCCATAATGTTGTGTCGAATTGTTTGTTTGAAATTTAGGAAATCTTATATATTAATCGCGAAAATTGACAAACGAATTTTATAAATTCTTAATAATTATACTTTAGAGGGGTTCTAGTCTTATGACAAAAATGACAACAGAAGAAGCTTTTGTAAAAGTTTTACAAATGCACGGCATTGAGCACGCTTTTGGAATTATCGGTTCTGCTTTTATGCCAATATCAGATATTTTTCCTGATGCAGGAATTACTTTTTGGGATGTAGCCCATGAAACAAATGGTGGTTTAATTGCTGATGGTTACACAAGAGCTACAGGTAAAATGTCTATGGTCATTGCACAAAACGGACCAGGAATAACAGGACTAGTAACTCCAATTAAAACAGCATATTGGAACCACACACCTCTATTGTTGGTAACACCACAAGCTGCAAATAAAACTATGGGCCAAGGTGGTTTTCAAGAAGTAGAACAAATGAACCTGTTTAAAGACATGGTTTGTTATCAAGAAGAAGTTAGAGACCCATCAAGAATGGCAGAAGTTCTAAACAGAGTAATTGAAAAAGCTATAAGAGGCTCAGCCCCTGCACAAATAAACGTTCCTAGAGATTACTGGACGCAAGTAATAGATATAGATCTTCCTCCAATAGTTAGACTTGAGAGACAAGGTGGCGGTTCTGATGCAATTAATAAAGCAGCAGATTTATTATCTAACGCAAAATTTCCTGTAATACTTTCGGGTGCTGGTGTTGTGATTGGTGGAGCTATTGATGCTACTAAAAATCTTGCAGAAAAATTAGATGCACCAGTATGTTCTGGTTATCAACACAACGATAGTTTTCCTGGAAGTCACCCACTAGCAGTAGGACCTTTAGGTTATAATGGTTCTAAAGCTGCAATGGAATTAATTTCAAAAGCTGATGTTGTTTTAGCACTAGGTACAAGATTAAATCCATTTTCAACCTTACCAGGATATGGAATTGATTATTGGCCAAAAAATGCAAACATCATTCAGGTTGATATCAATCCTGATAGAATTGGTTTAACTAAAAAAGTAACTGTTGGAATTAGTGGTGATGCAAAATTAGTTGCAGAGCAAATTTTAGCAAAACTATCTTCAAACGCTGGAGATACTGATAGACAAGCTAGAAAAGATTTAATTCACCAAACAAAATCTGCATGGTTACAAAAACTTTCAAGTTTAGATCATGAAGATGATGATGAAGGAACAGTTTGGAACAAAGAAGCTAGAGAAAGAGATGCAGATCGAATGTCACCAAGACAAGCTTGGAGAGCAATTCAATCTGGTATGCCTGATGATGTGATTATTTCAAGTGATATTGGAAATAACTGCGCCATTGGTAATGCTTACCCAACTTTTGAAAAACCAAGAAAATATTTAGCCCCAGGTTTATTTGGACCTTGTGGTTATGGATTTCCATCTATACTAGGTGCAAAAATTGGTTGCCCTGATACTCCTGTAATTGGTTTTGCAGGTGACGGAGCTTTTGGAATTAGCATGAACGAAATGAGCTCATGTGCAAGAGAAGAATGGCCTGCAATTACAATGGTAATTTTCAGAAATTATCAATGGGGTGCAGAAAAAAGAAATACCACTCTATGGTTTGATAACAATTTTGTTGGAACCGAGTTAGACCCTGAATTAAGTTACGCTAAAGTTGCTGATGCATGTGGCTTAAAAGGTGTAACAGTGAGAACAATGGAAGAAACAACAAATGCAATCAAGCAATCTTGTGAAGATCAAAAGAAAGGAATTACAACATTTATTGAAGTAATTCTAAACCAAGAGCTTGGAGAACCATTTAGAAGAGATGCAATGAAGAAACCGGTAAGAGTTGCTGGTATTAACAAAGCTGACATGAAACCTCAAAAATCTTTAAATGGATGATGTTAAAATAGGTTCTAATAGAAGTTTTGGAATTGTATTTTTTGTAGTTTTTTTAATTATAGCAACATATCCATTAATTAATGGCGATGAGTTAAGGCTATGGTCCTTAATTATATCAATTATTTTTTTATTCCTTGGATTAATAAATTCTAAAATTTTAAATCCATTCAATAAACTGTGGTTTAAATTTGGAATTTTTCTTGGAAAAATAATTTCACCATTAGTTATGGGTATTATATTTTTTTTAGTTGTTACACCTATAGGACTACTGATGAGATTGTTAAATAAAGATTTATTGAATTTAAGATTTAACAACAATGGTTCTTATTGGATTGAAAAAACTGAACCAAAAAGTAAAATGAAAAATCAATTCTAACATGAGTTTTATAAAAGAATTTTGGGAATTTTTAAAAGTAAGAAAAAAATATTGGTTGTTACCAATAATAATAGTTTTAGTTTTATTTGGTGGATTAATCGTTTTAACTCAGGGTTCGGCAGTAGCTCCATTTATTTATACTATTTTTTAAAGTGAAGTCCATTCTAGGAATATCTGCTTTTTATCATGATAGTGCAGCATGTATAATTCAAGATGGCGAAATTATTGCTGCAGCACAAGAAGAAAGATTTACAAGAAAAAAACATGATTCTAATTATCCTAAAAATGCAATAAATTTTGTTTTAAATTATTCAAATTTAAAATTAAGTGAAGTTGACCAAATAGTTTTTTTTGAAAAACCTTTTTTAAAATTTGAAAGATTATTGGAAACTTATGTTGCTTTTGCTCCAAAAGGTTTTGTTTCTTTTAGTAAGGCAATGCCATTATGGATTAAAGAAAAACTTTTTCAGAAAAATTTACTGTTTAACAAATTAAAAGAACATGATGAAAATTTTAAATCAGATGAAAATATTTATTTTTCAGATCATCATTTAAGTCATGCAGCTAGTGCTTTTTTCCCATCTCCATTTGAAGAAGCTATTGTTTTAACCGCTGATGGTGTGGGAGAATGGGCAACAACTACAGTGGCTGTTGGTAAGGGAAATGATTTAGAAGTAAAAAAAGAAATACAATTTCCACATTCTTTAGGACTGTTATATTCAGCATTCACTTACTATACTGGCTTCAAAGTTAATAGTGGAGAATACAAGCTCATGGGATTAGCTCCGTATGGTTCGCCAATTTTTCAAGAAAAAATAAAAAAACTTATAGATGTTAAGGATGATGGAACTTTTCGCTTAAATCAAAAGTATTTTAATTATGCAACAGGTTTAACCATGACTAATGATAAGTTTCATAAATTATTTGGTCAAGAACCTCGTGACCCTAAAAAAGATCAAATAACCCAATTTCATATGGATATTGCCTCTTCTATTCAACATGTAACAGAAGAAATAATGATCAAACTAGCAAAAGGAATTCGAAATGAATATGGTATTAAAAATTTATGTCTAGCAGGAGGTGTAGCCTTAAATTGTGTAGCTAATGGCAAAATTTTAAAAGAAAAAATCTTTGACAATGTTTGGATTCAACCTGCTGCTGGAGATGCAGGAGGTTCGTTAGGTGCAGCACTTGCACTTTGGCATATTGAACAAGGCAATACCAGAAAAATAAATAAAAACGATAGCATGAAAGGTTCATATTTAGGATGTGAGTTCAGTCAACAACAAATAGAAAAAGAGCTAAATTCATTAGGTGCTAATTTTCAAATAGTTGAATATGAAAGTTTAATAGAAAAAACAGCAGAATTTTTGGCAAACGAGAAAGCTATTGGGTGGTTTCAGGGTAGAATGGAATTTGGTCCAAGAGCATTAGGTGCGAGATCTATTTTAGGTGATCCAAGATCTGATAAAATGCAAAAAAATCTTAACCTAAAAGTTAAGTATAGAGAGAGTTTTAGACCTTTTGCACCCTCAATTTTAAGAGAAGACTTATCAAAATGGTTTGATCTCGATGTAGAAAGTCCATACATGCTCTTAGTTTCAGATATTAATGCTGAAAAAAAAATAGAAATGACAGAACAACAAAAACAATTATTTGGTATTGATAAATTAAATATTAAAAGATCTGAAATACCAGCTGTTACTCATGTAGACTATTCTGCTAGAATACAAACAGTCACAAATAATACCAATAAAAATTATTTTGATTTAATTACAAAGTTTAAAGAAAAAACAGGATGTCCTGTAATAGTAAACACTTCTTTTAATGTAAGAGGTGAACCAATTGTCAACACACCAACAGATGCTTTTAATTGCTTTATGGGAACAGAATTGGATTATTTAGTAATAGGAAATTGTATTTTAAATAAAAACGATCAAGATCCAAGTCTAAAGAAAGACTATACAAAAGAATTTGAATTAGATTAAACTAATCTATATGCAAGTTCAGAATGACAGTGGTTGCAGTTGGATTAATGATCTTAATCCAAGAACAAACATCAATTCTCTTTTATCAAACGAAGAGTGTGACTGGTTAATTATAGGAGCAGGCTATACAGGTCTTTCTGCTGCAAGAAAATTAGGACAAATAAATTCAAACTTAAAAATTATACTTGCAGATGCTCAATTAGCAGGCGAGGGTGCCAGTGGAAGAAATTCTGGTTATTTGGTTGACACAACATTGAATGATGGTTTCACATCAAATAAAGAACTGCAAAATTATAAAAAGAAAGCTGATATTTATTCATTAGGAATAGATGTAGTAAAAAAATTCATTAAAGAACATCAAGTTGATTGTGATTGGAATGAAAGTGGAAAATATTTTGCTTCGTCAAAAATTGAGGATAAAAAAATTTTAGAAAATTTTTCAAATACTTTGTCCAAGTTAGGGTTTGAACACAGTCTATTAGGAAACAAAGAATTGTCTGAAAAATTAGGGACTAGTTTTTATAATATTGGACTTTATACAAAGGGTGGTATTTTACTACATCCAGGAAAATTAGTTAGAGCAATGATTGAAGCTCTACCATCTAATGTTATTTTGTATGAAAATTCTTGTTTGTTAAATTGGTCTAAAAATAAAGATTTAATTTCTTGTAATTTTAAAAACGGAATAATCAAAACAAAAAACATTATTTTTGCTACAAATGGTTTTTTGAAATCGTTAGGAATAAAATCAAATTATAATTTCCCTATTACTTTAACTGCTAGCATGACAAGAAGATTATCCGAAGAAGAATTTAAATCTATTGGAGAGCCAAAAGAATGGGGTGTACTACCAGTAAGACCAATGGGTGCAACAATTAGAATGACAAAGGATAGACGAGTTTTGATAAGAAATACGGCAGAAGTTCACAATCCATTTGGTATGTCAAATTCCACTCTTCAAAAAAGATCTTTAAATCAGAAAATTGGAATAAAAAAAAGATTTCCTCAATTACCAAATGATATAATTAAATCATCTTGGTCTGGAATTGTTTCAAGAACCAGGAATAGTTCTCAAATATTTGAAAAAATTGATAAAAATATTTTTGCTGCTGGTTGTTACAATGGTTCGGGTATTGGTGTAGGAACTTTATTTGGTGAACAAATTGCACTTAAAGCAATTGATGAGAGAACAAATGAAATAAAAACAATTGAAGCAAGAAACAAACCTACTTGGTTACCACCTCAACCTTTTTTAAATATAGGAATAAAAACTAGATTAATTTATGAACGTTTAAGAGCTAAATCAGAAATCTAAATGGTTTTAATTTTTTGATTTATCACGAGAACAGCACCAATTATCAAAATTGGAAGTCCTATAATCAGATTATATTGCCACTCTAAATTTTCAAATATTGTTGAAATAATTAATGCTAATACAGGCATTACAACACCAACATAACCAGCTCTTCCAGGTCCAACTTTTTCAAGTAACTTTAGATAAGAAATAAAAGCAAATATTGAACCAAAAATTGAAAGATATAGAAGTGAAGAAATATAGCTGAAACTAGTTTCAAACATCAACTCAGCTCCACGAAATCTTGTAATTATTAATGTAACTATTGAACCATAAAACATAGCATATGCTATTGTTTGTATTGGTGAAAAATTATTATTTAAATTTCTTTGATGGACCATATTACCTGTTGATGCACTAAATGTTCCAATTAGAGCTAGAAACAATCCTATATGGGTTCCTTCGCTAAAACTAAAATTAAAAATTTCATCATTAAAAATGATTAAAATACCCACCATACCAATTGATGCTCCAATTATTGTTTTTAGAGAAGGTTTCTTCTTAAAATATAAAGTTTCACCAACTATATTCATTATAACAACAGTTGAAAACACGATAGCTGGGAAAGCACTTATTAAATATGTGTTAGACAGATAAAAGAAAACATAATTTACTGAATACAAGCAAATTCCAAAAAACAAAAACCAAAAATGCTGATTAATAGAAAATTTTAATTTTTTTTTTTTAATTATTAAAAAAATGAAAATTATAAATGAAGCTATTAAAAATCTATAAAAAACAGAGACAAGTGGATCAACATAACCCAATTGAAATTTAATTAAATACCAAGTGGGTGACCAACAAAAAAGTGTAATTGTAAATAAAAGTATATTGTTCATCTATGGAGTTAATTTTTAAGCTTTTTAAAATAATAAGATAGGTTACGTTTAATTTAAAAATCAATTTTTTTGATTATCTCATTAAATACTCTTAGGGTTCCTTTCTTATTCCAGTGGATATCTCCATAAATAAAATTATCAAAAATAAATTGTCTATTATTTTCAGATTTAAAAATATCGTATAAATTTATTAAATTTATATTGTTTGATTTGCTGAATTTTTCCCAAAAAGGACTATGTTTTTTATCTCCATATTGAATTTGTGCTGGCCAAGGATAGATAATTAAGTAGGAGTCTATTTTATTTTGATTCAGTAGTTCAAACAGCTTTTTAAGATATTTTTCACTTTGAGCCAATCCTTGACTTACTTCAAGATATTTATCTTCATTAAAAGTCCAAAATCCACGATCAATATGTGTCATTCTGTAAAAAATTGCATCATCTCTAGATGTATTAAAAAAACTCCTATTTAAACTTTTTGATGCTTTATGTTTTAGTTTTAAATAATTTTTAATTTCTTCAGTTTTATCTGAAATTAAATACATTATACGAAATGTGAGAGTATGGTCCCTAAGAAACCATCCTAGGGAATAAATCTTGTTTTTAATTTTTCTCTCTAAGGTTTGTTTTTCTTTAGGAATTTCAGAAATAATATTCTGGTTATCATCAAATTTAATAAACAATTCATCATAAATGTCTGATAAATCTAAAAAAACTAGAGCTTTATCAAAAACATAACCTTGAGATAAAAAAAAATCAGTTTTTTTAAAATAGATACTCGGTGAGTAAGATTCAACAGCACTATTTAATATTTCATAATTATTACCAAGTTCATTTTCTAATAAACCCGCAAACGTATGTTCGTAATCATATCCGGAGCCCTCTATAAAAGAGTCTCCAATTAAAAGAATCCTAGTTTTTTCAGTATTTTCTAAAATTTCTTTTTTTGATGAGTCTCTGAAACCTATAGAGTTAGTGATAATTTTTCTTTTAAGTTTTCCACCCCAAGTTTCATAAACCTCTACGTTTGGTTTTAAATCATGATGGTAAACTTTAGATATAATTCTATGAGACTTATCTTCCCATTTCTCATTTTTCCAGAAACTTGTATTTTTTAAAAAAAGAATGGTTAGAATGGAGTCTAAAATAAGAACAATTAAAAAAATTTTTAAGAATTCTTTCATTTAAATTTAAGATTTAGACTATATGTGCTTTTACAGATCCTAGTTTATCAATTTTTGCTGTATATGTTCCTTTTTTTATAATAGGCACAACCCCAACTGTGGATCCTGTAAAAACATAAAAATCTTTGTCTAAATTAATTTTATCTTTTTTAACTTTATTTAAAACAAATCTTAATGAATTTATTGGATTTACATAAACAGCATTTGTGTTTCCATCTACACTTTGCTTAGCTTTTTTATTTGAAATATTTGTTTTTAAATTACCTATGTTAATTTTTTTAAATTTTTTCTTTAGACCAATTAAAAATTTAATATTACCTCCAAAGTCACTACTTAAATCTCCAAAAGAAGTAATACCTTTTCTTTTCTGCCTATATCCAACTACTTCGATACAGGGTGCCATGTGTGAAATATATTTAGTTACGTTATTGTTTGTGAGCTTACCTTTTGAAGTGAAAAAAGTTTTTTTGATTAAATAACAAACTTCAAGTTCAATCCCTAAAGCATATTTATTTATTTTTACTTTCTTTCCACTTTTTATTAAGTTTTTTTTGAAAACAGATGCAATAAAAGGCTCTTTTTCTTTTAATTTTTTCATTAACGGAATGCCAGTTCCACCAGCTTTAAAACCTATTGTTTGATCTTTTATTTTGCTTTCACATAATTTTCTAAATTTGTCCGCCTCGGTAAGTTTTTTTGTAAATCTACTAGGTATCGGAGAGATAATTTTATTATTTAGAAAAGCATTAACTAATTTATCTGAAATTTTATCTTTAAGTGTTTTTGTCATAAGAATTTTTAATTTATTTTTTTGATGTTTGATTAATAACAAATATTCCTGAAGTTGTAATTATTATTGCACCTATAATAGTAAATAAATCTGGAACATCATCATAGAAGAAAAATCCAAAAATTATTGCCCAAAAAATTAAAGTATAATGAAATGGTTGTATTATGCTAGCTCTTGCATTCTTAAGTGCTAATATTTGGAAGTATATGCCTAATGAAAAAAATAAACCAATTGGCACAAAGAAATATAAAGAATTTAAATTAACAGGTTGCCAAAAATTAAATGCCATTATTGAGGTTATAACAATCCCTACTAAAGAAGAGTAGAACAAGGATACTTCAGGAGCATCATATTCAGTTATTTTTTTTGTTGCGATTTGATAAAGACCCAGAAAAAAAGCTGCTAGCAATGGAATAAAAGAATTTACACTAAATACATCAGATGCAGGTCTAATAATTATCAAAACCCCAATAAAACCTATAAAGATTGCTATCCAAGTTTTAATTGATACCCTCTCATTTAAAATAAATACAGATAAGGCAACTATAATTATAGGTGCTAGTGCGCCTATGCTATGAGCGTTCGCTAAAGACAGGTGTTTAAAAGATAAAACAAAAAAACCAGATTCTAAAATAGATAGTAGACTTCTTATAATTTGAAGTTTTAAATTATTAGATCTATAAAATTTATTATTGTTAGCTCTTTTTGCTTCTATCAAGCCTAACAAAAGCACAAAAGTGTATTTGATAAATAATAATTGAAATATAGAGTAATGAATAACTGCAGTTTTCTGAATTGCATCAAGGATTGAAAATGAAAAGTAAGCAATTATTGCAAAAATAATTCCCAGTGTTTCTCTTGATTTAAATTTCATTTTTTTTGTTTTATTTTTATCTCAAGTTGTTATTGATTAATTCAGACTGCCATGGATTTTGTATTACTATATTTTGTTATAGCAAGTTTTTTAATAGTGATAGTGCCTGGCCCCACTGTCAGTTTGATAATTGCTAATTCTTTAAGATCTGGTGTAAAAGCAGGATTATTAAACGTTTTTGGTACCCAAGTTGGCGTTTTAATTTTGTTATTTTTATTAGCACTTGGATTTGAGATAGTTTCTCCTTTTCTAGAAGTAATTATTAATTATGTAAGAATCCTAGGTTCAATTTATTTAATTTCACTTGGAGTAATTACAATTAAGTCAGATATTGATTTAAACAAAACTCAAGTAACTAAATTTGAAAAAAAATATTTTCTCCAAGGATTAATAGTGATTTTAACTAATCCAAAAATATTTTTGTTCCTTGGTGCATTTATTCCTCAATTTATTAATATAAATGAACCTATTAGTTATCAGATAATTTATTTTGGAATTATCTTTATAATTGTAGCTACAATATTTGATAGCTCATATGCATTTGTATTTGGCAAGTTTAGAGAATTCATAGCATCAAAATATTTAAAAGTTTTAAATAAAATTGGCGGATTTATATTAATTCTTGTTGGTATTTGGATGTTTTTTTATTAATTTTCCAAAACAGACATTGGGTCCAATCTAGTTTGAAACCAATTAATTCTAAAATCAAGATGAGGTCCAGTTGATCTACCTGTAGATCCGACGGTTCCAATAATATCTCCTTGATTAATTAAATCTCCAACAGAAACTAAAACGTTTTCTAAATGTGAATAAATTGTTGATATACCATGACCATGATCCATAATGACTGTACCACCGGTATAATATAAATCATCTTCAGCCATTGTAACTTTACCTGAGCCTGATGATTTAATCATTGTTCCTTGTTTGGCAGCTATATCAATTCCGTAATGTGGCCATCTAGGTTTACCGTTTAAAATTCTTTGACTCCCATAAACACCACTAATTATTCCTTCAACAGGCATTATAAATTTTTGCTTAAAAAACTGTAATTCAGAATTAATTGCTCTTGCTTCACCAATTGCATTATTTTCTTTTTTAATTCTTTTATAAACTGACTCGGGTGGTGTTACTTTGCTTTCTTCTAAGCCATCTATTCTTTGAATGTTGTATTTTCTTTTTAAAACTTTTTTGGTTATTGTAGATTTCTTACCGTCAAAGATTTTTGTAAAAGTAAGATCATATTTTTGATCTCTATCAATACCAAAAACGAAAAAACCATCCTCTGATACTCTTACTTCTTTTTTTCCAACAATTATCTTTGCACCAGGATTTGTTGTTCCTAAGATAAAATGACCTTGTAAGAATTTACCTTGAAATTCTATAGCGTTTGCGGTTGAAAAAAATAAGAAAAATATTAAAAAAAATCTATTTATTACTGAGCTGTCCATCCACCATCTATTATAATTGATGTTCCAGTTATCATTGAGGAAGCAGGTGAGGCTAAGAAACAAACTGTTGTCGCTACATCACTTTCAGTTGCTGCTTTTCCCATTGGAATATTTCCAAGTGCTAATTTTTTAAATTTTTTATTTTTGAAGAAATTTTTAACCATTGGAGTTTCAACAAACGTAGGAGCTACTGTGTTAACTCTTATATTTCTTTTAGCTAACTCTACTCCCATACCTTTTGTCAAACCTTCAATCCCAAATTTAGTCATATTGTAAACATTTCTCCCACCCATACCAACATGACCTAATTGAGAAGACATATTGATAATAGAGCCGGGTCTCTTTTTATTTTTAAGCATTTTTTTAACTACTAGTTGTGCAACATTAAATGCAGCTTTTAGATTTAAATCTACCAAGTAATTCATGCTTTTTTGTTTAATTTTTTCAAAAGGTTCAGGAATATTAGTTCCAGCATTGTTTACTAACACATCAATAATTTTGATTTTTTCTAATTTTGCTTTTAGATCTTCATAATTCATTACATCACAAGGAACTTTGATTACTTTACCTTTAATTTTTTTAATATCTTTTTCTAGTTTATTTAAATCAGATGGAGTTCTGCTTAATGCTATTACAGTTGCGCCAGCTTCTGCGAGTGCAATAGAACAAGCTCTTCCAAGTCCTTTACCAGCACCAGTAACTAATGCGTACTTATTTTTAAGATTAATTTTTTGAAGATACATTAAAAGAATATTATTTTAATATCTGTATAAATCAACTCAACAGCTACTATTAATATTGCTAATAATCCAACCCATGCAATCCATTTGTATTTTTTTATCCATCCAGAAATTAATGTTGCAGCAGTTGCCATTAAAACAATCGATAGAACCAATCCAAATACAAGTAATCCATAATGATCACCTGCAGCACCAGCAACACCCAAAACATTATCTAAACTCATTGTGAAATCAGCAAGTAAAACCGTCCAAATTGCTTTTAAAAAGCTTGAGTTATCTACTTTTATATCTTCCTCTGAATCTGATCCTTTGATCACATCAACATAAAGTTTGTAGACAATATAAAGAAGTAAAATTCCACCAATAAGTCTCAGTCCAGTAATTTGTAACAAATAAGCTGTTAGTAACGTTAATATTATACGTAATATTACTGCACCACCAATTCCCCAAAATATAACTTTCTTCCTTTGCTCAACAGGAAATTTTGAAGCTACCATTCCAATTATAATGGCATTGTCACCAGCTAGTACTAAATCAATAAAAATAATTTGTGTTAAAATAGCAATTTGTTCGGGAGTAAAAAATTCTGCAAACATTATTGTTGTAGTATCATGTCAGCACCTTTTTCTGCAATCATAATCGTAGGTGCGTTAGTATTTCCCGAAGTAATGTTAGGCATTATCGATGCGTCAATAACTCGAAGATTTTCTATTCCTCTTACTTTTAATTTTTCATCAACTACTGACATCTCATCTTGACCCATTTTGCATGTACCAACAGGATGAAAAATTGTTTGGGCAAAATTTGATGCTTCTTTTACTAATTCCTCGTCATCATTAATATGAATACCTGGTCTATATTCCTCAGGTGTATATTTCTTAAAAGTTTCAGATTCCATTATAATTTTTCTTGTCAATTTTAATCCTTTGGCAGCAATCATTCTATCGTGATCAGTTGACAGGTAATTTTGTTTTATTTTTGCGTAAACGCGTGAATCTTTATCAATAATACTTACGTGACCTCTACTTGTGGGTCTTATATTAGAAACAGTTGGAGTGAATGCGTGAAAATCGTGATTTTTTGTAGCTCCCAATGTATCCATACTCATTGGTTGAACGTGCCATTGTAAATCTGGTAATTCTAAAGAAGGATCACTTTTTGCAAACATACAAAGCTGACTTGCTCCCATAGTCATTGGACCACTTCTTTTAAAAATATATTCTAATCCGATAAGTAAATTTCCAAACAAACTATTAATTTTTTTGTTAAGAGATTTTAAACCATTAATTTTATAAATGGGTCTTAACATTAGGTGATCGTGTAAATTTTCACCAACACCATTTAAATTATGAACCATATCAATTCCCAATTTTTTTAGTTTTTCTGGATTTCCAATTCCTGATACTTGCAATATTTGAGGAGAACCAATTGCACCTGAAGAAACTATAACTTCTCTATTTGCTTCAGCTGTTTTCAATTCATTATCTTGCCAATACTCAACTGATTTTGCCTTTTTATTTTCAAAGTTTATTTTTTTAACATGAGCGTGAGTAATAATTGTTAAATTTTTTCTATGCTTAACAGGATTTAGATAACCAACAGCAGTACTGCATCTAAATCCATCTTTTTCTGTTACCTGAAAATAACCACAACCATGATTATCACCTGTATTAAAATCTTTCGTTTTTGGTACACCAAATTCCTCAGCAGCGTTTTGAAACTCATCTAAAAGAGGAAGATGTATTCTTTGATCTGAGACAGAGAGAGGTCCACCAACTCCATGATATTCACTTTTGCCTCTTTCTTGATTCTCTGCTTTTATAAAATAGGGCAGAACATCATCCCAACCCCAGCCAGTATTTCCGAGCTGTCTCCAAATATCATAATCTCTGTGTTGTCCTCGTATATATAAAAGTCCATTGATAGAAGAGCTTCCTCCTAAAGTTTTTCCACGGGGATAACGTATTGAAATATTATTCATGCTTTCATCTGGTTCTGTCTTGTAGCACCAGTCAGTATTAGGATTGTGCATCGTTTTAAAATAACCAACTGGAATATGGATCCATGGGTAATTATCTTTACCTCCAGCCTCAATCAAAAGAACTTTGTGTGAAGAGTTTTTTGATAGCCTATTTGCTAAAACACAGCCTGCAGATCCAGCTCCTAGTATAATAAAATCAAAATTATTCATAAATTAGAACTCTTATAAATTAAAAAAATTATATTTCTAACAAATCTGTTAAAAATTTTAAAATATAGCAATATTAACACTTGTTTTAGTTTTCATTCTTTGACAAAGTTTCGACTTTAAAAATAAAGAGAGGGAAACAAATGAAAAAAATCATTTCAATGTTATTTGCAGTTGCAATGGTATTTGGATTTATTTCAAATGCTAATGCTGCAAAAACACTAAAATGTCAGACAGTTCTTAACACAAAAGCTGATGAAGTTAAGATGTTAAAGGATTTTACTGACACAGTAACAGCGTTAACTGGTGGATCTCTTAAGTTTGAAATTATGCCAGCTGGAGCTGTTGTTGGTGTAAAAGAAACTTTAGATGCAGTTGACAAAGGCCTAATCGATTGTGGTTTCGCATGGACTCACTATTGGTCAGGTGACCATCCTGCAGCTATGCTATTCGGTTCTCCAGTAGCTGGTGGTGGTGTTGGTATTGACAACATTGCATTCTTATCATGGTTTCAGTATGGCGGTGGAAAAGAGTTATACGACAGACTATGGAAAGAAATGGGAAGAGACATCAAAGGATTTATGATTCAACCAGTTGGACCAGAAGCTTTAGGTTGGTTTCCAAAACCAATTAAAGATATGGCTGACTTTAGAAAATATAAGTTTAGAACTCCTCCAGGAATTCCAGGACAAACATATAAAGACATCGGTATCGCATCTGTAGCTATGGGTGGTGGAGATATTCTACCAGCTTTAGAAGCAGGAACAATTGATGCTGCTGAATGGTGTTGTCCAAAACCAGACTTAACGTTTGGTTTCCAAAAAGTATTAAAGCACTACTACCTACAAGGTTTACACCAAGTAGTCGTAAATGCTGACTTTTATATTACTGGAAAAACATACAACGCTATGAGCGATCATGAGAAGAAGTCTCTTGAAGTTGCAGCTAATGCATCATTAGCCAAATCTTTAAGTTACAGAATCTATGAAAATGGTAAAGCTTTAAGAGAGCTTACTGAAGTTCATGGAGTTAAATTAGAGGACACACCTTCTGATTACTTCACAGAATACATGGCTGCAGCTAAGAAAAGTTTGGAAACAAATGCTGCAAACAATGCATTCTTTGCAGAAGTATGGGACTCTATGAAAGAATTTGCTGATATAGCAGTTCCTTTCTGGAGTGGTGCTCAAATGTCTAATGCGAAGCTAGGAATGGCTCACGCAGCAACATTAAAGTAATCCAATAATTAATCTATAATTCAATTAGAGCGGACTTAATTGTCCGCTCTAATTTTTCTAACAAAATTTTTTATGGCTGAAGAACCAACTAAACTAGATATATCAGATGAAATGATAGCCGAAAGGCGAGGTGGTTCAGGGAAGATGCCAAATGACATGCCATCATGGATGGCAAGTTCTATTGTAAATATTGATAAATTTAGCAAATGGATAGGTAACGTTGTTTGTTGGATACTGATGCCACTTATCTTTGCTATGACTTACGAAGTTTTGGCGAGAAAACTTTTTCATGCACCTACAATTTGGGCTTATGACATAAGTAGATTTTTGTATGGTGCACTATTCATGTTAGGTGCAGGTTATGCACTTTCAAAAGGTGTTCATATAAGAGCAGATTTTTTATACAGAAATTTCAAAACAAAAAACCAAGGGACGATTGATTTTTGGTTATATATTTTATTTTATTTTCCAGGACTAATAGTCTTTCTTTATATGACAATTGGTTATGTAGGTGAGTCTATTCAAAGAGGTGAAAGAGGAATGGATACTACATGGATGCCTTATATGTGGCCAATTAAAACTTGTTTATTGGTTGGTATAGTATTTTTATTAATCCAAGGTATTTCAGAATTATTAAAAAGTTATTGGGCTGCTACTAGAGGAAAATGGCCAGGAGAAGATGAATAATGTTAGCTGAATTTATAGATCCAGCATATTTAGGTTTTATTCTGGTAGGAGTAATGCTTTTTGCAATTTTCGTAGGATTTCCTATTTCATTTACACTTATATTTTTAGGTTTTGTATTTGGATATTTAGGGTTTGGAAAATTGGTTTTTTATTTAATGACGCTCCAATTTTCGATGGTCATGACCGAACAAACCCTCGCCGCCGTCCCGCTCTTTGTCTTTATGGGTATTATGATGGAGCAGGCAGGTTTGATGGAAAGATTATTCTCATCTTTTCAAATGATGCTCGCAAGAGTTAGAGGAGCATTATATTATGCTGTTCTTTTTGTTTCAGTTATTTTTGCAGCAGCAACAGGGATTGTTGGTGCTTCAGTAACCATACTCGGTATCATGGCTGCAAAATCAATGAATAGATCTGGCTATGACGTCAGACTTGCTGCAGGAACGATAACAGCTGGTGGTACTTTAGGAATTTTAATACCTCCAAGTATCATGCTTGTTGTTATGGGCCCAATTATGGAAATTCCAGTTATTGATTTATTTGCTGCCGCTATAATTCCAGGAATTCTTCTAGCAAGTTTATACGCTGGATACACAACAATAAGATGTATGATTAATCCTAAATTGGGACCTGTAATTCCTGAAGAGATGAGAGCTGCTAGCATGAAAGAAGTTTGGATTGAATTCTTCTTAGGTTTAGTTCCACCTGCAGCATTAGTTTTTGCAGCATTAGGAAGCATACTTTTTGGTTTTGCAACTCCAACAGAAGCAGCTGGTTGTGGTGCAATGGGAGCTTTACTACTTTCTTTAGCATACAAAAAATTAACTTTTTCAAAACTTCAAGAAGCTCTTGTTAAAACTTTAGAGATAACAGCTTTAATTATGGTTTTAGTTGCTGCATCAAACTTTTTTGGTGCTGTTTTTGCAAGACTAGGTACTCCAACTCTATTAACTGAATTCTTGTTAGGTTTAGAAATGAACAAATATTTAATATTAGCGATTGTAATGGTTGCAATATTTTTATTGGGATGGCCTTTAGAGTGGGTACCAATCGTAATGATTATTGTTCCAATTATTTTACCATTGATTGAAGCTCTTGGCTTTAATCTTACTTGGTTTGCAATATTAGTTGCTGTCAATCTCCAGACCGCCTGGCTGTCCCCACCAGTGGCTTTGTCTGCGTATTTCTTAAAAGGGGTGGTGCCTGAATGGGATTTAAAAGATATTTATTATGGAATGATGCAATTTATGGTGCTTCAAATAATTGGTTTGGTTTTAATTATAATATTTCCTAAAATTGCACTTTGGTTACCAACTCTCCTATATGGACAGTAGAAATTATTAGTTTAAAATAATTTTTAGTGAATCAACCTAAAGTTAAATACTCCCTATCAAATTGGGATTTAGTTTCGGTAAATCCAAACTATAAAACTTGGAATTGGAAAGACCTTTTTTGTTACTGGGGAGTTAATGTACAAAGTGTAATTGGTTTTTCTCTAATTGCCTCACTTTATATAATGTACAATCTAAACACCTTTGTGGTTTTAATAGGAACTTTATTAGGTTCATTTTTTGTTTATTTGTTTGCTAATTTTATTGGAAAACCTTCACAAAAGTTTGGATTACCTTTTGTAGTTTTGTTGAGATCTTCTTTAGGATTTAATGGAGCGAAATTTTTTGGATTAATCAGAAGCTTGGTTGGAATTTTCTTATTTGGAATTCAAACTTATTTTTTATCAAAAATTTTAACTTATCTTATTAGAATATTACTTTTCACTGTTAATGAGTCATTGTTAGTACAAGATATATTTATTTATTATTTTTTTGGTTTAAATATTATAGATTGGTCATCAATTTTAATTGTAATTATTTTTCAAACTTTTTTGTTTAGTATTGGTGCTCAATATAATAAAAAAATAATAAATTTTTCAGCAATCAGTGTTTATGTAGGAATTATTGTTTTTTTCTTCCTTGTTTTTTTAAGTGATGTCAAATTAACATCAAAAGCCTTTGTAAATATTTTTAATACCAAAAACTTTTTTGATCTTAATAATTTATTACCACTTTTAACTGTAGCAGGAACTGTCTTTGCTTATTTTTCAATATTAATAATTAGTTTTGGGGACATTTCTAGGAATGTTAAAAATACTAAAGAGTTGAGTAAAGGGAATTTAAGTTTGCTTATTAATTTAATTATTTTCTCTTTTTTCTCTATATTTATTGTTGCTGGATCAGATGCACTTTTAAATCAAAAATTTTCAGACATAGAAAGAATTTTTACAAATCCCACTGATATAATTGGCAAATATGACAATATTCAAATAACTACATTGGTACTATTTTTTATCGTAATTGCCTCAGCATCCACGAATTTAGTAGCCAATTATATTCCATCTCAATATTCACTAATAAATTTTGTTCCAAATAAATTATCTTTAAGGAGTGCAAGTTATATAATTTCTTTCCTCGGTTTGTTGGTGGCTATTTTTTGGCTTACAATTTTGAGTCAAATTGGCATTTTATCTTTTATAGATACATTTGGTGCATTTTTTGGTCCGTTATTTGGAGTAATAGTTGCTGATTATTATCTGATCAATAAACAAAGCTTGAGTAACAAAGATTTGTATTCAGTAGAAAAAGAAAGTAGCTACTATTATTCAAGAGGATGGCATATCAAAGGTGTTTACTCAGTATTTCTAGGTTTTATTTTTTCAGCATCAACAATTTGGAACACAAATTTAATGTTTTTACAGTCTTATGCGTGGTTAATTGGTGCATTTGTAGCCTGGATAACGTATTACTTGTTGGCAAAAAAATAATATGAAAGCTTTAGTATATACCGGAACACAAGAATTGGTTTACAGAGATGAACCTAATCCAATTGAAGTTTCAGGTGAAAGTATTTTAAAAATTCATGCTTCAGGAATATGTGGTTCAGACATGCATGCGTA
Source organism: Candidatus Pelagibacter sp. HIMB1782 (assembly GCF_052047475.1). Taxonomy (NCBI): domain Bacteria; kingdom Pseudomonadati; phylum Pseudomonadota; class Alphaproteobacteria; order Candidatus Pelagibacterales; family Candidatus Pelagibacteraceae; genus Candidatus Pelagibacter; species Candidatus Pelagibacter sp. HIMB1782. Next base: position 39,633 of record NZ_JBNAKE010000001.1, on the reverse strand, counting down.
TCATGGTCATGATGAGAGAAGAATTCCTCCATTAATATTAGGCCATGAAGTTAGTGGTGAAGTGCAAAATGGTAAATTTAAGGGTAAAAACGTTGTTTTAAATCCTCTGATAACTTGTGGTAAATGTGAATACTGTACAAGTGGAAGAGAGCATCTTTGTCCTCATAGAATTATTTTAGGGATGAATAAACCAATTGAGAGACAAGGGGTTTTTGCAGAGTTTGTATCTACACCTGATACAAATATTTATGAAATCCCAGATGGATTAGATAAAAATGAAGCACCAGTTGCAGAGCCAACCGCAGTTTCTTTGCACGCAGTATTAATTGGTGAACAATCTTTAAAAAAACCTTTATCTGAATGTAAAATTTTGATCCAAGGTGGTGGTGCAATAGGATTATTATGTGGTTTAATTTTATCTAAAATTAAAAATAGTAAAAATATAATTCTCTCTGATCCTAATAAATTGAGATTAAATGAGTGCTCAAAATATTTAGATGCAAAATATGTTGCACCAGACCATAATGAAATAGAAAGTAATAAATTTGATATTGTATTTGATACAGTAGGGCTGGAAATTTCAAGACAACAAGCTATTGAAGTAGTTAAGCCGGGCGGTTCAATTATACACATAGGCTTAACTCAGCCAGCTGGAACGTTTAATTTTAGAAAAATGACACTTCAAGAGGTGACCGTTATAGGAACTTATTGTTATACCAATAAGGATTTTGAGCAAACTTTAGCAATATTAGCTAACAAAGAGATAGGTTCTCTAGATTGGATTGAATTTAGGGATTTAAAAAATGGTGGTAATGCCTTTAAACAAATTCATGATGGCACCTGTGTTGCACCTAAAATTATATTGATACCTTAGAATTAGAATTTAATTTTATAGCTCTAGAACTACCCATTTTGAGGTCATTAGACATAATTGGTGCAGATATCATTATTGACCAATAAATTAAAAGTAAAAAAATTGAAATTGTCTTCATATCAATTATTTAAAAATTAATTCTGATTTTTGCATGTTTAAATCTTGTCTAAATAATGTATTAAGAACTTAAATTATGAAAATTTTTTTTAAACTCATTTCAATTTTTTTGATTTCAATCAGCTCAGTTGTTGCAAATGAAGTTATAGTGTTTGAGTTTACAGAAGCAGAACTTTCAGAATTAACTGTCAGAAAAGTAAGAGGAGCAAAGAATGAGACAAGCTATTCTGTTGGTAAGAATGAAAATGGAAATTTCCTTAAGGCTGTTGCTGATAATGCAGCATCTGGTCTTGGCAAAGAAGTTAAAATTGATCTTAACAAGACCCCCTTTATAAATATTACATGGAAAATTGAGCAAGATTTATCCGGAATTAAAGAAGATACAAAGAAAGGCCATGATTTTGCAGCGAGAGTTTTTGCTGTTAAAAAAACAGGTGCAACACCATTATCAAACAGGGCAGTTAACTATGTGTTTTCAAGCAACAATGATGTTGGACAAAGTTGGCCAAGTCCATACACAAAAAAATCTATAGACAATGTAATGGCCACAACTAAAACTAATTTAAATGAATGGGTAACAGTTAAATCAAATGTAAAAGAAGATTTTAAGAAATTCCATGATTTAGATTTAGATGAATTAGATGGCTTGGCGGTTATGGCGGATACAGATAATTCTAAAATGAAATCTATAGCTTATTTTCAGAAAATTTATTTTTCAGCAAATTAATTAAAGTTTAGTATATTTTTTTAGCCCCATACTCAGTAATGACAGTATGATTGCTACAATTACGTCTTCTGTAGGTGTAGCGTTAGGAACGCCATAGTTCCATAAGATTACACCAATTAACCAAATTACATACACTTTCATAAATTTGCTTTCATCTTAGATTTATATAAATTCTTATTAATTTTGATATTATTTAATTATGCATAAAAATTTTACTTATAATTTTAAAATTTATTACGAGGATACTGATGCTGGTGGAGTAGTGTATTATGCAAATTATCTAAGGTTTCTTGAGAGAGCAAGAACAGAAGCTTTATTTGATTTAGGTTTAAGTAATTCAATTTTAAAAAAAGACTTTGGTTCATTAATAATTGTAAAATCTTGCAACATTGAATATAAAAAGTCTGCATACCTTGAAGATAATTTAAGTATTAGTTCCTACATCAGCTCTGCATCAAAAACTTCTATTATTATGAATCAATCAATATTTAGAAGTAACGAAAAAATTGTAGTTGCGGATGTTCATTTAGTTTTTGTAAATGAAAACGTAAAACCAATTAAAATTTCTGAAAGTATAATGGAAAAATTTAAACCATATTTTAAATTAAATTAAACTAAAATTTGTAGAATTATTTAATGGCACACGATTCTGATAATCCAAGAACAAAAAAATATTCTAGCATTAAGACTTTTTTTATTTTTATCGAAGCATTAGTTAAAAAGAGCTATTTACTCATATTTTTAATTTTAAATTTTTTTTTTCATTCAAAAAAAGAAAAAAATATAGATATAAGTAATTATAAAGATTTAGATTCTAGATTTATTAATTATTTTTTTAAAAGTTTAAATAATACATATAATTTCACATATAATTTTTCATTTAGTGTTATTGATTTTATGAAAAAAATTGGAGTTAAAAACTTCATGATTCATTGTACTCCTAATTTTTTTGTAAAAAAGAAAAACAAAATTCGTTTCTTGCTTAATAATAAAAATACTTCATCTAATGAAATAAATTTTAATACAAATTATTTCTCTAACAACAAGAATGCCAATAAATTATTTTTACCATATTACATTTATCCTAGACTTTACAATAAGAATTATGATGGTTTAGAAAAATATAAATTTAATAAAAAAAAAATAAAAATATTTTTTTCTGGCTCAACCAATAAAGAGGTTTATGGTAAATTTTCTTGGACTAATGAGGATAATTCTAAATTATTAAATAGGGTAGAAATTATTGATTTCATAATTAAAAATTATGAGAATAAAATTTTTTATTTAAAAAAATATGACGATCTAAAAGATATCGACTATTTAAACAAACCAATTGTTTTGTCTATAAATGACAAACTTATCAAAAAAACTAAAACTAATTTGACCCATAATCAACATTTAGAAATAATATCTAAAAGTAATTTTATACTTACAGCGCCTGGTGCCGATATGCCTTTATGTCATCATTTAATTGAAGGAATAAAAATGAATGCGATACCGATTTCAAATTATGCTCAATTACATCAACCTAAAATAGATAAAAACGATTATTTATACTTTGATAATTATGACACATTACAGCATTCAATAAATACAGCCTTAAATATGAAAGATGAGGAAATTAATAAAATACAAAAAAGATTAGAAATTTTTTATAAAAATTCACTATCACCAGAGTCCTTTGCAAAAAAATTTGAAAACAGAAATGATAATGAAATTATCGCATGCAATGATGTAGAATCTTTAAGATGGTTATAGATAATTTTTAATAGAGTTCAAAACTTTAATCATTTTACTCTTATTTAATAAACCAGTATTTACGTTTCTTGGACTTGGGTGATACGAGCAAAATAAAATTTTTCCATCAGGTAAAATATATTTTTTTCCATGTATAAATTTTAACTTTTTATTGAAAACATATTTTTTTTTATAAAACTTTATACAATTATCAAAAGCAATTTTACCTAATGTTAAAATTATTTTTAATTTTTTTAAATTCAAGATTTCGTTATTTAAAAATAAAGAACACCTTTCTATTTCATCAATTAATGGTTTGTCACCTGGGGGGACGCACTTAATAATATTTGTAATGTATGTATTTTTAACTTTTAAACCATCTTTTAAATCAGAAGAATTTGATTGATTTGAAAATTTCGCTTTAAAAAGACAATCAAATAAAAAATCACCAGATTTATCACCCGTAAAAGCTCTACCAGTTCTAGTACCTCCATGCGCTGCAGGAGCAAGACCTAATATGATAAGTTTGCTATTCGAGTCCCCAAATCCAGGAACTGGTCTTCCCCAATAAGTTTCGTTAATGTTTTGTCTTCGTTTTTCAGTAGATATTTTTTTAACAAAATTAATTAATCTGGGACATTTTTTACATTTAATAATTTTCTTATTAAGTTGTTTTAATTTATTATTCATTAATGAAAATTTTAAAATATTTTTTAATTATATTTATATTTTTAAATTCTCCAATTAAAGCAGATTCAAATGAAGCCATGATTAATGAGCTTCAAAAAGGTGGTAAATTGATATTTATTCGCCATGCTTATGCACCAGGGGGAGGGGATCCTTCTAATTTTAATATTAATAATTGTGAAACCCAAAGAAACTTAAATGATGAGGGAAGAGTACAATCAAAAAAAATTGGAAATTTTTTTAATCAAAATGATATTTTAATAAATAAAATTTACTCTAGTGAATGGTGCAGATGCAAAGAAACTGCAGAAATAGCCTTTAAAAATTATGAAACAAAAAATTTTTTGAATTCATTTTTTAGTGCAAAATTTGCTAAAAATAGAAAACAACAAGTTATTGATTTTAATAAATTCTTAAACACGTGGGATCAAAAACAAAATATAATTTTTGTGACACATTACGTGGTAATATCTGAGCTTTTAAACTATGCACCTTCATCAGGTGAGATTGTTATTTCAGACAAAAATTTAAAAGTAATTGATACTTTAGAAATAGAATATTAAATTAAGAATTATGTCTTCAAAAAGAGCTATGCGACAAGCACAAAAACAAGCTTTTGCTAAACATAGATCTAATATTTCAAATAGTAGATTTGATTTAAAAAAAAAAAATTTAGATAAACTTAAGGAAAATAAAAAAAAGAAAACCTAACTTTGGTTTGCAAATTTTTCTATTTTTTTACATGTAGAAATTTTTGAAATCCCTTCGATATCGTTCATAACACTTTTAATAAATATCTCAGGCTTGTTCTTTTCAATTAATATTTGAGTATAAAATTGAGGATAACCATGTTTTAAAGTAAAAATTTTACCATCTTCCTCATAAATATTTCTGACATAAGAGTTTGATTTTTTTACACTTAAATCAGTAATTCTATATTTTTGATAAGTTTTTTCTGCATAAACATAATTTCTAGTCATAATTAATTCATTAAGATTAAATATGTATTCATTTTTTAAATATTTATCTTCTTTATGATCACATTTGCTTAAAATTATAATTTCTGAAAATGAGTGATTTATAAATGAGAAAGAAAGTAAAATGAGAGAAAAAAAAAATAAATTATTTTTTTTCATTTTTTTCAGCAAAAAATAATCCAATTAGAAAAAGTGCTGTCCACCCAATACCCAGTAAAGCTTTAGGGCTAGTTTCGGCGCTCCACATATCCAGAACTAAAGCACCAAAGATTAATCCTATAATGTAAATTATAACTACAATTGTTGATTTACTCATTTTTAAGACTTTTTTTGAATAAAGATATTCCGTTATTTATTTTATGTTCATAAGACTCATTAAAACTATCTAGCTGCCAACCACTTAATCTTTTTCTAATACTTTCTAAATTATTTTGTTTCCATTCATCTGTAGTTTCCTCTTGTTTCCACAGTTTTTTTTCAACATTATTTCTTCCACAGCCATAACAATAACCTGTTGAAGGGTCTGTTTTGCAAATACTAATACAAGGCGAAATAATCATATTATTTATATTTTTATATCCTTTTACACTATTATTCGGATTGGACAAATGAGTTCAATAATATATAAAGCACCTAATTTAACTGGGGCGATGGCGGAATTGGTAGACGCGCTGGTCTTAGGAACCAGTCGAGCAATCGGTGAAGGTTCGAGTCCTTTTCGCCCTACCATTAAATAATTATGAAAGTTACTGTAGAAAATAAAAAAGGCTTAAATAAAGATCTAAAAATTTTTATCGATAAAGAGACTATGAACTCTTATATGGATGAAAAATATGAAGAGATTAAGGGAACAGTAAACTTAAAAGGTTTTCGACCAGGAAAAGTACCAAAAGAAATTTTAAAAAGACAATTTGGTAAAGCTGTATTTGGAGAAGTATTAGACAAAGTTTTAAAAGATACATCCACAAAAGCTTTAGAGGAAAACAAAATTAAACCAGCGGGGCAGCCAAAGTTAGATCTAAAAACATATGGTGAAGATAAAGAATTAGAATATGTTTTATCAGTTACAGAGTTACCCAAAGTAGAGATTAAATCATTAGAAAACATTAAATTTGATGAATACACTGTTAAAATTGATGATAGTGAGACAGATAAAAGAATAAAAGAAATTGCTAAGAACCAACCAAATTTCAAGGAAGGTGCTGCGGATACAAAAGCAAAAGAGGGTGATCTCGTAGCACTAGATTACAAAGCAACAATTGATGGAAAAGAATTTAAAGGAAGTGAAGGAAAAAATACGCAGCTTACATTAGGTAAAGATTTATTTTTGAAAGGTTTCGATAAACAACTAATTGGAGTTAAAAAAGATGATGAAAAAGTTGTTGAAGCAACACTTCCAGAGAATTACCCTGAAAAAGAATTAGTTAATAAAAAAGCTAAATTTAATTGTAAAATTTTATCAGTTAAACAAGCACAAGAGGTGAAAATAGATGATGATTTTGCAAAAAATTTAGGAGCTAAAGATTTGAAAGATCTTAAAGCTTTAATTTCAAAACAAATCAATGATGAATATAAAAATTCTTTAGACCAACTATCAAAAAATCAAATTTTAAAAGAAATTGAAAAAATTAAAGTTGAAGAAGTTCCAGGAAACTTAGTCGAGGAAGAAGTTAAAATTCTTTCACAAGGTATGTCTGAAGATGAGGCTAAAAAGAATAAAAAATCTTTTGAGGAAAAGGCAAAAACAAGAATTAAGACTGGATTAATCTTAAATGAATTTGGTGAAAAAAATCAAATCAAAGTTAGTGAACAAGAAATTCAAGCTGAAGTTCAAAAACAATTAAGAATGATGCCAGGACAAGAGAAAATGGTTATGGATTTTTATCAAAAAAATCCATCTGCTTTATCCAGTCTAAGAGGGACAGTTTATGAGGAAAAAATTTTAAATCTTATAAAAGAAAAAGGTAAACCAAATAAAAAAGAAATTTCAAAAGATGAGGCGGAAAAAATCTTAAAAGAAGCTCATAAACATGATCACGATCACGATCATGACCATGATCATTCACATGATCACGAAACTAAGAAAGAAACGAAAAAGAAACCTGCAGCAAAAGCTTCAGAGAAAAAAAAGCCTTCTACAAAAACATCAAAAGCAAAACCAGCTACTAAAAAAACAAAAAAAGTTAGCAAAAAGTAATCACAAGTTGTATAAGTAGGAAGAATCAACTTATGACAACAAAATTATCAGAACATATGAGCAATCTAGTGCCGATGGTTGTAGAACAATCAAGCAAAGGTGAGAGAGCTTATGATATTTATTCAAGACTTTTAAAGGAAAGAATAATTTTTTTAACGGGTCAGATAAATGACAATATTGCATCCTTAGTAACAGCTCAGTTGTTATTTTTAGAAGCTGAAGATCCTAAAAAAGAAATTTATTTATATATCAATAGTCCAGGTGGATTGGTTACAGCTGGTCTTGGGATTTACGATACCATGCAATATGTAAAACCTGATATTTCAACTTTATGTATTGGGCAAGCTGCATCAATGGGATCATTTTTGTTGGCTGCAGGAACTAAAGGTAAAAGGTTTTCTTTACCCAACTCAAGAATAATGGTTCACCAACCTTCAGCAGGTTTTCAAGGTCAAGCTACGGATATAGAAATTCATGCTAATGAAGTCTTGTCATTAAAGAAAAGACTAAATGAAATTTATTCAAAACATACAGGCAAAACTGTTGATGAAATAAAATCTGCTTTAGAAAGAGATAATTTCATGACTGCTGATGTCGCAAAATCATTTGGTCTTATTGACGAAGTAGTAGAAAAAAGATCATAATACACAATATATTGATAACTTACTAATCCAAACTTGATTAGTATGAGTCATCTATAATAAAGTAATGAAATTGATTCGTTTAAAAAATTATGAGTACAAATAATAAAAATATTCTTTACTGTTCTTTTTGTGGAAAGAGCCAACATGAGGTTAGAAAATTAATTGCAGGTCCAACTGTATTTATTTGTGATGAATGTGTTGAGCTTTGTATGGATATTATAAAAGAGGAAAGCAAAGATACTTTTGTTAAACATCAAGACGGCCTTCCTTCACCAAAAGAAATTTGTACAGTGCTAGATGATTATGTAATTGGTCAAGCGCATGCCAAGAAAGTTCTGTCGGTAGCAGTACATAATCACTACAAAAGACTTAATTATGAAAACAAAACTAGTAAGAATGTAGAATTATCTAAATCCAATATTTTATTAGTTGGCCCAACTGGTTGCGGTAAAACTTTATTAGCACAAACTCTTGCTAGAATTTTAGATGTTCCATTTACAATGGCAGACGCAACAACTTTGACAGAAGCAGGATACGTTGGTGAGGATGTTGAAAATATAATTTTAAAATTACTTCAAGCTTCAGATTATAATGTTGAAAAAGCACAACGTGGAATAGTTTATATCGACGAGGTTGATAAGATTAGTAGAAAATCTGAGAATCCATCCATTACAAGAGATGTATCTGGAGAAGGAGTTCAGCAAGCTTTATTAAAAATAATGGAAGGAACTGTTGCAAGTGTTCCACCTCAAGGAGGTAGAAAACATCCTCAACAAGAGTTTTTACAAGTGGACACAACAAATATTCTTTTTATTTGTGGAGGTGCTTTTGCTGGATTAGACAAGATTATTTCTCAAAGAGACAAAGGTACTTCAATTGGTTTTGGAGCAGACGTAAAAAACACTCAAGACAAGAAAACAGGAGAGTGGATGAAGGGACTAGAACCTGAGGATTTATTAAAATTTGGATTGATACCAGAGTTTATTGGAAGACTACCAATGATAGCAACTCTTGAGGATTTAGATGAAAAATCATTGATCAAAATTTTACAAGAACCTAAAAATTCCTTAACTAAACAGTATCAAGAACTATTTAAGTTGGATGGAGCGAAATTAACATTTAAAGAAAATGCTCTTAAAGAAATAGCTCAAAAAGCAATTAGCAAAAAAACAGGTGCAAGAGGTTTGAGATCAATATTAGAAAATATATTATTAAAAACTATGTATGATCTCCCAAGTCAAGACAACATTGAAGAAGTAATTGTTGATGCAGGAGCCGCAAAAGGTCAATCACAACCAATTTTAGTTCATTCTAAAGGCGAAAATAAATCTAAGTCTGGCAAAACATCAGCGGCTTAATACCCTTAATAAGTAACAAAAACCTATTGCAATATAATATATAATATCCATATTAATCCTATGGATGTTAAAATATCATTGCCGTTATTACCTTTAAGAGACATTGTAGTCTTCCCAAGCATGGTAATACCTCTCTTTGTAGGAAGAGATAAATCTATTTCTGCACTTAATGAGGTGATGAAAAAAGATAAGAAGATCATTCTTGTAACGCAAAAAAACTCAGAGATTGATGATCCCAAGAAAACAGACGTATTTATGTATGGTTGTGAGGGAAGCATCCTACAATTATTAAAGTTACCAGATGGAACTGTAAAAGTTTTAGTAGAAGGAATTAAAAGAGTTAAAATTTTAGACTTTAAAGATAACGAGAAGTTTATTACATGTGACTATACATATTTCAATGACATCTTACCAAAAGATGAGGATTTATTTCCTTTAGCAGCTACTGCTTTAAGAAGATTAGAAAAATTAACTTCAATAAATAAGAAAATTTCAAACGAAACAATAAACACAATTAAGCAGTTAAAAGATCCTTCTCAAATAGCTGATAATATTGCTTCACATATCACAGCTACAATTTCAGAAAAACAACAAATTTTTGAAACCGTTGATGTTAAGAAAAGACTAAATGCCATAATTAAAATTATGGAAAATGAAACAAGCATAATCGGAGTAGAGAAAAGAATTCGAGGAAGAGTTAAAACTCAAATGGAGAAAACCCAGAGAGAATATTACTTAAATGAACAACTTAAAGCTATTCAAAAAGAACTCGGTGAGATTGAAGACGGCAAAGACGAAACTACAAGTCTAAATAAAGCTATCACAAAAGCAAAAATGCCAAAAGAAGTTGAAAAGAAATGTCTACAAGAGCTTAAAAAATTGAAGAACATGAGCCCAATGTCAGCTGAAGCTACTGTGGTTAGAAACTACCTTGATTGGATGACAGAACTACCTTGGCACAAGAAAAGTGAAGTTGATATCGATTTAACTAAGGCATTAAATATTCTTGATAAAGATCATTTTGGTCTAGAGAAAGTTAAAGAAAGAATAATAGAATTTTTAGCTGTTCAAAAAAGAATGGAAAAAATTAAAGGCCCAATATTATGTTTGGTTGGTCCCCCAGGTGTTGGTAAAACATCTTTAGGTAAATCTATTGCAAAAGCAACTAACAGAGAATTTGTTAGAATGTCTGTAGGCGGGATGAGAGACGAAGCGGAAATAAGAGGGCACAGAAGAACTTATATCGGATCATTACCAGGTAAAATAATTCAAATGATGAAAAAAGCTGGAACAAAAAATCCTCTAATTTTATTAGATGAGATAGATAAAATTGGAAATGATTATAGAGGTGATCCATCTTCAGCGTTATTAGAAGCGTTAGACCCAGAACAAAATACAACTTTTAACGATCACTATTTAGAAGTTGATTATGATTTATCTGATGTAATGTTTGTAACAACAGCAAATACTTTAAATATTTTACCTCCTTTATTAGACAGAATGGAAGTAATAAGATTGGCTGGTTACACTGAAGATGAAAAAATTAGTATAGCTAATAAATATCTACTGCCTAAACAAATAAAAGATAATGGTGTTAAAGAAAAAGAAATGAAATTGGAAGACGACATCATTAAAGAAGTAATTAGAGGATACACAAAAGAGTCAGGAGTTAGAAATTTAGAGAGAGAAATTTCTAAACTTGCTAGAAAAGTTGTTAAGAAAATTGTAGCTGGTGAAGAAAAAGAAGTCCAAATTAATAATAAAAATTTATCTGATTTTCTTGGTGTAGCTAAATTTAAATTTGGAGAATTAGAATCTGAAAATAGAGTAGGTATTGTAACTGGACTTGCTTGGACTGAGTATGGTGGGGAAATTTTAAAAATTGAAACAGTAACTATGCCTGGTAAAGGAAGAATGCAGATTACTGGTAAGCTAGGTGATGTGATGCAAGAGTCTGTAAAAGCTGCAAAATCTTTTGTTAGATCAAAATGTTTAGAGTATGGAATTATTCCACCTCTATTTGAGAAAAAAGATTTTCACATTCATGTACCTGAAGGAGCAACACCAAAAGATGGTCCATCTGCCGGAATAGGAATGGTTACTTCAATTGTTTCATCGATTACAAATATACCTGTAAGAAGAGATGTTGCGATGACTGGTGAGGTAACATTAACAGGTCAGGTATTGCCAATAGGCGGTCTTAAAGAAAAATTATTAGCTGCTCATAGGGCTGGAATTAAAGAAGTTTTGATTCCAAAAGAAAATGAAAAAGATTTAGTTGATATGCCTAAAAAAATTATAGATGATATTAAAATTACGCCAGTTGAATATGCAGACCAGGTAATTAAAATTGCTTTAACTAAAGAACTTAAACCTACTGAATGGGTTGAGGTAGATTTAGCTAAAAAAGACGATAAATCTCAAGCTAGTATTCAATAATAATTAATTTACTTTATTTAAGTGTTGATGTAATAAGTAGCTCTGTTTTGGGGCGGTTAGCTCAGTTGGTAGAGCATCTCGTTTACACCGAGGGGGTCAAAGGTTCGAGTCCTTTACTGCCCACCAAACAAATTAAGTGGGGGTGTAGCTCAGTTGGTTAGAGCGATCGCCTGTCACGCGATAGGTCGAGGGTTCGAGTCCCTTCACTCCCGCCACTTTTTCCCAATAAACTGTCTGTTAATATTAATAAAATGTGACTTATCTGCCCTTCAACATCAGATAAAAACTGATATATAGATTTTCATGTTATCTGAATTTTTAAAAGATTACCTACCGATTATTCTATTTTTAGTTATTGCTCTTGGTTTGAGCGTTGCTTTTGTAGTGTTAAATTTTTTACTTTCTCCAAAAAAACCTGATCCAGAAAAGTTGTCTGCGTATGAATGTGGTTTCGAACCATTTCAAGACTCTAGAATGGAGTTTGATGTAAGATTTTACTTAGTTGCAATTCTATTTATTATATTTGATCTTGAAATTGCCTTTTTATTTCCATGGGCAATATCATTAGGAAACATTGGTCTATTAGGTTTTTCATCAATGATGATTTTTCTATTCATACTAACAGTTGGTTTTATTTATGAATGGAAAAAAGGTGCTCTAGATTGGGAATAAAATTAATTTAATGAACGATAAAATAGAACAAGTTCCTGAAGAGTTTAAACAACTTGCTAAAGATTTTAGTAAAAATGGTTTTATAACGACATCGTTGGATAATTTAATTAATTGGTCCAGATCTGGCTCTTTGCATTGGATGACTTTTGGTCTTGCATGCTGTGCAGTTGAAATGATGCAAACAGCAATGCCTAGATATGACTTAGAAAGATTTGGAGCTGCTCCGCGTGGATCACCAAGACAATCAGATGTGATGATTGTTGCCGGAACATTGACCAACAAAATGGCACCAGCATTAAGAAAGGTCTATGATCAAATGCCAGAACCTAGATATGTAATTTCTATGGGTAGCTGTGCTAATGGTGGAGGTTATTATCATTATTCATATTCAGTTGTTAGAGGGTGTGATCGTATAGTTCCAGTTGACGTTTATGTTCCAGGATGCCCTCCTTCTGCAGAGGCATTATTATATGGAATTTTGCAATTACAAAAAAAAATTAGAAAAAAAGGATCTTTTATAAGATAGTCATGAATAGTTTAGAGGATCTAGAAAAAAAAATTAATTCTGAATTAACCACGAAAATTAATAATTCAGAAATAAAACATAATCAAATTTATCTAGAAACAGATAAAGATGATTTTTTAGATGTAATTTTATTCTTAAAAACTAATCTTGATACAAAATTTCGGCAGTTAATAGATATTACTGTTGTGGATTATCCTGAAAATAATCAAAGATTTCAAGTAGTTTACTTATTTTTAAGTCATGAATTTAATCAAAGACTAGTTCTAAAATACTCCATTTCTGAAAATGAAGTTATACCTTCTTTAACAAGTGTTTTTCCTGCAGCAAATTGGATGGAAAGAGAAGTTTTTGACATGTATGGTGTAAATTTCAAAGATCATCCCGATTTAAGAAGAATACTTACAGATTATGGCTTCGAAGGACATCCTTTAAGAAAAGATTTTCCTTTAACTGGTCATTCCGAAGTTAGATATAGCGAAGATCAAAAAAAAGTTATTAGCGAACCAGTTAAACTAGAGCAAAATTATAGAAATTTTGATTACGAGAGTCCTTGGGAAGGAACAAAATACATTAAAGAAGAAATTAAAAATAATGACAAAAAAAATTAAAAATTTAAATCTAAATTTTGGTCCTCAACATCCAGCAGCTCACGGTGTATTAAGATTAATATTAGAATTAGACGGTGAGGTTGTTGAAAAAGCAGACCCACATATAGGTTTGCTTCACAGAGGCACTGAAAAATTAATTGAAAACAAAACATATATGCAGGCTGTTCCTTATTTTGACCGTTTGGATTACGTAGCTCCAATGAATCAAGAACATGCCTTTGCTCTTGCTGTAGAAAAAATTCTTAAAATAGATGTGCCGATCAGAGCTCAGTATATAAGGGTTATTTTTTGTGAAATAGGACGAATATTAAGTCATATTCTTAACGTAACAACTCAAGCACTTGATGTTGGCGCTTTAACTCCATCACTTTGGGGTTTTGAAGAACGAGAAACATTAATGACATTTTACGAAAGAGCCTCTGGATCAAGATTACACGCCAACTACTTTAGAGCAGGAGGTGTTCACCAAGATTTACCAAAAGGTTTAGAGGAAGATATCTCAAACTTTTGCGATACATTTCCAAAAGTGATTAATGATTTGGAAAGTCTTTTAACAGACAATAGAATTTTCAAACAAAGAAATGTTGACATTGGAATTGTAAGTAAAGAGGATGCTTTAGATTATTCTTTTTCAGGAGTTATGATTAGAGGATCAGGAGTACCTTGGGATTTAAGAAAGTCTCAACCTTATGATTGTTATGAAGATTTAGATTTTAAAATACCAGTTGGAAAAAATGGTGATTGTTACGATAGATATTTATGCAGAATTGAAGAGATGAAAGAGAGTGTTTCTATTATCAAACAGTGTTTATCTAAAATGGAAAAAGGACCAATTAAATCATTAGATGGCAAAATTAGCCCGCCATCAAAAAAAGATATTAAGCAATCAATGGAAGCGTTAATTCATCATTTTAAACTATTTACTGAGGGTTATAGAGTGCCTAAGGACGAGATTTACACAGCTGTTGAAGCACCTAAGGGAGAATTTGGAGTTTATTTAATTTCTGATGGTTCAAGCAAACCTTATAAATGCAAGATTAGAGCCCCAGGTTTTTCACATTTGCAATCAATGGATTATTTAATTAAAGGACACATGTTAGCAGATGTACCAGCGGTTTTAGGTTCATTAGACATTGTTTTCGGTGAGGTGGATAGATGAGTTTAAGAAAACCAGCAAAAGATCAACCAGAAAGTTTCGAATTTAATACTACCTCTTTAGAAGCAGCAAATAATATTGTTGCAAAATATCCAAAAGGAAAACAACAAAGTGCTGTAATGGCCTTACTTTATATTGCTCAAAGACAAAATAATAATTGGATACCATTAGCTGCAATGAAGTATATCGCTAAGTTTTTAGACATGCCTTATATAAAAGTTTATGAGGTTGCCACTTTCTACACAATGTACAATCTATCTCCAGTTGGAAAATATTTTGTTCAAGTATGTACTACAACACCTTGTATGATAAGAGGTGCAAATAAATTGGTTGAAGCTTGTAAGGAAAAAATTTCTGAAAATGAATGTGAATTATCAAGTGATAAGAGTTGTTCATGGATGGAAGTTGAATGCTTAGGTGCATGCGTGACTGCTCCTATGATGCAAATAAATGATGATTATTACGAAGATCTTGATAAAGAAAAAACATCTGAGATTTTAGATAAAATTTTAAACGGAGAGACCCCAAAACCAGGTTCATACAGAGGAAGAATTAATAATGAGCCAGAGAATAATAGAAAAACACTAATGGATTTAAAAAATGCTTAAAGATCAAGATAGAATTTTTCAAAATTTATATAATGATAAAGGTTCTGATGTAGCAGCGTCACAATCAAGAGGTGATTGGTTAAACACTAAAGAAATTACTGAAAAAGGAAGAGATTGGATTATTAATGAAATTAAAGAGTCTCAACTTAGAGGTCGAGGTGGAGCAGGATTTCCTACTGGTTTAAAATGGTCATTTGCACCCAAAGAAGTTGGATCCAGACCACATTATTTAGTTATTAATGGTGATGAGTCTGAACCAGGCACTTGTAAAGATAGAGATATTTTAAGATTTGAACCTCATAAACTAATAGAGGGTTGTCTAATAGCATCATACGCAGTTCAAGCACACGTTTGCTACATATATATTAGAGGAGAATATTTTGTTGATGGTCAAAAACTTCAAGCTGCAATTGATGAAGCTTATGAGAAAAAACTATTGGGAAAAAATGCAGCTGGAACTGGCTGGGATTTAGATATTTATATTCATTATGGAGCAGGAGCGTATATTTGTGGTGAAGAAACAGCATTACTTGAAAGTTTAGAGGGTAAAAAGGGTCAACCAAGACTAAAACCACCTTTCCCAGCTTTGATTGGTTTATATGGATGTCCAACTATAATTAATAATGTTGAAACGATTGCTGTGGTACCAACTATTTTACGAAGAGGAGCGAAATGGTTTGCTTCTTTAGGAAGAGAAAAAAATACAGGTACTAAAATTTTCTGTATTTCTGGAAATGTTAACAATCCTTGTAATGTAGAAGAGGAAATGAGCATTCCTTTAAAAGAATTAATAGAAGTTCACGCTGGTGGAGTGATTGGCGGATGGGATAATTTACAAGCTGTAATACCAGGTGGATCCTCTATGCCTCTAATTCCAAAAGACAGATGTGAAACATTAAAAATGGATTTTGATGCGTGTGTCGAAGAAAAAAGTGGATTAGGGACAGCAGGGATAGTGGTTATCAATAAAGATCAAGACATTATTAAATGTATGGCGAGAATTGCTAGATTTTACAAACATGAAAGTTGTGGACAATGTACACCTTGCAGAGAAGGTTCTGGATGGATGTGGAGAATGCTTGAACGTATGGCAAAAGGTGATGCAACTAAAGATGAAGTAGACATGTTAGGAGATGTAACAACCCAAATCGCTGGTCATACAATTTGTGCATTTGGAGAAGGTTCTTCATGGCCAGTTCAAGGTTTGTTAAGACATTTTAAAAAAGAAATTCAAGAAAGAAATAATTTGGACCCAATTGTTCAGAAAAAAAATAATATACCTTATTTGGTTGATCAACATTTATTAGATAAAAAAAATGCTTAAATTAAAAGTAAATGACATTGATGTAGAAGTTGAAGAAGGACTTACAGTTCTTCAAGCCTGTGAGAAAGCAGGAGTTGAGATACCTAGATTTTGTTATCATGAAAAATTATCTATAGCTGGAAATTGTAGAATGTGTTTAGTGGAAATGGAGAAATCACCGAAACCCATTGCATCATGTGCAATGCCTGCTGCAGAGGGAATGAATATTAAAACAAACACAAGTTTAGTTGAAAAAGCTAGAAAAGGTGTAATGGAATTTTTACTAGCAAATCACCCTTTAGATTGTCCTGTATGTGACCAAGGTGGTGAGTGTGATCTTCAAGATCAATCAATGTTTTATGGGGTAGATAAATCAAGATTTAAAGAAAATAAAAGAGCAGTTCCTGAAAAAAATATGGGCCCATTAATCAAAACTCAAATGACAAGATGCATACATTGTACAAGATGTGTGCGATTTGCCACTGAAGTTGCAGGCGTTCCAGAACTTGGTGCTATAGGTAGAGGTGAGGATATGCAAATTACAACATATCTTGAGCAATCAATGCAATCAGAATTATCTGCCAATGTAGTTGATTTATGTCCTGTTGGAGCTTTGACATCAAAACCTTATGTTTTTGAAGCGAGACCATGGGAGTTAAAAAAGACTGAAACAATTGATGTCATGGATGCAATAGGTTCAAACATTAGAGTTGATACATACGATTGGGAAGTAAAAAGAGTTCTTCCAATAATTAATGAAGATATTAACGAAGAATGGATTTCAGATAAAACTAGATATGCGTGTGATGGCTTACTTCATCAAAGATTAGATACCCCTTATATCAAATACAATGGTAAATTTGAGAAAGCTTCGTGGCAAGAAGTTTATAAAATAATAAAATCTAAATTAGAAAATACATCAAAAGAAAAAGTATCTGGTTTTGTTGGAGATTTAACAAACATGGAAACTGCGTACATTTTTAAAGAATTTTTTGACCGAACACTTGAAACTGATAATTATGAATCAAGATCAGATAATAGATATATTAATATTTCAAAAAGAGAAAATTATTTGTTTAATTCCTCAATTAACGGAATTGAAGATGCTGATTTAATTTTATTGTTAGGCGCCAATCCTAGGTATGAAGCCACAATATTAAATGCAAGAATTAGAAAATCTTATCTAAATAATAGTACGAGAATTGTATCATTAAATGATTGTGGAGATCTAACTTATCCTTATGAAAGCTTAGATGGACAAACTAAAACAATAAAAGAAATTATAGATGACACACATAAACTTTCAAAAGAAATAGAAAGTGCAAAAAAACCAATGATAATTATTGGTGAATCTTTATTAAGATTAGAAAATGCACAATATTTATTTGATAATTTAAAAGATTTTTTGAATAAAAAAAACAAGTTCTCAGAAGAGTGGAATCCTTTGAATGTTTTATCATGTGATGCAGCAACTGTAGGAAATTTTGATTTAGGGGTTTTAAATAATAAAACAAATTTAATAGAAGATTTAAAATCAAATAAATTTGAAATAGTGTTTTTAATAGGTCAAGATAATTTAAATTTTGTTAAAAAAAATGAATTTGTTATTTATCAAGGGAGCCATGGAGACAAAGGGGCAGAGTGTGCAGATATAATTTTACCTGGCTCAGCTTATACAGAACAAGACGGTTATTATACAAATTTAGAGGGAAAAATTCAAAAAGCATTTAAGGCTTCTTATCCACCTGGAGATGCAAAAGAAGATTGGCAGATAATAAATGAACTAGCTGAATTCATGAATAATAGAAAATTGTTTAACGATAAAGAAGAGCTAGATAGCAGCATGTTAAATTATTTAAAATTGCAAAGTGAAAAACAAACTGAACAAAATAATAACAAATCAATTTCTGATTTTAATAATGAAAATTTAAAAATTGAAATTAAAGATTATTATTTTTCTAATGTTGTTGCTAAATCATCAAAAACAATGATCGAGTGCAATAATGAAAAAATGAATTTAAAATCAACAGGCACAGAAGGTTAAGATGGAATATTTAAATATAATCTTTCAAGAGGTATACAAAATTTTATTTTTGTTAGTTCCAGTTTTGGTTTCTGTAGCTATGATTGTTTGGCTAGATAGACGAGTTTGGGCTTTTGTCCAAAAAAGACAAGGACCTAATGTAGTTGGACCATTTGGATTACTTCAATCATTAGCTGATGCGTTGAAATATATTTTTAAAGAAATAATCATCCCATCAAGCTCAAACAAAGTAATCTTCATATTAGCACCTATCGTTACTATGACATTAGCCTTGATAGCTTGGGCCGTTATACCATTTAGTGCAACACAGGTCTTAGCTGATATTAATGTCGGTATACTTTATCTATTTGCTGTTTCATCGCTAGGTGTTTATGGAATAATTATGGGAGGATGGGCTTCAAACTCCAAATATCCTTTCCTAGGTGCAATTAGATCTGCGGCTCAAATGGTATCATATGAAGTTTCTATTGGAGTTATTATCATCAATGTATTGTTGTGCGTAGGCTCATTGAATTTGAATGACATCGTAATTGCTCAACAAAATCTATGGTTTGTAATTCCATTATTTCCAATGTTTGTAATATTTTTTATCTCTGCTTTAGCTGAAACTAATAGACCACCTTTTGATTTACCTGAAGCTGAAGCAGAATTAGTTGCTGGATACCAGACAGAATATTCAGGAATGATGTATGCAATGTTTTGGTTAGGTGAGTATGCGAATATCTTATTGATGTGTGCTATGGGAGCTATATTATTCTTAGGTGGTTGGTTATCTCCAATAGATATTTATCCATTTACTTTAATTCCAGGTGCAATTTGGTTAATTTTAAAAATTTTACTTTTATTTTTCTTATTTGCTTTAGTAAAAGCAATTGTACCAAGATATAGATATGACCAATTAATGAGATTAGGTTGGAAAGTATTTCTTCCTTTGTCATTAACTTGGGTTGTTTTAACTGCGAGTTATTTATTTTACTTTAACCTTTTACCAACAAACTAATTATGAATTTATCTAGATTTTTTAAAACTATTTTCATGGTTGATTTTGTAGGCGGTTTGTTCATTGCAATAAAAGAATTGTTTAAACCAAAAAAAACAATCAATTATCCTTTTGAAAAAGGAAAAATTAGCCCAAGATTTAGAGGTGAGCACGCTTTAAGAAGATATCCAAATGGAGAAGAAAGATGTATTGCATGCAAACTTTGTGAAGCTGTATGTCCTGCCCAAGCAATTACAATTGAATCTGCTCAGAGAGAAGATGGCAGTAGAAAAACTACTCGTTATGACATTGATATGATGAAATGCATTTATTGTGGTCTATGTGAAGAGGCTTGTCCTGTTGACGCCATAGTGCAAGGTCCAAATTTTGAATTTTCGACAGAGACAAGAGAAGAATTATATTACACAAAAGAAAAACTATTAGATAATGGTGATAGATGGGAGAATATTCTAGACGCTAATATAAAAGCAGATAGTTCACATAGATAAATGATTGCTCACGCTATTTTCTTCTACACTTTTTCTATAATTGCAGTTGTTTCTGCAATAATGGTTACAGTATCTAAAAATACTGTCCATTCAGTATTTTTTTTAATATTAGATTTTATCAGTATTTCTTGTCTATTTATTATGATTGGTGCTGAGTTCTTAGGTATGATAATGTTAATTGTTTACGTTGGAGCCGTAGCAGTTTTATTTCTTTTTGTTGTAATGATGCTAAATGTTGCTCAACAAAAAAATCAATGGTTTGCGTCTGCTGCTAGCTCAAAACATATTCCTGTTGGACTAATTATTAGCACAATCATTTTCTTTGAATTAATTATTGTAATTGGTGGATGGAAGTATAAACCAGAGATTTTTGATGTTAACAATTCATTAAAAGTTTCAGGCTTAAGCAACACACACTCACTAGGTCAAGTATTATACACTGATTACATACATATATTTCAAATCAGCGGTATGATTTTGTTAGTTGCGATGGTTGGGGCAATTGTTCTGACTTTTAGACAAAGATCAAATGTCAAAAGACAAAGTTATCTAAAACAAATTTCTCGTGAAAGAGCAGAAGGAGTAAGTGTTGTAGAAGTTGCTTCCAACAAAGGAGTGAAAATAGATGACTGAGATAGGTTTAGGGCACTATTTAACTTTAGGTGCTGTGATTTTTTCAATTGGAGTTATTGGAATTTTTCTTAATAGAAAAAATATTATTGTTATATTGATGAGTATTGAGTTGATTTTATTAGCTGTAAATATCAACTTAGTTGCTTTTTCAATTTTTCTTGGAGATTTAGCTGGTCAAGTATTTACCTTATTTATTTTAACGGTAGCAGCTGCAGAAGCTGCGATTGGTTTAGCTATAATCGTTGTTTACTACAGAAACTCTGGAACTATCAGAGTTGAAGAAATTGATGAGTTGAAAGGATAATAATGGAACTTTCAATTTTATTTCTTCCATTAATAGCATCAATTATTTCAGGCTTTTTTGGACGTTACATTGGTGATAGAAATTCTGAAATAGTAACTAGTGCATTAGTTTCTATATCTGCAATTTTATCAATAATTGTATTGTATCAGGTAATTGTTAATCAATATGAGGAAAATATTGTTATAGCAACTTGGATTAATTCAGGTTCACTTGATGTTAATTGGTCAATGTTAATTGATCCTCTATCAGCTGTGATGTTGGTTGTAGTTACTTCTGTATCAGCATTAGTCCATATTTATTCTATCGGATACATGTCTCACGATCCACATAAACCAAGATTTATGGCTTATCTATCATTATTTACATTTGCAATGTTAATGCTTGTAACATCAGATAATTTTATTCAATTATTTTTTGGTTGGGAGGGAGTTGGACTTTGCTCATATTTTTTAATTGGTTTTTGGTTTAAAAAAGAGAGTGCGAATGCAGCTGCAATTAAAGCTTTTGTTGTTAATAGAGTAGGTGACTTTGGTTTTGCATTAGGTATTTTTTTAGTCTTTTATTTGTTTGGGACTGTCAATTATGATGAAGTTTTTCAACAAATTCCAACAGTTGTAGATAAAAATTTATCTTTCTTAGGTTTTGAGGTTAAAGCGATAGATTTGGTTTGTTTATTGTTATTTATCGGAGCTATGGGTAAATCAGCTCAAATCTTACTTCATACTTGGTTACCAGATGCAATGGAAGGACCAACACCAGTTTCTGCTCTAATTCACGCTGCAACAATGGTTACCGCGGGCGTATTTTTAGTTGTTAGATGTTCGCCTATATATGAATTTTCTACAGTAATTTTAAATTTGATTACTGTAGTTGGAATGACAACAGCTTTTTTTGCTGCAACGGTAGCATTGGTTCAAACAGATATTAAAAAAATAATTGCTTATTCAACTTGTAGTCAGTTAGGTTACATGTTTTTTGCAGCCGGTGTAGGTGCTTACAATGTTGCTATGTTTCATTTATTTACGCATGCTTTTTTTAAAGCTTTATTATTTTTAGGATCAGGATCAGTAATTCATGCTTTTAAAGATGAGCAAAATATTAATAACATGGGAGGCGTATGGAGAAAATTACCTTACACTTATGCTTTAATGATTATAGGAACTCTTGCTTTAACAGGTTTTCCTTTTTTATCAGGCTTTTATTCAAAAGATGCAATTATTGAATTTGCATATTTGAAAGGAAATACAACAGGTTATTATGCAGCTGGTATTGGAATAGTTACTGCGTTTTTAACGTCAGTTTATTCGTGGAGATTAATATTCAAAACATTTCATGGCGAATATAATAATAAAGAGATTAAAATTGAGGAAACGCACGAGTCACCTTTGGTAATGCTTGTTCCGTTATTTGTGCTTTCTATTGGTGCAATTTTTGCAGGCATGTTATTTAAAGATTTGTTCATTGGACATGGTGGTGAAAATTACTTTTGGTCAGATTCAATCAAATTTTTAGAACCTCTAAGCACAGATCATCCACCAACATGGTTTTTACTTTTAACACCTAGTTTAGTTATCCTATCAATACCTATTGCCTATTACTTATTTGTTAAGAACAAAGAGTTGCCAAATGAAATAGCTTCAATGAATAAACCTTTATACAATTTCCTTGTCAATAAATGGTACTTCGATGAGTTGTATGAGGTTATTTTTATTAAATCATCGAAAAAACTAGGGACATTTTTATGGAAAGTTTGTGATGGAACTATAATAGATGGATTTGGTCCTGATGGAATTTCTTCTTTTATAAAAAAATGTTCAATTAAAGCAAATAAATTTCAAAGTGGTTTTATCTATCAATATGCTTTTGTAATGTTGTTAGGTTTTTCTGCTTTATTAACCTTTTTGATAGTTAAATAATGAGCTTTCCAATTTTATCATCTTTAATCTTGTTACCAACTATAGGATCTCTTTTTCTATTTTTTACAAAAGATAAAGATGGAAATAATTCAACAGCTAAATATGTAGCTTTATTTACAAGTATAGTTAATTTTTTAATTTCTATTTATTTATGGATATCTTTTGACCAAAGCATATCTGATTTTCAATTTGTTGAAGACAGAACATGGATTGAAGGATTTATTAATTATAAAGTTGGTGTCGATGGAATTTCTATATTATTTATAATCTTAACAACCTTCATAACTCCACTTTGTATTATTTCAGTTAACAA
Source organism: Candidatus Pelagibacter sp. HIMB1782 (assembly GCF_052047475.1). Lineage (NCBI taxonomy): Bacteria > Pseudomonadati > Pseudomonadota > Alphaproteobacteria > Candidatus Pelagibacterales > Candidatus Pelagibacteraceae > Candidatus Pelagibacter > Candidatus Pelagibacter sp. HIMB1782. The sequence continues at coordinate 16,305 of NZ_JBNAKE010000001.1, read as the reverse complement.
TTCAGTAAAAAATAGATTACGAGATTTTTTAATTGCAATTTTAATCATGGAAAGTTTCATGATTGGTGTGTTTTGTGCACTTGATTTAGTTGTTTTTTATTTATTTTTTGAGGCTGGATTAATTCCAATGTTTTTAATTATTGGTATTTGGGGTGGTCCAAAACGTGTTTATTCAGCATTTAAATTTTTTCTATATACTTTACTTGGATCGGTCTTAATGCTGGTTGCGATCATTTCAATATACTGGATATCAGGTACAACAGATGTAGTTAAACTTTATGAAATTGGAATTGATGCTAAATACCAAAATTTATTATGGTTAGCTTTCTTTAGTTCTTTTGCAGTAAAAACACCTATGTGGCCTGTTCACACTTGGTTACCAGATGCTCATGTTGAAGCTCCTACGGCCGGTTCAGTTTTATTAGCTGCTATCTTATTAAAAATGGCAGGATATGGTTTTATTAGGTTTTCACTTGGGTTATTTCCAATAGCTTCGGAAATATTCACACCTCTTATTTATACTTTAAGTGTTATAGCAATAATTTTTACTTCTTTTATCGCCTTAATGCAGGAAGATATGAAAAAGCTAATTGCATATTCTTCTGTTGCACACATGGGTTTTGTAACTTTAGGTATTTTTACTCTTCAACAACAAGGTATCGAAGGAAGTATAATTCAGATGATTAGTCATGGATTAGTATCTGCAGCTCTTTTTTTATGTGTTGGAGTTGTTTATGACCGTATGCATTCGAGGATGATAAATTCTTATGGTGGTATAGTTGCCATAATACCAAAGTATTCGATTTTATTTATGTTGTTTACATTAGCCGCTTTAGGATTACCTGGAACAAGTGGTTTTATTGGTGAATTTTTAATTTTAATGGGTGCCTTTAAGGACAATTTTTTAGTAGCCGTGTTAGCAAGCTTAGGAGTAATTTTAGGAGCTGCTTATATGCTTTGGTTGTATAAAAGAGTTGTTTTTGGAAAATTAGTTAATGAAGATTTAAAACAAATGTTAGATTTGAATAAATCAGAATATGTAATTTTAACATGCTTAGCTATACCAACTTTATTTTTTGGTTTTTATCCAGATCCTTTGATTAATACAATTGAGGTTTCCGTTTCAGATTTAATAAATATGCATAATATTAATTTAGCGAGTAAATAAAATGGAAAATTTAAATTTAATTTTACCTGAAATTTTTATTTCATTATCAATAATGTTTTTACTTGTGTTGGGCGTGTTTAAAAAAAATAGTTCAGGCATTACTTTTAACTTGTCTTTATTTGTATTTTTGATCGCCGCTATAATTACTATTAACGAAACTTTCTCTGTGAATAGAGAAACTTTGTTTAATGGCAGTGTTGTAATAGATAAGATGTCTTCATTTATGAAGATAATAACATTGTTGGGCGGTTTTCTAGTATTAGTTATTTCTTCTAGTTATTTAAAAATTTTTAAAATTTTTAATATTGAATATCCAGTTTTAATTTTGAGTTCTGTGCTGGGTATGATGGTCATGATTAGTTCTAATGATCTAATTGTATTTTATATGGGTCTAGAGTTACAATCATTAGCCTTATATGTTTTAGCAACTTATAATAGAGATCAACTAAAATCATCTGAAGCAGGTTTAAAATATTTTGTATTAAGTGCATTATCATCAGGATTATTACTTTATGGATGTTCACTAATTTATGGTTTTTCAGGTTCTACAAACTTCGATGTGATTTCCACACAACTTAATTCAAATGAGTATGTACTGACATTTGGGATAGTTTTTATCTTAGTAGGTTTAGCATTCAAAATTTCAGCAGTTCCATTCCATATGTGGGCACCAGATGTATACGAAGGATCTCCAACTACAGTAACTTTATTTTTCACAATGGTACCAAAAATTGCTGCGTTAACTGTATTTATTAGATTTTTATATGTTCCATTTTTAAATCTAATCGATCAATGGCAAATGATAATTGTATTTTTATCTATTGCCTCAATGCTATTTGGTGCAATTGCAGCAATTGGACAAACAAATATTAAAAGACTAGTTGCTTATAGCTCTATTGGACACATAGGCTACACATTGGCTGGTCTTGCTACTGCTTCTAATGAAGGAATTCAAAGTTCAATAATTTATATTTCAATTTATGTTGTAATGAATTTGGCCCTTTTTTCTTGTTTGTTAATGCTTAGAAGAAACAATCAATATTACGAAGATATTGATGACTTATCTGGTTTATCGAAAAATCATCCATTATTATCACTTTCTTTACTTGTAATATTATTTTCATTAGCAGGGATACCACCATTAGCAGGATTTTTTGCTAAGTTTTATGTTTTCAAAGCAGTTTTAGAACAATCAATGTATTTTTTAGCTATTGTTGGATTGTTATCTACTGTTGTTGCAGCTTTCTATTACTTAAGAATAATCAAGATTATGTACTTTGATAAAGAAAAAGATAAATATGATACGGATCATAGTTTATGGTTAAAATTTTCATTAACTTTTTCTACAATATTAATTCTTTTATACTTCATATTTCCAAGCCAATTAATTGAGGTAGTATCAAGAATTAATATTATTTAATGAAATTTAAGAAATTTAACTTTAAAATAATAAAAAGCACCAACGATACAGCTGCAAGAATAATAAATAAAACTAACTTTAAATTTGGTATGGTTGTTGCTGAAAAACAATTCAGTGGTCGAGGTCAGTATGGAAGAAAATGGATTTCATATAAAGGTAATCTATTTGCCTCTTTTTTTCATCCATTTGATGAAAATAAATTCTCAATAGAAAGAGTTACAAAGTTAAATTGTAAATTAGTTAAACAAACACTTTCTAAATATATAAAAAATAAAATTAACTTTAAAAAACCAAACGATTTATTAATTAATAAAAAAAAGATTAGTGGGATTTTACAAGAAATTATAACAAAATCAGATAAAAAATTTTTAATTACAGGAATAGGGATTAATGTAATAAAAAATCCAAATATTAAAAATTATCCAGCAACAAATTTATATAGAATAACAGGAAAAAAAATTAATAAATCTGAATTAGAAAAAAATTTGAAACTAGTTTTTGAAAATAGAATATCGAAAATGTATAAAATAAATTAATTAATATGTATATTTTAGGTGATATAGGAAATACTGACACTAAAATTTTTTTAGTTTCCAAAAGAAATAAAATTTTAAAAAGAATTACTTTTATTTCAAAAAAAATAAGTAATAAGCAATTAAAAATTTTATTTAAAAAAAATAAAATTCAAATAAATAAAATTGAAAAAATATTGTTTTGCAGTGTTGTCCCAAACACTTTTAAAATTATAAAAAACCACTTTTCTAAAATCACTAAAGTTAAATGCAATGAAGTAAAAAATTTGAATTTAAAATCAATGATTAAAATTAAGGTTGATTACAAGCAGGTAGGTTCTGATAGAATTACAAATGCCATAAGCTTATTGGATAACAAAAATAATTATATAATTTTAGATTTTGGTACTGCTACAACATTTGATGTTTTAATAAAAAATACGTATATGGGAGGGATAATAGCTCCTGGAATTAAGTTGTCTCTTAATACTTTATCAGATAGAGCTACTTTAATCCCAAAAATTGAGCTTAAACGTATGAAAAAAGTAATAGGCAGCAACACACTTTCTGCTGTTAGATCAGGTTTTTTTTGGGGTTATGCTGGTTTAATTGACAATATGATTAATTTAATTAAGAAAGAGACAAGAAAATCCTTTAAAGTTGTATTGACAGGTGGATTTTCTGATTTATTTACAAGTTCGATAAGATCGAATGTTAAACATAACCAAGATATTACAATTAAAGGTCTAATAAAGATTTCTGAGCAAATAAAATAATATGAAAGATGAATTGTTATTTTGTCCACTAGGTGGATCTGGTGAGATTGGTATGAACATGAATTTGTTTGGTTACGGTCAACCAAGCGATCATAAATGGATAATGGTAGATATTGGTGTAACTTTTGCTGATGACACTATACCAGGTGTTGATTTAATTTATCCTGATCCTGGATTTATTGTTGAAAGAAAAGATAACTTGTTGGGTATAGTTTTAACTCATGCACATGAAGATCACATTGGAGCAATCGCACATTTATGGCCAAAATTAAGATGTAAAATATTTGCTACTCCATTTACAGCAGTTTTGATTAGAGAGAAGTTTCGAGAAAAACAAATAGATATTACTAATGATTTACAAATTGTTGAATTAAATGGAACTGTTTCATTAGATCCATTTGAAATTGAATATATAACTTTAACTCATTCAATTTTAGAACCCAATGGCTTAAGAATAAAAACTCCTGCTGGTGTAATTTTACACACAGGAGATTGGAAAGTAGATCCCAATCCACTTATTGGTGACAATATAAATGAGAAGAGATTAAAAGAAATTGGTGATGAAGGAGTATTAGCAATGATCTGTGACTCTACTAATGTTTTTAGTGCTGGCAAGTCTGGATCTGAACTTGATGTTAGAAAAAATATGTTAAATGTAATGTCGAGATTGAAAAAGAGAATTATAATTACTTCATTTGCATCTAATGTAGCAAGAATGGAGACAGCATTTTATTGTGCTGAGCAAACAGGAAGACAAATTTCACTAGTTGGAAGATCGATGCATCGTATTTACAAAGCTGCACGTCAATGTGGATATTTAAAAAATACAATTGAACCAATTGACCCTCGTGAAGCTAAAAATTTCTCAAGAGAAAAAATAGTTTATCTTTGTACAGGTAGCCAAGGAGAACCAATGGGAGCCATGATGAGAATTTCTAGTTATGTACACCCTGATGTATTTATTGAAAAAGGTGATGCTGTGATATTTTCATCAAAAATTATACCTGGAAATGAAAAAAAACTTTATAAATTGCACAACCAACTTGTTAAAGATGGTATAGAAGTGATATCTGAAGAAACTGAATTTGTTCATGTTTCAGGTCATCCAAATAGAGAAGATTTAAAAGAAATGTATCAATGGGTTAAACCTAAATGTGTAATACCTGTACATGGTGAACATAGGCACATGATAGAACACATAAATTTTGCAAAAGAAATGCAAGTTCCATATCCTGTACAAGTAGAAAATGGTGATATAGTTAAGTTATATCCTGGTAATCAGCCTGAAGTTTATGACAAAGCTCCAAGCGGTCGATTATATTTAGATGGCAATGTAAGTGTTGATCCAGACTCACAGTCAATAAAAGATAGAAAAAATTTGAGTGCAAATGGATATCTTGAAGTAACTTTAATGATAACATCTAAAGGAAATATTCATAACAATCCTGTGCTTTCTTTTCGTGGGTTGCCAGTAGATGATAGAGAAGAATTTGTTTATGGGCTAGAAGAAGAAATAGAAAAAACTTCTAGAACTTTTAAAATTGGAAGCAAGCAACAAGAGCATAATTTAATTGATGCATTGAAAATTGCCTGCAGAAAATTTTCTAAAGAAAGAACGGGAAAAAAACCTTTCACTAATATTAACTTAGTTAGAATTTAATGAGTGTAACTGGTTTAGCAATTATCTATGTAATTATATGGTGGATAGTTTTCTTTGCTATACTTCCTATTGATGTAAACAGAGCAAAAACAGTAAAAATTGATGGTGAAGATCCAGGATCACCTGAAAACCCAAAAATGTTGAAAAAATTCCTGTATTGCACTGGCATAACTACTGTAATTTTTATTATTATTTATTTGCTAATAAAATTTGAATATTTAAATTTAAGAAATATGATTAGTTAAGATGCTTTTATCAAATTCATTTATTCCTATATTAAAAAATAATCCTTCTGAAGCAAAAATTAAATCTCATCAGTTAATGTTGAGAGTTGGTATGATCAAGCAAGCTTCAGCAGGAATATACTCATGGTTACCTTTAGGCTTCAAGGTAATGAAAAAAATAGAACAAATTGTTAGAGAGGAGCAGAATAAAATTGGAGCTCAAGAAATATTAATGCCAACAATTCAATCCAGTGAGATATGGAAAGAAAGTGGTCGATATGATGATTATGGTGAAGAGATGCTTAGAATAACCGATCGTCAAAATAGAGAAATGCTTTATGGACCTACCAATGAAGAGCAAGTAACAGAAATTTTTAGATCTTCAATCAAATCTTATAAATCATTACCCCAACTTATGTACCATATACAATGGAAATTTAGGGACGAAATAAGACCTAGATTTGGAATAATGAGGGGAAGAGAATTTTATATGAAAGATGCCTATTCATTCGATGTATCAGATGAAGAAGCTTTTTTTTCTTATAATAAATTTTTTCTTTCATATTTAAAAACTTTTAAAAGATTAGATTTAACTGCAATACCTATGGCAGCTGACACAGGTCCAATTGGAGGAAATTTATCTCATGAATTTATTATCCTAGCAGACACAGGAGAAAGTAAAATTTTTACTGATAAAAGAATTTTTGACTTAAACAGTGATGATACTCAATTAGAAAAATCTTCGTTAGAAGAAATGAGAAAAAAATATGAGCTATATTATGCTGTGACTGACGAAAAGTTTAACAAAGATGAATTTGAAAAAATAGTTTCTAAGGAAAATCAATTAATCACAAAAGGTATTGAGGTAGGTCACATATTTTATTTTGGTGACAAATATTCAAAACCTATGAATGCGTCAGTAGATTTGCCAGGTGGAAAAAAAGATTTTGTTAAAATGGGTTCTTATGGAATTGGTGTATCAAGGTTAGTAGGGGCCATAATAGAAGCAAAATATGATGAAAAAAATGAAATCATGAAATGGCCATTGTCTGTTGCTCCATATGATATTGCTTTGATACCGATGATAAATAAAAACGATAATTCAGCACTAGATAAGGCAAATAATATTAACAGCGAGTTATTAAAAAATAATATTGATGCAATTATTGATGACACAGATGAAAATTTTTCATCCAAAATCAAAAAAATGAATTTGATTGGGGCTCCGTACCAAATTATCATTGGTAAGAAGAATGAGGGAGATTTGCTAGAGTTTAAAGAAACAGGTGGTGAAACTCAAAACTTACCTTTAAACAAAATTATAGAAATTATTAATAAACAAAAAAATTCAAATTGATTTCTACTTTAGAAAAAGAAATTACTTTTAGATTTTTAAAAGCTAGAAAAAAAGATGGCTTTTTAAATGTCATTTCAATATTTTCCTTCATTGGAATAAGTCTGGGTGTCGCAGTTCTTATTATTGTTATGTCAGTAATGAATGGTTTTAGAACTGAATTAATCAATAAAATTGTAGGATTTAATTCACACGTAACTGTTAAACCTTATTCAAATTCAATAGATGAAACTAAAATAAATAAAAATAATAAGCTAAAGTCAATCTCTAAGAATATTATTTTTAGTAATTCAGGAGAGGCAATTATTCTTAAAAATAAGAATACCAAAGGAATAGTGTTACGAGGCTATAAACAAAATGATCTTTCAAATTTAGAAGTATTAACAAATGAAAAATTTAAAGGCGACTTAAGTCTATTTGATGAAAACCTTATATCAATTGGAAGCGAACTAAGTTTTTCCCTAAATCTTGAAATTGGAGATGAATTGACTCTAATGTCACCATCTGGTGTTCAAACAATAATTGGCAGTATGCCGAAGCAAAAAACTTTTATTGTAAATTCAATTTTTAACAGTGGTTTAGCAGAATTTGATAACAATATTGCATTTATTGAACTTAATGTTTTAGAAGAGTTTTTTGGATATGATCCAAACGAAAGAAATTTAGAAATTTATCTTAAAAATCCAAATAATATTGAGTCCCAAAAATTAATAGTGAAACAAGTTTTTGATGATGAGTTTGTTATTAGTTGGGCAGATATGAATAGTTCATTATTTTCAGCTCTAAAAGTTGAACGGAATGTTATGTTTATTATTTTGTCATTAATAATAATTGTTGCCGCATTTAATATTATTTCAGGATTAACTATTTTAGTAAAAAACAAAACAAGGGATATTGCCATCTTAAAATCAATTGGAGTATTAAATAAATCAATAATTAAAATATTTTTTTTAGTGGGAGTAATAATAGGTACTTCTGCAACAATTTTTGGTATTTTTTTAGGTGTAACTTTTTCTATTTATATTGAGAATTTTAGAAATTTTTTAAGCTCAGTTTTCAATATAAGTTTATTTCCTGAAGAAATATATTTTTTAAGCAAGATGCCTTCTGAGATCAATCCGACATCAATTATTCTAATTTCAGTTTGCTCAATAATTATAACTATTTTAGTATCAATTTTTCCAGCTTTTAAAGCGGCTAGATTAGATCCAATTAAATCTTTAAAATATGAGTAAGTATTTAGAATTAAAAAGTATATCTAAAAGCTTTGAGACTGAAAAAAAGATTAAAGTCCTAAAAGGTTTGTCACAAAATTTTGAAAAAGGTAAAATTTATTCAATCATGGGCCCTTCTGGTTCAGGTAAATCAACTTTGTTAAATTTAATTTCTTTAATAGACAGACCTTCATCAGGTCAAATTATGTTTAATCAAAATCAAATTAATTTTAATGACACAGAAGAAAATGATATTTTTAGATCAAAAAAAATTGGTATTGTTTATCAACAAAACAATCTTCTTTCTGATTTTACTGCCATCGAAAATATTTATTTAGCATCACTTGCTAACAATAATGACAAAGAATTAGCAATTGCAAAGGCTAAAAAATTATTAAAAAAAATTGGTCTTTCAAATAGATCAAATCACTTTCCTTCTCAACTTTCAGGTGGTGAGGCTCAAAGAGTAGCTATAGCAAGAGCTATAGTAAATGATCCTGAAATAATCTTGGCAGATGAGCCAACAGGTAGTTTGGACATGAATACAGCAAAAGAAGTTTTTAAACTTTTATATAATCAAAAAAAATCAGATAGATTAATAATATTTGCAACTCACAATAGATTTTTTGCTAATAAGGCAGATTGCCTATTGGAGATGAGAGATGGTATTATAAAATCGTCTAATGTCTGAGTCATTAAATCAAAACTTTAATCATTTAAAAGTCCATACACAATATTCTATATGTGAAGGTGCGGCCAAGATTGATGATTTACAAGAATATTGCAAATCAAATAAAATTAAATCTTTAGGAATAAGTGACACTCTTAATTTATGTGGAGCTTTAGAATTTGCAGAAAAAATTTCTAAATCTGGAACACAGCCAATTATTGGTACTCAAATTAATTTTAAACTAAATGATACAACTGGGTTGTTACCTTTATTTGCCTTGAATGAAACAGGTTATAAAAACATTATTGAATTGTCCTCGAATTCATATTTAGAAAATGATGAATTAAGTGACCCTCATGTAAATTTTGATGAATTATTAAAAAATTCTGATGGTGTTTCAGTTTTTTCAGGTACAGTTTTAGGTCTTTTTGGAAAATTATTTGATAAAGGAAAATTTACAGAAATAAAAGAAATTTATACAAAAATTAAAGAAGTTTTTGGAGATAGGTTTTATTTAGAAATTCAACGACACAACGACACTAATGAAAATGGGTTTGAAAAATTTAATCTAAAAAGGTCTATAGAACTAGAAATACCAATAATTGCTACTAATGAAGTTTTTTATTTATCAAAAGATATGCATGAAGCACATGATGCTTTGATTTGTATTGGTAACAAAACCTATATTAATGAAAAAAATAGATTAAAATTAAGCGATCAACATTATTTAAAAACTAACTCTGAAATGACAGAGTTATTTGCTGATATACCAGAGGCATTAGAAAACAATTATAACTTTCCTTTAAGATGTAATTTTAGACCATTATTCTCTAATCCTATATTGCCAAACATTAGTACTGATAAAGATGGTAATGCAGATGATCTTTTAACTAAATATTCTTTAGAAGGACTGAGAGATAAATTTTTAAAAGTTTTTAATGTTAAAGATAGCGAACTTGAAAATGATAAAAATTTTCTTCTTTATAAAGAAAGACTAGATCATGAACTTTCAATAATCATTAAAATGAAATATTCGAGTTATTTTTTAATTGTATCTGATTATATAAAATGGGCTAAAGAAAATGATATACCAGTTGGTCCTGGTAGAGGTTCAGGTGCTGGATCATTGGTTGCTTGGTGTATATCAATTACTGATGTTGACCCAATTAAGTTTAATTTAATTTTTGAGAGATTTTTAAATCCAGACCGAATTTCTATGCCTGATTTTGATATAGATTTTTGTGAGGATAAAAGAGATCTTGTTTTTGAATACTTAACAAAAAAATACAAAGATAGTGTCGCTCACATAATTACTTTTGGTAAACTTAAGGCAAGGATGGTGATCAGAGACGTTGGTAGAGTTATGGGATTACCTTATGGGTTTATTGACAGCATATCAAAAATGATACCTTTTGATCCTTCCAGACCACAAAATTTAACTCAATGTATAGCTGGAGAGCCAAGATTACAAAAACTCATTAATGAGGATACCAGAGTTAAAAAATTAACAGAGTTATCATTGAAATTAGAAGGTCTAAATAGAAATGTTGCTACTCATGCAGCAGGAGTTGTTATTGCAGATAAAAAATTAACAGAAGTAGTACCTTTGTATAAAGATAATTCTGCAGATTTACTTTTACCTTCAACACAATTTGATATGTATTCAGCTGAAAATGCTGGTTTAATTAAATTTGATTTTTTAGGGTTAAAGACATTAACAGTAATAAATAACACTCAAAAATTAGTTAGAAAAAAAGATAAAAAATTTAATATTGAAGAAATAGATTTTGATGATCAGAAAGTTTTTGATCTATTATCATCTGGTAAAACAGTAGGCTTATTTCAAATTGAAAGTGCTGGAATGAGAGAAGCTTTGCTTCATATGAAGCCAAATCATATTGAAGATATTATTGCACTAGTAGCATTATATAGACCAGGCCCAATGAGTAATATACCAACCTATAACGACTGTAAACATGGAAAGCAAAAACCTGATTACTTACACCCATTATTGGAAGATATTTTAAAACCCACATATGGGGTAATTATTTATCAAGAGCAAGTAATGCAGATTGCTCAAAAACTCTCAGGATTTACCGCAGGTCAAGCCGATCTTTTAAGAAGAGCAATGGGTAAAAAGAAGAGAGCAGAACTAGAGAAACAAAAACAAGGTTTTATTGCTGGAGCAGTTAAAAACGGTATTGCTAAAGATGTTGCAGCTGGAATATTTTTAAAAATCGAACCTTTTGCAGAATATGGTTTTAACAAAAGTCATGCTGCAGCTTATGCAATAATTTCTTATCAAACTTCATATTTAAAAACTTATTATCCTAAAGAGTTTATTGCTGCATCAATGACTATGGATATTTCTAATCAAAATAAATTAAGTGAGTTTTATGAAGAATTAAAAAGACTTAATGTTGAAACAATTAGACCTGATATTAATGAATGTTTTGCTGATTTTAGAACTATTGATGGAAAATTTTATTATGCCTTAGGTGGAATTAAAGCTGTAGGTTATGAGGCAATTTCTAATATTGTTGAAGAAAGAGAGTTAAATGGAAAATTTGAGTCTATTAATGACTTCATAAATAGAGTTAATCCAAAAGATATAAATAAATTACAATTAGAGGGATTAGTAAAAGCAGGAGTATTTGATAATTTAAACTCAAATAGACAAGCAATCTTTAACTCAATACCTAATTTAATTTTAAAAAATAAAAATGTTTCTGAAAATAAGCTAGCCAATCAAATAGATTTATTTTCTGATAATATTGAAACAGAGGAAGACATTATCGTTAAAATAGAAGATTGGAAATTTGAAGAGAGATTGTCAAAAGAATTTGAAGCAGTAGGTTTTTTTATATCCGATCATCCGTTAAATCAATTTACAGAAATTTTCGAAGACTATAAAATTAATGATTATGCAAAATTCTTATCAGATGATAATTCAGAAAATGTTAATGTAGCTGCAACATTACTTAAAGTTCAAGAGAGAAAAACTGCTAAAGGAAATGCGTATGCTGTATTAAAGTTAACAGATTTAAACAGTGTATTTGAAATATTTATTTTTGCAGATTTGTTAGAATTAAATAGAGAAATCCTAAAAGAAGGCAACTCATTAATTTTGACCTTGGTTAAGAATATTTCTAATGATGAAAACCGTTTTAAAAGAATTAATGTTCAAAAAATAGCTTCTTTAAAAGATTTATTTAATAGTCCAATTAATGAAATATCATTTAATGTTAAATCTATTGAACAAATCCAAGAGATTTCAAAATTCTTAAATCAAGACGGCAAAACCAAAGTAAAATTTAATCTTTCAACAGAAGATCAAATTTTAAATTTTCAATTAAAAAAACCAATGAATCTTGATAGAAAATCTTTAAATCTTTTAAGAAAACAGCAAATTCAAGCAGAAATTAGCTAAATAAAACTTGTCAATTTTAACAAATGTTTGTAAATAACCATTAAATTAAATTAACACGCACACAGTTGTTGGTTTTATACCTCCGGTCCTTAATTGGAAATTACTGTGGTGGCTTAACCGGGAATAAATATGAAAATACCAAATGTTACAATTCAACAATTATTAGAAGCTGGTGTTCATCTTGGACATAAAACTTTGAGATGGAATCCAAAAATGAAGAAATACATTTTTGGAAAAAGAGACTCAATTCACATCATAGATTTAACTCAAACACTTGAGTTAACTAAAGTGGCTTTGGAAAAAGTCTATAATACAATAGCAAATAATGGAAAAATTTTATTTGTATCAACTAAAAAACAAGCATCAGAAGCAATAGCAGAAGTTGCTAAAGAAACAGATCAGTACTTTGTCAACTACAGATGGTTAGGTGGAATGTTAACTAATTGGGGAACAATATCTAATTCAATAAAAAAGTTAAAAAAATTAGAAATTGATTTGACAGCTGAAAATAGAGGTTTCACTAAAAAAGAACTTCTTAAAATGAGCGTTAAGAAAGATAAACTTCAAAGATCATTAGGCGGTATTGCAGAAATGAAGAAAGTGCCTGAATTAGTTTTTGTAATTGATACTAATTATGAGTCATTAGCTATTGCTGAGTCATCTAAATTAGGTATTCCTATAATTGCTATTTTAGATAGCAATTCTAATCCTGATAACATTGATTATCCAATACCAGGAAATGATGACGCGAGAAGAGCAATAGATCTTTATTGCAACTTAATTAAGGAAACAATTAATAATGCAAAAAGTTCAATTCAATCATCTGAGACTAAGCAAGAAAAAGCAAAAGAAAGTAATGATGATAGCAAAAACAAAACTATTCAAGAAATTGATAGAGAAAAATTAGAAAAAAAATTCTCTAACGAAGATAAAGGAAAGTTGAATTAAAATGAGTGATATAGAAAAAGTAAAAAAATTAAGAGAAGCGACAGGTGCTGGATTTAAAGATTGTAATCTAGCAATCAAAGAGTCTGATGGTGATCTAGATAAAGCAATTGAAATTTTGAGAGTTAAAGGAATATCAAAAGCTTCAAAAAAAATGTCTAGAGATGCTAAAGAGGGTGTTGTTGTGGTATCAGGTGATGATAATAAAACTTCTGTTATAGAAGTAAATTGTGAAACCGACTTTGTTGCGAAAAATGATGACTTTATAAACTTTGTTAAAGAATTAAGTGAATTAAACAATCAACACAACTCTAATCAAGATGAGTTAAAAAAAGCTGTGATGAAAAATGGTCAAAGTGTAGATGATAATTTGGTAGCGCTAATTGCAAAAATTGGTGAAAAAATTACGATTGGAAAATCAAAAACTATTGAAAATAAAAGTGGAGTAAATAACCATTACCTACACACAGTTGTAAAAGATAATGTAGCAAAATTAGCAGTATTAGTATCTCTTGATACAAGCGATAAATCAGATACAGTTAAATCATTTGGTAAACAATTATCTATGCATATTGCTGCTTCAAATCCTTTGGCATTAGAATCAAATTTAATCGATCAAGCAGTTATTGATAAAGAACAAGAACTTGTTGCTGAAGAATTGAAAAATTCAGGGAAACCTGATGAAATAGCAAAAAAAATTAGCTTAGGAAAAATGAATAAGTTTAAAGAAGAGAATGCTCTCTTAACACAGGCTTGGGTTATGGAACCAAAGAAAAAAGTTCAAGATATAGTTAAAGAACTTTCAATTGCAGATTTAAAAATTAAGGAATTTTTCAGAATAAAAATAGGAGAGTAGATGTTTGATGAAAAATCTTATGGTGTAAAAATGGATAAAGCCATAGATGTTTTTTCTAAAGAGTTATCTTCTTTAAGAACAGGAAGAGCAAATGCGGCAATGCTAGATCTTGTTAAAGTTGATGTCTATGGTCAGCAAATGCCAATCAATCAAATTGGGAGTATAACAACACCAGAACCCAGAATGATAAACATTCAAGTGTGGGATGCAAACAATGTGCCTCTTTTAGATGCAGCAATAAAAAAATCTGATTTAGGTCTTAATCCACAAATAGATGGTCAATTAATTAGACTTCCTGTACCAGAATTGAACGAAGAAAGAAGAACTGAATTGAAAAAAATAATAAAGTCAATTGGTGAAAAATGTAAGGTTTCTATAAGAAACATCAGAAGGGAAGCAAACGAAGAGTTGAAAAAATTACTAAAATCTAAAGAAATTGGTGAGGATGAAGAAAAATCAAAAGAAAAAATTATTCAAAATATTACAGATGAGCACATAAAATCCGTCGATGGAAAAGTAGATTCAAAAGAAAAAGAAATAATGACAATATGAACCCTCTTAATCATGTAGCCATAATTATGGATGGCAATGGAAGATGGGGTTTAAAAAATAAAAATTCAAGAAATTTGGGTCATAGTGAAGGGCTCAAAGTAGTAGAATATATTATTCAAGAAACAATTAAAAAAAAAATTAAATTTTTAACATTATTTGCATTCTCAACTGAAAATTGGAAAAGACCAAGTTATGAAATTAATTATCTTTTAAATTTATTAGAAAAATTTTTAAAAGAAAAAGCAAAAAAATTTAGCAAAGAAGATATAAAACTTAAAATAATTGGAAAAAAAAAATTTTCAAATAAATTGAATAAGTTATTAACTGAAGCGGAAAAAAAAACTTCAAATAATAAGAAATTACAAATTAATTTAGCATTAAATTATGGATCTAAAGATGAATTAATTCACGCAGTGAAGCATATAAGTAAAAAAAAAGAAGCAATAAATCAAAAAAATTTTGAAAAATATCTTTTTACTAAGAATATACCAGATCCAGATATTTTAATAAGAACTGGAAATCATAATAGATTAAGTAATTTTTTATTATGGCAATTAGCTTATTCAGAAATTTTTTTTATCAAAAAATTGTGGCCTGATTTTAATATTCAGGATTATAGAAAAATTATTTATAAATTTAAAAAAATAAAAAGAAATTTTGGAAATATTTAATGAAATCAGAGTTTCAAAAAAGATTAATAAGTTCAATTTTATTAATACCGGTTTGTTTTTTATTAATTATAGAAGGTTCAATTTTATTCAATTTATTTTTAATTTTATGTTTTTTCTTGACTATTTTAGAATGGAATAAAATGTCAAAAAAAAAAAATTATTTAAAAACATTTGGTTATATATTTTTATCTCTATCATTTATTAGCACATATCTTCTAAGAAATCATTTTGATGAGCATATGAGCTTTATTTTATTTTTATTTGTAATTGTTATTTGTATTTCTACAGACATAGGCGGTTATACTTTTGGTAAAATGTTTAAAGGACCACGATTAACCAAAATAAGTCCAAACAAAACTATTGCTGGGATGTTTGGTAGCTACATACTATCTATAACTTCTATAATATTTCTCATTTATATATCTAGTGAATCTTTTGAAACAAATCTTCAATTAAATATTCAAATTTTTATTATAACAATTTTAATATCTTCTATTAGTCAAATCGGAGATATTGTAATTTCTTATTTTAAAAGACTTTCAAAATTAAAAAATTCTGGAGATTTGATACCTGGTCATGGTGGAATTCTTGATAGAATTGACGGTATGTTATTTGCATTTCCATTTTCTTTTCTAATTTTCTTATTATTTAAAATATGAAAAAAAAAATTGCAATACTAGGAGCTACTGGATCAATTGGATTAAATTTAATTAATATTATTGAAAAAGATAAAAAAAATTTTGATATTGTTTTACTATCTGCTAATAAAAACTATAAAAAATTATTAAACATTGCAAATAAATTTAAAGTTAAAAATGTTATAATTTCAGATCCTGAAATTTATCTAAAATTA